>NZ_MVWW01000009.1:0-52960 GCF_003637685.1 Helicobacter pylori | reverse complement strand
ATTCCGAACCTGGAAGTCAAGCTCTTCATCGCTGATAATACTGCTCTTTTCAAGAGTGGGAATGTAGGTCGGTGCAGGGATAGGGAAATGTTTTTTAGTCTTGCTTTTTATTTGATTTCATTATTGATTATATTTTAGTGCTTTATTTTTCTGTTGCTTTTTTCATTTTTTTATTTTTAGTTGTTTTGGTTTGGGGGTTTATTGTTTTATTCAAAGGTTTTTGTTTGCTTATTTTGTTTAAGTTTTTTTATTGTTTTTAATGATTTGATAACACGCATTGGTATGTTTTATTTTGTTTAAGAAGCTTTTTTTATATAGTATCGGTATTTTTTAGTTTCTTGGGTTTTTATCCCTATATAATTAGTGTAAGATAACAACTATAATAAATAAATTTGAAAAGGTAGTCAATGTCTAGTGGTTTTGAAATGTTAAAAAGTCAGAGTTAAAGAATGGCACTGAACCTGAATTAATCATTATGGGACAGCTGAAAAGTTTGCTAAATTGAGAGCGAGTAGCCCTAATATAGAAGCGGTCATTAACTTATCCCCTAAAGAAAGGGCTGACTTGAGCGCTGCGGGTCTATCTAGGTTGTATAAGCATATGGCGGAGGGTCAATGCGGAACTATTTCAGCATTCAGGGGAAGTTATACTAGAGAAACCAATATGAAGCGAACAAAACAGCTCAAAGCAATGTTGAGAGCCTTATACCCTAAAGTGGGATTTATTACTATTGTAGGTTCTTGCCAAGAAAAAGCTAGCGATATTCCTAGTAATGAAGTTTCTTTTTTGTCTATACGCTCAAAGACCATCGCTTTGATTTAAGAGCAGAACTCATCAAATTAGGAAACAAATTCGAGCAAGACAGCATTGCGTGGTGTCCTGAAATGGTAGAAAAAGGCGGTAAGGTTTATGCTAGATTTAGTCTCATTTGCACCACACCAAACCTTGATGGGGTTGAGGCTTATGACTTCTCTGGCAAAATACACAGGAAATGTAAATTCGGTCAGTTAATAGGAAAATCAGAGCTTGTCAGTTTTGGTAAAGATATGAACCCTAGCACTAAATCATTCCAAAGTGCTTATTCAAAAATATACGGAAAGAAGTTCTTTCTCTATAAACCCACACAAATAGCCGAAAACACCTTACAGAGTTTAAAAGTCAAACTTGACGCTAATAGAATGAAAACTAGCGCAACGGGTGGGGTAATAGGCGCTTTCCGGTTATGTGGATATGAAAAAGGCGTTCAGGTTGGATAGCGTTCTAGGAACTAACCCATGAAAAAACTTAATATTACAAGCGATAAAGTCAATCAAAGCCTCATCAATGCTATGAGAACTTACAAAATCAAAACCGACTTTAAAAACGACCTTAAGTGAAGCTATGAATAACCCTAACTTAAAGGCGCTTGATGAGCTGACTAAAAAAGAAAAATACAGCATAACCGCTCCTTTCTAGATTATATAAACATCTATATAACGATGAGTGCTTGTGTCTTTCAGCTAACAGAGGGTTTAAGTTGAGCTTATGGCAAGATTACGGGTTTGATACCGCCGCTGATATGATCGTGGATTATTATAGGTGGGTCTGTTGGTGCTATCTTTTCTAAACACCTAATGAGCGATACAGAGAATGCCCAAAGAAACAAGGAATGAGAAGCGGATATTAAAAAGCTATACCCAAAAATCGGTTACATTAAAGTCAATGGCGTTTATCAAGGCAGTAAAGAGCCTAGTTTTCTTATCTACGCATTAGGTGTGTGGATTTATTGACAATTATTAGAGAGCTAGGATACCAATACGAACAAGATAGCGTGGTGTATTCTATTAGCAACAGCTCTGAAGCGTGGTTGTCTTTCACTACTCCTTTAAAATCCGCATTCTTTGAGAAAAAGGAAGGGTGAAGGTTATAAGCCTTATAAAAGGGGTCAAAAAATTAAGATTGCTAATCGCATCAACATTGACCAAAATTGAGAAAGCCCCAATTCCCCTAAATTCTTAAAGAATTACTCAGAGGCTTTTAAACACACCATAGCTTTTATGCGAAAATCTTATAGAGCGGTATCTGTTGATAGCGTAACGATAAAATCCATTAAAGCCAAGCTAGGGAAAAACCATTGCCATAAAGTAAGCGGCAGTCATCAAGTAGGGGGTGTGTGCAAAGTAATCTCTAGGTTCAACACTAAAAAACCCTTCTTTATTAGACAGCGTGCTAAAAGCCAATCCCTTTGACACTGGCATTGGGTTGAGCGTTTGAGTTGTGGTAATAAGGTTAGTCCTAAACATGCTAACATGTCAAAATTAGCTACATAAGGGTAAGTTATCTTGTCTCTTTTAGCGATTTTGTGATTTGCAAGGAAAAATTTATGGATGAAATTAAAACGCTGTTAGTGGATTTTTTTCCGCAAGCAAAGCATTTTGGGATAATCTTGATCAAGGCTGTCATTGTCTTTTGTATAGGTTTTTATTTTTCGTTTTTCTTACAAAAAAAAACCATGAAATTTTTATCCAAAAAGGATGAGATTTTAGCGAATTTTGTCGCACAGGTTACTTTTATCTTAATCCTTATCATCACCACAATCATTACGCTCAGCACGCTAGGCGTGCAAACCACCTCTATTATCACTGTTTTAGGAACGGTGGGGATTGCTGTGGCGTTGGCTTTAAAAGATTATCTTTCAAGCATTGCTGGAGGGATAATCCTTATTATTTTACACCCTTTCAAAAAAGGAGACATTATTGAAATCTCTGGCCTAGAGGGCAAAGTAGAAGCACTTAATTTTTTTAACACTTCTTTACGCTTGCATGACGGACGCTTGGCGGTTTTACCCAATAGAAGTGTCGCTAATTCTAATATTATTAATAGCAATAACACGGCATGCCGGCGCATTGAATGGGTTTGTGGGGTAGGGTATGGGAGCGATATTGAACTAGTGCATAAGACTATAAAAGATGTTATTGACGCAATGGAAAAAATTGATAAAAACATGCCCACTTTTATTGGGATCACGGATTTTGGACAAAGTTCATTGAATTTCACCATTAGGGTTTGGGCAAAGATTGAAGATGGGATCTTTAATGTGAGAAGCGAACTCATTGAACGCATCAAAAACGCCCTAGACGCTAACCACATTGAAATCCCTTTCAACAAGCTAGATATTGCTATTAAAAATCAAGACTCTTCTAAGTGATTGGTGTGAGGTGCGTTGATTGTAGTGATACTTGAATTTTAAGGAGACCCTATGTCAAGCGATTTTAAAAACCTTTTCATCGGTGCTAATAATTCTAAACGCACCCAGTCTAACTTGATTGATAATGAAAAAGACCCTATCAATTCCCATTCGTTATCATCTCTCATTGATGCTCGCCTTTAAGGAATATAAAGAAGCTAGAAGCCAACTGCCTCTCTTTAAAATCTCTGTCAATCCTAACCAATCCCTATCAGTCCAACTAAACGAGTATGATAAGAAAAAGTCAGCGTTAAGAGCCGTTTTAAACACAAGGTCAAAAAGAGACAATAACCTAGTGTATTATGATGATTTGACTATGGCTCAAAAAATGAATGCCACCGCTTTATCTATGAGCCGATTATGCGATCGGATGCTAAATTGCCCAGTAGCAGTTACCTCTGGTTGTAGAACTTATAACGATAAAGCCATTATTGCGGATTATGGATTAAAAGAAGCCACCAAGATTTTAGAACTGAATGCGACAACAGAAGGCGAGAAAAAAGAGGAAGTTGAAGCCCTTTTAAAACCCTTTATGCTCACTAACACTGATAACGAAAAAAGAACCAAGTGGTTGAGAAAAAATCTAGACCTATACAAGGGCTACATAGGATACAAAATTGTTAAAGGTTATACAGAGAAGCAGGTATGCCACAAGCTAACATAGAAACTAGCTTCATTTGTTTTGAACTCAAACCATTCCCTAATAAAAATCAGTTCAAAGACATCATAGTGAATTTGGGTAGGGAGTTCAACCAAGACAGCATTATTATCAACAGCCCTAAAGATAAGCGTGGGGCTGTATTCACTTTAATATGCACTACCCCTTACTCCTACTTGATGCTTGATGGAAAAAACAAGACTTGGAGAACCCTTTGCTGAATTAAAAGACCCTAAATTTAGGAACTCTATCGCTGATGAAGCCTTACCTAATGGTCAGTCAAACCCTGACTTTTTGATTGCTTTCACGGAGTTTATGCGTAGCGTTGCTAAACACAGCTACAGCGAAACTAAAAAAGATAAAATCAAAAGAGATGATAAATCTAAATCCGCTAGGTTTGGGTTCTCTACCTATGAAAGTATAGCAAGAACTTATAAGGCAACCGAACAAAAAGACATTACCGCTAACAGTGTTCTTGCTAAATTAAAAGCCAATTTGATAGAGAACGGGCAGAGAAAAATAAGAGGAACTAGGGGTGGTTGGGAAAATTGGAGCAAGTGGGTTCCTGGATACTCCTACGACTTGAACGCTTCCTTTACTATATGGATAGCGTTCTAGATAACACATACAAACCCAAACCCCTTAAAACTAATCAATTTGATACTAACGCTGGGTATTGTTCCATTAACGAACAAGACCTACTCAATCAGCTCATCAATGTGAGCGCGAAATTATCCCACGACACCTTATTAGCAATAAGACAAACAGAAAACATAGACCTAGTTTATGCTTTGATTAAAGACACCACTTATATGATTTTATCTTTGAGATTGATAAAGCGGTGAGGATTTCAATCAGCTAGTCATTGAAGTCCCCCAAATCCGTCCTTAAGAATGCAGAACTCAATCAAGTCAAAAATGCATTGACCTCACAAATTCATAACGGGGCGTATAGTTTTAGGGGTGGTGAGTGTGAAAAATAAAGCCCTTGGTTTTTGCCAAATGGGTTTCTAGCGTTTCATTAACTAGGGGGTGCTTTGGGATATTCCCCTTTAAGTGCTTTATAAAATCCCCTAAACGCTTTAAAAGTCAGCACACCGAAAAATCAAAGTTTTAAAATCAAAGCTTTTTAATTTTATTCTAAAAAAATAAATGAGAGCAAATCCAACAAACCGCTTTATTATGACCCTATAAAAATAGGGGAAAAAGCGAGATCTGAAATTAATCTTGTTGGATCCTTATGGCTGTGGGTGTGGATAGTTCTTCTTCAGTAGGGATTCTTAAAAAATCGCTATTACCCACTTTTCTTGTTTGTTTCACCACAGGCTGAGAGGGCGTAGCGATAGATTCCAAACCCGCTCCACCGCTGTTTCTTTCAGCACCGGTTGCAATGATAGTAACGCGCACATGATCAATGGGGATACTCTCGCTCGTGTGTTGGCCAAACTTAACATCAACATCTTGATTGGCTCGTTCTTGAATAGATATGCAAGCTTGAGAATAAGCATACATAGGATAATCAGGGTGGTGCTCAAAAAAGACAATAATGCTCTTAGCCCCATCAATAGAAGCGTCATCAAGAAGAGGCGATTGGATCGCATTTTCCACCGCTAATCTAGCGGATTCTTCGCCAGTGGCCTCACCAATACCCATTAACGCAAAGCCTTTAAAACCAAGAGCACTTTTTAAATCAGAAAAATCAACATTAATATCACCAGGTTTAGTGATGATCGTAGAAATACCGCTCACAGCCCTAACCAAGACATCATCAACTTCTTTATAGCATTCTTTAGTGCTGGCGTTTTTTTTCATGGTCAAAAGAATTTTATCATTAGGGATAACCAAAATAGAATCGCTAGATTGCTCCAACTCCTTTAACCCCTCTTCGGCTTTCTTGCTTTTTTGAGACCCTTCGTATTTGAAAGGCTTGGTAACGATAGCAATCGTGAGCGCTCCCACTTCTTTTGCGATTTTAACGATAGTAGGGGTGGCTCCAGTCCCAGTCCCTCCGCCAAGCCCTGTAGAGACAATGACTAATTTGGCGTCTTTAATCGCTTCTCTAATTTCATTAGCACTTTCTTCAGCGGCTTTCCTACCAATATCAGGAACTCCCCCAGCGCCTAAACCTCCAGTGGATTCTTTGCCTAAAAGGATTTTAACCGGAGCGGGATTGTTTTTGAGGTGTTGGCCATCAGTGTTTGTTGCAATGGGGGTAACATCTTGATGCACGCCGTATTCAACCAAGTGTTTAATCATGTTAGACCCCCCACCTCCAACACCGATGACGACAATCTTAGCCCCTTTATAAGCTGGATCGCTTACTTCTTCAATGCTTGCTTGACCAATATTATAATTTTCCATCTCTGATTGATGAACCATAGCCACATTCCCCTTGAGATACGATTTTTGCAAATCTTAAACTTTGATAAATAGCTAAAGGATTATACCATGTTTTCTGGCTTTTGATAACTATCAAGGCGTTTTTATCGCATAAAGAAATGGCTGTATCTTAAAAGAGTTTGGAAATCTTATCAAGGAAACTTTTAAAAAAACCTTTTTGTTCGGTGGGTTTTATAGGCAAGAAGTCATCGTTTTTAGCGGTGTTTAAAGGAGCGTTAGAGGTTTTTAAATCGCTCAAATTCCTTTCTGTGGGCGATGAATGGATATGGGGGGTAGGGCTTGATTGATGGGCTGTTCTTGTGTAATCATCGCTTTCATGGTAGCGGATAATCCCTTTAGAGTCTCTTTCATAATTGGTATGCCCCCCTGCTTTGTATAAAATCAAGCCAACCACGACTGAAAAGCGAGGGTCTTTCAAGTCTTCAAACATGCCCATGATATTGTATTTTTCCACAGGGGCCGCCAAACGCACCGGATAATTAGTGAAATGGGTTCTGGCTAATTCTTTGATCCCTTTCATTAAAGCCATCCCACCGGTTAACACAATGCCCCCACCCAAATGCTCTTCTAAACCGCTATCTTGAATGCTCCTGTGGATGATTTTAAAGGTTTCTAAAGCCCTTTCTCTCATGATAGTTTGGATTTCACTAAGCGGCACAATATGGCTTTCATTGCCATCCGAGCCGGTGGTAGGGATTTGGACATTTTGAGAGGGCGTTTCTTCTCCGCTTTCAAAAGAAAGATCCCCGTATTTGATCTTAACTTCTTCAGCGTAAGGGAATGGGGTATTGAGCATGTGCGATAAATCCGTAGTCAAATGGTGAGAGCCTACGGGTAAGTATTTGTTATAGCGTATGGAATTGCCACTATAAATCGTAAGGTTGCATGTCTCTCCGCCCATATCCACGCAAGCCACGCCCAATTCCCTTTCGTCATTAGACAAGGTGGCAATCGAGGCTGCATAAGAATTGATCACGATGTTTTCAATCTCTACCCCAGATTGGATCATGATTTTTTCTAAATTTTCAATGTTGTTTTTTTCTGTATAGACAATGTGGATAAAGACTTCTAGGCGAGTCCCGCTCATCCCTAAGGGGTCATTCACTTCCTGTTTGTCTAAAGTGAAGCGATAAGGGAGGGCATGCAAAATGTGTTTGTCGTTATCCAAGCCTGCTTTAGCGCATGCGTTATTGATAGCGCGATTGATTTCATCTATAGTAACCACATTATCTTTAGTGCTAGCCACACCGGTGATATCTCTAATGCTTTCAGTATAAGCCCCAGAAAAAGAAACAATCGCTTTAGTTTTAGGGTAATACGATTCTCTAAAGGAGGAAATGGGGTTATTCCTGTCTTCATCAGCGTTCAAACCTGCCATTTTTTTAGCGCTATTGATCACTTCTTTAATGGCGTTAGAAGCGTGAGCAAGGCTATTGATACGCCCTCTTTTAATGGCTTTTGAATTGATTTCTTTGGAGTCCTGATGGGCTGTGCCAATGATGCGCAAAATCCCTTCTTTAAATTCAGCCACTATCGCGCAAATCTTTCTAGAGCCTATATCAACCCCTATAACGATTTCTTTATGTTCCATGATTTCCCCTTGCATTTATTGAATGTATTTGACTATCTTATAGCGTTTTTTCAATTCTTCTATCAACGCTTTATCAAAAAAATCCGTTTTAGTGTTATTGACTAAACGCTGCATATACTGGCTTTCTTCTGCGCTAAAGGAGTGGTTGAAATTTTGCTCTGTGATTTGATAAAGCACCACTTTATTACCAATAGCGATAAACCCTTTTTTTTCCTGGCGGTTAAAAAGGGTGTTGATAAATTTAGCGCTTTCTTCTTGGTTAAGTTCGCTAATAGTGCCTCCAAAATTAGGGCTTACATAGCCCACGCTTTTCCCTTTAAAATCCTTAAGCTTTTCTTTAGCTAAAGCTTGCAACGCCATAAGGGTTTTTTCTTGAGTTAGGCGGGTTTTAAGAGCGCTTTTGGCTTCATCAAAATTTTGCAATTCGTCTTTAATTTGAGAGATGAGCTGCACCACAATAAAACCATCTTTAAAAGGCTCTGGTTTTAGGATTTCAAGGGGCTTGAGAGCGGCGAGTTTTTGCGTGATTTCAGCAGTATAGGGGGAGTTGTTTTCTTCAAAATCTTGTGTGGTGTAGTTTTGCACGTTCGCTTTTTTTAGAGCGACATAACTCCTTAAGGCTTTTTCATTCGCTTTTTGCATGCTTAAATCATGCTTGACTTGCTCTTGAACGCTTTTAAAATCCTGTAATTTCCCCTTTTTGTCCAAATAAGACACCTTGTTTTTGTGGTAGTATTCCTCCAATTCTTTCAAATCAGGTTTTTCCAAACTAGCGTCAAAATATAAAGAGCGTGTTTTAAAGTTTGTGGGCTTTTTAAAATCCTTTTTATGGGACTCGTAATATTTTTTCATCTCTTCTTCATTAAGAGAGATTTTAACATCATTAGGGTTTAGGATAAGAATATCTAATTTGTCTTGCAATTTTGCCCAAAGCGATAAACTAGACTGCTCCAAAGGGGTAGTGGTTTTGGGGAAGAGAGCGCTGATTTTTTGAAGGATTAAAAGCCTTTCAACGCTTTCTTCAAAATGCTTGGGGCGGTAATGGCTTTGCTTTAAGATATTTTTATACAATTCTTCATCAAAAACACCATCTTTTTGAAAAACGCTTGTTTTTCTGATCTCTTTGGCCACTTCTTGCTTTGTAGCGCCAAGCCCTAAATCTAAAGCGAGATTCCTTAATAGGGCTTGATTGATGAGCGAATCTAGAGCGCTTTTTTCTAAATGCATGGCTTTGATTTGATCTTCAGTGAGTTCTTTAAAATCAGGGATAGACTCAGCATAGGCGTCTTTAAGGCGGCGGTATTCTTGGGCTAATTCTTCTTGAGAAATCTTAATCTGTCCCACTTTGGCAGCGCTATTACTATCTAAAGAAAAGCTGTATTGCCCCCAACCTATCATTCCGGCGGCAATAAAAGCGATCGTGCTTATCCATATTGTAACCACTAAATACTTTCTATGATTTTGCATCCATTCAATCATAAGAACTCTAATCCCTTTTTAAAAAATCAAAAAAAAATATGAAATTCAGGTTTAAACAACCTTATAGTAAAATCAAATAACCTTATTTTAACCAAAGGTTATTAAAATTATCCTTATTTATAGAGGGTTTTTAACATGAATTTTCAAGAAAATCTGGCCGCTTTGGATTTAGAATACCTTTGGCACCCTTGCTCGCAAATGCAAGAGCATCAAAATTTCCCCATTATCCCCATTAAAAAGGCTCAAGGGATTTATCTCTATGATTTTAACGATAACGCTTACATGGATTTGATCAGCTCATGGTGGGTGAATCTTTTTGGGCATAATAACGCCTACATCAGCCAGCAGCTCAAAAATCAAATTGATGATTTAGAGCATGTCCTTTTGGCTTCTTTTAGCCATAAGCCCATTATCACGCTCTCTCAAAGGCTTTGCCAGCTCACCGGTATGGACAAATGCTTTTATGCGGATAATGGATCATCTTGTATTGAAATCGCTTTGAAAATGAGCTATCACGCCCATTTTTTAAAAAACCAAACGCACCGCAGAAAGCTTTTTTTATCGCTTTCTAATTCCTATCATGGCGAGACTTTGGGAGCGTTAAGCGTGGGCGATGTGAAACTTTATAAAGACACTTACACCCCTTTATTACTCAAGAATCTCACCACACCCGTGCCTAAAAACGATAGTGAAATAGAAAATAGTTTGAGCGCTTTAAAGCGTTTGTTAGATAAGCATCATGAAGAAATTTGTGCCTTCATTGCAGAACCTCTTTTGCAATGTGCAGGGAATATGCATATTTATAGTGCAAAGTATTTAAAACAAGCCGTTTTATTGTGCAAGCAAAAAGACATCCACATTATTTTTGATGAAATCGCTACCGGGTTTGGGCGCACAGGGAGCATGTTTGCTTATGAGCAATGCGGGATTGAGCCTGATTTTTTGTGTTTGTCTAAGGGGATTAGTGGGGGGTATTTGCCTTTAAGCGTGTTGTTAACTCATAATGAAATTTATAACCGATTTTACGCCCCCTATGAAGACAATAAAGCGTTTTTGCATTCGCACAGCTACACAGGAAACGCTTTGGCATGCGCATGCGCGAACGCCACGCTGGATATTTTTGAAAAAGAAAATGTTATTGAAAAAAACAAGGCTTTGAGCGAGTTTATTTTTAGCGCGCTCCAAAATGCGTTAAAACCCTTGATAGAGCGACAAGTGGTGTCTCATTTAAGGCGTTTGGGCATGGTCTTTGCCTTTGAAGTCTTTATTCAAACTAAAGAGCGTTTGAGTTTGGCGGTTTTTAAAAAGGCTTTAACCAAAGGCCTGTTATTGCGCCCTTTAAACAACACGATCTATCTCATGCCCCCTTATATTATCACGCATGAAGAAATCACAAAGGCGGTTGTGGGGCTAGTGGAAATTCTTGATGAGTTAAAAAAAGGCTGAAAGCCCTTTTAAAATAGTAAAAAGCTTAATTTTAGTCAAGCGATAGCTTTTTTGTCTGTTTGATTTTAAAAATCAAGCTTTTCACTTGATATTAAGCCTATTCAATCAAACCTATTCAATGATTTTAGGCACAACGAAATAATGATCCTGGCTGTGTTTGTTGTGGCTTAAAATCTCTTTGGCGATGTTAGGTTGGTTTTTGGGTTCGTCTTCTCTTAAAGGCGTGCTAAGATGCGTATCCGTTTTTAGCGTGCTAGTTTCTAAAGCGAAGATGTTTTCCACAAAGCCTAAAACCTCCGCTAAATGGCCTTTAACGCTCTCTTTATGCTCGTCTTTAATCTCTAGCATGCTCAATTTTTCCAAGCGTTGCAATAATGCGTCATCAATTTGCATTCTTTTCCTTTAGTTTAAAATAGGGGTTCGTCCATCGTTGCTGGGGCTTTGATGCCCATGAGCTTTAACACGCTGCTAGCGATATTGTTCAACGCTCCGTTTTTTATGAATTTGACTCCATTCCCTAAAACAAAGCAATACACGCTCCCGGCGGTGTGGTTGGTTAAGGGGTTTTGGTTTTCATCTTTCATGCGTTCGCAATTCCCATGATCGCTTGTTAAAAGCATGGCGTAATCCAATTCTTTAGCCAATGAAAGGATTTCCCCTAAGCATGCATCCACTGCTTCTACCGCTTTAATACTCGCTTCAAAATTCCCCGTATGCCCCACCATGTCGCCATTAGCAAAATTCACAATGATCAAATCCGTGCCTAATCTCATTTGCTCCAACACCGCAAGGGTTACTTCTTTAGCGCTCATTTCAGGCTTTAAGTCATAAGTGGTAACTTTTGGGCTTTGGATAAGCACCCGGTTTTCATTTTTAAAAGGCGTCTCCACTCCGCCATTGATGAAAAAGGTTACATGCGCGTATTTTTCAGTCTCAGCGATATGGCTTTGGGTCAAGTTGTGTTGAGAAACCACTTCAGCGAGCGTGTTTTGAACGCTTTCTTTGGGGAATAAAACAGGGTAGGGGAAGGTGTTATCATAAGGCGTCATGGTAGCGATATGGAGGTTTTTAAAAGCTTGGCGCTTAAAGCCGCTAAATTCTTTTTGGCCTAAAGCGCTCACGATTTCTCTAGCCCTATCGTTCCTGAAATTGATAAAAATAAAGCTTTCATCATCTTGCATGCCGCAATAATCTTTAAAACAAGCGGGCATGATAAATTCATCGGTGATATTTTTATCGTATTGGCTTTGGATATATTCGCTAGGGCTTAAAGGCGTGTGGTTAAGCCCCATTAAACTATGATACGCAAGCTCAATCCTTTCAAAGCGATTATCCCTATCCATCGCATAAAAACGACCACCTATGGTAGCGATTTGAATGTTTTCATTGCAGATATTTTGCATTTGTTTTAAATAAGTTAAAGCGCTTTTAGGAGCGACATCGCGCCCATCGGTAATTAAATGCAGAAAGACTTTTTTATGGGATTTTTCACACTCCAAAGCCAGAACGATAAAATGCTCAATGTGTGAATGCACGCCCCCATCGCTCATCAAACCCATAAGATGCACCACAGAGCTTTTTTGGATCGTGTTTAAAAAAGCGGGGTTGTTTTTTAACCCATCGTTTTGAAGGCTTAAAGAAATTTTGACTAAATCCTGATAGAGCACCCTACCAGCCCCAATACACATATGCCCCACTTCAGAATTTCCCATTTGCCCCTTAGGTAAGCCCACGCTCAAGCCATGCGTATCAATCAGGCTATAAGGCAAGGTTTTAAACATCAAATCATAAGTGGGTTTTTTGGCATGGAAGAAAGCGTTATGATCGCTATCTTTACGATACCCAATGCCATCAGTGATAATCAAAAGAGTTTTTTGTGCCATTTTTCAGACTTTTAAAGCTCTTGCATGAGAGTGATGTGGTTAGCTAAAATCGCATTCCTTTGCCCTGGAGAGCAATTTTTGCACACTTCTTTACTTTTGGAATTTTTGGAAGCGGTTTTAGTGTGATTTTTTACATTATTTATATTATTTTTGGAGAAGCGTTTTGGACTCGCTTTAGCCGGTTTTTTTGGGCTTTTTTTAGCGGGTGTGAAATCAGTGCTATTGATTTGAGCCAAATACATGGGTTTATCTTTTGCTTTTTCTGGCTTGCTAGCTATTGGCTCGCTAGTTGCCTCTTTCATTTCTTGGGGTTTTTCTGCTTGAGTTTCCTCTATTTGAGATTTTTCTATTTGAGATTTTTGGGTGGCTAAAGTTTGGGGCATGGCGTTGCCGATAGGGTCTAAATCCAAGTTACTATTAGCGCTTTTTTGCAATTCTTGGTCATTACCAGACTGCGAATCAAAGATTTTAGATTCTTTCAAACGCCTGATCCTGTCTTGTATCTCTTCATAATATTTTTCAGCTTCGGCGTTAGACTTCTCGTTTTTTTCCCAACGACTGCCCTTGTTGTAAGATTTGATCATGTCTTTTAGATTGTCATGGTAGCGCGTTTTCCAATAGAGCAACTCTTTTAGGGCCACTTCAGAAGCAAACGCATCGTCTTTAATGAGCAATTCCCCCATCACATTACGCAAAAAGGGGCTATCATTATGCCCATAGCTTTTTAAAACGCTAGGGATATACGCATGATAGATGCCTGCACTCGGATCGGAAAAATTGATTTTATAAACCCCTGCGCATGATTCTTTCCATGCGATGCCTGCCATTTCATAGCCTAAATTTTCTTTAGAGCCGAATTGATAGGCGACTTTTAAGACTTCTTTTTGCTTAGCGTTAAAGTCTTTAAGGTTGTCGCAATTGGTCATCATGACTTTAGTAACGGGCGATTTGGGCTTGTTTTTAACCCCCTTAGCGGGCTTAGGCTCTGTTTTAGTGGGGCTTTCTGCTGCCACTAAGCTTAAAGATACGCTTAATGCCGCACCTAGCCATAAGGCTTTAAAAAGGGTGTGAGTGAGTGGGGTTAAATGTTTCAAAACGCCTACCTTTTGTATTTAAAAAATAAACTAAACTAAAAATAAATTCAAGTATAATTCTAACATGATTTAGTCTTAAAAGTGATTTTGTTTTTAGGGAGAATTGAGATTTTGCATTCAGATGAATTGTTAGTAGAGATTTTAGTTGAAGAATTGCCCGCGCAAGTGTTATTGAATGAATATAAAGAAATGCCTAAAAAACTCCACGCTCTTTTTCAAAAATGCGCTTTAGAAGCGGGAACTATAGAGGTTTTTTACACCCCTAGGCGCTTGTGTTTGTTCATCAAAGACTTTCCTCTTTTAACGCAAGAAACTAAAGAGGAATTTTTTGGGCCTCCTGTTGGAATCGCATGCAATCACCAAGATAAAACGCAAGGGTTGAACGCACTAGGTTTAGGGTTTTATCAAAAATTAGGACTAAAGGATCCCCAAAATTTCCAAACAGCGTTTAAAAACAATAAAGAAGTGCTTTATCACGCTAAAATCCACGCCAAAGAGCCTACAAAAGATCTAGTCATGCCCATTGTGTTAGAGTTTTTAGAGGGTTTGAATTTTGGGAAGTCTATGCGTTGGGGCAATGTGGAAAAAAGCTTTATCAGACCCATTCATAATATTTGCGTGTTGTTTAATGGGGAAAATTTTAACGATATTGAAATCAAAGAGTATGGTTTTAAAACCAAGCAAGCCACCAAAGCGCACCGACAAGAGGGCTTTGATTTTATTGAAGTGCATAGCCCTAAAGCGTATTTTGAAGTTTTAGAAAAAAACCATGTCATTTTAGACCCTAAAAAGCGCGAAGCTAAAATCTTGCAAGAAATTAAAGAGCTAGAAACAAAACATCACATTATCGTAGAAATTGATAGGGATCTGTTAGATGAAGTTGTAGCGATCACGGAATACCCCAGTGCGCTTTTAGGGGAGTTTGACAAGGCGTTTTTAAAATTACCCAGTGAAATCATCACCACTTCCATGAAAGAAAACCAGCGCTATTTTGCAACCTTTTGTCAAAAAAGCCAAGAAGAAAGCCCAACATTACACAACGGCTTTATTGTGGTGAGTAACGCTATCAATAAAGACAAGCAAAAAATCATTTTAGGCAATCAAAAGGTTTTAAAAGCCCGCTTGAGCGATGCGGTTTTCTTTTATGAAAACGATCTTAAAAAGCCCCTAGATAACGCCCCTTTAGAGAGCGTGGTTTTTGTGCAAGGTTTAGGGACTTTAAAAGATAAAATGGAGCACGAATCAATCATCGCCCAATACTTGACGCAAAAATATATTTCATCTTTAAACATGCCTTTAGAAAAAGCCCTTGAGTTGGTTAAAAGAGCCGTTCAAATCGCTAAAGCGGATTTACTCAGTGAAGTGGTGTATGAATTTAGCGAGCTTCAAGGGATCATGGGCTATTACTACGCTTTGAAACAAAACGAAAACGAGTTAGTCGCTTTGAGTGTGAAAGAGCAGTATTTGCCCGCAAGCGAAAACGCCCCCTTGCCCTCTAGTGTTTTTAGCGCGATCGTGGCTTTGAGCTTGAAATTAGACAGCCTGTTTTCTCTTTTTAGCGTGGGTAAAATCCCTAGCGGTTCTAAAGATCCTTTTGCTTTAAGGCGCTTGAGTTTTGGATTATTGAAAATCATCGCACATTACGGGTTAGAATTTGATTTGAAAGCGGATTTAAAAAACCTCTTTGAAAAAGTGGGCGTTTATCAGAGCTTTGATTTAGAGATTTTAGAGAAGTTTTTACTGGAGCGCTTTCATAATTTAATAGATTGCAACCCCTCTATTATAAGGAGCGTGTTAAACACCAACGAGAGAGACATTGTTAAAATCATTCAAAAAGTCAAAGCCTTAAAACGCTTTTTAGACGATCCTAAGAACGCTCAAAAAAAAGAGTTGCTTTTTAGTGCTTTCAAACGCCTAGCCAATATCAATAAAGACAGAAACCCTAACGAATCAAGCGGGTTTTCCACGAGTCTTTTCAAAGAATCGCAAGAGCATGCCCTTTTTGAAGCGTTCAACGCGATCAAAATGAGCGCTTTTGAGAGTTTGGATAGCAAAATAGAGGCTTATTTTGGTTTGCATGCACCTTTAGAAGAGTATTTTAAAAGCGTGCTAGTCATGGATAAAGATATAGAAATCCAAAAAAATCGTAAAAATTTCTTGTGGGGCGTGTATCAAAGTTTCTTAGAAATTGGGGATATTAAAGAAATTGCGATTTAATGCTGTCAAACGCAAAATCCAGCGTTTTTTGGGGGTAACTTTTTTAATGAGCATGTTTAGTGTGGGCATGCTTAGCGCTAAAATCTTTACCCTACAAGAGTTTTTTAAAGAAGTAGAAATTAATTCAATGGAGCTGATCGGCAAAAAAGCCGATTTTAAAAGCCGTTTGAATGAGCAACGCTCCGTGAACGCTTGGGATTTCCCCTATATTTATAATGAAACTTCTATGGTGAAAAACTTCCAAGGCATTGTAGAAGCGCAGCCCAGAACCCTTTTAATGGTAAGACCTAAGCTCCCATGGGTGAGCTCGCTTTTATCCAAAAGCCTTTCTATTAAAACCATTCAATACGATAAAAGCTATCAATTGAATAAAAATCTCGCTTTTATTGGCGCTAAACGCTTGTATTTGACTTATGTGATGACTAAAGAAAAGTATCAGGTGTATGCGCAACGGGAAGCGAACTTTTATTCGCAGCTCAAAATCGCCAAAGAAAAAGTCAAAGCCGGCAGCATGAGCGAAAAAGATTATATCAACTTCAATAATTCTTATTTGGAATCCAAACTCGCTAAAACCAATGTGGAAACCAAACTCATAGATTTAGAAAAAATGCTAGACACGATGCTTGCGATTGTGGAGCCGGTCAAAGAGGGGGCGCATTTTGACACTTATTTAGATCATTTGCATGATGTCAAGGTGATCGGTTTGGATTTTGAATACGTGCGATTAGAGCCTGAAGCTTTAAAGTTCAAATTGGATCGCTCGTTGTATGTGGATATTTTGGATCTAACGGCTAAAGATTATCAGGTGAATGCGAAATTGGCTAATAGAGACGTGTTTAATGCATTTGAATTTGGGATTGGTTCTGAAAGCTATAACTCTTCTACCAATCTTTCCGTGGAAGTGCGTATCCCTTTGCCGGTAACGCCTAAAAATATCTATCAAAAGCGTAAATTCTTGGATTTGCAAAGCGGGACGCTCGCGCAAAATGAAGTGATGAAACGAAACATTAGAATTAACGCCAATTCCTACTTAAACCAGCTCAAAACCAAAGAAGCATACATTGAAACCCAAAAAGAAGCCATTGCCAATAAGAAGCGTTTGATGGAAATGGGGCGCATCGCTTATGAAGCCCAAAAAATCGGGCTTTTTGAATACTTGATTTATCAAAATTCTTACATGGACGCTCTCATCACTCTAGCGGAAGCCAAGATTGAATACATTGATATTAGCGCGCTTTTAGAAGAGACTTTAGGGGAGAGTTTGACCAGATTAGGAGAATTGCATTGAAGCGGGCGTTATGGTGGCTTATGTTAATGGGCGTTTTTTCAATGGGTGTTTCTTTAAAGGCTAAAGAGTATCCAGAAATTGTTTTAGAAGAAAAAAACTTGCAACCCATGGGGTTAAAGGTGATTAAATTAGATAAAGAGATTTTCAGTAAAGGGCTTCCTTTTAACGCTTATATTGATTTTGATAGTAAAAGTTCTGTGGTGCAGAGCTTGAGTTTTGATGCGTCTGTGGTCGCTGTTTATAAAAGAGAGGGCGAGCAGGTGAAGGCTGGAGATGCGATCTGTGAAGTGAGCTCCATTGATTTGAGCAATTTGTATTTTGAATTACAAAACAACCAAAATAAATTAAAAATCGCTAAAGATATTACTAAAAAAGATTTAGAGCTTTATAAGGCTGGGGTGATCCCTAAAAGGGAGTATCAAACGAGCTTTCTAACCAGTGAAGAAATGGGCTTAAAAGTCAATCAACTAGAATCCACTTTTAAAAGCTTTGGCGTGGATCCCAAAAACCCTAAAGGGCAGTATGGTTTTAGGATTGTGGCTAGAGACAGCGGTCTTTTAGCGTTAGCGCCTAAAAATGTGGGCGAGAAGATTTTAGCTTTCACTAGCTATGTGCGTATTTCAAAAAGCGATGATTTGATCGCTCAAATCAAATTGCCTGTAGGCGTTTCTAAATCCATTAAAAGGGATTCACCGGTCTATAATGAAGAGGGGGAAAAAATCGGGAAAATCCAAAGCGTTTCGGTGGTGTTAGACAAAGGCTCTAACACGATTTTAGCCACCGCCTTATTGGATGAGGGCAATTACCATGTGGGGGAAATGGTAGAAATGTATATTCAAGGCTCTCAACCCAAAGACTCCGTTTTAATCCCTTCAAACGCCTTAATAAGGAATGGGAAAGATTACTTAGTGTTTGTGAGGACGCCTAAAGGTTTTAGGCCTGTGGTGGTTCAAGTTTTAGAAGAGCGCAGCAAGATTTTTATCGTGAACGCTAAAAATTTACACCCCAATGACAGTGTGGCAGTGGGGTCATTGATAGGGTTAAAAGGCATGATCAACAATTTAGGGGAAGAATGATGCTCGCTTCTATCATTGAATTTTCCTTACGCCAGCGGGTGATTGTGATTGTTTGCGCGATTCTTACGCTGTTTTTTGGGACTTATAGTTTTATCAACACTCCAGTAGACGCTTTCCCGGATATTTCGCCCACTCAAGTTAAAATCATTTTAAAACTCCCTGGCTCTAGCCCTGAAGAAATGGAAAACAACATCGTGCGCCCTTTAGAATTGGAGCTTTTAGGCTTGAAGGGGCAAAAATCTTTAAGAAGTATTTCAAAATATTCTATTTCAGATATTACGATAGATTTTGATGACAGCGTGGATATTTATTTAGCGAGAAACATTGTTAATGAGCGCTTGAGCAGCGTGATGAAAGATTTACCCGTGGGGGTTGAAGGGGGCATGGCACCCATTGTTACGCCGCTATCAGACATTTTTATGTTCACCATTGATGGCAATATCACCGAGATAGAAAAACGACAGCTTTTAGACTTTGTGATCCGCCCGCAATTGAGAATGATTAGCGGTGTGGCGGATGTCAATTCTATTGGAGGCTTTAGCAGGGCGTTTGTGATCGTGCCGGATTTTAACGATATGGCAAGGCTTGGGGTGAGCATTTCTGATTTAGAATCGGCTGTGAGAGTGAATTTAAGAAACAGCGGAGCGGGGCGCGTGGATAGAGATGGCGAAACCTTTTTAGTCAAAATCCAAACCGCTTCTTTGAGTTTAGAAGACATTGGCAAAATCACCGTTTCCACGAATTTAGGGCATTTGCACATTAAGGATTTTGCGAAAGTCATCAGCCAGTCTCGCACCCGCTTAGGGTTTGTTACTAAAGATGGCGTGGGCGAGACCACAGAGGGCTTGGTGCTTTCTTTAAAAGACGCTAACACCAAAGAAATCATCACTCAAGTGTATCAAAAACTAGAAGAATTAAAACCCTTTTTACCGAGCGGCGTGTCCATTAATGTTTTTTATGATCGCTCTGAATTCACGCAAAAAGCCATTGCCACCGTTTCTAAAACGCTCATTGAAGCCGTTGTTTTAATCATCATCACGCTCTTTTTATTTTTAGGGAATTTGAGGGCGAGCGTGGCTGTGGGGGTGATTTTACCCTTAAGCTTGTCCGTGGCGTTTATTTTTATTAAGACTAGCGATCTGACTTTAAATTTGATGAGCTTAGGGGGGTTGATTATTGCTATAGGCATGCTCATTGATTCAGCCGTGGTGGTGGTGGAAAACGCTTTTGAAAAATTGAGCGCCAACACCAAAACCACTAAACTCCATGCGATCTATCGCTCTTGTAAAGAAATCGCTGTTTCAGTGGTGAGTGGGGTGGTGATCATCATTGTGTTTTTTGTGCCGATTTTGACCTTGCAGGGGTTAGAGGGCAAGATGTTTAGGCCTTTAGCGCAAAGCATTGTGTATGCGCTTTTAGGCACTTTAGTTTTATCCATCACGATCATTCCTGTAGTCAGCTCTCTTGTTTTAAAAGCCACGCCCCATAGCGAAACCTTTTTAACGAGGTTTTTAAACAGAATTTACGCCCCTTTATTGGAATTTTTTGTGCGTAACCCTAAAAAAGTGATTTTAGGAGCGTTTGTTTTTTTAGTGGCGAGCCTTTCTTTATTCCCTTTTGTGGGGAAGAATTTCATGCCCGCTTTAGATGAGGGCGATGTGGTTTTGAGCGTGGAAACCACCCCTTCTATTTCTTTAGATCAATCTAGAGATCTCATGTTAAACATTGAGAGCGCGATTAAAAAGCATGTCAAGGAAGTTAAAAGCATTGTCGCGCGCACAGGGAGCGATGAATTGGGGCTGGATTTGGGGGGATTGAATCAAACCGATACTTTTATTTCCTTTATCCCTAAAAAAGAATGGAGCGTGAAAACTAAAGATGGATTATTAGAAAAAATCATGGATTCTTTAAAAGACTTTAAGGGGATTAACTTTTCTTTCACCCAACCCATTGAAATGAGGATTTCTGAAATGCTGACAGGGGTTAGGGGGGATTTAGCGGTTAAGATTTTTGGAGATGATATTAGCGCCTTAAACGAATTGAGTTTTCAAATCGCGCAAGTTTTAAAAGGGATTAAAGGCTCTAGTGAGGTTTTAACCACGCTCAATGAGGGCGTGAATTATTTGTATGTAACCCCTAATAAAGAAGCGATGGCGAATGTGGGGATCAGTAGCGATGAATTTTCCAAGTTTTTAAAATCCGCTTTAGAGGGTTTGATCGTGGATGTGATCCCTACAGGGATTTCACGCACGCCGGTGATGATCCGCCAAGAAAGCGATTTTGCAAGCTCTATCACAAAGATTAAAAGCTTGGCCTTGACTTCAAAATATGGCGTTTTAGTGCCTATCACTTCTATCGCTAAGATTGAAGAAGTGGATGGCCCTGTTTCTATCGTGCGCGAAGATTCAAGGCGCATGAGCGTGGTTCGCAGTAATGTGGTGGGGCGCGATTTGAATTCTTTTGTAGAAGAGGCTAAAAAAGTGATCGCTCAAAACGTCAAACTCCCCCCTAGCTACTATATCACTTATGGGGGGCAGTTTGAAAACCAGCAACGGGCTAATAAAAGGCTTTCCACCGTTATCCCTTTAAGCATCTTAGCGATTTTTTTCATTCTTTTTTTCACTTTTAAAAGCATTCCTTTAGCCTTGCTCATTCTTTTGAATATCCCTTTTGCAGTTACCGGAGGGCTTATTGCGTTGTTTGCGGTAGGGGAGTATATTTCAGTGCCAGCGAGCGTGGGCTTTATCGCTCTTTTTGGGATTGCGGTTTTAAATGGCGTGGTGATGATAGGTTATTTTAAAGAGCTTCTCTTGCAAGGAAAAAGCGTAGAAGAATGCGTTTTGTTGGGCGCTAAAAGGCGTTTAAGGCCGGTTTTAATGACCGCTTGCATTGCCGGTTTGGGCTTGATACCTTTATTATTTTCTCATAGCGTGGGATCCGAAGTCCAAAAACCTTTAGCGATCGTGGTGCTTGGAGGTTTGGTTACCTCAAGCGCTCTAACCTTACTCTTACTGCCACCCATGTTCATGCTCATCGCTAAAAAGATTAAAATCGTTTGAATTAAGGGATTTCGCATGCTGGCTTTAGAAATTTATATTGATATTTGTTTGAAAGACGCTTTAATAGATTATTTGTTTGAAAAAGGCTTTGATGATTTTTTTTATGTGGAATGCTATAAATACGCCGCTTCTTCGCTGCTTTTAAGCCAAAAAGAACAGGTGAGCGGGCGTAAAGACTACGCTAAATTCAAGCTTTTTTTAAGCGAGGAAGTCGCTTTACCTCTAGCCCAAGCGTTAAAAAACCAGTTCGCTTCTAAAGAAATGAAATTGTTTTATTCTCAAACGCATGGGTTGTAAAACGCATGCATTAACCAAACGAAATTCTAAGTAAAAATATGCTATAACACCAATAAAGGAGCTAAGATGTATGCTGTAACTTTTGATCTTGACACCAATTGCTTGAATGAAAACGGAGTGAATCTGTCAAAAGTTTATTCTGATATTCGTAAGTTCATGGAACAACACGGCTTTAAATGGCAACAAGGTAGCGTGTATTTTGGCGATGAGACCATCAACGCTGTTACTTGCGTCGCTACGGTGCAAATTCTAGCCAAACAAATACCATGTTTTGCGGATTGTGTTAAAGATGTCAGAATGTTAAAAATAGAAGAAAACAACGATTTGATGCCGGCTATTAAAATCGTTCTATAAGCATGGCTTACTTGCGAGTTTTGACAAACAAGACAAGAGGATCTCACGCTATTTGACGCAATCAAAAATCATTCATTTTTCAATATTGATTGAGTCTAATCCGTAAAAATCAAGTATAATACCCACCATTAAATGGTGTTAGGAGCTTGTAATGGTTTTTATTCTTAAAAATTCGCTTTCTCTCTCTCTAGTCAGCCGTTTTATCTTTTCACCCCCATATAAACCCATACCCACATAAAAATATAAATTCCATACAGCCCTATCCGTTTTTGGGGATTTTTGCGTTTTATTTAAATTTTAATATAAAGGATTGATGATGTCTTTACGTGCACAGACGAATTTTGTAAAGTTTTTAGAACAGGTTTTAGAAGTTTTAAAAGAAGTGGAGATTGATAAAACAGAATGCTTCACGCTTTTAGAAAGTGCTCAAAAACAACAGCTTATCATACCCGTTGTGGGGAATTTTAGCGCAGGCAAAAGCACGCTGTTAAACCGCTTTTTAGGCAGTAGCGTTTTGCCTACGGCTATCACGCCAGAGACTTCTTTAGCCACTGAGTTGCACTATAGCGCGAATGAACGCATAGAGGCTTTTTCAAACAATGATGAAAAAGCAGAGAGTTTTGAACTGAATGAGCAAAGTTTTGAAGTCATTAAAGACAACGCGGCTAAGTATTCCTACCTTAAGGTTTATTTGAATAATGAAGCCCTAAAAGATAGCGCGCCCTTAGTGTTTGTGGATATGCCGGGGTTTGATAGCCCTAATTCAAACCACACCCATGCCATTTTGGAATATTTAGAAAGGGGCGTGCATTTTGTCATTCTCACAAGCGTAGAAGAGGGCAACCTCACTAAACGCATGGTTAGGGAGTTGAAAAATCTTTTAGAGTTTGATAAGGGTCTTAGCTTTATTTTGAGTAAAACGAATTTAAGGACGCCCTCGCAAGTGGAAGAGATTTCTCATTATATTGAAGATCAAATCCAAGATCACCTTGATTTGACAACGCGCCTTATCCATTCCAATAAAGACAATAACGCTCTTTTAGAGGTAGCGGACAAAATAGACGCTGAAAAGCTTTTTAGCGCTTTGTATTTGAAACGATTGAAATTTTTAAATTCCCAGTTACAAAACAGCCTAAAAAGCGTGATGGAAAGCTTTGATTACTCTAAAGAAAAGGCGTTAGAAGAAATACAAGCGTTGGATTTGGGCGTTAAAGACATTGAAAAAACCTATGAAAAATTAAGGGCTAATTTAGAAGAAGAATATTCTAGCGTGGCTGTGGGATCGGTGGTTAAAAAAGTAGTAGAAGAGGTCAGGGAGCAAAAATCCTATTTAGCCTCTTTAATCAACAAGCCTAACGAGTTCAATAGCGAAATAGAAAGCATCATGCAACAAAGCTTGATCAAAAACGCTAAATTAGAGATTGAAAAGATCAACCTTTCTTTTTCAAAAGATTTTTGCGCGGAATTTGCAAGCTTGAACAACACGTAGCTTTCTAGCGGTTTTTCTGTAAATTTAGAGCATGGCCTTGAATTAGGGATCAATGCTTTAAGCGTGATCTTAGCCAAGAATCCGGTTACAAGACCCTTCGCGCTGATCTTGCAAGGGTTAAAACCTCTTTTAAAAGATTTATTGACTTTGTTGCCTAATATCATCGCTTCATTCTTTAGAAACGAGGAAAAAGAGCGGGCGAAATTAGAAAATCTGATTGAAGCAAAAGTGATACCAGAGGTTCAATACAACCTTAAAAAAGTTTTACCGGGCTTGTTTAATGAATGCTTGGAAAATTCCCTAAAAGGTTTAAAAGATCGGTGCGAACTGGAAATCACGCATAAAAAACAAGAAATCGCGCTCGCTCAAAAAGAAAAAGAAAAACACCTAAACGATCTAGAAAATCAAAAACAAATCTTAGAAAACAAGATCAACGCTTTAAGCGATCTAGAACAACAATATTTAAAGGATTAATAATGAACGCTCAAGAACTCATCAAAAAAAGCACTCTAATTGAAAAAACGCTACAAGAACAAGGCTTGCAAGAAAGAGCGAGGCCTTTTATCAGCGAAAACGCTGTGATCAAAACCGAAGAGTTAGAGAAAACGCTAAAAGAAATGCAGGCTGAAGGTAGGGATCTTAAAGTCGGTATCATCGGGCGCGTGAAAGCGGGTAAAAGCTCGCTCTTAAACGCTTTGATTTTTGAAGGTGTAGAGGTTTTACCCAAAGCGGCAACGCCCATGACCGCTAGCCTTACCATTTTAAAATACGCCGAGACCATGAGCGCTGAAGTGGAGTTTTATAGCCAAAAGGATATTGCAGAGCTTAAAAACGAACATGAAAGGTATGTAAGGGAGTTTGACAAAATTGTTGATGAAGAAGTCAACAAACAAAAAGAAAAACAAAGTCTTTCAAACAGAGCTAAAGAGGGATTTAAGAATTTTGGCAAAGCGTTTGGCAGAAACAAAAGCGAAGAAGCACCCAAAGAGAGGGTTTTAAGCGATGAAGAAATAGTAAAAAGGGCTGAAAGGATCGCTAAAAGCGAGTTAGAAAAGGATACGAGGCTCGTTTCATCATACGATCAATACGGAAAGATGAAACAAAGCGGTTTGCTCAACACGGAAAAATTAGATCCGCGCATTCAAGCCAACAGCTTACAAGAGCTGAATCAAAAATTGCTCCAATTCGTGGGCGCGGACGGGAAGTATATGCCCTACACTAAAGCGGTGCAAATTTCTTTGAATAACCCCAATCTTAAAGATTTGGAAGTGATTGACACCCCGGGAGTGAACGATCCGATTGTCTCAAGAGAAGAGCGCACCAAAGCCTTATTGAAAGATTGCGATGTGGTGTTTATTGTAAGCCCTTCTAGTCAGTTTTTAACGGGTAGCGATATGGATTTATTTGACAGGGTTTCTAATAAAGAAGGCACTCAAGAAATTTATTTTGTGGCAAGCCAAGCCGACAGCGCTGTTGGCTCTATGAGTGTAGCGGAAAAATCTTGCCAACACCTCCCTACAGCCTTAGAAAACGTGCAAAAATCCCTTTCATCTACATTAAATAATATCATGGGAGCGTTGATTAAAGATTACCCCAACCAACAAGAGATTTTTGAAAATGCGAAAAAAAATGGCGTCATTCTGGCTTCAGGGACTTGCTTTAGCATGTATAAAGACTTTAACAACCAAGCTTCTTGGGAAAGAAATAAAAAAACAGAAGAGTATCACAATGCCTTACGGAATTTAAAAGATTTTTATCCTGACGCTTTTAGTAGCGATGATAAGTCTAAAGAAAGCTTACTCCTTTTAAGCAATATGGGCGCGATTGAAGAGTGTTTAAAAAAGCCGCCCAAGAGAAAGAAAAAATCATGTCTCAAAAATTGCAAAATTATGCAGAGAACCAAGCAAACAACCTCCATTCATTCATAACGCAGTTGTTGCAAGATTTGGAAGAAGAAAAAAAGAGGGTTAAAAGCGCTGACATTAGTGCTATCAAAAAACAAATAGAGGTTTATGAAAAACTCTCTGGTAACATTGAAATGAAGTTTAGGGAAGCGTATGAAGAATTTATCTTGCATTTCATCAACAATATTAGAGTTAGATTGGAAGAAACATTGAAGAAAGCTATCCAAACGGCTAAGGTGGGCACTAGAAAAGAAGAGGAAGAAGTAACAGAGCGTTACACTGAAAGAGTGAAGCAAGGCGGTGCTTGGGGGAGCTTTAAAAGGAATTTTTTGTTTTGGGCTGATGATGATGTGGGCTATGAGGAAGTAGAGCACACAAGAGATGTGATGACCATTAAAGCCGGAGCGGTGCTTGATTATTTGACAGAGATGCATGAAAGCTGCGAAAGGGCTTTGAATGACAGCGCTCGTTCTTTTAAAGTCGTTTTCAAAAAAGAACTCTACGCTAAAGTCTTTTCTCGATTGTGCGAAATCATCTCTGATGATTTGATTGATGAGATGGCTTTCAAAAGAAGCGTGATGGCTGTCTTGGATCGCATTGAATTTAAAGAGTTTGATTACACTGATAAGCTTCCTAGCGAGATAAGGGGGAAAACAGGCTTTTTAAAAGGCGATGAAGCTAATGCTTTCATACAAAGCGTGGGGAATTATGTGAGGGATTTTGAAGATGAGGCTAAAAAAGATGTGAAAGGCTATATCCAAGTTTTAAGAGAGACTTTAGAAAGGCAAAATTTCGCCAGCGATACGCTTCAAAAACTTAAAGAAAACATGCAAAATTTGCACAATCAAGTGCAAAACAAAGAGCAATCCATCGCTCAATTAGACGCACAAATCCACGCTTTAAAGGGGATCCAATGAGCATTAATTTTTTTAATGGTATTTTTAGTGATAATAGCAAGGCTGAAAACCACCACAATACAGAGGGGTTAAAAGAACGCTACGATCTAATCGCTCGTATTTTAAACGCCAAAACAAACAATGAAGGGCTAGAAGAATACCAGCAAATCTTAAATAACGAGTTTTTAGAGTTCGCTAGCGGCGTGGATTCGCTCAAAGAAAAGGAAATAGCGTTACTGATGCTTCAAGAAATCCAAAAAGAATTGCAATTGGTAGCGGGCTACCCTAGTTTGTTCCAAAAAACCATTGTTGCGGTGGGGGGAGGGTTTAGCGCGGGCAAATCCACTTTTTTAAACAACTTGTTGGGCTTGAAATTAAAACTTCCTGAAGACATGAATCCCACCACAGCTATCCCCACTTATTGCTTAAAGGGTCAAAGAGAAGTTTTAATGGGGTTTTCTCAAAATGGGGGCATGGTGGAATTACCTAATCTCGCTTTTGATCATCAGTTTTTAAAATCCCTTGGCTTTAATTTGAAAGAAATCATGCCTTTCATGCTTTTGAGCGCTCCTAGCGTGCCTTTTGAATTTTTGTGCTTCATAGACACGCCTGGCTATAACCACGGCAATCAAGGCTATACGGGTGGGGACAAAGAAGCCTCTAAAGAATCCCTACAACACGCCAAACACATTTTATGGCTCATTAGTTGCGAGCGTGGGGATATTCATAAAGATGATTTAGAGTTTTTGCAAGAATTATACGAAGAAGAAGGCAAACAGGTTTTTATCGTATTGAGTAGGGCTGATAGGCGCACCAAAAGCCAATTAGAAGAAGTCGCTAAACAAATTAAAGAGACTTTAGAGAATAATGGCATTGAATTTTTAGGGATTGGCGCTTACAGCGCTACAAGGTATCAAGAATACAAAGAATTCAGCGAAAAAAGCAAAGTTTTTAACTCGCTTGAGGAATTTTTAATGAAGTTAAATCAAAGGAGCGAGAAACAAAACGAAATTTTAGAATCTTTATACGAGGTGCATTCCATGTATGAAAAGGCTATTAAGCAAGACGCTAACCGATTCAAACGCTACCAAAAGGCTTTGCATTCTGTCAAACTGGATTTGATGCAAAAAGGCTTTGATGATTTTAGCGATGCTACTTTTAATAAAATTCAATCGCTCAACAACGAATTTTCTGAGCAAGAACAATCCAAAAGAGAGAATTTAGCGCGATTGAACGAAATGATTGACTTGTTTAAAGAAAGCATTGATAAGGTTTTTGATCGTGTGAGCGCTTTCACTTTTGAAAAATACAAAGAACAAAACGACGACGAAGAGGACGATGAGGCAAACTACAGAGAATTTGAAGAAATCAAAAAAATGGCGCTGTATTTTAGGGATCACAGTTTGTTTTACTTGGATTGGTATGAATTGAGCCAAGAAGATGTTCAAGGGCAAAGCGAAAATGTGGATTATACTAATGAATTGCTCCAACTGCACTACTCTTTAGAAAATTTGCAAACGCTTAGGGAATTTAAAGAAGAAGAGAACAATGTCTATCAAGAGTGCTTAAACGATGAGGAGCTTCAAAACGATTTGCGGGAGTGGAGGGATTTAAAAAACACACCGGAAGAAATAAACCGCCGAGAGTTTGAGGAGATCAAAAAAATGGTGTTGTATTTTAGGGATCGGTGCATGTTTTTCTTGGATTGGTATGAATTGAGTGAAGAAGAGATCCAAAAATATAGAGATTTGATGGATTACAATAATGAATTTCTCCAACTAGACTATTCTTTAAAAAACTTGTCAAGGCTTAAAAGATTTAAAGAAAGAGATGAGAAAGTTTATCAATCTGATTTAAACGATGAGAAGCTTCAAAATAATTTGCGGGAATGGAGGAGGTCAAAAAATTCACAAAATAACAATAAAGCTTTCAATACGAATGATACGAATTTATTTGAAACTATTCGGGCAGTTATTGCTGAGCAGTTGAACATAGATGTATCACAAGTTACGCCAGAAGCGAAATTTGTGAAGGATTTGGGTGTGGACTCTTTAGATATCGTGGAATTAATCATGGCGTTAGAAGAAAAGTTTGGCATTGAGATTCCTGATGAGCAAGCGGAAAAAATCGTCAATGTGGGCGATGTAATGAGATATATTGAGAAACAACTAATTTAACGCTTTTTAATTTTAAAATATTATTCAATATGTATATGTTTTAATCAAAGACAGCGTTTTGAATGTAAGGGCTATTTTAAACTTATTATTGTAAAATGGTGAGTTTTACAATCAATGAGATTAGGAATTTAATGGAAATTGCAATATTTGGTGGCGGGGCGTGGGGGAGGGCTTTAGCCTTTGCTTTTGGAGAAAAAAATGAAGTGAAAATCATTTCAAGGCGCGATCTAAACGAGCCGTTAAAAAAGCTCAATGACGCTTTAATTTCTAAAGGTTCTGCCCCCATAGAGCAAGTGGATTTACAAAGAGGCTTAAAAGCAGCGCTCTATGTGATCGCTATTAGCGTGCAGCACTTAAGGGAATGGTTTCAAAACGCTTCTTTACCCAAAAACGCTAAGGTTTTAATCGCCTCTAAAGGGATAGAGGTGTTAAATAAGGCGTTTGTGAGCGAGATCGCAAAGGATTTTATCGATCCTAACGCTTTGTGTTTTTTAGCGGGTCCTAGTTTTGCGGCTGAAATCATTCAAGGCCTGCCTTGCGCGTTAGTCATTCATTCTAATAATCAGGCTTTAGCGCTAGAATTTGCCAATAAAACCCCCTCTTTTATCAGAGCCTACGCCCAACAAGACATTATAGGGGGTGAAATCGCTGGCGCATATAAAAATGTGATAGCCATTGCGGGGGGGGTTTGTGATGGCTTGAAATTAGGCAATAGCGCTAAAGCGAGTTTATTGTCTAGAGGTTTAGTGGAAATGCAACGCTTTGGGGCGTTCTTTGGGGGCAAGACAGAGACTTTTTTGGGGCTTTCTGGGGCTGGGGATTTGTTTTTAACCGCTAATTCTATTTTATCTAGGAATTATCGTGTGGGTTTGGGGCTAGCCCAAAACAAGCCTTTAGAGGTGGTTTTAGAAGAATTGGGCGAAGTGGCTGAGGGGGTGAAAACGACCAACGCCATTGTGGAAATCGCTAGAAAATACGGCATTTACACGCCCATTGCGAGCGAATTAGCCTTGCTTTTAAAGGGTAAGAGTGTGCTAGAGAGCATGAACGATTTGATCAGACGCGCTTAAAGGAGAAAGCATGCAAGATTTTTCAAGTTTATTATTAAAATTACAAGAGTATTGGAAAGATCAAGGCTGTTTGGTGATCCAGCCTTATGATATTCCTGCAGGAGCCGGGACATTCCATCCGGCCACGCTTTTAAGGAGTTTGGATAAAAAGCCGTGGAATGTGGCGTATGTCGCGCCCTCTAGAAGGCCTACTGATGGGCGCTATGGGGAAAACCCTAACCGCTTGGGGAGTTATTACCAATTCCAAGTTGTTATCAAGCCAAGCCCTTCTAATATCCAAGAAATGTATTTAAAAAGCTTAGAAGTGTTAGGGATAAACCTTAATGAACATGATATACGATTTGTAGAAGACAATTGGGAGAGTCCGACTTTAGGGGCATGGGGGCTTGGCTGGGAAGTGTGGCTTGATGGCATGGAGGTTACGCAATTCACTTATTTCCAGCAAGTGGGGGGCATTCCTTGTAGCCCTATCCCTGTGGAAATCACTTACGGCTTAGAAAGATTAGCGATGTATGTCCAAAAAGTGGAAAATATCCTAGAGATTGAATGGGCTAAAAAGGATAATGACAGCGTGCGTTACGCGCAAGTGCATTTAGAAAGCGAATACGAATTCAGCAAGTATCATTTTGAAATAGCGAGCGTAACAAGGCTATTAGAAATGTTTAAAAACGCCCAAGCCGAAGCCTTGCATTGCTTAAAAAACAAGCTCCCATTACCGGCTTATGATTTCGTGATGCTATGCTCGCATTTTTTCAATATTTTAGACGCCAGAAAAGCGATTTCGGTGGCTGAAAGGCAAAATTATATTTTACAAATCAGGGATTTAGCCAAAGGGTGTGCGCTTCTTTATAAAGAGCAAGAAGAAGAGAGAGAAGAGCGCCTGAAAAACGCTCTAACAAAGGCTTAAAATGGCGTTAGTTAAGGAAGTGTTGGCAGTTTTGAGCCGCCTTTCGCCTTTTGAACTCCAAGAATCGTGGGATAATAGCGGGTTGAATGTGGGGAGTGAAAACCATGAATTTAGCGAGATTGTCGCATGCTTAGAAATCACGCTTCAAATCGCTCTAAACGCGCCACAAAACGCCCTAATCATCACGCACCACCCTTTAATTTTCAAGCCCTTAAAAACGCTAAATTATGAGACTTATCCGGGGAATATTTTAAAAATCCTAATCCAAAAAAACATTTCAGTCATCAGCATGCACACGAATTTTGACAAAACGCATTTAAACAAGCATTTCGCACGCGCGCTTTTAGGGTTTGATGGCTTGATGGAAAAAGGCCTTATGTTAGTGAAAGAAAACGCCAATATAGAATTTGATGCACTTGTAGAAAGGATTAAATCTTCTTTAGGGGTGGGACAATTAGCGTGTGTCAAAAGTTCTCAAATTATTAAAGATTTAGCGTTTGTGTGTGGATCGGGGGCGTCCATGTTTTCTTCTTTAAAAGCGCAAAGCTGTTTGATTACAGGCGATGTGAAATACCATGACGCTATGATCGCTCAATCTTTAGGGATAAGTTTGATTGACGCCACGCATTATTATAGCGAAAGGGGTTTTGCGCTCATTGTGGCTGAAATTTTGCATTCTTTTGATTATTTGGTTACAATAGAGAATTTTAAAAACCCCTTGCAAATCATTTAAAGGAAAGCGATGAACACACACCTCAAACAATTGATTGAAATTTCGCATTTGGATAAAGAAATTGACTCTTTAGAGCCGTTGATCAGAGAAAAACGGAAAGACTTGGATAAAGCCTTGAATGATAAAGAAGCTAAAAATAAAGCGATTTTGAATCTGGAAGAAGAAAAATTAGCCCTAAAATTACAGGTTTCTAAAAACGAGCAAACCTTACAAGACACGAACGCTAAAATCGCCAGTATCCAAAAGAAAATGAGCGAGATTAAATCCGAAAGGGAGTTGCGCTCTTTAAACATTGAAGAAGATATTGCTAAAGAACGATCCAGTCAAGCCAACAGAGAAATTGAAAACCTGCAAAATGAAATCAAGCACAAAAGCGAAAAACAAGAAGTTTTGAAAAAGGAAATGCTAGAGCTTGAAAAATTAGCGCTGGAATTGGAAAATTTAGTGGAAAACGAAGTCAAAAACATCAAAGAAACCCAACAGATCATCTTTAAAAAGAAAGAAGAACTCGTGGAAAAAACCGAGCCTAAAATCTATAGCTTTTATGAAAGGATTAGAAGATGGGCGAAAAACACGAGCATCGTAACGATCAAAAAACAGGCTTGTGGGGGTTGCTTTATTCGGTTGAACGATAAGATTTATACTGAAGTGCTAACGAGTGGGGACATGATCACTTGCCCGTATTGCGGGCGTATTTTATACGCTGAGGGCGTGCATGAAAGTAACGCTCAACCTCCAAAAGAAAGCCAACCAAAAGAAAGCCAAGAAGAAAGCCAAGAATCTGTTTGATTGTTTAAGTTTTTCTACCTTTTATGTTTGACTTTGGGGCATCTTTTTTGTGCGCCTTTCATCTTGCTTTTGAGTTTTAAAGAAAAATACCGCCATTCTTTAAAGGCTCGTTTTTTTCTCAAAGACAATCTTTTAAAAAGCGAGCCGATTTTTTGGTTTCATGCATGCTCTTATGGGGAGGTCAAATCTTTAGAGCCGATCATTCAAGCTTTAAAAGAGCCGATTTTAATCAGCGTTACCACTCATACCGGCTTTGAATTAGCCGCTCAAACTTACCAGCACTCTCAACATATAGAAGTGCGTTACCTGCCTTTTGAAACCCTATTATTCGCATGGGAAAAAAACTTAAAACGCTTGAAAACTTTGGTGGTTACAGAAGCGGAATTGTGGTTTAATGTGTTTGATACGGCTCAAAAATTAGGAGCAAAAACCATGCTCATTAACGCTAGGATCAGCGTTCGCTCTTACCCCAAGTACCAGCGTTTTTCTTTCTTTTATGCGCTTTTATTCAAACGCATTGATTTGATTTTAGCGCAAAGCAAGGACGATCAAAAGCGCTTGTTGAATCTAGGGGCTAAAAAAGTGGTGGATTTTTTGAATATCAAGCGTTTTTCAAAGCCTGTGATCACTTCGTTTTACCCTAAAAACCCAAGCGCTTTAAACATTGTTTTAGCCAGCACGCATGAGAGCGAAGAGGAATTAGGGTTAAAAGCGTTTTTAGAATTGAAAAAGACTTTTAAAAACGCAAGGCTCTTTATCGTGCCGCGCCACCCCGAGCGTTTTAAAAGCGTGCAAGATTTATTGCAAAATACCTTAAAAACGACGCCTTTTAGTTTGGAGTGTTTTTCTTCAAAGGGTTTTGTGGAATGCGATATTTTGTTAGTGGATAGCTTGGGGGAATTGAATAACTTCTATGCGATCGCTGATATTGTCATTTTAGGGGGTTCGTTTGTCAAAATGGGGGGGCATAACCCTTTAGAGCCGGCGTTTTTTAATACGCGCCTAATCACAGGGGAGCATCTTTTCAACCAAGTGGCGTTGTTTGAATTAGTCAAGCCTTATAAAATCGTTCCAAAAGAGGATCTGTTAGACGCTCTCTTAGATTACAAAAATTTAGGCGTGGCGCGTTTTTTAGAAAATGGGCATGATTTAAACGAATTGCTCGCATTCATCAAACATTAAAAAAATAAAGGATAAACATGGAAAAAGCCTACAAATTATTGAGTATTCAAGAAAACATTTCGCATAAAAAAGCCAAATCTTTGATTGATTTGGGGTTAGTGAGCATAGGGGGGAAGAAATTGAGTGTTGCCAGAAAGGAATTACCCCAAAACACGCGCTTTAATGTCCAAAAAATTGAAAAACCCAGCGTAATCTTTGAAGATGAAAACATTCTAGCCCTTTTTAAACCCCCTTTTATAGAGAGCTATGATTTAGTTTCTTTTTTCAAAGGTTGGGCACTGTTGCACCGCTTGGATAAAGAAACAAGCGGGGTGATTTTATTGGTGAAAGAAAATTCAGAATTCCATTTAAAAGCTAAAAAGGCTTTTAAAGACAGGGCGGTTAAAAAGGAGTATTTAGCGATCGTTCAAGGGATTGTAGAAGAAGAGCGAGAAATCAACGCTCCTATTCTTACCATTAAAACCACTAAAGCGTTCAGTAAAATCTCTAAAAAAGGGCAAGAAGCGGTTACAATCATCACGCCCTTAAGAATCATCAATAAAAAAACCCTTTTAAAAGTGGGGATCAAAACCGGAAGAACCCACCAGATCAGAGTCCATTTAAAGCATATCAACCACCCCATTATAGGCGATACGCTTTATAATAACGAGCCAGGTTCCGCCAAACGATTGATGCTCCATGCGCATAAAATCGCGCTGTTAGGGTATGAATTTGAAGCGATCGCTCCTAAAGAATTTGAATTTTAAGGATGAGCATGAACGCTTGGAATACGATTTATGAACGATTTAACCCCATCGCTTTTAGTCTTGGCGGTATTGAAGTGCATTGGTATGGTTTGGCGTATGCGTGCGCGATTGTTGTCGCATTTTACATGGCGTTAAGAATGATCCAAAAAGATCCCAAGCGATTCCCCATTGAAAGGAAGGAATTTGAAAGCTATTTTCTATGGGCGGAGCTTGGCATTGTGCTAGGGGCAAGGATAGGATACATTCTTATTTATGAGCCTAACTCTGGCTATTATTTGACGCATTTTTGGCAAATCTTTAACCCTTTTGATAGCCATGGGAATTTTGTAGGCATTCGTGGGATGAGCTATCATGGGGGGTTAGTGGGGTTTTTGATCGCTTCGTATCTTTATAGCCGTAAGGATTTGAAAAAGCTTTTGATTTATTTGGATTTGATTGCGATCAGCCTGCCTTTAGGGTATGTTTTTGGGAGGATTGGGAATTTTTTAAACCAGGAGCTTTTTGGGAGAATCGTCCCCAAAGACAGCCATTTAGGGCAGATCATAGGCATTATGGTGGATAACGAGTTGCGTTATCCCAGCCAATTGATTGAAGCGTTTTTAGAGGGGGTTGTCGTGTTTTTTATGGTGATGTGGGCTAAAAAACACACCAAAACGCATGGGTTGCTTATCGTGGTTTATGGCTTGGGGTATTCCTTGATGCGCTTTATTGCGGAGTTTTACAGAGAGCCAGACAGCCAATTAGGGGTTTATTTTTTGAATTTGAGCATGGGGCAGATTTTAAGCTTGTTTATGGTAATTGTTTCGTTAGGGATTTTATTGTATGCTACGAAAAATTCTAAAAAAATAAAGGAAGAATAATGAAATTTTTGGATCACGAAAAAAGAAGACAATTACTGAACGAACGCCATTCTTGCAAGATGTTTGACAGCCATTATGAGTTTTCTAGCACAGAATTAGAAGAAATCGCTGAAATCGCCAGGCTATCGCCAAGCTCTTACAACACGCAACCATGGCATTTTGTGATGGTTACCAATAAGGATTTAAAAAAACAAATTGCAGCACACAGCTATTTCAATGAAGAGATGATTAAAAGCGCTTCAGCGTTAATGGTGGTATGCTCTTTAAAACCTAGCGAGTTGTTACCGCATAGCCACTACATGCAAAATCTCTATCCGGAGTCTTATAAAGTTAGAGTGATTCCGTCTTTTGCTCAAATGCTTGGCGTGAGATTCAACCACAGCATGCAAAAATTAGAAAGCTATATTTTAGAGCAATGCTATATCGCTGTGGGGCAAATTTGCATGGGCGTGAGCTTAATGGGATTGGATAGTTGCATTATTGGAGGCTTTGATCCTTTAAAAGTGGGCGAGATTTTAGAACAGCGTATCAATAAGCCTAAAATCGTGTGTTTGATCGCTTTGGGTAAGAGGGTGACAGAAGCGAGCCAAAAATCAAGAAAATCAAAGATTGATGCAATTACTTGGTTGTGATTAAACGAAATCAAAAATTTTTTAACTATAATCAAACCTAAATTAAAGTTTAAGGGGTGGTATTTTGTTTAAAAGAATGGTTTTAATCGCTCTTTTAGGGGTGTTTTTAGGCGTTTCCTTGAGCGCTAAGAGTCTTTTGAGAGATGATGGGATTTTAGTCTCTGATTTAAAGGGCATGAAATCAGAATTGTCTGATGCTCCTGCTTGGGTTTTTGAAGACCCTAAAGTCCCCTACGAAGAAATGGGCGTGGCGTATATCCCTGTCAGTAACAAGTACTTAGGGATTGAGCAAGCGACCTTAAACGCTAAATTGAGCCTGATCGTGGTTTTTCATGAAATCATGTTGAAGTATAAAAAACGCTTCATGGAGCAATTCCATGAGTCTGAGCAAACGGCTACGAATATCAGCTACGCTATCTATAATTACCTAGCGACTAAGATCCAGGTATCTGACACTTACACGAATTTAAAATCTGAGGTGGCTGTGGTGAAAATCAAGCTAGTGGGTTGCCAGATTGAGCAAATCAAAAGGTATTTAAGAGCGAGCGTTGAAAACCTTAACGATAATGAAATCGCCTACATCGCTAAGGTCGCTCAAAAAGAATTCGGTAGCGTTTGCGCGTTAAGGTAGTTTTATAGCATTCTAGCGAGCATGTTTAGGGCATGCTCTACGCTTTTATTTTGAATGCTTTCTCTATTGCCTTCAAAAAAACAGCGATCAATGAAAGCTTGAGATCCTAATCTTTGTGCACCAATATAAATCGTGCCTACTGGATTAGCCTTACTCCCTCCATTAGGGCCAGCCACCCCACTGATCGCCAGCGCTAAATCCACTTTAAAATTTAAAAACACGCCTAATAGCATTTCTTTCACGCACTCTTCGCTATAAACCCCAAAGACTTTTAAAGTCGTGGCATTGACTTTCAACAATTCGCGCTTAACCTCTTCACTATAACACACAACACCCCCCATAAAAACCGCTGAAGCCCCGCTAATGGAAGTGAATGCATGCGATAATAACCCCCCAGAGCAGCTTTCAGCCACCGCCATTTTTAAACCTAAAGATTTCAAGCGCTCTATTATAGTGTTTGCGCTTTTTTTGTTATCGTCTAATTCCACAATATTAGAGTTAAAAAGCGTTTGAAGATAAATTCTCGCTTGTTCTACATTCTCGCCTTTTAATTCAATGCCATCTTCTTTGACTTGAGCGGTGATTTTCAATCGTTCCAATTCCTTTTCAATCAAAATAAAACCGCTCTCATTATCCATATTCAAAAATTTAAATTTCATCTTTAACCTTTCAAAACCCTAAATTCAGCGTGCGCCATAATTCTTCCACTTCTTCTGTTTCTAAATCAATCGTGCTTTGAGTGCGAAAAAAAGCTTGGATTTTTTCTAAATCCAGGCTTTTAGCTTTCAAACAAGAGGGGTGCGCTAGAATAAACCCTTGCGCCAAAGCGACAGAACGCTCTAATTTTGCATCGCATAAAAAACAAGAATTGTAACTTTGCAAGCGCCCTTCAAAATTCAAAAGGACTGCATACATTTCTAAAATCACTCTTAAGGGGTGCTGTTTGGAGAGTTTGCTAGCCCCATCATCTAAAGTGTCAAAATAGATGCTATCCAAAGAATGCACGCCTTCTAAATGTTTGAACAAAAGAGCGCAAAAGCGTTGCCAAAAAAACAAGCGTTCCATTTCTCTTTCCCAAATATAGCCTAAATGCAAAATATTCCTTAATTTGGGTAAAAATTTATCATCGTTTTCTTCTTCAAAATCAATTTTACGCCCCACATTCAGCACGCTGTGGCGTTTGCCATAGAAACGGTAGAGGGTTTTGAGCTGGTTTTTGGTTAAAATGCGCACGATCAAATCTTCATCTCTTATGCTTTGTGTTTGTAAAAGAAACCCTTGCATCACTACTCTTAAGCTAATTTGGTTTATTATAAGCAAAACTTGGATACAATCCTAATAAAACTGCAAAATTAAGGAAAAACATGGGATTTGCAGATTTCTTTAAAAATTTTAAGATCAATAAATTGCGGACAACACCAAGTAAGGAAGAACAGCCAAGCCATTGGGTGAAATGCCCTAAATGTTATGCGTTAATGTATCATAAAGAAGTGTTTGGCAAATACAGCGTGTGTTTGAAATGCCATTACCATTTCCGCATGAATGCGACTGAAAGGATTGAATTTTTATGCGATGTGGGGAGTTTTGAAGAGTTTGACAAACACTTACGGCCTAATGATCCTTTAAATTTCGTGGATAAAGAGAGCTACAAGCAACGCATCAAAAAATACGAAAAAAGGACTAACCGCCCAAGCTCAGTGATCAGCGGTGAGGCTAAAATCAACCGCATGCCTTTGCAGATCGTGGTGTTTGATTTTAGTTTTATGGGGGGGAGTTTAGGCTCTGTAGAAGGCGAAAAGATTGTAAGAGCGATCAATCGCGCGGTCGCCAAAAAAGAAGCGTTACTGATTGTTTCAGCGAGTGGGGGGGCTAGGATGCAAGAATCCACTTATTCGCTCATGCAAATGGCTAAAACGAGCGCGGCTTTGAACCGATTGAGTGAGGCTAAACTCCCTTTCATTTCGCTCTTAAGCGATCCCACTTATGGGGGCGTTAGCGCGTCTTTTGCTTTTTTAGGGGATCTCATTATCGCAGAGCCTGGGGCGATGATAGGTTTTGCAGGACCTAGGGTGATTAAACAAACCATAGGGGCGGATTTGCCTGAGGGCTTTCAAACGGCGGAATTTTTATTAGAGCATGGCTTGATTGATATGATTGTGCACAGGAAGGATTTGAAGAAGACTTTGAGCGATTTGATCGCTATGATGACGCATAAGACTTCAAAGATTTTTTAAAGTTTTAAGATTGATGCGTTGCGTGGTGTATTCTATCGCTAAAAATTCGCCCCTAGATTTGGTGAAAAGCTATCAAAAGCAATGCAAGCGATTTGATTGCGAGCTAGAGTTAGTGGATTTATTCCCTAAAAATACCGCCAACGCTCAAAAAGTTTCTAAAGAACTCGCTCAAAAAAGCTACTCTCTAGCCTTTGAGCCGTATTTAAACCCTAAGGCAAAAAATATTGCCTTACACCCTAAAGCTCAAAGGGGCGATAGCTTTGCGTTTAGTAAAATGTTAGAAAATCATCTTAATATTAATTTTTTTATCGCTGGAGCGTATGGGTTTGAAGAAAATTTTTTAAAGGATTGTCAAGCTTGGAGTTTGAGCGAGATGACTTTTAGCCATGAAGTGGCTAAAATTGTCTTATGCGAGCAAATCTATAGGGCTTTAAGCATTATTTTTAAGCATCCATACCACAAATAGGAGGTGCGCATGCGTTTTTACATTATCTTTACATTTTTGTTTATTGTGGGTTTTGGTGTGTTTGTTTATAGTATTGATCCGCAAGCTTACGCCTTTAATTTAGGGAGTTACAGCTTTAATTTTCCCATTGCGGTATGGCTTATGGGCGTTTTAGGCATGTTCGCTTTTTTTTCATGGGTTTTTTTATTCAAGCACAATCTCAGCCACAAAATCCGCTTATACCATGAAAAAAGGGATTTTGACAAATTGCTCAAACAAATCCTGTCTCAAGACACCCAAAAGACTTTTTTAAAAACGAAATTTAAAAGCGATCTCGCTAAAAACCTCTCTCAAATCTTAGCCCGCTATGATTTAAAGGCTGATTTAAACACGCCAAATAGCGGGTGCGAAAAAGTGGATAACCTTTTTAAGCATTACCACAATATAGAAAATAACACCCTTGAGCCTAAAGATCACGCTAAGCATTCGTTAGCTTATGAGCATGCTTATTTTTCTAAACGCTTGAAGGCTTTCATTCATAACGATTTAAAAAACGCCTTTGAAGTTTTAACAAACGCGCAAATCCCTTTGGAATTACGCCGCTACGCTTTTATAGAAATCGCCCAAAAAGGCAGCAAAAAAGAGGTTTTAAAGGCTTTGAATACGATGCAAGATAACTTGGACAAAGAGTGCGTGAAGTCTTTTTTAAAAGCCTTTTTTGAAAAATCTTTAAACACAGACACTTTAAAAATTTCAGAGCTTTGCAAAAAGGTGGGTTATGACAAGAATGATTATTTAAAGCTCGCGCAAAAAGCGCAAAAATTTCTTGTTCCTGATCAATGGTTCCAGTTTTTTGAGATTTTAAGCCAAGAAGACGATAAGGCGCAAAAAGCCTTTTTATTCGTGTTGTTAGAATTAGAAATGAACGATCTCGCTAAGGAGCATCTAGCGGTTTTATCTTTTGAAGAATACATGCTTTTAAACGCTTACATGGATTTGAAACAAGAGCATAAAAAAGCCTATAAGTTAGAAGCGTTTTTGTAGGGGGTTTGTTTGGCTTCATATTTTTTTAGGGCAGATAAAAATAGATGGTTGCAAAAAATTCAAGAAATGGGCTAATGGAGTCGCTTTTAGCGCCAAATGATAAGAGGAAAGACGCTAATGCTTTAAACCTTGATGAAACTAATCCTAAAAGAAACAATTAAAGCCAAAAATACGCTTTAACCCACCATAAAAAGTTTTAGTAACCCGTATTTGGTGAAAACAAAGCCTTTTTATTTTTTAAGTTTTTTATGAATTTTATCCGTATTTTAAAAATACTTCATTCATTACTACAACAAAAGAGTTTTAAGAAGATTTAAAAAAAGGGCTAAAAAATAAATTTGTGCTTTTAAAAGATGATATTTTAAAAGACGATAAGGGTATTAAAGAATACCCCAAATAACGCTTTAAAAACGCACCACCATAGTGGCCATGTATGAACCTGATTTGAAGTTGCTAGGAGCGCCTTCAGGCAATTTGATATGGAAATACTTTTGGCAACCATTAACCGCTTTTTCATAATTTTTAGTGAAAGAATGATGGTGGCGGTTTTCTAAAGGCCCTTTCATGTGTTTGCTCATCAACGCAGAATGCTTTAATTTGACAAACAGAAGCAAATTTTCACCGAACAACGACTTCATCGTGAAAGCGAACGCTCGTTTGTAAAATGTCCGTTTGTCAATATCAATCCCAATAATCCCACTTCCAGCCGAATAGACTAAAGGTTTTGAATACAATCTCAGATCATCGCCATTCAAAACGCTTAACAAAATCCCTAAACTTATTAGTGTCCTAACCCCATTTTCTTTCCTTAAGATATAACATTATCCGTATGTTTAACAGATAAGGAAATTTAACCTAAAACACCTTAATGGTTGATTAAAAAATTAAAAAAAATGTATTTTTTAAAAAAGCGTTACGATTTAGAGATTTGTGAAGATTTTTATAATTGATGGTTATTTTTGAATAATTTTTTTAAATTGATTGATAATGAGATAAGACTCTTTTTTAATCCAATAGGGATCGCTAAAACCTTATTTTAATTTTAAAAAATGGGATTTTTAAATTTTTAGGTCAATGCCCAATTTAAGTTTTTAGATTTTCACCATACAACCTTTTTAAAAGATAAAACACCCCCACAAGCAAAGCCACACCGATTAAAAGAGCGAGCGAGCGTGAATGCATAAAACTTGCCACCCCCAAACTCACCGCACTACAAAGCATCGCAATAGTCGCATAAGGGAGTTGTGTGATGAAATGGCTTTGCACCGAACACCCTGCCCCTGCAGCCGATAGTATAGTCGTGTCAGAAATGGGGCTTGTGTGATCCCCATAAACCGCGCCTGAGAGGATCGCTGAGACAATCAAAATAATATCGCTTTCATTAGCCATGCCCGCTCCAATGGGCAGCATGATCGCAAACGCTCCCCAGCTTGTGCCAGTAGAAAAGGCGATAAACCCAGAGATTAAAAAAAAGATTAAAGGCATATACGCATCTCCCCCACTATTTAAAAATCCCTTGCTGATGTGGGCCAAGTAAATCCCCGTTTGAGCGTCATCTCTAATCACAGGCCCAATAGCCCAAGCGAGCGTTAAGACTAGTATCGCTGGCCCCACACTCTTAAAGCCATCCAACATGAGTTTAAAAAAACTCCCTTTTTCTAAAAACCTATAAGCTAGAAGATAGGTAACAATGAGCGAAAACAGCCCCCCATAAAAGAGCGAAAAACTCGCATCAGTGTTTTTTAAGATCACTCCTGTATAAAAAATCAATGATGAAATGGACACAATCAATAATAAAATAGAAAGGGGTAACAGGCTTAATGGGGCTAGTTTTGAAGAGCCTTCTTCTTGTTCGCTATAAAAATCCTTCACGCCTATGTTTTGATACTTCCTCATGCCAGGGAGGTTGATTTGCCATAAAATAGTGAGAAAGACTGCAATGAGTGCAAAAATCGCATAATAATTACTGCTTAAGCTTTGCACAAGCACCGAAAAACTATCTTTTAATAAGGGTGAGCTGTCGTTATTCATGATCCCCATGATATATGCCCCCCAGCTAGAAATAGGGACTAATAAGCACACCGGCGCTGAAGTGGAGTCTATAATATAAGCTAGGCGTTCTCGTGTGGAGTTATGAGCGTCGTTTAAAGATTTTGAGATTTGCCCCACGGTTAGGGCGTTAAAATAATCATCTACAAAAATAATGATGCCTGAAAAAAAGGCGATAAATTCGGGGGTTTTGGCGTTTTTAGAGTATTTTTTGGCTTTTTTAACAAAGTTCTGCACGCTACCGGATTTTAAAATCACTTGGCTTAAGACGCCTAAAAAGATTAAAAACCCAAAAACATAAAGGTTGGAAAGATTGAAATGAAGCCCTTTTTCTGGCTCGTAAGTGTAAAAAACGGAAGTGATTTTAGTATAGGCATATTCTACGATGTAAGAAAGGTGTAACGAATGCATTAAAACAGCGCTCACTAAAATGCCCACAAACAACGAGAGCGCAACTCGCTTAGTGAGAAAAACCATTAAAATAACGCTAATAGGAACAATAAGGCTTGATGCTGACAATCCCACCGAATAAAATCCTTTAAACTAATCTTTAAATTTCAATTAAAAGAGACAATCAATATTCACAAAATTCTTTGTTAAAAGAAGAGATGAATTTGCCAAAACAAATCGCTTAAAAGATTTTAATCAAGTGGCCGGGAGAGAGGGATTCGAACCCCCGGAGGTATGACCCTCAACGGTTTTCAAGACCGCCGCTTTCAACCACTCAGCCATCTCCCGCTATTTTCATAAAAGTCCCTTACAAAAGTCCCTAAATGACTACAATAAATGGAGGCGACACCCGGATTCGAACCGGGGAATCAAGGTTTTGCAGACCCATGCCTTACCACTTGGCTATGTCGCCTTAAATTTTAACACTAGCGTATTCAAAAAATAAAATCAAATCGCACTCAAAAATGGTGCCCAAAGCCGGACTTGAACCGGCACGGTATTGCTACCGAGGGATTTTAAGTCCCTTGTGTCTACCAATTCCACCACCTGGGCAAACTAAATAGAAACCATGCTATTAGAAGTTAAATCAAAATATGGAGCGGGAAACGGGGATCGAACCCGCGACCCCGACCTTGGCAAGGTCGTGCTCTACCACTGAGCTATTCCCGCACTCTTTATTCAAAAAGACGATTGTTATTGTATCTAAACTCAATAATAAAAGTCAAGGGCTTATGAAAAATTTCAAAACTGATTTTAAAACCAATCAAAACAGCCAAAACCCCTTTTATTTAAAAAATGAACAATAATGTTTTGAGTTTCCATTCAAACAAAACCCGTTTAAGAGTTTCTAAATATGGGTAAAAAATATACAATACCTTATAATAAGATGAAAATTCATGGCGCTTTGCGCTCATTTTTTATTTCTTTTTAATTTGATTGCATAATAATAGCTAACATAACACATCATCATAGGAGTTTCAATCATGAAAGAAGTCATCCATTCAACGCTAGCCCCAAAGGCTATAGGCCCTTACTCTCAAGCTATCGCTACTAACGATCTTGTTTTTATCTCTGGGCAATTGGGTATTGATGCGAGCACCGGCGAATTTAAAGGCGCGGATATTCATTCTCAAACCACGCAGTCCATGGAAAATATCAAAGCGATTTTAAAAGAAGCAGGGTTGGGGATGGATAGCGTGGTTAAAACGACTATTTTATTGAAAAGTTTAGACGATTTTGCTGTGGTGAATGAAATTTATGGGAGTTATTTTAAAGAGCCTTATCCGGCCAGAGCGACCTTTCAAGTGGCTAAACTGCCTAAAGACGCTTTAGTAGAAATTGAAGCGATAGCCATTAAGTAATTCTATTTAAGGGACTATCAGCATGAAAAAAGAAGTCGTGGTCATAGGTGGTGGGATTGTAGGGCTTTCTTGCGCGTATTCTATGCACAAGTTAGGGCATAAGGTTTGCGTGATTGAAAAAAGCGATGGCAAAAACGGCACTTCTTTTGGGAATGCTGGGCTTATTTCTGCGTTTAAAAAAGCCCCACTCTCATGCCCTGGTGTGGTGTTAGACACCCTAAAGCTCATGCTCAAAAACCAAGCCCCTTTAAAATTCCATTTTGGGCTTAATTTAAAGCTCTATCAATGGATTTTAAAATTTGTAAAAAGTGCGAACGCTAAATCCACGCACCGCACCATGGCGTTGTTTGAACGCTACGGGTGGCTGAGTATTGATATGTATCATCAAATGCTAAAAGACGGCATGGATTTTTGGTATAAAGAAGACGGGCTGTTAATGATCTACACCTTAAAAGAAAATTTTGAAAAAAAGCTTAAAACTTGCGATGACAGCGACGCTTATAAAATCCTTAGTGCCAAAGAGACCAAAGAATACATGCCCGTTGTTAATGACAATATCTGCGGGAGCGTACTTTTAACGGAAAACGCGCATGTGGATCCGGGCGAAGTGGTGCGCTCTTTACAAGAATATCTACAAAATGTTGGCGTGGAGTTTCTTTATAATGAAGAGGTTGTTGATTTTGAGTTTAAAAACAACCTTATTGAGGGCGTTATCACGCACAAGGAAAAAATCCAAGCAGAAACAATCATTCTAGCCACTGGGGCTAACCCCACTCTCATTAAAAAAACCAAGAACGATTTTTTAATGATGGGGGCTAAAGGTTATAGCATCACCTTTAAAATGCCTGAAGAATTAAAGCCTAAAACCTCTTCTTTATTTGCAGATATTTTCATGGCAATGACCCCACGAAGAGACACTGTAAGGATCACTTCTAAACTGGAATTAAACACCAACAACGCCCTCATTGATAAAGAGCAAATCGCTAACATGAAAAAGAATTTAGCCGCTTTCACGCAGCCTTTTGAAATGAAAGACGCCATAGAGTGGTGCGGTTTCAGACCCTTAACCCCTAATGACATTCCTTATTTAGGGTTTGACAAACGCTATAAAAACTTAATCCATGCGACAGGGCTAGGGTGGCTTGGCATCACTTTTGGCCCGGCCATTGGTAAAATCATCGCTGATTTAAGCCAAGACGGAGCGAATGAAAAAAATGCCGATATTATGCTTTTTTCTGCATTTTTTAGGGATTAAGGAATTTCTTTTTTAAACCCTAGTTTATTAAGGAGTTTTTATGGAAACGATTGATTCGGTGGTGCGTTTGTTATCTAATTTGGTGTGGGGGATTCCCATGCAAATTTTATTAGTAGGCACCGGCTTGTTTTTAACCTTCTATCTTAGGGGTTTGCAATTCAGTAAGATTTTTTATGCGATCAAAATCCTTTTTGACAAAGAATCCCAATCTAAGGGCGACATTTCGCAATTTTCCGCTCTCATGCTCTCTTTAGGGGCGACTGTAGGCATTGGGAGTATCGTAGGCGTAGCGACTGCTATCAGCATCGCAGGGCCAGGAGCGGTGTTTTGGATGTGGGTTACTGGGCTTGTTGGCATGGCGACTAAGTATTCTGAGGGGATTTTAGCGGTGAAATACCGGGAAAAAGGGGCGTTTGGATACAACGGAGGGCCTATGTATTACATCAAAAACGGCCTTAACATGCCCAAACTCGCCATGGCGTTTGCGATTTTTACGATTATTGCGAGCATTGGCACCGGTAACATGACGCAATCTAATGCGGTTTCTTCCATTTTGAGCGAACAAGCGAACTTGCCCACTTGGGTTTCAGGTTTATTGCTCACTCTTTTAACCGCTGTTATTGTGGTAGGGGGGATCAAATCCATTGGTAAATTCACTTCTTATTTAGCTCCTATCATGGTGCTTTTGTATTTGATCGCTATCATTTATGTTATTGTTAGCCATTTTGATTTAGCCCTTCAAGCGATCAAACTCATTTTTGAAGAAGCCTTTAACCCTAAACCCGTTGTGGGCGGAGCGAGCGGCGCATTGATAGCGACGATGATAAAAACCGGCGTGGCTAGGGGGTTGTATTCTAATGAAGCGGGGTTGGGGAGTTCGGCTATTATTGCTGCGAGCGCTCAAACACACCATCCGGTGCGCCAAGCCTTAGTGTCCATGCTCCAAACTTTTATTGTAACCTTAGTGGTGTGTTCGGCGACAGCGAGCGTGATTTTAATGGCGCCAGAATACAACACCTTGCTCCCTGACGGCACAAAATTGAGCGCTAATTTGCTCACTCTAAAAAGCACGGAGTATTTTCTAGGCTCATTAGGGACAGTGGTGATTTTTTTGACCATGATCTTTTTTGCCTACTCTACGATCATTGGTTGGGCTTATTATGGGGAAAAATGCACGGAATACGCCTTTGGTGAAAAAAAAGTGAAATATTACCGCTTGATCTTTTTAGCGAGCGTGATGGTGGGGGCTATAGCTAAAATTGATTTTGTGTGGAATTTAGCGGATCTTTCTAACGGACTTATGGCTATCCCTAATTTAATCGCTTTGATTTTATTGCATAAAGTGGTTTATTCTGAAACTCGTTGGTATTTTAGCAAGCATTCTAACAAGTAAAATGACATGTTAAAAAGGGCGAGTTTTGTAGAAGTGGATACCGCTTCTTTAAGGCATAATTTTAACGCAGTCAAAAGCATTGTCCCTAAAGACGCTTGTGTCATGGCGGTTGTCAAGGCGAACGCTTATGGGGTAGGGGCGATTAAAGCGAGCGAAATTTTTTTACAAGAAGGGGCTAATTATTTAGGGGTAGCGACCTTAGATGAAGCTTTAGAATTGCGCTCTCATTTCTCTCAAACCCCTATTTTGATTTTAGGCTATAGCCCTAATGCTAACGCTTCCATGTTAGTTGATAACGATTTGAGCGCTATGGTTTTTAGCCTTGAACAAGCGGAAATTTTTTCTCAAATGGCTTTAAAATCTCAAAAACGCTTAAAAGTGCACATCAAAATTGATACCGGCATGCACCGCTTGGGTTTAGAGCCTAATTTTAAAAGCATAGAAATCATTAAAAAAATCCGCGCTTTAAAAGGCTTGGAAGTGGAAGGGATATTCACGCATTTAAGCAACGCTGATGCTAAGATTAAAACCCATGCTAAAAACCAGATGAAAGCCTTTAACGCTTTTTTAGAGCAGCTTTTAAATCAAAAAATAGAGTTTCAATACCGCCATGCTTATAATTCCGCCGGCATCCTTTCCTTGTGTAACGGGAATGAAAACCGCTTCTTAAACCTCTATCGCCCAGGGATCATGCTCTATGGTTTTTACCCCTCTAATGAAATGAAAGAATCATGCCCAACCATCTTGAAAAATGTTATCAGTTTGAAAGCCCAAATCGTTCAAATCAGAAGCGTTAAAAAAGGCGAATTTATTGGCTATGGCGAGCATTTTTACACCAATGAAGAGACTTTAGTGGGTGTTTTAGCGCTAGGGTATGCGGACGGGTTAGTGCGCGCTTTAGGCAATCGCATTCAAGTAGTAATCAATAACCAATTAGCCCCCCTTATTGGCAAGGTGTGCATGGATCAATGCTTTGTCAAACTCAATGATATTCAAGCCAAAGAGGGCGATGAGGTCATCTTGTTTGGGGATAAAAGCGCTAAGGCTAATGACGCAAGCGAGATTGCTGTGCTTTTAAACACCATTCCTTATGAAACCATCAGCACTTTATCCAAACGCTTGGAGCGTGTTTATATTTAAAATCAAACCATGCAAAATTTTTATTTTGTGTTAGAATGCTTGAAAAAATTTAGGATTAAAATATAAAATGAAAAAAGTTTTATTTTTATTAGTAATAAGCTTTTTGGGGGGTTTTTTGAACGCTTCTAGCTTGTATGAAAAGCTTATCAATAAAGAAACGATCAGCGTTGGCACAGAAGGCATTTACCCCCCTTTCACTTACCATAATAAAGAGGGTAAGCTCACCGGCTATGATGTGGAAGTAGCTAGGGAGTTGGCTAAAGAGCTTGGCGTGAAAATCAAATTCCACGAAACTTCATGGGATATTATGCTCACAGGTTTGAAATCGGGGCGTTTTGATATGGTCGCTAATCAAGTGAGTTTGACGACTAAAAAACGCCAAGCGGCTTTTGACAAAAGCTTGCCTTATAGCTATTCAGGCACGATCATGCTAGTCAGGAAAGATGAAAACCGCATTAAAGACATTAAAGATATTAAGGGCTTAAAGGCGGCTAACACTTTAAGCTCCACTTATGGGGAAATCGCTTTTAAATACGACGCTCAAATCGTTTCAGTGGATTCTATGGCACAAGCCTTGTTGTTGGTGGCGCAAAAACGAGCCGATTTGACCTTAAATAGTTCTTTAGCGATCTTAAACTACCTAAACACCCATAAAAACAGCCTCTTTAAAATCGCATGGGAGTCCCAAGAAAAAGATGGGGGTGCTTCCTTTGTCATTAACAAGCACCAAGAAAAAGCCTTAGAGCTTATCAACCAAGCGATGCAAAGATTGATCAATAAAGGGGTTTTAAAACGCTTAGGCGAACAATTTTTTGGAAAAGATGTCAGCCAGCCCTAATCTGTCTTTGTTTTTTGAATCTTTAGATTTGAGCAAGGAGCGTTTGGAATTACTATTAGAGGCTTTCTACCCCATGCTAAAAGCCGCTTTTTGCATTTCTTTGCCTTTAGCGATCACCTCTTTTATTTTGGGCTTATTGATTGCTATTGTGGTGGCTCTCATTAAAATTGCGCCCCCTAAACATTTCATGCATAAGGCTTTATTAGCGGGCGTGAATTTCTATGTCTCGCTCATTAGAGGCACGCCTTTATTGGTCCAAATCGTGGTGGTGTTTTATGGTTTGCCCGCCCTTGGGGTTTATATGGATCCAATCCCGGCAGGCATTATTGCGTTTTCTTTTAATGTGGGGGCATACGCTTCAGAGACTTTAAGGGCGAGTTTTCTTTCTGTCCCTAAAGATCAATGGGATTCAAGCTTGAGTTTGGGTTTAAACTACTTGCAAACCTTTTGGCATGTCATCTTTTTTCAAGCGCTCAAAGTCGCCACGCCCAGCCTGAGTAACACCTTCATCAGCCTTTTTAAAGAAACTTCTTTAGCTTCTGTAGTCACTATCGCAGAGGTTTTTAGAATCGCACAGCAAAAAGCGAACGCCAGCTATGATTTTTTGCCTATTTACTTGGAAGCCGCTTTGATTTACTGGCTTTTTTGCTTGGTTTTAGAAGTGATCCAAAAGCATGTGGAGAAAATCTTAAATTAAAGTTGGCTCATTCTAATATTTGATTATAATAAAGCCTAAATAATACAAGATAAGGAGATTCCCATGGGTGTGTTTTTGGATAAGAGCATTAAAGATGTGGTAGATGAATTGAACATGCGTTATTTTTTGCCTGACATTCAGCGTGAATACGTGTGACTCAAAAAAGCCGATGAAAAAAAAGATAGAGCAACTTTTTGACTCCATTCTTAGGGGCTATCCTATCGGCTCTTTTTTATTTTGGAAATTACCAAAAGAGGATATAGCCAAGAGCGACGAACAAGATAGCGATAAACTCAATTTCCAACTCTATCAATTCATTACAAATTACGATGAGCGAGAGCCTCACAATGAAAAAATCCGTATTGAACAAATTAGGCGTGATGATTTGTCTATTGTCCTAGATGGCCAACAACGCTTAACCTCGCTTTATATCGGGCTTAAAGGCAACGCTTAAAAAAAAGAAAGCTAGATACGATAACCCTAACGCTTATGAAGAAAAGCGTTTGTATTTGAACTTGAAACACCAGCCAAACATGGACAATCCAGAAGACAATTACCAGTTTGAATTTCATGCTCAAAAGCCTGAAAACGATAAGAAACATTGGTGGTTTAAGGTGGGGGATATTTTAGAGTTGGAAAGTGTTATAAAATATGCGATAAAACACGAATTAGGTGGTGAAGAGTCAGCATTACTAGAAAAACTAAAAAACGCTTTTTGCACCGAAAAGCTCATCTCATTTTTTGAAGAAACAGAAAAAGATCTTGATAAAGTTTTAAATATTTTTATCCGTGTCAATAGTGGCGGGGTTGAGTTAAGCTATTCTGATTTATTGATGTCTATTTTGACAGCAAGTTTTTCAAGCGATATTAGAGAAAGAATGAATGAGCTAGTGGATGCTTTAAAAGACAAAGGCTTTTCAAACATGGAGCGAGACCAGGTGCTAAAAACCTGTTTGCTTCTAGTTGGTAGCAACACTAGGTTTAAATTAAAAAATTTTAATAAACCAAACATTAAAAAAATTGAAGACAATTGGGAAAAAATTACAGGTAGCATTTATAATGCTGCAGAGCTATTAGAAAATTTTGGTTATGCCGGCTATCTGGGTTCAGCTTATATTTTATCCAGTTTAGCCTATTTTTATTTTTTAAATTCAAAAATGAATGAGAACGATAAGGAACAAGCCCTAAAATTTGTCCGTAACGCTCAAATCACGAGTTATTTTAGTAACTCAACAGATACAAAATTAAACAACATAGCCAATAGCATGAAAGATGCGCAAACTTTTGAATCATTCAACCACAATTTAGCCAAGCATGAAACAAGTCCTTTAAAAATCACTAACGATACTATAGAAGAAATGATGTGTTCTAGTAGCGATGCTAAAGTCTTTCCTATCTTGCAAATCTTATACCCAAACCTGAACTATAAAACCACCACTTTTCATATAGACCATATTTATCCAAAGTCCAAGTTTAATAAGAAAAATGAAAAATTAAATCAAGGTTTCTATGGGTGGAAGGATTATTTATTTAATCTCCAGCTTTTAGAAGGTGCAGAGAACCAAGCCAAAAAGGATAAAGACCCAGAAAGTTGGCTCAAAGAAGAATATAAAGATGAGCGAGCCATAGAAGAGTATAAAAGAAAAAATTATATTGACCCTACCCTAGAATTAGAATGGGAAAACATAAAGGATTTTCGTGAAAAAAGAGAAGACGCTATCATTAAAAAATTAAAGGAAGTGTTATTACCCAAGTCTTAATAGGAGTGTTTTTTGGCTGATAGAATCAAGTAAGCGTTTAAAACGGGTAAAACAAAATGTAAAATCGTTTAAGTGATACTTAAGGATAAAAAAGATAGAGTGATTCACTTTTTAAGTGCTAATCAAATTTCATTTAATGTTTGTTATCTAAAAAATGCCGTTAAGGTGTAAGGTAGCTATATTAATTTTATCCATCTTAGTTTCAAAATGAAAAATTAAAAGGGCGATAGCCTTAGTGAAAGGATAATCAATAAAACATTTAGGCAAAAAAGAGGTAAGAACCTTAGGGTTATCTTCGCTTGGCGGGACTTTAGAATTTTACGATTTTATCATCTTTGTATTTTTTACGAGTATCATTGCCAAACACTTTTTCCCAAACACCCTCAGCCCCATTTGGTCTGAAATCAACACTTATGGTATCTTTGCTGCAGGCTATCTGGCGCGCCCGCTTGGCGGCATAGTGATGGCCCACTTTGGGGATAAATTCGGCCGTAAAAACATGTTCATGCTCTCTATTTTATTGATGGTGATCCCAACCTTTGCGCTCGCTTTGATGCCAACTTTTAATCATTTGGTGAGTTTTGGCGTTGATAGCATGGGGCTTAGCCTAAAAAACGCTCATTATTTTGGTTATATAGCTCCTGTTTTTTTGGTGTTTGTTAGGATTTGTCAAGGCGTTGCTGTGGGTGGTGAATTGCCTGGCGCTTGGGTTTTTGTCCATGAGCATGCCCCGCAAGGACAAAAAAACACTTATATCGGTTTTTTAACCGCTTCCGTAGTTTCTGGGATTTTGCTTGGGAGTTTGGTTTATATAGGGATTTACATGGTTTTTGACAAGCCTGTTGTTGAAGATTGGGCTTGGAGGGTTGCCTTTGGGCTTGGAGGGATTTTTGGTATCATTTCTGTGTATTTGAGGCGCTTTTTAGAAGAAACTCCTGTTTTTCAGCAAATGAAACAGGACGATGCCTTAGTCAAATTCCCGCTTAAAGAGGTGTTTAAAAATTCTCTCTTTGGTATATCAATCTCCATGCTTATCACTTGGGTTTTAACCGCTTGTATTTTGATTTTTATCCTTTTTGTTCCCAATTTTACCCTTACGCACCCCAATTTTAATTTCACTCCGTTTGAAAAAACCTATTTTCAAATTTTAGGACTTGTTGGTATTGTAAGTTCTATTATTTTAACCGGGTTTTTAGCCGATAAAATCAAACCGCACAAAGTTTGTATGGCTTTTAGTGCGGCCTTTGGGTTTTTTGGCTTTTTATTCTTCAAAGAATTTTATTCTAACGCGCCAAGTTTGGTCAATACCATAGTTTTATACTTTTTAGCTTGCTTTTGCGCAGGCATTATGAATTTTTGCCCCATTTTTATGAGCGATGTGTTTAGTGCTAGAATCCGTTTTAGTGGGATTTCCTTTGCCTATAATATAGCCTATGCTATAACCGCTGGCTTTACCCCTCAACTTTCAAGCTGGTTGAATGCAAAAGCTATAGCAGCGCCTGAAAGCTTGCAAAGTTATGGTTTGAGTTTTTATATTTTTGTGGTTGCTTTAATTGCCTTTATCGCATCGCTTTTAATGGCGCCAATTTACAACAAATCTAATACCCAACACGAAGTGTCGCCCACGGCATGAAAGAAGCGCAAACTTTTGAATCATTCAACCAAGATTGAGTGGATTTTCATTAAACCATATTTAAAAAAATCATATTGACCCTAGAATTAAAAATATAGAGGAATTTCGTGGAAAAAGAGAGAAAAAGCTAAAAAAGGAAGTGTTATTATTTAAGTTTTAATAGGGTGTTTTAGCGCCATTTGTTGTAAGGGTTTAACGCTTAGCGTTGGTGGATTTTGGTAGTGATGAAATCCTTAACATTCAAAGATTTTTAAACTTATTGTTTTAGATTTCATTTTGTTGTAAAACTCTTAAGGGGTGGGGGGATATTATAATTCCTCTCTGCAATCTCAGTGAAGCACCCAACCGATAAAGCGATTGGAATTTCTGCTTGAGTGGTTTAAAACACCCTAACTTCGTGCATCACAATGAGATTATCGCTTGATTGAGTTTTTTAATATTTTAGCGTTTTAAAACACCCACCCGTAATTAAAAAACACCTTAAAATGGCTAGCCCCTTCATTGAAAACAAAAGAGTTCGTGTAATCGCTACCACTAGAAACGACGCTAGCTTTTCTTTGGATTAAAGGGATGCTAAT
>NZ_MVWW01000008.1:0-84730 GCF_003637685.1 Helicobacter pylori | reverse complement strand
TCTTTTTGCTCACCGCATTTTGCAAAGATTGCGCGTTAGGGATATTAGAGAGCGCGGTGGTGATGCTGTTGTAAGTGTTGCCTAACTCGTTGTATCGGGATTTGAAATTCACCAAAGTGTCAGCGATATTGACCGCTTGATCTATTTGCTGCTCTTGAGTGCCAAAATGTGCGATGCTGTTGTTTAAGTTCGTTATTGTCTCTTGCACATACGCACAACCGGAAGCGAAAGTTTGAGTGGTCACTGTGCCAGGAGATGAACCTTGTGTGCCGCTAGTACCAGCCGTTGAAGGGTTGTTGCATGTGGCTAAAAAGCCTGTAACAAAATTTTTAAAAGTCCCGGTAAGCCTCTCAGGGTTGATGGCTTGCCCCACTTGTTCGGCTAAATTGAGCATCTTGGCTTGCGCTTGCGCGTTAGCGAGCATGCCTTGAGCAAAACTTGCGTCCGTGAAAGGGTTGAAAGGCTTATTACCACCCACTGGTGCTGATTGCTCATTGCTGTTAATGACGCTCGTTTGGTTGACCAGCTCTTGCGCGTCCGTGATCATCTTTTGGATCGCACTGATTTCTTCTTTAAAAGTGCACAAACCCCCTGAAGTCGGGTTCATCTGTGGGCCACCACTTTCATTAGTTACATGAAACCATGGGCATGCCGTGTTGATGGTGTTAATGAGCGTGCTCGCTTGCGCTAAGAGCGCTTGAGCGCTATCAGGCACACCGTCTAATTTGTTAGTGATTTCGGTGTAGGACACACCTGTTGTATTACCACTTGCTGTGCTATCAACAACTTTTGAACTGATCGTGGTGGTTACGCTTTTGCCGTCTATGGTTTGGGTTTCGGTTTTGGTTCCGCCGTTTCGGTTGTCTTTTAGCACATCGCAGTTATTATTCCCTTCCCCTGAGCATGTGTAAGTATATTCTACTTTCACCGTCCCATTGTTGTTATTGAGCGCTGGCAAGCCTTTTTTTAACGCTGTTTGGAGAATCTGGTAGGCTTCGTTAAGCTTTTTAAAATTCTCAATACTCATAGGCCCTTGGACTCCAGGCTGATACCTGTTCAAAGAACAAGTGATGGAAGTGGATCGATACCCTGGCTCGTTGTTAAAGATGGTCGTTGAAGAGGTGCTTTTCATGCCATTAGCGTTACCGCCGCATTGCGTAGCATAGCCTAAGACATTCCAAAACCCCACCGCCGCGTTGATCGCTAAAAGCACCGCTTGATACGCTGGGGAATTTTTGGTATCGCCGATCAAATTCTTCGCGCTCGCTTTCAAATCGTTACGGACTCCATTGATCGCGCTCGGATCAGCGGATAATTTGATCAAGGTGTTTAGGGTGCTGTATCGGGTCAAGAGGTTGTTCAAACTTTCATAACGATCTGAAAGCTCTTGAATGCCTTTGGTGTTTTTCACCATTTGAGCGGCTTCACCGATCTGATAGCCCGCGCTCATGTAAAAGCCGTCGTCTTCAGCGCTCAAAGTGGAAACTAAAAGCGAGCCTAAAGTTAATGAAAGGATGTGTTTTTTCATGTTTTTTCTCCTTTTTAGATTGAATTGGATTTAGTATTAGGGATTTCATACATTGAAACGCATTTGCATTAGAACGCATTTGCATTGGAATGTATTTGGAGTATTATAGCATAAAGCGTTTTTTTTTTTTTTGTCATTTTGGAAAAATTTTGTGATTTTTTTACTTTTGATGCTTTTTGTTTCGTTTGGTGGTGTGAAATCTATGGTTAGGTTTTTTCGTTAGGCTTTTTCTTAAGTTGGTGTCTTAAGGGAAACTCATTTTCTTAATTTGAAATTCATTTTTTTAAGGGGAACTCAATTTCTTTAATGAAAATCAATTTCTTTAATGAAAATCAATTTCTTTAATGAAAATCAATTTCTTTAATGAAAATCATTTTTTTAAGGGAAACCCATTTTCTTAAGGGGATAGGGGGGTATTAAGATTGGTTGCGGAGAATGGATTTGAACCACTGACCTTTGGGTTATGAGCCCAACGAGCTACCGGACTGCTCTACTCCGCGACACGCTAAAAAAATGGCTGGGGTGCAAGGATTCGAACCTCGGAATGCCAGGACCAAAACCTGGTGCCTTACCGCTTGGCGACACCCCAACACAAAACGATTAAAATAAAAGAAGCATTATACAAAAGCTTTTTAAAAAAGTCAAGCTAAAATGCTATCATTTCATCATGGAAAACAATTTTGACCCTCTCATTTATAAACGCTATTTGAAAAAGAAAGAAACCTTTTTGCTGTTTAAAAAAATCGGCCAAATGTCTGCGTTTAAAAATCTAAAGCTCCAGCTCAAGCGAAGAGAGGTGATTAATCATTATGTGGCTGGAATTTTAGGGGATTTAAAGAAAGGGTTTAGATACGCTAAAATAGAACACCAAATCCTAAAAATCTATTTCACGCACCCGAGTTTCTTGAAAGCTTTTAAAATAGAGGAAGATTATTACACCAAGAATTTACAAGCCCATTTTTTAGAAACGCAAAAGATCCTAAAAGCCCTAAATTACCCCTTTGATTTTAAGGCAATCCAAGCGAGCGTGAAAAAAAGGGCGTATCAAAAACCGGTTGTCAAAAAAGAAAAGCCTCCTAAAAAACCGGTTAGCATCAATGTCAATTGCGAAGGTTTGAGCGATTTCACTAAAAAGCAATTTTTAAAGCTCAAACGCGCTTGTAACGATAATACGCCGCACACGCCCCCTCAGAGCTGACCATGCAACTGCCGATCGGATTTTGTGGGGTGCAAGTTGTAGCGAATAGTGAGCAGTCTAGGGGCTTAGAGCAATTTCTAAAACTCAAACGCGCTTGTAACGATAATACGCCGCACACGCCCCCTCAGAGCTGACCATGCAACTGCCGATCGGGTTTTGCGGGGTGCAAGTTGTGGCGAATAGTGAGCAGTCTAGGGGCTTAGCGATGCCTTTTAAAATTTCCCCGCACTTGCATGCTTTGTTTTCTTTGGAGGTTTTGTGGCTTAAGCATGCTTTAAAGACTTTTTCAGCGTCATAGGAGGCGAACGCTTCTTTGAGCTTGAGAGCGGAACGTTTGATATTCCCCAAACCTCTCCATTCAAAATTTTCCCTAACTTCCATGCATTCACGCACTAGCTCTTGCGCTTTTGTATTCCCCCCATAGCTCACCGCTCTTTTGTATTGGATTTCTAGCTTGGCTTCTTGTTTTAAGGCTTGTTTAGTGAGCATCAGCACGCTTTCTAATATATCCACCGGCTCAAAACCGCTCACAATAATGGGGAGTTTAAAGCGATCCACTAAAGGAGCGTAGATTTGAGCGCCGCTGATCACGCTCACATGGCTAGGGGCTAAAAGGGCGTTAATCTGGCATGCTGGATCTTTTAAAATCGCGCTCACGCTTGGAGGCACTAGAATGTGGTTGATGTGGAAAAAAAGATTTTTTAATTTTTCTTTTTGGGCGTTCTTTAAAACGCTAGCCGTCATGGGCGTGGTGGTTTCAAAACCGATCGCAATGTAGATGACTTTTTTATGCGGGTTTTCTTTAGCGATCTCTAAAGCTTGCATGGGCGAATACAAAAAGCGCGCATCCAGCCCCTTTTCTCTGGCTTGTATCAAACTCCCATAGCTCCCGGGGACTCTCATCATATCCCCCAAACTCAAAACAATGCTGTCTTTCATGCTAGCGAGTTCGTAAGCTTCATCAAGGCGCGCTCTTGGCATCACGCACACCGGACACCCTGGCCCATGCGCAAACTCTAAATTTTTAGGCATCAAATCTAAAAGCCCGTATTTCATGATAGAATGCGTATGCCCTCCGCACACTTCCATGACGACTAATTTTTTTACAAGTTTAGAAGCGAGTTTTTTGATTTCGCTAGAGAGCGCTAAAAGGGTTTGCTTGTCTCTAAAGGGCGAAATGAGGTGATCAACGCTCATTGTTTTTATTCATGCATTTATTCATGCGTTTCGTTCATTTTGGCGATCATTTCTTGGTAAAGCTCAATGGACTCTAGGGCTTCTTTTTCATCAATCTTACTCATCACATAGCCGATGTGTAGTAATACATAATCGCCCACTTTAACGGACTCGCCCATTAAATCCAAGCTCGCTTCTCTTTGAACGCCCAAAGTCTCCAAAATAGCCACATTATCGTTAATGGCTATGACTTTAGAGGGGATCGCTAAACACATTAAAACGAATGCGTGGATTGGTAATTTTCACGCTTTTTTTCTAAAAGGAAGTTTTTAAAATCTTCCAAGCTTTTAGGGTCTTTGGAGCTCATTAAAAAAATGGGCGCTTCAGGCTTTAATTTTTGCATGTCTTCTTTGACTTGAGAAACCCTGAAATTAAACACTTCAATCATATCCGCTTTACTGATAATGACCGCATCCGCACACATAAACATCGTAGGGTATTTTAGCACCTTATCATCGCCCTCTGGAACGGAGAGTAAAACGATATTCATCGCCGCTCCTAGATTATAGCTTGAGGGGCAAACCAGATTCCCCACATTTTCAATGATTAAAAAATCGCTTTTTTCTAACGCTCCCTCGTTTTTGAGTAAATCAAACGCCCCTTCAATCATGCTCGCTTCCAAATGGCACGCTTCGCCGGTGGTGATCTGATGCGCGCTCACGCCTTTTTTACGCAATCTGTCCGCATCTCTGTTGGTTTGCAAATCGCCCTCTACCACGCAAAACTTGAAGTCTTTAAAATCCGCTAGGTTTTCTAGCATCGTGGTTTTACCGCTACCAGGAGAGCTCATGAAATTCAACACATACAGCCCTTCTTTGAGGTAGCGCTCTTTCATTTCAGCGGCTTTAATGTCGTTCTTGCTCAAAATCTTTTCCACGATTTTGACATCTTTTTTACTCAAATTAGGGTTATTTTGTAAAGATTCTTTTCGTTGTTCGCTCATGCTTGTTCCTTTCTTTTAAAATTTTCGTATTGTAGCGTGCTTAATTAAACGACTATCATTAAACGACTTCTTTTATCTTTTTGGCTCATTTTTTTAGATCGAAAACGCACTTTTACCCTAACCTCTTATCGCCGCTGTCGTTTTTATCTTTTAACACTAATTTAATGATCCTCCATATGATGATTAATAAAATGATGGTTAAAAGCAAATACCAAACATTGATAAAAACGGCTTTCATCATTTGATTTTCCTTATTTTTTACTCAAAGACAATCTTATAACGCTATTTTCTAAAGCGTCCAAACGATGCGAAACTTGGGCTTCTAGACTGATTAACGCCCCTTTTGGCATTTCTATTTTTTCATCTCCCACTTCAAAAACGATTTTGCCCTCTAAAACCTGCACGCTGATAGCTCCCGGGGCCTTGTGTTTGTCCATGATCGCTCCTTTAGGCATGCAAATGCGGATTTCTTTATTGGAAGAATTTTCATTCAGTGCTTCAATGTGGAGTTTTTCAAAATGAACGCCCTCTAAAAAATTAATTACTCTCATTAAACAACCTTTATTTTTTCTACCATTTCTTTGGCTTGTAAAGCGATTTCTAGCTCTTCATCAGTGGGGATTCTTAAAACCTGGACTTTAGTATTAGGTTGGCTTAAATTCACCAACCCACTGCCCGGATTGTCGTTCGTGGGCTTGTGTAAAGCGATCCCTAAATTTTCTAAGCCTTCGCACACGCTCTCTCTTAAAGCCGAGTAGTTTTCCCCTAATCCCCCTGTAAAGATGATCGCATCTACTTTTTTTAAGACTACCATGTAAGCCCCGATATACTTTTTAATGCGATAAGCGCACATTTCAAAAGCGAGCTTGGCTTGTTTATCGCCTTTTTCCTTTCTGGCTTCTATGTTTCTGGCGTCATTATCCCCACAAATGCCTTTCAAACCGCTTTCATGATTTAAAATTTTCATCACTTCTTCTAAGCTTTTATCCGCGCATTGCGCGATGTATTCCACCACAGTGGGGTCAATATCCCCACACCTTGTGCCCATAATCAAGCCTTCTAGTGGGGTTAGCCCCATAGAAGTGTCCACGCTCTTGCCATTTTGAATGGCGGCTGCGCTTGAGCCGTTCCCTAAATGCAAACTGATTGCGTTAAATTCCTCATAAGGGATATTCAAAAACTTCGCCGCTTCTTTAGCCACATAATGGTGCGAAGTCCCATGGAAACCATAGCGCCGGATCTGATACTTTTCATACAATTCATAAGGTAACGCATACATGTAAGCGTAACTGGGCATGCTGGCATGGAATGCGGTGTCAAAAACAGCGATTTGAGGGATATGGGGGTGCGCTTTTTGGACAAATTCAATACCGGCCAAATTCGCCGGGTTGTGTAAGGGGGCTAAAATAGAAAGATTGCCGATTTCTTGCATGACTTTTTCATTGACTAACACCGGGGCATGGAATTTATCCCCCCCTTGAACCACACGATGCCCTATAGCGTCAATTTGGTTAAAATCTTTGATGATGCCCATTTTCGTTAAATTCTCACGAATCATTAAAAGCCCGCTCGCATGATCTTTAATCACAAGCTTTTCTTTTAATTCTTGATCGTTATGGTGCAAATGCGATTTGATTTTCAACTGCCCTATTTCTTCGCCAATTTTTTCGGCTAAACCGCTCGCTAAGGGCTTGTTTTCTTTCATGTCAAACAATTTAAACTTAATAGACGAACTGCCCAGATTCAAAACTAAAATTTCCATCATTTCTCCTATCAATAATCTTGCGCTTGAATGGCGCTAATCAAAACGGTGTTGATAATATCTTCCACTAAAGCACCCCTACTCAAATCGTTAACGGGCTTGTTCAAGCCTTGTAAGATAGGCCCTATCGCCACGGCTTTAGCACTCCGTTGCACCGCTTTATAAGCGATGTTTCCGGCGTTTAAATCCGGGAAAATAAAAACGCTAGCTTGCCCGGCCACTTGGCTGTTAGGCATTTTTTTCTTGGCTACGCTTTTATCTATGGAAGCGTCAAATTGTAAAGGGCCATCAATTTCTAATTGGGGATCTAATTTTTGTGCGATTGTTAGGGCTTCGTTGATTTTGTCTATCATTTCGCCTTGAGCGGAATTTCCTGTCGCATAAGAAAGCATCGCCACTTTAGGCACGATATTGAATTGCTTGGCGGTTTGTGCGGAAGTGGTAGCGATCTCAGCTAATTCTTTAGGGCTAGGGTTAGGGATAATCGCGCAATCCCCAAAGACTAGCACTTGAGTGTCCAAACACATGAAAAACACGCTTGAAACCAGGCTCACGCCAGGCTTAGTCTTAATAATTTGTAAAGCGGGTCTAATGGTCTCAGCGGTGGTGTGATTGACCCCAGAAACCATGGCATGCGCGTATCCTAAATGCACGAGCATGGTCGCAAAATAAGTCTTATCCAGCGCTAATTGCTCGGCTTCTTGCTCACTCAAACCCTTTGATTTTCGCAATTCATACAAGCTTTTAGCGAATTCTTCTCTATAATGAGAAGTGTTGGGATCGATGATTTCTACATTTTCTAAATTCAAGTTCAAATTTTTCGCTTGGGAATTAATAACCTCTTTATCGCCCAATAAAATCAACCCCACCGCGCCCATTAAGTTCAAACGATGCGCGGCTTTTAAAATCCTTTCATCTTCGCTCTCTGGTAAAACCACTTTTTTAATCTGTTTTTTAGCCTTTTTTTCCAAGCTCCTTTGAAAGGCTAAAGGGGTAATAATCTCGCTTTTTGTTTGCAACACGCTTTCTATCACGCTCGCTTCTAATGCGCATTGTTGCTTGCAAAGAGACGCGCTTAAAAAATGTGGTTTTTCAGGCATTTCGCCCGCAAATAACCCTACAGCGAAAGGGGCTTCTTTTTTGAGAATATGAGAATGCATGGCTTTCAAATATTCCAAACTCGTTTGCGCGACAGCCACAATGGGAGCGTTTAGATGCTTGGCTAGAGTGGTGTTTAAATCTAAAAGAGCGTTTAAGAAAAACTTCGGCGCATACCCCAAACCAATCACAAAATCATGACTAGATTGCAATTCGTCATAGCGTTTGAGAATCGTTTCAAATAGTAACTCTTCTTGAGCGGTGCTTACAAGCTCTAAAGCCTTTTGTTTGTCTATGGCACTATGAAACTCTAAAGAGTTCAAGCCCTCGCACTCCCACAAGCCCTCGCACTCCCCATTAATGGGCGAAAACAAGGCGATTTTTTGATAGTGGGGCTTTAGCGCCTTTAAAAGGCTCTTGCAAGCAACCCCTAAAACTTCTGTATCCTCTGGGTAAATCCATAAACTTTGCATGCCAATCTCCCTAAAATTATCGTTTTTATTTAATTGTAGCAAAATTTAATTAAACCTAAACGAAACCATGATTTTGTAAAAAGGCTTTTAATATTTTTTAGATTTGATCATTTATCTTAAGGAACTCTTTTTGCTTGACTTTCACCATGTAAAATAAAAGAGTTGTTTTAAAGGATAGTCATGCCATCTCCTATTAATCCCATTCACACCAACACAAACGCTTTAAACAGCGGGGCGAAAAACGAAGTTAAAGACACCAAAAACGCCCCTAAAAGCGCATCAAAGGATTTCAGTAAGATCTTAAACCAAAAGATCTCTAAAGACAAAACCGCCTCTAAAGAAGATCCTAATGCTTCAAAAGTTACGCCTAAAGACGCTAAAACGCTTGAAAAAACCCTACCCTACCAACACGCTCAAAACCTTGCTAAAGACCAACAAGCCCCTACCCTAAAAGATTGGCTCAACCACAAAAAAACAACAGCCCCACATGAGGCTCAACATGAAACCCATGAGGCTAATGAAACTAACCCCAAAACCCCTAACGAAACTTTAAACAAGAATGAAAAAAAGCCTAACGAAGTTACTTCTAACGCTCATCAAACAAACTTGCCTAGTAAAAACCCTATAACCCCCACTAATCGCGCTAATAACGCTATCAAAAACCCCACAGCCCCTACTGACACTAAAAAAGAGTCAAAAACCCTTAAAGACATCCAAACGCTCAGCCAAAAACATGACTTAAACGCCAGCAACATTCAAGCGGCCACGACCCCAGAAAATAAAACCCCCTTAAATGCGAGCGATCATCTCGCTTTGAAAACAACGCAAACGCCCACTAATAATACCCTTGCAAAGAACGACGCTAAAAACACCGCTAACCTTTCTAGCGTTTTGCAATCTTTAGAAAAAAAAGAAGCGCCCAATAAAGAACACGCAAACCCCCAAAATAATGAAAAAAAAACGCCCCCTTTAAAGGAAGCTTTACAGATGAACGCCATTAAAAGGGATAAAACGCTTTCTAAAAAAAAGCCAGAAAAAACCCCTACTAAAACCCAAACTACAGCCCCAAGTATAGCACCAGAGAATGCCCCTAAAATCCCTCTTAAAACGCCCCCTTTAATGCCTTTAGTAGGAGCTAACCCTCCCCCTAATAATAACGCTCCAACGCCCCTAGAAAAAGAAGAAACAACTAAAGAAGCAAGCGATAATAAAGAAAAAGCTAAAGAAACCAATAGCAGCACTCAAAGCACACAAAACACCCAAGCTAGCGATAAGACAAGCGACAATAAAAGCGTTACCCCTAAAGAGACGATCAAGCATTTCACCCAACAATTAAAGCAAGAAATCCAAGAATACAAACCCCCCATGAGTAGGATCTCTATGGATTTATTCCCTAAGGAATTGGGCAAGGTTGAAGTGATTATTCAAAAAGTGGGTAAAAACCTTAAAGTGAGCGTGATCTCTCATAATAACAGCTTGCAAACCTTTTTAGACAACCAACAAGATCTTAAAAACAGCCTGAACGCTTTAGGTTTTGAAGGGGTGGATTTGAGCTTTTCGCAAGATTCTTCTAAAGAGCAACCCAAAGAGCCATTAAGAGAGCTATTCAAAGAACAGGAATCAACCCCCCTAAAAGAAAACGCCCTAAAAAGCTACCAAGAGAATACAGACCATGAAAACCAAGAAACGAGCATGCAAATCACTCTTTATGCGTGATTTTAAGCAAGTTTGCTCTATAATAAAACATCTTTAATAAGGAAAAGATCATGGCCATTGATTTAGCAGAAGTTACAGGTGCTAAAGCCGCGCAAGAAAGGAAAAAAGAGCAGCCCACCATCGCTAACGGGTTGGATAAAAACGCTTTCATGAAACTCTTTTTAGAGCAATTGAAAAATCAAGACCCCACCGCTCCTATGGAAACGGATAAAATCATCACCCAAACCGCGCAACTCACGCAAGTGGAAATGCAAGAAGAAAACAAAAAGACCATGCAAGAAGTCGCTAGTGCCATGAAATCCAATAAAGAAACTAACGAATCTTTAAAAGACTTTCAAGGCGCTTTAAAAGACACCATGGAAAACCTGAATAAAGGCATGGACGATAGCCTAAAGGCTAATAACGCTTTAAGGGAAGTAACAGCGCTTAATTCTGTGAGCATGATAGGCAAAATCGCTGAAACCGATGTGAGCGGGGCGAATTTTGATGGCAACAACAAGCTTTCTTTCTCGCTCTTTTTTGATGAAAAGATTGACGCTTCTAAAGGAGTGCCAGCGATTCAAATCTTAAATGAAAACAATGAATTAGTCAAAACGATTCCTTTAAAAGATTATAACGGGCAAAAGGGGTATATCAATTTTGAATGGGACGGCACAAATGAAAAGGGCGAAAAAGTCCCTAAAGGCAATTACAAAATCAAGGCTGAATACAATTTAGACTCTCAAAGCAAGCAGTATTTGCAAACGCGCATTGGTAGGGGCGAAGTGGAGAGCGTGATTTTTGATAAAGGCAAGCCCATGCTGAGAATGGGCGAAATGATTTTACCCATAGACAGCGCGATAGAGTTTTACAAACCGGATCAAAAACCGCTTGATCAAAAACTCTCGGATCAGAAGTCTCAAAAACTCTCTGATCAAAAACCGCTTGAACAGAAAATCTCTGAACAGAAACCGCTAGATCAAAAACCGCAAGAACTCTCTGAGCAAAAACCGCTTGAACAGAAACCCCAAACCCCCCCTAAAGAGACAGCATGAACGACACCTTATTAAACGCTTATAGCGGGATTAAGACCCACCAGTTTGGTATTGACAGCCTTTCCAATAATATCGCCAATGTCAATACTTTAGGCTATCGCTCCAATGATCCGGAGTTTAAGACCCTGTTTTCTTCGCACTTAGACGCTTTGAACGCCAAATCCGTTGTGGCTAACGACCGAAATTACGGCGTTACAGGATCAGGTAACACCCTTTCTAATAAAGATGGGGAATACATGCCAAGTGAGGGGGAATTCCACATGGCGTATCAAGGCAAGGGCTGGTTTGTGATAGGGCCCAATAAAAATGGGGAAATGACCATTAATAAAGACGGCTTTAGCAAAAAACAGGATAATTTTCTCACGCGTGCCGGCAATTTCGCACGAGACGCTGATGGCTATTTGGTAACCCCTGAGGGCTATTATGTTTATGGCATTGATTTGAAAAAAATCAAAGACGGCACGCTCAATTCCACCGCTAGAGATGAAGACATTGAAAAATTGCATGGCAACACTCTTTCGCCCTTACAAATCCCCCAGGATTTGACTTACCAGCCGGTGCTTAGCACGAAAGTGAATATTAGCGTGAATTTAAACCCTAAAGACCATTTAAAAGGCGTGCAAGATTTTTTCTTAAACGATAAGGGCGAGATCATTAAAGAGCGTTTTTTAAACCAGGATATTAACGCTTTAGCGAATGACGATAACGAGCCCATAGACGCGATCACTAATCGTAAATTAAACATCAGTATCCAAAAAGAAAATGGCAAAAAAGAAGATTTTGTTTTCACTTATGGGGACGCTGAAAAAGGCGAAAACCAATTCAAAACCTTAGGCGATTTGCAAAAACTCCTTAAAGAAAAAACCGGGCTAGACCTAAACCTCATCAAAAGCGAAAAAGACGCCAAAAGCCCCCCCCTTTTATTAGAGATCGCTAATCCTAGCGAAACGCCCATCACATTCAGCTTGAGTGGGGGCATTGCGGATAAATTGGGCTTGAACGCGAACGGAATGGAATTGAAAAAGGGCATCAGCAGGGATTCAGTAGCGATTAAAATCCCTTATTACAGCACAGAAGTGGATATTTATGATAAAGCTGGGGATAAATACTTGCTCCAAAGCGAATATTACATGACCAATTCCAACGATCCCACATCAAGCCCCACGAGTAAAAGGAAAAACCAAACTTGGGAAGTGAAAAGCTACATCGTAGATCCCAAAAACAAAACCCCTATCAATGACCCTACTTGGGAAATTGTCGGCTTTGATTCAGCCACGCACAAAATGAAATCCGCCCCCATGACTTTGGATTTTAAGGGTAATAAGCTCACCTATTCTTTAGATAAGAGCGAAAACCATGATTCTAGCGATTTGTCTTACCAAGACTCTAAACTTTTAGAAGCGAGTCAAGACGGCAAGCCTAGGGGTATTTTTAGAGACATGCGCATTGAAGAAAACGGCGTGATTTCTCTGGCCTTTAGTAACGGGGTGGTAGAGCCGGTCGCTCGCATCGGTATTTTAGCTTTCACTAACGATCAAGGCCTAAGGAAAATCGGCGGCAACCTCTATGAAATGCAAGAAGGCACCATTAATGGCGAAAACAGACCCCTAAGCGGTAACCCCATTTTAGGGTGGGACGAAGAGGGTAAACTCAAGTTTGGGAAAATCAGGCATAAATATTTAGAAACGAGCAACGTGAATGCCGGGAACGCCCTAACCAATCTTATTTTAATGCAAAGAGGCTATTCTATGAACGCTAGAGCCTTTGGTGCGGGCGATGACATGATTAAAGAAGCCATTAGCTTGAAAAAATAAGGGGCTAAAATAAGGAGTGTGGTAAAATATCCTTTTTAATAAGGATGTTTAATGATACCCACACAGCTTAATGAAATTGCAGAATTTTTAAAAACAAACCCTTATAATTTGTCTCAACCCTTACAAGATGGGCGCTTAAATTCATCTGTCAATGAAGAAGAAATTTTAAACACCATCAAGCATTTTTTTCCTATCCAACTGCCAAAAGCCAGAGAGTGGTGGGATTTTAGTTTTAAAAAAAACGATATTTTTTATCCGGTTAACATTAAAATCACTACCACCAAAACCGCTGACAATCTTAATGGTAAATTAGGGATTTATTATGCATTGTGCGGCTTAGTGCCGGAGTTCAATGACGAAATCGCATGGGAAAAATACTTTCAAAAACTGCATAAAGACTTAGGCAAAAACACCAATAGAGACTATTATTTTTTGATTATCAACAAAAACGATCCTAAAGATATTTTTATCAATTCCTTAAAAGGCATTCAAACTCTTCAGTCAAATAACTTGCCCTTCCAATGCAAGTGGGACAACAACAGAGAAATCATTCAAAGAAACTTTACAGAAAGTAAAAACTTCATCTTAAGCGCTCTAGCCAAAAGTGTAACTCTAAGGGCTAATATTTATCAAAATTTGATTGAAAACAGAGCCAATTTTATCATTTCTTTTTTAACTTCCCATAGATTTTTTTAGTTAGAGATAATATTTTAAACAATCTCTCTTGCTTGTTTGTCCTAAGGCTTCTTTTTAATACGCCATAACTTTGTGAAGGTTTTAAAATACAAGACAACAAAGAAACATCGTTGCAAAACAAGGGCAGAGCGTTTTTATGCGTTGCGTCTGGAAGAAAATAAATTTGTTTAAATTGCTCTTGATCTTGAATACTAGGATGGTCAATGAAGAAATTTACCCATTCTATCACATCATGAATGTCTAAAGAAATTTGACTTTCTTTAAAATATGAAGCATATCCAACAGCCCCTTCTACTATTTTTTCATAAGCTTTAGAGCGGTGTTTTTCACAAGATGAAACATCTTTTTGATAAATTGGAACGCCATTTTCTACATTTAAAATAGGGTATTCAGGGCTTGTTAGCAAAAACTCCATAAAATCCCAATTATGAAAATAAACGGATTTAGGGTGTGAAAAAGGTAAGAAACTCGCGCAATCATAATTTAAAATTCTTAGGAGATCCACATAGCACCCAAAAACTTCTTTGTTTAAAGCTTTTTGGATTAACCCTTGCGAAGAATAGCCCATAGTGATCGTATCCACAGTAGCAATATTGCCTTCTAAGTTTTGTGAAAACAAGTATTCTCTGTAATTATCTAAACATTTTAACGCTAAATGGCGGCAATGTTCAAAGTTACTTACTATGTATATATAGACTTGTTGGTTAGTGGTGATTTGTTTCTTTTTAATTTCTTCTTCGCCTTCTAAAATACGCAAAATTTCCAAACTCTCGCCCTCTACGACTTCTAAAAATACCGCTTTTTTTAAAATTCTAGGAGCATAGACATAAGTAGTTTTATATGAATTTGGATATAAAATATTAAAAATTTTTTGCAATAAATAACCATCTCGTGCAACAAACACTAAAGTATTAATATTTCTTTTATGAATTTCCTTATAGATAAACTGGCAATAAGCAACGGCTACAATTCCTGCCTGCATCGCTCCCAAAAGAAACCAATAATCAAATTTTTCATGTTTTTGAATATAATTTTTATAAAAAACGCATAAAGACCCTAAAATAAAACTTTGTGCAACACTGGTTGGATTAAATGTTTTGTATTTAGGAAAAACTTCTTCTAATTGTTTCAACACGCTTTTTCTAAATAGCGTTGCTATGCCTAAACTTTTAGGTATAGCATCATCTGCCCAAGAATTATCACCGATATGCAACATCTGCGTATTAATAATATTTTCTTGTTTTAAAACATGCTTAAACAAATCCTTTGAATGTTTAGTGAGCATTATATGGTTACTAAGATAGAAATTTGTATAACCATCAAAACCCTTAGAAATTAAAATATCTTCAAGGACTTCTAAAGGTAAATACATATCTGATACAATAATCACTCTTTTATTGTTCTCTTTAGCGAAACGATAGAGTTCTAACATCTCTAAGTTTGGAATAAGCACCTCTTTTTCAGTGGCAATTTCTACTCCCTTATATGAATGAAACTCTTTTGGAATTTGATGATAAATTTCATCTAGAGTAATGTCTTGTTTTTTACTGATTTCTCTAGATTGCATTTCTGCCAGGATTCTTGCTTGATGAAAACCTTTAATATTATATTTAGTCTCAATATACCAAAATAAATCTGTGGGTTTAATGAAAGGTCTTAGAAGAAGGGTATCAAAAATATCAAAAGAAATCACATCATATTTTAAAATCTCACTTTTTGCCCCATCCAAAAATTTGCGCATACAAGAATCCTTTGTAAAATTTGAGCATTATATCATTTTTTTTTTTCAAAAATACAAAAAAAGGGGAAAAAGCTATAGCTAAAGAAAAATAAGATAAGGAGTTACCCCCTTATTTTTTCAAAGCTTCTAAAGCATGTTTTTTGCCAATTTCAAAGGCTTTTTTGTTCGTTTCAGCGACTTTTGCAGGGACTTTTTTAAGCATGGTGTCTAGCACGATATTTTCTTCTACGCATTTAGTCAGCTCCACGGTAATGGCTAGCGCCACCACAGATTGCGTGATAATGTTACCCACTTCATCTTTAGCGATACTGATAATGGGGATTTTATAAAGCTGATATTTTTCTTCATCTTCTCTAGTGGGGGTTACTAGATTGGGATCAATGACAACGATACCGCCTTTTTTAATATCGCTTTTAAACTGGTTGTAGCTGATTTGAGCGACTGAAAGCATGAAATCAATCTCGCCCTCTTTAGCATAAGGGAAAATGATTTCATCTTTATCTAGCAAAATATCCACTTTAGTGGGCCCTCCACGCACTTGCGAAGTGTAGGTGGAAGTCTTAGTGCCATAGCCCCCACTCACAATCTTAGCCTCAGCTAAAATCTCTCCCGCTAACAGCACGCCTTGCCCTCCAACGCCCGTAAATCGTAATTGCGCTTCCATTATTGTTTTCCTTGTGCTTTTTCAATGATTTCTTGATACGCTTCGCAATATTCTTTCCTGTCCGTGTCATGCTTTAAAACGCCTGTAGGGAATTTATCCACCCTTTCTTCAGGGCTCATGGCTTCAAATTGGCGTTTGCTCACTAATCGGCTTTCCATCCATTTTAGCATTTGAGACGCCTCGCCCATTTTATTCTTGCGCCCTAAATTAATGTGGCAATTGCTATGGACATCAAAGAAGCTAAAGCCCTTGTGCGTAAAGCCTTCTTTAAGCACTTTTTCTAATTTTTGAGGGTCTAAAACGCTCTCTCTGGCCACAAAACTCGCCCCGGCAGCGGTGGTTAAAGCGCATGGGTCAAATTGGTTGTCAATATTCCCCCATTGAGCCGTAACCGTCCACATGCCATTAGGCGTGGTGGGCGAAGTTTGAGAATTGGTCAAACCATAAATGAAGTTATTCACTAAAATAAAATTCAAATCAATGTTTCTTCTGCATGCATGCATGGTGTGATTGCCTCCAATAGCAAAGCCATCGCCATCGCCAGAAACCACGATCACATGCTTACTGGGGTTAGCCAATTTAATCCCTGTCGCATACGCTACAGCCCTGCCATGCGTGGTATGAACGGTGTTGCAATTCACATACGAGCTCATGCGCCCGCTGCAACCAATCCCACTCACCAAACACACATCATCCATTTTCCAACCTAAAGCGTCAATCGTGCGGATAATGGATTTTAAAATCACGCCATCGCCACAGCCCCAACACCACAAAGTGGGTATTTTATCCACACGCAAATATTCATCATAATTAAACGCCATTTTAAAGCTCCTTCAACTTTGCGATGATTTGTCTGGGCGAAATCGTGCGCCCATTGGCTTGCCCAAAGAAATGCACCTTTCTTTGCATAGCCCTTTCAATTTCTTCTAAATACTGCCCCTTATTCAATTCAATCACAAGGATTTTTTCGTATTTATCCCCTATTTCTTTCAAGCGTTTAGCCGGGCTTGGCCATAAGGTTTTAGGCCTGAAAAAGCCGACTTTTTGCTTGCTTTCTTTGTTGTAATCTTTCAAGACTTCTTTAACCGCTAGAGAAACCGAACCATAAGCGATGATAACGATCTCAGCGCCCTCTAAATCCATTTCCTCATTTTCATTGATAATGTCTTGCTTGGATTCAATCTTATGGAATAATCTGTCAATCAAATCCCCACCGACTTTAGCGTCTTCAGTAGGAAAGCCAATAGGCCCATGGTGCAAGCCTGAAACATGGTAACGATAGCCTTTAAAGAAAGGGTTTAAGACAGCCGGCTCGTCTTGTGCGACCCCATAAGGTTTGTAGTCTTTTTTATCGCCCAAAAATTCCTTACGATTAATAGTCATCTTTTGCACTTCTTCTAAGTCCGGGATTTGCACCTTGCCATACATATGCCCCACGGTTTCATCCATGAGCAAGAATACAGGAGTCATGAGCATTTCAGCCAAGTTAAACGCGCGAACGGTTTCGGTGTAAGCTTCTTCTAAATTCGCAGGAGCGAGCGCAACGGCTTTAAAATCCCCATGTATGGGGTGTCTTAAAAAATTCACATCGCCTTGAGCCACACGAGTGGGCATTCCAGTTGATGGGCCTGAACGCATCACATCAGCGATCACTAAAGGGATTTCTGCCATGAAAGAATAACCGATTTGCTCCACTTTCAATGAAATACCAGGACCAGAGCTTGCTGTCATAGACTTCGTCCCGCTCATGCTCGCTCCTAAAGACACGCTAATCCCGCTGATTTCATCTTCCATTTGGATAAAATGGCCGCCGCATTTGGGTAAAGCCACGCTCATCGCATGCATAATATCCGAGCTTGGCGTGATAGGATAGCCCCCAAAAAACCGACACCCCACTTCAATCGCCGCTTTAGCGACTAATTCATTCCCATCAGAAATAATCTCACGCATTATTTGCCTCTCCCTTCTAAAATAGTCTCTTCTAAGAGCATGTATTTATTGGCCTTAACCCTTTCGCTTCTTTCTTGGGCTTCTTTAGAAACTTTAGCGAATTTGAAATCCTTCCTGTCAGCCACATAAATCGCAAAATCTGGGCAGTGCAACTCGCATTGCACGCAACCGATACAACTCTCTGGATAGGCTACTTTGGCCACTTTTCCAAGCACCCTTTCTTTTTCAATCCCCATGCCAAGAACCCCAGCAGGGCATACCGATACGCAAATATCACAACCCTTACACCTGTCTTCATTCACCCAAACGGCAACCCCATCTGGAGCGCTCATTTTAGCCATTCATTCTCCTTTGTGCTAAAAGCTGTTTTAAGCCCTAGCAATCAAAATTTGCCTAAAATTGTAGCAAGCCTTTTTTAATAAAATCTAAAATGCTTTAATAGTAAGAACTTAAAATTAAAATGAGAAAATACTAAACACTTTTTAACCAATTTAAAAGAAAAAACACCCCATTAACCCTAATCATAAAAATGATTATTAGAAAGATTAATGTTTTTTAAATGCTCTTTATAAGTTGCGCTGAAAGCATGTTTTTTATCCGGCATTTTCACAAAATACAAAAAGTTAGTTTTTTTAGGGAATACCACCGCCCTAATCGCTTCTAGGCTCACGCTCCCCACAGGATTTTTAGGCAAGCCCTTAAATTTATAAGTATTATAGGGGGTGTTATCGGTTTTAATGCGCTCTTTGGTCACTTTAGCGTGTGAAAATTCCTGATAATTCAAAGCCCCATCCATTTGTAAAGGCATGCCTTTTTTCAAGCGGTTAAAAATCACGCTCGCAATCAAGGGCATTTCTTCAGTGTTAGCGGCTTCTTTTTGCACAATGGAAGCGAGAATGATTTTTTCAAACCACTCTTCTTTATGGTAGTATCCAAGCCATTGTTTGCTTAAAGCTTCGTGTTTTTTGAGAGATTGACTGATCAAAGTTTGCATGATTTTAAAAGCGTCCTCCCCTAAAGGCAAATGATAAGTGTCTGGTAATATCACCCCATCTTCTATCACAGCACCATTCAATCGTGGAGCGATGCTTTCATAAGCCTGATTGAGTTCGCTTGTTTCTAGTTGGTAAGTCTCGCTCAAAATTTGCGTGAAAAAATAGCGGGTTTCTCCAGGGATTAAAGTCGCGCTTTTATACGCCGCTTTCGCTTTAATCAAACGGACTAAAAAATCCCCCTTCCTTAAAGCTCCATCGCCCATGTCAATATAGCCTTTTTTAGGCATGCCCATTAAGCGTAAAAAAAGCAAATCCAAAGCGTTAATATCCACGCCTTGCTCTTTTAAAGAAAAAAACACTTTTTTGAGCGAACCTTGCGGGACAACCACCACTTTGTTAGGATAAATTGGTATACTTAAGTAAAAAAGAATACTAATGAATAAAAGAAAACATGTATCCAAGAAAGTATTTAATGTCATTATCTTGTTTGTGGCAGTATTCACTCTTTTAGTTGTCATTCACAAAACCCTTTCAAACGGCATTCACATACAAAATTTAAAAATCGGGAAGCTTGGCATTTCTGAATTATACTTAAAACTTAACAACAAGCTTTCTTTAGAAGTTGAACGCATTGATCTCTCTTCTTTCTTCCATCAAAAACCCACTAAAAAGCATTTAGAAGTTTCTGATTTGATTAAAAATATCCGTTATGGCATTTGGGCGGTGTCTTATTTTGAAAAACTTAAAGTCAAAGAAATTATTTTAGACGATAAAAATAAAGCCAATATCTTTTTTGATGGGAATAAATACGAGTTGGAATTTCCAAGAGTCAAAGGGGAATTTTCCCTAGAAGACGATAAAAACATCAAGCTTAAAATCATCAATTTGCTTTTTAAAGACATTAAAGTCCAAGTAGATGGCAACGCCCACTATTCACCTAAAGCCAGGAAAATGGCGTTCAATTTGATTGTCAAGCCTTTAATTGAACCCAGCGCTGCAATTTATTTGCAAGGGCTAACCGATTTAAAAACCATAGAATTAAAAATTAACACTTCTCCAATGAAAAGCTTGGCGTTTTTAAAGCCTCTTTTCCAACGCCAATCGCAAAAAAATTTAAAAACATGGATTTTTGACAAGATCCAATTTGCTAGCTTTAAGATTGATAACGCTTTAATCAAAGCTAATTTCACTCCTAGCGAGTTTATCCCATCGCTTTTGGAAAATTCTGTAGTTAAAGCCACTTTGATGAAGCCTTCAGTCGTTTTTAATGATGGCTTATCGCCCATTAAAATGGATAAAACCGAATTGATTTTCAAAAACAAACAACTCCTCATACAGCCCCAAAAAATCACTTATGAAACCATGGAATTAACCGGCTCTTACGCCACTTTTTCCAATTTGTTAGAAGCCCCCAAGTTGGAGATTTTTTTAAAAACGACCCCTAATTATTATGGCGATAGCATTAAGGATTTATTGAGCGCTTATAAAGTCGTTTTACCTTTGGATAAAATCAGCATGCCATCTAGTGCGGATTTGAAACTCACCTTACAATTCTTGAAAAATACCGCCCCCTTATTTAGCGTTCAAGGCAGCGTTAATTTGCAAGAAGGCACTCTCTCGCTCTATAATATCCCCCTTTATACGCAAAACGCTAATATAAGCTTAGATATTACCCAAGAATACCAATACATCTACATAGAAACTACCCACACCCGCTATGAAAACATGCTGGATTTAGACGCTAAAATCGCTTTAGATTTGAATAAAAAAACCCTCTCTTTGGATTCTTTAGTCCATAAAATACGATTCAACACTAACAACAATATCAACATGCGTTCTTATGGCTTGAATAATACCCAAGATAACCCACAACCCACTAAATTTTCTTTAGATTTAAAAAGCTTGCATTCCATTATTCAAGAGGGTGAAAACTCAGAAGTTTTTAGACGAAAAATCATAGACACCATTAAAGCCCAAAGTGAAGATAAATTCACCAAAGATGTTTTCTATGCTACAGGAGACACCCTTAAAAACCTTTCTTTGAATTTTGATTTTTCTAACCCCAACCACATGCAATGGAGCGTGCCACAACTTTTATTAGAGGGTGAATTTAAAGATAACGCCTATGTTTTTAGAATCAAAGATTTGAAAAAAATCAAGCCCTATTCCCCTATTATGAAATATTTCGCCTTAGAAGATGGCTCTTTAGAAGTTTCTACGAGCGATTTTGTTAATATTGATTTTTTTGCTAAGGATTTAAAAATCACTTTACCCATCTATCATAGCAACGGCACGCAATTTAATTCCCTCTCTCTATTTGGCTCTATCAATAAAGATGAAATTTCTGTCTATACTCCAAGCAAAAGCATATCTATAAAAGTTAAGGGGGATCAAAAGGATATTACTCTTAATAACATTGATTTGAGTATTGATGATTTTTTAGATAGTAAGATGCCAGCGATTGCGGGATTATTCTCCAAAGAACGAAAAGAAAAGCCTAGCTCTAAAGAAGTCCAAGATGAAGATATTTTCATTAGTGCCAAACAACGCTATGAAAAAGCCCACAAAATTATCCCTATCTCTACACGCATCCATGCTAAAGATGTCGTGTTAATCTATAAAAAAATGCCTTTTCCTTTAGAAAATCTTGATATTGTCGCTCAAGATGACAGAGTGAAAATTGATGGCAATTATAAAAACGCCATGATCATGGCGGATTTAGTGCATGGGGCTTTGTATCTTAAGGCTCATAATTTTACCGGGGATTATATCAACACCATTCTTCAAAAAGATTTCGTAGAAGGGGGCTTATTCACGCTTATTGGAGCTCTTGAAGATCAGGTTTTTAATGGCGAATTGAAATTCCAAAACACAAGCCTAAAGAATTTCGCCCTCATGCAAAACATGATCAATCTCATCAACACCATTCCCTCTCTCATTGTCTTTAGAAACCCTCATTTAGGGGCTAATGGCTATCAAATCAAAAAAGGGTCTGTTGTTTTTGGGATCACTAAAGAATATTTAGGGTTAGAAAAAATCGATCTTATCGGCAAAACGCTTGATATTGCTGGCAATGGGATCATTGAATTAGATAAAAATAAATTAGATTTGAATTTAGAAGTTTCCACTATCAAGGCTTTGAGTAATGTCTTAAATAAAATCCCTATTGTGGGCTATCTTGTTTTAGGAAAAGGAGGTAAAATCACCACTAATGTGAATGTCAAAGGCACGCTGGATAAACCTAAAACTCAAGTAACTTTAGCGTCAGATATTATCCAAGCGCCTTTCAAAATCTTACGCCGTATTTTCACGCCCATTGACATCATCGTAGATGAAGTCAAAAAAAACATTGATTCAAAAAGGAAGTAAAATGACGCTCAATGAAGCCATTCAAGACAAAGTTTATGAAATCGTAGAAATCACCAACTGCGATGAAACCCTTAAAAAACGCTTCCTCTCTTTTGGTATCCATGAAGGGGTGCGATGCATTCTTTTGCATTATTCCATGAAAAAAGCCACGCTTTCGGTTAAAATCAACCGCATTCAAGTGGCTTTAAGATCCCATGAAGCGCAATACCTTGTCATCAAAGAAAGCGTGTGAAAATGGGCTTAAAACGCACTAAAACTTACCAAAAAGCCCAACAAATCAAAGAGTTGCTCTTAAAACATTACCCCAACCAAACCACCGAATTGCACCATAAAAACCCCTATGAATTGCTAGTGGCTACCATTTTAAGCGCTCAATGTACGGACGCTAGAGTGAATCAAATAACGCCCAAGTTATTTGAAAAATACCCAAGCGTGAACGATTTAGCCCTCGCTTCTTTAGAAGAGGTTAAAGAGATTATTAAATCCGTTTCGTATTCCAACAACAAAAGCAGGCATTTAATCAGTATGGCGCAAAAAGTGGTTAGGGATTTTAAGGGCGTTATCCCCTCTACGCAAAAAGAATTGATGAGCCTAGATGGCGTAGGGCAAAAAACCGCTAATGTGGTGCTTTCAGTGTGCTTTGATGCAAATTATCTCGCCGTAGATACCCATGTGTTCCGCGCAACACACCGATTAGGTTTAAGCAATGCTAAAACGCCCATTAAAACCGAAGAAGAACTCAGCGATCTGTTTAAAGACAACCTATCCAAACTCCACCATGCCTTAATCTTGTTTGGCCGCTACACCTGCAAGGCTAAAAACCCCTTATGCGGTGCGTGTTTTTTAAAAGAATTTTGCATTTCTAAAGCTCGCTTTAAGGCGTAGTGGCTTTATTTGTTATAAAATTTATAGTAAAATTGAGATTTTATAATCAAAGTCAAATCATTCTTGAAAGAGTAGAGTTTTATGCCAGAAACAGAAGCTAATAAGTTAAAAATAGCCGAAAAAGAAAAAGAGAAAGCGAATAAAGAAAGAGAACTAGAGCTTTCCACTTATTTAGAAGAACTCATTTGCGATTATAAAAACCTTTTGGACATGGAGATTGTTTTTAGCGCGGAACTTGGCTCTACGCAAATCCCTTTATTGCAAATTTTGCGTTTTGAAAAAGGCTCTGTGATTGATTTGCAAAAACCCGCCGGAGAAAGCGTGGATACTTTTGTGAACGGGCGGGTTATTGGTAAGGGTGAGGTGATGGTTTTTGAAAGGAATTTAGCCATTCGTTTGAATGAAATCCTTGATTCTAACGCCATTGTGTATTATCTCGCTAAAAATTCATGAGATTGTTGTTCTTGTTACTGAGCGCTACTTTGATGTTACTGGCTGAAGAAAAAATACCTTTAAATGATGACGCCCCCATTAAACTCATTCATTGGCAAAATATTTTAAAAGAAGTCCAACCCAATTCAAACGCTTCAGCAACACCACCCATAAAAGCCGTGCAAACCACGCTCACTTTTGAAACGCCTTTTAATAAAACGCCTAAAATCATGGAAGTTGAAGGCCAAAAAGTGATCGTTTTAAAAAACGCTCAACTAGATTCTAAAAAAATGATGGATTTTAAAGAAGCCTCTTTGAATGCCTTAGAAATGTTTTCCTACCAAAATGACATCTACCTCTTGTCTAAAAAAGCTAAAGTGGAATTAGAAATCCAAGCTTCAAACAGCAAGGATAAAAAGCAACTCCGCTTTCTTTTTTTACCCAAAGGTTTTCATTTAGCCCTACCGCCTAGCTTGAAAGAAAAATCTCAGCATGCCAATCTCGCAAGCCAAGATGAGAAAGAGCAACCCCAAAGCCCCTTAAACACTTTAGAGTTAAAACCCCCACTGGATTTAAGCCATGCTTACAAGGCGCTAGCGGTTATTGCTACCTTACTCTTAATATTGTATATAATCAAAAAAAAAATTGTTCCCACACAAGGGTCTTTTTCTACAAAAGATTTTAAGTTAGAAGTTAGTGTTTTGGGTCGTGTTGATGCGAACCATAAAATCATCTCAATAGAAACCAATAAGGAGCGTTACTTGGTCTTACTGAGCGACAAATACGGCCTGCTTTTAGACAAAATAAGCCCAAAAACATCTAAGGAAGAACTGATTAAAGAAGCTGAAAATAATATAAAGAATTCAAAATTAGGAAATTTATATGCCGGAAAATTCTAAACTACAACCTGCTAAGTTAGGGAAAAATTTTGACCCTGTAGATCATTCTAACAGGAATTTTTTCTTTTCTCTCATTCTGTCTGTATTGTTACACTGGTTGATTTATTTTTTATTTGAACACAGAGAAGATTTTTTTCCTTCAAAACCCAAGCTCGTTAAATTAAATCCTGAAAATTTATTGGTTTTAAAAAGAGGCCATTCGCAAGATCCCAGTAAAAACAACCCGGGCGCTCCTAAACCCACGCTGGCTGGCCCTCAAAAACCCCCAACACCCCCCACTCCGCCAACCCCGCCAAAACCTATAGAAAAGCCAAAGCCTGAGCCTAAGCCAAAGCCCAAACCAGAACCCAAAAAGCCCAACCACAAACATAAGGCTCTTAAAAAAGTGGAAAAAGTGGAAGAGAAAAAAGTAGTGGAGGAGAAAAAAGAAGAGAAAAAAATAGTAGAACAAAAAGTAGAGCAGAAAAAAATAGAAGAGAAAAAACCTGTCAAAAAAGAATTTGACCCTAACCAGCTTTCTTTCTTGCCTAAAGAAGTTGCGCCACCCAGACAAGAAAACAATAAAGGCTTGGATAACCAAACCAGAAGGGATATTGATGAATTGTATGGCGAAGAATTTGGGGATTTAGGCACAGCCGAAAAAGATTTCATCAGGAATAATTTAAGGGATATTGGGCGCATCACGCAAAAATACTTAGAATACCCTCAAGTAGCGGCTTATTTAGGGCAGGACGGGACGAATGCCGTAGAGTTTTACTTGCACCCTAACGGCGATATTACCGATCTTAAAATCATCATTGGCTCTGAATACAAAATGCTTGATGACAACACCTTAAAAACCATTCAGATCGCTTATAAAGATTACCCACGCCCTAAAACTAAAACCCTCATTCGCATCAGAGTGCGTTATTACTTAGGAGGCAATTAAAAAATGGAAATCACGCTTTTTGACCCCATAGACGCCCACTTGCATGTGCGAGAAAACGCGCTTTTAAAAGCGGTATTAAGATACTCTAGCGAGCCTTTTAGCGCGGCGGTGATCATGCCTAATCTCAGTAAGCCCTTGATTGACACTCCAACCACCCTTGAATACGAAGAAGAAATTTTAAACCATTCTTCAAACTTCAAGCCTTTAATGAGTTTGTATTTCAATGATGGCTTGACTTTAGAAGAATTGCAATGCGCTCAAGAAAAAGGCATCAGGTTTTTAAAGCTCTACCCCAAAGGCATGACCACAAATGCACAAAACGGCACTTCGGATTTGTTGGGTGAAAAGACTTTAGAGGTTTTAGAAAACGCCCAAAAATTAGGCTTTATTTTATGCATCCATGCAGAACAAGCTGGGTTTTGTTTGGATAAAGAATTTTTATGCCATAGCGTTTTAGAAACTTTCGCCCTTTCATTCCCTAAACTCAAAATCATTATAGAGCATTTGAGCGATTGGCGCAGTATCGCTTTGATTGAAAAGCATGACAACCTCTATGCGACTTTGACTTTACACCATATCAGCATGACTTTAGATGATTTATTAGGGGGGAGTTTGAATCCGCATTGTTTTTGCAAGCCTTTAATCAAAACCAAAAAAGACCAAGAAAGGCTTTTATCCCTTGCTTTAAAAGCCCACCCTAAAATCTCTTTTGGATCTGATAGCGCCCCGCATTTTATCTCTAAAAAGCATAGCGCTAACATCCCGGCAGGCATCTTTTCTGCCCCTATTTTGTTGCCTGCGTTGTGCGAACTTTTTGAAAAACACAACGCTTTAGAAAACTTGCAAGCCTTTATCAGCGATAACGCTAAAAAAATCTACGCGCTAGACAATTTGCCTAATAAAAAAGCGCGTTTGTCTAAAAAACCTTTTATAGTCCCTACACACACGCTTTGTTTGAATGAAAAAATTGCTATCTTAAGAGGGGGCGAAACGCTATCTTGGAACCTTCAAGAAATCGCCTAAAACATGCCGCCTTTTTTGTGGGGCTTTTTATCGTTTTATTTTTAACTATAATGAAGCGCCAAACCCCCCCCTATGCTTTCATGCATAATCAAACCCTTGTTACTCAAAACCCCCCCTATTTCACGCAACTCACTATCCCTAAACCAGATGACGCTTTAAGCGTGCATGCGAGCTCTTTAATCAATTTGCCTAATGATAATCTTTTGAGCGCTTATTTTAGCGGCACTAAAGAAGGGGCAAGGGATGTGAAAATCAGCGCAAATCTTTTTGACAGCAAGATTAATCGCTGGAGCGAAGCCTTCATTCTTTTAACCAAAGAAGAGCTTTCTCATTATTCGCATGAATACATCAAAAAACTAGGTAACCCCTTGCTTTTTTTGCATGACGATAAAATTTTGTTGTTTGTCGTAGGGGTGAGCATGGGCGGGTGGGCCACTTCTAAAATCTATCAACTTGAAAGCGCTTTAGAGCCGATTCGTTTTAAATTTGCACGAAAACTCTCTTTAAGCCCTTTTTTAAACTTAAGCCATTTGATAAAAAATAAGCCTTTAAACACCACTGATGGCGGGTTTGTGCTACCGCTCTATCACGAATTAGCCACCCAATACCCTTTGTTGTTGAAATTTGACCAACAAAATAACCCAAGAGAGCTTTTAAGGCCTAATGCCCTAAACCACCAGCTCCAGCCAAGCCTAACCCCCTTTAAAGATTGCGCCATCATGGCGTTTAGAAACCATTCTTTTAAAGATAGCCTCATGCTAGAAACCTGTAAAACACCCACCGCTTGGCAAAAACCCATGCTTACGAATTTGAAAAACTTGAATGACGCTTTGAATTTGATCAATTTAAACGAAGAATTGTATTTGATCCACAACCCTAGCGATTTATCTTTGCGGCGTAAAGAACTCTTGCTTTCTAAATTAGAAAACTCCAACTCGTTTAAAACCTTAAAAGTTTTAGACAAAGCCAATGAAGTGAGTTACCCAAGCTATAGCCTTAATTCTCATTTTATAGATATTGTCTATACCTATAACCGCTCTCATATCAAACACATCCGTTTTAATATGGCTTATTTAAATTCCCTTCTCAAGTAATCAGTCATGCTCATATATTCTTCTTACACGCTGAGTTTTGCATGGCTTTTTTTAATTTTCTTTTTTTTCAAAAATAAGCCATTGGGTTTGAGGTTTTCGCTCTCTTTTTTAAGCGTGATTTTAAGCAATATTGCTTTGAAAAACTCCCTATCGCTCAATGAATTTTTAAGCAGTTTTATGGCCCCCTTAAGCCCCTTTAGCTGTCTTTTGATCCTTGCTTATGCGCTCTTTTCTTGCCATATACTCAAAAAACCCCCTTTAGAAACCTTGCAATCTTATAGCGTCATGCTGTTTTTCAATCTGTTGCTTTTGACAGATATTTTAGGGTTTTTGCCTTTTTCAATCTACCATCATTTCATGGCTTCTCTTATTTTTAGCGCGCTTTTTTGCGGCAGTTTGTTTTTGAGTAGCCCCTTATTAGGCGTGATCGCTTTAGTAGCGTTATCCAGTTCGCTTTTGATGCGTTCTAATTTTCAAATCTTAGATTCTTTATTGGATTTCCCCTTGCTTCTTTTTGTCTTTTTTAAGACTTTATCTCTTGTTAAAAAAAGGTTGTATTAACGCTTATGAAATCCCTATCTAATGCCCTTTTTTCGCTCTTTTTAAAAGGTTTTTATTTCACCTTTTTTATGAGTTTGTTGTTTGTGTTTAATCGTATCGGCTTTATCCTTTATACTGGCTATTATAAGCATGCTTTAAAAAACCCTATTTTTGATGAAATCATCAAAACCCTATTCAATGGATCCAGATACGATAATCGTGTGGTCTCAAGCTTAGCGATTCTTTTTATTCTCATTGGGTTATTAGGGTTATTGGCCCCTAAACACCAAGTAAAAATGCTTAATATCGTGGCGTATTTTTCTATTACTATTATTCTGTTTTTAAATATCGCTAACATCGTTTATTATGGCATTTATGGGAATGTGTTTGATGAAAATTTATTGGAATTTTTACATGAAGACACGCTCACGATTTTAAAAATGAGTGGGGAATACCCTATTTTTTCTAGTTTTTCACTCTTTGTAATCCTTAGCGTTTTAATTTCTTTTATCTATTTCAAACTCCAAAACGCCCTTTTTAAGCCCAAAAATGTTTATCAAACCACCAAACCCCTTAAAACTTTCATTTTATTTGCGCTTTTTTCGCTCACGCAAATGTTTTACATTAACGCGCAATTGAGTTTTGTGGGCGCGTCTTTAGATCTCAGCATAGAGCCAGCCAAAGATCCTTTTTTAATGAAAATTACCCCCGGAGCGTTTCGCAACCTTTATCTTTTAGCGCGCAATTACAGACAAAGCCATAACCTTAAATTCAGCGATTTTGCTAAAGAAACGCCTTTAGAAGTGGCGAAAAATTATTTCCATCTTAAAGAAACCCCTTCAAACAACCTCTATGATTTACTTTCTCAAACAAGCCACAACGATTCTAATCAAACCATTCAACATGTTTTCTATATCGTTTCAGAGTCCTTAAGCTCATGGCATTTTGATAAAAAATTTGATTCCATAGGGCTAACGAGCGCTTTACAAGACTTGGTTAAAAAAGAACATGCTCACATGCTTTCTGCTTTTATTGAAAGCGCCCCACGGACCGTTAAGAGCCTAGATGTTCAGATCACAGGCTTACCCTATATCAATGATAATAATTTAGTCAATTCAGGGGTGATCCTCCCTAGCTTTCCTATGGCGATTGGCAATATCACAAAAACTCTAGGTTATAAAAACAACTTTTATTATGGGGGTAGCGGAATTTGGAACAAACTCACTAGTTTCACCAAAAAACAAGGTTTTCACGCCCTTTATTTTAACAATCACCTCTTAGAATTTGTTAAAAACAAGCCCTACCCCAAACCCATAGAGAGCAACTGGGGAGTGCATGATAATATTTTATTTGACTATATTTTAGAAAACACCAACCCTAATGAAAAAACTTTCAGCATGGTCATGACTTTAAGCAACCACGCAATCAAAAACGTGAATCTCAAAGCTTTTGGCGTGCCTTTAGAAAAAATCCAACAATTTGTGGAAAAAACCCCCAAATCAGAAAATCTACCGGACGCTAATTCGTTAGGGCATATTTACTGGTATGACAAAGTGATAGTCAATTTCATCAAAAAAGCCAGCCAAAAATTCCCTAACTCGCTTTTTATCATCACAGGAGATCACTTTGACAGGAGCTATGAATACGCTAAAAACGATTTATATATCATTAAATCCGTGCCGCTTATTTTATATGCCCCTACTTTAAAGCCTAAAAAAATCAGTCAGGTCGGATCGCATTTAGACATCGCTCCTACAATTATTGAATTAATCGCTCCTAAAGGTTTTCAATTTGTGAGTTTTGGAAAACCCTTATTTTCTAACAACACAACAAACCCCCCAAGCCACCCCAATTACGCGCTAGGCTATGAAGCGATCGCTACCAAAGATTATTTTTATAACCCAAGTTCAGGGTTAAGGTATTTGAACGAAAACCCTAAAGAGCGAGAGAATAAACAAAACGACAAGACACAAAATGATAAAATAGAAGCTTCTAAATTTTACCAGCAATTAGAATCTTTGAAAGCCCTTAGTTTCTACTTGCTCTATCATGGGGCTAATCTTAAAGATTGACAAACTGAGTTTTTAATTCCCTTAAACGCATGATTTTTGCTACAATAATAGGATTTTAATTTATAAAGGATAAATGGGCATGCCAAATAGGGGCGTTGTTTTATTAGACGGGCAAGCGTTAGCTTATGATATAGAAAAAGATTTGAAACATAAAATCCAAACAATAACCGTGCAAACGCATAAACGCCCCAAACTAGCCGTGATTTTAGTGGGGAAAGATCCTGCTAGTATCACTTATGTCAATATGAAGATCAAAGCGTGCGAAAGGGTGGGCATGGATTTTGATTTAAAAACCCTCCAAGAAAATATTACTGAAGCCAAATTGCTGTCCTTGATTAAAGATTACAATACCGATCAAAACATTTCAGGCGTTTTAGTCCAGCTCCCTTTGCCCAGACACATTGACACTAAAATGATTTTAGAAGCCATTGACCCAAACAAAGATGTGGATGGTTTCCACCCCCTTAATATCGGCAAACTCTGCACCCAAAAAGAATCGTTTCTGCCAGCCACCCCTATGGGCGTGATGCGTCTTTTAGAGCATTATCACATTGGAATCAAGGGCAAGGATGTGGCGATTATTGGGGCGAGCAATATCATTGGCAAACCTTTAAGCATGCTCATGTTAAACGCTGGGGCTAGCGTGAGCGTGTGCCATATTTTGACTAAAGACATTAGTTTTTACACCCAAAACGCTGATATTGTCTGCGTGGGCGTGGGTAAGCCTGATTTGATTAAAGCGAGCATGTTAAAAAAAGGGGCTGTAGTGGTGGATATTGGGATCAATCATTTGAACAATGGGCGTATCGTGGGCGATGTGGATTTTACCAATGCGCAAAAAGTTGCCGGTTTTATCACCCCTGTGCCTAAAGGCGTGGGGCCTATGACGATTGTCTCGCTTTTAGAAAACACTCTAATCGCTTTTGAAAAACAACAAAGGAAGGGGTTTTAATGAAATTTTTACGCTCTGTTTATGCATTTTGCTCCAGTTGGGTAGGAACAATCATTATTGTGCTGTTGGTTATCTTTTTTGTTGCGCAAGCCTTTATCATTCCCTCTCGCTCTATGGTAGGCACGCTCTATGAGGGCGACATGCTCTTTGTCAAAAAGTTTTCTTACGGCATACCCATTCCTAAAATCCCATGGATTGAGCTCCCTGTTATGCCTGATTTTAAAAATAACGGGCATTTAATAGAGGGGGATCGCCCCAAGCGTGGCGAAGTGGTGGTGTTTATCCCTCCCCATGAAAAAAAATCTTACTATGTCAAAAGGAATTTTGCCATTGGGGGCGATGAGGTGCTATTCACTAGTGAGGGGTTTTATTTGCACCCTTTTGAGAGTAGCAACGATAAAGATTACATTGCTAAACATTACCCAGATGCTATGACTAAAGAATTTATGGGTAAAATTTTTGTTTTAAACCCTTATAAAAGTAAGCATCCGGGTATTAATTACCAAAAAGACAATGAAACCTTCCATTTAATGGAGCAGTTAGCCACTCAAGGTGCAGAGGCTAATATCAGCATGCAACTCATTCAAATGGAGGGCGAAAAGGTGTTTTATAAAAAAATCAATGACGATGAATTTTTCATGATCGGCGATAACAGAGACAATTCTAGCGACTCGCGCTTTTGGGGGAGTGTGGCTTATAAAAATATCGTGGGTTCGCCTTGGTTTGTTTATTTCAGTTTGAGTTTAAAAAATAGCCTGGAAATGGATGCGGAAAATAACCCTAAAAAACGCTACCTGGTCCGTTGGGAACGCATGTTTAAAAGCGTTGAAGGCTTAGAAAAAATCATTAAAAAAGAAAACGCAACGCATTAAGGTTTTTTGTGCAATTTTTTGATTTCTCTTTAGAAAGTGTTATTACCACCTTAATGAAGATCCTAGCCCTTTTAATCGCTATCATAGGGCATGAGATCATGCATGGCTTGAGCGCGTTTTTATTTGGGGACAGGAGCGCTAAAGACGCCAAGCGTTTGAGTTTAAACCCTATCAGGCATTTAGACATGATGGGTTCGGTGCTTTTACCGGCTTTATTACTCATTTTTCAAGCCCCTTTTTTGTTTGGGTGGGCTAAACCCGTGCCTGTGGATATGCGCTACATTGTCTCTCAAAAAGGCTCTTTGGCATGCGTAGTGGTGAGTTTAGCCGGGGTGGCTTATAATTTCACTTTGGCCGTTCTGCTCGCTTCCATCACGCATTGGAGCTTCCAAAAACTAGGAATCAACGCTTTAAGCATTGATGAATTGAATCTTTATCAGCTCGCTTTAGTAACCTTTCTCATTCAAGGCATTCTCTATAATCTTGTCTTGGGCGTTTTCAATAGTCTCCCTATCCCGCCCTTAGACGGATCAAAAGCGTTAGGCTTTTTAGCGTTGCATTTTAAAAGCGCGTTTTTATTGGAATGGTTTTCTAAAATGGAACGCTACGGCTTGTTGATTGTGTTAGTATTCTTATTTATCCCCCCTTTATCGGAGTTTTTTATCCATGCGCCCACAAGATTTTTATTTTCCTTACTCCTTTCTTAATCTTTTATCAAGGAGAGCTGATGAATAAGCCCTTAAATACCGATCAAGTTTTTATAGGCAGCGATCATGCAGGGTTGCATCTTGCAGAATTTGTTAAACATTTTTTAGAAGACAAGCGTTTTAAAGTCCAAGCTTTTTTACCCACTATGAGGGTGGATTACCCCGATTACGCCAAATTAGTGTGCCAAAAGGTCTTAGAAAATCCGCAAAGCTATGGCATTTTAGTGTGCGCCACAGGGATAGGCATGAGCATGGGTGCTAATCGCTTTAAGGGTATTAGAGCCGCTTTGTGCCTTGATGCTTACATGGCTAAAATGACTCGCTTGCACAATAACGCTAATGTCTTGTGCTTGGGTGAAAAGATCAGCGGTATTGGCGTAACAGAAAGCATTTTAGAAGCGTTTTTCTCTACAGAATTTGAACAAGGCCGCCATGTGTTGCGCATCCAAAAGCTAGATGAATCGCTGAAATCATCAACCTAATATAGTATAATTACATCGTTTCGCTAAAAGGATATTTTAATAGAATGTTTACCCAATGGTTTATCATCACTATCGCTATTGTTTTTATCCTTTATATGGGTGTGCGTACTTTCTTTTTTAAAACCGTGGCTAAACGGCAAGAACGCACCAACGCATCCATGAAGCTCACCTTACAAGAAGCTGAAATTTTGATCCAAAAACACCAGCTGCAACTCCAAAGAGCTTTGGGTAATATTGATATTCTTACCCAAGAAATGAGCTCGTTAAAAACGGAATTAAAAGCCCTTAAACAGCGCAATTCTGAATACAAAGGCGAATCGGATAAATATAAAAATCGTATTAAAGAATTGGAGCAAAAAATAGAAGCTCTCCTTTAAAAACGCTATAATAAATCAAAATTCTACAACCAATCCGTTATATTAAAGGAAATCAAAATGAATGAAACGCTCAAAGAAGAACTTTTACAAAGCATCAGAGAAATGAAAGATTACCCTAAAAAAGGGATTTTATTCAAAGATATTACCACGCTACTCAACTACCCCAAACTCTTTAACAAACTCATTGACATGCTTAAAAAACGCTATCTCGCTCTCAACATAGACTTTATCGTGGGCATTGAAGCGAGAGGTTTTATTTTAGGCTCTGCTTTAGCTTATGCGCTTGGGGTGGGTTTTGTGCCTGTGAGAAAAAAGGGCAAGCTCCCTGCGCACACCTTGTCTCAAAGCTATAGTTTAGAATACGGGAGCGATAGCATAGAAATCCACTCTGACGCTTTTAGGGGAATTAAGGGGGTAAGGGTGGTGTTGATTGATGATTTGTTAGCCACTGGAGGCACGGCTTTAGCGAGCCTTGAACTTATCAAAGCCCTACAAGCTGAATGCATAGAAGCATGCTTTTTGATAGGGTTAAAAGAATTACCGGGTATCCAACTTTTAGAAGAACGCGTGAAAACCTTTTGTTTGTTAGAATGCTAGGATAAGGGTGAATTTTGGAAGAATACATCATTGATTTGTGGAATCAGCATGCAGCGACTTGGGGGTATCTCATTTTATTTGGGTGGAGCATTTTAGAAGGCGAAATTGGGTTAATTTTAGCAGGGATTGCCAGCTATACCGGTCATATGCATTTAGGGTTAGCCATTTTAGTCGCAGGGATTGGGGGCTTTGTGGGGGATCAGATCTATTTTTATATCGGCCGCACCAATAAAACCTACATCCAAAAAAAGCTAGAAAAACAACGCCGAAAACTAGCCCTAGCCCATTTATTGTTGCAAAAACACGGCTGGTTTATCATTTTTATCCAACGCTACATGTATGGCATGCGCACCATCATTCCCATTAGCATAGGCCTCACGCGTTATAGCGCTTTAAAATTCGCTATCATCAACCTCATTAGCGCGATGGTGTGGGCGAGCATTACCATTATTTTAGCGTGGTGTTTGGGAGAAGAGTTATTGCACGCGTTAGAGTGGCTTAAAAAACACCCTTATGCGCTAATATTACTATTAGTATCTTTCTTGGCGTTAGTGCTGTGGTATTTCCAATACTATAGTAAGAAAAACCGCTAGAGTGCAATACAATTCTTGAAAGATATGAAATTAAAAAAGGAGACTTTATGTTAAAAATCAAATTAGAAAAAACCACTTTTGAAAACGCAAAAGCTGAATGCAGTTTAGTTTTTATTATCAATAAGGATTTTGATCATGCTTGGGTCAAAAATAAAGAATTGCTAGAAACCTTTAAATACGAAGGCGAAGGCGTATTTTTAGACCAAGAAAATAAAATCCTGTATGTGGGCGTTAAAGAAGATGATGTGCATTTATTGAGAGAGAGTGCGTGTTTGGCCGTTCGCACCCTTAAAAAACTCGCTTTTAAAAGCGTTAAAGTGGGCGTTTATACTTGTAGCACGCATTCTAAAGATAATGCACTTTTAGAAAACTTGAAAGCGTTGTTTTTGGGCTTAAAATTAGGTTTGTATGAATACGACACTTTTAAATCCAACAAAAAAGAAAGCGTTTTAAAAGAAGCCATTGTCGCTTTAGAATTGCACAAACCTTGCGAAAAAACTTGCACGAATTCTTTAGAGAAGAGCGCGAAAGAAGCTTTAAAATACGCTGAAATCATGACAGAAAGCTTGAATATCGTTAAAGATTTAGTCAATACCCCCCCTATGATTGGCACCCCAGTTTATATGGCTGAAGTGGCGCAAAAAGTGGCTAAAGAAAACCATTTAGAAATCCATGTCCATGATGAAAAATTTTTAGAAGAAAAGAAAATGAACGCCTTTTTAGCGGTTAATAAAGCCTCTCTTGCTATCAATCCTCCTCGCTTGATCCATTTAGTCTATAAGCCCAAAAAAGTGAAGAAAAAAATCGCTTTAGTGGGCAAGGGTTTGACTTATGATTGTGGGGGTTTGAGCTTGAAACCGGCCGATTACATGGTTACCATGAAAGCGGATAAAGGCGGTGGCTCTGCGGTGATTGGGCTTTTAAACGCGTTAGCCAAACTAGGCGTGGAGGCTGAAGTGCATGGCATTATTGGGGCTACAGAAAACATGATAGGCCCGGCTGCTTATAAACCAGATGATATTTTAATCTCTAAAGAAGGCAAAAGCATTGAAGTGCGTAATACTGACGCTGAAGGGCGTTTGGTTTTAGCGGATTGTTTGAGCTACGCTCAAGATTTAAGCCCTGATGTGATCGTGGATTTTGCGACCCTTACTGGGGCATGCGTTGTAGGCTTGGGCGAATTCACTTCAGCGATCATGGGGCATAATGAAGAGTTAAAAAATCTCTTTGAAACTTCAGGGTTAGAATCCGGTGAATTGTTAGCCAAACTCCCCTTTAACCGCCATTTAAAGAAATTGATTGAATCTAAAATCGCTGATGTGTGCAATATTTCTTCTTCACGCTATGGCGGTGCGATCACAGCGGGCTTGTTTTTAAATGAATTTATTAGAGATGAGTTTAAGGATAAGTGGCTACACATTGACATTGCAGGCCCTGCTTATGTGGAAAAAGAATGGGATGTGAATAGCTTTGGAGCGAGTGGGGCTGGCGTGAGGGCTTGCACAGCTTTTGTGGAAGAGTTTTTGAAAAAGGCTTGAAATGGGCTTGTCTGTAGGCATTGTGGGTTTGCCTAATGTGGGCAAATCCAGCACCTTTAACGCGCTCACTAAAACCCAGAACGCTCAAAGCGCGAATTACCCTTTTTGCACCATTGAACCCAATAAAGCCATTGTGAATGTGCCTGATAGGCGGCTTGAAGCGTTGGCTCAAATCGTAAAGCCTGAACGCATTTTGCATTCTGTGGTGGAATTTGTGGATATTGCCGGATTGATTAAGGGAGCGAGCAAGGGGGAGGGTTTAGGCAATCAATTTTTAGCCAATATCAAGGAGTGCGAAGTGATCTTGCAAGTGGTGCGTTGTTTTGAAGATGACAATATCACGCATGTGAACGACAAAATTGATCCCCTAAATGATATAGAGACCATTGAATTGGAGTTGATTTTAGCGGATATTGCCACTTTAGACAAAAGGATCGATCGCTTGCAAAAAGCCCTAAAAAGCTCAAAAGACGCTAAAAATCTTTTAGAATGCGCTTTGAGTTTAAAAGCGCATTTAGAAGAATTAAAGCCGGCGAAAACTTTTCCCTTGAATGCAAGCGAGGCTTTTTTAGAATTGGACAAGGAATTGCGTTTTTTATCTCATAAAAAAATGATCTATGTTGCTAATGTGGGCGAAGAAGATTTAAACGCGCTCAATGAGCATGCCAAAAAAGTCAAAAACCATGCGAAAGTCCAAAATTGCGAGTTTGTCGCCTTGTGCGCTAAATTAGAAGAAGAAATGGTTTCTATGAGTGGAGATGAAGTCAAAGAATTTTTGCAAAGTTTGGGCGTAGAAGAAAGCGGGCTAGAAAAGACCATTCGTTTGAGTTTTAAGGAATTAGGCTTGATCAATTATTTTACCGCTGGAGTCAAGGAAGTGCGATCATGGACGATTAAAAAAGGCTCTAGAGCGCCTGTGGCTGCTGGGGTGATCCATAAGGATTTTGAAAAAGGCTTCATTAGAGCTGAAACCATCAGTTATGATGACTTTATCGCTTATAAGGGCGAAGCCGGAGCGAAAGAAAAGGGAGCGTTACGCATTGAAGGTAAGGATTATATCGTTCAAGATGGCGATGTGTTGCATTTTCGCTTCAATGTTTAGCATGTCTTATTACTAATTTCTCATAAGAATTGACACCCAACAAGAAACTTTTTAAAAAAATCTATATAGAATTAAGCGATATTTGTGGGTTGCAATGCAGTTTTTGCCCTAACCCTAAAAATATCAGAGGCGTGATGCCTTTAGAATTGTTTGAAAAAGTTTGCAAAGAAGTGGCCCCCTTAACCCCAATTATCACCTTGCATGTCTTAGGCGATCCTTGCAAGCTCAAAAATTTAAACCGCTATTTAAGCACCGCTAAACGCTTTTCTTTGAAAGTGGATTTGGTTACTAGCGGGGTGTATTTGCACGATTTTGAAACACTCCTACAAGATGCAATCTATCAAATCTCTATTTCTTTAGACGCGGGGCTAGACAATCATAACAAAATCAACCAGCACCGCTACATCCAAAAAATTTTAGAATTTTGCCGCTATAAATTTGAAAAAAATAGCGAAGTGTTTTTGAATTTACGCATTCAAGATGGAACCCTTGACAAACACCAGAATTTGATCAAGCCTTTTTTAGAAAGCTTTGAATGCGTTTCTTTAGAGGGTTTAAAATCGCAAGGCCGTGCTCGTTTGTTTAAAAAAAGTTTTTTGAATATCCAAAAAACCTTTAAATGGCCGAGTTTGAACGCTCCAAATCCTTTAAACCAAGAATCAAAGATCCCCTATTGTTACGGCCTAATCAAGCAAATTGCTATTTTATCTAATGGCGTTGTCGTGCCGTGCTGCATGGACACGCAAGCTAATATCAGCCTTGGCGATTTAAACCATATGCCCTTAAAAGATGTTTTAAAGAGTCAAAAAGCTATGGCCATCAAAACCCATTTTTTAAAGGGCGAAGCATTAGAACTTTTATGCAAAAACTGCTCCTACCCTTTGATCCGCTACAAAAAATAAAATTTTGCATCTATTAAGATATGGGTTTAAATTTGCGTTCGCATTGAATGAGGTGTTTGAAAATGCTTCATAAGAATGGTTATTTCTCACTCTTATATATCATTTTTAAAAATTTCGTTGTGAGCCCTTATATCATTCGCATGCTTTTTGATCGTTTTGGATAAAGTAATTTTCATACAACCGCAGCAGTGCAATAAAAAACGCCGTGATAGTAGGCCCTACAATAATCCCCCAAAAACCAAATTGTGAAATCCCAGCAATCATGGAAAAGAAAATCAACATTTCATTGATTTTAAGGGTGGTTTTAAAGATTCTCTTTTTAATAAAGACAATTAAAAACGGCTTAATCACGCTATCAATCAACCCGCCAATCAACAAAAGAGAATACAAAACGATAAATATCGTCTCATTCACATGCCCATGATAAAGCTCATAAATCGCTATAGGGATCCAAATCAAAGCCCCCCCAACAGCCGGCACCAAAGACGCCAGGCCGTATAAAATCCCTAAAGACCAGCCGTCATGCCCAAACCATACAATCATCACCCCAAACGCCACGCCCTCTAAAATAACCGTGATGAGAGAAGTTAAAAGCACGATGCGTAAAATCCCAGCCACTTCTTCAAAAATCTTTTTGCTTTGATTGATTCCAAGAGGCAAAACCCCTAAAAAATAACGATAAAATCTCTCCCCGTAATAAAAAAAGAAAAACAACAACCCCAAGATAAACAAAGCGTCTGTAATGAGTTTCAAGCTGTATCTTCCCACATAGCTACTTATTTTCAACAAATATCCCGTGATGGAAGCGGCGCTAAAATTTTCTAAAAACTTGCTCACTCCATCATGAATGGCAGGAAAATGCAATAAATTTTCGGCGATTGTCCCTTTAAGCCACTTGATTAGGGCTGAAAGTTTTTCAAAATTGATTTCAAAAATGATATTAGAACTTTTATAAACAATAAAATACAACGGCACGATCAAAACGCTCGCTAAAACTAAAACGCATAAAAACGAGCTGATAACATTAGAAAAGCGCTTATTCAAAAAAACTTTCACTTGAAAAAGCCCCACACACAAAAGCCCAGCGATCAATGCATCCATTAAAAAATCTTGATATAAATAGATCATCCAATAAAAACCAATCAAAAAAAGAATCCAAAAGAAATACTGAGCTTTCATGAAATTATCCCCATTAAACTGAACCAAAAATTATCAAATGTTAGCTAAAAAACACTCTTTTAAGGATAAAAAACCTCTTTTAACTTATAATTAAAATCAAAAAGGCTTGCAATCAATGGTGTTTTACAAATATTCAGGGAGCGGGAATGATTTTTTAATCACGCAAAGCTTCAAAAAAAAAGATTTTTCCAATTTAGCCCAACAGGTGTGCCATAGGCATGAGGGTTTTGGGGCTGATGGGCTTGTAGTCGTCTTACCAAGTAAAGATTATGACTACGAATGGGATTTTTACAATTCAGACGGCTCTAAAGCTGGCATGTGCGGGAATGCGAGCCGTTGCGTGGGGTTATTTGCCTACCAACATGGTATAGCCCCTAAAGAGCATGTTTTTTTAGCCGGAAAAAGAGAGATTTCTATTTGCATAGAAGAACCCAATATCATAGAGAGCAATCTCGGTAACTACAAAATCCTAGACACTATACCCAATTTAAGATGCAAAAAATTTTTTACCAACGACAGCGTTTTAGAAAATATCCCTATGTTCTACCTCATAGATACAGGAGTGCCGCATTTGGTGGGATTTGTAAAAAATAAAGAGTGGTTAAATTCCCTTAACATGTTGGAATTAAGGGCTTTAAGGCATGCGTTTAACGCTAATATTAACATCGCTTTTATAGAAAATAAAGAAACGATTTTTTTACAAACTTATGAAAGGGGGGTTGAAGATTTCACGCTAGCTTGTGGGACAGGCATGGCAGCGGTTTTTATCGCCTCACGCATTTTTTATAACACGCCTAAAAAAGCCACTCTCATCCCTAAAAGCAACGAATCTTTAGAGCTTTCTTTAAAAAATGATGGAATTTTTTATAAAGGCGCGGTGCGCTATATTGGCATGAGTGTTTTTGGGCATGAGTGTTTTGAAAATGGGTGTTTTTGATCATTATTTCTTATAGTAGTAATCAAAATGATTTTATTGTAATTAAACATAATGCGCTATCATTTGCGAGTTGTTTTTAGCAATATAAAAAATATCCTAAAGGAATAAAACCATGCAAGCGTTAAAATCATTGCTTGAAGTGATTACAAAACTCCAGAATCTAGGCGGCTATTTGATGCATATAGCTATTTTCATCATTTTTATTTGGATTGGAGGGCTTAAGTTTGTGCCGTATGAAGCTGAGGGGATCGCTCCTTTTGTGGCTAATTCCCCTTTCTTTTCTTTCATGTATAAATTTGAAAAGCCCGCATACAAACAACACAAAATGTCTGAATCCCAGTCTATGCAAGAAGAAATGCAAGATGACCCTAAAATCGTTGAAAACAAAGAATGGCATAAAGAAAACCGCACTTATTTAGTGGCTGAAGGTTTAGGGATCACGATTATGATCCTAGGTATTTTGGTGCTTTTAGGGCTTTGGATGCCTTTAATGGGCGTGATTGGGGGCTTGCTTGTCGCTGGAATGACGATCACGACTCTATCCTTTTTATTCACAACGCCAGAAGTGTTTGTCAATCAGCATTTCCCATGGCTTTCTGGGGCTGGAAGGTTAGTGGTTAAAGATTTGGCGTTATTTGCTGGAGGCTTGTTTGTGGCCGGATTTGATGCGAAACGCTATTTGGAGGGTAAAGGGTTTTGCTTGATGGATCGCTCATCGGTAGGGATTAAAACTAAATGCTCTAGTGGGTGTTGCTCTTAAGAGCTGATACCTTAAAGTAGGCTTAAAGCCTACTAGAAGAATCATTAATAGAAAGATCTTGGTTAGCACCTTTTTTATAAATGATTGTTTTTAAAATGTGGCGTTTGACAAAGGAATTGACGCTTTCTACTTCTTCATCCGCTAGTCGTCTTAAAACATCATGCTCTTCTTTAGAGAGATAAAAAGTAACTGAAAAATTGCGTTTCAACTCATCTACAGCGACACGCTTACGACCGGGTTTTATATTTTTATTTCCTAATTCCATTAAAATTTCCTTTTTTAGTTAGTGTGTAGTAATATCATGACGGCTATTCTAACATGAAATAAACGCCATTTTATATTAAATCTAAAGAAAAATATTTTTAGATGTGCTAGAATACCCATTTGTTACAAGATAAGCTTTTTTATCAAAAAAATGATGACATAGGGGTAACAAGTGGCAATAAACACCTTTTTAAAACATTCTTTTTTGGTCTGTTTGTTAGCGGTTAATTCTTACGCTTTTGATTGGAATATTTTTAAATACAATCTGGGTTTCAATATGTTCATCATGGACCATGAAGGCTCAACGCCTTATTGGGTCAATACTAACACCAATCTTAAAACCCGTCTAACTCCAAATTTTGGGATCCAATTTTATACAAAAGGTGTGGAGCAAAGCTTGACTGTAGGGGCGTATTTCTTTCAAAACTTCCATAACTACAGCACCAATTTCCCCTACCGTTGGGGGCCTACTATGTATTATAAGGCTAGGGGAAAGCATTTTACTTTTTATGGCGGCATCTTTCCTAGAAAAAACCTCTTAGGGAGATATGGTTTGAATATTTTTGCCCCCTATTATTGGTTTATAGATCCCAACGCTAGAGGGTTTTTATTGCAGTTTCAAAACCATTATTCGCCTTCAAAACCCTATTATGGGCATGCGGAGTTCATGCTAGATTGGTTTGGAGGCAATTGTTACAACACTTGTAAGTTTGGGAGAAACCCTTATGGGAACGCAATGGACAGGTTTCAAATGAACGGCTCTGTCGCTTATAATTTCTTTAAGGATTTATTGGGTATTGGAGGGTATTTTGTCTTGTTCCATAACGAAGACAAATACCTTTTGAATGGGGCTGATGGCATGCAGTTTAATGAAAAAAAAGCCATTGACAGCAATAATATTTATCTTATGGATCGCCTTTATTTTAACGCTTACATAGGGACAAGCCTCTTAGACATCGCCCCCTTTATGGAAAAGCTCAACGCCAGTTTTGGCATGGTTACTGAATTAAGCCGATTAAGGCAAATTCACAAAAATGTGCCTTTTATGAACAGCGTGGGCGGGCAATTGGATGTGGAGATCCAATACAAAGGCTTTGGCATCCACAATTTATTTTTCTTCGCCAAGACCCCAGAAATGCCTTTTTATAACCAATACCAATATGTTGAAATGTATTGCACGCCTTCTTACTGCCCCACGCCTATTTATCGTGGCGTGCCATTCTTTCAAGCTAATTTATACAATCGTTTTGATTTTTATTATAATTGGAAAAACGACTTCGCATCGGTCCGCATCAATTTCGTGCTTAATGCGATGCGTGGGGGATTTGATAGGAGCTTACCTTGGTCAGAATCTTACCAAGTGTATATGACGGTCGCCTTTGATCCTTATAACCTTATTAACAAAATTGCTAGAAAAAAGTGAAAATTCTTGACAACCAGTTAATTCGTCTTATATAATGCTGTTTCATTTGTAGCCATTGTTAAGCAATGATTTTAAGCTATGGAAAAGAGGTGATAGCAGTATGCCAGGGATTAAGGTTAGAGAAGGCGATGCGTTTGATGAAGCTTATAGGAAATTCAAAAAGCAGACCGATCGCAATTTGGTGGTAACAGAATGCCGCGCTAGAAGGTTCTTTGAGTCTAAGACTGAAAAACGCAAAAAACAAAAAATCAGTGCTAAAAAGAAAGTTTTGAAGCGTCTTTATATGTTAAGGCGTTATGAATCAAGACTATAAGAACTTGAACGAATTTAAAATTTAAGGATTATTGAATAATGCAATTCACAGGGAAAAATGTTCTCATTACTGGGGCTTCTAAAGGCATTGGGGCTGAAATCGCCAAAACTCTCGCTTCTATGGGGCTGAAAGTTTGGATCAATTACCGCAGTAATGCTGAAGTGGCTGACGCTTTGAAAAATGAGCTTGAAGAAAAAGGCTATAAAGCGGCTGTCATTAAATTTGATGCGACTTCTGAAAGCGATTTTGTTGAAGCGATACAAACCATTGTCCAAAGCGATGGGGGTTTGTCTTACTTGGTGAATAACGCCGGTGTGGTACGCGATAAATTAGCGATCAAAATGAAAACAGAAGATTTTCACCATGTCATAGAAAATAACCTTACTTCAGCTTTTATAGGTTGCAGAGAAGCCCTAAAAATTATGAGCAAAAGCCGTTTTGGGAGCGTGGTTAATGTCGCTTCTATCATTGGTGAAAGAGGCAATATGGGGCAGACAAACTACTCAGCGAGTAAGGGGGGGATGATTGCGATGAGCAAGTCCTTTGCCTATGAGGGAGCTTTAAGGAATATCCGTTTCAACTGTGTAACGCCAGGCTTTATAGAAACCGACATGAACGCTAATTTGAAAGACGAACTCAAAGCGGATTATGTTAAAAACATTCCCTTAAACAGGCTAGGATCTGCTAAGGAAGTAGCAGAAGCGGTAGCGTTTCTTTTGAGTGATCACTCTAGTTACATCACTGGGGAGACTCTCAAAGTCAATGGCGGGCTTTATATGTAGTCCTAAACAAAGGATTCTTTTAGCGATAAAAGTTTGTAAGTAGCAAAAATCATGCTAACATTATGAGGTTATTCTAAAACAAAGAGGTTATTATCAAATGGGGATTATTTACTTAATATTGTTTCTCATTGTAATTTATTTGTTGTATAGGATTTTAGATGTTTTGGAGCAAAAATAAACGCTCCAATGATGGTTGATTTAATTTTTACAAAACAAGGGAGTTTTAATTATGGCTTTATTTGAAGATATTCAGGCAGTTATTGCTGAGCAGTTGAATGTGGATGCGGCACAAGTTACGCCAGAGGCGGAATTTGTGAAGGATTTGGGTGCGGACTCTTTAGATGTCGTGGAATTAATCATGGCGTTAGAAGAAAAGTTTGGCATTGAGATTCCTGATGAGCAAGCGGAAAAAATCGTCAATGTGGGCGATGTGGTGAAGTATATTGAGGATAATAAACTAGCTTAATCTTTTTAACTTGGAGCGTTTGTCTCCAGGTTTTAGTCAAAAATTTAGCTTTAGCTAAAATCTAGTTTTATTGAATGAAAGTTTTTGAAATGAGGAGCTATTGGTGCGTCGGATTGTAGTAACTGGAATGGGAATGATCAATTCGCTAGGTTTAAATAAAGAAGATTCTTTTTTGGCGATCGCTAAAGGGGAATGCGGTATCAAAAACATAGAAAGTTTTGATGCGAGTGCGTTTCCTGTGCGTATTGCTGGAGAAATCACTGACTTTGACCCTACAGAGGTGATGAATCCCAAAGATGTTAAAAAGGCGGGTCGTTTCATTCAATTAGCCTTGAAAGCCACAAGAGAGGCGATGAAAGATAGTGGGATTTTAGACGCTCACAATAGATGCCCTGAAGAATTGGCAAACCGCATGGGCGTAAGCTCTGGCTCTGGGATTGGCGGATTAGGCAATATTGAAGCGAATTCCATTTTTTGTTTTGAAAAAGGCCCTAGAAAAGTCAATCCCTTTTTTATCACTTCTGCGTTAGTGAACATGATTGGTGGTTTCACTTCCATTGAGTTTGGTATTAAAGGGCCTAACCTCTCTAGCGTAACGGCTTGTGCAGCCGGCACTCATGCCATTATTGAAGCCGTTAAAACCATTTTGCTTAATGGGGCTGACAGAATGCTAGTCGTGGGAGCGGAATCCACCATTTGTCCTGTAGGGATTGGAGGGTTTGCGAGCATTAAAGCCCTTTCTACAAGGAATGATGAGCCTAAAAAAGCTTCAAGACCTTTTGATAAGGATCGCAATGGTTTTGTGATGGGCGAAGGCGCTGGGGCTTTGGTGCTTGAAGAATACGAGAGTGCGAAAAAAAGAGGAGCAAAAATTTATGCAGAATTTGCTGGGTATGGCGAGAGCGGCGATGCTAACCACATCACAGCCCCAGCCCCTGAGGGCGAAGGGGCTTTTAGAGCCATGAAAATGGCTTTGGAAATGGCGAAAGTGGAAGTAGGCTATGTGAACGCTCATGGGACAAGCACGCATTATAACGATTGGTATGAAAGCATCGCTCTAAAAAATGTGTTTGGCTCTAAAGAAAAAGTCCCTCCCGTTAGCTCCACTAAAGGGCAGATTGGGCATTGCTTGGGCGCTGCGGGCGCGTTAGAAGCCGTTATTTCTATCATGGCCATGAATCAAGGGATCTTACCTCCTACCATCAATCAAGAAACGCCTGATCCAGAATGCGATTTGGATTATATCCCTAATACGGCCAGAGAAAAACAAGTGGATGCGGTGATGAGTAATTCATTTGGTTTTGGTGGCACTAATGGTGTTGTGATTTTCAAAAAAGCCTAGTTTTACAAAGTTAGGATTTTGAATGGCCGTTTATTTAGATTTTGAAAATCATATTAAAGAGATTCAAAATGAAATTGAATTAGCCCTTATTAGAGGCGATGAGGACGCTAAAGAAATCTTAGAAAAAAGATTGGATAAGGAAGTTAAAAGCATTTACTCCAATCTCACTGATTTTCAAAAACTCCAATTAGCAAGACACCCTGACAGACCCTACGCTATGGATTACATTGATCTCATCTTAAAGGATAAGTATGAAGTCTTTGGGGATAGGCACTATAACGATGATAAAGCGATCGTGTGTTTTATAGGGAAAATTGATAATGTTCCGGTTGTGGTGATCGGAGAAGAAAAAGGCAGAGGGACTAAAAACAAGCTCTTAAGAAATTTTGGCATGCCTAACCCTTGTGGCTATCGTAAAGCTTTGAAAATGGCAAAGTTTGCTGAAAAATTTAATTTGCCTATTTTAATGCTTGTGGATACAGCCGGGGCGTATCCGGGGATTGGCGCAGAGGAAAGAGGCCAGAGTGAAGCGATCGCTAAAAATCTCCAAGAGTTCGCTTCTTTAAAAGTCCCTACTATTTCTGTAATTATCGGTGAAGGGGGCAGTGGTGGCGCGTTAGCGATTGCGGTAGCTGACAAGTTGGCTATGATGGAATATTCCATTTTTAGCGTTATATCCCCAGAAGGTTGTGCGGCGATTCTTTGGGATGACCCTAGCAAGACTGAAGTGGCTATTAAAGCGATGAAAATCACGCCTAGAGACTTAAAGGAGGCGGGGCTTATTGATGATATTATTTTAGAGCCTAGCAAAGGGGCTCATAGAGACAAATTTTCAGCCGCCAACACGATCAAAGAATATTTTTTAGACGCTCTAAGAACTATCCAACAAGACCCTCATTTCCTTGACAACCGTTATCAAAAATTGATGTCGCTTGGCTCGTTTGTGGAGGGCATGAATTAGATCTGTAAAAAACTTTGCGTTAATGAAAACTTGATAACTGGTTCTTTAACTTTTAAAATTGTGTTTTTAAACTTTATTTTAAACCCATTCTCTTACAGAAATAAGGGGTATTTTGAAATAATTCCCCAACTAAAATCCCCCCTAAAAAACGCTTTAAAAAATACCGCTTGAATAAAATCAAGCTCTCTACTATTCAATCTTAAAAAATACAATATTTTTTTATAACCAACGATCAATGAGAACAAAGCCAAATTTTTCACCACTTTCTATCATTTTAGAAAAAAGTGAATATTTTACATAGTTTGTAAAATAATATAAAAAACATCATTGTGTTACCAATCTGCTATTCTCTCCTTTTGTTTGAATATAAAAAGACAATCATCATGATCAGAGTATTGGATGAAAGCATTCTTATTTTACAATACAGAAGTTAGGTCTAATGGTATTTTAAAAAAGAAAGAAATCCCATGGTTATATATGAAAAATCAAAAGCCGCTTTTCTAGGAATTGGTCTTTAAGGAATAGGGGCAGGCATTTTGCATCTGCAAGCGTGTATTTTTTCTCACTTCTTGTCATTACAGCGGTTAATAGAAGTAGCGCAGTTGCTTGGTTATTGATGCCTGAGCATTTGATTTGGTGGTTTTTGATTTCTTTTAGTGGGGAATTTGTAGCAGACATGGCGTTTGGCAAAAAAAGTAAAATCTTTAAAACCCACTTCGGGATTTCTATTGTGAGCGGCGTTTCACTACTGCTTGGCACTTTACCAGCGCATTTATTTTTTGTATGGTTTGGTTTTATTGATTGGTGGGCTGTCCTTTTCATAGAAGGGGGGGGTGGCGTTATTAGTGGGCTGTGTGATACAAAAGATTTTTTTTGGTAAATATTGGGTGGATCGCTATTATTAAGGCTCTCTTTTTTTAAGTCTAAAAGCGGATTTTCTTATATTCCAATCAATTGGATAAGGGTACCCCCTACTTAAGGCGTCGCATCAAAAACCACGCTAATCCCATTTTTTAAAATGATAGGGTTTTTCACATCAGTGATATGGATAAAACGAACGCCATCAAGCAAATTAAGAGCGATTTCTTGTTGTTTGTTTTCTTTAGCAATGATTTGAATGATCTTTAAGTTTTCATCATAAAAAATGATTTTGGGTTGCCACAAAGGGTTATTAGAGCTTATTTTTAAATACGCGTTTTGATTCACGCTCAGCCAGTATTTCCCGCTCGCTTCCTTAAACTCCACAGGATCGCTACTCAAAACTAAGACTCTCGCATTAGGGAGCTTGACTTCTTGTAAAGAAAAATCGTATTCCCACTCTTTCAAGGATATGCGCCTAATATCCACAAAATCAAAACCATGCCTTTTCATCGTCTCTATCAAAATGTTAGGGTCTAAAACATATTCCGTTTTAAGCTCGTATGAAAAAACATTCTCTCCTGAAGAGCTTTGCATTTTAATAGGCAAAACATACGAATACCCCATCATGCTCAAAGAATTATTGATGCTTTTGGCAAACGCTAGGGGATTGCTTGAAGCCTTGAAAGTGATTTTCAACATGCTTGGCTTGTCAAAATTAAAAGACAAAAGCCCGTTTTCTTTGAGAGTGTTAAGCAGTTTCAAGGAATCCAAACGCCCCATTACATAGAAAGCCTTACGATTTTTAAACAAACGCTCTAAAAAAAGCTTGTTCGTATGATAAGCTCGCTCCCCCATTAAATTCTCAACCTTATCGTTTAAAGCGTCAGCGTTTAATAGCGTTCCTCCAACAATAAAAGCTAAAAAAAGGTTTTTCATTGCTGGAATTCTTTGTATTGGGCCTCGTTGATGAGCGTTAAGCCTTTATTTGGCTCGTATAAAAATCGTTTGGTTTTGCCATCGTTATATTCTTGTTCTTGATGGTTGTTTTTAAGGCTAAGATGCCCATGCCCAAAACGCAACAACAAGCGGTGGTTTTTGGTTTCTAAAGAATAATTTTTTTTAAAAACCTTTTGAAAGGAGTTTTTTTTCTCATCTAAATCAATCACTTCTACCCAAATATCTTTTTTAGGGATAATATAAATGGTATTAGGATCTTCTTTGATCGCTTCTTTTTCTTGCTTGTCTTGTTCTTTTGGTTTTTCTTCTAGTTTAGGTGTTGGCTCTGGCTTGTTTTCTTCTGTAGGATTAGCTTTATTGAAAAAACTCTTTTTAGTGCCGGATTTAATAGCGCTTTCTTGCCCTCTTTCTTCTTTTAAAGAAGAGCTGTTTTGAATGATAACGACTGCCAAAATAATGACAACCACCCCTAAAACCAAAACAAAGGGTTTCCATTTGGAAGATTTTTTGGATAATGAAGTATTGGCCTGATTGATGCTATAATCTATCTCAACTTTCAAAGGGTTTTTTGTTTTTTCTTCAGGGTCTGTTTCTTGATTTTGCTCTTCGCTCACACCCTCTTTAAAAGCACACGCCTTATCAAATTCTTTCATCCATGCACTCAAATCAATTTCATACTCACGCTCTAAAATCTGTATAAAACCCCTAGCATGCACCCTTGATAAAGACTCATAACGCTTTTCCAGTATATAGTTGATATTTTTAGAAGCGATTTTAGTCGCTTTGTAAATTTCTTGTATGCCAATCTCTCTTAAAATCTGCAAATTTTTATCTAAATTTTTAAGCGATAATTCTTCTAAAGCCGCACCAGAAATATCTTTAGAAATGTTTTGAACATCAGAAAGATCTAAATTTTCTAAACTTTTTTTATTCTGTTCCATTCAATTGACCACCTAGTTGATTTTATCCATTAAGATCCCTGCTGCTACGCTCACATTGAGCGAATCAAAATCTCTTCGCATCTTTACACTCAATATAGTGTCCATTTTAGCAAGGATTTTTTTAGACAACCCCTCATGCTCGCTCCCCAAAAAAAGAGCGCATTTTTTTAAGGACAGATTTTCTACTTGGCTAGAGCCTTGCATGCTCGCGCCCAAACATAAAAACCCGCTCGTTTTCAATTCATTGATTAAATCCAGCGTGTTAGGCATAACGCTAAAAGGCAAATCATACATAAGCCCCAAGCTGGATCGCACAATCCCCTCATAAGCCAATTCTTTAGCAAAATCCAAAATAACGCCATCCATTCCTAAGCAATACGCGCTCCTAAAAATCCCCCCAATATTCCCCACATCCGTAATGCCGCAAAGCACCAAAAGTTTTTGAGCTTTTTTAATTTCTTTTAAAGAAGTAGCTAATGGCAATTCCACCTTAGCTAAAACCCCTTGATGATTGCCCCCCCTAGCCAAGCTTTGCGCTTTTTTATTATCCACTTTGATGGTATTAGGGCATGCTTTTTTGAGCGCGAAAAAAAGCTTTTTGTCTATTTCTTTGGAAAGATAGATTTCTTGCAATTTTTCTTGATGAGAGTTTAGAATATGCATAATCACCTGCTTGCCATAAATTACTGCTTGCATGCTAAACCCCTTTTATTGATCTTTTTATTCTAACAAACGCTGGCTATAAAGCTCTTTAGCGTTTTTTTGCGTCATAGCGGCTTCAATTTTAGCCTTAATTTTAGGAGGCAAATCCAACTCCAATAACGCCGATAGCCCCATGCAAGGCTCTATTTTTTTCTCGTTCAAAAGCACTAAAACCCACTCCCCTTGGATATTGCTTTTTTGCAACCGCTCTGTGATTTGAGAAACCTCTCCTAAATAATACTGCTGGTGGAGTTTGGTAAGCTCCTTAGCCACAAACAAATGCATGCCTTGAGCCAAATCGTTTAAATCCTTTAAAGTCTCTAACAATCGGTGCGGGCTTTCGTAAAAAACCACCGGGGTTTTTTCTTCCAAATACGCCAAAGCGTTTAAAATTTTAGCGATTTTTAAACGCCTTTCCTTACTCTTATGGGGTAAAAAGCCAGCATAAAAAAACCGCCCTTCTAAAAACCCGCTCGCACAAAACGCTGTAGTGAGCGCATTAGCCCCAGGCAAAACATCGTATTGGATGTTGTGTTTTAAAGCGTAAGCGGCTAAACTCATGCCTGGATCGCTCAAACTTGGCATGCCCGCATCACTCATCACAGCGATTTCTTTGTCAAAAAAAGAAGGCTCTATTTGGTTTAAAAATTCCTGGTCATTGTGAGAATGGAAAGCGATAAACTCCCTTTTTTTAGCAGCGATATTAGGGAAAGAATGGCCAATAATAGGGTTTTGTGCGAGCAAGTGCAACAACCTCTTACTCACCCTTGTATCCTCGCACAAAAAAACCTCGCAACGCTCTAAAACTTCTAAGGCGCGTAGCGTAATGTCAGCGAGATTACCTATAGGAGTGGGCAAAAAATACAGCACAAAAAGCCACGCTTTTTAAAAGAATTACTTCAAGTTGTAGCGTTGCTTGAATTTCTCTACTCTCCCTGCAGTGTCAGCGATCTTATCGCTACCGGTATAGAAAGGGTGGCAAAAGCTAGAAATATCAATACGCATTTCAGGTTTGGTGCTTAAAACTTCAATTTCTTTCCCGCTCGTTACGCAAGTAACTTTGCATGGGATATATTCGGGGTGAATGCCTTTTTTCATCAAGTATCCTTTATTTTTAAATTTAAACTTAAAATTATAGCGCAAGTAACAACAAATTAAAACCACTCTAAAGTTAAAATAAAATTTGACTTTGTTAAAAAAATTATGATAGCATAGCGAAGCATTACGAAATTCAACACTTGTGGCATGGGCCACTTATTAGCATCTTTTGGTTACACTAATTTTTTAAGAATGCTTTAGCTTTTTGTATTTTTATCTTAATTGCAACAAACTAGAAATCTCTTTTTGTTAAAAGGAAATTTAATGAACGAAAACGCACCTACGCACAAAAGTTCGCACAAAGTCAAAACGCACACGCCAGTGAGCGGTTATCACATTGAAGATTTACGCACTTACCCTACTGAAAAGCTTTTAGAAATCGCTAACAAGCTCAAAGTGGAAAACCCCCAAGAATTTAAACGACAAGACTTGATGTTTGAAATTTTAAAAACTCAAGTCACGCAAGGCGGATACATTCTTTTTACCGGGATTTTAGAAATCATGCCTGATAGCTATGGCTTTTTAAGAGGGTTTGATGGGAGTTTTTCAGACGGGCATAACGATACTTATGTCAGCCCTTCTCAAATCAGGCGTTTTGCTTTAAGGAATGGCGATATTGTTACCGGTCAAGTGCGATCCCCCAAAGACCAGGAAAAATATTACGCCCTTTTAAAAATAGAAGCCATTAATTACTTGCCTTCAGATGAGATTAAAAACCGCCCTTTGTTTGACAATCTGACCCCCCTATTCCCTGATGAACAAATCAAATTAGAATACGAACCCACTAAAGTTACCGGCAGAATGCTGGATTTATTCAGCCCTGTGGGGAAAGGTCAAAGGGCTTTGATCGTTGCGCCGCCAAGGACCGGGAAAACGGAGCTGATGAAAGAGCTCGCCCAAGGCATCACTTCTAACCACCCTGAAGTGGAATTGATTATCCTTTTAGTGGATGAGCGCCCTGAAGAAGTTACGGATATGCAACGAAGCGTTAAGGGTCAAGTTTTTAGCTCCACTTTTGATTTGCCCGCCAACAACCACATAAGAATCGCTGAATTAGTCTTAGAAAGGGCTAAAAGGCGAGTGGAAATGGGTAAAGATGTGGTGGTTTTATTAGATTCTATCACCCGTTTAGCAAGGGCGTATAACGCTGTAACGCCCTCAAGCGGTAAGGTTTTAAGTGGGGGCGTGGATGCGAACGCCTTGCACAGACCCAAGCGCTTTTTTGGAGCCGCAAGGAATATTGAAGAAGGCGGGAGCTTGACGATTATCGCTACGGCGTTGATTGAAACGGGATCTAGAATGGATGAGGTGATTTTTGAAGAATTTAAAGGCACTGGGAATAGCGAAATCGTTTTAGCGAGGAATATCGCAGACAGGCGCATTTACCCGGCCTTTGATATTTTAAAATCCGGCACACGAAAAGACAATATCTTGCTTGGCAAAGACCGCTTGACTAAAGTGTGGGTTTTAAGGAATGTGATGCAACAAATGGACGACATAGAAGCCTTAAGCTTTGTGTATTCTAAAATGCAACAAACTAAGGACAATGAAGAATTTTTAAATTTAATGAATGAAAAATAAAATCCCTCATTAAATCCCATTAAAAATAGTGTCATGAAAATAGGCGTTTTTGATAGCGGTGTGGGAGGGTTTAGCGTTTTAAAAAGCCTTTTAAAAGCGCAATTATTTGATGGAATCATCTATTATGGCGATAGCGCTAGAGTGCCTTATGGCACTAAAGACCCCACCACGATCAAGCAATTTGGCTTAGAAGCTTTGGATTTTTTCAAACCGCACCAGATTGAATTATTGATTGTGGCATGCAACACAGCGAGCGCTCTGGCTTTAGAAGAGATGCAAAAGCATTCCAAAATCCCTATTGTGGGCGTGATTGAGCCAAGCATTTTAGCGATCAAACAACAAGTGGCAAATAAAAACGCCCCTATTTTAGTGCTAGGGACAAAAGCGACGATTCAATCCAACGCTTATGATAACGCCCTGAAACAACAAGACTATTTGAATGTTTCGCATTTGGCCACTTCTCTTTTTGTGCCTTTGATTGAAGAAAGTATTTTAGAGGGTGAATTGTTAGAGACTTGCATGCGTTATTATTTCACTCCCTTAAAGATCTTACCTGAAGTGATTATTTTAGGTTGCACGCATTTTCCTTTAATCGCTCAAAAAATTGAGGGCTATTTTATGGAGCATTTTGCCCTTTCAACGCCCCCCCTACTCATCCATTCGGGCGATGCTATTGTGGAATATTTGCAGCAAAAATACGCTCTTAAGAAAAATGCACACGCATTCCCTAAAGTGGAATTTTATGCGAGCGGTGATGTGATCTGGCTAGAAAAACAGGCTAAGGAATGGCTCAAATTGTAAAAGGACTTGACATGTTTAAAGATTTTTATCGCACCACCCTCTCTTTTTTAAAGCCTTTATTGCTTTTATTGGGTTTATTGTTGTCATTTTCGCTTTGTATGGCTGATGAATATATTAGCATAAGTGATGATTGGGATGAAAGGGCGCGAAATCAGTGGGATGAAATTGCACGAAATCATAAGACATATTATTTTGAAAATGGTTTAGACCATTTTAATCAAGGCCAATACAAACAAGCCTTTAAAGATTTTAAATTGGCGCAAGAATACAGCATTGGGCTTGGCAGTGTTTATTTAGCCAAAATGTATTTGGAGGGAAAGGGCGTGAAAGTGGATTACAAAAAAGCGCAATTCTATGCAGAAAACGCTATCAAAGGGTATGGGAGTGGGTTATTAGGGGGCGCTTTAATTTTAGGATACATGCAAGCAAAAGGCTTAGGGATGAAAAAGGATTTGAAACAAGCGCTTAAGACTTACAGGCATGTGGTTCGCATGTTTTCTAATAAAAGCACAAATTTTGTTAACAAATTTGGATCAAACCTTGCGGAATTTACTAGTATGCTTATTGGATCGCGATTCATTGATCTTTCAGGTTTGAGCGCGAATCCTATAAAATTTGGAAAAAAGTTTGGAATACTTGTTATGAAATCCACTCAAATCAAAGATAAGACACTTCTTTGGGAAGATATTGCTGAAATTTCAAGCAATATTATTTTACTCAGACAACAAATGGGGGAGATCCTTTATAGAATTGGGATCGCTTATAAAGAAGGGCTTGGCACTAGAAAGAAAAAGGACAGGGCTAAAAAATTCCTGCAAAAATCCGCAGAATTTGGCTATGAAAAAGCCATGGAAGCTCTATAGTTTTTAATCAAACTTGTATCAAAGCTTTAAGGATTAGAAAAATCCGCTTAGATTACCCTCATTAAAACAGAGCCTTATTTTTCTTATTTTTCCATTATAATAGACACTTGATTGTTTTCAATCTCTATATAGAGTTCTTTTTGAGAATTGGAGCTATAAGAGAGCTTGTTGTGTTGGTAGGCTTTATAATCTTGGTCAAACACCACATAAAACAAGCGTTTGTTTTGAGAGTTGGGGTAAGGGATCACATTGATAGAGGAAAAAGCGATATTCTTTTTTTCATTTTTTGCAAACACCCTTTTTTTATACTCTTTAAAAGCGTTGAATTTCATGCCGTCATAGCGAGTGAAATTGGGGTTATAAAAACGCATGTAGCGTTCAAAATCGCCCCTAGCCCAGGCTTCTTTCCATTGGAAAAGGGAGCTTAAAATCATGCTCAATTCTTCTTTGGTGCTAGGAGAAAACTTGTCTTCATAGGTGATAAGGAACGCTTTTTCGCCTTTTAACACCTTATCATAAGAGCTTAAAAGCGGATTTTCAATCGCAATACAGCCCTTGGTGTTCAATTCATTCCTATCACCATTTAAAGGCATTCCATGCACCCAAATGCCATGCCCGGTGCGTTTTTTCAAGGTGTCATACAAATTAGGGTAATTCGTTACAAAAGCCAAAACGCCATAATATTGATCCAAACGCTCTAATTTCTGCGTGATACGATACACTCCAATAGGCGTAGCCAAATCGCCCTCTAAAGTTTTATCGCCTTTTTTAGAGCCTACAAGGGCTTTAGAGCTGTTGATTTTTTTAAGCATGTTATTGTCTATTTCATAAAACTCCAAACTGGGCTTGGATTTATCCGCTACAAATAAAAACTGCCTGTTTTGATAATAGCCAAAATCCGTATCCTTATTTTGAAGCTCTTCTGCCCAAAAAGATTTATCCGCTAAATAAGAATCTAGCTTTTGACCCACCACTTCCAAGCCTTGTTTTTGATAAAGGCGCATGATTTCTAACAAACGATCACTAGCATTCAATCCCACAAACCCCATTAACAGCACCGGTAATATTTTTTTCAATCCATACCCCTTTTATGGATATAGCCCAGTTTTTGCAAGCTCTTTTCTTCCTTACTCCATGATTTTTGAGCGATCACTTGCAAGTTTAAAAAAACCTTTTTTTCGCCCACTTCTTGCATTTTTAATCTAGCGCTAGTCCCGATGCGTTTGATATTCACCCCGTTTTTGCCTATCACGATTTTTTTTTGGCTTTCTTTTTCTACGATAATGCGCGCATACACCTTGTCTATGCGTTCTTCTTCTATAAATTTATCAATCATCACATCGCTTTCATAAGGGATTTCATCGCTCAAAAAATCAAACAAACTCTCCCTAATGATTTCCTTATAAATATCGCGCATTTTTTCATCGCTCATCAAATCCTTTTCAAAAAGCCATACGCTAGGGCTTAAATGCTTGCTGATGCATTCTAAAAGCGTGTTTAAATTTTGAGATTTTTTCGCGCTCAAAGGCACTAGGGCTAAAAATTGCGAATCGTATTGTTGATACTCTTGTAATTTTTGCAAAACTTGCTTATGCGTGGCCATATCAATCTTACTCAAAGCCAAGATATGGGGTTTTTGGCACAAACTCAAAAACTCTTCATAGCCTTTTAAATCATCATGCACAGAAGCTAAAAAAACGCACAATTCAGCATCGCCCATCGCCTTTAAAGCCTGTGAGAGCATGCACTGGTTGAGTAATTTTTCTTGATGATGGAGCCCTGGTGTGTCTAAAAAAATGATCTGGCTCTCATACCCTTCTTTATCTTTAAAAGGCACGATGCATTTCATCAATTTTCTGGTCGCATTAGCTTTATGCGAAACAAGGGCTAAATGAGCGTTTAATAAAGTGTTTAAAAGAGTGCTTTTTCCAGCGTTTGGTTTGCCTATAAGAGCTACAAAGCCCGCCTTAGTTTTCATTATAAAATATACTTCACCAAATTTTCATCAGCCACTAAATCCTCTAGCTTGGATTGAACCAATTCTTTAGTGATAGTAACCTTTTGCCCCGAATAATCCTCCGCTTCAAAACTAATGTCTTCTAGCACTTTTTCAATGGTGGTGTGCAACCTTCTAGCGCCTATGTCTTCGCTTTTTTGATTGGCGTTATAAGAAAGTTTGGCTAACTCTTTGATCGCATCGTCTTCAAACGCAATTTCTACGCCTTCCACTTTTAAAAGGGCTTGGTATTGCTTGATGATAGAGGTTTTAGTTTGGGTTAAAATCATATACATGATTTCTTCGGTTAAATTCTCTAACTCCACCCTTAAGGGGAAACGCCCCTGCAATTCAGGGATCAAATCGCTTGGTTTAGAAAGATGAAAAGCCCCTGCTGCAATGAATAAAATATGCTCTGTTTTAATAGAACCATACTTCGTATTCACCACACTCCCCTCTACAATCGGCAACAAATCCCTTTGAACCCCCTCTTTACTGGGATCTTGACGGCTTCCTTCTTTAGAGCTGACAGCAATCTTATCAATTTCATCAATAAAAATCACCCCTGAACTTTCCGCGCGCTTCAAACCCTCCATTTTAATGGCTTCGCCATCTAAAAGCGTGTCGCTAATTTCTGCTTTTAGGGCTTCTTTAGCCTCTTTAACGCTTAAAGTTTTTTTGACTTTATCCTGTTCTTTATGGAAAACCTTAATCAAGTTTTCTTGAACCCTTAAAATTTCAGGCGGCACATTAGAATCAATCTCTATGCTTTTTTTACGCACTTCAATTTCAATTTCTCTACTATCCAACTCGCCTTGCGCGATCCTTTGTTGCATTTTTAAAAGGCTGTTAGCGTATTCTTGTTTTTTTTCTTCGCTCACGCCATTAGGCAAGGGGGGTAGGAGTTTTTTAGCGATTTTTTCTATAACCGCCTCTTCAATCTTGTCTTTTAATCTTTCTTTATGCTCATTTTCCACTAAAAGCACGCTGGTATTGACTAAATCCCTTACCATAGACTCCACATCACGCCCCACAAAACCCACTTCTGTGTATTTGCTCGCCTCCACTTTCACAAAGGGGAGTTCCATGATTTTTGCTATTCTTCTTGCGATTTCAGTTTTACCCACGCCAGTAGAGCCAATCATTAAAATGTTTTTAGGCGTGATTTCTTCTTGTAAGGATTTTTCCAGTTGCAAACGCCTGTAACGATTCCTAAAAGCGATAGCGATAGACTTTTTAGCTTCCTTTTGCCCAATGATGTATTCATCCAAATAAGCGACAATTTCTCTTGGGGTCATATTCAATTTAGACATTAAAGCTCCAAAATTTTAATATTCGTGTTGGTGTAAATGCAAAGATCCCCTGCGATTTTTAAGGACTCTTCTACAAGTTTTCTTGGCTCTAAATGAGCGAAATAATCCAAAGCCCTAGCCGCGCTCAAAGCAAAATTCCCCCCACTCCCAATAGCAGCGATCTTATTGTCTTCAGCTTCTAAAACATCGCCCGTGCCGCTCAAAATAAAAATGTGATCGAAGTTTAAAACGATCATCATCGCTTCCAGTCGGCGTAAATACTTATCCTTGCGCCATTCTTTGCTGAAATCCACCACGCTTTTAAACAAATCCCCTTTTTTGCTCTCTAAAATGCGTTCAAACATGTCAAACAAACTAAAAGCGTCCGCCGTGCTCCCGGCAAACCCGCTTAAAACCTGGTTGTGATACAAGCTTCTGATTTTTGTCGCATTGGCTTTGACTACGCAATTACCCAAAGTTACCTGCCCATCGCCTCCAATGAGCGCGAACTTCTTATTATCAAATTCCCCTCTATAGCCCAAAATCGTTGTCGCTTCAAACATTTTCTACTCAGCCACCACATCAATTTTAAACACGCCCGCAATTCCTAATCCAAGCTTGACTTCAATCTCATAAATTCCTGTGCTTTTAATCGGGTGTTTGAGCTCAATATCTTTTTTATCTAAATCTAAACTCGCATGCTGCTCTTTCAAACGCTCCGTGATTTCTTCCTTAGTGATCGCTCCAAATAAAGAGCCGTTCGCGCCGACTTTTTTATGGATAGTCAGCGTGATGGTCTGTAAAGTTTCTACCATTTGCAATTTTTGCGCCTTTTCTAGGGCTTCTTTTTCCGCTTTCTTTTTAACTTCGGCTTTGTATTTGTTGATCACTTCGTTAGTGGCAAGTTTGGCTTTTTGGTTAGCGATTAAAAAGTTATTCCCATAGCCATCTTTAACCTCACACACTTCACCCGCTTTGCCTAAATTTTTCACATCTTCTAATAATAGAACTTTCATCATATCCCCTTTAAGTTGTAAGTAATTTGTAATTATACTCTTTATTTTAATAAGTTGGGTTTTTATTGCCTATTCCTACCACCCATCTGTTTTTCTAAAGCCTGTTTGATCAATCCCAAACAATAAGGGATATTCTCTTTTGTTTCTAACTTTACTTCCACATCTCCAACACCCCAATGACCGGTTTTGGAAACATCTCTAATTTTTAGTTTTTCCTCTATTTCATCTTGTAACTCAGAAAAATCTATCTTTAAATACAGATTTAATCCATATTTTAAGGGAACAATACTCACAAAAATGGTGCCATGCTTATAGGTTATGTAATGTTTCATAAAATTTTCAGTTATCCTTTCATCAAGGGCTTTAATCTCTTTTCTTAAAATATCAAACAATTCCCTTGAATCAGAGCTAAACTTATAGGAGCTTAAATCATAAGCCTTTAATGTTTCAGGGTCTAGCTTTGGATAAGTCCAAATCTTTAAAGCCCAATCCGCTAAATCATTAGCTCTTTCTTTAATCTCTTTTTCGCCAAAAGGTTCCAAATCTTTCAAACTTTGATTGAGTCTCAATGGGCTTTGTTTGAAGCCGTTTTCCATATCTCTTTTTTCTTGGAAAGAATTGTTGCTATACTCAGAGTTATAGCCGGTTAGAGTGAGATTCCCTATTGTGTGGAGGTATTTCTCGTGTATCGCTTTAAAATTTTCACCCAAATCCCTTTTCCATTTTTCTGTGAGTGTTTGAGGCATGATGTGCTCAGTAGTGCATTCCTTAGTATTGACCGGCTCTTTTGTGTCAAAATTTTCTAACCTTTTAAGAAAGTATTCCCTTTTTTTAAAATTATAAAAATCTCTCGTGATAAAAAGTTCTTTAAATTCATCATCGTTTGGAAATCTTTGACCCCCTGTTAGCGACCCAAAATGCTCCTCCACGCTTTTAAGGTATTGCTTTTTATCGATCTTTTTTGTAAAAGGGGGAAAGAATTTATTGAGACCATCTGATCCAAACCCACACACCATCCTTCTGCAAAGATAACTCTCTGTTAAAGCGATAATAGGGATAAAATCTTGCTTGGATAAAACGCCATCCTTATAATCGCTATAAAGCTCTAGTAATAGCGGATACATCACATCCATCTCTAAATCCACCAAAAAACTTAAAGCCTTGTTTAAATCTTTATCGTCTTCTTTTTTGAATGCGATCTGGCAAAAATACCCGCAATATTTTTGCAAATCTTTTAATAAATCCTCTATGTTTATCCTCTCTTTTTGCTGGTAATCCTTGAAAGCTTTATAAACTTCTTTCTCATTGGGAATTTTTCCTGTTTTGATCGTGAGGTAATGCCGGACAAACCGATTAAACAAATCTTTATTTTGTTTAGACGATTTTTTATTTTGTTTAAACAATGTTTCATTTTGTTTAAAATCCTTCTCCATAGCCCTCCAGTATTGATTATAAAAATCTTCCTGTTTTTCAACCTCTGTTTCCATGACGATATAGTTTCTGATCAAATCCGTTTGCGTGAGTTCGATACCTTTTGAGTTCATGCTCTCAAAAATAAGTTGAGGATCATCTTTCCCTTTTTCTAAAGCAATCCAAACTATCATGAGTTTTTCTAATCCTTTACAAATCGTTTCTAGTTTGTCGGTGTTTTCACTGATCCATTTTTCAAACAATTCAAAATTTTCCACTATTTTTACTGAAGGCTCGCTCGGCTTTCTCTTGTTTTCATCAATCAAAGACAGCAAAGTGTCTCTATCAGACTCTGAAAGATGAGTCTGAATTTCTTATCGCCGTCTTTATTGCTGTTAATAAGATAGCTCTCTGTTTCTTTACGCGAAAATTTTTTCAAAATTTTAACTTCATCGCTTAGATGATTCCTTAAAGCGATGAATAAAAGCGTGATAGTGGTGAGCCTTTGTTGGCCGTCAATGATGAGTAATGGGCTAGAGTGCGTATTACCATCTAGCACATACAAAATGGAGCCGATAAAATGCCCATTCATCTTATTATTCCCACCAATTTTTATAATATCATCCCATAATTGTTTGCATTGTTCCTTTTTCCAACTATACACCCTCTGATAGATGGGGATGACAAATTGATTGTTTTGATTTTCTTCAAAAAATCCTAATAGTGTGGTGGCTTTTGCGTCCATAATAACACTCCTTAATTTAGCGGATTTTATCGCATACATCTTAATCAAACTTGATACAAATTCTACTTTTTTACCCCATAAATGCTATAATCACCCCTATCAATCAAACTCAATTCATAATAATTAAAGGTGGTTAATGATAGTAAGAACTCAAAATAGTGAAAGCAAGATCAAAGAGTTTTTTGAATTTTGCAAAGAAAATGAAGTGGAATTTGTGGATTTTAGATTCAGCGATATTAAAGGCACTTGGAATCATATCGCTTATTCTTTTGGGGCTTTAACGCATGGCATGTTTAAAGAGGGGATCCCTTTTGATGCGAGCTCTTTTAAAGGCTGGCAAGGCATTGAACATTCCGATATGATTTTAACCCCCGATTTGGTGCGTTATTTCATTGACCCTTTTAGCGCGGATGTGAGCGCGGTCGTGTTTTGCGATGTGTATGATGTGTATAAAAACCAGCCTTATGAAAAATGCCCTAGAAGTATCGCTAAAAAAGCCCTAAAACATTTAAGAGATTTGGGCTTAGGCGATGTGGCTTATTTTGGCGCGGAGAATGAATTTTTTATCTTTGATTCCATTAAGATTAAAGACGCTTCCAATTCCCAATACTACGAAGTGGATAGCGAAGAGGGCGAATGGAATAGGGATAAAAGCTTTGAAAATGGCGTCAATTTTGGGCATAGACCGGGCAAGCAAGGAGGCTATATGCCTGTGCCTCCAACGGATACGATGATGGATATTCGCACAGAAATCGTGAAAGTCTTAAACCAAGTGGGGCTAGAAACTTTTGTCGTCCATCATGAAGTCGCACAAGCGCAAGGCGAAGTGGGCGTGAAATTTGGGGATTTAGTGGAAGCCGCTGACAATGTCCAAAAACTCAAGTATGTGGTTAAAATGGTCGCTCATTTAAACGGGAAAACCGCCACTTTCATGCCAAAACCCCTATATGGGGATAACGGGAGCGGGATGCACACCCATGTGAGCGTTTGGAAAAACAACGAAAACCTTTTTAGCGGCGAAACTTACAAGGGCTTGAGTGAGTTTGCGTTGCATTTTTTAGGAGGTGTGTTGCGCCACGCTAGAGGGTTAGCCGCTTTCACTAACGCTTCCACTAATTCTTACAAACGCCTGATTCCGGGATATGAAGCCCCGTCTATTTTGACTTATTCGGCTAATAATAGGAGTGCGAGTGTGCGCATCCCTTATGGGATTTCTAAAAATAGCGCTAGGTTTGAATTCAGGTTTCCTGACAGCTCATCAAACCCCTACTTGGCTTTTGGGGCGATTTTAATGGCAGGCATGGATGGCGTTAAAAATAAAATGGATCCCGGCGAAGCGATGGATATTAACCTTTTCAAATTGACTTTAGATGAAATCCGAGAAAAAGGCATCAAACAAATGCCCCACACTTTAAGGCGATCGTTAGAAGAAATGCTAGCCGATAAGCAGTATTTAAAAGAAGGTCAGGTCTTTAGCGAAGAATTTATCCAAGCCTATCAGTCTCTTAAATTCAACGCTGAAGTGTTCCCATGGGAGAGCAAGCCCCATCCTTTTGAATTTATCACCACTTATTCATGCTAAAACAATGAGCAAATCAATAATCCCACTTTAAAAATTTAGAATAAGGCAAAAATACCTTGTTCTCAAAAAAAGTGGTTGGAAAAATTGATTTTCTTTGCTTGTTGGATAAATCTTACTTAACGCTCTTTAATCTTTAAAAATGGGGTTTTTAACTTTATTTTTATGTAAAACTCATCCCTTTAAAGGGGATAGATAGGAAGTATCTAAAATAACACCTCTCTAAAACCCCAACTAAACCCACCTAAAACCCAATATCAGTTTGATTGCTAAAATAAGGGCTATCAAAGTCTTTGGGTGTGTGGCGTGCTTCTTTCTCTATAACAGCGTCTTCAATGCAAGCGACACGCAAAGCGAGTCTCAACGCTAGCGCAACCGCCAAATAAAGACATGCCAACCACCACGCCGTTTCTAATCGTTTTCATTTTATATCCTTTTGTTTTAAAATTTTTAATAACTTACATACTTTAATCGTGCGTCTATGATAGTTAAGATTTATTATTAAACAAAAAGTAAATGAAACTCAAAATAACTGAAATAATGCTCTAAATTCCAACCAGAAAAGCTACCCTTTGTAATCTTTTCTAATTTTTGCTATAATAAAGCCCTAACTAAAATTACTCATTTTATTTTGGTTAGGCTTCTTAAATTAGAATTATAGTAAGTTTTGCCAGACTTGTGTCCTAGCCACACAAGGCAAGAGGCAAGATCAATCCTTAAAAAAACAAACCCTTCCAATACAGCTTGATTGTCAGCAATATCCCTTATAGCAGTAAAAACCCTCTAATAAGGCTAATAAAGGGCGGTGATTTCATCATAGAAGCGTGCATCTATACAAAAAAGATTCAAACATTCAACCAAACATTTCGCTAATTTCATATTTTTTAGCGGCTTTATCCTTAAGCCACAGAGCCACTTCTAAAGCCCCTTTAGCAAAAATAGATCGGTTAGTCGCCGTATGGCTAAGCTCTATGTATTCGCCCTCTAAATAAAACCCTATCGTGTGCTTCCCGGCGACATCGCCCCCCCTTAAAGCGGCTATGCCAATGCTTTCTTTAGAGCGCAAACCTTCTCTGTGGGTGATTAGGGCGTTTTTTTCATCATACCCCCTAGCCTTAGCGCAAGTTTCATACAAACTCAACGCCGTGCCGCTCGGAGCGTCTTTTTTAAGATTGTGGTGAGTTTCTATAATTTCAATATCCGCATCTTTTAATCTCAAAGAAGCTAAAAAGGCTAATTGGTTGAGCATCATAATCCCTAGAGACATGTTGTGCGCGTGCAAAAGCGGCGCTTTTAAGGCCAATTCTTGCATTTTTTCTAGCGTTTCTTTTTCTAAACCGGTCGTGCCAGAAACTAAAATTTTAGGGCATTCTAAAAGGGCCTCTAGCAAATGATCCACGCCTTTAGGTAAAGAAAAATCAATCACGCATTCGCATGCCCTCACAAACGCTTTTAAATCATTGGTTACTAAAGGGGCGTGTGAAAAAGAGCTGAAATCCGTTTCGCATTTTTGCCTAACAAACACGCTAGATAGCGCTAATCCCTTATACCCCCCTTTTAATTCTTCTAAGAGCAGTTTCCCTATGCGACCGCTCGCTCCATAAACACCGATTTTCATGCGACTTCCTTGCTTTTAAACCTTACAACCCCATTTTAAAAGGGTTTAAAATATTATTAGGATCAAGGGCTTTTTTAATGTTCCTAAAAAGCTCCATTTCACTATGATTAAACGCTAAAGGCATGAATTTGGCTTTAGACAAGCCTATGCCATGCTCCCCGCTTAAAGTCCCCTCCAAACTAATAGCAGCCTGAAAAATCTCTTCCATAGCCTTATGCCCTTTTTCTAAATCTTTTTTAGGATCTTCTAGCATGATATTCACATGCACATTGCCATCACCCGTATGCCCAAAGCAAGGGATTTTAAAGCCGTATTTTTGGCTGATTTTGGCGACTTCTTGCAACAAACTCGGCAAACTCGCCCTAGGAACGGTTACATCTTCATTCAATTTCTTTTTACCATAAACACTAATACTTTGAGAAGCATTACGCCTTGAAAACCATAAACCCTGCTCTTCTTGTTCGTTTTGAGCCACCTTAAAACCAACGCAACCATTGGCTTTGAAATGTTTTTCTATCTCATTGAGTTGCCATGCAATCTGCTCTTTAACCACGCCATCCACTTGAGTGATAAGTATCGCTCCAGCATCTTTGGGCAAGCCTTTAGAAAATCGTTCTTCAACCGCTTTGATGCTCAAATTATCCAAAAATTCCATCGCTACAGGCATAACGCCACTGCTCATTGTCTTATAAACAGCGTTCATGGCGTCTTCAATACGATTAAAAACCCCCATCGCGCTTTGTTTTAGGGGCGGTTTGGCTAAAAGCTTTAAAGTGATTTCAGAAATCACGCCCAAACACCCCTCACTAGCGATCATCAGCCCTGCAACATTAAAGCCGGCGACATCTTTGATCGTTTTTTTGCCTGCCCTTATGATTTCACCATTCGCTAAAACCACCCTTAAAGCCATGACATAATCTTTAGTGATGCCGTATTTAGCCGCGCGCATGCCGCCGGCATTTTCAGCGACATTCCCCCCCAAAGTGCTTTGATTTTCACTCGCTGGATCTGGGGGGTAGAAGAGATTCAATTTTTCCACTTCGTTTTGGAAATGCTTGTTAATCACGCCCGGCTCAACTCTAGCGATTAAATTTTTAGTGTCAATCTCTAAAATCTTATCCAAATGTTTTTCCACGCTTAAAACTAGCCCCCCGCTCACGCTCAACGCCCCCCCTGTAAAACCACTCCCAGCCCCCCTAGGCACAACGATGATGCGATGCTCGTTGCAATATTTTAAAATCTGGCTGATTTCTCGCTCGTTTTTAGGGAAAATCACGCCGCTAGGCAAATGCCTTTCTTTAGTAGCGTCATAGCAATAAGCGTTCAAATGCGCTAAATCAGTGAAAAAATCCTCTCCCCCTACTAGGTTTTTAAAGTATTGGATGTGTTGCTTCTCTAACATAAGCTTACTTCTTATTCATTTCTAAAGCTTTTCTTCGCTCTTCAAGCTCTTTTTCATCTCTTTCTTGATGCTCTCTCGCTCTTTGTTCAAATTCCCTCGCTCTTTGTTCGGCTTTGGCTTTTTTCTTTTCTTCTTTCAAGCGGCGTTTTTCTTCTTTAGAATTTGGTTTTGACGCTTCTTTTTTAATGGCACTCTCTTTTAAGACAGAAGTATTTTCTGTGTCTTTTAGAGTGGCGTTATTTTCATGACTTGACTCTTTAATGGCTTCTTGCTTGATTTCTTGCTCATTTTCTTTGGCATTGACTTTTTCATTGCCTTTATCCATTTCTAAAGCTTTTCTTCTTTCTTCAGTCTCCCTATCATCTCTTTCATCATGCTCTTTTTCTCTTTCTTCAAATTTCATAGCCTTTTTGGTGGCTTTGGCTTTTTTCCTTTCATCTCTTAAATAGCGTCTTCCTTCTTTAGCGTCAAGTTTTCGCTCTGCTTTTTGGTAGTTTTTCTCTTCTAAAGTGGGAGCGTTTTCTGCACCTTGATTGGCTTTTTTAGGCTCTTTAATGGCTTCTTGCTTGATTTCTCGTTTAATTTCTCTAGCATCAATTTTTCCTTCTTTCTTTTCAATCCTCACTTCTTTGCGTTTTTCTTTTTTCACTAAAGCGTCATAGTAAGCGAAGTAATTTTTAGATTGACTGCCTGAAAAAAGTTTCCCTAGCGTGCCTGCATCAATGCCCTCAACCCTAGAAAAAAACGGCGTAGAAGTTTTAGTAACGCCGCTTGTATCCAACTCTCTTTTTTCTAAAATTTCAAAACTCTCACAGCTTAAAATATTGAGCGTGTTCGTGGTTACAATATAAATCACCCCCACACTATAAACATTGCACGCTTTCCTTAAATTAGCGATTTTTGGGTCAAACCCATTCAAAAAAGTAACCAACAAATCAGAACTAATAAAAGTAATATCAGTGTTAGTCGCTCTGATTTGCTCATAGAGTTCATCATTAGGAGCGATTAAAAACGCTTGGTTGTTGAATTGCCTAAAATAGACTAAATCCCCCTTTCTAGCGACCATTCTTGGAGTGGGTAAATGGCTTTGTTTCATAGACTCAAACGCTCTGAATTTAGCCGTTGCGACGCCATTTTCAACGGCAATAATGACCACTTCAGAATTAACGATTTCATAATCTGAAAGTTTAGTAACGACAAAACCAAACTCCCCCACTTGCAAATCATGAGCCGGGAAACGAATGATTTTTTTAGGCAAATCCACAAATTCTATACTCACTCTTAAGGGTTCTTGCCAAGAGGCTGATTGCAAGCTTATAAAACTCATTAGAAGAAGTCCTATCAAAAGCCTTAACATAAAATTCCTTTTAAACATTTTTAAACTTTTTTAAATGCCATAAAATGGCTAAAGACAATCCGGTGGTTTTAGCGTATTGAAAATCCATTATGAAATCAAAAGCTTTTGATCGCTCCAAAAACAGCACTTCAATCTTTTCGGCATCAATCCCCCCACCCTTTGAAACCCTCAAATTCTTATGCACTTCAGCGTAATAGAGCGTTTGCAAACTCCCGCTCAATCCGGTCGCGCTATAAAATTGGCCTATGGTTTCTAAATTTTTAGGGCTAATTTGATAACCGCATTCTTCTAGCGCTTCTTCGCAAGCGATTTCTTCTAAACTCTTATTAGCTTTATCCACAAGCCCCGCGCACAATTCATAAGTGTATCCGTCAATATTTTGATCTTGATCGCGCTTAAAATGAAAATGGCGCGCATAAATGGCTGGGCGGAATTGTTTCACAATCACAAAGCAATCGGATTCTTTTTCATAAATTAAAACCGCCACGCTGTCTAGAGACTTAATCATATCCCATGTTTTCTTAGTATTCTCTTCATTATAATGCATGCGTTTTAATTCTATGAAATTAGAGCTAGAACAAGGCTCTAAATACACACTAGAATTATCTATTAAAGATTTTTGATTGAAAGCATTCTTAAAATAAGACATTAAAAACCCTCTAAAAGATAAAATGAATTTTTTTCAAAAGAATGGGTTTTAAAAAGTTCTTCTAATTTTTGCTTAGAATGCTGAGCTTTTTCTAAAAAAACCTCTCTTTGTTTGCCGTATAATTTGCTTTTAGCGGTGCGGATATAGCTTAAAGGATTAATGGGGCGGGAGTTTTTATACACGCCAAAATGCAAATGCGGCCCGGTGCTTAAACCCGTGCTTCCCACTCTTCCTATGATTTGCCCTTTTTTAACGAACGAGCCTTTTTTCAACCCGTTAGCGAACGCGCTCATGTGAGCATACACCAAGCGCAATTCATTCAAATGGATTTCAACCACCTTCCCATACCCCGCCTTAACCCCTATAAAACCCACACGGCCATCTGAAGCAGAATAAATCAAACTGCCATGTTTAGCCGCATAATCCACGCCGTAATGAGGCCGTCTGACTTTTAAGACAGGATGGAACCTCCCATAAGAAAAATGCGAAGAAATGCGGGTGTATTTCACCGGGGTTTCTAGTAAAAACCCTGCCACTTCTTGCGCTTTTGAATCGTAATAACGCCCGTTTGAATGGGAAAAAAGATAGTATTGGTGCAAACGAGAGCTAATCATGGCTATTTTAATGGTTGGCTGGCCAAACGCTTGCCCCACACGATAATCTCTTGTATAAACGATAGCGATTTTATCGTTTCTTGCTAAGCGTTTAAAAGGCACGCTTTTTTTATACGCGTTCATCAATTGGTTGGCTAAAAGGGGGTCATTGGTGGCTTTGACAATATCTTGATAGGGCGAAGTTTGTAAGGAAAGAAGGAGGGTTTTTTCTTTACGAGTGAAAATAATAGGGATAAAGTCTAAAAAATAATCCTCCCCTTTTTTATAAATATGGATTTGCAAATCCTGGCTTATAGGGATAAGGGCTTGAATGAGCGTGTTGTTAGCATCTCTTAAAGTGTAATAGGTAACATTGCTTTGGATTTCAGCGCTCAATTCTTTATCTTGAGAGCTCAAATTGTAGTAGAGTTTTTGAGGGATATGGTTTTTTTCTAAAAACCCTAACAGCGTGAGCTTATCCCACACAAGCCTTTCACCCACTAAAAGAGTTTGCTTTTTAGCCATTTCATCGGCTTTTAAAAGAACCCCATAAAATAAATGGAATAAAAAAGCAACCATTAAAGAATAGATAAAATTTAAAATCATTTTCTTATGAAAAAATACCATGCAGTCGTTTAATGCCTTCAATTGAATCTGTATTTTATTAGTATAACATAAGCCATTAAAGAAAAACGATACAAGTTTAAAGCCTAGCCCTGTTTTTATAGCTTTATGAAGCGCATTTTATTGATGCATGGTTATTCCCCATAAACGGGTCTATCTCGCCTAGATCTTATAGCGTTGGATATTCCCTTTTAATCAATCCGCATCGTTGTTAATTTTGAAGTATTTTTTCTAAAATCTTTAACACATCATTATGGTGCGCTTGAGAGTCCAAAAATTTTAAGCGTTTCTAAAAACACAAGAGCGTTGGTTTTATGGATAATCAAAAGGGCATGTTCTTTGAGTGTAGCCGTTCTATTTAATAAGGGGGTAGCGGTTTTTAACTCCAAAATAGAAAAGCAAAAATCCATGCCACCAAATTGATGAGGCCTAAATCTTTCTCTTGTAATCATAAAATGATCTTCTATGAATTGTTTTTGTTTTTCTAAATATTTTAAAGTATTTTCTAAATTTTCTAAATTGATTAAACCTAATTGCTTAACGTAATAAATCATTTCGCTCAACTCATAAAGAGTTTTTATTTTATTATTAGACCCTAAAAAATAGTATTTTTCATCTTTTAGGGTAGTGAGTTCACATTTTTCTTTATCTTTAATGGGGACATCATAACCGATTTGCCACTCTACATAATGCTTTAAACTGAAAGGGATTTTTCTGGTCGCTGTTAAAATGCCATAATCGCTAAAGGCATGTCTGATTTTCACACGCACTTTGCCTGAAATTGAAGTTAAAGGAATAGAAACCTCAATCGCTTTTTTATCATCACTAACTTTAATCAAACTCACAAGGGTGTCCTTGAAACAATTTTTTAAAATATTCTAAGCGCGCTCGTTTATCTTTTAAAAAAGCGTCTTTAATTTTTAAAAAAGCAAAATTGTCAATAATAATATCCAAATTACCAAAATAATAAGGGATTTTAGGGGCGATTTCCTTAAAATAATGGACATATTGGTAATAAATCAATTTGTCTTGACTGATTCGCACCGCATTTTCGCTTGGTGCGTTTAAAAAAGTTTTGTTGCGCTTAAGAGCGTTGATGTCTCGCATAGGGAAAAAATAGCCCACGCATGCATTAACCTTTTTGGCGTTAGGGTATTTATCCACATAATTGGATATATAGTCAAAATCGTTTAAGCATAGCGTCGTATTACAATCAGTTGGAAACATAAAACGCCTAATATCTGCATAGTCCATCCGCCCTCGCTCATATAAAGCTATCACAATAGGAAATTCGTTGCTTTTAGTGAAAGATTTAGAAGAAACAACCAAAGCGTCTAAAAGCCTATAATAATCCTTAAATAGCTTTAATTGCTTAAAATTAGCTTCTTTGATGAGGTAAGATAAAGGGTGTAACACGCAAATAAAAGCCGGCTTTAAAGCCACAAAAGATTTTAAAAAACTTATCCCTAAATCCCTAGATTTCAAATCGTTGTCTATCTCAAAAATGAAATCTTTGTTTTTAATATCTTGTTTGATAAAGGAGGTTCTATCGTTATAGGGGGGATTGCCCACGATGATTAAAAGCTCATCTTGGCTGATGCCATAATTTTCTCTTTTAGGATTGGCTAGAGCGTTTATCATTAAAGCACCACACTTAGGGTCAATATCCGCTCCTATTTTTTTAGGGTGGTGGAGTTTTAAAAACTCTTTATTGCCACATGCAGTGTCTAAAAGCGTGTAGTTTTCAATACCAACATGCTTTTTTAAAAGCTTGTAAGCACAATCCACTAAATAAGGGGGCGTGTAGTAAGCCCCTAAATCCACGCTCTCTTGCTTGGTTAAATGTTTAGAGGTTCTAATCAAAATCCCTTACACATCTAGCTGTTTCACATCTTTAGCATGCGCTTGGATAAAAGCTCTTCTAGGCTCTACTTCATCGCCCATGCAAAGCGAAAAGACTGCATCGGTTTTTTCTAAATCTTCAATTTTGAGTTTGATGAGACTGCGGTTTTCTTTATGCATGGTCGTTTCCCACAAGTCATTAGGGTTCATCTCGCCTAACCCCTTATAGCGTTGGATATTCGCTCCCTTTTTAGCGTGGTTTTCCACTTCTTCTAAAAACGCCAAAATATCCTTATTTTCCAAGAAATCTAAATTATATTCCATAAGTTTTTGGTAGGTGTAATGCGCTTCTTCAAACAACACTTCTTTAAAGAGGTTGTCATCTAAATTAAATTCCACCAAGCCTTTAGGGGTTTGCGCATGCAAATTTAAACTTTCTTCAGTAGCAAAAGAGCGTAAGATCTGATAATTCAAGCCCTCTAATTTTTCCAAAATACTTTTTTCTAAAACTTTCATATCAAGGCTTAAAGCGTCCTTAGTTTCAATGAGAAAGCGTAAAATTTCTAGCAAGTTGTAGCGTTTTTCTAATTCCAAAAGCACATAGCGGTAATGGCGCGCCACTTTTAACAAATTCATCAAATCGTTCTTGCCAATCCCTTCAATATCCACCGAATTGATGCCATGCTCAATTAAAAAATGATCCAAAGCGACGCTGTCTTTAAGATAAATTTCTGTTTTGCCTTTCTTGTATTTATAAAGAGGGGCTTGAGCGATATAAACATGCCCTTGTTCAATCAGCGGGCGTAAATAACGATAGAAAAAAGTCATCAGCAAGGTTTGGATATGGCTCCCATCCACATCAGCATCGGTCATGATAATGATTTTATGATAGCGCAATCTTTCTATATCAAAACTCTCTTGAATGCCACACCCAAAAGCCGTGATCATGTTTTTAATTTCTTCTGATTTTAGGATCTTTGACAAATGGCTTTTTTCCACATTTAAAATCTTACCCTTTAAGGGCAAAATCGCTTGAAAAACCCTATCGCGCCCTTGTTTAGCGCTCCCGCCCGCACTATCGCCCTCCACTAAAAAGATCTCACTCTCTAAGGGGTCTTTACTCTGGCAATCGGCTAATTTTCCAGGCAAGGTGCCGACACTCAAATTGTCTTTTTTCCTTGTAAGCTCTCTGGCTTTCTTACTGGCTTCTCTAGCCTTTGCAGCTAGTAGGGCTTTATTGGCGATGATTTTAGCTTCGTTAGGGTTTTCTTCTAAAAATTGATGGATTTTATCATAGACTAATTTTGAAACCAACGCGCGCGCATACGAGCTACCGAGTTTGGATTTAGTCTGCCCTTCAAATAACGGCTCACTCATTTTCAAGCTCACAATAGCCACTAAACCCTCTTTAATGTCTTCAGAAATGGGGCGCGACTCTTTGGTTTTAATGTTATTGTCAATATATTGCAAAATCGCTTTAGACAAGCCCATTTTAAAGCCCGTCTCATGCGTGCCGCCCTCAGAAGTTTTAATATTATTCACAAAGCTTAAAGTGTTTTCATTGTAATCGTCAGCATACGCTAAAGCGACCTCTATAGAAGTGCGCGTTTCTTCATCCATGCTTTTAAACGCAACAATGGGGGTGAGCAATTCTTTTTTAGCGCTGTCTTTAACGAATTGTTTCAAGCCGTCTTCATAGAAATAAGTCTCTTGCAGTTGGGTTTTTTCCTCTTTGAAAGAAATTTTTAAGCCGTCATTAAGATACGCCATTTCTTTGAAACGCTTTTGCAAAATACCCGCTTGAAATTCAACGACTTCCATCACGCTTCCATCAGGGAAAAATTCAATAGTCGTGCCGCTTTCTTTAGCGCTTTTGGTTTTACCAATGATTTCAAGCTCGCTAATGGGGATACCCTTTTCAAACTCTTGGCGATAGATTTGACCCTCTTTTTTAATGGTCATAATCAAGCGTTTGCTCAAAGCGTTCACAACCGAAACGCCCACGCCATGCAAACCGCCTGAAACTTTATAAGTATCATTATCAAACTTGCCCCCCGCATGCAAAATCGTTAAAACCACGGTGCAAGCGGGGATTTTTTCTGTGGGGTGAATGTCTACAGGAATGCCTCGCCCGTTATCTTCTACAATGCATGACCCCTCACTAGTCAAAGTGATATTAATCCTATCGCAAAAGCCCGCCATGCTCTCATCTACAGCGTTATCCACGACTTCATACACCATGTGGTGCAACCCACCCACATTGGTATCGCCAATATACATTCCAGGGCGTTTCCTAACCCCCTCTAAGCCTTTTAAAACCTTAATACTATGGCTCTGGTAATTTTGCATTCAATCAGCCTTTATAGTGTGATTGGCATCATCAAAGTGGAAATTTTAGCGTTCAAGTGGCTTTGCTTTTCATCAAGAGGCTCTTGGATCAAAAAAGGCGAAGAAGGTTCATTGCATTTTAAAACGAATTGCGTTGTCCCTAAAGCGTTTAAGGCTTCAAGGAAAAATTTAGCGTTCACGCCCAAATGAAAGGCTTTTTCAATATCCAAACCTTTTTCAATCTCAACAGAGGTTTTAGCCGTTTCGCTATGCTCAGAATCCAAAGATTCGAACAAAGCGTTATTTTTTTCTAAAGTGAGTTTGATGGTGGAGCTTAAAGAACTGCATAACTTAATGCTCTCTTTAAATTCTTCCTTGCCTAAAGTGAAAGAAGAAATATATTCTTTGGGGAGGATTTTTTGATAATCGGGGTAATTCCCATCAATGAGCTTGGTGAAAAAAGTGTGCGTTTCGTTTTCAACCACCGCTAGCATGCCATCGCTTTTAAAACTGAAATTTTCATAAAAAAGCTTAAGGATTTCTAATAAAGCCCTTTTAGGTAAAATGCAAGAGATGTCTTCTTCAGTGGAATGGATAGAGACTTTTTCTAACTGCGTGTAAGAAAGCCGCTTGGTATCCGTGCCTACCACCGAAAGGGTTTGATGTTTTTGATTGAATTGCATTAAAATACCGGCTAATTCCCTTTTATGGCTGGTTTGCTCAATCACAGGAGCGATCTTTTTAAACGCATCTACCAAAAAGGGGGTATTGACTTCTATACTCACTTTGGGATCAATAAAAGGGAATTCAGGGAACTCATCAGCGTCAAACATGGGGAGTTTGAAAGAGCTTTTATTTTGTTTGATCACCAAGCTATCATCTTTAGTTTCTAAAATAATATTAGAGTCTTTTAAACATGAGATAATATCCAAAAACTTTTTCCCGTTGATCGTGCCTACACCCTCTTTATCGGTGGATTGCGTAGAAATATAGCTTTTTAGCCCAATATCGGAATCGCTAGCCTTTAAAAAAAGCTTTTCTTTAATGACTTCTAAATGGATGTGTGAAGCGATAGAAGAAGCGTCCTTTTTATCCAAAAAAGCTTGCAAATAGCGCAAAGCATTTTCTAAATCGTTTTTACTAACACTGATTTTCATAGCTGAATAATCCCCTTGAATTTTTAGTCTTATTATAGCATAAAAGAACGCTTTTTTAAGGGTTTAAGCGTATTCCTACCCCTATACGATTGGAAAAAACATCGTATTCATACAAGCCATCGCCATAGCCGTTAAACCACTGCACATAAATCCCCACAAAAGGGTTAATGCGATAGGTATAGCCTAAGCGGAAAGCTCCATGCCAGCGATCATAACGCCAGTATTGCGTGAAAATATCATAAAGTTGCAATTCAAAATGGTGGCGCCCTCTCCTGTAATCAACTTTAGCGTTACCATACCCCATATAATCAATCAAATTAGGGTTGGATTGATCATAAGGGACATAGGGCCAATAAGCGACCATGATTTTCAAGCCTCCCTTTTCCCAAACCAAACGAAACACAGGGCGTTGCCCCGCGCTCACAGAGCGGCACCCCCCCCAGCGCACGTCTTTTTGTCCGTTATAATCTTTAACGATCACAGGCCCTCCTGGGAATTGGTTTTCAGGATTACCCTCTTTATTGAAAGGCTGGTAACATTGCGCGCCCCCCACGCCATTAGAAATGTGTTGCCAACCTATCCAAATTTCAGAAAAATTCCCTATTTTACCCCCAAAAGGTTTAAAATTAATAGGATAAACATAAATGAGTTCAGGCATGAAATTCATCATTCGCATGGGAGCGGATTGGGGGTCATTGTAAATTTGAAACCAGTTAGTTTGGGTATAAGCCAAATAAAGCGTGCCTTTAGTCCAAAGAATATGCCTAAATACAGGCACTCTAAAACTGATTTGGAACTTAAACTCATTGCGTTGATAGGGGTTGATATTAGGGTGGTACCATTGAAAAATGGGGGTGAAACTATGATAAAAAGGCAAAAAATAAGTGCCTAGATAATCCATCATGTTTAAATATTTTTTAGCAAAATCCACCCAAGAATGTTCTTTGGGGGCTTTTTGTGGAGGGAGATACCAGGCATTGGACAAATCGTTTTGCGTTTTAATGATGTGCAAATCCTGTTTGCGCAAATAGTAGTTATAATCCACCTTAAAATTATCTTGTGAAAAATTTTTGCCTTCTAACTGACAAACTACAAAAATCATAAAGAGCAAAATGCTTTTCATCAAGCATCCTTATTTCACTTGAATTGCAAGATGAAAATCGCTAAAATCACTACAGGCGCGATAAAACGAACGCTAAAATGCCACGCTTTGAAAGCGTTTATATTAAAGAAATGCTTCGTGGCTAAAAAAGAACGCTTTTTATTTAAAATCCACCCCACAAATAAGACTGAAAACAAGCCTCCCAAAGGCATTAAAAACGAAGAAGTGATGAAATCCAGCCACCCAAACACGCTCTTATGAGCGAAGCTTAAAAACTTAGCGTATCGTTCATTCATAGAAAGAATGACTAAAACGCCTAAAACATACACAACAACCCCTATCCATAGCGACGCCTTAAGGCGTGAGAAATTAAAACGATTGATTAAATAAAGCACTAAAGGCTCTATCAAAGAAACCGTGGAAGTGATCCCGGCAAAAACAAGTGCTATAAAGAAAAAAAGCGATACAATCTGCCCACTGATTCCCATTTTAGCGAAAGTCAAAGGTAAGGAAATAAAAACAAGCCCCGGCCCTTGAGACACATCCGCATGGTATTCAAACACAAAGGTAAAAATCATCACCCCAGCAATGAGAGAGATTAAAATACCCGGTAAAACAATAAACAGAGAGCTTTTGAGTAGGTTTTCTTTTTTGGGCGTAAAAGCTGAATAGGTAATGATCGTGCCTACCCCTAAACTCAAAGAAAAGAACATCTGCCCTAAAGCGTCCATAACAACCTTAAAATCAATCTTTTGAATCTCAAAATTAAATAAAAAGCGCAAAGCTTTAGGCATGCTTTCTAAAGTCATCGCATAGATTAAAAGCCCTATGAAAATCACAAACAATAAGGGCATAAGCACGACATTTAATTTTTCAATCCCTTCTTCAATCCCTCTAGAAACAAACCATATTGTCGGCAACAAGCATGCGCTAAAGCCAATAACAGGCCAGATCAAACTGCCATTTTGGAGCATGCTAAATTGCATTTTAGCTTGCTCTAAATTTTTAGGCAAATCAAAAGTTACTACAAAAAGATAGTAAAGCACCCAGCCTAACACCACCGCATAAAAGGATAAAATGAGAGGGCCGCCTAAAATAAAAAAAGAAGTGAAAGGGTAATATTTTTTCCTTTTAGGATCTAAGATTTGATAATTAGAAACAACATCTTTTTTACCCAAATTCCCAATCAGCATTTCCACTAAAAGCATAGCAATGCCTAAACTCAAGGTTAGCACCAGATATAAAAGCACAAACGCACTCCCCCCATTATGACCTACCATATAAGGAAAGCGCCAAATATGCCCTAAACCGATAGAGCTACCCAAAGTGGCTAAAATAAAGCCTAATTTAGAAAATTTTCCCATGCCAAATATTTTAATAAATCTTGCTCAACCAAATGGAAAACACAATTAAAGGGGTGATGTATTTAAGCAAGAAATACCAAGTTGCAAACAATTTAGGGCCTAAAAAGTGCGCACTAAAGAGACGCAATTTTTCTTTTTTCAAAACCCAGCCCATAAAAATAAAGGTTGCCATCCCGCCTAAAGGCATGATAATGGTGCTTGAGGCAAAATCCAACCAATCAAAAAGACTTTTTTCAAAGAAAGTGAGATAGTCTTTATAATCCTTATGGAGCGAGAAAATCAACACCACGCCTACCACAAAAATTAGCGCTACAAGACCCCAAGTAACCTTAAAACGAGAGTATTGATACTTTTCGGTAAGATACATCACACTTGGCTCTAATAAAGCCACCGTAGAAGTGATGCCAGCAAAAGCGAGTGCGAGCAAGAAAAGAATTGAAACAAGAACGCCTATCGCTCCCATTTGGCCAAAAACCACCGGTAAAGAAGTGAATATTAACCCTGTGCCTTGTGAGACATTAGCCCCGTATTCAAACACAAAAGTGAAAATCATAAGCCCTGCCACAAGAGAAATTAAAATCCCTGATAAAACCACCCAAATGGTGCTTTTAAGCAAATTCTGCGTTTTATCCGTAACCGCAGCATAAGTGATATTGATCCCTAATCCGATGCTTAAAGAAAAGAAAACCTGCCCCAAGGAATAAGTGAACACTTGAGAAGTCAAATCTTTTGGCTTGAAATCAAACATGAAATGGAAAGCTTTAGAAAAAGAATCCATGCTCATCGCATAGAAAAGCAAACCAAAAAAAGTGGCAAAGAGTAAGGGCATTAAAACCAAATTGAGTTTTTCAATGCCTTCTTTAATCCCCCTAGAAACAATCCATCCGGTTATGAATAAAACGCTAAAAAGCCCTATGGATTGTAACCTAATGGATTGTAAGGTATCATTAAAGATTTGTTCAGATTCTTGGATACTGTTAGGCAAATTGAAACTAATACTCACTAAATAATAAAGCACCCAACCTAAAATAGTGCCATAAAAAGTCAGTATTAAAGGCCCAGAAATAAGCAAAAGCCCTGCGTATTTCCAGCGTTTTTTGGGGTTAAGGTCAAGCTCTTTAAAAGCCTCTATTACATTTTTTTGAGTGCTTTGTCCTAACAGCATTTCAGCGATAAACATTGCCGCACCAACGCTTAAGGATAAAAATAAAAACAATAAAACAAAAGCACCCCCACCGCTCACCCCAGTCATGTAAGGAAAACGCCAAATATGCCCTAAACCTATCGCGCTCCCTAAAGCCGCTAAAACAAATCCTAATTTAGAAAAATGATTACCCATATCCTAACTACCAAACTCCTTGTCAATGATTAAAATTAAAGAGCTATGTCCTTAATCGTTTTGATTGCTATGATTAGTTTTTTTGAAAGCTTTAAGAACCCTAAAATTTAAGGAAAAACCCGCTTCAAAAATACCTAAAAATTATAAAGCAACGCCCCTAGATTATACTATAGTTAAGTTACATATTGTATAATTTTAAGAAAATTTCATTATTTAAGTAAGGGGAATTAATGCGCTGTAGGGTATATTACGAAGATACCGACTCTGAAGGCGTGGTCTATCATGCGAATTATTTGAAATATTGCGAAAGGGCTAGGAGCGAGTTTTTTTTTAAACAAAATGTCTTGCCCGAAAATGAAGAAGGCGTGTTTGTCATCCGCTCTATCAAAGCGGATTTTTTCACCCCCGCAAGCCTTGGCCAGGTCTTAGAAATAAGAACGCAAATTAAAGAATTAAGAAAGGTTTTTGTGGTGCTTTTTCAAGAAATTTATTGTATCCAAAACGCTTCTTTAGAGCCTATGAAGCCTTTTAAAGTCTTTGCTTCAGAAATCAAGTTTGGCTTTGTCAACCGCTCTACATACAGCCCTATTGCCATTCCTAAATTATTCAAGGAGCTGCTCAATGCCGTCTGATTCAGAAAAACCCACCATTATTTACCCTTGCCTTTGGGATTATAGGGTGATTATGACCACCAAAGATACAAGCGTGTTAAAAGGGCTTTTAGAAACCTACCAACGCCCCTTTAAATTGGAATTTAAAAACACTTCTAAAAACGCTAGATTTTATAGTTTTAATGTTTCTATGGAAGTTTCAAGCGAAGCAGAACGGAACGAGATTTTTCAAAAAATTTCACAATTAGAAGTCGTGGCGCATGCGCTTTAATCTTTTAAAACAAACGCTTTGAATTTTTCACCCCTTTCTTTATACGAAGAAAATTGATCCAAACTGGCCGCGCTGGGTGAAAGCAAAGCGACTTCATTTTGTAATAAAACGCTTTTAATTTCTTGAACCGCTTTTTCTAACTTTAAACAAACTTGACAAGAAACATTAAATTCTAACGCTAAGGCTTGGATGATAGAAGCGCTTGATCCTATGGCATAAAGGCTAATTTTATAGTTTTTAAACTCTTCAAAAAGGGGGGTTAAATTGACCCCTTTAATATCGCCCCCTACAATCAAATGGATTTTTTGTTTTTTAAAGGTTTTTAGGGCTTGTAAGGTGGCATCAATGTTCGTAGCCTTGCTGTCATCTACCCACAAACGCCCTTCTTTATCCCTAAATTCTTCCATTTTATGCGATCCGATTTTAAAAGCGTTCAACCTTTTAAGGGCGTTTTCTCTATAATCTTGCCATTTTAAATTCTTTATTTTTAAAAATTGCTCATAAACTAAAAGGGCTAAGGCAGCGTCTAATAAAAACGCTCCCTTAAAAAAAAGGGCGTTAGAAGGGATTTCTAAACACTCTAAAATCTCTTCACTGTGATCAAAAAAGATTTTTTGCGCTTGCGAGTTTTGGATAATGGGGTGTTCTTTGAATTTTAAAGGGAGGATAGCGAGCGAAGTTTTAGGCATCAACGATAAAACCTTGAGTTTAGCGTTCAAATAATTTTCAAAATTGCAATGCCAAGTCAAATGATCAGCTTCTACATTGATGAGCAAGTAGATTAAAGGGTAAGCCTTATTAGTGTAATGCAAAGAAAAGGAGCTTGTTTCCAACACCCACAAGGGCGATTGCTTTTCAAACAATTCAATCAAGGGCGTGCCGATATTCCCCCCACTCACAGCCTTAAAATCTTCTAAAAGCATGGTGAGCATTTCTGTCGTGGTGGTTTTACCATTAGTGCCGCTAACACTTATTATAGTGGGCGTGAAAGAATGATCAAACAAACTATCAATATAATCGTATTCGCTCATTAAATGCTTGGCTTTTATCGCTAAAGGGTGCGTGAAACTAATGCCAGGGCTGACTATCTCTAATTGAGAATCATTAGGGTTAAAATCCTTACTGGGATAGCAAAGAAAACCCTCGCTATCTTTATGAAATGAAGGGAATTTGTCATCAAAAAATTTGACTTCGTTATGGTTTTTTTTAAAAAAACGCCCTAAGGCTAAAGTGGTTTTGCCATGCCCCAATAAAGAGATTTTCATTTTAACGCACTTTCAAGCTTAAAAGAGCGACTAAATTACTCAGCATAGAAATGATCCAAAAACGCACGATCACTTTATTTTCTGCCCAGCCCTTTTGCTCAAAATGATGGTGGATGGGCGCCATTAAAAAAAGGCGTTTTTTACGGGTTTTATAGCTCCCTACTTGCAAGATCACCGACAAAGTTTCTACCACAAAAATAGATCCCATTAAAACGAGTAAGATTTCATTGTGCGAAACGATAGCGTTATAAGCGATAAACCCCCCCAAAGCCAAACTCCCGCTATCGCCCATAAACACGCTTGCTGGGTTGCAGTTATACCACAAAAAGCCAAAGAGCGATCCCACTAACGCTAGCGAAATCACAAACAATTCCCCCACATCTATGACTTTAGGATAGAGCAAGTATTTAGAAAATTCCGCATTCCCTGCCACATACACAAAGATAGAAAGGCTTAAGAGGGTGAAAATGCTAGGCACGCTCGCTAAGCCGTCTAAGCCGTCGGTTAAATTCACCGCATTGCTCGTGGATAAAAAAACCAACACCCAAAAACCAACCGCTAACACCGTTGGCATTTCAAACAAGGGGTTTTTCAAAAACGGCGCGTATAAAAAAGTGTCTAACCCCTTAAGGCTCAACAAAACAGACACTACAAGCGAAAGGATAAAAAGCATGCCAAATTTCATTTTGGCGCTCATACCGGCGTTGCTTTGTTGGTTGATTTTAGTGTAATCGTCTCTAAAACCCACAAAACTAAAGCCCACTAACACGATTATCCCTAACAACACATAAAGATTACCCAAAGACGCGCACAACACGCTCGCAACAATGGTTGCAAAAACAAACACAATCCCCCCCATCGTAGGGGTATCCTTTTTATTCTGGTGGCTTGGTACGAAGCTAGAAATGGGCTGGTTAGCCTTTTTAGCCTTGGCCCATAGAATGAATTTAGGCATTAAAAAAAGCGTGAGGAAAAAGGCTATGAAAAACCCTAACCCTGCTCTAAAAGTCAAATACTGGAAAAGATTGATATTAAAATAGCCATATAGTAAAGAATAGAGCATAAAATCCCCTAAAATCGCCATGCTTGAAATTTAGAAAAAAGAAAATTGTAGCGCAAATTGGTTTACTTAAAAATAGCATGAATAGGGTATGATAAGAGTTCATTTTAATTTTTAGGAGTCTTTTATGGAGCGTTCGTTTATTTTTAAAAAAGTTAGGGTTTATTCTAAAATGTTGGTGGCTTTAGGGCTTTCAAGCGTGTTAATCGGTTGTGCGATGAATCCAAGCGCTGAGACAAAAACACCAAATGACGCCAAAAATCAAAAGCAAGCTCAAGCTCAAACTCATGAAAGAATACAAACAAGCTCTGAACATGTTACGCCGCTAGATTTTAATTATCCAATACATATTGTTCAAGCCCCACAAAACCATCATGTTGTAGGTATTTTAGCGCCACACATTCAAGTGAGCGATAATCTAAAGCCCTATATTGATAAGTTTCAAGACGCTTTAGTCAATCAAATCCAAACTATTTTTGAAAAAAGAGGCTATCAGGTGTTGCGTTTTCAAGATGAAAAAGCTTTAACTTTGCAAGATAAGAGAAAGATTTTTTCCGTTTTGGATCTGAAAGGGTGGGTAGGAATCTTAGAAGATTTGAAAATGAATTTAAAAGACTCCAATAATCCCAATTTAGACACGCTAGTGGATCAAAGCTCAGGCTCTGTATGGTTTAATTTTTATGAGCCAGAAAGCAATCGTGTCGTCCATGATTTTGCTGTGGAAGTAGGGACTTTTCAAGCAATGACCTATACTTACAAACACAGTAATTCTGGGGGGTTTAATTCTTCAAACAGCATTATCCATGAAGATTTAGAAAAGAATAAAGAAGATGCGATACACAAGATTTTAAACAGAATGTATGCAGTTACCATGAAAAAAGCTGTAACAGAACTTACAGAAGAAAATATCGCCAAATACAGAGATGCTATTGATAGAATGAAAGGTTTTAAAAGTTCTGCACCTCAAAAGAATTAGTTCTTAAACGAACCATTTAAAAATTAGCCTTAAAATCAGTCTTTTTAAAGGCTATTTTAAGTATAATGCAAAGTTTATTTCAATAATTAAGGATACACAATGGCAAAAAGATGCGCTTTAACTTTCAAAGGGCCTATGATAGGCAATCATGTCAGTCATGCGAACAACAAAAATAAGCGTCGCTTACTCCCTAACTTGCGATCGATTAAGATCCAATTAGACGACGGCACGACTAAACGCATTAAAGTGGCTGCTTCCACTTTAAGAACCATGCGTAAAGGGGCTTAGTTTTTAGAATTTCTATCCATTTTGATTGTAGGGGTGGTTTTGATGTTTTTGATAACCTTTTTAAAACTCCCCTTAGATCTAAACTTCTTTTTGAGATTAAAACACAGCCTAAATTAGGTTTAGCGTTTTGATCAAACTTAGAAGTAAACGCTTTCAAAAGAATTTATTTTGATCTAGGAATTGGTTTTGTTTGAAAAGTTGAAATTTTTTAAAATCAAAAAAGATGATGAAAATCAGCCAGAAGTCAATTTAAATTCTGAAATCTATGAGCAATTCAAGGTCTTTAGACTCCCGCTTATTTTAATCCAATTGCTTGTGCTTTTAGGCACTCTGGGATACTTCGCCCTAGAAAATTATAGCCTTATGCAAGCTTTCTTCCAAACGACTTACACCATGACAGCTACAGGGTTTGGCGCTTTAAATGAAAGCCAGTTTGGGCCTATAAGTATTTTTTTAACTTCCATTTTAATGTTTTTTGGGGCAGGAATCATTGCCTTTAGCGTGGCTATTTTAGTTAGCGTGGTCAATAAAGGCACGCTTACCAGATTGATTAAGGAGAAAGGTATGATTTATAAAATCGCGCGCCTTAAGGATCATTATGTGATTTGTTACCACAACGAATACACCATTGAATTGAGCAAGCAGTTCCGCTCCGCTCAAATCCCCTTTGTGGTCGTGGATAATGACCCTAGTTTTGAAGAAGAAGCCATTAAGCACAAATACCCCTACTACATCATAGGCGATCCGCACACCAATTTAGCCATGCTAAAAACCCACTTAAGCAGTGCTAGGGGCGTTGTGGCTTTGTCTAAGATTTTACCGGTGAATGTGGCGTTAATGGTGAGCGTGCGCTTGTTTGAAAAGGAATTAAAGCGCAAACCTTATTACATCATTGCAAGCGCGCATAGTGATGAAGGCTTAGAAAAATTAAAAAAATTAGGGGCTGATATGGTGGTTTCCCCCACAAAGCTCATGGCACAGAGAGTGAGTGCGATGGCGGTGCGCCCGGATATGGAAAATATCTTAGAGCGTTTTATCAATAAAAAAGACACGCTTTTAGACTTAGAAGAAGTGATTGTCCCTAAAACCAGCTGGCTTGTGTTAAGGAAATTAAAAGAAGCCCATTTTAGAGAGATCGCTAAAGCCTTTGTGATTGGTATCACTCAAAAAGATGGCAAATACATCCCTATGCCCGATGGAGAAACGATTATTGCAAGCGAATCCAAACTATTAATGGTTGGCACTTCAGAAGGCGTTGCGACCTGTAAGCAACTCATTGCCAACCATCAAAAACCCAAAGAAGTGGATTACATTTCCTTGTGATTGATACAGCCCTTTTTAAATAAAAAAGGCTTGACTCTCATCAAATACGGATCATAAAATCTAAAATGCTAAAAACATTTTTTACAATCCATAGCAAAGAGCTTGGCGTTAGTCAAAAAATTAGCCATTCATGTTTGATGAGAACAGATCCAAGACTTAAACGGATTTTGGGCTTATTTTTCTCACACCCATACGCTCAATGAGGTTAATGTCATAACCCTTTTAAAGCCCTCTTTGTTGATATAATCGTTACAACCGCTTCATTAAAATAATTGATATTGCCAAAAAAATACCCATGATACAAACCTAAAACACCGCTCACATTCTCCACTAATAGCTTTGTGTGGTAAGTTTGTGATACATACTTATGCGTGAGTTTTTGAATGCTTTCTTTTAAAAAGCCTTCTTGCGCTTTCAGCCCAAAAAACGCGTTATCTCCTAAAGCTTTCGAAGTAATATAATTAAAAAACACTTCTATTTCGTATTTTTTGCTTTTGTCTAGCGCATAATCGCTCAAGTCTTTGATTTTACTCTCCCATCCGCCTTGGATATAAATAACATTCCTAATATAATAAGCTCCCATGAATAAACCGCTAAACTTCGGCTTCAAGGTTTCTAAAAGTTCGTTAAATGCGCTCTTCTTCGCTTCGGTGATCTCATTTGTAGCTTGTTGTTTTTCTTGCGTGATATTGTTTAAAGCTTCTTGTTTGTTAGCGTTGATTTGCGTTGTAGCGCTTTCTTTGGCTTCGTTAATGTTAGTTATCGCTTGCGTTTTATTGTTGCTTATTTCGTTGTTGGCGTTCGTTTTAGCCTGCGTTAGCGCTTCAAGGCTTGCGGTTTTGTTCTCTGTGATTTGATGATTAGCGTTATCTCTGGCTTGGTTCAAAAAGATTTGATAGCTCGTTAAAAGCCTTGTCGTGGTTTCTATCATTTGATTTTCTAGTTTTTTAATCTCGCTTTTGATGTTTTCGGCGTTAGCGTTTAGTATAGCGGTTACTTCTTGCTCGTTAGATCGCATGCTCGCATTGAAATCAGTGAAATAGTTTTCATATTCTCGTATTTTAGTTTGTAATTCAAGGC
>NZ_MVWW01000007.1:0-96381 GCF_003637685.1 Helicobacter pylori | reverse complement strand
CACCGATTTGATAGCCCACGCTCATAAAAAATCCGTCGTCTTCAGCTCTTGATAATGAAGCTACGAGAGAAAGAGAGAGTAAGAGGGATTTTTTGATTTTCATGTTTTCTCCTTTTATTAGATTTTTGTTGGTTTTGCATTCCCATGATAGTCATGTTTATGAAATTTCGCCATTTTACCATAAAATGCTTATTCTTAACTTAAAATTTATATTTTGAAAAAAAAAAAAACAATTTTAAGTATTTTTTACAATAAAATATCATAGAGCTTGATTTAAGAAAAGGGATTTTATCCGGTTTGAAATCGGTTTTTAAATCTTTGGTTACAATCAAGCCATTCTAATTAAAAAGAGCGACATGTTTGAAAAGATACAAAAAGAATGGTTGAGCAACATTCAAAAAGATTTGTTGTCTGGTTTTGTGGTGGGGCTTTCTGTGATCCCAGAGACGGCCGGTTTTGCGATCATGGTGGGCTTGGATGTGGGCGTGGCGTTTTATACGACCTTTTATATGGCTTTTATTTTGTCTCTTTTTGGGGCTAGAAAGGCGATGATTAGCGCAGCGGCCGGCTCAGTGGCGCTCATTTTAGTGGGCGTGGTTAAAAATTATGGGCTTGAATACGCAGGCGTGGCGACTCTTATGGCAGGAATGTTGCAAATTCTTTTAGGCTATTTGAAAATAGGGAATCTTTTAAAATTTATCCCCCAATCAGTGATGTATGGCTTTGTGAACGCGCTAGGCATTTTGCTTTTAACAGAGCAATTCAAATTCCTTCAAAACCAAAATTTGGAGGTGTTTATCTTACTCGCTGTTGGGATATTGATTATTTACCTCTTCCCTTTAATCACTAAAAAAATTCCCTCTAATTTGATTTGTATCCTTGCAGTGAGCGCGATCGCTTTAATTTTTGATATGCATGCGCCGAATTTGGGGAGTATTGAACAAGGGGTTTCAGGCTTTCATTTTCTCATTATCCCCAAAAATTTGGATTTTAAAATGGTGTTAGAATTGTTGCCTTACGCTCTTTCTTTAGCGCTAGTAGGCACGATAGAAAGCTTATTGACCGCTAAAACTTTAGACGTTATTTTAAAAGACGGCGTGAGCGATAAAAACAAAGAAACTAAAGCGCAAGGCTTGGGGAATATCATTTCAGGGCTTTTGGGGGGAATGACAGGGTGCGCTTTAGTGGGGCAGTCTATCATTAACGCAAAATCCGGGGCCAAAACAAGGCTTTCTACTTTTTTTGCCGGCTTTTCTTTAATGGTGCTAATATTAGTGTTTAATGAATATGTGGTTAAGATCCCCATTGTAGCGGTTGTGGCGGTAATGGTGATGATTTCTTTCACCACTTTTAATTTCCAATCCATTATGAACATTAAAAAAATCAAGCTCTATGACACGCTGAACATGCTCTTAGTCGTGGCGGTGGTTTTATACACGCATAATTTAGCGATAGGGGTTGTGGTGGGGGTGTTAGTCAATGCGTTATGGATCAAATCAAAAGGGATTGCATGAAGTTTTGCTATAAGAAAGAAAAAGATGGGTCAAAAGTATGGCTCCAGATGTAGGATTCGAACCTACGACCAAGCGGTTAACAGCCGCCTACTCTACCGCTGAGCTAATCTGGAATTTCGCTCAAACAAAAAAGAATTTTAGTGTGTTTTTTGTAAAAAGTCAAGTAAAGTGGTGCCGTTATTCATTTTGAGAGCCAAAAAGTTGGCTTTGTTCTCATTAATAATGAGAACCGATTCAATATCAATAAGCCAAAACATAATTGAGATACAAGCTATAAAGTCTTCTATAGGCTAATTTAGCGCCCATGAAAGAATAGTAATTCGTGTTGATGGTGGGGATTTTCACGCCTAATTCAACGCCATGATGAATCCCTTGAAGCCTTAAACCGGTATTGAACAAGAATTGGAAATTAGTGTTGTTGATTTTGGCGCTGTAGGCGCTAGTGGTGGTTTTTAAATTCGCAGATTGGTTATTAAGCCATGTCGTGCCGGCTAGAGCGATGCCCCCAAAAATACCAAAAGAGACTTTGCGGTTTTTATCGGATCCGCCATTGATGAAATTCAATAAAAGATCACTGCCCGCGCCATAGGTGAAAACATTAGAGGCGGAGTTAAAAAAGTTGGATTTGATATACGCATAGTTGTAATCAAAAAAGCCATAATACCGGATCCCAAAAAATTTATTTTTCCCAAAGAATTGCTTATAGCCTAGTTGCACGCCCACGCCATTCATCGCCCCGTTATTGCTTTGAGAGTTGATTAATCCCACGCTTCTAAAGGGGTTATGACCAAACTCTTTGGTGGTGGTTTGGAATTGAGAATATTGGGTTTCGTTGAGAGAATAACTATAGCTAGACCGGCTCACCAAACTTTGAAACCCTTTAGAATTAGGCGTTTTTTGAAGGGTGTTATAGATGGTTTCTAAATTATCCCCTTTGAGGTAAGAGATAGTGTCATTGATAACGCTTGAGACTTGATTGAGATTTTTATTGAAATCAGCGTTGGTAAATGCGTTTTGTTGGTTTGGACTTTCTGGGCTAGTTCTTCGGGCTTGCTCGGCGGCTTTTTTGGCGCTATCAATCATGCTAGTAATAGCACTGAAAGTGTTGCCAAAAATACTGCATGCGTTCCCGCTTGCATTAATGCCCCATGGTTTGCCATTGCCTCCGTCTATTCCTGGGCATTGGCTTTGAAGGGTATTAATAATGGTTCTAGCTTGAGTTAAAAGCTGTTCGTAGTCATTATCAATAGTGGTATTATTGTTGGCTGTGTTTTTATTTTCTAGGGTGTTTTGGAGCAATTGAGAAGTCGCTTTGAGTTTGTCGTATTCACTAGTGGGTAGCGTGCCACTGGCTAAATTAGAGGCTATCACTTGCCACATGCCCACCGCAGAGCTGAGCGCTGAGGACACGGCTTGATTAGCGGTATTTGGGGTCGTTTTCAATCTGCTAGCGCTCTCTTTTAGATTATTAATCGCTTGAGCGGTGCTTGAATCAGTGTTAGAGGCCGTTTGTTTGAGTTCGTTATAGCGGGTTAAAAGATTGTTCAAATTTTCATAAGCGTTGGAGACTTTTTGGATTTCGCCGGTGTTTTTCACCATTTGCGCGGCTTCGCCGATTTGATAGCCCACGCTCATAAAAACGCCGTCATCTTCAGCAAGGAGCGATGACGCTATAAGAGAAAGTAAAATCGTTTTTTTCATAAAATGTTCCTTAAAGTGATGTTTTGTTTGTAAAATCGTATCAAATTGAAACTTTATTTACAATGCGTTTAAATTGTGTCATAAATTTATTAAATTTTTAATAAAATTGAGCAAGAATTAAGAAATTTTGCTTTTTTTTTGGATTTAAAAAAAGGTTTTTGATAGTGAAAAATGTTTTGAGCGCTTTTTAAAATTTATCGCTCAAGGAGATTGGGGCTAAAAATCTTCAAAGCGTTTTGCAAATCTTCTTTGGTGTCAATGCCTATGCTTTCACTTTGAACGATTTTTACTGCAATCTTTTTTTGGTAATACAAAGCCCTTAATTGCTCTAATTTTTCTATTTCCTCTAAAACGCAAGGTTTTAAAGCGCATAATTCTTCTAAGATCTCTCTGCTATGAAACCCATAAATACCGATATGCCCTAAAAGGGGGGGTTGGCGTTTCGCATCAAAATCTCGTAAAAAGGGGATAAGGGAGCGCGAAAAATACAAGGCGTTATTTTGATTGTCTAAAACCACCTTGACTAAATTGGGGCTTTTGGCTTGCTCTTCATCAATGACTTTAGCGCAAGTCGCCATGAAAGGGGCGTTTTGGGTGGCTTCTAATAAGGCTAAAATGACTTCTTTTTCCAAAAAAGGCTCATCGCCTTGCAAGTTTAAAACCCTTTCATCGTTTTTTAACCCTAAAATTTGCGCCGCTTCCAAGCAGCGTTCTGTGCCGCTGTTATGGTGTTTGGAGGTTAGCACCGCTTTAATGCGGAATTTTTGGCATGTTTGCATGATGCTTTCATCATCGCAAGCGACTACGCATTCATCTACTAGATTCGCATTTTTAGCGCAACGGACTACCATAGGCAAGCCAAAAATATCTTCTAGAACTTTATTTTCAAAACGACTGGATTTTAATCTAGCAGGAATGATAATCATCTTTAAACCTTTTTAAGCCTTATGAAAATAGGGGATTTTTATGGTATTATACCCATTTGAAACGCTTATTCCTTTTATTATAGGGATTGAGACTATTGAACTTTAGGAGTTTTTAATGATATTAAGAGCGAGTGTGTTGAGCGCGTTACTTCTTGTAAGTTTAGGGGCAGCCCCTAAACATTCAGTTTCAGCTAATGACAAACGGATGCAGGATAATTTAGTGAGCGTGATTGAAAAACAAACCAATAAAAAGGTGCGTGTTTTAGAGACCAAACCTTTAAAATCCAGCCAGGATTTGAAAATGGTCGTCATTGAAGATCCGGACACTAAATACAATATCCCGCTTGTAGTGAGTAAGGATGGTAATTTAGTCATAGGGCTTGGCGGTATCTTTTTTAGCAATAATAGCGAAGATGTGAAGTTGCTCACAGAGACCAATCAAAAAATCCTAGCCCTTAACACCACCCAGCAAAATAGCGCGAAGTTGAACGCTCTTTTTGATGAAGTGCCGGCTGATTATGTGATAGAGTTGCCCTCTACTAACGCTGAAAATAAGGACAAGATCCTTTATATTGTCTCCGATCCCATGTGTCCGCATTGCCAAAAAGAGCTCACTAAACTCAGGGATCACCTAAAAGAAAACACCGTGAGAATGGTCGTGGTGGGGTGGCTTGGAGTCAATTCGGCTAAAAAAGCGGCTTTGATCCAAGAAGAAATGGCGAAAGCTAGGGCTAGGGGAGCGAGCGTGGAAGATAAGATCTCTATTCTTGAAAAGATTTATTCCACCCAATACGATATTAACGCCCAAAAAGAGCCTGAAGATTTACGCACTAAAGTGGAAAATGTTACGAAAAAGATTTTTGAATCTGGCGTGATTAAGGGCGTGCCTTTCTTATACCATTATAAGGCATGATATAAGGCTACTCTCATGAAAAAACCCTACAGAAAGATTTCTGATTATGCGATCGTGGGTGGTTTGAGTGCGTTGGTGATGGTGAGCATTGTGGGGTGTAAGAGCAATGCTGATGACAAACAAAAAGAGCAAAGCTCTTTGAGCCAGAGCGTTCAAAAAGGCGCGTTTGTGATTTTAGAAGAGCAAAAGGATAAATCTTACAAGGTTGTTGAAGAATACCCCAGCTCAAGAACCCACATTATAGTGCGCGATTTGCAAGGCAATGAACGAGTGCTCAGCAATGAAGAGATTCAAAAGCTCATCAAAGAAGAAGAAGCCAAAATTGATAACGGCACGAGCAAGCTTATCCAGCCTAATAATGGGGGAGGGAGTAATGAAAGCTCAGGCTTTGGCTTGGGGAGCGCGATTTTAGGGAGCGCGGCGGGGGCGATTTTAGGGAGTTATATTGGTAATAAGCTTTTCAATAACCCTAATTACCAGCAAAACGCCCAACGGACCTACAAATCCCCGCAAGCTTACCAACGCTCTCAAAATTCCTTTTCTAAAAGCGCGTCCAGCGCTTCAAGCATGGGCGGAGCGAGTAAGGGACAGAGCGGGTTTTTTGGCTCTAGTAGGCCTACTAGCTCGCCGGCGGTAAGCTCTGGGACAAGGGGCTTTAACTCATAATTTAATCTATTCAAGGCTAAAAAATGCAAGTGATTCCTTTAAAACCTTTAGACAATAAGACTTTAGAAGAAATCGGCTTAGATTGGCACACGAATGATGACATGTCATCTTATATCGCTGATGAAATGGTGGTTGTCTCTCAAAAAGAAGCGGACGCTTATTATGACGCTTGTAATGAGCTTTATGACATGTTTGTAGAGACGGCTGAAGAGGCCATTAAAAACGATCGCTTTTTTGAATTGGATATTCCTAACGCGCTCATTCCTATGATCAAACAGAGTTTTGAAGAAGAAGTGCATTGGCATATTTACGGGCGTTTTGATTTAGCCGGTGGGCTTGATGGCAAGCCCATTAAATTACTGGAATTTAACGCTGATACCCCCACCATGCTCTATGAAACCGCAGTGATTCAATGGGCGTTACTCAAAGCGAATGGTTATGATGAAAACAAGCAATTCAATAACCTTTACGAAGCGCTTGGCGAGAATTTTAAACGCATGGTAACTTTGGGCGAAGACACGAGCCGTTTTGAGGAAATGTATGAGGGGTGGAAAATCCTTTTTTCAAGCGTTAGGGGGAATATTGAAGAAGAGCGCACCATGCGTTTTTTGCAAGACGCTGCTCAGAGCGTGGGGTTTGAAACGGATTTTTCTTACATTGATGAAGTAGAGTTTAATATAGAAGAGGGCGTGTTTAAAAACGGCTTGAATTATGAGTTTTTATTCAAACTGATCCCATGGGAAAACATCGCTATTGATGAGCCAGAATTAGCCCTTTTGATGCAAGGCATGATGGAAAATAAAAACACGATTTTTTTAAACCCGGCTTATACGATCCTTTTCCAATCCAAGCGTTTTTTAAAACTTTTATGGGACAGATACCCCAACCACCCCTTATTGTTAGAAACGAGCTATGAACCTTTAGCCCATAAAAAGCAAATCAAAAAAGTGGCTTTTGGTAGGGAAGGGGCGAATAGTGAAATCTTTGAAGCTTCCATGCAATCGCTTTTAAAAACGGACGGCGTTTATTCTAACCACAAACCCATTTATCAAGAATTTTACGAGCTCAATTCGCATAACGGGTTGTATTATCAGCCTAATGTGTTTTTTGCTTATGAATCTTGCGCGTTAGGGTTTAGAAAAGGGGGGCTAGTCTTGGATAATTTTTCTAAATTCGTGAGCCACAGGTTGCAATAATGACGGCAATGATGCGTTATTTTCACATCTATGCGACCACTTTTTTCTTCCCTTTGGCGCTTCTTTTTGCGGTTAGTGGGCTTTCATTGCTCTTTAAAGTGCGCCAAGACACTGGCGCTAATATCAAAGAGTGGGTTTTAGAAAAATCCTTAAAAAAAGAAGAACGATTGGACTTTTTAAAAGACTTTATAAAAGAAAACCATATCGCTATGCCTAAAAAGATAGAGCCTAGAGAGCATAGGGGAGCGTTAATCATTGGCACGCCTTTGTATGAAATCAACCTTGAAACTAAAGGCGATCAAACAAAAATCAAAACCATTGAAAGGGGTTTTTTAGGTGCGCTCATCATGCTGCATAAGGCTAAGGTGGGTATCGTGTTTCAGGTGCTTTTGGGGATTTTTTGCGTGTTTTTATTGTTGTTTTATTTGAGTGCGTTTTTAATGGTGGCTTTTAAGGACACTAAACGCATGTTTATAAGCGTTTTGATAGGGAGTGTGGTGTTCTTTGGAGCGATCTATTGGTCTTTATAGGGTTTAAAATATCAGCTCTGTTTTGGATATTGGTTATGAAATCTAAAAAATGCTTTTGGGTGTTTTGACAACCAAAATAAAAAAGCTTGCGTAAGCGATAATTTCTCATAACGCACTCTTATGGGGTTAGGGGGATTTTAAAAAAGGGGGTTGTAGGGGAATGATTTCAAAATACCCCTTATCCTTTTATGAGTTTTAAAAACCCCATTTTTTAAAAAATTAAAGAATAACTAAACCAACACAAAAAACCCCTAAAACTCTATCTTTAAACTAAAAGCGTTTTTATCTGTCTCACCTGACAACAATTTTTAAAAGAACGCTTGAAATTTAACTATTTTTCGTTATTTTTGTCAAGTCTTTTTATAGCGTGCACATACCGCTTTGGTTATCGTGTGATTCGCATTTATAGCGTGCTTATAATAATAACCACACAAAAGCCATAAATTGAAGCCATTGGAAAAACACAACCAAACGCATATCTATCCATAGCGCAAAAACACGCTAAAATATTTTTATAGGATTTTAAACCTAAAAACCCACTTCAAGCTAACCTAACAAAAATTTACACTATAAAAACACACTAACAAACACAACCAAACAACCGCAAAAAACATTCAAAAAGTTTTCTTTTTGAAAATAGACAAATCCCTAAAAACACTAAAGATTAAAAATTAATAGGGTGGGTTTCTGCTTTAACTCTTAAAACAGAGCCAAATCTTTGAAAGGTTTTGAGTCAAACACGATGATAATTTAGGGGGTTGGTTAAATTTTCAATACCCCCTGAGTTTAGTGAGGTTTTCGCATGCTTGTTTCATGCCCAATTTACAGCCCTTGTCATAAATCATTATGGCGTTTTCTTTATCTTTCATGTTGTAATACATGCCCGCTAGAGCGAAGCAACCCACTTCATCGCCCATATCGCAACCCCTTTCATAATTATCAAGGGCTTTCCTCAAGTCTTTTGGAACAGCGTCCCCTTGGGAATACATAAAGCCCATCCTGGAGCAACTCACCGCACTCCCCATATCGCATGCCTGTTTGAAATAATTGAAAGCCTTTTGGGGATCTTTTTTGACATACCTGCCCAACATATACATAGAGCCTAAACTCGCGCAACCACCAGAGTTGTTTAATTCGCAAGCTTTTTGCAAATAATCAAACGCCACTTCAAAATCTTCATCAAGCCCTGCATCGCCATTTTCAAACAAACTCCCTAACGCGCGGCAAGCCTGCCCATCATCTAATCGGCATGCTTTCAAATAATAGATGACGGCTTTATGGTTGCTTTGTTTGACTTCTAAAAAGCCTTTTTCATAAGCCACGCCTAAAACATAACACCCCTTAGCCATATCAAAATTACAGCTTTTTTGGTAGTAGGTAACCGCTTGATCGGCATTGCCTTTGATTTTTCTATCATAAATAATGCCTAAATTGTAGCAACTCTCAGGGTGTTTTAAAACGCACGCCTTAGCGTAAGCATCAATGGCCTCTTGATAATTTTGAGTCGTGCCTAACCCCTCATCATAAAGCCCCCCTAAACCAAAACACCCTTCCCTATCATCAGCCTGGCATGCGGTTTTATAACATTCTAGGGCTTTTTTATAATCTATTCTAGTGCCTTGCCCGTTTTCATAAATGATTCCTAATTGCGTGCAACCTTCACTCACCCCATCGTTGCATGCTTTTTTAAAATAAGATGTAGCTTTAGAATAATTCCCGCTTTTATAGGCTCTTTCAGCAACCCCCAAAAAACTATTGTCTTGTTTCCCCCATAAATGGGCATTCAAGCTCCAAAAAAATAACCCACAAACTAATATTTTTAAAATTTTGACACTCATTCCTACCTTCTTTTAAATTCTGATTTTTAGAACCCTCTTTAATCAAAACAAAAAATGCAACGCTCCATTTTAGCATAAATCAAGCGCTTTGATTAAGGCTTAGGAGAATCCTTATGCTCTTCTTTATGCTCTAAAGAGGTGATATAAAGGTAAATCGCTTGGATTTCTTCTAAATTGAGATTGTATTTAGGCATCATGCCTTTGCCTAAACTCAAGGCGTCTTTAAAGGTTTTAAAATCTAAATGGTTGATTTTAGGGGCGTAGAGGATTTTTTTTTCGCCTTTTTCATAATAAAAGGTGATTTCTTGTTTTTCGCCTTTAATGCCATGGCATTTCGCACACGCAACACCCCTAGGGTTTTTATAAAGAGCCATCCCGTATTCTAAATCAGAGATGAAATCCGCTTCTTTAGCGTTCAAGCTTAGCAAACTCAAACCTAACGCGATCAATAAACGCATTAAAACAACTGTGCCTTTTCTAAAATCTCTTTCGCCCCGCTTTGTAAAAATTCTTCTAAAAGCTCTTGAACTAAATCAAACGCCTTAGTTTTATCCCCTTGCTTTTCTTTAGTGATGACTTCTTTCCCATTAGGCAAGCCCAAAACCGCTTGGATTTTAACCCTATCGCCCATTAAACTCGCATGCACGCCAATAGGGATCTGACACCCTCCATTAAGCCCTTTGATAAATTCCCTTTCTAAATGGCAGCAAAACGCGCTTTCTTCATCGTTGAGTTTTTGGAGCGTAATAAAATGCTTGTGGTTTTTGAGCATTTCTACCCCTAAAGCCCCCTGACCCATGCTAGGAATCATTTCTTCTACGCTAAAAGCCTTGCGGTATTTCGCCCCTTGAACATTTAAGCGGCACAACCCGGCTTCAGCCAAAATGATAGCGTCAAATTCTCCGCATTCAAGCTTTTTCAAACGGGTTTGGACATTCCCCCTCAAGCTTTCTGTGTCTAGATCCTGGCGCTTCAGTTTGATTTGCATGGAGCGCCTTAAAGAAGTCGTGCCAACCTTGGCTCCTTTAGGCAAGCTCATCAAATCAGGGAATTTCACGCTCAAAAAAGTGTCCCTCACATCAGCCCTTTTGGTGATGCAAGCTAAATCCAACCCTTTTTCAAACATGACCGGCACGTCTTTTAAAGAATGCACCGCCAAATCAATTTCGCCCTTTAAAAGCAATTCTTCCAATTCCTTAGTGAATAGCCCCTTACCGCCAATCTTATTTAAAGGCGCGTCTAAGATTTTATCGCCCGTGGTTTTAACGATTTGAATCTCGCTTTCCATAGAGCATTCTTTTTTCAGGCGTTCTTTAATGTGATTCGCTTGCCATAAGGCCAGTTCGCTCCCCCTAGAGCCAATCACTAAATTTCCCACTCAATCCCCCTTATTCGCTCTCTAACATTTCTAAAATTTTTTCTTCTAATTCAATGTCTTTGATCGTTTGTTTTTCTAAATTAGTGCGTTTGATGCATTCAAATTCTTTACTCTCTAAAGTTTGCTTCCCAACAATCAGCGCCAATCGCTCCCCAATCAATTCAAAATCCCTCATCTTCGCCCCAAAACGCGCGTCTCTGTCATCTAACAACACGTCAACGCCCTTTTGGAGTAGCCTTTCATGCACTTCAAAAGCGAGTTTTTTTTGCGCTTCATCTTTCAAATTAGAAACCACGATCACCACATCAAAAGGAGCGGTATTTTTCGTCCACACACAGCCTAGCTCATCGCTTTTTTGCTCTAAAATCGCGCTGAGCAATCTACTAATGCCTATCCCATAGCACCCCATTTCAAAAAATCGCTCCTTGCCATTCTTATCCAAGAAACTCGCTTTCAAGCTTTTAGCATAGCCTTGCCCGAGTTTGAAAATATGCCCCACTTCCAAACTCTTATGGTATTTCAACGCTCCTTGACAATTAGGGCAACAATCGCTCTCTTTAACCTGGACAATATCCGCATAAACAAGGTTTTCAAACCCTTTTAAATCCACGCCCACCGCATGAAAATCCTTTTCATTAGCCCCAACGATCAAGCAATCGCTATCTTTTAAATCTCCATCAAAAATGATATAAGAAACATGCTTTTTCAAGCCATAAGGCCCTATAAAGCCCGCTATTAACCCTGCTTTATTTAAATCTTCTTCATTGGCCTCTCTCAATTCTAAAGCGTTCGCCCCTATAATGTTCAAGGCGTTCAGGGCTTTAGTTTCTTCTAAAGTATCATCGCCTCTAACAAAAAAGCACGCTAGAGTTTCTCTATCTTTATGGATCACTTTTCTAACAAGCGCTTTTAAAATAAAATAAGGCTCTGTTTTAAAAAATTCCGCCACGCTTTGAGCGCTAGTGGTATTAGGGGTAGGGAATTTCGCTAATTGCGCTTTGGGGACATTTAAAGGCTCAGGTCTTTTAGAGCGTTTAGCGATTTCAATGTTGGCGGCATAATCGCAATTTTGACACACCACGATCGTGTCTTCCCCGCATTCTGTTAAAACGACAAATTCCCTGCTTTTACTCCCTCCAATCGCCCCACTATCCGCTTCCACGATGCGAAAATCCAAACCCAAATCGCTTAAAATCTCTTTATAAGCGTTTTGCGTGTTTAAAAATTCCTTATCCAAGCTTTCAGCGTCTTCATGAAAGCTATAACCATCTTTCATGATAAATTCCCTCGCTCTCACCAACCCGAATCGTGGGCGGATTTCATCACGGAATTTCGTGTGGATTTGATAGAGATGCACGGGCAATTGCTTGTAACTTTTAATGAAATTAGCGACAATTTCGGTGATATTTTCTTCTAAAGTGGGGCTTAAAACAAAATCATTGTCTTTTCGGTCTTTAAAAACCAGTAATTCCTTGCCGTATTTATCCAAACGGCCTGATTTTTCCCACAAACTCGCCAAAACCACAAAACTCATTAAAATATTTTGCGCCCCATGCTCTTGCATGCGTTTGTGCGTGATGTTTTCTATTTTGTCTAGCACTTTTTTAGCTAAGGGCAAAAAATTATAAATCCCGCTGCCTACTTGATAAATGTATCCTGCTTGAGCTAGGTGCTTATGGCTTTTTAACACGGCATCTTTTGGGGGTTCTTTGAGAGTGGGGGCAAAGAGTTTTGAAAACAGCATGCATTATTCCTCGTAATATTCGCATTTATAGAGATTCAAATTCTGGACATGATTAGCACTAGATTTGTCTAAATTAAACAAGTTTTTAATCGCACCCACAAGCACATCAGATTCTTCTTTTTGGGCGTTCTTTTTTAAAGCAATAGTAGGGTGGTGTAAAAAAGTATTGAAAGCGTTGTGCAAGATCTTTTCAATATTGCTTTCGTATTCTTTAGGCACATAGCGTTTTTTAAGCGCTTTTTGTAATTCCTTTTGGGCTGAAATCCTGGCTAATTCCCTTAAATCCTTAATCAAAGGCTCTACTTCTAAACTTTGGATCCATTGGTAAAACTCCATTGTGGCAAGCCCTACAATTTCATAAGCTTTTGTCCGGCTCTCTTGCCTGTTTTCCACATTTTCTTTCACCATAGGCTCTAAATCATCAACGCTGTATAAAAAAATATTATTGAATATCGGCTTTTCAATATTTCGTGGCACGGCTAAATCAAACCAAAAACGCCTGAAAATCGTTTCTTTTACCATAAAATTTTGCACGATAAAATTCGGCGAAGAAGTGGCGCAAAAAAGCAATGCGTATTCGTTGATATGAGCGTTTAAATTTTCTATATTTTGGAAGCTCGCTTTTTTAGGCTCTTCTAATTCTTTGACAAAATCTTCAAATTTAGCCGCATTACGCCCTAAAATAAGCACTTCAAATTGCTTGTTTAAAAGGTGCTTGATGACTAATTGAGCCATTTCGCCAAGCCCTATCACAAGGGCTTTTTTATCTTTAATCCTTTCTTTTTCAAAAATACTAAGCGCTTCTTTGACCGCCACTGAAGAGATGGAAACCCCTTGTTTGGAAATACCGGTTAAATTGCGCACTTTAGCGGCGCATTTGAAAGCAAAATGGAGCAATCGGGTTAAATCTTTGGAGCAAAATTTCTCTTCAAAAGCGAATTTATAAGCGTTTTTCATTTGCCCTGTGATTTGAGTTTCCCCCACCACTAGGCTATCCAAACTGCTGCACACGCTAAAGACATGATGGACTGCGCTTTCATCAGTATTGATTAAAACGCATTTTTCTAAATCAGACACGCTCATTTTTTTATTTTGAGCCAAAATTTTTAATAGTGTGCTTTTTTGTTCATGAGTATTAGCGCCGTGTTTTAGGCTCGCATAGATTTCAAAGCGATTGCATGTGGATAACACCATGCACTCTTTGATGTTAGGGCAGTGGGTTTTAATGGTTTGTAAAAATTCTTTAAGCATTATGGGCGAATTGATAGCGAGTTTTTCTCGCATTTCTAAGCTCATGCTTTTGTGCGTAAAGGCTAGGGTGAAATATTTTGACAAATGAGTTTCTAACTCCATTAAAAAGTCCTATAAATGACATCTTGCGCTAGTTTTTCTAAAATCAAATTGTTTTCCCCTTTAATGGCTTCAAGGGCCTTTTTAGAATAAACTTGAGCGATCTTAAGGGTTTCTTCTATGATACCATATTGCTTGAATTTTTCCTTAGTCCATTCTATGATTTCATGGCTATCTTGTTTAAAATAAGAAATTAAAAGCCCTTGCTCGTTCTTATTGAGTTTTTCATATAAAAGCAAGTAGGGTAAAGTGGTTTTGCCTTCTTTAAAATCGCTAAAATTGGGCTTACCTAGAGTTTTGGCGTCTTGAGTGATGTCTAATAAATCGTCAATGATTTGAAACGCCATGCCAAAATGCAATCCAAAATCCGCATACATTTTGGTGTCTTTATTCAAAAGAATCGCCATGCTCTTTAAGCTCGCTTCTATGAAATGAGCGGTCTTGTCTTCTAAAATACGCCAGTATTTTTGTTTGTCACTATTAAAACTTTCCCCCACAAACACATCTTCAATCTCGCCCCTAGAGAGCCTTAAAACCGCATTAGAGAGGATTTGAGCGATTGCTTCGCCCATTTTAGATAATTCAAAAAAGGCTTTGGAATAAAACACATCCCCAAGCATCACAGCGTTAAAATTCCCAAAAAGAGCGTTAATGCTAGGGAGTTTTCGGCGCATGGTCGCTTTGTCAATCACATCATCATGCAATAAAGAAGCGGTCTGTATCATTTCCACAATCGCGCACAAATTGAAGGCTTTATCCAATAAAATAGCGTCTGTTTTTTCGTCTAACAAAGCGAGCATGAGTTTGGAGCGCAGCATTTTTGAAGGGCCAATCTTAGAAAACAATGCATCTATAAAGCCGCTTTCAATTTCTTTGATCCAAGAAGCGATTCTATTTTGAATGGCTTGAAGTTGTTTTTCTTGCATGCAAATTCCTTAAGGCTCTTTAGGGGAAAAAACAAGGGGCATAAGGGCTAAAAATCTTAAAGTGGCTTTATCTTCTTTAAAATCTTTAAACACAAGCGACAGAGTGCTGTTAGAAGAAAAGTTTTTTTCAAAAACTTTGAGGTTATAGGTGTTTCTCGCATGATCGGTGTATAAAATAAACTGGTAGGGGAAATGGTTAAAACGCATGTTGATGACTAAACCTTTATTTGCATATAGCGTCCAATAGAGTGTGATTTCTTTGGTTTGTTCATTTGAAGTGTCTTTGATGATCGCTTTAAACGCTTCATCTTTTTTTAATTCTAGCGTTTTATCTATCCCATAATCAAGCCCAAACGCTTTTAAAAAAAAGAGGAATATCAAGCCATAGCGGATAAGCTCATTCATTCCCGCTGAGAATATTCGCCATGGATTGGATCACAATGTCTGTTTTTCTGCTCTCTATTTTTTGCTGCAACTCTTCATCCATTCTTAAAGCTTTAGCGAAAGATTCAAACTTTTCTTCCAAGTCTTCTTTTTCTATAAAAGTTTCCAAAAGAGCCAAAAGCTCTAAAAGCCTTTCTAGCTCTTTTTTAGAAAGCTTTTTACTCGCATGAAAAATAATGTCATTCCACTTGTCTAAGGGGTTTCCCTCAAAAATTTCAAGCTCGCTGTAATCTCTCATGCTGGCTTCTTTATTATTAGCTTAAGCCAAATGGGCTTCTAGCATCCAAATGGATTTTTGCAACTTGGCCAATTGATCGTCCGCATAAGTTACGGTGACTTTATCGCCTTCTTTTTCAGCGGTGTTAGAAAGCTCTTTAAATTCTTTTTCTAGGTGTTTGTAATCGCCTAGAATTTCTTTAAAGATGTCCTTAGAATGGAAACTTGTTTTAGTTTCTTCTTTAACACGAGTGAGTTTGAGCGCTTCGGATAAAGTGACTAAGGGGTGATGCCCTAATTGAGCGATTCTTTCAGCGAGATCATCAAACATGTCCGCAAATTCTTCATAAATTTCTTCAGTGGCTTTATGCACATTGAAAAAATCGGTGCCTTTCACATTCCAATGGAAGTTATGCACTTTCATAAATAACACGATCGCATCCGCTTGCAAATGTTTTAAAATTTCAAATGTTTTCATCAAAAGTCCTTTTTTTTAAATTTAACTTAGGTTTTTATTTTTCATAAAAACCTTGAACGCTATCCTACACCAAAAGAGTTAATGAAAAATTGTTTTGATCTTATTTTTGTCAAAAACTGATAAACCCTATTCAATTTAATATTCTTTAATCTTTTTAAAATTTTGTTTTATCGTAAAACTCATTTTTTAAGGGGGGATAATTATCCAAATTAAGAAGCGTTAAGAATCCTAATTTCAAAGGTTTTTTCTTGATTTTCTAATAGCACAATGCTCCCTTCATGGGCTTTAACGACTTGTAAAGACAGGGCTAACCCTAGGCCATTACCCTTTAATTTAGTGGTTTCAAAAGGCTCAAATAAAGCGCTTTTGTTTTCCACTTCCTTGCCGTTATCAATAATGGTGAAGACGATAAATTCATTTTGAATGAACGCTTCAATCTTCACCTGCCCCTGTTCGCTCTCTTCTAAGGCTTCAATCGCATCAATAGCGTTATACAAGAAGTTTTGTAACACAATCCCCATTAAATCAAAGTCAAAAAACCCTTCTTCATCGCTAAAATTAAAAAGAAAATCAATGTCTTTAGAGTAAGTGTAGCAATTTAGGGCTTCTTTGAGATCGCTCTCTAGCGTTTTTAAACTTTGCTTGGTGCGGTTGGCTTGAATGCCTTTAGAAAAAAGCAAGGTGGCTTTAATGATCCTTTCTACGCGCCATAAAGCTTTTTGCAATTCCACAACAATGGGCTTAGTCTTTTCGTTCGCATGCTTTAATAACACCGAAGCTAAAAGAGAGATAGAGCCTACGGGGTTTCTGATCTCATGGGCTAAATGCGCTGAAATTTTCCCCATAGAAGCGAGCCGCTCTTGGCGTTTTTGAGCGCTAATATCGGTTGCGGTGATGATTTGCTTGCCTTGAATGCTGTTTTGCTGGACTAAATAGCTTTTATTTTCATGTTCAATTTCGGTGTTAAAATTTTCTAATTTAGCCTTATTGAACACCTCATGGCTTTGATTGGCTAGAGAATTTTTATAAAAAAAGCTCCCGTTTTCATTCATCACCCAAATCGCTTGCGGTAAAATCTCTATGACCCATTCATAAAGGGCTTTATAATCCTTAAACTCCTTTTCCACCTTGTAGCTTTGTAAAATGAATTGGTTTAAAAGCCCTAGCAATTCTTGCATGTCTTTTTTGTTGGAAAAATTCTCTAATAAATCTTCGCTCTCTTTGGGTTTAAAATTTTCTAATGAAATCACATTGTCTTCTTTTTTTAACAACCCCTTGAAAGAAGAAGCCTTATTAGAGCGTTTCAAAGGGGAGTTTTTTAAATAAGGGCGTTTTAAACGCTTGGATTTTTTCATGGTTTTTGTTTTTCTTGCTCTTTTAAGAAATTAAACAGCATTTCGCTATAACCAAAATTCCCGCTCAATTCTTTAGAAAGCGTGTCCTTATACATGGATGTGTAAATCTCATCGCCTGGGGCTTTAGGATACAAAGGGTTATCCATTTTCATAGCCGTATCTAGCATGAATTTTAAAAGCAACGCTTCAAAAGAATCGGTTTGTTCTTTGAGGAGCTTGTCGTTTTTAGTTTGAGCTAGCACTTTTAATTTCTCTTCGCTCGCTAATTTAGAAACATGGTATTGCTCTAACATGGCTTTATTGTTGTTTATCATAGTACCTCCATTTCAGCGCTAATCGCGCCACTTTTTTTTAGGGCTTGTAAGATTGAAACCATCCCTTTAGCGCTCACGCCAATTTTTTGTAAGGCTTTTACCACCCCGGCAATGGTGATGTTTTTCCCGTTAGAGCTCAGTGTGTTGTGAGCGGTGTCTAAGGACATGTTATTGTCTAAATCCTGCGTGTTTTTAGAGTCATTTAAAGGCTCTTTAGTGATTTTAAGCGTGATGTCTTGGCTTGTAACCACTATCGGATGCACTATTATATCCACTCCTGAAACGATCGTGCCTGATTTTTCATCTACAATGATTTTATTTTTCGCGCTGTAATTAATAGGGATTTCTTGCACTAAAGCTAAAAACTCCACCATAGAAAGACGCTCTGGGCGGGTGATTTGAATGGTTTTTGGATCTAGTGCTATGGCTACTTTATTACCAAATACCTTATTTAAAGTGTTTTGCACTTGGATAGCGTTTTTAAAATTGGGTTTTTTCAGGCTTAAAGTCATGGCGTTTTTATGGAACAAATCATACGAAACTTCCCTTTCAATAGTCGCTCCGTTGATGATATTGGCTGAGAGCAAGTTATTAGAATTACCCGAAACGATAGCCCCTTGAGCGAGGGCGTAAATATTCCCATCTACCGCATTTAAAGGGGTCATCACCAAAGTCCCTCCTTGAATGGATTTTGCATCCCCAATAGAAGAAATGTGAATATCAATCTTATCGCCCTGTCTTGCAAAGGGGGGCAAGGAGGCTGTAATCATCACGGCAGCGACATTTTTAGATTTAATATCATCTGCAGAGATCTTAACATTCACGCTCTCTAGCATGTTAGAAATGGATTGCATGGTGAATTTTGAGCCGGACTTATCCCCTGTGCCATTTAAGCCAATCACAAGCCCATAGCCAATCAGCTGGTTATCCCTTACGCCTACCACGCTCGCTATATCGCCTATTTTTTCGGCCAAAAGCTTATGGAAGGCTAATACAAAAATAAGCCACAAAAACACCCGTTTCAATCAAACCCTTTCTTTATTCCTTAATTCTAATTATTTTAGCATAAGCCTTTTATAAAAACTTTAATCCTAATTGAGCGTATTTTTATGCTATACTCAAAAATCTTATAAACTTTAAATCAAAGATTTTAATTTTAGCCTTTTATTAGCTTTTTATAAAGTTTCAAATTAAATTGAGGTATGAATCTCCCATGGAATTGAATCAACCACCACTCCCTACAGAAATTGATGATGACGCTTATCATAAGCCGAGTTTTAATGATTTGGGCTTAAAAGAATCGGTTTTAAAATCCGTTTATGAAGCCGGCTTCACTTCCCCAAGCCCCATTCAAGAAAAGGCCATTCCGGCTGTTTTGCAAGGCCGAGATGTCATTGCGCAAGCCCAAACAGGCACAGGAAAAACCGCCGCTTTCGCTCTGCCCATTATCAACAACCTTAAAAACAACCACACCATAGAGGCCTTAGTGATCACGCCCACTAGAGAATTAGCCATGCAAATTAGCGATGAGATTTTTAAATTGGGCAAACACACTAGGACTAAAACCGTGTGCGTGTATGGAGGCCAGAGCGTTAAAAAACAATGCGAATTCATTAAGAAAAACCCCCAAGTGATGATCGCTACACCAGGAAGGCTGTTGGATCATTTAAAAAACGAGCGCATCCATAAATTTGTGCCTAAAGTGGTCGTTTTAGATGAAAGCGATGAAATGCTGGATATGGGGTTTTTGGACGATATTGAAGAGATTTTTGACTACCTCCCTAGCGAAGCGCAGATTTTGCTTTTTTCAGCCACGATGCCAGAGCCGATCAAAAGGCTAGCGGATAAGATTTTAGAAAACCCTATTAAAATCCATATTGCCCCCTCTAATATCACTAACACCGACATCACCCAACGCTTTTATGTGATCAATGAGCATGAAAGGGCTGAAGCGATCATGCGCCTTTTAGACACCCAAGCGCCTGAAAAGAGCATCGTTTTCACGCGCACCAAAAAAGAAGCCGATGAATTGCACCAATTCCTTGCTTCTAAAAATTACAAAAGCACCGCCTTGCATGGGGATATGGATCAAAGGGATCGGCGCTCTTCTATCATGGCGTTTAAAAGAAATGACGCTGATGTGTTGGTGGCTACAGATGTGGCGAGCCGTGGGCTAGATATTAGCGGTGTAAGCCATGTGTTTAATTACCATTTGCCCCTAAACACCGAGAGCTATATCCACCGCATTGGAAGAACCGGGCGAGCGGGCAAAAAAGGCATGGCGATCACTTTAGTAACCCCCTTAGAATACAAAGAGCTTTTACGCATGCAAAAAGAAATTGATTCAGAGATTGAACTTTTTGAAATCCCCACCATCAACGAAAATCAGATCATCAAAACCTTGCATGACGCTAAAGTGTCTGAAGGGACTATCAGCCTTTATGAACAGCTTACCGAAATTTTTGAGCCGTCTCAATTGGTTTTAAAACTTTTGAGTTTGCAGTTTGAAACCAGCAAAATCGGCTTGAACCAGCAAGAAATTGATGCGATTCAAAACCCTAAAGAAAAAACGCCAAAACCCACCCATAAAAAAATGCACCAACATGATCAAGCGCGTTCTTTCAAAAAGGGCCATTACAGAGAAAAAGGCTCTAAAACGAACCACCATTCTAAAAAACCCAAACGCCGTTAAAATATTTAAAAAGGAAATTCATGCCCATTGATTTGAACGAACATTTAAAAAAGAAAAATCCTCAAAGAGAAAACCCCACGCCTAATACGCCTAATAATGGGGGGCGTTTCATTCCGCCGTCTAACTCTTTTAATTCTAAAAAACTATCGGTTTTAATCGTCATTGTCCTTTTAGGCGTTATCGCTTTTTTGGCCAAGCCTTTTGAAGTGATTAGCTCAGGAGAAATTGGCATTAAAATCACTGCCGGGAAATACGAACCCACCCCCTTACAGCCAGGAATCCACTTTTTTGTGCCTGTCATTCAAGACATTCTCATTGTGGATACAAGGATTAGGAATATCAATTTTTCACGCACCGAAGACATGGGTGTGGCGGGTAAAAACCAAGGGATTTTTAGAAACGACGCTATTAATGTGATGGATAGCAGGGGTTTGACCGTTTCTATTGAACTCACCGTGCAATACCGCCTAAACCCTCAAACCACCCCCCAAACGATCGCTACTTATGGCTTGTCTTGGGAGCAAAAAATCATCAACCCTGTGGTGCGCGATGTGGTGCGCTCTGTGGTGGGGCGCTATCCGGCTGAAGATTTACCCATTAAGCGCAACGAAATCGCCGCTCTTATCAATAGCGGTATCAATAAGGAAGTTTCTAAGCTCCCCAACACCCCTGTGGAATTAAGCTCTATCCAATTGAGAGAAATCGTCTTACCCGCTAAGATTAAAGAGCAAATTGAAAAAGTCCAAATCGCGCGCCAAGAATCAGAAAGGGTGAAATACGAGGTGGAACGATCCAAGCAAGAAGCTCAAAAACAAGCCGCTCTGGCTAAAGGGGAAGCGGACGCTAACAGGATTAAGGCTCAGGGCGTGGCGGATGCGATCGTGATTGAAGCTAAGGCGAAATCTCAAGCCAATTTGAGCATTTCGCAAAGCTTGAGCGACAAGCTTTTAAGACTGCGCCAAATTGAAGTTCAAGGCCAGTTTAATGAAGCGTTAAAAACGAACAATAACGCTCAAATCATGCTCACTCCAGGCGGGGCTGTGCCTAATATTTGGATTGACACTAAAAGTAAGGTTAAATCTAGCATTGCCGAGAGTAAAGAGCCTTAAAAACGCATGGCGTCTCTTGCCTTTATCCAAGCTTTTTTGGAGTCTTTTAAGGGATTTTTAAGCCAAGCGATTTTAATCAGCGTTTTAATAGCGAGCGTTTTAATCCTTTTTTGCGCGATTTTGCTCCTTTTGGCTCTGCTTTTGAGAAACCGTTGGGCTAGTTATATAGCAACGGCAGCTTTTTTGGGCGCGTTTTTAAGCATGCCTTTTGTTTTGAATGTCTTACTCACTCAAGCGATTTACCCCATAGAAACACGCATCTTACACGCTAACCCCTTAAGTTATAGCAACGCCTTTTCTTTGCAAGTGGGAGTCAAAAACATTTCCAAATTCAGTCTAAACAAATGCGTTTTACGCCTAGAAGTCCTTAAAAACCCTCACAATTTTGTAGAAGAGCATGCTTTTAAATGGTTTGTCAAAAAAAGCTATGAAAAAATTTTTAAAGAAAAGATTTTGTCCAAAGAATCCAAGGTCTTTTCATTCTTTATTGACGACTACCCTTATTCAAAAACAGCCCCCTATCAAGTTTCTTTGTTTTGTTTATAGAAGGTGAAAAGATAACGCCCATTAAAAAGCGATTAAAAATATTAAAGGCATATACTAAAGGCATAAATTTTAAAATAAAGCTTTAAAGCCTGGATTCCAACAAACGCTTGGTATAAGCGTGTTTAGGGTTGTCAAACACTTCTTCAATAGCGCCTGTTTCTACGACTTTCCCCTCACTTATCACTAACACCTTATCGCAAAACGCTTTGATCACATCTAAATCATGGCTGATAAACAAATAGCTTAAATCCTGCTTTTCTTGTAAATTCAACAATAATTCCAACACGCTTTTTTGAATGCTTTTGTCTAAAGCAGAGGTTGGCTCATCTAAAAGAATGATTTTAGGTTTTAAGGCAATCGCTCTAGCGATCGCCACTCTTTGGCGCTCCCCACCGCTGAGTTCATAAGCGTAAAAGTTAAGCAATTCAGGGTTTAAACACACTTCTTCTAAACAAAGTTCAGCTAAATGGTGCCATTCTTCTTTGGAAGCTTTAGGGTAAGCAAAGCGCAAAGCTTCTATTAAAATGCTTTGAATGCTTAAGCGAGGGTTTAATGAAGCATAGGGGTCTTGAAACACCATTTGCAAGATCTTGCGGTAGGGTTTGAACGCCTTAGAATTTAAAAGCCCCACGCTTTGGCCTAAAATCTTTTCTTCCCCGCTGTTTAAAGCGAGTTTTAAAAGCCCTAACGCTAAAGAGCTTTTCCCGCTCCCGCTTTCGCCAATGATACCGATGTTTTCTTTAGCTTTGAGGGAAAAATTGACTGATGCGATAAGGGGCTTTTTTAAAGAAGGCCTAAAGAAGCGTTTTTGCAAGTAGTAAACGCTAAAATCTTTCACCTCTAAAAGCGTTTCATCTAGCGCTTTTAAATTTTTAGCGGGCAAGTTTGAAGCCTGAAGCAGGAGTTTTGAATATTCGTGCTTGGGGTCATTAAAAAGCTCTTTAGTCAAATTGGTTTCTACGATCTCGCCTTTTTTTAGCACATAAACCCTATCGGCTAAGCGTTTAACCGCCTTTAAATCATGGCTAATGAATAAAAGGGCGATGTTTTTTTCCACGCTCAATTGCTTGAGCAAGTCTAAAATCTGGTTTTGGATTTGGGCATCTAATGCGGTGGTAGGCTCATCGCAAATGAGCAGTTTGGGCGCATTAATAATGCCCATAGCGATACACACCCTTTGGCGCTGCCCTCCGCTGAGCTCATAAGGGTAACGATCCAAAAATTTTTCATCTAATTGGACTTGTTTCATGGCGTTTAAAACTTGTTCTTTAAGGAGCGTTTGAGAAGCGTTTTTATGGTGTAAGAAATAGGCTTCACTCATTTGTTTGCCGATTTTATGCAAGGGGTTTAGGCTAGATAGGGGGTCTTGAGCGATGTAAGCGATAATATTCCCCCTTAAATGCTGCATGAACGCTTCGCTTTCCTTTAAAAGATTGGTTGTTTCAAACAACATTTCGCCATTATGAGGCTTGAATCTAGGGTTTAATCGCATGATGAGATTAGCGATAGAGCTTTTCCCGCTCCCGCTTTCGCCCACGATCGCCACCCTTTCACCATAACTTAAAGAAATATTGATGTTTTGGAGCGAAAAATGCGCGTTTAAAACGCAGTTCAAGTTTTTGATTTCTAGCATGTAACCCCCTTATTTGAGCATGTTAGCGTTGAAAGCATCGCGCACCCCTTCGCCAATGAACACCAAAACAGAAAGCAACAAACTGATGGCTACAAAGGCTACAACCGCTAAATGGGGCGTGGTGAGGTTATCCTTGCCTTGATTGACCAATTCGCCCAAACTCGCGCTCCCTATGGGCATGCCAAAACCCAAGAAATCCAAAGACACTAAAGTGGAAATGCTAGCCGCCATTAAAAACGGCACATAAGTGATCGTCGCCACTAAAGCGTTGGGTAACACATGGTAGAAAATGATTTTTAAATCATTCACCCCAAGCGCTCTAGCGGCTTTGGTGTAGTCCATATTCCTTGCTTTTAAAAACTCCGTGCGCACGACTTGAGAAAGCCCCATCCAGCTAAAGAGCAAGACTAAAAACAAGATGATCCAGAAATTGGAATTAAACGCGCTAGAAATCACAATGAGTAAAAAAAGCATGGGAATCGCGCTCCAAATCTCGCTCAACCTTTGCCCCAATAAATCCACTAACCCTCCATAATACCCTTGAAACGCTCCCAAACTCACGCCAATAAGAACGCTAAAAAGGGTGAGTAAAATCCCAAACACTAACGAAACCCGATAGCCATAAACCAGCCTGGCTAACACGTCTCTGGCTTGATCGTCTGTGCCTAAAAGGTGTTTGAATCTTGGGGGGTGGGGGCGGGCGAGTCTAAATCCATAATGATCGTATCATAGCTATAAGGGATGAGCGCATGGATGATGAAAGCGTCTTTTAAAAGCGTGTTTTGCACATAAGGATCGTTATAGTCCGTAGGGGTGAAAAAATCGCCTCCAAACTCCACTTCCGCATAGTTTTTAAACATGGGGAAATACGCTTTATTGTCTTTATAGATGAATAAAGGGCGATCATTCACCCACAAGGGGGCTAAAAGAGAAAGTGTTAATAAAGCGATAAAAAGATAGAGTGAAAACACCGCCCGCTTATTCTTTTTAAAACTAAGAATACGCATTTTAAACAAACTGCTCACGCTCAAACTCCCTTGATGAAAAACAATTCCTAAGATTATAATTAATTATGGGTAATACTAGCAAGAAAATGGGTTTGATCAATAAAGAAAGAGAATAAGTGTAATAATGGTGGAGTGTAGGGGGTTCGAACCCCTGACCTCAACGCTGCCAGCGTTGCGCTCTCCCAACTGAGCTAACACCCCAAATAAAATTAAGCGAGCATTATAACATTTTGCTTAAAAGATGTCAATTTGATGCTTTTTTGAAACACTTAATAGCAAATTAAGAATGATTATCTTAAAATTAGAGAGTTTCTTTTATGGATTAAGTAAAATCACTTATCAAAGCAAAAAGGATATTTTTGAAAAACCACTCCTTTAAAAAAACGATCGCTCTTTCCTTGCTAGCGGGCATGTCTTTGTGTAACGCTGAAGAAGATGGGGCGTTTTTTGTCATAGATTACCAGACGAGTTTGGCCAGACAGGAATTGAAAAATCCAGGCTTCACCCAAGCACAAGAATTAAAGCAGTTGATCAGAGATGGGGCTGTGAGGTTGCAAACTTCTGCCATTCCCTTATCCTACTACTTGGATATTTTAGGGAATAAAACAAAAACTCTTTTGAGTGAAAGCGTGAAAAACAGCTCACAAGCGCAACCATCGCAACCAAACGGACAACCAAACCAAGCTTTAGTCAATTTAGAGCAATCTCTAGGGATTTTAGGAAAACTATTAGATCTATCCCAACAATACGCTTCAGAAGGTGTCATTAAGCCTTTGGTGGTGGATGTAGGGAAAGAACAAATCGGTATCACTGATAGCATGCTCTTAGTGGCTCAAAACATCGTTTTAGCTTTAGGGCAAGTGGATTTGAGTAAAATCCAACAAAAACAAAACAGTAACGAGCAACTATACCAAAACATCATGAAAGTCATGCTTTTAGGCGCGGGCGGGACTAATGGAGCGTATAATGGCGTGAGCGTGGGCGATATTGCCACTGGCATGCAAAATTTTTCTTCGCAAACGGGCTTGATAGGGGCTAACTCTACGGTTAGCGAACTCAACGCTTTGATTAAGAGCGGGATTTCTTTGGATCGTGAGACTTTGAGGTTAGGGAGTTTTATTGAAAAAAATATTTGTAGCAGTGCATCGCCTTGTTTTACTGGGAGTCAGCTTATTTATAGGAAAGGGCTAGACAGAGTCATAAACATCATCAATACGAGCTTAGGCCAGTTTGAATATTCGGCCAGTTCTCTTTATAAGATTTCTTATATCCCTAATCTCTTTTCGCTCAAAGATTATCAGTCAGCGAGCATGAATGGCTTTGGGGCTAAGATGGGCTATAAACAATTTTTCACCCATAAGAAAAATATTGGCTTAAGGTATTACGGGTTTTTGGATTATGGCTATGCGAACTTTGGCGATACGAATTTAAAAGTGGGAGCCAATCTTGTTACTTATGGGGTAGGAACGGATTTTTTATACAATGTGTATGAACGCTCTAGAAGGAGAGAAAGGACTACAATCGGTCTTTTCTTTGGCGCTCAAATTGCAGGGCAAACTTGGAGCACGAATGTAACGAACTTATTGAGTGGGCAAAGGCCTGATGTCAAGTCTAGCTCGTTCCAATTCTTGTTTGATTTGGGCGTGCGCACCAACTTTGCAAAAACCAATTTCAATAAGCACAGGCTAGACCAAGGGATAGAATTTGGGGTGAAAATCCCTGTTATCGCTCATAAATATTTTGCAACCCAAGGCTCAAGCGCAAGCTATATGAGGAATTTTAGCTTCTATGTGGGCTATTCAGTCGGTTTTTAAGGAAGGCTCTTGATGAAACATACCAATACAAAAGAGATAAAAAATACAAGAATGGAAAAAAGTCAATACCACGCGCTCAAAAAGGGGCTTTTGAAAACCGCTCTGCTTTTTAGCCTTCCTTTAAGCGTGGCGTTAGCTGAAGATGATGGCTTTTACATGGGAGTGGGCTATCAAATCGGCGGCGCGCAACAAAACATCAATAACAAAGGCAGCACCCTAAGGAATAATGTCATTGATGATTTCCGCCAAGTGGGCGTAGGCATGGCAGGGGGTAATGGGCTTTTAACCTTAGCGACAAACACGACCATGGACGCTCTTTTAGGGATAGGCAATCAAATTGTCAATACTAATACAACTGTTGGTAACAATAACACAGAATTAACCCAGTTTAAAAAAATACTCCCCCAAATTGAGCAACGCTTTGAAGCGGATAAAAACGCTTATAGCGTTCAAGCCTTGCAAGTGTATTTGAGTAATGTGTTGTATAACTTGGTTAATAATAGTGAGAATGGCAGTAATAATGGAGTCGTTCCTGGATATGTAGGGATTATAAAAGTTCTTTATGGCTCTCAAAGAGAATTTGATCTCTTAGCCACGGAAAGCGTGGCGCTTTTAAACGCGCTCACAAGGGTGAATTTGGATAGTAATTCGGTGTTTTTAAAAGGGCTTTTAGCCCAAATGCAGCTTTTTAATGATACTTCTGCAGCGAAGCTAGGCCAGATCGCAGAAGGCTTGAATAAGAGCGGTGGTGCAGGGGCCATGCTCCAAAAGGATGTGAAAACCATCTCGGATCGAATCGCTACTTATCAAGAGAATCTAAAACAGCTAGGAGGAATGCTAAATAATTACGATGAGCCTTACTTGCCCCAATTTGGGCCAGGCAAAAGCTCTCAGCATGGGGTTATTAATGGCTTTGGCATTCAAATGGGCTACAAGCAATTTTTTGGGAGCAAGAGGAATATAGGCTTGCGGTACTACGCTTTCTTTGATTACGGCTTTACGCAATTAGGCAGTCTTAGCAACGCTGTTAAGGCGAATATCTTTACTTATGGCGCTGGCACAGACTTTTTATGGAATATCTTTAGGAGGGTTTTTAGCGATCAGTCCTTGAATGTGGGGGTGTTTGGGGGCATTCAAATAGCGGGTAACACTTGGGATAGCTCTTTAAAAGGTCAAATTGAAGACTCGTTTCAAAAAAGCCCCACTCCCACGAATTTCCAATTTTTGTTCAATTTGGGCTTAAGGGCTCATTTTGCCAGCACCATGCACCGCCGGTTTTTGAGTGCGTCTCAAAGCATTCAGCATGGTATGGAATTTGGCGTGAAAATCCCAGCGATCAATCAAAGGTATTTGAGGGCCAATGGGGCTGATGTGGATTACAGGCGTTTGTATGCGTTCTATATCAATTACACGATAGGCTTTTAAGCTCTTTTTAGGGCTTATAAAGAGGCTTTTTACTTTTTTTTGGTATTCTAACAAGCTTTTAAACAATCCAATCTACTTTGTTTTAAGGATAATATTTTATGGCAGATGTCGTTGTGGGGATCCAGTGGGGAGATGAGGGGAAGGGAAAAATTGTTGATAGGATCGCTAAAGATTATGACTTTGTGGTGCGCTATCAAGGCGGGCATAACGCTGGGCATACCATTGTGCATAAGGGGGTTAAGCATTCTTTGCATTTAATGCCCTCAGGAGCGCTATACCCCAAATGCAAGAACATCATTTCTAGCGCGGTGGTTGTGAGTATTAAGGATTTGTGCGAAGAAATCAGCGCGTTTGAGGATTTAGAAAATCGTTTGTTTATCAGCGACAGAGCCCATGTGATCTTGCCTTATCATGCCAAAAAAGACGCTTTTAAAGAAAAATCTCAAAACATCGGCACGACTCAAAAAGGCATAGGCCCTTGCTATGAGGATAAAATGGCGAGGAGCGGGATAAGAATGGGGGATTTATTAGACGATACCATATTAGAAGAGAAACTAAAAGCGCATTTCAAAGCCATTGAGCCTTTTAAAGAAGCGTATGATTTGGGCGAGGATTACGAAAAAGATTTGAGGGAGTATTTTAAACAATACACCCCAAAAATTTGCCCCTTTATCAAAGACACCACAAGCATGCTGATAGAGGCGAACCAAAAGGGTGAAAAAATCCTATTAGAAGGGGCACAAGGCACGCTTTTAGACATTGATTTAGGGACTTACCCTTTTGTAACAAGCTCTAACACCACGAGCGCGAGCGCATGCGTGAGCACCGGCTTAAACCCTAAAGCGATCAATGAAGTGATAGGCATCACGAAAGCGTATTCTACTCGTGTGGGGAACGGGCCTTTCCCTAGCGAAGACACTACACCCATGGGCGATCATTTAAGAACTAAGGGCGCGGAGTTTGGCACGACAACTAAACGCCCAAGGCGTTGCGGGTGGCTGGATTTGGTGGCTTTAAAATACGCTTGCGCTTTGAATGGTTGCACGCAATTAGCTTTAATGAAATTAGATGTTTTGGACGGGATTGATGCGATTAAGGTGTGCGTGGCTTATGAAAGAAAGGGCGAAAGATTAGAGGCTTTCCCTAGCGATTTGAAAGATTGCATGCCTGTTTATCAAACTTTTAAAGGCTGGGAAAAAAGCGTGGGCGTGAAAAAATTAGAGGATTTAGAGCCAAACGCTAGAGAGTATGTTCGTTTTATTGAAAAAGAAGTGGGGGTAAAAATTGGCCTTATTTCTACAAGCCCTGAAAGAGAAGACACGATTTTTCTATGAAAAAATTCGCTTCTGTGTTGGTGCAATTAAAAACCCTTGCGTTAGAAAAAATAGAGCAAAAGCTTGAAAGCAAGCGTTTAGAATTGCAACAAAACGAGCGAGAAGTTTTGGACAAACAAGCCCAATTGAGCGCGTTTAAAAACCCTGAGTTGGGGGGAATGAGCCTTTTTTTACAAATCCAGCAATTAAAAAGCGCTCTAAGAATGGAGATAGAATATTACCAACAAGAGGGTGAGAATTTAAATAAGGATTTAAAAGTTTTAGAAAAAGATTATCTTTTGGCTAACCAGGAATTGGAAAAAGCTAAAATCATTCTAGAAAATGAAAAGCAAAAAGAAAAGGAAATTGTGGAAAAAAAAGAACAGGCTCTTTTGGACGAAAACGCCATGATTTTACACTGGCAAAAAGGGGGCTTGCATGCGTAAAATCTTGTTAATGGGCTTGATTTTACAGGCGCTCTTTAGCGAAGAAGCCGCACAAGAATTGTTGCAATGCTCTGCGATTTTTGAATCTAAAAAAGCCGAATTGAAAGACGATTTGCGCCAATTGAGTGAAAAAGAGCAGTCTTTAAGGATTTTGCAAACCGAAAACGCCCGCCTTTTAGATGAAAAAAACGATCTGTTAAACCAAAAAGAAAAAGAAGTGGAAGAAAAACTGAAAAATTTAGCGGCTAAAGAAGAAGCCTTTAAAACCTTACAAACGGAAGAAAAAAAACGCCTTAAAAATTTGATAGAAGAAAACGAAAGCATTTTAAGAGAAATCAAGCAGGCTAAAGATAGCAAGATTGGCGATACTTATTCTAAAATGAAAGATTCTAAATCGGCTCTGATTTTAGAAAATTTACCCACCAAAAACGCCTTAGAAATTTTAATGGCGCTAAAACCTCAAGAATTAGGTAAAATTTTAGCCAAAATGGATCCTAAAAAAGCAGCGGCTTTGACAGAGTTGTGGCAAAAACCCCCCAAAGAAAATAAAGAAAACCAAAAAACCACAGAGCCTACACCAGCATCCGTGCCCCCCACACCACCCACGCCTTTAAAAGAGCCGATGATAAAAGATCCTAATACCAAAGAGCCAACAGGGGTATGATGTTCATTGTAGCGGTTTTAATGCTGGCGTTTTTAATCTTTGTCCATGAATTAGGGCATTTCATTATCGCTAGGCTTTGTGGGGTGAAAGTGGAAGTGTTTAGCATTGGTTTTGGTAAAAAACTCTGGTTTTTTAGGCTTTTTGGCACGCAATTCGCTTTGTCTTTGATCCCGCTTGGGGGCTATGTGAAATTAAAGGGCATGGATAAAGAAGAAAATGAAGAAAATAAAACCCATCAAGCAAATGATAGCTACGCGCAAAAAAACCCTTTCCAAAAGCTATGGATACTATTTGGGGGGGCGTTTTTTAATTTTCTTTTTGCGATTCTAGTGTATTTTTTTCTGGCATTGAGCGGGGAAAAAGTCTTACTGCCAATCATTGGCGGTTTAGAAAATAACGCGTTAGAAGCTGGACTGTTAAAGGGGGATAAAATCCTTTCTATCAACCATCAAAAAATAGCGAGTTTTGGAGAGATTAGAAGCATAGTGGCGCGTGCTAGAGGCGAGTTGGTTGTAGAAATAGAGCGAAACAACCAGATTTTAGAAAAACGACTGACCCCCAAAATCGTGGCGGTGGTAAGCGAATCTAATGATCCTAATGAAATGATCCAATACAAGGTGATAGGCATTAAACCGGACATGCAAAAAACGGGCGTTGTTTCTTATTCCCTAATTCAAGCGTTCAAGCAGGCCTTGAGTCGGTTTAAAGAGGGCGCTGATTTGATTATAGTTTCTTTAAAGCGTTTGATTACGGGGAGCGCTTCAGCCAAAGAATTGAGTGGGGTAATAGGCATTGTGGGAGCGTTAAGCCATGCCAATAGCGTGAGCATGCTTTTATTGTTTGGGGCGTTTTTGTCTATTAATTTAGGGATTTTAAATTTATTACCCATCCCCGCTTTAGATGGGGGGCAAATGCTAGGGGTTATTTTTAAAAATATTTTTAAGATCACTTTGCCTGTGATTATACAAAATGCGTTGTGGCTAGCGGGGGTAGGGTTTTTGGTTTTTATCATGTTTTTAGGGCTTTTTAATGACATCACTCGTTTGCTATAAAAGGGGGAGTTGGTGAATGTATTGAGCGTGAGCGAAATCAATGCGCAAATCAAAGCCCTTTTAGAAGCGACTTTTTTGCAAGTTAGGGTTCAAGGGGAAGTGAGTAATTTGACTATCCACAAGGTGAGCAGCCATGCGTATTTTTCGCTCAAAGACAGCCAGTCAGTGATTAAATGCACCTTATTTAAAGGGAACGCTAACAGGCTCAAATTCGCTTTAAAAGAAGGGCAGGAAGTGGTTGTTTTTGGGGGTATTAGCGTGTATGTTCCAAGGGGGGATTATCAAATCAATTGCTTTGAAATAGAGCCTAAAGATATAGGTTCATTAACTTTAGCTTTAGAGCAATTGAAAGAAAAATTACGCCTTAAAGGCTATTTTGATGAAGCGAATAAATTACCCAAACCGCATTTTCCTAAACGAGTGGCAGTCATCACTTCTCAAAATTCAGCCGCTTGGGCGGACATGCAAAAGATCGCTTCCAAACGATGGCCGATGTGCGAATTAGTCTGCATCAACACTTTAATGCAAGGGGAGGGGTGCGTTCAAAGCGTGGTGGAGAGCGTCGCTTATGCGGATAGTTTTCATGACACAAAAAACGCTTTTGATGCGATTGTAGTGGCTAGGGGTGGGGGGAGCATGGAGGATTTGTATTCTTTCAATGATGAAAAAATCGCTGATGCTCTGTATTTGGCTAAAACCTTCAGCATGTCAGCTATTGGGCATGAGAGCGATTTTTTATTGAGCGATTTAGTGGCGGATTTAAGGGCTTCTACGCCTTCAAACGCGATGGAGATTTTGCTCCCTAGTAGCGATGAATGGTTGCAAAGACTTGATGGGTTTAATGTGAAATTGCACCGCTCTTTTAAAACTTTGCTCCATCAAAAAAAGGCGCATTTAGAGCATTTAGTGGCTTCTTTGAAACGATTGAGTTTTGAAAACAAGCACCATTTAAACACCTTAAAACTAGAGAAACTAACAATCGCTTTAGAAAATAAAACCTTAGAATTTTTGCGCTTTAAAAAAACGCTTTTAGAAAAAATCTCTATTCAAGCATTAACAAGCCCTTTTTTACAAACTAAAACAGAGCACTTAAACAGGCTAGAAAACGCCCTTAAACTCGCTCATGCGCATTTGAAATTGCCCCAATTCGGGGCGTTTGTGAGTAAAAACCATCAAGCGGTAGAATTAGAAGCATTAAAAACGGGCGATAAAATTGAATTGAATAATGAAAAAGCCAGAGCGAGCGCTGAAATTTTGAGCGTGGATAGGGTGTAGGGGTTTGAAAAATAAGATTTAAAATAAAATAGATTTTGTTTTTAAAATCTCGTATCCACTTCTTTTAATAATCTTTTCTAAACGCAATAGCATGATATTTGAAATCGTGTTTTGATACCCCTTGTTTTTTAAAATGCTAACAGCTTGCGGGTTATTTTTAATTTTTTCTTCTTTTTGACACAAATAAAAAGACCAATTCAAATCATAATCCCTATTAGCTTCTATAACCGCTTGCGCTGTTGTCCCACTACCTGCAAAAAAATCTAAAACAATAGAATCTTTAGGGGTGGAGCATAACAATAAATATTTAATCAATCCTACAGGTTTTGGCGTCTTAAAAAGCCCCTTTAAGCCTAATTTTTCCAAATCTTTCGTGCCTTGTCGGCTATAAAAATCCAACACGCTCAAACAATTATCTTGCGATTCTTTTAGGTAATATTTTTCATAAGGGCGGTTATTCTTAAAAATAAGTCTATTTTGATAATATAACTCTTTAAGCTTTTTATCGCTGCTCCACCCTCTGCTTTTTAAGGGTTCTAAAAAAAGATTGATTTCTTGTATCGCTACACTGCGTGGGTTTGAAGGCGTGGATAAATCTTTAGCGAAATAAATCTCACCTTTTTCATCCACTAAATTATAATTTTTTAAAAAATTAAAATGTTCTTTTTGGGATAATTCTTTGATCTGTTCTTTTAGGACAAGTTGGGCTTGATCTTGTCCTTTTTGTTTGAAAACATTCTTAATCGTTCGTATTAAATCTTTCAAGGGTTTAGCATAAATGGGCAAAAGCGTTCGTAAGATTTTAAAACCAGGAGCGAACGCTTTATTTTTGGCGTAGCTTAAAACATACTCATGGGTAATATTGATGTGTTTAGCGTTAGACCTTGTGGCTTGTTTAGTGATAAAAGTGCCTAAAAAATTGCGCGTTCCAAAAATTTCATTGGCAATGATTTTAACTTCAGCCATTTTATTATCGTCTATAGAAATAAAAATACAACCACTTTGTTTTAACACAGCCTTTGCTAAAATCAAATGTTCTTTAATCCATTTTTCATAGTCAGCATGATCGTCTTCATATTCAAAGTTAGAACTCTTGGTGTTATAAGGGGGGTCTATATAGATCGTTTGGATGCTTTCTTTTTCTATTCTTTTCAAACACTCCAAAGCTTCCATGATAAAAACTTTATGCAAGATGATTTTCCCAAGAAAAACGACCAAACTTGAGATTAAAAAGATTGATAAGCTCTTGTTCTTTTGAATCAATGGGTTTTATTTTAAAATCAAATTCTTTGATTAATTTACTAACCCCTATCGTTTGAGTTGAACGCCTACTCTCATTATGACACTCTTTTACTTTTTGCTCTAAATACAATCCCATTTCAGGGTGCTTTCCATAAACAATGAATAAAAGATTAGAAATATTATTCCAAACGCCCACGGCTAAAGTCGTTTTAATATCGCAAAAAACTTTGGCTTTTTCTAAAGTGGTGTCATTAAAAGTCGCGCTCCAAGTTTTACTTTGAAAAGAGACTTGTTTGATTTCTAAAAATTCATCGCTTGAATTTCTTTTGGCATCAAGACCATGCTTTTGGGTATTGATGAGATCATAATCTAAATATAAAGCCACCATGCTGTCTCTCAATTCATTCAAAAATGAATCGTTGTCATGTTTATTGTATTTATTTTGAATTTCTTCAATCGGCTTTAGTGCTTGATAGCTTTCTGTAATGAAGTTTCTGTCAATGGGCTCAAAGCACCCCTTATTAAAAAATCCTAAAGACTGATTTAAAAATTGCATTTCTAGCCCTTTAATTAAATTCTGTCAATATTATTTTAGTGAAAATATATGATTCATTAGCAATACTTTTAAGCAGAATATCTAAATTTTGCATTTCATTTTTATTATAAGCTTGTTTCAAACACCAGCCATTAATAAAAAAGTTTTGTATTATAATTTGATGGATTTCTATGGATTAAAGGTGTTTGGATTGAGTTTAGCCGATATTATTTTAGAGCGTTTTAAAGATTTTATGAGAGAACAACCTGAGCCTTACAAGTTTTTGCAAGTTTTTTATACGCAAGAAAAAGAACGCTTTTTGAATCATAAAATGAACGATTATATCAAACAAAATAAAAGCAAAGAAGAGGCTAGCATTTTGGCCAGACAAGGCTTTGTGAGCGCTATGGGAAGAGCGTTAGAAAAAATCATAGAACTTTTATTGAAAGATTTTTGTATTAAAAACAATGTCAAAATGACGAACGATAAAACCTTAAGGGCTAAGCGCATTAATGGCGAGCTGGATAGAGTCAAACGGGCTTTATTGGTGCATTTTGGAGAATATAGTGTTTTGCCTGATGGGGATATTATTCTTTATCAAACTAACAAGGATAATATCAAAATTCTAGCGGTTTTATCGGTAAAAAATTCGTTTAGGGAGCGTTTTACAGAAACGCCTTATTGGAAATTAAAGCTTCTGCAATCGCCTATAACTTCTCACATTAAAGTTTTCATGATAACACCGGATAACGATGATGAAATCAGCTTTAAAGACAAGCCCAAAAAAGCCAGGATCGTCATGGAGCATGAATTAGATGGTATCTATTTAGCCAAAAGCGATTTTGATCAAAGCCCTAAAATCAAGGGCATAGAAAATTTATTAGAAGATTTAAAAAGGCTTTTATGAAACCTTATTTCAGTTTAGAAAAATTGGATTTATACCATGGCGATGCGAGCGTTTTAGAGACTTTTGAAAAAGGTTTTTATGATTTATGCATCACTTCACCGCCCTATAATTTGAGCATTGAATACCAAGGGAGTAACGATTTTAGGGCTTATGATGATTATTTGAATTGGTGTAAAAATTGGCTTAAAAATTGTTATTTTTGGGGTAAGGAACAGGCGAGGTTGTGTTTGAATGTCCCTTTAGATACGAATAAACATGGCAAGCAAAGTTTGGGGGCCGATATTATTATAGTGGCTAAAGAATGCGGTTGGAAATACCAAAATACGATTATTTGGAATGAAAGCAATATCTCAAGACGCACCGCTTGGGGGAGTTGGTTGCAAGCTAGTGCGCCTTATGCTATCGCTCCTGTGGAATTGATCGTTGTTTTTTACAAAAACGAATACAAACGAAAAAAACAAACTTCTACAATCAGTAAAGAGGAATTCTTACTCTACACGAACGGGCTATGGAATTTTAGCGGTGAATCCAAAAAGCGCTTAAAGCACCCAGCCCCATTCCCAAGGGAATTACCCAGGCGTTGCATCCAATTGTTTTCTTTTTTGGAAGACACGATTTTTGATCCTTTTAGCGGATCTGGCACGACTATTTTAGAGGCCAACGCTTTAGGGCGTTTTAGCGTGGGTTTAGAGATTGAAAAAGAATATTGCGAATTGTCTAAAAAGCGTATTTTAGAGAGTTTGTCGTTAGTGTGAGCGTTTTAAAAACCTTTGAGGGTTAAAATAGTGTAAAATAGTAAAGATTTTAAAACTCAAAAAGGATTGATAATGAATTTATTTGAAAAAATGACTGACCAATTGCATGAAACTTTAGACAGCGCGCTCGCTCTAGCCTTACACCATAAAAACGCTGAAGTAACGCCCATGCACATGCTTTTTGCCATGCTCAATAACTCCCAAGGCATTCTCATTCAAGCCTTACAAAAAATGCCTGTGGATATTGAAGCTTTAAGGCTTAGCGTTCAAAGCGAGTTGAATAAGTTCGCTAAAGTTTCACAAATCAGCAAGCAAAATATCCAATTAAACCAAGCTTTAATCCAAAGTTTTGAAAACGCTCAAGGCTTGATGGCTAAAAGGGGCGATTCTTTCATCGCTACCGATGTGTATCTTTTGGCGAATATGAGCCTTTTTGAAAGCGTTTTAAAGCCTTATTTAGACACTAAGGAATTGCAAAAAACTTTAGAATCTTTAAGAAAAGGCAGGACTATCCAGGATAAAAACGATGATTCTAATTTAGAAAGTTTAGAAAAATTTGGCATTGATTTGACGCAAAAAGCCTTAGAAAATAAGCTGGATCCGGTGATCGGAAGAGATGAAGAAATCATTCGCATGATGCAAATTTTGATCAGAAAAACAAAAAATAACCCTATTTTATTGGGTGAGCCTGGAGTGGGGAAAACGGCTGTTGTGGAAGGGTTAGCCCAACGCATTGTGAATAAGGAAGTGCCTAAAACGCTTTTAAACAAACGAGTTATCGCTTTAGATTTAAGCTTATTAGTGGCTGGGGCGAAATACAGAGGCGAATTTGAAGAGCGCCTGAAAAAGGTGATTGAAGAAGTTAAAAAAAGCGCGAATGTGATTTTATTCATTGATGAAATCCACACGATTGTAGGGGCTGGGGCTAGTGAGGGGGGCATGGATGCGGCCAATATTTTAAAGCCCGCACTCGCTAGGGGGGAATTGCACACGATTGGAGCGACCACTTTAAAAGAATACCGCAAGTATTTTGAAAAAGACATGGCGCTACAAAGGCGTTTCCAACCCATTTTACTCAATGAGCCTAGCATCAATGAAGCTTTACAGATTTTAAGGGGATTAAAAGAAACTTTAGAAACGCACCATAATATCACTATTAATGACTCCGCGCTCGTAGCGAGCGCTAAACTCTCTAGCCGTTATATCACCGATAGGTTTTTACCCGATAAAGCGATTGATTTGATTGATGAAGGGGCGGCCCAATTAAAAATGCAAATGGAATCAGAGCCGGCCAAACTCTCTAGCGTGAAGCGCTCCATTCAAAGACTAGAAATGGAAAAACAAGCCCTTGAAATGGAAAAAAAAGAAAGCAATCATAAACGCATGCAAGAAATCCTTAAAGAATTGAGCGATTTGAAAGAAGAAAAAATCAAATTAGAAGCGCAATTTGAAAACGAAAAAGAAGTGTTTAAAGAAATTTCACGCTTGAAAGCAGAAATGGAAAGCTTGAAAAAAGAGGCTGAAAGGTTCAAACGCAATGGGGATTACCAGCAAGCGGGTGAAATTGAATACTCTAAAATCCCTGAAAATAAAAAGAAAGAAGAAGAATTGCAACACAAATGGGAAGCGATGCAACAAAACGGGGCGTTATTGCAAAACGCTTTAACCGAAAACAACATCGCTGAGATCGTGAGCCAATGGACGCACATCCCGGTCCAAAAAATGCTCCAAAGCGAAAAAAATAGGGTTTTAAACATTGAAAGCGAATTGCAAAAAAGGGTGGTGGGGCAAGAAAAAGCGCTCAAAGCGATCGCTAAAGCGATTAAAAGGAATAAGGCCGGGCTTAGCGATAGCAACAAGCCCATAGGGAGTTTCCTCTTTTTAGGGCCAACAGGCGTGGGTAAAACCGAGAGCGCTAAAGCCTTGGCGCAATTCTTGTTTGATAGCGATAAAAATCTTATACGAATTGACATGAGTGAATACATGGAAAAGCACGCTATCAGCCGTCTTATTGGGGCCGCTCCTGGGTATGTGGGCTATGAAGAAGGCGGGCAATTGACCGAAGCGGTGCGCAGAAAGCCTTATAGCGTGGTGTTATTAGATGAAGTGGAAAAAGCCCATCCGGATGTGTTTAACCTCTTGTTGCAGGTTTTAGATGAGGGGCATTTAACCGATAGTAAGGGCGTGAGGGTGGATTTCAAAAACACGATTTTGATTTTAACCAGCAATGTGGCTAGCGGTGCGCTTTTAGAAGAAAATTTGAGCGAAGCTGATAAACAAAAAGCGATTAAAGAGAGCTTGAGGCAATTTTTCAAGCCGGAATTTTTAAACCGCTTAGATGAAATCATTTCCTTTAACGCTCTAGATAGCCATGCTATCATTAATATCGTGGGGATACTCTTTGAAAACATTCAAAAAAAAGCGCTTGAAAGGGGCATTAATATAACCCTAGACGAAAAGGCAAAAGAATTGATCGCCGAAGCGGGATTTGACAGATTTTATGGCGCTAGACCCCTAAAGCGCGCGCTCTATGAAATGGTAGAAGACAAGCTCGCTGAACTCATTTTAGAAGATAAAATTAAAGAGAATGACAGCGTGGCATTTGTGGTAGAAAATAAAGAGATTGTGCCTAAGATTAAGTGAGGTTTGGTTATCCTAAAAATACAAGAAATGGTTATTTTTAAAAAAGGATTGAATGATGTTTGATAACACGCTTGTTAATTTCTTTGACACAGCGCCTCTTTTAACTTCGCTTTTAGCCGGGATTTTAACTTTTTTAAGCCCTTGCGTGTTGCCTTTGATCCCGGCGTATATGTCTTATATTTCGCAAATTTCTTTAGAGGATATTAAAGATGGTAAGGCTAAAAGGGTTTCGGTTTTTTTAAAATCCTTGATGTTTGTGGTAGGGTTTTCGCTCGTGTTTTTGGGCGTGGGCATGTCTATGGCCAAGCTTATCCATAGCTTTTCGTTTTCCTGGGTGAATTATATCGCTGGGGGGATTGTGATCCTTTTTGGTTTGCATTTTTTAGGCGTGTTTCGTTTTTCATTTTTGTATAAAACTCAAAGCGTTCGTTTAGCGAGCAAATCTAATAGCATGCAACGCTTTTACCCCTTTCTTTTGGGCATGAGTTTCGCTTTGGGCTGGACGCCATGCATCGGGCCGATATTCACTTCCATTGTGATCATGAGCGCGAGCAAGGATACTTATGGCTTAATCCTTATGGTGGTGTTTGTAATGGGCTTAGCGATCCCTTTTTTATTGGTGGCTTTAATGCTAGAAAGAGCGCTTTTATTTTTAAAATCATTAAAGAAATACAACCGTGCGATTGAGATTGTTTCAGGGTTGGTGCTTATTTTAATGGGAATATTGATCATGACAAATTCTTTAGAAAGCTTGACTAACTTTTTACAAAATTAGGAGGGTTTGATGCTGTTAAAAAACGCTTCGTTTTATGATGATGAGGTTTTAAAAAGAGCGGATATTCGCTTAAAAGATTCCCTCATTATAGAGATTGAAGAAGACTTAAGCCCTATTAATAATGAAGAAGTGGTTGAGTGCGGCAATTTATTCGTGCTGCCAAGCTTCATTGATTTGAGCGTTACTGATTTGGAGGGTTATGAAAATTTAAAACAAAAGGCTTTTAAAGGAGGGGTAGGGTTACTCAATGTTTTTAATTGCGATCAAAGCGGCATTAAAAACATCATAGCACTCAAAAACAACCAACTAGCCGACATCGCCACGCTTAAAAATAAAGGAGGGGAAATTTTAATCGCACCATCTGACGCTTTTTTAGAACTCATCAGCCACTACGCCAAATCCTACAACTTACCCCTTTTAATTTCTTTAGAAAATTCTTTTGAAACCCTAAATAGTGGGGCATTAGCCTATGAATTGGGACAAAATTTTGTGGAAAATGCGTTTGAAAACACGCGCTTGGTGCGTTTCATGGAGGTTTCTAGAGCGTTACAAATCCCTGTGCTTTTAGATAAAGTGAATAGCACCACCACGCTCAAACTCATCAAAGCCTTTAATGATTTAGGGGCGAAATTACAAGCCCAAACGCCCTTAAGCCATTTAGTTTTAGATGAGAGCGTGTATGAAGATTATGAGCCACGATTTAAAATCGCTCCTCCTTTAAGGGATAAGGAAGGTCAAAACGCCCTAAAAGAAGCCCTAAAAAATAACGAAATCGCTATGCTCACAAGCCTTCATGCTTCTAAAAATTCTAACGCACAGCTTTTTGAAGAAAGCGCGTTTGGGTGTGAGAGCATAGAGGACGCTTTTAGCGTGGCTTACACTTTTTTAGTTCAAAAAAAGGTTATCAGTTTCCAACAGCTCATTAAAGTCATGGCAATCAATCAAGCGAAGTTTTTAAAACTCAATGCAGGCGAGGTTAAAGAAAACCAATTAGCCAATTTGATGATTGTGGATTTAAACGCTCAAACAAGAGTGAGTAATCAAAATTCGCCCTTTTATGGTTTGGAATTGTATGGCGAAGTGCAAAGAATGATCTTAAAAGGGCAAACCACATTTATTAAGGAGAATGCATGCAAGAAATCATAGGAGCGTCTTTAGTTTTTTTGTGTAATGAAAAATGCGAAGTGTTAGAAGATTATGGCGTGGTCTTTGATGAAAAGATTGTTGAAATAGGCGATTATAAGAATTTAACGCTTAAATACCCCCACTTAAAGGCGCAGTTTTTTGAAAATTCCGTTCTGTTGCCCGCTTTTATCAACGCGCACACCCATTTTGAATTTTCCAACAACAAGGCGAGTTTTGATTACGGGAGTTTTTCTGGTTGGTTAGGGAGCGTGTTAAACAATGGGGGGGCGATTTTAGAAAATTGCCAAGGGGCTATTCAAAACGCCATCATTACGCAATTAAAAAGTGGGGTGGGGAGCGTGGGAGCGATTTCTAACCACCTGATAGAAGTTAATTTATTGAAAGAAAGCCCTTTGAGTGCTGTCGTGTTTTTAGAGTTTTTAGGGAGTAGCTATTCTTTAGAAAAATTAAAAGCGTTTGAGGCCAAATTTAAAGAATTAAAAGATTTGGAAGATAAAAAACTTAAAGCGGCTTTGGCTGTGCATGCCCCTTATTCGGTCCAAAAAGACATGGCTTTAAGCGTCATCCAATTAGCCAAAGATTCACAAAGCCTGCTTTCTACGCATTTTTTAGAATCGCTTGAAGAATTAGAATGGGTAGAAAATTCTAAAGGGTGGTTTGAAAATTTTTACCAGCATTTTTTAAAAGAGTCTAATTTCAAATCGCTCTATAAGGGCGCGAACGATTACATTGACATGTTTAAAGACACGCACACTTTATTTGTGCATAACCAGTTCGCTTCTTTAGAAGTATTAAAAAGGATTAAATCTCAAGTCAAAAACGCTTTTTTAATCACATGCCCCTTTTCTAACCGCTTGTTGAGTGGGAAAGCGTTGGATTTAGAGAGAGTTAGAGAAGCCGGTTTGAGCGTGAGCGTGGCCACTGATGGCTTGAGTTCTAACATTTCGCTGAGCCTTTTAGACGAATTAAGAGCGTTTTTGCTCACCCATAACATGCCGTTATTAGAATTAGCTAAGATCGCTCTTTTAGGAGCTACACGACATGGGGCTAAAGCTTTAGTTTTAAATAATGGCGAGATAGAAGCCAACAAAAGAGCGGATTTGAGCGTGTTTGGTTTTAATGAAAAATTCATTAAAGAGCAAGCGATTTTGCAATTTTTATTGCATGCTAAAGAAGTGGAGCGCTTGTTTTTAGGGGGGAAAAGGGTGATCTAATTTGTTTTAAAGACAGAATGCGTTAAAATGGGAAATCCAAATCAATTAAGGAAAGAGTCAATGAAATTAGTTTTAGCCAAGAATACGAGAAAATCAGACGCTAAGAGCGTGGAATTGGAGGATTTGTATCACAAATTCAGTGAAGATAAGCGTTCTATTTTTTATTTTGCCCCCACGAACGCCCATAAAGATATGCTCAAAGCGGTGGATTTTTTCAAAGAAAAAGGCCATACAGCTTATTTAGATGAGGTGAGGGTCAGCACTGATGAAAAAGATTTTCTTTATGAATTGCACATTATTTAAAGGCTTGTATTGAAAGTTTATATTGAAACGATGGGTTGTGCCATGAATTCTAGGGATAGCGAGCATCTACTAAGCGAACTATCCAAATTGGATTATAAAGAAACTAGCGACCCTAAAACAGCGGATTTGATCTTAATCAACACTTGCAGCGTGCGCGAAAAGCCTGAAAGGAAATTGTTTTCAGAAATCGGTCAATTCGCTAAAATCAAAAAACCCAACGCCAAAATCGGGGTTTGCGGGTGCACCGCAAGCCACATGGGAGCGGATATTTTGAAAAAAGCCCCAAGCGTGAGCTTTGTGTTAGGGGCTAGGAATGTGTCTAAAATCTCTCAAGTGATCCATAAAGAAAAAGCGGTTGAAGTGGCGATTGATTATGATGAAAGCGCGTATGCGTTTGAATTTTTTGAAAAAAAGGCTCAAATCCGATCGTTACTAAACATCTCCATAGGTTGCGATAAAAAATGCGCTTATTGCATTGTCCCGCACACTAGGGGGAAAGAAATTTCTATCCCTATGGATTTAATTTTAAAAGAAGCTGAGAAATTAGCTCATAACGGCACTAAAGAGCTCATGCTTTTAGGGCAGAATGTGAATAATTATGGCGTTCGTTTCAGTAGTGAGCATGCGAAAGTCAATTTTAGCGATTTGTTGGATAAATTGAGCGAAATTCCAGGCATTGAAAGGATACGATTCACTTCGCCTCACCCCTTGCACATGAATGATGAATTTTTAGAACGCTTTGCCAAAAACCCTAAAGTGTGCAAGAGTATCCACATGCCCTTACAGAGTGGATCTAGTGCGGTGTTAAAGATGATGCGAAGAGGTTATAGTAAAGAGTGGTTTTTAAATCGGGTGGAGAGGTTAAAAGCCTTAGTGCCTGAAGTGGGCATTAGCACGGATATTATCGTGGGCTTTCCTAATGAGAGCGATAAGGATTTTGAAGACACGATGGAGGTGCTAGAAAAAGTGCGCTTTGACACGCTCTATAGTTTTATTTACTCCCCACGCCCTTTCACTGAAGCGGGAGCTTGGAAAGAAAGAGTGTCATTAGAGGTTTCATCTTCAAGGTTAGAGAGGTTGCAAAACAGACACAAAGAAATTCTAGAAGAAAAAGCCAAGTTGGAGGTGGGTAAAACGCATGTGGTGTTGGTGGAAAACAGGCGTGAAATGGATAATCAAATCGTGGGTTTTGAAGGGCGCAGCGATACGGGGAAATTCATTGAAGTAACTTGTAAGGAAAAAAGAAATCCGGGCGAGCTTGTAAAAGTGGAGATTGTTTCTCATTCCAAAGGGCGCTTGATAGCGGCCATTAAAGGCAACTAATCAAAATAACCAATGAAGAGCGGGTTTAAAGGCGAGAATTGAGCTTAAAATTTTTCAGGAAAAATATCGTTTTAAAGGTTGTCCCTCGTTTGGCGTTTGGAGTCCTTTGGTTGTTGCATAAAACTTGTAAAAACCGCTATTTTTTAGCTCAAAATTTAAAAGAAAAACCCTTTATTGTAAGCTGTTGGCATGGGGAGCTTGGCATGATCGGGTTTGCGTATTTAAGGCTTGAAAAACCTTCTGTTTATGTGATCGCAAGCCAGCATTTTGATGGCTCTATTGCGGCGGGTTTGTTTGAAAGCTTTGGTTTTAAAAACATTAGAGGCTCTAGCAAAAAAGGGGGGGTTAAGGTTTTGATAGAAGGGCTTAAGCGTTTGAAAGAAGGTTGCGATGTCGCTATCACTCCTGATGGCCCCAAAGGCCCACGGCACAGCATAGCGGATGGGGTGATCGCTCTAGCTCAAAAATCAGGCGTGGGGATTAGCGCTTGTCGGGTGGTTTGCAAAAACGCATGGCAATTGAACACTTGGGATCAATTTGAAATCCCTAAGCCTTTTAGCGAAGTGCATTATTACATGCTAGAATCGGTAATCATCCCTAAAGAATGGGAGCTTTCAAAGGCTAAAGAATATTTAAAGACGCGCATGGATTCTGTTGGGTTTGAAGAACCTCAAAGGGGTTTGGGTGCTTAAAGGGTTAAAAAAAGCGTTTAAGGAGAGGTTTTGCTCTCAAGTGTATATCTCTTTTAATGTGGATCACAATCTTTTATCCACTCAAGTCATAAGGATCAAAAACGATCGCATTAAAGAGAAATTTTTTAAAACTTTTGAGACTAAAGTGGAGACTAAAAATGGTGAAGTCCCTATTCAAGCCTTAAAAATCGCCAGAACTTATAGCCAAAAATACCCCTACACTTATTTTAGTGCAATGAGTAAAGCTAAAGAGGTTTTATGCGAAAAGCAGGCGTTTGAACAAATCAAACAAGAAAATCAAGATTATCATGCTTGCGAAGTCAATCAAAAGTATTGCGTTTATGTGGAATCTAAGGATTTTTTAAAGGATTTTAAGCGTTTTAAAGTCCAGGATGTGGATTTTTTGTTTTCGCCTTTTAGCCTTATTTATGATTTTGTGCGCGATAATTTAGAAAATAAGCCGTTGTTGTATTTGCTTTTGGAGCGTTCAAGATTTTATTTTTTGATTGCGGATAAAAAAGAGATTTTTTTAGCCAAATCCGTGTTTTTAGAAGAACAACCTGAAGAGTTTATAGAGAGCAAAGAAGAAGATTTTATGGGAATGGATAATGAGGCTGTGGATTTGTTTTTGAGTGAAATCCAAGAAGATATTGACAGCCTTGAAGAAGCGATAGGCCTAGACAGCAGTAAGGATAATAGCGAAAAAATAACAGAGGACGCTTATAGTTTGATTGAAGGTATGACGAATATCCCCTTGATTGCAGATGTTTTGCAAGAGGGATTGCGCAGCGTCTATCATTCTAGAGAGATAGACTTTGTAGAAAAAGTGGTTGTTTTAGACAGCTGTCAAATCCACCACAAAGCGTTAGTGCATTTGCAAGAAACTTTGATGATAGAAGTGGATAGGCTTGATTTTTCTTTAGTGGAGCGGTTGAATATTTTAGCGCGCATGGAGAATGAAAAGCATGCGTTTTAGTTATATTGAGCCAAGAGCGAAATACCTTATCAGCAAGCTTTCTAAAATTTGGGTTTTTTACATTTTTTTATCTTTTGTGGTAATAGGGGGGTTAGTGTGGTTTATGCACAACGCCATTAAAAGCACTCAAGACAACGCGTCTAGTTTGACGATCCAAGAAAGGCTCTACCGCCATGAAATCAGCCGCTTACAGGTTAAGACTGATGAAACCTTAAAACTCATTAAAGAAGCCAAAAAGCGTTTGAATTACAACGATGATATACGAGATGTTTTGCAAGGGCTTTTAAATATTGTGCCGGATTCCATCACTATTAATAGCATTGAAATAGACCAGCAAAGCGTGGTGGTTAGTGGTAAAACCCCTTCTAAAGAAGCTTTTTATTTTTTGTTTCAAAACAAACTAAACCCCATGTTTGATTATTCTAGGGCGGAATTTTTCCCTTTAAGCGACGGGTGGTTTAATTTTGTCTCCACCAACTTTTCTAATTCCTTACTGATAAAAAATCCGGAGTCTATTAAATGAAGCCATTGCATTTTTCACACTTAGACAGAGAGCAATCAGGCGATGTAGGGTTTATCATCAAAAACCTTATTTTTTTAGGGGTTTTTTCCTTATTGGGTTGGCTCAATACCGAGTATTTTCTATGGCCTAACATGTTGGAATTAAAAAAAATCCTTTTAGAAGAAAATCGTAAAAAAAGCGTTTTAGAATACGCGCAAAGGCATTTTGAAACAGCCCTAGCGAACTATCGCAATCAAAAAGAAACCAGCGAATCCTTATTAAAGATTTTTAATGATGAAGAGTCCAGGCGGATCTTAGAAAAGATTTTAAAAAAATGTTTTGATGCTTATAAAATCAAACCCTTGCTCTCTCAAAACCCCTCTCAAAAAACCCAATTTTTTATCATGGCCAGAGCGAGCGAATTAGAAAAAACCTATCTTTTTTTCACCTTAATCAACAAGTATTTACCGAGTGCTCAAAGCCAATTGCCCTTAAAAATTTCTAAAGATGATGAAGGGTTGTTGGTGCAATTTAGCGTGAGTATTGATCTCCAATAGGATAGGGGTAGTTTAATGCAAGATTTTGATTTCAGTTTTAATCCTAAGGCATGCGAGGGTTGTGGGGCAAAGTGTTGCGTGGGAGAAAGCGGGTATATTTTTTTAAATATCCAAGAAATGCAACAAATTAGCGCTTTTTTAAAATTAGAATTAGAAGAATTCAGTCAAAAATACGTTAAAAAGGTGGGGTATAAGTTTTCTTTATTAGAAAAAGACGCTAAAGAGTTGGGTTTGGCGTGCGTGTTTTTGGATTTGGAGACGAAAAAATGCCAGATTTATAGCGTACGCCCTAAGCAATGCCAAACTTTTCCTTTTTGGGAGAGCGTGAAAACTTTCTCTAAAGAGCAAAAAAAGGCTTTTTGCCAAAGTTGTCCGGGCATCACACAAAAAACCAAAGAAACTAAAGTGCGCTAAAATTCACTATAGTGATACAAAAAAGGAAATAAAATAATGAATATTCAAACAAAGAAAAGATTTTTAGCAAATTTATTGCTTTTGAGCTTGTTTTCTTGCCTTAAGGCTGAAACCCTTTCAGAAGATCATCAAATCCTGTTGAGTTCAGACGCTTTCCATAGAGGGGATTTTGCTGCCGCTCAAAAAGGCTATATGAATCTCTATAAGCAAACCAATAAGGTGGTGTATGCTAAAGAAGCGGCCATTTCAGCGGCGAGCTTAGGGGACATTAAAACCGCTATGCATTTAGCCATGCTCTATCAAAAAATCACCAATAATCGTAACGATGTTTCTATCAATAAGATTTTAGTGGATGGCTATGCGCAAATGGGGCAGATTGATAAGGCGATTGAACTATTACACAAAATCCGTAAAGAAGAAAAGACCATAGCCACAGATAATGTGTTAGGGACTTTGTATTTGACTCAAAAGCGTTTGGATAAGGCTTTCCCGTTGTTGAATAAGTTTTATAACCAAGTGCATGATGAAGACAGCCTAGAAAAACTCATTACAATCTATTTTTTGCAAAACCGCAAAAAAGAAGGCTTAGACTTGTTGCAATCTCATATAGACAGGTATGGTTGCTCAGAGCAATTGTGCCAAAAAGCGCTCAACACCTTCACGCAATTTAACGAGCTTGATTTGGCTAAAACAACTTTCGCTCGTTTGTATGAAAAAAACCCTATTGTTCAAAACGCCCAATTTTACATAGGGGTATTAATCTTGTTAAAAGAGTTTGATAAGGCCCAGCAAATCGCAGAATTATTCCCTTTTGACAGGCGTTTATTGCTAGATTTATACACCGCGCAAAAAAAATTCGATCAAGCTTCCAAACAAGCTTCTTTGATCTATCAAGAAAGAAAAGACCCTAAATTCTTAGGATTAGAGGCCATTTATCATTATGAAAGCTTGAGCGCGAAAAATAAAAAACTCACCAAACAAGAGATGTTGCCTATCATTCAAAAATTAGAAAAAGCCACTAAAGAGCGCCAAGCTTGGCTTGCTAAAACTAAAGATAAAGAAGACGCGCAAGACGCTTTCTTTTATAATTTTTTAGGGTATTCCTTAATAGATTATGACATGGATATTAAAAGGGGCATGGATTTTGTGAGGAAAGCCTTAGCGTTGGATTCTGGATCAGTGCTTTATTTGGATTCTTTAGCATGGGGTTATTACAAATTGGGGAATTGTTTGGAGGCTAAAAAAATTTTTTCTAGCATCGCTAAAGAGTCTATCCAAGCCGAACCCGAATTAAAAGAGCATAATAAGATCATTCAAGAATGCAAGAAATAGGGATTTTAGAAAATTTACAAAAAAGCTTAGCCTTAAAAGAGGGCATGCTTTCTTATGAAATGCTGGGTAAAAGCCTGTCGTATAACCCTTACTTGCCTAGAATCATTCCTCAAACTAAAGATTGTGTTTTTGTAACCCCTGATGAGGTTTTAGAAACGCTTTTGAAAGAAAACACCCGCACCGATTGCATCATTGTCAATTTCAAAGGATTATACGAAATAGGCGTGCCAAGCGTGTTTGATCTAGAAATCTTAGGGTTGTTGCGCCGTCATGCGAGTTCTTTGATTGTCCATCAGGATCTTTTCATCAGCCACTACCAGCTTTTAGAATCGCTTGTTCAAGGCTCTGATGGGGTCGTTTTAGATGAAGAGCTTTTAAAAGAGGATCTAAAAGGCATGGTAGAGTTCGCTCGGCGTTTGGGCTTGAGCGTGTTTGTAGAGACCCACAAGCCCGATTACACTCATTTAAAAGATTTAGGGGTTTTAGGCGTGCTGGAAAAAAACCCCCATTCTTATAATCAAAAAAAAATAGTCTTTTTAGATTGAATTTTAAGCTAATTTAGAGTAAAAATCGTATTCAAACTTTTTAAAAGGAGTTAGTCATGTCATTATTAGTGAATGATGAATGCATTGCGTGCGATGCTTGCAGAGAAGAATGCCCTAGTGAGGCGATTGAAGAGGGTGATCCCATTTATAGTATTGATCCAGATCGATGCACGGAGTGTTACGGGTATGATGATGATGAACCTCGTTGCGTGAGCGTATGCCCTGTAGATGCGATTTTACCGGATCCTAACAACGCAGAGAGCAAAGAGGAGTTGAAATACAAATACGAAATCTTAAAAGAGCAAGACTAAAGGCTAGTAATGGCTAAAATCACAACCGTGATTGACATAGGCTCTAATTCGGTGCGTTTGGCTATCTTTAAAAAGACGAGTCAGTTTGGGTTTTACTTGCTTTTTGAGACCAAGTCTAGGGTCAGGATTTCAGAGGGCTGTTATGCGTTTAATGGAATCTTGCAAGAAATCCCCATGCAACGAGCCGTTAAAGCCTTGAGTGAATTTAAAGAAATCGCCCTCAAATACAAAAGCAAAAAAATCCTGTGCGTAGCGACCTCAGCGGTGCGCGATGCCCCTAATCGATTAGAGTTTGTAGCGAGGGTGAAAAAGGCTTGCGGTTTGCAAATCAAAATCATTGACGGGCAAAAAGAAGCGCTCTATGGCGGGATCGCGTGCGCGAATTTGTTGCATAAAAATTCAGGGATCACGATAGATATTGGAGGGGGTAGCACCGAGTGCACGTTGATTGAAAAAGGCAAGATTAAGGACTTAATCTCGCTTGATGTCGGTACGATTCGCATTAAAGAAATGTTTTTAGACAAGGACTTAGACGTCAAATTGGCTAAAGCCTTTATCCAAAAAGAGGTCTCTAAACTGCCCTTTAAGCATAAAAACGCCTTTGGGGTGGGGGGGACGATTAGGGCGTTGAGTAAGATACTCATGAAACGCTTTGATTACCCTATTGATTCTTTGCATGGCTATGAAATAGATGCACATAAAAACTTAGCATTCATTGAAAAAATTGTCATGCTTAAAGAAGATAAGTTACGGCTTTTAGGGGTGAATGAAGAGCGTTTGGATAGTATTAGGAGTGGGGCGTTGATTTTATCAGTCGTTTTGGAGCATTTAAAAACTTCCTTGATGATCACTAGTGGGGTAGGGGTGAGAGAAGGCGTGTTTTTGAGCGATTTGTTGCGCCACCATTACCATAAATTCCCCCCCAATATCAACCCCTCTCTCATCTCTTTAAAAGATCGCTTTTTGCCCCATGAAAAGCACAGCCAAAAGGTCAAAAAAGAATGCGTGAAATTGTTTGAAGCCTTATCGCCTTTGCATAAAATAGATGAAAAATACCTTTTCCATTTAAAGATTGCGGGGGAATTAGCGAGCATGGGTAAGATTTTAAGCGTCTATTTAGCCCACAAGCACAGCGCGTATTTCATTTTAAACGCTTTGAGTTATGGCTTTAGCCACCAGGATAGAGCGATCATTTGCTTATTAGCGCAATTCAGCCATAAAAAAATCCCTAAAGACAACGCTATCGCCCACATGAGCGCGATGATGCCAAGCCTTTTAACCTTACAATGGCTGAGTTTCATCCTTTCTTTAGCTGAAAATCTGTGCCTGACAGACAGCCACCATTTAAAATACACGCTAGAAAAAAACAAGCTTGTGATCCATTCTAACGACACGCTTTACTTGGCTAAAGAGATGCTCCCTAAACTCATTAAGCCCATTCCTTTAATGATAGAGTTTGCTTGAAAATAGCGATTGTCAGGCTTTCAGCGCTCGGGGATATTATCGTGAGCGCGGTGTTTTTAGCGGCTATTAAAGAGCGTTTCACTGACGCTCAAATAGAATGGTTCGTAGATGAAAGATTTAGCGCGATTTTAGAGCATTCCCCCTATATTGATAAATTACACCCCATCGCTTTAAAAAGCGCACTCACAACCTTGAACCCTTTGAAGATTTTCAAACTTTTTAAAAATTTAAGGGTTTATGAATACGATATAATCATTGACATGCAAGGCCTAGTCAAATCCGCCCTCATCACGCAAATGTTAAAAGCCCCTAAAAGAGTCGGCTTTGATTACGCTTCGGCTAGAGAGGGTTTGAGCGCGTTTTTTTACTCGCAAAAAGTTTCTATCGCTTATGATGAGCCTGTTTTAAAGCGCAATTTCACGCTCCTTTCTCAAGCCCTAAACTTGCCAGAAAAAGAAATTTCAGAGGGCTTAAGCTCTAGATTTAAAGTGTTTTCTTACCAAGATTCCCCAAAAATCAATGCGTTAAATTGGAATCAAAATAAACCAAAAATCCTTTTTGTTTTAGAAACTTCTAAAATCAATAAAACTTACCCCATAGAGCGTTTTAAAGAATTAGCGTTAATGTTAGAAAATTTTCAAATTTGCTTGTTATGGCATGCTGATGAAAAGAAGGCCACTACGCTTTATCACGCTTTAAAACACCAGCGCGATGTATTATTGCTCCCTAAACTCACTTTAAACGAAGTCAAGGCGTTGCTTTTTAAAATGGATGTGATTATTGGGGGCGATACGGGTATCACGCATTTAGCATGGGCGTTGCAAAAAGCTAGCATCACCCTTTATGGCAACACGCCCATGGAGCGTTTTAAATTAGAAAGCCCGATCAATGTTTCGCTCACTGGTAATTCAAACGCTAGCTATCATAAAAAGGATTTTTCTATCCAAAACATAGATCCTAAAAAAATTAAAGAATGCGTTTTAAACATTTTAAAGGAAAAAGAATGACTTATAAAGAACGACTCATACACGAAAAAATATTGAAACAAGACGACAAGGGTTTTAAAACAGAACTGCTCAATGTTTCGCTCACCGGTAATTCAAACGCTAGCTATCATAAAAAGGATTTTTCTATCCAAAATATAGAGCCTAAAAAAATTAAAGAATGCGTTTTAAACATTTTAAAGGAAAAAGAATGACTTATAAAGAACGACTCATACACGAAAAAATATTAAACAAAGACGACAAGGGTTTTAAAACAGAACTGCGCATTTTGAGTATTTTTATCGTGGAATCTTTAGTGAATATTTTGGGGTTTATTTTGGCTAAAATGCCCCATTCGTGGTTTTTAAGGTGCATTAAAGCTGTGGCGTGGCTGATGAGAACCTTTGATAGGCGCCGTTATTTTGACGCTAAAGCCAATTTGGATTTTGTGTTTGGGGATTCTAAAAGCGAAGAAGAGAAAAAAAGGATCATTAAAAAGGGTTATGAAAATTTTGCTTTCATTATTTTAGAAACCATTAGAGTGATTTTTATCCCTAAAGATGAATACGACGCTCGTTTCACGCTCATCAATGAAGAGAATGTGTGGAAGTCCTTAAACAAGGAAGGCCAAGCGATCACTTTATGCATGCATTTTGGCTATTGGGAAGCGGTAGGCACGACTTTAGCGCAATATTATAAGGATTATGGTAGGGGGTGTTTGGGGCGTTTGACTAAATTCGCCCCCATCAATCACATGATTATGAGTAGGCGAGAAGCGTTTGGGGTGCGTTTTGTCAATAAAGTGGGAGCGATGAAAGAACTCATTAAAATGTATAATCAAGGCAATGGCCTTGTGGGGATTTTAGTGGATCAAAATGTCGTGCCTAAAGATGGGGTGGTGGTGAAATTCTTTAATAAAGACACTACGCACACCACGATCGCTTCTATTTTATCGCGCCGCTACAATATAGATATTCAGCCAGTATTCATTGATTTTAATGACGATTATTCGCATTATACAGCGACTTATTATGAAAGCATTCGATCTAAAATCACCGATAACGCTGAAAACGATATTTTAGAATGCACGCAAGCCCAAGCGAGTTTGTGCGAAGAGGTGATTAGAAACCACCCGGAAAGTTATTTTTGGTTCCACAGGCGTTTTAAAAGCACCCACCCTGAGATTTATCAAAGGTAGGGTTTTGAGTGGAATGATAAAAATTAAAAAATGCTAAAAGGCATTTTTTAAAAATAAATAGTAAAGAGCTTGATTTTAATCAAGCGATAATTTCTTAAGGCGGTCTTCTTGGGTTAGGGGATTTTAAGGAGGTTAAGGGGGAGAGTTAAGCGCAAAATACCCCCCTATCCCCTTAAGAAAATGAGTTTTACTATAAAAATAAAGTTAAAAATCCTATTTTTTTAAAAAAATTAAAAAGTTTTAGTTATTACCACTCAATGCGAACAAGAGTGGTATTTTTCTAAAAATTCTTTTTTAAAACTCAAAAACCGCTTTTCTAAAATGGCGTTTCTAGCGTTCTTCACTAGCTCTAAATAAAAATGCAAATTGTGCAAACTGGCTAAACGAGCGTAAGTGAGTTCTTTAGCCCTAAAGAGGTGGTGCAAATAGGCTTTAGAATAGCGTTTGCAAGCATAACAGGTGCAATTTTCTTCAATAGGGGTATCATCCAATTTATAGGGTGCGTTTTTGATAGAAATTTTGCCAGAATGCGTGAAAAGGGTAGCGTTTCTGGCGTTTCTGGTGGGCATCACGCAATCAAACATATCCACCCCCAAACTGATAGCGTCTAGGATATTTTCAGGCGTGCCTACGCCCATTAAGTAGCGAGGCTTGTCTTTGGGGAGCAAGGGGGCGGTGTGTGCGATGGTTTCTAGCATTTCATCTGCGCTTTCCCCCACCGCTAAACCGCCTATAGCATAGCCATCAAAACCCTCATGCGTTAATCCCACGCTAAGGCTGCGCATTTTCAAATGCGTCCCGCCCTGGATAATGGCAAAAAGGTTGTTGTTGGGGCGGTTTTTTTCTTTGTGGTATTCTAGGCTAAGATTCGCCCATTTAGCGCTTCTTTTAATGGATTCTTCAAGGCGTTTTAAGGGAGCGGGCAAGCCCACTAAATCGTCTAAAACCATCATAATATCGCTATTCAAAGAATATTGAATGTCCAAAACTTTAGCGGGCGTGAAGAAATGCTTGCTCCCATCAATATGGGATTTAAAAACAATCCCGTCTTCTTGCAATTTGATGTTATCGCTCAAGCTAAAGGCTTGAAACCCTCCGCTATCGGTTAAAAAACTCCCCTGAAATTGAGCGAAACGATGCAAGCCTCCTAATTGTCCAACTACTTTCTCGCCCGGTCTTAAATACATGTGATAGGTGTTGGCTAAAATGAGTTTAGTGCCTAAAATTTCTTGCATATCCATAGCGTCTAAAGATTTGATGCAGCCTTGAGTGCCTACTGGCATAAAAATGGGTGTCTCTACTTGAGAATGAGCTAAATTCAAAACGCCAGCTCGCGCGTGTTTGTCAGTAGCTTGGAGGTGAAAATCCATCGTTTAAGCCTTAATCTTGGATATAATGGCGTAATCATTTTTTAGGAAGTTTGGAATTGAAGAAAATCGCCCTTATTTTAGATGGCATTGTAGCAAAAAATTTTTTAGACTTGGTGCTAAGGCATTATTCTAATCATAATTTTTATATAGTGGTTGTCAAAGATGAGAGCCTTATCCCTAAAAACTACCCAAGCACTTTCGCTTTTTATTGTTTTGATGCGACTTCCAGTTTCAGGCTTTTGCAGGTGTTAAACGATGAGGTGAGCGATGCGTTTTTAATCATACAAGATTTTAAAGAGCAACGCATCATTCATAAAATCATTCAAACCCATTTCAAACGCATGCGTGTGGTTTTGAGCGTGAAAAAAGATAGCGAAAAAACTTTAGAAAACAATGGAGAAAATAAAGATGAAAAGCTTATTTTGATTGATGAATTTGAAGTTTTAGCCAATAAATTCATTTCTCGTTTGCCTAATATCCCTAGCACCCCTAGAGAGTTTGGGTTAGGCAAGGGCGAGATCATGGAGATTGATGTGCCTTTTGGGAGCATTTTTGCTTACAGGCATATTGGCTCTATCAGGCAAAAAGAATACAGGATTGTAGGGCTTTATCGTAACGATGTTTTGTTGCTTTCCACTAAGTCTTTGGTTATCCAACCACGAGACATTCTTTTAGTGGCGGGCAATCCGGAAATTTTAAACGCGGTGTATCATCAAGTCAAAAGCAATGTGGGGCAGTTTCCAGCCCCCTTTGGTAAGAGCATTTATTTATACATTGATATGCGCTTACAAAGCCGAAAAGCGATGATGCGCGATGTGTATCAAGCCTTGTTTTTGCACAAACATTTAAAGAGCTACAAACTCTACATTCAGGTTTTACACCCCACTAGCCCTAAGTTTTATCATAAATTTTTAGCGTTAGAAACCGAAAGCATTGAAGTGAATTTTGATTTTTATGGGAAAAGTTTTATCCAAAAACTCCATGAAGACCACCAAAAAAAAATGGGCTTAATCGTGGTAGGCAGAGAGCTTTTTTTCTTGAAAAAACACCGAAGAGCCTTGCACAAAACAGCCACCCCGGTTTATAAAACCAACACTTCTGGCCTGTCTAAAACCACTCAAAGCATTGTGGTTTTGAATGAAAGTTTAAGCATTAATGAAGACATGTCTTCAGTGATTTTTGATGTGTCTATGCAAATGGATTTGGGCTTGTTGCTCTATGATTTTGACCCTAACAAGCGCTATAAAAACGAGATTGTCAATCATTACGAAAATTTAGCCAACACCTTTAACCGCAAGATTGAGATTTTTCAAACCGATATTAAAAATCCTATCATGTATCTCAATTCTTTAAGAAATCCCATTTTGCATTTCATGCCTTTTGAAGAGTGTATCACGCAAACGCGCTATTTGTGGTTTTTATCCACTAAAGTGGAAAAATTAGCGTTTTTAAACGATGATCACCCTCAAATTTTTATCCCCATAGCGGAGTGAAAGAATGCAAGAAATTGTAATCCCTTTAAAAGAAAAAAGCTATAAAGTGTTTTTGGGGGAACTGCCTGAAATAAAATTGAAACAAAAAGCGCTCATCATTAGCGATAGCATCGTATCTGGGTTGCATTTATCGTATTTATTAGAGCGCTTGAAAGCCTTAGAAGTCAGAGTGTGCGTGATAGAGTCCGGAGAAAAATACAAAAATTTTCATTCGTTAGAGCGGATTTTGAACAACGCCTTTGAAATGCAATTAAACCGCCATTCTTTAATGATAGCCCTTGGTGGGGGAGTGATAAGCGATATGGTGGGGTTTGCGAGCAGTATTTATTTTAGGGGGATTGATTTTATTAATATCCCTACGACTTTACTCGCTCAAGTGGATGCGAGCGTGGGGGGGAAAACAGGGATCAATACGCCTTATGGCAAAAACTTAATCGGATCGTTCCACCAGCCTAAAGCGGTTTATATTGATCTGGCTTTTTTAAAAACCCTTGAAAAAAGGGAATTTCAAGCAGGGGTGGCTGAAATCATTAAAATGGCGGTGTGTTTTGATAAAAACTTGGCAGAAAGATTGGAAACAAAGGATTTAAAAGATTGTTTAGAAGAAGTGGTTTTCCAAAGCGTCAGTATCAAAGCTCAAGTTGTTATGCAAGATGAAAAAGAGCAAAACATCAGGGCTGGGTTGAACTATGGGCATACCTTTGGGCATGCGATAGAAAAAGAGACTGATTATGAGCGATTTTTGCATGGCGAAGCGATCGCTATTGGCATGCGCATGGCGAATGATCTAGCTCTTTCTTTAGGCATGCTCACTCTAAAAGAATACGAACGCATAGAAAATTTATTGGAAAAATTTGATTTGATATTCAATTACAAAATCCTTGATCTTCAAAAATTTTACGAACGCTTGTTTTTAGACAAAAAAAGCGAGAATAAGACAATCAAATTCATTCTGCCTAAAGGCGTTGGAGCGTTTGAGGTTGCCTCTCATATCCCTAAAGAAACGATTTTAAAGGTGTTAGAAAAATGGCATTAAGGGTATTGTTATTCTTTTGTTTTTTGTTGTTGCAAGCAGACGATAAAAGCCAAAACAAAAGCCAAGAGCTATTGTCCATACAAAAACAAATGGCTTTGGTGGATAAAAAACTCGCCAAAGACAATAATGTGTGGTTGAAAAAATTTGAAAACTACAAGATCTACAACCAAATTTATACCGAAAAAGAGAGCGTGAGACAGGAGTTAAGGCACTTAAAAAATAAAAAAAGCAAGGATTTATTAAAGATTAGCACCTTAGAGCACACCTTAAAGGCTTTAGAGTCCCAACAAAAAATGTTTGAAAGCTATGGGGTCAATCCTTTTAAGGACTTGATAGAGCGCCCCAATATCCCCAATATCCCCAATATCGCTAACCCTATTGCGATCATTGATGGCATTTCTTTCATTAAAAGCATGCGTTTAAAGCATGAGAATCTTAAAAGCAACCAAACTACTTTAGAAGAAGTTTTAAGGCTTTTAGATCAAAAACACCAGCTTTTAAATGAGTGGCACGCTTTGGATAAAAGCGCGAAATTAAGCGATGAGATTTATCAAACCCAAGCCAAACGACTAGAATTGCAAGGGGCTCAAAACATTCTAAAAACCACGATCGGGATTTTCCAAAAAGACAGCGATGAAGCTATAAGCATTGTCAAATCTCAAGTTAAAAACCAGCTTTTTAAATTGGTTTATGTGTTTTTAGCGGCCCTTTTGAGCGTGGTGTTTGCGTGGATTTTAAAAATCATTTCCAGTAAATACATTGAAAATAATGAGCGCGTCTATACCGTGAATAAAGCCATTAACTTCGTGAATGTGAGCGTGATTATTTTAATCTTTCTCTTTTCTTATTTAGAAAATGTTACTTACTTGGTAACGGTTTTAGGCTTTGCGAGCGCGGGCTTAGCGATCGCGATGAAAGATTTGTTTATGAGCTTGCTTGGGTGGTTTATTATTTTGATTGGAGGGAGCGTGCATGTGGGCGATAGGGTGCGTATCGCTAAGGGGACGGATATTTTTATTGGCGATGTGTTGGATATTTCTATGTTGCACATTACGATTTTAGAAGATGTAACTTTCACCACTTACACGAACAACAGAAGAGCGGGTCGGATTATTTTTGTACCTAATAATTACATTTTCACTACCATGTTTGCCAATTACAGCCATTTTGGGATGAAAACGGTTTGGGATGGGGTGGATTTTTGCGTTACATTTGATTCTGATTTTAAAAAAGCTTCTAAAATTGCGCTCAACATCGCTACGGAATTGTCTAAAGAATACACGGATATTACCTATAAACAGCTCAATAAAATGCGCGACCGGTATTCTTTAAGGAGCTTGAGCGTGAAACCACGATGCTTTTTGATGCCTGAAAATAACGGGATAAAGATCTCGGTGTGGTATCAAACCAATTCGTATGCAACCATGTCTTTAAGGAGCAAGATTGTGGCTGAAATCGTTGAAGCTTTTTTGAAAGAAGAAAATATCCATATCGCTTATACGACCAGCAAGCTGCTTAAAGTGGATGCTGATGCTCTAGGCGATGGTTTTGGGAATAAAAGGGAACAAAAATGAAAAAAGTCTATTTCAAAACTTTTGGGTGCAGGACGAATCTTTTTGACACGCAAGTGATGGGCGAGAATTTGAAGGATTTTAGCGCGACTTTAGAAGAACAAGAAGCCGATATTATTGTGATCAATTCTTGCACCGTGACTAATGGGGCCGATAGCGCGGTAAGGAGTTACGCTAAAAAAATGGCGCGATTAAATAAAGAAGTGCTATTTACTGGCTGCGGGGTGAAGACTCAAGGCAAAGAGCTTTTTGAAAAAGGGTTTTTAAAGGGCGTTTTTGGGCATGACAATAAAGAAAAGATTAACGCGCTTCTACAAGAAAAAAAGCGTTTTTTTATAGATGACAATTTAGAAAACAAGCATTTAGACACCACGATGGTGAGCGAGTTTGTGGGAAAAACCAGGGCGTTTATCAAGATCCAAGAAGGCTGTGATTTTGATTGCAATTATTGCATTATCCCAAGCGTGAGAGGGAGGGCTAGGAGTTTTGAAGAGAGGAAGATTTTAGAGCAAGTGGGCCTTTTATGCTCTAAAGGGGTTCAAGAAGTGGTTTTAACCGGCACCAATGTGGGGAGCTATGGGAAAGATAAAGGAAGCAATATCGCAAGGTTGATTAAAAAATTAAGCCAGATTACTGGATTAAAACGCATAAGGATTGGGAGTTTAGAGCCTAATCAAATCAACGATGAATTTTTAGAGCTTTTAGAAGAGGATTTTTTAGAAAAACATTTGCATATCGCTTTACAGCACAGCCATGATTTCATGCTAGAGAGGATGAATCGAAGAAACCGCACCAAAAGCGATAGGGAATTATTAGAAACAATCGCTTCTAAGAATTTTGCTATCGGCACGGATTTTATTGTGGGGCATCCGGGCGAGAGCGAAAGCGTTTTTGAAAAGGCGTTTAAAAATTTAGAGGGCTTGCCTTTAACGCACATCCACCCTTTTATTTACAGCAAACGAAAAGACACCCCCTCTAGTTTGATGCGTGATAGCGTGAGTTTGGAAGATTCTAAAAAGCGTTTGAATGCGATCAAAGATTTGATTTTTCATAAAAATAAGGCGTTCAGGCAATTGCAGCTCAAGCTCAATACGCCCCTAAGAGCCTTAGTGGAAGCGCAAAAAGACGGCGAATTTAAAGCCTTAGATCAATTTTTTAACCCCATTAAAATCAAAAGCGATAAGCCTTTAAGGGCTAGTTTTTTAGAAATCAAAGAGTATGAAATTAAGGAGAGGGAAAACCATGCCGTTTTCTAAATTTTTAGAAAACCTCACCGCTCCCTTTAAACGCATCAAAAACCGCTCGCTTGTTTTGGCGTTAGGGTTTTTGATCCTTACTTTTTGTTTGCTTCTTTTTTTAGTTTTGAGCGATGTTTCTAGGCTCATATCGGGTAAGGACTTTTTTTATGTGATCCAATCCCACCCTAAGCAAACTCTAATTGAAGATGAAAATTATTTTTATGCTAACAAGGGTCTTTACAAGACCAACAAAGAAGCCTTTTTAAGGGCTTATAAAATCCCAGAAAGCATGCCCATAGAAAAACGAGAAAGTTTAAATAAGGTTTCTAAAATCTTTTTAGCGTTGCTTTTTTTCATTTCTAGCATGCTTTTTGGGATCTTTTGGCGCTTGCCCAAACGATTGGACACTAAAATGAGTTTAGAGAGCGCACACAAAAACGAATTAGAAAATGCATTCCAGCGATACGATGCGCTAGGGGTGCGTTTTGAAGACATTGCAGGGGTGGATGAAGTCAAAGAAGAATTACTAGAAGTGATAGATTATTTAAAAAACCCTAAAAAATACCAGGATTTAGGGATTTTCCTCCCTAAAGGCGTGCTTTTAATTGGGCCTCCTGGAGTGGGGAAAACCATGATCGCTAAAGCCTTAGCGAGTGAAGCCAGAGTGCCGTTTTTTTATGAAAGCGGGAGCGCGTTTTCTCAAATTTATGTGGGGGCTGGGGCTAAAAAAGTGCATGAACTTTTCATGCACGCTAAAAGGCATGCCCCCTCTATTATTTTCATTGATGAAATTGACGCTTTGGGTAAGGCTAGGGGAGGGCATCGGAGCGATGAAAGAGAGGCCACGCTCAACCAGCTTTTAACCGAAATGGATGGGTTTTTACAAAACGATGAGGTGGTGGTGATAGGAGCGACTAACCAAATGGAAGTGATGGATGAAGCGCTATTAAGGAGCAAACGCTTTGATCGGCGTATTTTCATTTCTTTACCGGATTTACTAGAAAGGCAGAGCATTTTAGAAAAGCTTTTAGAAAACAAAAAGCACACGCTAGATTATCTTAAGATCGCTAAAATTTGCGTGGGTTTTAGCGGAGCGATGTTAGCGACTTTAATCAATGAAAGCACTCTAAACGCCCTAAAACACGAACGAAACGAAATCACTGAGAGCGACATTTTAGAAGTGAAAGACAAGATCGCTTACGGCAAGAAAAAGCCCCAAACCTTAGACGAAAACCAAAAGGAATTAGTCGCTTTGTATCAAAGCGCGAAAGCCTTGGGCGCGTATTGGCTAGAAATTGAATTTGATAAAGCGCCATTATTAGGGGAATTTATCGCTTTTAATGAAAATAAAATCCATAGCGAAAGCGAGATTAAAAATTACATTAAAGTGTATTTGAGCGGGACGATTATTTTAGAGTTGCTTTATAAGGAGCGTTATAGTCTGTCTAAACAAGACTTGCAAAAAGCGAAATTTTTGAATGAATTTATGGCTAGCGAGCTTCTTTTAACCCCTACAAAAGAGTCTTTAAGCGTTCTTTATGAAGAGCAATTGGAGTTTTTAAAACCGCAAATTGCAGCTTGTAAGCGGTTGAGCGCTCTACTATTGGAGCAAGAATGTTTAGAACATTCTAATTTGTATGATTTGTTGAACGGGTGAAAATGCGTTTTTTTAGTGGTTTTGGGCTTATCAATGAAAGCGTTTTGTTTGAAGAGTGGCTTTTAAAAGGCGCTTATGATGTCTCAGGATTTTCTATGGGAGCGATTAAGGCGATAGAATACGCTTATAATGAAGTCTTACAACAGCGGCGCATCCATTCCTTATTATTGTTTTCGCCTTGCATGTTAGCGCATAAGAGTTTGGCGTTCAAACGCTTGCAACTTTCTTCGTTTCAAAAAGACCCGCAAAGCTACATGGATAACTTTTATCAAGAAGCGGGATTGAGCGCTCAATTGGAGCGTTTTAAAAAAATGGGTTCTTTAGAAGAATTAGAATTTTTATTGGATTACAAGTATAATGATCGTATAATCAGATTTTTATTAGAAAAAGGCGTGAAGATTGAAGTGTTTATCGGTTTAAAAGATAAAATCACTGACATTCAAGCCCTTTTAGAATTTTTTATGCCCTTAGTTCAAGTGTGGCAGTTTAAGGATTGTAACCATTTGTTGCAAAAATCTTAAAAAAGGTGGAAGATGAAAAAAATTAGTTTAGGGGTGTATTTGCTTATTTTAGGTATTTTGGGCGGCTCTTTGATTATTTTAGGAGCGATAGTTGCGCCCATTGTTTTCAAAGCTTCAAGCATTTTGCCTGAATTGAATCTGACTCCCTTTGAGAGCGGGAAACTCATGGCGCAAATCTTTGTGCGTTTCAATTATGTTTTAGGCGCGATCGGTTTTGTGGTGTTGCTGTATGAAATCGTTTCGTTTATTTATTATAAAAGATCGTTAGTGTATTTGATCCTTGGTGTGGCGATAGGGGCGTTGTGCTTGCTCTTTGTTTTTTATTACACGCCTTATATTTTAAACGCTCAAAAAATAGGCGAAGTTGCGCTTCAAAGCACTGAATTTGCCCGCTTGCACACTCAAAGCGAATGGCTGTTTAAGGAATTGTTTGTGCTGGTGTGTGCTTTGTTTTTTTGGCGTTTGTTTGGAAAAAGTGTGGTTTGATTAAAGAGGAGGTTTTACTATCTAGGAAATGAGAAGGTAGCGTTTAAATGAAACAATTTAAAAAGAAACCAAAAAAGATAAAACGATTGCATCAAAATCAAAAAACAATCTTAAAGCGTCCTTTATGGCTCGCACCTTTACTCATCAGCGGGTTTGCTAGTGGGGTGTATGCGAATAATAATCTGTGGGATTTGTTAAACCCAAAAGTGGGGGGTGAGTATGTGCATTGGGTTAAGGGCATTCAGTATTGCTCATGGTGGGAATTTGGAGGGTGTTTAAGGAATGTATGGGGGGCAAATCATAAAGGCTATGATGCTGGAAATGCCGCTAACTACTTGTCTTCTCAAAACTATCAAGCTATTTCTGTGGGCAATGGGAATGAAACGGGGACTTATAGTTTAAGCGGTTTTACCAATTATGTTGGGGGCAATCTCACGATCGATCTAGGCAATAGCGTTGTTTTAGATTTAAGCGGTTCTAATAGTTTCACTTCGTATCAAGGTTATAATCAAGGTAAAGATGATGTAACATTTACGGTTGGCACAATCAATTTAAACGGCACTTTAGAAGTGGGCAATCGTGTGGGATCGGGAGCGGGCACGCACACGGGAATAGCCACTTTAAACTTGAACGCTAATAAGGTTACTATCAATTCCAATATCAGTGCGTATAAAACTTCGCAAGTGAATATAGGCAACGCTAACAGCACCATTACCATTAATTCGGTTTATTTAAGTGGGGATACTTGCAGTTCTTTAGCTAGCGTTGGTGTAGGGGCTAATTGCTCCACTTCAGGGCCTAGCTATTCTTTTAAAGGGACGACTAACGCTACTAATACGACCTTTAGCAATGCAAGCGGCAGTTTCACTTTTGAAGAGAACGCTACTTTTAGCGGGGCGAAATGGAATGGGGGGGCATTCACTTTCAATAAAGGATTTAGCGCTACCAATAATACCGCCTTTAATAGCGGTAGTTTTAATTTTAAAGGCACAAGCTCTTTTAATGGCGCTTCGTTTAGTAATGCTTCCTATACTTTTGAGAATCAAGCCACTTTCCAAAACAGCTCCTTTAATGGGGGGACTTTTACTTTTAATAACCAAACTAATCCAGCTAACAGCGCTCAGCACCCCCAAATTCTGTTTGAAAACAGCTCTTTTAGTGGTAACGCTACCACTCTTAAGGGCTTTGTGAACTTTCAACAAGCCTTTAACAATTCAAACCACCAACTAACGATCCAAAACGCTTCCTTTAATAACGCCACTTTCAATAATACCGGTAAAATCACCATTAATGAGGGCGCGAGTTTTAACAACACGACATTCAACGCTTCTATTAATACAAACAACATGAGTGTTATCGGTAGCGTTACTTTAAGCGGTAAGAATGACTTGAACAATGGATCAACCCTTGATTTTGGGAGTTCTAAAATCACTCTCACTCAAGGGACGACTTTCAACCTCACAAGTTTAGGGAGCGAGAAGAGCGTAACGATTTTAAACTCTAGCGGTGGGATCACTTACAATCATCTTTTAAACCATGCAATCAATGGTTTGACAAACGCCTTAAAAACGAATGAAAGCTCTTCAAAACCGCAAAGTTTCGCTCAAGGTTTGTGGGAGATAATCACTTACAATGGGGTTACCGGGCAGCTTTTGAGCGAAAGCGCTGCAACATCTAAAAACACTGACTCTTCGCCCCCTAAATCCTCTTCAAACTCTACGCAAGTCTATCAAGTGGGCTACAAAATAGGGGATACTATCTACAAACTGCAAGAAACTTTTAGCCCTAATTCCATTATTATCCAAGCTTTAGAGAGCGGGACTTACACGCCACCCCCTGTTATTAACGGCTCCAAATTTGACTTATCCGCTTCAAATTATATTAATGCTGACATGCCTTGGTATGATCATAAATATTATATTCCTAAATCTCAAAATTTTACAGAGAGCGGGACTTATTACTTGCCGAGCGTTCAAATATGGGGGAGTTACACCAACTCGTTTAAGCAAACCTTTAGCGCGAATAATAGTAATTTGGTGATTGGGTATAACGCAACATGGACTGGAAATAGCGTTTCTTCTAGCGGCACGGTGTCTTTTGGGGACACTTCAGGGAGCGCTCTTAATGGGCATTGCGGGCCTTGGCCCTATTACCAATGCACAGGCACGACTAATGGCACTTATAGCGCTTATCATGTGTATATCACAGCGAATCTGCGTTCTGGCAATCGTATAGGCACCGGTGGGGCAGCCAATCTGGTCTTTAATGGGGTAGATAGTATCAATATCGCTAACGCTACTATCACGCAACATAACGCCGGGATTTATTCAAGCTCTATGACTTTTTCCACGCAAAGCATGGACAATTTGCAGAATTTGAGTGGGCTAAACGCTAACGGCAAACTTTCCGTGTATGGCACCACTTTCACTAACCAAGCCAAAGACGGGAAATTCATTTTCAATGCAGGGCAAGCGACTTTTGAAAACACCAACTTTAATGGAGGGAGTTACCAATTCAGCGGTGATAGCTTGAATTTTTCAAATAACAACCAGTTCAATAGCGGTTCGTTTGAGATTGGCGCAAAAAACGCTTCGTTCAATAACGCTAACTTTAACAACAGCGCTTCTTTTAATTTCAATAACTCTAACGCAACCACTTCGTTTGTGGGGGATTTCACTAACGCTAATTCAAATTTGCAAATCGCCGGGAACGCTGTTTTTGGGACTAATAGTAATGGCTCTCCAAATAACGCTAATTTTAATAATACCGGCTCTGTGAATATTGCAGGGAATGCAACTTTTGATAATGTGGTGTTTAATAGCCCCACAAACACGAGCGTGAAAGGGAAAGTTACTCTCAATAACATCACTTTAAAAAATTTAAACGCTCCTTTGTCTTTTGGCGATGGGACGATTAGTTTTAGTGCTCATTCGGTGATTAATATTGATGAAGCTATCATTAATGGCAACCCTATCACCCTTGTAAGCTCTTCTAAAGAAATTGAATACAACAACGCTTTTAGTAAAAATCTGTGGCAGCTCATCAACTACCAAGGGCATGGGGCTAGCAGTGAAAAACTCGTCTCTAGCGCGGGTAATGGTATTTATGATGTGGTGTATTCTTTCAACAACCAAACCTACAATTTCCAAGAGGTTTTTTCACAAAACAGCATTTCTATCCGGCGTTTGGGCGTTGGCATGGTGTTTGATTATGTGGATATGGAAAAATCGGATCACTTATATTATAAAGATGTTGTCGGTTTTATGACCTACATGCCTAACAGCTATAACAATAATTTAGGGAATGCAAACAACACCATTTACTATTACGACAACAGCATTGATTTTTATGCGAGCGGGAAAACTCTATTCACTAAAGCGGAATTTTCTCAAACGTTCACCGGGCAAAACAGCGCGATCGTTTTTGGGGCTAAAAATATATGGACGAGCGTAAGCGATGCGCCGCAATCTAATGTGATCATTCGCTTTGGGGACAATAAGGGAGCAGGGAGTAATGATGCGAGCGGGCATTGCTGGAATTTGCAATGCATAGGCTTTATCACAGGGCATTATGAAGCGCAAAAGATTTACATCACCGGCAGCATTGAAAGCGGGAACCGCATTTCTAGCGGTGGGGGTGCGAGCCTCAATTTTAACGGGCTTCAAGGCATTCTTTTAACGAACGCGACTTTGTATAACCGCGCCGCTGGCACGCAAAGCTCGTCTATGAATTTTGTTTCTAACAGCGCGAACATTCAGGCTCAAAACTCCTATTTTATAGACGATACCGCACAAAATAAAGGCAACCCTAATTTTAGTTTCAACGCTTTGAATCTGGATTTTTCTAACAGCTCTTTTAGGGGCTATGTGGGGGCAACGCAATCTGTTTTTAAATTCAATGCCGTTAATGCGATCAGTTTCACTAACAGCTCTAATTTAAGCTCTGGTTTGTATCAAATACAAGCTAAAAGCGTGTTGTTTGACAATTCCAATTTAAGCGTTTCAGTGGGGACAAGCAGTATTAAAGCCAATGCGATCAATCTTTCTCAAAACGCCTCTATCAATGCGAGCAACCATTCAACCTTAGAACTTCAAGGCGATTTGAATTTGAACGACACCAGCTCGCTCAACCTCAACCAAAGTGCCATTAATGTTTCCAACAACGCCACGATCAACGATTATGCGAGCTTGATTGCGAGTAATGGCTCTCACCTTAATTTTAACGGAGCGGTTAATTTCAATTCAGCGAATATTACTACGAGTTTGAATAATTCCTCTATCGTGTTTAAGGGATCGGTCTCTTTAGGAGGGCAGTTTAATTTAAGCAATAACTCTTCTTTAGATTTTCAAGGCTCTAGCGCTATCACCTCTAACACGGCGTTTAATTTCTATGATAACGCTTTTTCTCAAAGCCCCATCACTTTCCATCAAGCCCTTGATGTTAAAGCGCCCTTGAGTTTAGGAGGCAACCTCTTAAACCCTAACAATAACAGCGTGCTGAATTTGAAAAACAGCCAGCTTGTTTTTAGCGATCAAGGGAGCTTGAATATCGCTAACATTGATTTACTAAGCGATCTAAACGACAATAAAAATCGTGTGTATAACATCATTCAAGCGGACATGAATAATAATTGGTATGAGCGTATCAGCTTCTTTGGCATGCGTATCAATGATGGGATTTATGATGCTAAAAACCAAACTTATAGTTTCACTAACCCCCTTAATAACGCCCTAAAAATCACCGAGAGCTTTAAAAATAACCAACTAAGCGTTACACTCTCTCAAATCCCGGGTATTAAAAACACGCTCTATAACATTGGCTCTGAAATCTTTAACTACCAAAAGGTTTATAACAACGCTAACGGCGTGTATTCTTATAGCGATGACGCACAAGGCGTGTTTTATCTCACGAGCAGCGTGAAAGGCTATTACAACCCAAACCAATCCTATCAAGCCAGTGGTAGTAATAACACAACGAAAAATAACAATCTAAGCTCTGAGTCTTCTGTCACTTCGCAAACCTATAACGCGCAAGGCAACCCTATCAGCGCGTTGCACGTCTATAACAAGGGCTATAATTTCAGTAATATCAAAGCGTTAGGGCAAATGGCTCTCAAACTCTACCCTGAAATCAAAAAGATATTAGGGAATGATTTTTCGCTTTCAAGTTTGAACGATTTAAAAGGCGATGCATTAAACCAGCTTACCAAACTCATCACGCCTAGCGATTGGAAAAACATTAACGAGTTTATTGATAACGCAAACAATTCGGTGGTGCAAAATTTCAATAACGGCGCTTTGATTATAGGAGCGACTAAAATAGGGCAAACAGACACCAATAGCGCGTTAGTTTTTGGGGGCTTGGGCTATCAAACACCTTGTGATTACACCGACATTGTGTGCCAAAAATTTAGAGGCACTTATTTAGGGCAGCTTTTGGAGTCCAGCTCGGCTGATTTGGGCTATATTGACACGACTTTTAACGCTAAAGAAATTTATCTTACCGGCACTTTAGGGAGTGGGAACGCATGGGGGACTGGGGGGAGCGCTAGCATAACTTTTAACAGCCAAACTTCGCTCATTCTCAACCAGGCTAATATCGTAAGCTCGCAAACCGATGGGATTTTTAGCATGCTAGGCCAAGATGGCATCAATAAGGTTTTCAATCAAGCCGGGCTCGCTAATATTTTGGGCGAAGTGGCGGTGCAATCCATTAATAAAGCTGGGGGATTAGGGAATTTGATAGTAAATACGCTAGGGAGTGGTAGTGTGATTGGGGGGTATTTAACGCCTGAACAAAAAAATCAAACCCTAAGCCAACTTTTGGGGCAGAATAACTTTGATAACCTCATGAACGATAGCGGTTTGAACACGGCGATTAAGGATTTGATCAGACAAAAATTAGGCTTTTGGACCGGGCTAGTGGGGGGATTAGCCGGACTAGGGGGTATTGATTTGCAAAACCCTGAAAAGCTTATAGGGAGCATGTCCATCAATGATTTATTGAGTAAAAAAGGGTTGTTCAATCAGATCACCGGCTTTATTTCCGCTAATGATATAGGGCAAGTGATCAGCGTGGTGTTGCAAGATATTGTCAAACCGAGCAAGGCTTTACAAAACGATGTAGTGGCTTTAGGCAAGCAAATGATTGGCGAATTTTTAGGTCAAGACACGCTCAATTCTTTAGAAAGCTTGCTGCAAAACCAGCAGATTAAAAGCGTTTTAGACAAAGTCCTAGCGGCTAAAGGCTTAGGGCCTGTTTATGAACAAGGTTTGGGGGATTTGATCCCTAATCTTGGTAAAAATGGGCTTTTCGCTCCCTATGGCTTGAGTCAAGTGTGGCAAAAAGGGGATTTTAATTTCAACGCGCAAGGCAATGTTTTTGTGCAAAATTCCACTTTCTCTAACGCCAATGGAGGCACTCTCTCTTTTAACGCAGGGAATTCGCTCATTTTTGCCGGAAACAATCGTATCGCTTTCACTAACCATTTTGGAACGCTTCAATTATTGTCTAATCAAGTTTCTAACATTAGCATCACCATGCTTAACGCTAGCAACGGCCTTAAGATTAATGCCGGTAGTAACAATGTTTCCGTATCTCAAGGCGATCTGTTTATCAACGCTAGTTGCGCGCAACAAAGCGATCCAACGACAGCTAACGCTACAAACCCTTGCGTGCTTAGCGCCCAAAGCGTAAATGGCGCTTCTTCTAGTAATGCGTCAAATAACGCGCCAATCGCTTTGAACAATAACGATGAGAGCTTGATGGTTACGGCGAATGATTTCAATTTTTCAGGCAATATTTACGCTAATGGGGTGGTTGATTTTTCAAAGATTAAAGGTTCTGCAAACATTAAAAACCTGTATCTTTACAATAACGCTCAATTCCAAGCCAACAACCTCACGATTTCCAACCAAGCGGTGTTAGAGAAAAACGCTAGCTTTGTAACGAATAACTTAAACATTCAAGGGGCGTTTAACAACAACGCCACGCAAAAAATAGAGGTGCTTCAAAATTTAGCAATCGCTTCAAACGCTTCTTTAAGCACTGGGATTTATGGGTTAGAAGTAGGGGGGGCTTTGAATAATTTAGGAACGATCCATTTTAATTTAGAAAATTCTCAAACGCCTGTAAATCCACTCATTCAAGCAGGAGGTGTGATCAATCTCAACGCCACCCAAACGCCTTTTATAAACATCAATAACAGCATGGCCAATAACACGACTTACACTTTATTAAAAAGTAGCCGTTACATTGATTACAATATCAACCCCAACAGCTTGCAATCGTATTTGAAGCTCTATACTTTAATCAATATCAACGGGAACCACATAGAGGAAAAAAACGGCGTATTGACTTATTTGGGCCAACGGGTTTTATTGCAAGATAAGGGGTTATTATTAAGCGTAGCGTTGCCTAACTCAAACAACGCCTCTCAAAACCATATTTTAAGCCTTTCTGTCCTTTATGACCAGATTAAAATGTCTTATGGCAACAAGATCATGGATTTTACCCCCCCTACCTTACAAGATTACATTGCGGGCATTCAAGGGCAAAGCGCGCTCAATCAAATTGAAGCTGTTGGGGGGAACGCTATCAAGTGGCTTTCAACATTGATGATGGACACTAAAGAAAACCCGCTTTTTGCGCCGATTTATTTAAAAAACCACTCTTTGAATGAAATCTTAGGCGTAACAAAAGATCTTCAAAACACCGCAAGCTTGATTTCTAACCCTAATTTTAGAAATAACGCTACCAACCTTTTAGAATTGGCGAGTTACACCCAACAAACCAGCCGTTTGACAAAACTCTCTGATTTTAGGGCTAGAGAGGGAGAGTCTGATTTTTCTTTGTTAGAGCTTAAAAACAAGCGTTTTAGCGATCCTAACCCTGGAGAGGTTTTTGTCAAATACTCTCAACTTAGCAAACACCCAAATAACCTTTGGGTTCAAGGGGTGGGAGGAGCGAGCTTTATTTCTGGGGGCAATGGCACGCTTTATGGCTTGAACATGGGCTATGACAGGTTAGTTAAAAATGTGATCCTTGGGGGTTATGTGGCTTATGGCTATAGCGACTTTAATGGGAATATCATGCATTCTTTGGGTAATAATGTGGATGTGGGGATGTATGCGAGGGCTTTTTTAAAAAGAAACGAATTCACTTTGAGCGCGAATGAAACTTATGGAGGCCATGCAACTAATATCAATTCTTCTAATCCCTTGCTTTCTGTGTTGAACCAACGCTACAACTACAACACCTGGACAACGAGCGTGAACGGGAATTATGGCTATGATTTCATGTTCAAACAAAAAAGCGTGGTGCTAAAACCTCAAGTGGGCGTGAGCTATCATTTTATAGGCTTGAGCGGGATGAAAGGCAAAATGAATGATGCCGCTTACAAACAATTTCTCATGCATTCAAACCCCTCTAACGAATCGGTTTTAACGCTCAACATGGGGTTGGAGAGCCGTAAATATTTTGGTCAAAATTCCTATTATTTTGTAACGGCGAGATTGGGTAGGGATCTTTTGATCAAATCTAAAGGCGATAATGTGGTGCGTTTTGTGGGCGGAAACACTTTATTGTATCGCAAGGGGGAAGTTTTCAACACTTTTGCGAGCGTGATCACAGGAGGCGAAATGCATTTGTGGCGTTTGATGTATGTGAATGCAGGGGTGGGGCTTAAGATGGGCTTGCAATACCAAGACATTAATATAACCGGGAATGTGGGCATGCGAGTGGCGTTTTAGCTTTTTTGCTATAATGCTTCGTTTAAATTTTATGGTTAGGTTTTTCCATGTTTAATTATGAAGAGCTGTTTCAAACTCACAAAACCCCTTTTTACCTCTATGATTTTGACAAAATCAAACAGGCTTTTTTAAGCTATAAAGAAGCGTTTAAGGGGCGTAAATCTTTGATTTGCTACGCTTTAAAGGCGAATTCTAATTTGAGTATCCTCTCTTTATTAGCCCATTTAGGGAGCGGGGCGGATTGCGTTTCCATAGGCGAGATATATAGGGCTTTAAAAGCCGGGATCAAGCCTTATAGGATTGTGTTTAGCGGGGTGGGTAAGAGCGCGTTTGAAATAGAACAAGCCCTAAAACTCAATATTTTATTTTTGAATGTAGAAAGTTTTATGGAATTAAAAACGATTGAAACAATCGCTCAATCTTTAGGGATAAAGGCCAGGATTTCCATTAGAATCAACCCCAACATTGACGCTAAAACGCACCCTTATATTTCTACCGGCTTGAAAGAAAACAAGTTTGGCGTGGGAGAAAAAGAGGCTTTGGAAATGTTTCTTTGGGCTAAAAAAAGCGCGTTTTTAGAGCCTGTTAGCGTGCATTTTCATATCGGATCACAGCTATTAGATTTAGAGCCGATTATAGAAGCGAGCCAAAAGGTGGCTAAAATCGCTAAATCTTTGATCGCTCTAGGGATAGATTTGCGTTTTTTTGATGTGGGCGGAGGCATTGGCGTGAGCTATGAAAATGAAGAAACGATCAAGCTTTATGATTACGCGCAAGGGATTTTAAACGCGCTTCAAGGCTTGGATTTGACCATTATTTGTGAGCCGGGCCGCTCGATCGTGGCTGAGAGTGGGGAATTGATCACGCAGGTTTTGTATGAAAAAAAGGCTCAAAACAAGCGCTTTGTGGTTGTGGATGCGGGCATGAATGATTTTTTACGCCCCAGTTTGTATCATGCTAAGCATGCCATAAGGGTTATAACGCCCTCTAAGGGTCGTAAGATCTCGCCTTGCGATGTGGTAGGGCCTGTGTGCGAGAGCAGCGACACTTTTTTAAAAGACGCCAATTTGCCAGAATTAGAGCCAGGCGATAAAATAGCGATTGAGAAGGTTGGGGCTTATGGCTCTAGCATGGCCAGTCAATACAATTCGCGCCCCAAACTCTTAGAATTAGCCCTAGAAGATCACAAAATCAGAGTGATAAGAAAAAGAGAGGTTTTAGAAGATTTATGGCGGCTAGAAGAAGAAGGCTTAAAAGGGGTTTGATTAGATGCAAAAAAGTTTGGATAGTCTTTTAGAAAATTTAAGGGCTGAAATTGATGCGCTGGATAATGAATTGAGCGATCTTTTAGACAAACGCTTAGAAATCGCTTTAAAAATCGCTCTCATCAAACAAGAAAGCCCCCAAGAAAGCCCCATTTATTGCCCTAAAAGAGAGCGAGAAATTTTAAAACGACTCAGCCAAAGGGACTTCAAACATTTGAATGGAGAAATTCTTACGGGTTTTTATACAGAGGTTTTTAAGATTTCTAGAAAATTTCAAGAAAACGCCCTCAAAGAGTTAAAAAAATAAAAGAGAGTTGTTATGTTTGAAAAAATTACCCTAGCACATAAGGACTTGTTTTCAAGATTTTTAAGCGCTCAAAAAATCGTTTTATCGGATGTGAGTTTTACGAATTGTTTTTTATGGCAGCACGCAAGGCTTATTCAAGTGGCGGTGATTAAGGATTGTTTGGTGATTCAAACCACTTATGAAAATCAAAAACCCTTTTATTTCTACCCTATCGGCAAGAATACGCATGAATGCGTAAAAGAGCTTTTGAAATTAGAAAAAAATTTAAGATTCCACTCCCTGACTTTAGAGCAAAAAGACGATTTGAAAGACAATTTTGTAGGGGTGTTTGATTTCACTTACAACAGAGACAGGAGCGATTATGTTTATTCTATTGAAGAATTGATCGCGCTCAAAGGGAAAAAATACCATAAGAAAAAAAACCACCTGAACCAGTTTTTAACCAATTATGCGAATTTTGTTTATGAAAAAATTTCTCCTCAAAATAAAAAGGAAGTTTTAGAAGCCTCCAAAGAATGGTTTTTAGAAAACCAAACCGATGATATAGGGTTAATCAACGAAAATAAGGGTATTCAAAGCGTGTTAGAAAATTATGAAAGCTTGGATGTGAAAGGGGGTCTTGTTAGGGTTAATGGGGAAATAGTCTCGTTTAGTTTTGGAGAAGTTTTAAACGAAGAGAGCGTGCTCATCCACATTGAAAAAGCCCGCACAGATATTGCAGGCGCGTATCAAATCATCAACCAGCAATTGCTTTTGAATGAATTTAGCCATCTAACTTACGCTAACAGAGAAGAAGATCTAGGGTTAGAGGGCTTAAGAAGGTCTAAAATGAGCTATAACCCGGTGTTTTTGATAGACAAATACGAAGCGGTTGCTAGAAATTAAATGATTTTTGGGGATTTTAAATATCAAAAAAGCGTTAAAAAACTCACTGCCACTAATCTTAATGAGCTTAAAAACGCCCTGGATTTCATCTCTCAAAATAGGGGGAAGGGGTATTTTGTGGGGTATCTTTTATATGAAGCACGCTTAGCATTTTTAGATGAAATTTTTCAAAGCCAAACCCCTTTTTTGTATTTTGAACAATTTTTAGAAAGAAAAAAATATTCTTTAGAGCCTTTAAAAGAGCATGCGTTTTACCCTAAAATCCACAGCTCTTTAGATCAAGAAACTTATTTCAAGCAGTTTAAAGCCGTTAAAGAACATCTCAAAAACGGCGATACCTATCAAGTGAATCTCACAATGGATTTATTTTTAGACACTAAAGCCAAACCAAAGCGCGTTTTTAAGGAAGTGGTACACAACCAAAACACGCCTTTTAAGGCTTTGATAGAAAATGAGTTTGGGAGTATTTTAAGCTTTTCGCCGGAATTGTTTTTTGAATTAGAGTTTTTAGACACAGCGATTAAGATTATTACAAAACCCATGAAAGGCACGATCGCTCGCTCAAATAACCCCTTGATAGATGAAAAAAACCGATTGTTTTTGCAAAATGATGACAAAAACAGAAGCGAAAATGTGATGATTGTGGATTTATTGCGTAACGATTTGAGCCGCTTGGCCTTAAAAAATAGCGTGAAAGTCAATCAATTGTTTGAAATCATCAGCTTGCCGAGCGTGTATCAAATGATAAGCGAGATTGAAGCTCAATTGCCCCTAAAAACAAGCTTGTTTGAGGTTTTTAAGGCGTTGTTCCCTTGCGGCTCTGTGACCGGATGCCCTAAAATCAAAACCATGCAAATCATTGAAGATTTAGAAAAACGCCCTAGGGGGGTGTATTGCGGGGCGATAGGCATGGTTGAAGGAAAAAAAGCCCTTTTTAGCGTGCCTATCCGCACTTTAGAAAAAAGAACGCATGAAGATTTTTTGCATTTGGGGGTAGGGAGTGGGGTAACTTATCAAAGTAAAGCGCTAAAAGAATATGAAGAGAGCTTTTTAAAATCCTTTTTTGTGGTGCCCAAAATAGAATTTGAGATTATAGAGACGATGAAAATTATCAAAAGGGATCAAAAATTAGAGATTAACAATAAAAACGCCCATAAAGAACGCTTAATGCATAGCGCCCAATACTTTAACTTTAAATACGATGACAATCTTTTAGATTTTGAATTGGAAAAAGAAGGGGTTTTAAGGGTTTTACTCAACAAAAAGGGCAAGCTCATTAAAGAATATAAAACCTTAGAGCCTTTAAAAAGCCTGGAAATCCGTTTGAGTGAAGCCCCTATTGACAAACACAATGATTTTTTATACCATAAGACGACTTACGCCCCTTTTTATCAAAAGGCTCGAGAGCTCATTAAAAAAGGCATTATTTTTGATGAAATCTTTTATAACCAGGATTTAGAACTCACTGAGGGCGCTAGGAGCAATCTTATTTTAGAAATCCATAACAAGCTTTTAACCCCTTATTTTAGCGCGGGCGCGTTAAACGGGACGGGTGTTATGGGATTGTTAAAAAAGGGTCTTGTTGAGCATGCTAGCTTAAAATTACACGATTTGCAAAGAGCGGACAAAATTTATTGCATCAATGCTTTATATGGCTTAGTGGAAGTGAAAATAAAATAACCATAAAAATAGAAGTGCCTAAAACCTCATTTTTTAAAAATAGGTTATTAAATAGAGCAAAAAAGTTAAAACTCGCCCATAATAATCATAATGATTAAAGTTTTCATATTCGTTATAAATCCGTTTACACAAGTATTTTATAAATCCAATAGAGGGTTTTTGGGAACTCTCATCAAAAAAAATAAGGAACATAACATGAGACATGGAGATATTAGTAGCAGCCCCGATACTGTGGGCGTAGCGGTAGTTAATTATAAGATGCCTAGACTCCACACTAAAGAACAAGTGTTGGAAAATTGTCGCAATATCGCTAAGGTGATTGGTGGGGTCAAACAGGGTTTGCCTGGGTTGGATCTGATTATTTTCCCCGAATACAGCACGCATGGGATTATGTATGACAGACAAGAGATGTTTGACACCGCTGCGAGCGTTCCTGGAGAAGAAACCGCGATCCTTGCTGAGGCTTGTAAGAAAAACAAGGTTTGGGGAGTGTTCTCTTTGACAGGGGAAAAACATGAGCAAGCTAAAAAGAATCCTTATAACACTTTGATTCTTGTCAATGATAAGGGTGAGATCGTGCAAAAATACCGCAAAATCTTGCCTTGGTGCCCTATTGAATGCTGGTATCCTGGGGATAAAACTTATGTGGTTGATGGGCCTAAGGGCTTGAAAGTTTCTTTGATTATTTGCGATGATGGGAACTACCCCGAAATTTGGCGCGATTGCGCAATGCGTGGGGCGGAACTCATTGTGCGCTGTCAAGGCTACATGTATCCGGCTAAGGAGCAACAAATTGCGATAGTGAAAGCCATGGCGTGGGCTAATCAATGTTATGTAGCGGTAGCGAATGCGACCGGCTTTGATGGGGTGTATTCCTATTTCGGGCATTCTAGCATTATTGGTTTTGACGGGCATACTCTGGGCGAATGTGGGGAAGAAGAAAATGGTCTTCAATACGCTCAACTTTCTGTGCAACAAATCCGTGATGCGAGAAAATACGACCAAAGCCAAAACCAACTCTTCAAACTCTTACACAGAGGCTATAGTGGGGTTTTTGCTAGTGGCGATGGGGATAAGGGTGTGGCGGAATGCCCTTTTGAGTTCTATAAAACTTGGGTTAATGACCCCAAAAAAGCTCAAGAAAATGTAGAAAAATTCACTCGCCCAAGCGTGGGCGTGGCCGCTTGTCCTGTAGGCGATTTGCCCACGAAATAAGGGGCAAAAGGAGGGGGGCTTCACAGAAGCTAAAAGCGATTTTAATCCTTCTTTTTAGAACGCTTAAAAACCACCAAAAGATTACAAATATTTCGTTAAAGACAAATTATTGATTTTGTTCGTGGAGGCCAAAACGGCGTTATAGTTGTTAGTGAGATTGGAAAATTTATTGTAAGTTTCTGCCATATCCGTGCCGGTCGTTTCCCCACGAATGCTTTGAACTTGCGTTTTTAAAACTTCATTACGCCTGATAATGTTTTCAAACGCCTTACCATGAGCGCCGTTTTTAGCGATCATTTTTTCTATGTGATCGCTCAAGTGATCGATAAGGGTGATGCCGTTTTGAATGCCTAAATTACGCATGTCGCTAGAATAAGTATCCCCTAAAGCGTCCGGGCGATAAATCCCTTTTCTTACCGAAGTGATGATATTTTCTAATTGATCAAAAAAATTCACGCTTGGCTTGTCAATGATGAGAGCGTTATTAGCGTTTAATTTAAGGCTTGGTTTGTCGCTGTGCAAGGCGTTTTGAGAAAAATCATTCGCGTCTTTATCAAAAAGCATGAACTGCATTTTGGTGTTGGAATGCATGTTGTCTTGGATAATGACTTTTCCCTCTTCATTCAAATTAACAGAAAGGTTGTCTTTAGCTTGTTTTAATAATTCAATGAATCGCTCCTTGCTTTCTTTTGAAGTAGGGTTATCGCTGATTTGTTGGTAGATTGCAGGATCAGTATTGCTGTAATTGAGCGCAATACTCATCGCATCCATGAGCTGCCTATAAGTTACTTCATTGGGTTTAGACGCTTGAATATCAGCGGTTGTGGGGTCATAAAGCGGGATTTTAACGCCATTAGGCAAACTCAAAAAAGCCCCATTATTATCCAAGTTTATTTGCGCTTCCAAAAATAAGCCATTCACATCGTTTAATTTCATGTTAAAAACGCTATTTTCTAAACTCCCTTTAGAGACTTCACTCAGTTTAGTAGAGCCATTAGCCGCGCCATTTTGAGCGATCTGAGCGACATTGCTTTCTAATTTGGCCCCTTCTTTATTGAAATAGGTTTTTTGGTATTCGCTCGCGTTATTAGTGGGGATACCGGCCACTTCTAGCCCTTTTTGATCTAGGGTGCTTAAAGCCAAAGAAATAGGCGATTCTTTAGAAGAATTATCAATGATCCTCAAACGCCCGTTCGTTGCAATTTCCACATCCACTTCATTATTGAAGCGTTCTTTAATCGCGTCTTTCAAATCTTTAATCGTAGAGTTTTTCATGTCTAAAAGAATGGGAATATCCAAATAAACAGGGAGGTTTGGGATTTTAATAGCACCTGTATCGTCCAAACGGCTAGCACTGATTTTTAAAGTTTCCACGCTATCGCCAAAAATCTCGCTCAATTTAGTGTTTTTGTTGGCTAAAACATTGTCTTTAGTTACAAACACGCTAGGGATTTCAAGCACCTTGGGATTATACATGTTAGGCACCGCTTTAACTTGGCTCAAACTCCTATCCGTTACAAACGCACTTTTGACGTATTCAGTAACCCTTTTACCACTAGATCGTAAGGCGTCTAAATCATCAAAATCCCCATCGCTAGAAATCAAATGAAAATCCAAATTTTCACTGCCAGGCGTTAGGTTTTTGATCTCAATTTGCCCCCAATTGTTCAAACTCACATCCACGACCTTATTTTGCGAAGTGTTCCCGTAAGCATGACCGATTTTATCCAACAAATCGCTCACTTTAGTCGCGCTCTCTTTGTTTTGATAGGCTTTAGAGAGCGCGAATTTTTCTTTAAAACTAGAGCCATCAGGCCTAACGCCTTGCAAATAAAAAAATTCTTTAGGGTCATTGGTGGGGTCTTTATCGTTATCGCCGATGAGTTCTCGCAAGGTATCGCTGGGTTTAATAAAAACTTCCTCAGGCAATGAAGAATGCTCTAAAGCGTCCATCACATCAGGGTGGAGCTTGTTTTGATTGAATAATTTAATGTTGGTGGTAATGAGTTTGTGTTTGTCTTTATCCGCGCCTAAAAACAAATCTTGCCCGCTGATATTATAAGGCACAAGGTTATCAGAGCTAATAAGCGCGTTTAAATCTTCGCCATTGCCATGGTATTTCCCATTACTATCAATGGGAGGTCTATCCACCTTACTGCCCCCAAATAAAAATTCCCCCCCTATGGAGGTGTTAGCAACATTCATCATATGCTCTTTTAAGCGTTCTAAATCGTTAGCGATAGCGGCGCGAGAAGTTTCTGAATGCACATCGTTAGCGGATTGGATGAGCTTGGTTTTAAACGCCTCCATCGTTTTAGAAAATTCTTGCAAGGCCTTGTCGGTATTGAGCGTTGAAGTGTAAGCGTTTTGCGCCACATCAATGCCTTGATCTAAGGTGTTTTCTTCGTATTGGAATTTTAAATTCTGGTTGTTAATGTCGCTGTTTTGATAACCATAACGGATTTTTAGCCCTGAAGCGATCTGCGTGTTAGCGTCGTTGATTTTATTTTGTAAAGCGTTTTGATAATTATTCATTTGGTTGTATTTTGAGCCAAAGGTAACGCGCATGATCAAATCCTTATTGGTTTTTTAACAAACAAGCTAAAAGTATTCCAAAACAAGTTAATAGCAATTGTGAGTGGTTTGAGTGGGGCAATGCGGGTTAATAATGGCGGGGTAAATGGGGGGTTTTTGAGTAAAAAAATTCTTTTAATGTGGATTTAACCTCAATTTAAAGTTAAATTTTAGCAAATACTCACTATAATAAGCGTTTATTTTAAAAAGAGCGTTCAATTTTTAAGGAATAGAAATGTCATACGCAATATTCAAGCATGGCGGTAAGCAATATAAAGTCGTTGAAGGCGATATTGTTTTACTGGATAAAATGGATAAAGAGCCTAAGGCTTTAGTGGAATTAGTGGAAGTGTTAGCCGTATCCAAAGAGGGCAAGCTTTCTTTTGGGAAACCCTTTGTGAATGGGGCTAAAATTGAAGCGGAAGTGATCAATGAAGGGCGCGCTAAGAAAGTCATCACTTTCAAAAAACGCCGCCGAAAAGACAGTAAAACCAAGCGTGGTTTTAGAAGAGATTTCACTCGTGTGAGAATCACTAAAATTGTAGCATAAAGGAGTATTAAACAATGGCACACAAGAAAGGTCAAGGGAGCACGCAGAATAACAGAGATTCTGCAGGAAGACGCTTAGGCGTGAAAAAATTTGGCTCAGAGTTTGTGAGAGCAGGGAATATTATTGTGCGCCAAAGAGGCACTAAAATGCACCCCGGTAATAATGTAGGCATGGGGAAAGACCATACCTTATACGCACTTACAGATGGCGTTGTGAAGTTTGAGCATAAAGACAGAAACCGCAAAAAAGTTTCTGTGGTTAGTCAAAATTTTGGGGAATAGGGTAACCTTTAAAGGTCAATTAAACCTTTGGGTGTTCGTTAAAAGCCTATAAACGCAATAAAATATTTATAATTTAGATCTCTATCCTTTATAGAATTTGTTGTGGAGATTGGCTTATGAATAATGTTTTTGTTAAGGGTTTGTTTTTTTTTCTTTTATTGTTTGGGTTTTTTTTAAAAGCTTCAGAAAACACCACTCTTAATCCGTCCAATGTTTCTGTTGAAGAGCAAAAGCGTTTTGGAGGCGTTTTGGTTTTTGCTAGAGGCGCTGATGGCTCAAGCATGGATCCGGCCTTAGTAACTGATGGCGAAAGCTATGTGGCAACGGGCAATATTTATGACACGCTCGTGCAATTCAAATACGGCACCACAGAAATTGAACCAGCCTTAGCGACAAGCTGGGACATATCCCCAGATGGTCTTGTATATACTTTTCATTTACGCAAAGGGGTTTATTTCCACCAGACGAAGTATTGGAATAAAAAAGTAGAGTTTAGCGCTAAAGACGTGCTGTTTTCGTTTGAGCGCCAAATGGATAAGGCTAAACGATACTACAGCCCAGGGGCTAAAAGCTATAAGTATTGGGAAGGCATGGGCATGTCTCATATTATTAAGAGCATTGAAGCTTTAGATGATTACACGATCAAATTCACGCTTAATGGGCCAGAAGCCCCGTTTTTAGCGAATTTAGGCATGGATTTTTTGAGCATTTTGAGTAAGGATTACGCTGATTATTTGGCTCAAAATAATAAAAAAGACGAGTTGGCTAAAAAGCCTGTTGGGACAGGGCCTTTCAAATTCTTTTTGTGGAATAAAGATGAAAAAATCATTCTTTTAAAAAATCAAGATTATTGGGGGCCTAAAGCTTATTTAGACAAAGTGGTGGTGCGCACCATTCCTAATTCTTCCACTCGCGCCTTGGCGTTAAGAACTGGCGAAATCATGCTCATGACCGGGCCTAACCTCAATGAAGTGGAGCAGTTAGAAAAACTTCCTAATATCGTGGTGGATAAAAGCCCCGGGCTGATCGCTAATTGGCTTTCATTAAACACGCAAAAAAAGTATTTTAACAACCCTTTGGTGCGCTTGGCCATCAATCATGCGATTAATGTGGATGATTACATTAAGGTGATTTATGAAGGCTTTGCCCAAAAAATGGTCAATCCTTTCCCGCCCACCATATGGGGTTATAACTACAACATCAAACCCTATGAATACGATTTGAAAAAGGCTAAAGAGTTACTGAAAGAAGCGGGTTATCCTAACGGCTTTAAAACCACGATCTTTACCACTTCCACTCGTAACCCAAAAGGAGCGGTGTTCATACAAGCGAGCCTGGCTAAAATTGGCGTTGATGTGAAAATTGAAGTGTATGAATGGGGGGCTTATTTGAAAAGAACGGGCTTAGGAGAGCATGAAATGGCGTTTGCAGGCTGGATGGCAGACATTGCGGATCCGGATAATTTCTTATACACCTTATGGAGCAAGCAAGCCGCCTCAGCTATACCCACTCAAAATGGTTCCTTTTATAAGAGCGACGCCTTTTCCGATCTGCTCATAAAGGCTAAACGGGTTTCGGATCAAAAAGAGAGGGAAGCCCTTTATTTAAAGGCTCAAGAAATTATCCATAAAGATGCGCCCTATGTGCCTTTAGCCTACCCTTATTCAGTGGTGCCGCACTTGTCTAAAGTCAAAGGCTATAAAACGACCGGAGTGAGCGTGAATCGCTTCTTTAAAGTGTATTTAGAAAAATAAAAGGGGTTGCATGCTGAGTTTTATCATTAAGCGTATTTTGTGGGCGATCCCCACGCTGTTTGGAGTGAGCATTATCGTGTTTATGATGGTGCATTTAGTGCCAGGAGATCCGGCGTTAGTGATTTTAGGCGAAAAGGCCAATCAAGCCGCTATTGACGCTTTAAGGGAGCAATTTGGCTTGAATAAGCCCTTGATAGAGCAGTATTTTTTCTTTATCAATAATGTGTTGCATGGCAATTTTGGCGCTTCTATCATGACCGGTGAGCCTGTGATGCATGAGTTTTGGCAACGCTTCCCAGCTACGGTGGAATTAGCTTTGATCGCTTTGTTTATGGCTCTTGTTTTGGGTATTAGCGTTGGCGTGTTAGCTGCGATCAAACGCTATAGCATGTTTGATTATTCTAGCATGACTTTCGCTTTAGCCGGGATTTCTATGCCCGTGTTTTGGCTAGGGCTCATGCTGATTTATATTTTTAGCGTGCAATTAGGGTGGTTGCCTGTTTTTGGGCGTTTGAGCGATGTGTATTATTTAGATGGCCCCACAGGTCTTTATTTGATAGACAGCCTGATCGCAGGAGATTATGGGGCGTTTGTGGATACGATCAAGCACTTGATTTTGCCTAGCATTGTGTTAGCCACGGTTTCTACCGCTGTTATTGCCAGAATGACTCGCGCGAGCATGGCAGAAGTGTCTAAAGAAGATTACGTGCGCACCGCTAAAGCTAAGGGGTGCAGCTCCTTTAGGGTGATTTTTGTGCACACTTTGCGTAACGCTTTAATCCCTGTAACGACTATCGCAGGCTTGATGCTGGCCGGGCTTTTAGGGGGGAGCATGATAACTGAAACGGTTTTCTCATGGCCTGGGATTGGTAAGTGGATCGTTAATGCGCTTAACCAGCGCGATTTCCCGATTATCCAGTCCATGTCTTTGATCATCGCCATGATGTATATTGGGGCTAATCTCTTAGTGGATATTTTATACGCTTTTATTGATCCCAGAATAAGGTTGTCATAATGGAGTCTTTTAGAGAGTTTATCCAACAATTCAAAAAAAATAAGGCGGCGGTCGTTGGGGCATGGATTGTGCTTTTATTGGTAATTTGCGCGATTTTTGCGCCCCTTTTAGCCCCGCATGATCCTTATGTGCAAAACGCGCAAGATCGCCTTTTAAAGCCTATATGGGAGCATGGGGGGAATGCTAAATACCTTTTAGGCACCGATGATTTGGGGCGCGATATTTTGAGCCGCTTGATCTATGGGGCCAGGATTTCTTTAACCATAGGGATTGTGTCTATGGGGATTGCGGTCTTTTTTGGCACGATACTAGGGCTGATAGCGGGGTATTTTGGAGGGAAAACAGATGCGATTATCATGCGTATCATGGACATCATGTTCGCTTTGCCCTCTATTTTATTGATCGTGATTGTGGTCGCTGTGTTAGGGCCTTCACTCACTAACGCCATGCTCGCTATTGGGTTTGTGGGGATTCCTGGGTTCGCAAGATTGGTGCGCAGTTCCGTGCTGGGCGAAAAAGAAAAAGAATACGTGATCGCTTCTAAAATCAATGGCTCTTCGCATCTTCGTTTGATGTGCAAGGTGATTTTCCCTAATTGCATCATCCCTTTAATCGTGCAAACGACAATGGGTTTTGCTTCCACGGTTTTAGAAGCGGCTGCGCTGAGCTTCTTAGGTCTTGGGGCCCAACCTCCCAAACCTGAATGGGGAGCGATGCTGATGAACTCCATGCAATACATCGCTACCGCTCCTTGGATGCTTGTTTTCCCTGGGGTGATGATTTTTTTAACGGTCATGAGTTTTAATCTGGTAGGCGATGGCATCATGGACGCTTTAGATCCTAAACGGGCCTCTTAAAAGGAGCTTGCATGATTTTAGAAGTTAAAGATTTAAAAACTTATTTTTTCACCGATAAAGGCGTGAATAAAGCAGTAGATGGCGTGAGTTTTGGCTTGAAAAAGTCTCAAACGCTTTGCATTGTAGGGGAGAGCGGGAGCGGGAAAAGCATCACTTCGCTCTCTATTTTAGGGCTTATTGAAAAACCGGGTCAAATTGTGGGAGGGAGCATTCAATTTTTAGGGCAGGATTTGTTGCAGCTCAAAGAAAAGCAGATGCAAAAAGAAATCAGGGGTAAAAAAATTGGCATGATCTTTCAAGAGCCTATGACAAGCTTGAACCCTTCCTACACGGTGGGGTTTCAAATCAATGAAGTGTTGAAAATCCACCACCCTAACCTTAACAAAAAAGAACGCTTAGAAAGGGTGGTCTATGAATTAGAGCGCGTGGGCATCCCCCATGCAGGGGATAAATACCACGAATACCCTTTCAATCTCAGCGGAGGGCAGCGCCAAAGAGTGATGATCGCTATGGCTATGGTGTGTGAGCCTGAAATCTTGATCGCTGATGAGCCTACGACAGCGTTAGATGTAACCATTCAAGCGCAGATTTTAGAATTGATGAAAGAATTGCAACAAAAAAAAGGCACTTCTATTTTGTTTATCACCCATGATTTAGGCGTGGTGGCGCAAATCGCTGATGAAGTGGTGGTGATGTATAAAGGGCATGTGGTGGAGCAAGCGAGCGCAAAAGAGCTTTTTGCTGATCCAAGACACCCTTATACGAAAGCTCTTTTAAGCGCGATCCCTAAACCGGGCAAAGAATACCGCAAAAAACGCTTAGAAACCGTGGATGAAAATATAGATTATTTGAGTTTTCCAAAGGAGTTACGATGAAGCTCTTAGAAATTAAAGAATTGAAAAAATCCTATGCGATAGACAGGGGGTTATTCAAGCCTAAAAGAGTGATCCATGCGCTCAATGGGATCAGTTTTGAAGTGGAGCAAAATGAAGTTTTAAGCATCGTGGGGGAGAGCGGTTGCGGGAAAAGCACGACAGCCAAAATTTTAGCCGGGATTGAAAGGCAAGATAGCGGGGCGATTTATTTCAATGGCAAGCGCCATTTGCATTTTAGCAAACAGGATTGGTTTGATTACCGCAAAAAGGTGCAAATGATTTTTCAAGATCCTTATTCTAGCCTGAACCCTCGCTGGAAAGTGGGCGAGATTATCGCTGAACCCTTGCTGTTAAATTCTCACTTTTCAAAAAAAGAAATCAAAGCCAAAGTGCTAGAGATCATGCAAAAAGTAGGCTTGAAATTAGAATGGATCGATCGTTACCCTCACCAATTTTCAGGCGGTCAAAGGCAACGAATCGGCATTGCTAGGGCGCTCATTTTGCACCCTAGCGTGGTGATTTGCGATGAGCCTGTGTCTGCGCTAGACGTGTCCATTCAAGCGCAAGTGTTGAATTTGCTCTTGGATTTGCAAAAAGAAATGGGGCTGACTTATATTTTTATCAGCCATGATTTAGGGGTGGTGGAGCATATTAGCGATAAAATCATCGTGATGAATCAAGGGCAAATCGTAGAAACCGGGGATGTGGATAGCGTGATAAGCGCTCCAAAGCACCCCTATACGCAGAAATTACTCAATGCGGTGCCGCATTTGGAAAAATCCATGCAAAGATTTGCTGAATAGAAGAAAGGGTATTAAGCTGTGTTTATAGATAGCGTGGAAATCATCATCGCTTCGGGTAAGGGGGGGCCTGGAATGGTGAGTTTTAGGCGAGAAAAGTTTGTCATCAAAGGAGGCCCTGATGGGGGCGATGGAGGCGATGGAGGCGATGTGTATTTTGAAGTGGATAACAATACCGACACTTTAGCGAGTTTTAGAGGCACTAAACACCATAAGGCTAAAAACGGGGCTCCAGGAGGCACACGAAATTGTGCGGGCAAAAAGGGCGAAGACAAGATCATTATTGTGCCGCCAGGAACGCAAGTTTTTATAGGTGATGAGTTGTGGCTTGATTTGATCACGCCTAAAGAAAGGGTGTTAGCCTTAAAAGGAGGCAAGGGGGGGTTAGGGAATGCGCATTTTAAAAGCGCGACTAAACAGCAACCCACTTACGCGCAAAAAGGCTTAGAGGGGGTTGAAAAATGCGTGCGTTTGGAATTAAAGCTCATCGCTGATATAGGGTTAGTGGGCTTCCCTAATGCGGGTAAATCCACGCTCATTTCCACCATCTCTAACGCTAAGCCTAAAATCGCTAACTATGAATTTACGACTCTAGTGCCTAATTTAGGGGTTGTGAGCGTGGATGAAAAAAGCGGATTTCTAATGGCGGATATTCCTGGCATTATTGAAGGGGCTAGTCAAGGAAAAGGCTTAGGGATTAGCTTTTTAAAGCATATTGAACGCACCAAAGTTCTAGCCTTTGTTTTAGACGCTTCTAGGCTGGATTTGGGCATTAAAGAGCAATACAAACGCTTGAGATTGGAGTTGGAAAAATTTTCACCCGCTTTAGCCAATAAGCCTTTTGGGGTGTTGCTCAATAAATGCGATGTTGTAGAAAACATTGATAAGATGACTAAGGATTTTTGCGCCTTTTTAAATTTAGAAGCGCAAAAATTAGAGGCGTTTGATTTAGAGCCGTATTTGGGGTTTTTACACCCCAATTTAACCAATGATTTTGAAAATAACCCTAATGAAAAATCCGCGCTCTTTGTCTTACCCCTTTCAGCGGTTAGCACTTTTAATACGCATGCGCTTAAATTTGTGTTGTTAAAAGCGTTACCTTAAAACGCTATTTTTAAACCAATCCATTCAAATAAAGGCGAGAAATGAAAAGATTTGTTTTGTTTTTATCACTCATGGGTGTTTGCGTTTGCGTTCAAGCTTACGCCGAGCAAGATTACTTTTTTAGGGATTTTAAATCTAGAGATTTGCCCCAAAAACTCCATCTTGATAAAAAGCTCTCCCAAACAATACAGCCATGCACGCAACTTAACGCATCGAAACACTACGCTTCTACTGGGGTTAGAGAGCCTGATAAATGCACAAAGAGTTTTAAAAAATCCGCTATCATGTCCTATGACTTAGCGTTAGGTTATTTGGTGAGTAAGAATAAGCAATACGGCTTAAAAGCTATAGAAATTTTAAACGCCTGGGCTAAAGAGCTTCAAAGCGTAGACACTTATCAGAGCGAGGACAATATCAATTTTTACATGCCTTATATGAACATGGCTTATTGGTTTGTCAAAAAGGCATTCCCTAGCCCAGAATACGAAGACTTCGTTAAGCGGATGCGCCAGTATTCTCAATCAGCTCTTAACACTAACCATGGGGCGTGGGGCATTCTCTTTGATGTGAGTTCTGCGCTAGCGTTAGACGATAATGCCCTTTTGCACAATAGCGCTAATCGGTGGCAGGATTGGATATTTAAAGCCATAGATGAGAATGGGGTTATTGCTGACGCGATCACTAGGAGCGATACGAGCGATTATCATGGCGGCCCTACAAAGGGCATTAAGGGGATAGCTTATACCAATTTCGCGCTTCTTGCGTTAAGCGTATCAGGCGAATTGCTTTTTGAGAACGGGTATGATTTGTGGGGTAGTGGAGCCGGAAAAAGGCTCTCTGTGGCCTATAACAAAGTTGCAACATGGATTTTAAACCCTGAAACTTTCCCTTATTTCCAGCCTAACCTTATTGGGGTGCATAACAACGCCTATTTCATTATTTTAGCCAAGCATTATTCTAGCCCTAGCGCGGATGAGCTTTTAAAACAAGGCGATTTGCATGAAGATGGTTTTAGGCTGAAACTCCGATCGCCATGAATTTTTTTGTATTCAAGATAATAGCGATAGCCATGCACTTTAATCTTTTTATGAATGATTGAGAATGTTTGGTTCAGTCGGCATTATTTACAAAAAGAGTTTAAAATAAACGCAATTGCATCTCTTGAGTTGTCTTTAGAGTGCAAATGATTATCAAAATGAATCATTTTGGTTGTAAGCATGCTTGTTTACACTAAAATAATAAGCGTTATTGATAAGACCACATTAAAGGATAATGAATGAAAAAAATGGTTTTGGTATCGGTTTTACTAGCAGGGTTTTTGCAAGCGGTGAATTTGGATTTATCTTCGGCTAAGCTAACATGGACGGCCTTTAAAACTAAGGCTAAAACACCAGTAAATGGGAGTTTTGAAAGCATCACTTATAAACTGGGTAAATCTCAAGATAGTTTGAAAACCCTTTTAGAGGGAGCGAGCGCGAGCATGGATAGCTTGAAAGTCAATTTAGGCGATGACACTAAAAACAAAAATGTTAAAGAAGCTTTTTTCGCTCTTTTTAAAAACACTAACATCAAAGTAACCTTTAGAAATGTGATAGAAGGCGATCATGAAGGTTCTCTTACAGCTTATGTGAGGATGAATGAAAAGCTAGTGAAAGTGCCTATGCAATACACGATTGCTGAGGATAAGCTCGTGGTTAAAGGGGTCTTGGATTTGTTGAATTTTGGCTTGAAAAACGAATTAGCGAGCTTGGCCAAACGATGCGAAAGCTTTCATGAGGGCTTGACTTGGTCGCAGGTGGAAATCCAATTTGAAAGCATGATTAAGGGATAATTTAAACTCATGGAGTTGTTGCACAGCATTAATGATTTTAATGAAGCCAAGCAGGTGATCGCTGGGGGGGTCAATTCGCCTGTGAGGGCGTTTAAGAGCGTTAAAGGCACTCCCCCCTTTATTTTAAAAGGTAAGGGGGCGTATCTTTATGATGTGGATAACAACCATTATATAGATTTTGTGCAAAGCTGGGGGCCTTTGATTTTTGGGCATGCTGATGAAGAGATTGAAGAAAATATTATTAATGCATTAAAAAAAGGCACTTCTTTTGGCGCTCCCACAGAGTTAGAAACCACTTTAGCTAAGGAAATCATTTCTTGTTATGAAGGCTTAGATAAGGTGCGTTTAGTGAGTAGCGGCACGGAAGCGACCATGAGCGCGATACGACTCGCTAGAGCTTTTAGCCAAAAAGACGATTTGATCAAGTTTGAAGGGTGCTACCATGGGCATAGCGACTCTTTATTGGTGAAAGCGGGTAGTGGGTGTGCTACTTTTGGATCTCCTTCTTCTTTAGGCGTGCCGAACGATTTTAGCCAACACACTCTAGTGGCTCGTTATAACGACTTGAACTCCACAGAAGAATGCTTTAAAAAAGGCGATGTGGGTTGCGTCATCATTGAACCCATTGCTGGGAATATGGGGTTAGTGCCGGCTCAAAAAGAGTTTTTATTGGGGTTAAAGGCTTTGTGTGAAAAATACCAAGCGGTGCTGATTTTAGATGAAGTGATGAGCGGGTTTAGAGCGAGTTTGAGCGGTTCGCAAGAATTTTATGGCGTCGTGCCGGATTTGGTAACCTTTGGTAAGGTGATAGGTGCAGGGCTTCCTTTAGCGTGTTTTGGGGGGCGTGCGGAAATTATGGACTTGCTTTCACCCATTGGAGGCGTGTATCAAGCAGGCACTTTAAGCGGTAACCCTCTAGCGGTGTGTGCGGGGTTGAGTGCACTTTATAAAATCAAAAGAGACAAAACCCTTTATGCTCGCTTAAACGCTTTAGCCGTTCGTTTGACTCAAGGCTTAAAAAAGAGTGCTCAAAGCTACAACATCGCTTTAGAGACGCTCAACAGAGGGAGCATGTTTGGCTTTTTCTTTAACGAAAATGCGGTGTGCGATTTTGATGACGCTTTAAAAAGCGATACGGAAATGTTTGCAAAATTCCACCAAAAAATGCTCTTTAAAGGCGTGTATTTGGCATGTTCAAGCTTTGAAACCGGCTTTATTTGTGAGCCTATGACTGAAGAGATGATTGATTTAACGATCGCAAAAGCCGATGAAAGTTTTGATGAAATCATAAAAGGTGTGTGAATTTTTTGAAAAAGCCAAAGTATTATAAATTCATAGAGGGGGCGAATTATTTGAGCTTGGGGCTTTCTATGGTGGTAGCGATCCTTATGGGCGTGGCTATAGGCTATGGGCTTAAAAAGCTCACTCACATTTCGTGGCTTTTTTGGCTTGGGGTTATCTGGGGCGTGTTAGCGAGCTTTCTCAATGTCTATAAGGCTTATAAAAACATGCAAAAAGACTATGAAGAACTAGCCAAAGACCCTAAATACACACAAAATAAAACAAAATAAATCCAATCAAATCCCATGTGCCAAATCCAATGCTTGCTTATTTTACTTTTTATCAATATAGTTAGTGCGATTACCGTTTATTTTTTCCAAGCGTTTCAAGGGGTTTTGAATTTTGAAGGGGGGTTTTTAGGGTTTTTTATCGTGGCGTTGTCTTCGTATTACGGCGTTAAAAAGCGTTTGGATTTAAGGAAACAAAATGGAGAAAAAGACGAAAAGCAAAAATTCCAAAAATTCGCCCTGGGCTTGGAAATGTCTTTCAATGTGTGGCGTTTAGGGGGGTATGGGGTTTTATTAGGCATTTTAGGAACGCTTTTATTCTTGCATCTTTTTAACGGATTGTCGTTTCTTATTGGCGTGTTTGTGAGCTCACTCTCTAGCGCGTTATTACGATTCTTAAACAATAATGGTAAGTTTTGACACAAATGCATGCGGATTTTAACCCCTTTAACCCTCTTTTAATTTTTAATCCTATACAATAAAAACAAAAATGGGAGTGGATCTTGAAAACAAAAAATCCCGCTAAAAGAATCCTAAAAACCGCCGTGATTCAAATGCAATCCAAACCCTACGCCTTAAATGAAAACCTGCAATTAGCGCTCAACCTAGCCAAAGAAGCCCACAACAAAGGTGCGAATCTCATTGTTTTACCGGAATTGTTTGATAGCGGTTATTGTGTGAATGATAAGGATGCGGATTTTGGGTTGGATTTTAAAGCGATAGAGCGTGGCGAGGAAACGCTAAAAAGCGAGTCGTTGAGCGCGTTAAGCGATTTTGCAAAATCTAATAAAGTGCATCTAGTGGCATGCAGCATTGAAAAAACCAATCAAAAACTCTACGACAGTGCTTATATCATTTCACCAAAAGGAAAAATCGTTGGAAAACACCGCAAGATTTATTTGTGGGGCGATGAAAAATCGCGCTTCAAAAGGGGTAAAAAATACGAGGTTTTTACGCTGGATTTTGGGGATTTTAGCGCGAAAGTGGGTTTGCAAATTTGCTATGAAATCGGCTTTGGCGTGGGTGCGAATCTGTTAGCGTTACAAGGAGCAGAGGTTTTAATCTATCCTAGTGCATTTGGCAAAGCTAGGGCTTATAATTGGGATTTATTGAGCAGGGCTAGAGCGTTAGAAAATGGCTGTTTTGTGTGTGCGTGCAATCATAGTGGGGAAGAAACTAACGCTCAATTAAAACAAACGCTAGAGTTTGCCGGCGATTCAAGAATCATTGCGCCCAATGGGAAAATCATCGCACAAGCCACTAAACTCAATGAGGTCATTATCGCTGAAATGGATTTGAACGAAGTGGCACTACAACGCCAAAAAATCCCTTATTTACAAGATTTTGACACCAAACTCACCAAAAAGGGGTTTGGAAAACTCACTTAAAAAGGAGCGATTATGGCAAAAGAAATTTTAGTGGCTTATGGCGTGGATATTGATGCGGTGGCTGGTTGGTTAGGGAGCTATGGTGGGGAGGATTCGCCTGATGATATTTCGCGCGGGCTTTTTGCGGGTGAAGTGGGGATCCCACGGCTTTTGAAATTGTTTAAAAAATACCATCTCCCTGCGACTTGGTTCGCACCGGGGCATTCTATTGAAACTTTTCCTGAACAAATGAAAATGATCGTGGATGCAGGGCATGAAGTGGGCGCGCATGGGTATTCGCATGAAAACCCTATCGCTATGACGGCCAAGCAAGAAGAAGACGTTTTGTTAAAAAGCGTTGAATTGATTAAAGATCTCACCGGCAAAGCCCCCACAGGCTATGTGGCGCCGTGGTGGGAGTTTTCTAATATCACTAATGAATTGCTTTTAAAACACGGCTTCAAATACGACCACTCGCTCATGCACAATGATTTCACACCCTATTTCGTGCGCGTGGGGGATAGTTGGAGCAAGATTGATTATAGTTTGGAGGCTAAGGATTGGATGAAGCCTTTAATCCGTGGGGTTGAGACAGATTTAGTGGAAATCCCTGCGAACTGGTATTTGGACGATTTACCGCCGATGATGTTTATCAAAAAATCCCCCAATAGCTTTGGTTTTGTAAGCCCGCACGATATAGGGCAAATGTGGATCGATCAATTTGATTGGGTTTATCGTGAGATGGATTATGCGGTGTTTAGCATGACAATCCACCCTGATGTGAGCGGACGCCCGCAAGTGTTGCTCATGCATGAAAAAATCATTGAGCATATCAACAAGCATAAGGGCGTGCGTTGGGTAACATTCAATGAAATCGCTGATGATTTCTTAAAACGAAACCCTAGAAAAAAATAGCGATAACGCTAAAGGGTTTTTGGCGTTTGATTAAGAGGTTGAAAGATGTGCGTTTTATGCGGGGAGCTTATCAGTTCTTTTCATTGGACCGATGGGAGTAATGAAAATTATGGGAGCGATGAAAATTTGAGAGAGCCAAATGCGCTTATTAGCGCGAATGAAAACGCTAGGGAACGCAAAAGAGCACGGCTCAAACGAGTAAGATTACTCAATCAAATCCTAGCGTTTTATGGGCTAAAAATTAATGATTGGCAAGGCGCGAAGTTTGTGCTGTGCGATCAAAAAGGGCAGAGCGTGATCGTGAATGATTTAGGCGATTTGTGGGATAAGGCGCAAAATTTAGCCAAAAAAAAGATGGACGCTCTAGATTCTAATCTGTTAGCGTTTTTAAATCAAAATACACAAGCCGCTCACTGATGCCCAAAATCCCTATCACGCTCATCACAGGTTTTTTAGGTAGCGGTAAAACGAGTTTTTTAAGCGAATATTTAAACCAAACAGATCACCAAGGCGTTGCCCTTATTGTCAATGAAATCGGTCAAGCCGCTTTGGATCAGCGCATCTTAAGCGTTCAATATTGCGGTGAAAAAATGCTCTATCTTAACGCAGGGTGCGTGTGTTGCAACAAACGCTTAGATTTAGTGGAGTCTCTAAAAGCCACGCTCAACAACTATGAATGGCGCGGCGAAATTCTAAAGCGCATCATCATTGAAACCACCGGTTTAGCCAACCCGGCACCGATTTTATGGACGATTTTGAGCGACACTTTTTTAGGGGTGCATTTTGAGATTCAAAGCGTGGTGGCTTGCGTGGATGCATTGAATGCTAAAACGCATTTAACAAACAACGAAGCTAAAGAGCAAATCGTTTTTGCTGATAGCGTTTTATTGACCAAAACGGATTTGCAAAATGACAGCGTGGCTTTAATAAAATTAAAAGAGCGGATACAAGCCCTTAACCCTAGCGCAGAAATTTTTGACAAGAAAAATATAGATTACGAAAGCTTTTTTTCACGCAAAAATAGGGCACGAAATTTTATGCCAAGAATGCCAAAAGATTCGCACTCGCAAGGCTTTGAGACTTTAAGCATCAGGTTTGAAGGCGCGATGGAGTGGAGCGCGTTTGGGATTTGGCTGAGTTTGTTGTTGCATCAATACGGCACGCAGATTTTACGCATAAAGGGGATTATTGATATTGGAAGCGATCTTTTAGTGAGTGTTAACGGCGTGATGCATGTCATTTACCCGCCCAAGCACATTTTAAAGGATCAAAACGGCTCTAATCTCGTTTTTATCATGCGCCATTTAGAGCGTGAAAAAATCTTAAATTCCTTAAAAGGTTTTAAAAATTTGCTCGGTATCAAGGGTTTTGAAACCCCATAATTTTTCTATTTATTGGTAGCTGTTTGCATTTTAATAGGGAAAAGAACGATGAAGCTTAAAACCAAACACACCCCACAAATAACAAAAATCAAAACATAGCCCAAATCCCCCAAAAAGATCGTAAAAAGATACGAGAAAAGCGCTTGAAAAATACCAAAAGAAAACACCACCCACGAAGACGCTTGAGCGAAATGCTTCGCGCCTGCAATTTTTAAAGCCATCATGCTGAATAAATTGATATTAGCGGTTGTGGCCGCTCCCATTATAAAGATGCTTAAATTGAGTAAAGAAATTTGGTGGAAAAAAATGGGTAAAAAGCATGCGATAGATTTTAAAATGAGGATAAAGATATTGGCGTTTTTAGCCCCTAGCTTTTGAGCCATGGGACCGCTGATTAAAGAGCCAAGCGTAGCGCCAAAGCCAAAAAACGCCCACGAAGTTCCAGCGATAGTGGGGGAGATATTTAAATGACGGATCAAATAATCCACCCAAAAAAGCGTGTGCGGTAAAAAACCAATCGCATTGAGCGCGCAAGAAATGAGCAATAACCACAAATGAAAGGGGATTTTAAACGCGCTTTCTTCTTTTTTAACGGATTTTTTCCTTAAAGAACGGGTTTTTAACCCCACTAAGGAAAGGATAAAGGCTATCAAACAACTGCCCCCTAAAAAAATCCACGCCCATTTGATATTATAAGAGCTGATCCAAGGCAGAACAAACCCGCTAAAAACAGATCCAATGCCTACAGCGCTAAAAATAAGCCCTCCCACTAAGGCTTTTTTATGTTCTTTGACATAGGGCAAAGAGAGAGGAGCGACTAAAATCATTAACGCGCTACTAGCCACACCGGCGATAAAACGCCAGATCCAAAGCCAAAAGAAAGGGATACTATCAAAATAACAGACTAAAAAACTCAAAGCGATTAAGCCAAAACTGATTTTAGCGATGCTTTCTAATGACATTAACGGGCTTAAAAATTGGATTAAAAAACTCCCAAAAACATAGCCCATTAGCACCGCAATACCCAGTTGGAAGCTTTGGTGTGGGGTTAAACTCCCTGATAAAATGAGTAGGGGGATTAAAACCACATAGCCAAAACGAGCCAAGCCGTTAGACACAAAAACCCCTAAAAAGCAAACAAACACGCGCATTTTGATCCTTAATACATGACAAGTTATAAAAAGATCTTGTATTATATTGAAACTTGTTAATTGATAGTGCATAATGGGAGCGAGATGAGAATAAATTTAAGGAGCGTTCATGCTATTTAGTGAGCGCGCGTATCATTAAAGAGGTCTCACGATTGAATGAAAAAGAGTTGGTTATTAGCGTTACAGAGCTTGTGTCTAAAGCGCTTCATAAAAACAAGGCTTCTACTAGAATAAGGCTTCTTTGCGGTGGTTTTCATTGCTGCAAACAGACGCTAATAACTATGGGCTAGGCTTAAAGGAGAGAATCACTGAGAAAAAGTAGAATTGAACGCTTAAGTTATTTTTTATAGCGGTTTAGAGTTAACTGCGATTGTTACGTTCTTTTTAGGCGTTATGGGTAGTTTATAAAACAACTCGCTATGACTGCCTAACCTTAACAAAACAAGCTCATCATCTTTCACTAAATACACAAGCAAAATGTCGGCTTTGATGTGGCATTCCCTAAAAGGTTTCCACTTGCCTTTTAGGGCATGATCTTGAAATTGTGGATCTAGCGGTTCTTTTTTTCTTAAGGTTAGAATGACTTTGTTCAAAACGCTATCATCAAACCCATTCAAAAGCAATTTATCAAAATCTTTTTGAAAAGATTTTTTAAGATTAAGCTTCAACACCTAAAGCCTTTTTTCTCTCATTGCTATAACTAGAAAAATCCTCAACGAATAAATCTGTCTCTTTGTTATACACATCTCTCATGGCTTATTGCGTTTTAAGGTTTGGTGTTTCATGCCCCAAACAACAATCATTAGCTCTTTTATTGATCTCTTGTAAGATTTTGTTCAACTCTTCTGACTTATTTTTAAAACCTTTATCTTTTTTCTCTAGCTCTTTAGCCATTTTTTTTTCAAGATACGCCCTATCTCTTTTTAGCTTTTCTATTTCTTGTTCTTTTTTATTCATGAGATTAAAAAGCTGTCTTTGGCTGTATTTTGTGTAATCTTTGTTGGTGGTGTTTGGCATGTTTATCCCTTTTTTTAAAAATACCAATTCATTATAGCGCAAGCGATAGAGTGGGAAAAGCTAGAAAAATCAAAACTTAAAGATTAAAAAGCGGATTGAAAAATCAGTGAAAAGATCAAAAGATCTGTTAGTAAAAAATTTTAAAAAAGTTTAAAAAAATAAAAGTTTGTGAGTGAAAAATAATCGTTTTAGATTTGATTTTATAATAAAACGCATTTTATTGAGTTTTATTTTATTTTTTTAAAGAGATAGGAAGTATTTTGGAATAACTATCCCCCTTTTACCCCACTAAACCCCCCTAAAGAAGCGCTTTTTTAAAAACTATCGCTTAAATTAGCGTCAAGTTTTCCACTAAATAATCATCAAAAACGCTAAAAAGGATTTTTTCATTTTTAAAATTATCGCTTGCTTTTGGCAAGCTCTTTGATTGTTGGTTGTAAAAAACGCCTTTGAATGTTTTTTATGATTAGCGTTTGAAAATAAAAACTTTGTTTTTAAAAAATTAAAAAGAATTAAAAGATCAGTGAAAAGAAAAAGATTAAACCCCCAAAAAGGGAGTTTAAAAAAGAAATCCTTAAAAAGGGAGTTTAAGAAAGGGTTCAAAAGAAAAAAGACTTTCATTAAACCCCCCAAACAAGAAAGAGTTTAAGAGAGGGTTCAAAAAAACAAAGGGTTTAAATAAGAAATCTCCAAAAAAGAGGGTTCAAAAGAAAAAGGATTTTTCATCAAAATCCCCCCAAAAAGAAAGAGAGTTCAAAAAAGAGAGTTCAAAAACAAAGAATTTAAAACAAAGAGTTCAAATGAAACCCCCTAAAAAAAGAGAGTTTCACAAAGGGTTCAAAAGAAAAAAGATTTTTCATTAAAATCCCCCCAAAAAGAAAGAGGGTTCAAAAGAAAAAGGATTTTTCATCAAACTCCCCAAAAAAATAAAGAGTTCAAAAAGAAACCCCTTAAAAAGAAGCCCCCTAAAAAAAGGGAATTTAAGAGAAAGGGTTCAAAAAAGAGAATTTAAAACCCCCAAAAAAAGATAATTTAAAATAAAGGGTTCAAAACAAAGGGTTTTAAAAAAGAGAGTTTAAAACCCCCAAAAAAGGAGTTTCAAAAAAAGAGTTTCACAAAGAGCTAAACATCAATAAGCGAACACATAATTCAAATACACGCTATAGAGCCTTCTGTATTTGAGTTCAGCCCCCATGAAGGAATAGTAGTTCGTGTTGATGGTGGGGATTTTAAGCCCTAGTTCAATCCCGTGTTGCGCCACATGATCGCTGTCTTTTTTCTTAGGTCTGGCTAAATTCATTCTCACTCCCATGTTGAATAAGAATTGGAAGTTCGCCACATTCATTTTAGCGTTATAGACGTTATTCACGGTGGCTAAATTCACATACTCAGAGTTAAGCCAAGAAGTGCCCGCTAACGCGATCCCGCCAAAAAGCCCTACAGAAAGCTTGTTGTTTTTGCCTAAAAAGTTAGTGGCTTTATCGTTGATGAAGTTATAGAGAGCGTCCGCCCCAAAACCATAAGTCCACACATCCGAAGCCGAGTTGAAAAAGCTGGATTTGATAAACGCATGGTTGTAATCAA
>NZ_MVWW01000006.1:0-96707 GCF_003637685.1 Helicobacter pylori | reverse complement strand
GAAACCATCCCCATGAACCTAATCCTACACAAAAAGATTTAACAGATCAAGAGGATTTATTAAAAACAAGCGAAAATTTAAACGAAACCACCAAAGAAGCTACAAAATTAAGCCCGCTTGAACAAGCAGAAGCTGAAAAATTAGCGAAATTAGAAAGCAAAGCCTTAGCGAGCGAACAAGAATTTTTAAAAGCTAAAGAGCAAGAAATAAAGCGCAAAGAAGCGTTAAAAAAGAAATTAGAACACGAGCGAGGGAACGCCGGCAACATTGAAAGCCAGACTAAAATAGAAGTAGGAGAGGATATACCCACAGAAATACAAGCACAGATCCCTAAAAGCCGAGTAAGGCTAAACGAACGAGAGATTTATGATCTAGATTATGCGATCGTTAAATCTAAAGACTTGAAGCCTAGTTTTACCACAGGCGGCACGCAAAAACGCACCGACATGAACGAAGAACAGATTAAAAGCATTGCGGAAAATTTTGATCCGAAAAAGATATTCGGTAGCGGAGGGTTTGAAGACTTGCCTATTATCCTACACGACGGCCAAGTGATCGCAGGAAACCACAGGATACAAGGCATGCTAAATTTCACGCCTAAAAGCCGTTATATTTACAACAAAGCGATCAAAGAATACTATCACATAGACTTACAACCGGACGAGCTGTTAGTGCGAGTGCCACATAAACGCCTAAACAACACCGAGATTAACAATTTAGCGGCTTCAAGCAATCAAGGACGCTTTAATAGTGAAAGCGATCATGCGATAGCGGTTTTAAGCCATTACGAAGCGAAATTAAAAGAATTAGACAACCAATTAGACGCTGATAGCATCTACTCATTAAAAAACATCGTCGCTAAAAATTTGAATTTTGACAAAGCCAATCATCCTAATGTAGGCGATAGTAATTTAGCGTTGCTTATGTATAACATGCCAAGGACCAAGACGCAAGGGATAGAATTACTTAACCGCTGGCAGAAAGCGTTTTCTAACGACATTAAAAGCTATGAAAAAGTAAAAAAAATGTTTGTAGATAACGCCGGCGGTTTTCACAATCTCATCCACGACATGAATTTTCCTAATGTAAGCCTAAACGCTTATTTAAGCGATATTATGGATCGCAGTTTTGCCAATTTAAAGAATTATCAAAGCACGAGTGAGAGCCTGAAAGATTTGAGCGAAAAATTCTATAAAACGAGTTCTTTAGACATGTTCGAGAAAAGCGATCAAGCGACTAGTGATATAAGCGAGATTTTAGGAGGTGCGATCGCAAGGTTTGCACGATTTGATGATCCGAGTAAAGCGTTATTTGAAGCCTTAAAGAGTGATAACATTAAAAAAGGTTTAAAAGAGTTTAAAATAGCAGATATTACAAAAGACATGTTTAATCCTAAAAGTAAGGAATTTAAGGACATTGATATTTACGATTTCACGCATTACCTTTTAATGGTGAATAGAGAGCCAAACGAAAATAATCCTACCTTAAACCGCTTGATACAAGCCGTTAAAGACATGCAAAAAGAAAGCGAGAAAGGGAGTAAAGAAGCTAGTAAAACGATCGCAGAAGAAACAGAGAAAAAGATTAAACGAGATTATAGCGATACCAATTTAAGTAATGATGAAATCAAAGCGTTATTAAATAACGCAAAAATCCCTACAAGCGGGAGAGATGCAGTTATTTTTGGCAAGAATAACCTAACGCCTGAAATTGTAGAATTTATACACAAAAATAACAAGAAAATGATTATAGAAAAAGCCTCTAACAAAGAAGTGGAACTTTTACAAAACGCTAACTTTAGACACCCTGAAGATGTTAGAGCGAGTTTAGAGCATGAAGCTATTACCCACATACTCAAAAGGCATGGCGTTAATTCGGTTAATGTTAGAAATGGAGAAATCCCTATTACTTACGAAGATATAGCGAATTATAGAGATATTGTTAATAACGCTGATGAAATTATTAGAGCCATAGGAAAAGGAAATAAAGAAAATATAACGGCGTTTAAACAAATCAATGGCTATGCGGTAGTGGTAGAGCAAGCGATCAATAAGAAAAATGAATTAATTTTAAAAACAATGTATAAGAACAATGGGAGTTATAAGAATAATGAAGCTTATAAAGAATTTTCAAGCACCGGACTCGATGCTAACGCAAAGGTTCAGCCATAGGTCGAGTTCCCATGGTGGTGCTAAAAAGAACAATACTTAAAAAACTTGAAAAAGTCAAGGATTAAAAAATGAATTATCCTAATCCACCAAGCCCAGAAATCACCACTAAAGAAAAACCAGCGTTTAAAGAAATCACAAGCGAGTTATTAAGAGAGCTTGAAAGCGCCTTAAATAACGCTACATTGTGGAAAGAGCAGGTCAATTTAAGCCTTAAAGGAGTGAAAAGGATTTTAGAAGTTATAACGGGCATGGATTTTTTTCAAAAAGCCAATGAAATTGATGAGAGATTGAGAGGGATCATTGAATGGTTAGAAAATTCAAGCCTTGAATTACAAACTAAAATACGAGAATATGAAAACTATTTCACTGATTTCAATGCGAGCATGCGATCTAACGAGCAAGAAGTAACCGCTATACTAAACGCTAACGCCGAAAACATCAAAAGCGAAGTTAAAAAGCTAGAAAATCAAATCATAGAAACCACGACAAGGCTTTTAACGAGCTATCAAATCTTTTTAAACCAAGCCAGAGATAACGCTAATCATCAAATCACAGAGAACAAGACCGCAAGCCTTGAAGCGCTAACGCAGGCTAAAACGAACGCCAACAACGAAATAAGCACGAGCAAAACGCAAGCACTAACTAACATTAACGAAGCCAAAGAAAGCGCTAACAACGAAATAAACACGAATAAAACGCAAGCGATAAACAACATCACGCAAGAAAAGCAACAAGCCACAAGCGAGATTACAGAAGCGAAAAACACGATCATTATCAAAACATTGATTTTTTTGAGATTGAATAAGGCGTGTTAAAAATCTACTATAATACCCCTAAAAAATGCGAGTTTTAAAGATGCCTTTATTTGATTTAAAAAGCCCTTATCCACCAGCAGGCGATCAGCCCCAAGCCATAGAAGCTTTAACAAAAAGCTTAAAAAATAACAACCATTATCAAACTTTAGTGGGGGTTACAGGGAGCGGTAAGACTTACACGATGGCCAATATCATCGCCAAAACCAATAAACCCACTTTGATCATGAGCCATAATAAGACCTTATGTGCACAGCTTTATAGCGAGTTTAAGGCGTTTTTCCCGCATAATAGGGTGGAGTATTTTATCTCCCACTTTGATTACTACCAGCCTGAAAGCTATATCCCTAGGAGGGATTTATTCATTGAAAAAGACAGCTCTATTAACGATGATTTGGAGCGTTTGAGATTGAGCGCGACCACCTCGCTTTTAGGTTATGATGATGTGATCGTGATAGCGAGCGTTTCGGCTAATTATGGTTTGGGTAACCCTGAAGAATATCTAAAAGTCATGGAAAAAATCAAAGTGGGCGAGAAGCGCGCTTACAAGAGCTTTTTATTAAAGCTAGTGGAAATGGGTTATAGCCGTAATGAAGTGGTGTTTGATAGGGGGAGTTTTAGAGCGACAGGGGAATGCGTGGATATTTTCCCCGCTTATAATGACGCTGAATTTATTAGGATTGAATTTTTTGGCGATGAGATAGAAAGGATTGCGGTCTTTGACGCTTTAGAAAGAAATGAAATCAAGCGCTTGGATTCTGTCATGCTTTATGCGGCCAGTCAGTTTGCTGTAGGGAGCGAGAGGTTGAATTTAGCCATTAAAAGCATTGAAGATGAACTCGCTCTAAGATTGAAATTTTTTAAAGAGCAGGATAAAATGCTTGAATACAACCGCCTCAAACAACGCACCGAGCATGATTTAGAAATGATTAGCGCGACCGGTGTGTGTAAGGGCATTGAAAATTACGCGCGCCATTTTACGGGTAAAGCCCCTAACGAAACGCCTTTTTGCTTGTTTGATTATTTGGGGATATTTGAGCGGGAGTTTTTAGTCATTGTAGATGAAAGCCATGTGAGTTTGCCGCAATTTGGGGGGATGTATGCAGGGGATATGAGCAGGAAAAGCGTTTTAGTGGAATATGGTTTTAGATTGCCTAGCGCTTTAGACAACCGCCCTTTAAAATTTGATGAATTTATCCATAAAAATTGCCAGTTCCTTTTTGTGTCCGCTACGCCCAATAAGCTAGAATTAGAGCTTTCCAAAAAGAATGTCGCTGAGCAAATCATTCGCCCTACAGGGCTTTTAGACCCTAAATTTGAAGTGCGAGACAGCGATAAGCAAGTCCAGGATTTATTTGATGAAATCAAGTTAGTGGTGGCCAGAGATGAAAGGGTGCTAATCACCACGCTCACTAAAAAAATGGCAGAAGAATTGTGCAAATATTATGCTGAATGGGGCTTGAAAGCGCGTTACATGCATAGTGAAATTGATGCGATTGAAAGAAATCACATCATCCGCTCTTTAAGGCTTAAAGAATTTGACATTTTAATAGGGATCAATCTTTTAAGAGAGGGGCTGGATTTGCCTGAAGTCTCTTTAGTAGCAATCATGGATGCGGATAAAGAAGGGTTTTTAAGGAGCGAAACAAGCCTCATTCAAACCATGGGGCGAGCCGCTAGAAACGCTAACGGCAAGGTTTTATTATACGCTAAAAAGATCACTCAAAGCATGCAAAAAGCCTTTGAGATCACGAGTTATAGGCGTGCCAAACAAGAAGAGTTCAATAAAATCCATAACATCACCCCCAAAACCGTTACTCGCGCTTTAGAAGAGGAATTGAAATTAAGAGACGATGAGATTAGAATCGCTAAAGCCTTAAAAAAGGACAAAATGCCTAAAAGCGAAAGGGAAAAAATCATTAAAGAATTGGATAAAAAAATGCGAGAATGCGCGAAAAATTTGGATTTTGAAGAAGCGATGCGTTTGAGAGATGAAATCGCTCAATTAAGAACGCTTTAAAAACTATAAGTGTAGTTGAAATAGACCGAGTAATTGCGCCTGAAATCAACTTGATACAACAAGCTGTTGATCCCGTATTCTAAAAATCGTAAAACTTTGAGAACATCTTCACTACTATTGCTAATATTATTCATAGAATAATAATGGTTAAAATAATAAGTGGGGATTTTAATCCCAAAGCCAAACTGGTTGCGTTTATTCCCTAAACGAACCCCTAAATCCACTAAAAACTGGAAGCCATTTGGATCCACTTTCCCGCCAAAAGTATTTTGAAGAAGCGCTTGATACAATAATGCATCACTCACTTTGTCATACACCCCAGCAAATGCGATCCCCAGATTGAACCCGGCAAAAAACTTATCCCCATTATAAGCGTTAAGCAACAAATCCATATAAGTGCCGTAAGTGGAAATGATAATAGACTGCGATTCTTTTTGGCCATAAAGAGAAGCGCTCAAGTCATAAAACAGCCCCCACCTGAAGCCAAACCACTTCGTTTCTTCATGCTTACCCACCCATTTATAGCCCACTTGGACGCCAAGACCATTAGACACATACGAATTTTTAAAAACAGGACTTAAACTATCGCTAAAAATGATCTGACTCTTATTGAATTGTTGGGATAGATTCAAGTTGCTAGAGTTGTGCTGAATGCTCCCTAATTGATACCCAAGCCCCAAATAAAACGCCGATTGATCCGCATAGCGTTTGATAGATGAAACCACCTTTTTATTGCCAAAAATATAATCCCCTTTAGTCAAAACATCTTTAAAACTATCCGCATGCAAAGCATAAGAAAGCCCTAAAATTAAATATAACGCTCGTTTCAAAAAACCCCTTAAAACTTCAATTTTTACCGCTTATTTTATAGTTTTGCTTTTGTAAAAACGCGCCTTATTCAAACACCCTTTTAAAAATCGCTCCCACGTTTTTAGTGTAATAGCTGTAATCAAAACATGCTTTGATTTCGTCCTCGCTCAAATATTTTTTCAAGCGTTCATCGTTGAGTAGGGCGTTTAAAAACAAATTTCCATCAACGTTTTTAAAAGCGCCTTGTTGCAAAATCTCCCATATTTTCATCGCATTTTCTTGCACGATTTTATAGCTTTCTTCTCGGCTCAAGCCTTTTTTAGGCAATTCCAATAACACCCGTTGCGAAAAGACTAGCCCCCCGCTCAAGGCTAAATTTTTAAGCATGTTTTTAGGATAAACCACCAGATTTTCAACCACGCCATTTATGCGGCTGAGCATGAAATCGCTAGTGATAAACAGATCGGGCAAGGCAAAACGCTCCACAGAGCTATGGCTCATGTCCCTTTCATGCCATAAGGCGACATTTTCTAACATAGGGGTAACAAAAGAGCGGATCACCCTGCAAAGCCCGGTGATATTCTCGCTCAATATGGGGTTTCTTTTGTGAGGCATCGCAGAGCTCCCTTTTTGCCCTGTTGAAAAAGCTTCTTCCACTTCATAGACTTCACTGCGCTGCAAATGGCGGATATTGACAGCGATTTTTTCACAACTGCTCGCTAAAAGGGCCAGATCGCATGCAAGCCTAGCGTAGCGGTCTCTTTGAATGACTTGATTGCTGATATTGGCGGTTTTTAAGCCTAAAAAGTTGCACGCTAATTCTTCTAATTCTAAAGGGGCGTGCACGAAATTCCCCATAGCCCCACTGATCGCTCCCACGCTGATAAATTCCATCGTTAGATCCAAGGCTTTTAAATGCCGTTTGATTTCATCAGCAAAAAGGGCTAACACTAAACCAAAAGTAATGGGTTCGCCAAACACCCCATGGCTTCTGCCTACCATTAGCGTGTCTTTATGTTCTAAAGCCCTGTTTTTAAGGGTTTCATAGAGATTTTTAACGCCTTTTTGAATGAGTTTTAAGCTTTTGGTCATCAATAACGCCATAGCCGTATCAATGCAATCGCTAGAAGTGATCCCATAATGAAAAAAGCGGGACTCTTCGCCCAAGCTTTCAGCCACGCAAGTAGTGAAAGCGATTAAATCATGCTTAGTGTTTTTTTCAATTTCTTTGATGCGCTCAAGGTTGAATGCCGCTTTTGAGCAGATTTTTTCACAATCGCTATCCTGGATTTGCCCAAGCTTATTCCACGCTCTAACGACAGCTTTTTCCACTTCTAAATAGGTTTCAAACTTGGTTTGCTCATTCCATAGGGCTTTCATTTCTTCATTCGCATAGCGTTCTAACACCGACAATCCTTAAAATCAAAATGGGATTTATGTTACTTTAAAGGGGTTTAAAAAGTCAAGGGGTAAAATCGCACAAGGCGCAAAAAAGTGCCTTGATTTAATGGAAGGGTTATACTTTAGCTTCTTCTCTGCGTTGCAAGTATTCCCAACGCTCATTCACATCTTTTTGCAATTCTTCAATGATGTGTTCGTTTTCTTTTTTGAAAAGGTGTTTGAAGCGCTTTTGAGCCGCTAAATAATCCCTTACAGGAATGATATTTCTTGGGCGGTAAGTGATTTTCAATTCCCTGCCATTAAAGATTTCAAATAAGGGGAACATCAAGCTATCCACAGCCATATCCGCTAATTCAATGGTTTTATTGGATTCAAATTTCCATTCAGTCGTGCATGGGCTAAGAGCGTTGATGAAGCAAGGCCCTTCAGTGTCTAGCGCGGTTTTAATCTTCTTGTTCATGTCTTTCCATTTGTTAGGCGAGAGTTGCGCCACATAAGGGACCCCATGGCTTGCCATGATATTGACGATGTCTTTTTTCTTTTCTTTTTTACCAAAGCTAACCGATCCCGCTGGCGTGGTAGAAGTGCTAGCCCCTAACGGTGTAGAGCCGCTTCTTTGACCGCCGGTATTGGCGTAGTTTTCATTGTCTAGGCAAATGTAAGTCATGTCATGCCCTCTTTCCATGCAACCGCTGATGAATTGAAGGCCAATATCATAACTAGCCCCATCGCCTCCAAACGCCACAAATTTTGGTTTTTGACCTTGATAGCGGCCCTTATTCACTAGCGCTTTATACATCGCTTCCACCCCTGAAATCGCTGTAGAGCCATTTTCAAAACCAATATGGATCCAAGGCACATCCCATGAAGTGTGAGGATACACCGCCGAGCATACCTCTAAACAACCGGTAGAATTGCCTAAAACAATAGGCCCATCTACAGCGTTTAAAACTTCGCGCACAATAATGCCATGCCCACAACCCGGGCAAAGTAAGTGTGAGCCTTGGAATTTTTCAGCGCTTTGGCTAAAACCTTTGAGTGTTTTGACTTCTTTTACCATGATATTTCCTTTTTAAAAAAAGCTCATTTTAGGACCGCGCAAACCTACGAATTGTTGGGTAGGGTGTGTGAGCGTGCCTTTAAGAGCGTCTTCATTGATTTCTTCAAAAATTTCGCATAAATGCGCGATCGTCATATCCCTTTCGCCTAAACCATAAATGTAGTTAGACACCACAGGGTGTTTAGTCCCTTGCGTTTGATACACCGCACTCGTTACTTCATTAAACATCGCCCCCATAGCACCCGCTGGAGAGCTTTTATCCAAAATCGCTAGAGCCTTAAGATTTTTCAAATCCTGCCCCAATCTTTCATAAGGGAAAGGGCGCAGAGAATGGATGGTAGCCACGCCGGCCTTAATGCCTTTTTTACGCATTTCTTTGGCTGCTACGATGGCGGATTCATAAGTAGTGCCTAACGCAAAAATAGCGATTTCAGCGTCTTCTAGCTGGAAAGTTTTAGTCAAATGGTATTGCCTGCCTGTGAGTTTAGCGAAATCATTAAACACTTCTTCAATCACAGAAGACGCGCTCATGATCGCATGGTGGAGTTGGGCTTTATGCTCATAATGCCATTCTTCTTCAGCTTGCGCACCATAGCTTACCGGTTTATCAAAATCCAAAAGGGAATGCTTGGTTTGGTATTCGCCTACGAATTGATAAGCCACTGCATCGCTCAAAGGGCGGACATTTTGCACGGTGTGCGAGCATAAAAACCCGTCTTGATTGACAATAGTAGGCACGCGCACCTTTTGATGCTCTGCGATTCTAAACGCCATTAAAGTGAAATCGTAAGCTTCTTGAGGGTTGCATGTGCATAAACTGATCCAGCCTGAATCCCTGCTTAAATACATATCAGAATGATCGCCATGGATATTCAAAGGGGCTGCTAGAGCGCGATTGACTAAATTCAAAACAATAGGCAAACGCATGCCAGAAGCCTGGTATAAAACCTCTACCATTAGCGCCAAACCTTGAGAGCTAGTCGCAGTGCTGACTCTCCCACCAGCAGCTGCAGCTCCCACGCATGCGCTCATGGCGGCATGCTCAGATTCCACTAAAACGAATTCGCCATCAACATAGCCATTATCCTTAAACGAGCCATAATTCTGCACAATGGGCGTTGATGGGGTGATAGGATAGGCTGCGATGACATCAATTTGAGCCTGTCTTAAAGCGTTAGAACTAGCGGTGTTGCCATCCCACACTTCTATCTCTTGTAATTCAATACTTTTTGCCATATTTTTTCCTTATGATTTTTTCTTTTCTTGTTTTTGCGGCCATTGAGTGAGAGCGGTGGCAGGCTCAATTTGTTCTTCAAACATCCATAGGGATTTAGGGTTAGTGGGGCAGACATCCACGCACACGCCACAGCCCTTACAATGAGAATAATCCACGCCTTTTAATTTGCCCTCTCTTGAAAGAATGGCAGCGTCTGGGCAATAAACCCAACAATTAAAGCAATTGATACAAATAGTATTGTTATGCACAGGTTTAGCCACGCGCCAATGAGCCACTGAAGTGGTGAAGTAACTCTGTTCGGTATAATGGCGCTCATCATTGTGTTTTTCCATTTCGCTTTGCGCGTTCTTTTCAAAAGGGAAGAGCACCGCTCCCATTTCAAATTCATTCCAATCTTTCATCTTTAATCCTTAATGTTATTGAACTTCTTCATAAGCTCTTTGGATAGCGAGCATGTTAGCGTCAATGACTTCTTGCGTGAGTTTTTTGCCTAAAACTTTCTTAAAAGCTTCTTTAAAAGCCCCGATTTCAAGCATGCCAGACACTTTCATTAAAGCCCCTAGCATGGGCGTGTTGGGGATAGGGCGTTTTAGGGTTTCCATAGAGATTTTTAAACAATCCACTAAAAACACCTTACGGGTTTTTAATTCAGGTTTTTTTTCAAACAATTCTTCTTTGTTAAGGTAGCTGGTGATGATATAAGTCGTGTCTTCTTTTTCATTAGCGAAAATGTTTTCAATGAAAACCAAACCGGGATCAATCACTAGCACATAATCAGGCTGCATGAAGCGTTCATGGTTTAAAATGGGTTCATCATCAACGCGGTTATAAGCCATCATAGCAGCCCCCCTTTTAGCTGAACCATAGGAAGCGAACGCTTGCACTTCTTTGCCTGTTTTTGAAATCACATCAGCCAACCCTTTAGCGCCGGTGATAGCACCTTGACCAGCTCGCGCATGCCATCTAATTTGAAACATGGTAATATGTCTCCTTAATATCGTATAAAATAAATTGAATTCAGCCCAAAATTATACAAGAAAAACTATTAATGTGTCTTATAACAATATCTTTTTAGGAATTTTTATAGGAAAATGGGGGCATACCTACAAGAATTATGGCTATTTTATGGCTATTTATTCTAAAAAATAGGCGTTCTTAATCAAAACCACTAATATTTATTTTAAACTTTGTTATTATTAGGGCGTGATTTGATCTTAGTCTATTAGGGCAAGTGTGGGGCAGGATAACAAAAGGAATTGGGTTATGGATAAAACAATGGTTAAAATATTGATGGGCATGGCGTTATTATCATCGCTTCAAGCCGCAGAGGCAGAGCTTGATGAAAAATCAAAAAAACCTAAATTTGCGGACAGGAATACCTTTTATTTAGGGGTTGGGTATCAGCTTAGCGCGATCAACACATCTTTTAGCACCGAGTCTGTAAATAAATCGTATTTCATGACCGGCAATGGCTTTGGTGTGGTGTTAGGGGGGAAATTTGTGGCTAAAACGCAAGCTGTAGAGCATGTGGGTTTTCGTTACGGGTTGTTTTATGATCAGACTTTTTCTTCTCACAAATCCTATATTTCTACCTATGGTTTAGAATTGAGCGGTTTGTGGGACGCTTTCAATTCGCCAAAGATGTTTTTAGGGTTGGAGTTTGGCTTAGGCATTGCTGGGGCGACTTACATGCCAGGAGAGGCTATGCATGGGATTATCGCTCAATATTTAGGTAAAGAAAATTCGCTTTTCCAATTGCTTGTGAAAGTGGGTTTTCGTTTTGGCTTTTTCCATAATGAAATCACTTTCGGGTTGAAATTCCCTGTCATTCCTAACAAAAAAACGGAAATCATTGATGGCTTGAGCGCGACCGCTTTATGGCAACGCTTGCCGGTAGCCTATTTCAATTATATCTATAATTTTTAGATATAGTTATTTAGAGGTTTTAGATTTGACAAAATCAATCAACTCTCGTGTGTCTATGGTTAGGGTTAAGAATTGCTGATAAGTAGTGATCCACTTGCCCCCTTTCCCATACAAATGATACCCATCGCCCCCACCTAAAAAGTTAAAAAACGCATCCGCTCGCACGCTTATCCATTTATTTTTATAGACATAATAAAGCCCTATCATGTCAAAATTAGGGGCTCTATACCATGGCAATCCGGTATAAAGGGATTGGCCATAAGTGGCGTAAAAGTGCATTTGGGGTTTGTTGGAAAAATAATATCTGTTAAAAATCCCAAAGCCTTTGTATTGCGCTTGAGCGTAAAATTCCCCCCCAAAGCTGTTGTAAAATTGAGCGTTTTTGCACTCGCTAGCATAACGCACGCAATAATGGGTTTGAGACGACTGCGTGCCAAAAGTCATAAAAATATTATCCATATAAGGCATGAGGTTTTTAAAATCCGCTTTTAAATAAGCATGGTAATAAACCCTGTCTAAAATGGTAGGGTTAGAGTATTTCCCTATTTCTCCGCCTTGTGGGTTATTTTTTTGACTGAAATAGGGGTAGCCATTAGGCCATTGCGGGGTTGTATCGCCTGGTTTTAAGTAAGAATTACCGCCGTAAGGGTAATTATCTCCCATGCTATGATGGCTGGCGTTATGAAAAATAACAAGCTGTCCCCCCAAACCTAAATACCCTTTAAGAAACTGAAATTCTGAAGAAACAAAATACAAGAATTGATCAAAATCGTAATTTTTCTTTTTGGGCTGGTTGTTCCAATTACGCCCCCCATACCAATCCACAACGCCCTCAAACCACCCATTCCACCAGCGGTTAGGATCATAAGCCGGTTTGAACTGAAACGCTCCTCCCCTAAAAGTAGGGTCTATAAACCAAAAAAGTTTTTTAAAAGCGCTTAAAGGGTAATGCCCTATTTGATAGCTTCGAGGCACAATGCCTAAAAAAAATCTCAAATTTTTCCCTATGTATTGGTAATACATAATAACCCCCCACGAATAAGGGAAATAGCTATAATGCGTGTGTAAATTTTGAATGAACCACGCCCCAAACATCAAGGCCTGTCTTTTGTCCAATTGGACGCCAATTTGAGGCATGAGACGGACTTGCATTTTGGTTAGGCTATTCCAATAGGGGTTGTTATTTGGGGCCACTAAATTGAAATTAAAGCTCATAAACTTCAAATCATAGACAAAACTAGCCGCTTTTATTAAAGGTGGTATTAAAAAACCTGAAAACAACAACGCATAAAGAGATTTTTTTAAGAAAATCAAATCAGAATACAGCCCCTTTCATCATCTTTTAAAATTGCAGCATTTAAAATGGCGGCACTTAAAAACAAAGTGCGATTTTAAATTAATTTGCTTTAAAAACAGCATAAAAACCAAAAACAGAACCCTTTCAAGTTCGGTTTTTTTTTTTTTTTTTTTGGATAAAATAGCCATTAAAAAAGGGTGTTTCATTTTTTATGACTTCAGCTTCAAACCATTCTTTCAAAGAACAAGATTTTCATATTCCTATTGCTTTCGCTTTTGATAAGAATTACCTTATTCCTGCAGGCACATGCATTTATTCCTTGCTAGAAAGCATCGCTAAGGCTAATAAAAAAATCCGTTACACCCTACACGCTTTAGTGGTAGGCTTGAATGAAGAAGATAAAGCAAAGCTTAACCAAATCACAGAGCCTTTTAAAGAATTTGTCGCTTTGGAAGTGAGAGATATTGAGCCTTTTTTAGACGCTATCCCTAACCCTTTTGATGAGGATTTCACCAAGCGTTTTTCTAAAATGGTGTTAGTGAAGTATTTTTTGGCGGATTTATTCCCTGAATATTCTAAAATGGTGTGGAGCGATGTGGACGTTATCTTTTGTAAAGAATTTAGCGCTGATTTTTTAAACATTAAAGAAGATGATGAGAATTATTTTCATGGGGTTTTGGAAGTTGAAAAGCACCACATGATGGAAGGGTTTTTGTTTTGTAATTTAGATTACCAACGCAAGAAAAATTTCACCTTAAGAATGCATGATCTTTTAAAGGGGAATGAGGCTAAAGGGGAGTTGGATTTCACGAAATGGTGTTGGCCTAACATGAAAGCTTTAGGGATTGAATATTGCGTTTTCCCTTATTATTACACCATTAAAGATTTTTCTAACGCGTATTTAAACGAGAATTACAAGAAAACCATTTTAGAGGCACGAGAAAACCCTACCATTATCCACTATGACGCTTGGTGGGGGGCGGTGAAGCCTTGGGACTATCCTTTTGGTTTAAAAGCGGATTTATGGCTGAACGCTTTGGCTAAAACCCCATTTATGAGCGATTACACTAAAAAAATGCACACCAATGAGAGCTTTTATACCACAAAAATGGCTGAGCAGCATTATTTTTCTTCAGTAAAGTCTTCAAAAGAAATTGTTTTTAAGACTCCGTATTTGTTTTTCAAATCGTATTTGTTTGTTGTGTTTAAAGAAAGGAAAATCCATTCAAGAGTTTTTGAATTAACTTGTAATTTAGTGAAAAAAATTTTCAATAAGCTTATTTATTTTGGGTTTTTGATGCCTAAAGCGTTAGCTAAAAGGGTGGTTAGTAAGATCCTTAGAGTTTTAGGGCTTCATGGGATTGTTAAAAAAATCCTAATCCAACTCAAGCTTTTAAGAAAGGGCTAGAGTAAAGGGGTTAAAACCTTTCTCTAAATTAATTTGCTTTAATTAATTTGCTTTAAAAACAGCATAAAAACCAAAAACAGAACCCTTTCAAGTTCGGTTTTTTTTTTGGATAAAATAGCCATTAAAAAAGGGTGTTTCATTTTTTATGACTTCAGCTTCAAACCATTCTTTAAAAGAACAAGATTTTCATATTCCTATCGCTTTTGCTTTTGATAAGAATTACCTCATTCCTGCGGGCGCGTGTCTTTATTCCTTGCTAGAAAGCATCGCTAAAGCCAATAAAAAAATCCGTTACACCCTACACGCTTTAGTGGTAGGCTTGAATGAAGAAGATAAAGCAAAGCTTAACCAAATCACAGAGCCTTTTAAAGAATTTGTCGCTTTGGAAGTGAGAGATATTGAGCCTTTTTTAGACGCTATCCCTAACCCTTTTGATGAGGATTTCACCAAGCGTTTTTCTAAAATGGTGTTAGTGAAGTATTTTTTGGCGGATTTATTCCCCAAATATTCTAAAATGGTGTGGAGCGATGTGGATGTTATCTTTTGCAATGAATTTAGCGCTGATTTCTTAAACATTAAAGAAAATGATGAGAATTATTTTTATGGGGTTTATGACAAAATATACCCGTATGAAGGCTTTTTTTATTGCAACTTAACTTACCAGCGAAAAAATCAATTTTGTAAAAAAATATTAGAAATCATACGCGCGCAAAAAATAGATAAAGAACCGCAATTGACAGAATTTTGTCGTTCAAGGATCGCGCCATTAAAAATAGAGTATTGCATTTTCCCACACTATTATAGTCTTTCTGAAGAACATTTAAAGGGCGTGGCCAATGCAATTTATCATAACACCATTAAACAAGCCCTAAGAGAACCTATCGTTATACAATATGACTCTCATCCTTATTTTCAAATCAAACCTTGGACATATCCTTTTGGTTTGAAAGCGGATTTATGGCTGAACGCTTTGGCTAAAACCCCATTTATGAGCGATTGGTCTTATTTGATCACAGGGGGTGGGGAGATAGGTGGAGAAAAATGGCACCACTACCACAGCATTGCCGCTTATCATTACTACTTTCCTTTATGGAAAGCAGAAGAACAGATTGCCCATGACGCTTTTAAGACGTTTTTAAAACATTATCTTTTACACATTCATGAGATTCCTAAAAACGCAAAACGGAGACTATTTAAATATTGCATTTCAATACCAATCAAGAGCCTTATTAGTAAAACCCTTAAAATCCTAAAACTCCATGCATTAGCAAAAAATACCCTAATCAAACTCAAGCTCTTAAAAAAGAGCTAGAGTCAAAGCCTTTAATCAAACGATTTCTTCATGTCAATCACATAACGGAATTTCGCTTTCCCATGGGTTAAGTTATGATAAGCGGTGTCAATATCCTTGCCTAAAATCAAATCCACTTCAGGATAAATATTGTGTTTGATAGAAAAATCCATCATCTCTTGGGTTTCTTTAATACCCCCAATCAATGAGCCATAAACCTTACGATTTCCCAAATGGATAAATTCAAAAACATTGAGTGCTGGAGCAACTTCTACAGGAGGGAGCCCTACAAGGGCTAATTCGCCACTATAAGTTAAGAGCTTGAGATAGTCTTTTAAATCGTAATGGGTAGGAATGGTTGAAATGATAAAATCCAATTCTTCTTTGCATTGTTTGGGGTCTGTGTAGAAATGTTTAACCCCCATGCTCAAAGCGTCTTGCTTTTTGTGTTCGTTTCTTGCAAAAACGCTCACTTCAGCCCCCATAGCCACAGCGTATTTAACCGCCATGCTTCCTAGCCCGCCAAACCCAGCGACGCCAACTTTTGTGCCTTTAGTAACCTTAGAAAATTTTAAGGGCGAATAAGTGGTGATGCCCGCACAAAGCAAGGGGGCTACTTTTTCTAAAGGAGCGTTTTTATCCACGCTAATCACATAGTTTTCATCCACTACAATATTATTAGAGTATCCGCCCATGTGGGGTTCGTTGCCATGGAAAGAATCCAAACAATCGTAAGTGAATACCACTTTGGTGCAAAATTGCTCTTGGTGTTCTTTGCAGGGCTTACACGCTTTGCATGAATTGACAAAACAGCCCACGCCCACCACATCGCCAACCTTAAATTTCTTAACTTCCTTACCCACTTCTTTGATGACCCCAGCAATTTCATGCCCAGGAACCATAGGGTAAATGCCTTCTTTCCATTCGCTATAAGCGCTATGAATATCGCTATGGCAAATCCCTGCATAAAGAATGTCAATCAGCACATCTTTAGGGCCTACAGCATGGCGACTAAAATCATGGGGCTTGAAACGCCCGTCCTTAGAAAAAATAGCAAAACCTTTAGATGGAACTCTCATTAAAACTCCTTGTTTCATTAAAATACCGCTATTGTATCGTTTTTATGGTTTGCTTATGTTTCTATAGGTTTAACTGATTTTATAGCTGTTGGTTATATGGTAGCGTTGTTTGGCGCGTTTAAACGCACCCCTTGCACTAATCGCTTTTATCTTAAAGCGCTACTATTTGCTAAATTTTATCATGCAGTAAATAATTCTCTAACGCAATGCCTGCCCCATCAAGTCCGGGAGTTTTTTTCATCACGACATGCACAGGGATAGAAGCGAGAAACGCTCCCATGCGCCCTTTCGTTTCAAAGCGTGCTCTAAAGGGCGAAGTTTTAAAATAATCAATGAATCGTGGGATAATCCCCCCACACAAATACACGCCCCCCCTAGCCCCCAAAGTGAGAGCCACATCAGCAGCGAGCGTGCCTAGCATGGAGCAAAAAGTGTCCAAGGTCAATCGGCATATAGGGTAATCCCCGTTCAAAGCGCGTTCGCTAATGATTTGTGGGGTCAATTCAGCCTTGCTTAACTTCGCCACTTTTTCTAAGCCTTTGCGTTTAGACAGGGCTTCATAAATCAACACCAGACCGCTCCCGCTCAAAAACCTTTCCGCGCTCACATGATTGAATTTAGAGCGGGCGTATTGCCACACTAAAATTTCTAGATCATCAAAAGGGGCAAAGCTCACATGCCCTCCTTCACCGGGCAAGACTTTTAAAGAGCCATCGCTATTTTGAATAAGAGTGCTTACCCCAAGCCCGGTTCCTGGTCCTAAAATCGCTTTAGGAGCGTTGATTTCGCACTTAATCCCGCCTATTTGAGCTAGATCGTTTTCTTGCATCGCGCTAATGGCATAGGCTTGCGCGACAAAATCATTGATGACAAGCAGTTTTTTTAAATTCAAACATTGCCGTGTCGTTTCAATAGAAAAAGTCCAGTGGTTGTTTGTCATTTGGACAAAATCCCCCATAATGGGCGTAGCCACAGCAAAAGAGCCATAAATAGGGTGCAGTTTAAGGCTTTCTTTGCATTTAGAAAGGTAAAACCGCACCGCATCGCTCAAGCTCTCAAAATCTTCGCACCGCAAGACTTCAATGCATTCAATCTGTCGTGGGGCGACTTCCAAACCAAAGCGCGCGTTCGTGCCGCCAATATCGGCTAAGAGTCTTGGGTAAGTTTCAGTTTTTGGCATAAAACACCTCCGTGGTAACTTTTTGAGAATGTAAAATCCGAGCAATCGGCAGAGAATAGGGGGCGTTTTCTTTTAAAGCTTTTTCTAAAACCTCCCTTTTTTCTACCCCACTAATGCTTAAGAAAAGTTTTTCGCAATTTTCTAAGGCGTTAACAGACATGCTCAAGCGCTCATAAGGAGCGTTAATTGGCTTAGTCAAAACGATATTTTCTTTTTCTTCGTTTAAAAAAGCGCTCGTTTCAGGAAAAAGGCTAGCCGTATGCCCATCAGTCCCCATGCCCAAAATGGCTAAATGGGGCTGTTTGAAATGCTGGTTAGCAAAATTTAAAAGCGCGTTTGTATCGCTAGAAATCTTTTTAGGCAAAAGCGGAATGAAAGAAGCTTTTAAGGCGTTATTTTGCAACAAATAATCGTGTAATAATTTGGTGTTGCTATCCTTGTGGCTTGTGTCTATAATGCGTTCATCTACTAAACTGACTAAACACTCATGCCATTTGAGATCTAAAACGCTCAATTTTTGCAACAAGCTAATGGGCGAACGGCCCCCAGAAAAAGCGATAGAAACTTGATGATGCTTCTTTAAAGCGGCGTTAAAAAATTCTTTAAAACGATCTGTTAAAGCCTTGTGGCAATCTTCTAAATTTTCAAATTCAAACAATTGATAACCCATGAAATCCCTTTATTGATAGAGTGGTTTTAAAAATTCTGATTCGTTGAGATTATGGCTTTCATAGGAATGTAAGGGCGTGGCGTTATTGATAAAACCCTCTATGAGCGTGTCAATAAACACCCATGACGCTTCTAATTCCAATTGGTGGGCGAAATTATTGTGGTTATTTTGTATCGCATCATAGAGCAATTTAGCGTAGGGCTGTAAAAATTCTTGTTGGTTATGGGTTTCTAAAATAAGGGGGTTTTGATTGTCTTTTAGAGTGAGAGTGATTTTATCTTGTGAAAGGAAAAATTCTAGCGTATTGACTGCGTTAAAATGGATTTTCACGCTCGCTTGGTTGCGGGGCATTTTTTTAGCGTGCTTAATATAGAAAGGCACTCCTTTAAATTTAGGCGTATCCAAAAAGGCTTTAATAGCGACAAAAGTTTCTGTCTGGCTTTCTTTATTAACCTTATTTTCATCTCTATAGCCTTGATACTGGGCCCGAATAACCTGTTTTTTAAAATCTTTAGGGGGTTGTAAGGTTTTTAAAACTTTGATTTTTTCTTTCCTTAAGTCTTTTAAATCGTTGGGTAAATCTGTAGCGATAAGGGATAAAACTTGCAAGAGATGGTTTTGAACCATATCCCTTAAAGCCCCGATTTTATCGTAAAATTCGCCCCTTTCTTCCACCCCCAAAGTCTCATACACGCAGATTTCAACCGCGCTGATTTGATCCCATAAAATGTTTAAGATAGGGTTATTTAGGCGCAATTCAAGGATATTTTGAACGCCCTTTTTCCCTAAATAATGATCGATTCTAAAAATTTGCTCTTCTTTAAAAAAAGCGCTAATGCTTTGGAAAATTTCTTGACAAGTCTTTAAATCATGCCCTAAAGGCTTTTCTAAAATCAAGCGCGTATTAGCATGGTTGAGCGCGTTTTGGGCCAAATTTTGAGCGGTCGTTGCAAAAAAACTAGGCGAGATAGAAAAGTAGAAAATTAAGGGCTTGTTGTTTGTAGCGATTTTACTCAATTCTCCAAAGTCTTTAGGGTTATCCAAACGGACGCGCAAATAACTGATATGGGCTAAAAATTCCTCACCCTTTTCTCTTGAATGCAGTTGTGTTTTTTCACAAAGAAGCGCTAAAAACTCTTCATTGGATAGCTCCTTACGCCCCGATGCGATAATTCTAGAATCTTTTTTAAAACCATAATGACTATAAATTTCATAAAGCGAAACAAAGAGCTTTCGCATGGCCAAATCCCCAGTCGCGCCAAAAAGAACCAAATCAAAATCCAACATCAATAACCCTTTTAGAGTGTTTTTAAGTTATTATTATATATTAAATCTTAATTGAAGGGGTGTTCATGCCTAAGCATTCTTTAGAACAAATCAAAGAAAAAATTACAGAGCGTAGCAAAAAAACCAGAGAGCTTTATTTAGAAAATATCTTTAACCCTAAAAACCAGCCCAAGATTGAGAGCTTGGGTTGCGCGAATATCGCCCATGTTACTGCGAGCATGCCAGAGCATTTAAAAATGCCTTTAGGTTCGCATAAAAGAAAGCATTTTGCGATTATCACCGCTTATAACGACATGCTTTCAGCCCACCAACCTTTTAAAAATTACCCTGATTTGATTAAAAAAGAGTTGCAAGAGCATAACGCTTATGCGAGCGTCGCTAGTGGCGTGCCAGCGATGTGTGATGGTATCACGCAGGGTTATGAGGGAATGGAATTGAGCTTGTTCAGTAGAGATGTGATCGCCTTAAGCACCGCCGTAGGGTTAAGCCATAATGTTTTTGACGGGGCGTTTTTTTTGGGCGTGTGCGATAAAATCGTGCCAGGCTTGCTTATAGGAGCGTTAAGTTTTGGGAATTTAGCGGGCGTGTTTGTGCCAAGCGGGCCTATGGTGAGCGGGATAGAAAATTATAAAAAAGCCAAAGCGCGCCAAGATTTTGCAATGGGAAAAATCAACAGAGAAGAGCTTTTAAAAGTGGAAATGCAAAGCTATCATGATGTGGGCACTTGCACTTTTTATGGCACGGCTAATTCCAATCAAATGATGATGGAATTTATGGGGTTGCATGTGGCTAATTCTAGCTTTATCAACCCTAACAACCCCTTACGAAAGGTTTTAGTAGAAGAGAGCGCTAAAAGATTAGCGAGCGGGAAAGTCCTGCCTTTAGCCAAACTCATTGATGAAAAAAGCATTCTTAACGCGCTTATAGGCTTAATGGCAACCGGAGGTTCTACTAACCACACTTTACATTTGATCGCTATCGCTAGATCTTGTGGGGTGATCCTCAATTGGGACGATTTTGACGCAGTTTCTAACCTCATACCCCTTTTAGCTAAAGTCTATCCTAACGGATCAGCCGATGTGAACGCTTTTGAAGCGTGTGGGGGCTTAGCGTTTGTGATCAAGGAATTGTTAAAAGAGGGGCTTTTATTTGAAGACACTCATACCATTATGGATACAGAAACGCAAAAAGGCATGCAAAATTACACCAAAACCCCCTTTTTAGAAAACGACCACTTGGTGTATAAAGACGCCATCAATCATAGCCTGAATACGGATATTTTACGCCCTGTTAGTGAGCCTTTTGCCGCTAATGGGGGGCTTAAAATTTTAAAGGGTAATTTAGGGCGGGCCGTGATTAAAATTTCAGCCATTAAAGATGAGCACAGGAAAGTTAAGGCTAGAGCGATTGTTTTTAAAACCCAAAGCGAATTTTTAGAACGCTTTAAAAATAAAGAATTAGAAAGGGACTTTGTGGCGGTCTTGCCTTTCCAAGGGCCTAAATCTAATGGCATGCCAGAATTGCACAAACTCACCACGAATTTAGGGGCTTTGCAGGATATGGGCTATAAGGTTGCACTCGTTACGGATGGGCGCATGAGCGGGGCGAGCGGGAAAGTGCCTAGCGCGATCCATTTAAGCCCTGAGGGAGCGTTGAATGGGGCGATCATTAAGATTAAAGACGGCGATTGGATAGAATTAGACGCTCCTAATAACGCTTTGAATGTGCTTGAAAAGGATTTTGAAAATAGAGGTATCAACCCCTTGTTTTTAGAAACCTTAGAAAATTTAGAAAAGCCTACTTTTGGGCTGGGTAGGGAATTGTTTACGAGTTTAAGATTGAATGTTAATAGCGCTGAAGAGGGCGGCATGAGTTTTGGCATAAAGGTATAAAAATATAAAGGAGATAAAATGCAAGATAAAATAATAGAGGTTTTACAAATCAGCCCCATTGTCCCTGTGGTAGTAATTGAGAATATAAAAGACGCTGTGCCTTTAGCGCAAAGCCTGATAGAGGGGGGTATTCCAATCATAGAAGTTACTTTGCGCTCCAGTTGCGCTTTAGAGGCCATAGAGCTTATCGCTAAGAATGTGCCAAAAATGCGTGTGGGCGCTGGCACGATTTTAAATCTTACTCAATTAGAGCAAGCGCAAAATAGGGGGGCTGAGTTTTTGATTAGCCCGGGTCTTACGCCTAGCCTTTTAGAACACGCAAAGAAAAAAGACATGCCTTTAATACCCGGGGTTTCTAGCAGCAGTGAAGTCATGCAAGCTTTAGAGTTGGGCTATAGTGCTTTAAAATTTTTCCCGGCAGAGTATTGTGGGGGCGTTAAACTTTTAAACGCTTTTAACGGCCCTTTTAAAGGGGTGAAATTTTGCCCCACCGGGGGGATTAGCGCAGATAACATGCGTTCTTATTTGAATTTAGAAAATGTTTTGTGCGTGGGGGGGAGTTGGCTTACCCCTAAAGATTTAATCCAAAACAAAGAGTGGGATAAGATCACAGAAATTTGTAAGAGGGCGTTAGCTTTAAGATAACAAAGAGATCATGGCATTTTGTATTTGCTTAATAACACTATAATAAAATTTTTAATAAGGAGATACATCATGTTAGAAAATGTCAAAAAGTCCTTTTTTAGGGTTTTGTGCTTGGGTGCGTTGTGTTTAGGGGGGTTAATGGCAGAGCAAGACCCTAAAGAGCTTGTGGGTTTGGGGGCAAAGAGCTACAAAGAGAAAGATTTCACTCAAGCGAAGAAATATTTTGAAAAAGCGTGCGATCTGAAAGAAAATAGCGGGTGTTTTAATTTGGGGGTGCTTTATTATCAAGGGCAGGGGGTAGAAAAGAATTTGAAAAAAGCCGCCTCCTTTTACGCTAAGGCTTGCGATTTAAATTACAGCAATGGGTGTCATTTGCTAGGGAATTTATATTATAGCGGGCAAGGCGTGTCCCAAAACACCAATAAAGCCCTACAATACTATTCTAAAGCGTGCGATTTGAAATACGCTGAAGGGTGTGCGAGCTTAGGGGGGATCTATCATGATGGTAAAGTGGTAACTAGGGATTTTAAAAAAGCGGTGGAATATTTCACTAAAGCGTGCGATTTAAACGATGGAGATGGTTGCACGATATTAGGGAGCTTGTATGATGCAGGCAGAGGCACGCCTAAAGATTTGAAAAAAGCGCTCGCTTCGTATGATAAAGCTTGCGGACTAAAAGACAGCCCAGGGTGCTTTAACGCAGGGAATATGTATCATCATGGCGAAGGTGCAACGAAGAATTTTAAAGAGGCTCTCGCTCGTTATTCTAAAGCATGCGAGATGCAAAATGGCGGAGGGTGTTTCAATTTAGGGGCTATGCAATACAATGGCGAAGGCGTAACAAGGAATGAAAAGCAAGCCATAGAAAACTTTAAAAAGGGCTGTAAATTAGGCGCTAAAGGGGCATGCGATATTCTCAAGCAGCTCAAAATCAAAGTTTAGTTTGAATAAGGCTTGATCAAGTGGCTTTAAAAGGCGGTTTTTTTGGAGGGTTAGGGGGATTTAGGGGAGGATTGTTTCAAAATACTTCCTATTCTTTTAAGATAATGAGCTTAAAATAAAGCAACCAAAATCCCTTTTTTTGAAAATTAAAGAGCTGTCAAAGTTTAAAAAAGGCTTATAAATATTTAACTAAAACAAAGCCTTTATTTTAAAACCCCTTAAGGGTTTTTATGGGTGGGTAGGGGAGCGAAAGTTTGGCTTGTGGGCATGATTTCTATGCGGTTGATATTGACATGCAAGGGTTGTTCATAAATCCATAGCACGATGTTAGCAATATCTTGTGGTTTAAGATAAAGGGTGTTTTCATAGACGGATTGGGCTTTGATTTTATCGCCCTTAAAACGCACCATGCTGAATTCTGTTTCGCCGCACAAACCGGGTTCAACATTACTCACTCTAATGTTAGTGCCAGCCAAATCCGCTCGCAAATTTAAAGAAAATTGCTTCACAAACGCCTTGCTCGCTCCATAGACATTCCCGCCAGGATAGGGGTAAGTGCCAGCGATAGAGCCAAGATTGATGATAGTCCCTTGGTCATGCTCTATCATAGAGGGCAAGATCAAACGAGTGAGATGCAACAACCCCTTGATATTCGTGTCTATCATGATTTCCCAGTCGTCTAACTCGCATTCATAAGCCTTGTTCAAGCCTAGCGCTAAGCCGGCGTTATTGATTAAAGCGTCAATGCGATCCGTCATGGAGAAAATAGCCTCTAGCGCTCGCTTCATTTCAAGCTTGTTTTGAATATCAAAACACAGGGGAATGAAACGCTTGGGATAAGCGAGTTGCAATTTTTGTAAATTCTCTTTGCGCCTCCCTGTGCCAAAAACCACATGGTTTTTTTGTAAAAACGCTTTAGCGATTTCTAGCCCAAACCCTGAAGTCGCCCCGCTAACTAAAATGTGCGCCATTTCTATCCTTTAAAATTTTAAAAAAGCCCCTTAAGCCCTTTTTCAAGCTTTTCTTTGAGCTTATCATCTTTAAATAAATGATCTAAACCTTTTTTAAGGGTGTCGTTTTTTATGATTTCTTTCAAGCCTTGTTGCAGGTTTTGTTGGATGGCTTTCTCGTTTAAAATGAGGGAAAATTTTGGCTGGTGCATGTTGCCTTGAAGTTTCATTTTAAAAATGAATTTTAAGATTTCCGCATCCATGAGCATGTCCATTTGATTGGTGCTTAAATCCAACAAGCCGTTATGGATTTTCAATTGGGTTTTGGGGCTTTTTAAACTCAAATCAGAGAGCAGGCGTTGCTGGTTGATTTGGCTTATTAGATTGGCATCGTTATAAATTTCTTTAGTAATATCAAATTTAGAAATGGAGTAGAGGAAATCGCTGAATGCATTTTTGAGGAATCTTGCGTTTTTCAGGCGGGCTTTCAATACGCCTTGCTTAGCACTAAGGTCATAATCCAAGTTAGCGTCTGCAATGGATTGGAAAAATTTAGGGTAATTAAATAAATCTAAGGCCTTTAAAGTGGAAATATTGGAAAAACGAGCCTTCAAATTTTTATTTAAAAGCGTGAAATCTAGCGCACCGTCTAGTAAATTTGAATGGCCGCTGATTTTTAAAAGTTTAGGGCTTTGCTCTATATCGCCTTTTAAAGTCAAGCTCCCTTTTAAGGGGTGGTTGATCATGTTTTGGAGCTTGGCTAAATTGGGGATTTCTAAAGTGTAGGGGGCGTTGAGTTTTAAAACAGAGAAAAGATATTCGCTTTTTAGGGCTGTGAAATTAACTAAAGGGCTAGTTAGGGTGGTATCGCTGATGGCTTTGTTTCCTTTAAAATCGCTTGAGTGCGAGAGGTTGAAGATAAGCGTGTCTTTAAGGTTTAAATGAAAAATTTGATTGATTAGAGCGTTGTTGATTAAAGCGTTATTAGCTGTTAGGATCAAATGCCCTTCTAAAGGCTTTAGAGAGTTAAAATCCGCTCGTAAGGACACTCTTGCGTTCGCATAAGCGGGGCGGTTGATTAAATAAAGCAAATCTTCTAAATTGGCGTCTTGTGCGTTCAAGCTTAAATGAGAAAGCTTGAAATCATCTAAAAGGGCGTTGTAGGCAGTGTGGGATTGAGCCACATTGGAGACGCCTTGAATCACAAGGGCTTTTCTATGCCCTTTAATGTTCCCAGAAGTAACAATAGCCCCCCTTAAAGGGTAGGGTATCAAATCCTTAAAAGAGTGTAAATTTTTAATATCTATATGGTAATTCAAATTTACGCTTTGCTTTAAAAACGAGAAATCCCCCTTAAGAATGAGCGTGGAATCATCGTTGGCTTGAGCTTCAAAATCTAAAGAGTTGAATCTCAATTTAAAGGTTTTAACGCTCAAATAACGCTCGTTCGGGTTGATTTTTTTCTCTATATACGAAGCGATGATTTTATTCCCCCATTCTGTGAAAAGGATAAGATAGGTTGTTAAAAGGCCGATTAAAAGAAGCGCGAGTAGGGTATAAAGAAGTTTTTTCATGTTGGTTTGTCCTTGGAGCAAATTGAATAGAATATATTAGCTTGTTTTGTAAGGGTTTCTAACATTTTTTCCACGCTCTGACGAAAGGCTTGAATTGAGCCAATAAAGAAAGAATGAAGCGCTCAAAACCCACAATTTAGTAACAACACGCTTACAATCATTGAAAAACTCAAAACCCTAAAATTTTAAGCCCCCTAGAACAAATATAAGCCAATAAAGCCGCCAAAGACAGAAAGCGAAAGATTATCAAAGCAAAAGAGATTTTGCGCCATTTAAAGAACAAAGCAAACAAAAAATCTCAATCCAACACAATCTTCCATCAAGGAACTTTGAATTAAAAGACTTGCGGCGTTAAACAAGGACGATCCAATCGTTTAGGATTTCTCAACCAAGACACGATTGATAAAAAGAAAAAATTTAAGGAGAAAACAATGGTGGAGAATAGCGGGATCGAACCGCTGACCTCCTGCGTGCAAAGCAGGCGCTCTCCCAGCTGAGCTAATTCCCCAAAGATTGTAAAAGAAATGGTGGGCTTAGGAGGAGTTGAACCTCCGACCTCACCCTTATCAGGGGTGCGCTCTAACCACCTGAGCTATAAGCCCTTAAAGTCAATAAAGATGAAATTATAGATTAAATTTTCTTAAGAAATCCTTAAATGATAAATGGGATTAAGATGTTATAATAGTTGTTATTTTTTCATTTTAAAAGGGGTTTTATGGCATTATTATTCACAGGAGCGTGCGGGTATATAGGCTCGCATACCGCAAGGGCGTTTTTAGAAAAAACCAAAGAAAACATCATTATTGTAGATGACTTAAGCACCGGTTTTTTAGAGCATATCAAAGCGTTAGAGCGTTACTACCCTAATAGGGTTGTGTTTATTCAAGCGAATTTGAATGAAACGCACAAATTAGACGCCTTTTTGAATAAGCAACAGCTAAAAGATCCCATTGAAGCCATTTTGCACTTTGGGGCTAAAATCTCAGTAGAAGAATCCACGCGTTTGCCTTTAGAATACTACACCAACAACACGCTCAACACTTTAGAGCTTGTCAAAATTTGCTTAAAACATGCAATCAAGCGTTTTATTTTTTCTTCTACGGCCGTGGTTTATGGCGAATCTAGTTCAAGCTTGAATGAAGAAAGCCCCTTAAACCCCATTAATCCTTATGGAGCGTCTAAAATGATGAGCGAAAGGATTTTGTTAGACACTTCTAAAATAGCGGATTTTAAATGCGTTATTTTACGCTATTTCAATGTGGCTGGGGCATGCATGCACAATGATTATACCACGCCCTACACTTTAGGGCAGCGCACGCTCAACGCCACGCATTTAATCAAAATCGCATGCGAATGCGCGGTGGGGAAAAGGAAAAAAATGGGGATTTTTGGCACTAACTACCCCACTAGAGATGGCACTTGCATTAGGGATTATATCCATGTAGATGATTTGGCTAACGCGCATTTAGCGAGCTATCAAACCCTTTTAGAAAAAAATAAGAGCGAGATTTATAATGTCGGCTACAATCAAGGCCATAGCGTGAAAGAAGTGATAGAAAAGGTTAAAGAAATCTCAAACAACGATTTTTTAGTGGAAATTTTAGACAAACGACAGGGCGATCCAGCAAGCCTTATTGCTAATAATTCTAAAATCTTACAAAGCACCCCTTTCAAACCCCTTTATGACAACCTAGACACCATTATCAAAAGCGCTCTAGATTGGGAAGAACACCTTTTAAGATTTCAATAATACACCCTGTGCAAATACAAGCCATTAGCCATTATGGGCGTTCTTATAGTGGCTTTAATGTTATGGATTTGCATTTCAATTTCAGCGAGCGTGATTTTTTCTAAGGAGTATTGAACGCATGCTTGAATGATCAAACGCACGCTGGAGCGTAAAAACGCATCGCCAATGATTTTAAACACCACGCACTCATGCCCCATGATAAAGGTTTTATAAGCAAAAGCGTTAAAAATGATGCGATTAGGATTGGTTGCCGCTCCGCCCTCTTTTTTAAACATGGAAAAATCATGCTTGCCTGTGAATTGCTTTAAAGCGGTATTTAATAAATCTAGTGAGCCATAATCCCCACAAGCGATATAAGGCGCTAAAAAAGGCGTTTTTAAATTCTTCGTCAAAAGGTAACGATACGCTCTTTTTTGAGCGTCAAAACGCGCATGAAAGTTTTTTTCTTCTAGTTTTTTTAAGACAATATGCGGAGCGAGTTTGGGGGCTAGATAATAAAATAATTTATCAGCGCTCCAGTGTTTTGGAGCGTGAAAAGACAGCGTTTGGTTGTTCGCATGCACGCCTTTATCTGTGCGCCCAGCCGCAACCACGACGCTTTTAATCCCTAGCAAATTGAGAGCGCTTTCAATTTTATCTTGCACGCCGAGTTTGTTGGGCTGTTTGGCATAGCCTGAAAAATACGCCCCATCATAAGCGATAGTAGCCTTAAAACAACGCATTTAATAACGCTTTAAAATGAATTTTCTAAACAACAAATAAGAGCCAAACGCCCAAATAAAGGGGAAGAAAAAGGTCATCAAAAACAAATCCGTAGAAATCACATGCACCATTAAAAAATAAACCCCAACCGCTCCAAGGACATAGAAATAACTCCAATTCGTTTTGAATCGTGGGTTGGCGATGCCAAATAAGGGGATTAAAAACACGCTCGCTAAAGGGAATAAGGAAACTAAAATCGCTTGAGAAAAACGGCGTTTTTGATTTTTATTAGCGTTTTTACCAAAGGCTTTCTTCCAATAGCCTAAATAATCCGTGCCTTGCAAATAAGCCGCATCATTAGAATTGAAAGACTTGAGCTTGTTGCGCAAATGCAATTCTTCAAAATCAACTTTACGCATTTTATCGCCTTGAGTGAAATACGCATGGCCGCTGTATAAATTCAATTCAAACACGCCGTTTTTATTGTTGATATTGCCTTTTTGGGCCAAAATGAAGCTTTCTTGAGAGAGGCTTTTATTAGAAAAAAGCACTAAATTATCATAGGAATTGTTCTCAGCCTTATCAACATACACGAGCCAATCGCCTAATTTTTGCCCGAATTCACCGGCTCTGATGTTAATATCAATCTTGTCTTTTTTTTGACGCAAAAACCCATAATAAGCGCTTTTAGAAGTGGGGATTAAAATAAGCGAAAACACCAATAAAATCGCGCTCACTAACAGACTTAAAGGCACAAACGCTTTAGTCATTGTTTTAGGCGAAACCCCTAAAGAGAAAAACACTAACAATTCATGGTCATAGCTAAGCCTTGAAAGCCCCAAAGCGCAAGCCGCAAAAAAAGTGATCGGCAAAATAAAAAAGATAGTTCCTGGTAAGGAATACAAAAAGAGTTGCACCAGATCCAAAAAGCTCACTTTAATCACGAGCGTTACGCTTGCGATACTGATTAATAGCACGATAGAAGAGATGAAAAACAGCACTAAAAAGAAAGAGAAAAAGACTTGCGAAACCGCCATGAAAAGATAGTGTTTAATCATGCCTTAATCTTTATTGCACCCCATCTACAACAGGCACAAACGAGCATTTTTCTAACACTTTTTGGACGTGCAAAGCGTTATTTTGCTTCACAAAGCGTTTGATCACTTGCTCGTTGTTTTCTTGAATGGGCGCAACTAATATCCCGCCTTCTTCAAGCTGATCAATAAGCACTTGGGGGATATTTTTAGCGCAAGCAGAGAACAAAATCCTATCATAGGGGGCGTATTGATCCCAGCCCTTGTTCCCATCAGCGAATTTAACATGAACGTTGTCTAAACCGAGAGTTTTAAGGCGCAAACGCGCTTCTAAATACAGGCTTTCAATCCTTTCAACGCTAAAAACGCGCCTGAAAATTTGAGACAAAACCGCCGCTTGATAGCCGCTCCCGCAGCCAATTTCTAGCACGCTATCCACATGATCAATTTCTAAATATTGCGTCATTTTGGCCACGGTTAGGGGCGAAGAAATGTATTGTTGCGCTTGCATAGAAAGCGCGTTTAAAGTGTAGGCAAAGTGTTTAAAGGGGGCTGGCACAAAAACCTCCCTTTCAATGTTCTCCATAGCCTTTCTCACTTTGGGGTGCAAATGAAAACGCTTGTGGATTTCTTCACACATCAAATGGTTTTTGATACTATTCAAACAAGCCCCTTAAAAATCATCAAAACTCACGCTCCCTTTAGCGTAATTGCTCACCCTAGCTTCAAAGAAATTAGAGCGTTGCTCATTGAAACTTGAAAAGCTCTCTACCCATTTAATGGGGTGTTGGACGCCATAAACTTTAGCGATACCCACCTTACTCAAACGGCTATCCGCTAAAAACTGGATGTATTGCTCAATCAAGCTTGAAGTGAGCCCTAAAATCTTGCCTTGCGTGATATAATCCCCCCACGAGGCTTCAATTTCTACCGCTTTTTTAAACATTTCTATGACTTCATTAATCAATTTTGGCGTGAATAGATCCGCTCTTTCATTCCTTAAAGCGTTGATCATGTTTTGGAATAAAATCAAATGCGTTACCTCATCTCTTTGGATAAAACGAATCATTTGCGCTGAGCCTAGCATTTTACCGCTCCTAGCCAAAGTGTAAAAATAGCTAAATCCGCTATAAAAATAAATCCCCTCTAAAATTTGGTTCGCAAAAAGTGCTTTGAGAATGTTTTCTTCTGTGGGGTTTTTGGCTAATTCCATATACACTTGCGCGATATAGTCGTTCTTGCTTTTTAATTGCATATCGTTACGCCACATATCATAAATTTCTTCAGTATTCGCGCTTATGCTTTCCACCATCACCGCATACGCATGGCTGTGTAAGGCTTCTTCATAAGCTTGACGCACCAAGCACAAATTGATTTCAGGACTGGTGATAAAGGGATTGACATTGTCAATTAAATTGTTGGTTTGCAAGCTGTCCATAAAAATGAGTTGCGCTAAAGCTCTGTCATAGCCGATCTTTTCTTCTGCGCTTAATTTCAAATAATCTCTTTTGTCATCGTTCATGCTCACTTCTTCAGCAAACCAAGTGTTAGCGAGCATCGTTTTCCACAAATGATCCGCCCATTGATACTTGATTTTATTCAAATCAAACATGCTTGTAGGATTGCCCCCAAAAATCTTTCTTTCATTCACACTTTCTGTAGAATCGGGGTTGTAAATTTTCTTGCGTGAAACTTCCATTGTGTTCCTTAATTTCCTTAAAACTATCTCAATGATATAGTCTCGTTAGAATACCTTAAAAGAATTTAAAACCCCCTAAAAGCCAGAAAAAACTCCAAATTTTAAAAAACTTCAATTTTTCAGTATTTTTAAAGGATTAAACAGCTAAAATACTGCTTCTTTATTTTCTACTCTTATGTGCATGCGATGGCGTGCGGTGTGCGGAAGTGGCGAAATTGGTAGACGCACTAGACTTAGGATCTAGCGCCGCAAGGCATGAAGGTTCGATTCCTTTCTTCCGCACCATTCTTAGTGATTAAGATTTGAAGCCCTAAATGGAACTTATTCTATTAAAACTCTCAAAAGTTTTTAAAACGCCATGAGCGATGTTTTGAACGCTTTCTAAATTTAAATTCGCATGACAAGGTAAGGAAATTTCAGCACGATAAAAATCCTCCGCGCTTTTTAATGGGGCTGTATTGAAGAGCTGTTGATACAATTGGTATTGGTAAATGGGCTTGTAATGCACTTGGGCTAAAATGCCACGCTTGTGTAAATTTTCTAAAATGGATCTTTTAAATGTAAAAAATTTTTGATCCATTAAAATAGGATAAAGGTGGTTAGAGCTTTGGCGTTTTAACAAGGGGTGTAAAGGGGTGAAATAAGGGTTATCTTTAAAAATCCCATCATAAACTAGAGCGACTTCTTCTCTTTTTTGCCTTAAAAAGGGGGCTTTTTTAAGTTGGCTCAAACCCAAAGCGCTTTGGATTTCATTCAAGCGGAAGTTATGCCCTATGCTTTTGACTTCGCCTTCAAAAAAATCTTTTTTGAGCATGCCATGAGAGCGAAACGATTTCATTTTTTCATACAATTCGCTATTATTAGTAACGACCGCTCCCCCCTCAGCCGTAGTGATAGGCTTAATAGCATGGAAACTAAACACGCTCGCTAACGCAAAGCCTCCTACTTTTTTGTTTTGATATTCGCTCCCTAGAGCATGCGAACTGTCAGAAAGAAAACTCAAAGAATGCTTTTTGCAAAGCTTTTGAATGCTTTCTATTTCTACGCTTTTACCGGCATAATCCACGCTCACTATGGCTTTGGTTTTTTTAGTAATGAGCTTTTCTAGGGCCAATTCATCTATATTGCCATCGTTTTTGACTTCAGCAAACACGGGTCTATAACCACTCTCTAAGAGCATGTTAGCCGTCGCTACAAAGCTTATGGGGGTGGTGATGATTTCATTACAATCAGCGTTAAATCCGCTAAAATTCCTATAAAGCGTTAAAAGGGCTGAAGTCGCGCTGTTAAACACTAACGCATGCTTGACGCCCAAAAACTCGCACAAAGCTTCTTCAAACAAAAGAGAGCGTTTGCCTTGCGTGAGCTGTTTGGAATTTAAAACCTCTAAAACAGCCTTTTTATCTTCTTCATCTAAACAAGGCTCGCTATAAGCAAACTCTTTCAAGCGAGCAAGTCTTGCAAGCGAGATGGGGTGATCTTGCTTGTGTCATGGACATCTTGGAATTTTTGAGCGTTCAGTCTTGTTTTATCCAAGGTGTTGTATTCCTTGTTTAAATGATTCGTTTCAGCGAGCTGTTTTTTCCATTGGTGCAAAGAATTTTGAATGTTTTCTTTCTCACTTTCTAATGATTTTGAAAATTTTTCCAAAGCTTTCGTGTCATCAATGTCAATATTGCCAGGGAGTTTCAAGCTATCGTTGCCTGATTTTTGGTTGAAAGAATCAATCGCTTTGTCCAAACGGCTTTTGAAATGCTCAAAATCGCTTCGATCCTTTTCATTATTATGAGCGTAAGCTTTAGAAATCCCCACCAATTCCTTAGCGTCTTTATCCATGCCTTTTAAGCTTTTAAGGCGGCTTTCTAAATCCCCTATGGCTAGGTTATCCTGCTTGGCCTGTTTGGCTAATTTGATTTTTTCATCATTCTCTGAAAGATTTTGAATTTCTTTATTTTCTTCTTTTCTTGCGTGCGGACTAACCCTTTGGGTGTGGTAATCCCTCATCATCAAAGACGGGTTATAATGATTTGAAATCTTAGACATCCTATCCTCCACTTCATTTTATTTCTTAAAGATAAGACAAGCAAACTTTATTCCTAAAAACATTTTAATCCACTCAATTCTATCTAAAAATATTAATCTAACTCTAAAATTCTCTCTAATTCTTTGATGAGGTTTGCAATTTCTTTCAGTTCTTTAAGATTGAGGGTGAGCTTATAATTGACTTGATTATCAGGATTCATTGGCACCAATTGCTTTTTAAGTTCATTTTGTTTCATAAAGTATTTTCTTTCTTTATGAATGTAGTTGATTTCATCTTTTTTAAAAATTCTATAAAGCAATTGGTCTTCGCACACTCCTAAGCAAATCAAAAAATCATAGTTATATCGTGGGTTTATGCCATTGAATTGAAAAGTGTTGTTGGTTCTGCCTTTTCGCGCTGTTTTGACCTCAAAAGACACACCGCTTTTTGTCATAACATCGTATTCATCATGAATAATGCCATCATTGATCACTCCATCTATAGCGTTAAGCACGCTTTTTAAAAACTCTTCGCCAATCTGCCCTATAGCGTTGGCTTCAAAATCTCTAATTTTTGAAAAAATAGCGTTGTAATCTTGCCCTAAATTCAATTCTTTATGTTTTTTTTCAATAATTTTTAAAAAAGTTTGTTCTAAATCCATCAATTATCCTTTAAACTATCCAAATGATCATGTAGGGCTTGAAAAATATGACTTTTGCCTAAATGATAGCAAGAATTAGTCGCTAAACTTGCGTATTTTGTCCAATCAATTTCTTTGAATAGTTTTTTTAATTTAGCGTTTAAAACCTTGTCAGCGCTAGTGAATACCACAGCAATACCAGATTGATACTTAACTTCCTCAAAGTTCTCTACAATTTGTGTGCTTTTATAAAAAGTTGATGAAATGTAAAAAGACGCTTTTTGATTAAAAATCCACTCTTTACCGCATTCTCTGTTTTTAGCCAATGAAACCGTGAAAACCTTGATATATTCGCCAAAGGGTTCTTTGTGGCGATTCTTATACCAAGAAAATTCACTTTTTTTATTTTGATACTTTTTGCTCCAAATTTGAAACACACAATGCACATCCACTTCTTTATTTTTAAAGTCTATAAACGCATTTTTTTCTAAGCGTTCGCTATAAAGCAGATTCAAACCTTTCACACGATATTTAATAGAACCTTTTCCTTGACTTTCAAAAAACATGGGCAAGATAAAACACACAAAATCACAATTTCTAGCATGGTTGATAAATTCTAATGCCATAACCCCACGATGCCCAAAAGGAGGGTTGCCCAAGCAAATCACTTTTTGATGTGTGGGCAATTTATAATTTAAAAAATCGCATTGAATAAATCCATCTCTTTTAGGTTCAATGTCTATACCAATGCGTCTATTTTTAGGGAATAAGTCATAAAACACCCCATCGCCTGCACTTGGCTCTAAAAAAATAAAGTCATCTAGATTTTCGTATTTTTTAATAATTTCACAAGCTTTTTGAAAGCATTTTAAAGCCACGCTAGGCTTAGTGAAATACTGATCTAGAACATTGCTAGAATTTTCTTTCATTTCATTGCCATTGACATAGCGTTTAGGGGTCATTTCTTTAAACAAGGTTTGCATGAAAAAACTTTACTATAAAACCATAAAATTTAATGCTGACTTTTTCTGATCGCTTAAAACCCTTAAACTATGCTTAAGAAAACCCTTAAAACTTAAAAATTTTCTTCTAAATACTTCGTGTGGATTTTTGCTTGCCTGAAATCCGCATTTTCAAGCATTTCAAGGTGGAAAGGAATGGTCGTTTTAATGCCTTCTACTTTAAATTCCTTTAAAGCCCTTTTCATCTTAGCGATCGCTCTTTCTCTGTTTTCACCCCACACAATGAGCTTGCCAATCATAGAATCATAGTGCGTAGGCACGACATAATTGGCATGCGCATGCGAATCAAGGCGCACATTCACCCCACCAGGAGCGATCCATTCGGTGATTTTGCCCGGGCTTGGGTAGAATTTTTTAGGATCTTCTGCCGTGATTCGGCATTCTATCGCATGCCCTTTGAGAGAAAAGCTTTCTTGCTTGGGCAATTTTTCGCCTTGAGCGATTTTAATCATCCATTCAATGAGGTTTAACCCGCTCACCATTTCGCTAATGGTGTGTTCCACTTGCAAACGAGTGTTCATCTCCATGAAATAAAAATCTTTCATGTTAGAATCAAGCAAAAATTCAAAAGTCCCAGCCCCCACATAGCCGATGTATTTAGCGGCCTTAATCGCTGTTTCTAGCAAACGCTTACGAACGCCTTCTTCTAAAACCACCGCCGGGGTTTCTTCTATGAGCTTTTGCTGGCGTCTTTGCACCGAGCAATCCCTTTCGCCCACATGAATGACATTGCCATGCTTATCGGCTAGAATTTGAACTTCAATGTGTTTAGGCTTGTTGATGAACTTTTCTAAATACACGCTCCCATCGCCAAACGCACTCAAAGCTTCCGTTTCTGCGGCTAGATAAAGGTTTTTAAGCTTGGATTTATCTTCTACGACGCGCATCCCTCTTCCGCCCCCACCAGCGGCCGCTTTAATGATGACAGGGTAGCCGATTTTATCAGCGATTTCTTCAGCTTCTTGATAGCTTTTAAGCAACCCTTCACTGCCCTCAATCACAGGCATGCCGGCTTCTTTCATCACGCTTTTGGCTTTGGATTTATCGCTCATTAAAGCCATGACTTTCGCGCTTGGGCCAATAAATTCCAAAGAATGGTGCGAGCAAATTTCTACAAAATTCTGGTTTTCACTCAAAAACCCATACCCGGGGAAAATCGCATCCGCTTCAAACAATTCCGCCGCACTAATAATGGCCGGGATATTCAAGTAACTCTCGCTGGATTTTGCCCCCCCTATACACACTTTTGCGTTAGCTGTATTGAGGTAGTGGGCGTCCTTGTCAGCAATAGAATAAATGGCTATGGATTCTTTACCCATTTCTTGAATGGTTTGGATCGCTCTTAAAGCGATCTCGCCTCTATTAGCGATCAAAATGCGTGAAAGCTCTTTTTTTTCTACCTTTTTATTTTCTTTATTCACTTTATTCATGGATTTTAAAGCTTTTCCACTTTGATGAGTTTCGTGCCGTATTCTACCGGTTGAGCGTCCCCCACTTCAACAGAAACCACCTTGCAAGGGTATTCCACTTCAATTTCATTCATGATTTTCATCGCTTCTACAATGCCCACGATTTGCCCTTTTTTAAGCGTATCGCCCGCTTTGACATAAGGCTCAGCCCCAGGGGAGGGCGCATGATAAAAAGTGCCTACCATAGGCGAAAGCACGAAATCTTCTTTTTTATCCACAATAGGGGTGCATACCATAGGCACAGGGGCTTGAGCGCTTGGCATGCTCGCTTCTACCATGATGGGGGTTGGAATGGGGGCTGAAGAATGAGCGGGATTTAGCGCGTTTTTATGTTTCGCGTAAGCGGATTCTTTATCCAAAACCAATTCAAAATGCTCTTGCTTTAATTTCAAATGCCCTAAATCAGAAGCTTTAAATTCTTTGATCAACTCTTCAATTTCAGAAAGGTTCATAACGATCTATTCCTTATTATTTTAAAATATGCCACAAACACATAATCTTAAAGCCATAAGCGTTTTTAGCAAAAAATTATTGTTATAATAACATAATTATTAACAAACTTTAAAGGCTTTGTGCGTATGGGATTGAAAGCGGATTCTTGGATTAAAAAAATGAGTTTAGAGCATGGCATGATTAGCCCTTTTTGCGAAAAGCAAGTCGGTAAGAATGTGATCAGCTATGGTTTGAGCAGTTATGGGTATGATATTAGAGTGGGGAGTGAGTTCATGCTCTTTGATAACAAAAACGCTTTAATTGACCCTAAAAACTTTGACCCTAACAACGCAACCAAAATTGATGCGAGTAAAGAGGGTTTTTTTATCTTGCCCGCTAACGCGTTCGCCCTAGCCCATACGATAGAGTATTTTAAAATGCCTAAAGACACTTTAGCGATTTGTTTAGGCAAAAGCACTTATGCCAGATGCGGGATTATTGTGAATGTTACGCCTTTTGAGCCGGAATTTGAAGGCTATATCACGATTGAAATTTCTAACACCACTAATTTACCCGCTAAAGTCTATGCCAATGAGGGGATTGCGCAAGTGGTGTTTTTACAAGGCGATGAAGTGTGCGAGCAAAGCTATAAAGACAGAGGCGGTAAGTATCAAGGGCAAGTGGGCATCACTTTGCCTAAAATTTTGAAATGACAAAAAATTAAAGTTGGAATAATCCAATTCCATCAAGCTTTTTAATCCCCCTATCCATTCCCATAACAATCAAGGTCTTTCTTTATCAGTGTTATTCGTTTTTTAATACAAACAATACCGCAATTTCTTAAAAATGTATTATAATACGAAACTTCAGTTTGATTGAGTTACAAACTCTTTGAGAGTAAAACGCTAAACCATTTAGGAAATTTAGGAAAATACCATGCTAAAACTCGTTAGCAGAACGATTTGTTTGTCCTTAATCGGTTTGTTCAATCCTTTAGAAGCCTTTCAAAAACACCAAAAAGACGGCTTTTTTATAGAAGCCGGGTTTGAAACTGGGTTATTAGAAGGAACGCAAACTAAAGAAGAAACAACAGCTCAAAACACCCAAAACACCCAAAAAATCTATGAAAACCCCCTAACCCACCCACAAATTAAAGAGCAACCCAAAGAACAAAACAAAAGCGATACAGCCACCCCCCAAAGCGCCTATGGAAAATACTACATACCCCAAAGCACTATTTTAAAAAACGCAACGGCTTTATTCACCACGGACAATATAGAAAAGGGCTTAACTTTTTATTCTCAAAGCCCTGTGTATGCGAATATGGTTAATGGGAGCGTAACCGTACAAAACTTTCTGCCTTATAATTTAAACAATGTTGAACTGAGTTTTAAAGACGCTCAAGGCAAGGTAGTCAATTTAGGCGTGATAGAGACTATCCCTAAAGATTCTCAAATCATTCTGCCTGCGAGCTTGTTTAATGATTCAGAATTTGAACAAGTTGATAGCTTTAATTACCAACAACTTCAAGCCACTGCCACACAATTTTCTGATGCTAACACGCAGAGTTTGTTTCAAAAACTCAGTCAAATCACAACCAATGTAACGATGAGTTATGAGAATGCCGATACCAACAATTTTAAAGGTAATTGCAATGATTGCGTGTCAGATTTCACCCCAAAAACCGCAGAAGAATTGACCAATTTAATGCTAGATATGATTGCGGTGTTTGACTCTAAATCGTGGGAAGAGGCCGTTTTAAACGCTCCTTTTGAGTTTTCTAACAGCCCATCAGAGTGTGGCTCTGACTTTCCTAAGTGCGTGAATCCTTTCAATAACGGGCGTGTCGCTCCCATCTATGAAAAATACGTGCTAACCCCACAATCCGTTATAGATGCGTTTAGAAGAACGATCAATCTTGAAGTGAATATCCTAAAATCAGGGTTTGTGGGGCTAGGGTATGAACTTGATGAGAATGATGGCAATCTAGGGATAGAAGCTTCTGCCTTAAATCCTGAAAAATTGTTTGGTAAAACCTTGAACAAAGTTGATATTGTGGAATTAAGAGATATTATCCATGAATTTAGCCACACTAAAGGCTATACGCATAACGGGAACATGACTTATCAAAGGGTGCGCTTGTGTCAAGAAAACGGCGGAGCCATACAAGAATGTGAGGGTGGGAAAGAAGAATTAATCAATGGAAAAGAAGAACTAAAATTTACAAACGGAAAAGAAGTGAAAGATCAGGATGGTTACACCTACAATGTATGCTCTTTTTATAAGGACAACCACCAAGCCTACACAGCGGGCAACTACCCCAATTCCATCTACACCAATTGCGCTCAAGTCCCTGCCGGGCTTATAGGGGTTACTACCGCTGTTTGGCAACAGCTCATCAATCAAAACGCCCTACCCATTAATTTCGCTAACTTGAGCAGTCAAGCCAACTACTTAGACGCCAGTTTGAACGCAAGAGCTTTCGCTAGCTCTGTGTTTAACGCATTCAATCAGAGTTTTTTAACTTCTAGCACCCAACAATCTTTTAGAAGCCCTATTTTAGGGGCCAATGTTAAAATAGGCTACCAACATTATTTCAATGACTACATCGGGTTAGCCTATTACGGCATCATCAAATACAACTACGCTCAAGCCAATAACGAAAAAATCCAGCAATTAAGCTATGGTGGGGGAATGGATGTGTTGTTTGATTTCATCACCACTTATACTAATAAAAAGCAAGGCAATCCAACTAAAAAAGTTTTTGCTTCCTCTTTTGGGGTGTTTGGGGGGTTAAGGGGATTATACAATAGCTACTATGTTTTCAACCAGGTCAAAGGAAGCGGTAATTTAGATATAGTTACTGGGTTTAATTACCGCTATAAGCATTCTAAATATTCCATAGGCATTAGCGTTCCTTTAATCCAAAGCGGTATTGAAATCGCTTCTAATAATGGCATCTATGCGAACTCTGTTGTTTTGAATGAAGGGGGCAGCCATTTTAAAGTGTTTTTTAATTATGGGTGGGTATTTTAGGGGTTAAAAATTGGCTTTAACTCAAACTTTTTAGCAAAAAATTAAGATCTTAAGTTTTTAAAATTTTATTTTTAAAACTTTTGCGATACCCCCTAAACTTGCGCGACACTCGCTACAAACACGCATGCGCTCTCAGATTTTAGCACCATATCTAACGGGATGCGATAAATTTCACGCTCTTTAAAATACCCTCTTTCTTGTTCGCTAAAGCCTCCTTCAGGCCCTATGATAACGCCATTTTCAAAATTCGCACTTGCGGGCAAGGTTTTGCCGTTAAAATCCAAAACGCTCGCTTTTGGGTAGGCGTTTAACACCTCTTTGGTGTTTGAAAACGCTTCCAATTCCATTAAAGCGCTGCGACCGCATTGCTCGCAAGAATTAATCAGAATCTTTTGAAAACGCTCTAATTTGGCGCTGTCTATTTTTTCATTACGCTGGCTAAAATCCGCATAAAATAGGCTTAATTTATTCACGCCTAATTGGTTAAGAAAGGGCAAAATTTTTTCAATGCTTTTGATTTCAATCACGCTTAAAATCAAATGCGTTTTTTTATTAGCCATAATCTCTAATGGTTGCGCGCCCACTAGCCTTAAAAGGGCGTGTTTTTTAGTGATTTCTGCATGCTCATAGGTGTATAAAAAGCCGTCTTTTAAATTCCTTAAATCCAAACGACTCGCGCTTTTGATACGCCTTGATCGGTATAAATGGGTATAACTCTCGCCTTCTATTTTTAAAATAGGCTCTTTGGCTAAAGGGTGGTAGACAAAACGCATTCAAAGGCCCATTAACACAACAATAAGAATCGTTTCTAAAAAATACAGGATTTTAGCCTTTTTAATATACGCTTCCATCCTTTCTTTTTTAGTGATAGCGAATTTCACGCTTTTATGGCGTTTGATTTCTGCTATCAGCATCAACAACAACCCCAAAAGCATGACAACAGCGCTAAAAGAAAATTCAAATTGCTGCATCGCCCAAATAAAAATCCCGCTCAAAAGAGCGATGCTTAAAAGAATATAAATCGCTGGCATGACAAGATAGATTTTTCGGTTCAATTGGATAAAATTCTTTTCTTTAAAAAGGGTGTAAAGATTGATTATAAAGGCTAGGGCAAGCAAAGCGGCAAAAAAGGCATGGACAAGCAAGGATTGAGCCATCACAGAAGAATCTTGTGTATTTAATGCTTGCAAACTCATCTCCAACATTAACTTCTTTCTAACGATTTATTTTTTATTAATCGTTTTATTTTAGCATGTGCTAATGAATTTGATCAATGAAAAGCTCAATAATTTAGAAAATAACGCCACAAAATCCCCTAAAGAAGCGGTTGTTCTTTTGAATATGGGAGGGCCTAACAGCCTTTATGAAGTAGGGGTGTTTTTAAAAAACATGTTTGATGACCCCTTTATCCTTACCATTAAAAATAATTTCATGCGTAAAATGGTGGGTAAAATGATCGTCAATAGCCGCATAGAAAAATCCAAAAAAATCTATGAAAAATTAGGAGGCAAATCCCCTTTAACGCCTATCACATTCGCCCTTACAGAGCGTTTGAACGAATTGGATCCTTCTCGCTTTTACACTTATGCGATGCGTTATACCCCCCCTTATGCGTCTATGGTGTTGCAAGATTTAGCCTTAAAAGAGGTAGAAAGCTTGGTGTTTTTTTCCATGTATCCTCAATATTCTAGCACCACCACGCTTTCTAGTTTCAATGACGCTTTTAACGCTCTCAAATCCTTAGAAACTTTCCGCCCCAAGGTGCGGGTAATAGAGCGCTTTTATGCTGATAAAAAGCTTAATGAAATCATTTTAAACACGATTTTAAGCACCCTAAACAACCACAAAAGCCAGGATTTTGTCTTAATCTTTTCCGTCCATGGATTACCTAAAAGCGTTATTGATGCCGGCGATACTTACCAGCAAGAATGCGAACACCATGTGAGTTTGTTAAAAGAGTTGATGCAACAAAAAAATATCTATTTTAAAGAGGTTTTACTCTCTTACCAATCCAAGCTAGGGCCTATGAAATGGCTAGAGCCAAGCACTGAAGAATTGATAGAAAAGCACCGCAAATCTAACATTATCATCTATCCTTTAGCTTTTACGATTGATAATTCTGAAACGATCTATGAATTAGACATGCAATACCGCTTGATGGCAGAGCGCTTGGCAATTAAGGAATATTTAGTTTGCCCATGCTTAAACGATTCCATAGAGTTTGCAAAATTTATCATTGAACGGGTTAAAAACCTCAAGGAAGAGTAAAATGCGCATAAAAAAGCGATTATTGTAGTAAGATACCTAGTTTTCAAACCCATTAAAAGATAAAGGTTATTGCATGTTTTCACTCTCTTATGTTTCCAAGAAATTTTTAAGCGTGTTGTTATTGATTTCGCTACTTTTAAGCGCTTGCAAATCCAACAATAAAGACAAGTTAGATGAAAATCTTTTAAGCTCTGGCTCTCAAAGCTCCAAAGAACTAAACGATGAGCGAGACAACATAGACAAAAAGAGTTACGCCGGTTTAGAAGATGTTTTTTTAGACAATAAGTCCATTAGCCCTAATGATAAATACATGCTTTTGGTTTTTGGGCGTAATGGTTGCTCCTATTGCGAAAGGTTTAAAAAAGATCTCAAGAATGTCAAAGAATTGCGCGACTACATTAAAGAGCATTTTAGTGCTTACTATGTCAATATCAGCTACTCCAAAGAGCATAATTTTAAAGTTGGCGATAAAAATAATGAAAAAGAAATCAAAATGTCTACAGAAGAATTAGAGCAAATTTATGCCGTCCAATCCACCCCTACGATTATTTTATCCGATAAAACCGGTAAAACCATCTATGAATTGCCCGGCTATATGCCTTCTACACAATTTTTAGCGGTGCTAGAATTTATCGGCGATGGGAAGTATCAAGACACGAAAAACGATGAGGATCTCACTAAAAAATTAAAGGCTTACATCAAGTATAAAACCAACCTTTCTAAAAGCAAGTCTAACTAGGAAAGTCTAATGAAGAATCTCAAAAGCCTGCTTTCTTTTTTGCTGGCTTCTTTTTGGGTCGCTATCCCTTTAATCGCCCTTTACGCCTTAGCGTGCGCGATAGCCACTTTTATAGAAAACGATTACGGCACGAGTGCGAGTAAGGCTATTGTGTATAACACCCCTTGGTTTAATTTCTTGCATGCGTATTTGTTGGTGGTTTTAATAGGCACATTCATTAAATCTAAAGCTTTGGAGCGCAAAAGGTATGCGAGCCTTTTTTTCCACAGCTCTTTGATTTTCATCATTTTAGGGGCAGCCATCACACGCTTTTTTGGCGTAGAAGGGCTTATGCATGTGCGAGAAAACAGCGCTCAAAGCTCTTTTGAAAGCGCGGACACTTATCTTAATATCACCCTAAACGACGAAAAAAAACTTTCTTTAAAAACGCCTTTAACCTTTTATTATTCCAAACGATTAAAACCCATTCATGCCACATTAGATCACAAGCCTTTGATTTTAGAACCCTTAGAGATTTACAAGCAAAACGCCATTAAAAAAGATGATGCTACCATTTTAGTGTTAAAGGCGACTTATAACGGCGTGAGTCGCAAATTCAACCTCATTAAAACCAACAGGAATGAAGGCGTAGAAGAAAGCGAGATGTTTAAAGACGATAAGCTCTCTTTAAGTTTTGGATCCGCTTACATTGAATTGCCTTTTCAAATCAAATTGAAGCGTTTTGAATTAGAGCGCTACGCTGGCTCTATGAGTCCTTCATCTTACGCTTCAGAAGTGGAAGTGTTGAAATTGGATAACACTTTAATCAAACCTTATAGGATTTTTATGAACCATGTTTTAGATTATGAAGGTTATCGCTTTTTCCAATCTTCTTATGACATGGATGAAAAAGGCACGATCCTTTCTGTCAATAAAGACCCGGGTAAAATCCCCACTTATTTAGGGTATGCGATGCTTATTTTGGGGGCTTTGTGGTTGCTTTTGGATAAAAACGGGCGTTTTTTAAAGCTTTCACGCTTTTTAAAATCCCAACAAGCCGCTAGTTTCTTGCTCGCTTTAATTCTAATCAGCCCTTTTACTTCTTCGTTCGCCAATGAAGGCCAAATTGACATGCATGGGGGCAAAAGCGCTAAAATTGAGCGACAAAAGATAGAAAATTCTACTAATAAAGAAGATTCTAAAAGCGCGATTTTAGAGCGTTTGAAACGTTTAAGAGAGTATTCCAAAGACCACTTAAAAGCCTTTCAAAGGCTTCAAGTCCAGGATTTTGACGGGCGTATCAAACCCCTTGATACCATTAGCATTGAATATGTCCATAAGATTTTAAGAAAAGATGATTTTCAAGGGCTAAACGCCATGCAGGTGCTTTTAGGGATCATGTTTTTCCCCAATGATTGGCGTAGCGTTAAGATGATTTACACTTCCAATAAAGCCTTAAGAAAGCTTATTGGCACGCCTTTAGACGAAAGCCGTATCGCTTTTAGAGATGCGTTTGATAGCCGTGGGTATAAATTAAAAAATCGGGTTGAAGAAGTCAATCAAAAATCTCCTAACGCGCGCAACGAGTTGGATAAAGATGTCTTAAAAGTAGATGAGCGCATCAACTTAGTTTATACGCTTTTTAGCGCTCAATTTTTACGCATTTTCCCTAACGATAAAACCACCGCTTGGCTCTCGCCCATTGAAGCGATCAACAGCCCCAATAAAGAAATTTCAAGCGTGGCACAAAATTTTTTAAAAAATATTTTTAGCGGGTTTGATGACGCTTTAAAAACCAATCAATGGGATAAAGTAGAAAAAACCCTAAAAGATTTAAACATTTACCAAAAAGAGCATGCCAAAAACCTCTATTTACCCTCTTCTAAAGTTGATTCTGAAATTTTTTTAAACCACACCAATTTTTTTAACAGCCTGACCTTGCCTTATATCCTTTTGGGGTCGTTGCTTTTTATCGTTGTGATCAGTTCTCTGGTTAAAAACACCCCTCCTAATATTTGGCTCACTAAAACCCTTTATATGGCTATCTTGCTTTGCGCGATCGCTCATTCTATCGGTCTCATTTTGCGTTGGTATGTGAGCGGGCATTCGCCTTGGAGCAACGCTTATGAGTCCATGCTTTATATCGCATGGGCTTCTGTTGTTGCAGGGTTTGTTTTACGCTCCAAACTCGCGCTATCGGCTTCTAGCTTTTTAGCCGGTATCGCGCTCTTTGTGGCTCATTTAGGCTTTATGGACCCTCAAATCGGCCATTTAGTGCCGGTATTAAAATCCTATTGGCTCAATATCCATGTCTCTGTCATTACCGCTAGTTATGGTTTTTTGGGCTTGTGTTTTGTGCTAGGGATTTTGAGTTTGGTTTTGTTTATCTTGCGCAAACAAGGGCGTTTCAATTTAGACAAAACCATCCTTTCCATTAGCGCTATCAATGAAATGAGCATGATTTTAGGCCTGTTCATGCTCACGGCCGGGAATTTCTTAGGCGGGGTGTGGGCGAATGAATCTTGGGGGCGCTATTGGGGGTGGGATCCTAAAGAAACCTGGGCGTTGATTTCTATTTGTGTCTATGCCTTGATCTTGCATTTGCGTTTTTTAGGCTCTCAAAATTGGCCCTTTATTTTAGCGAGCAGCAGCGTGCTAGGGTTTTATTCGGTTTTAATGACTTATTTTGGCGTGAATTACTACCTTTCTGGCTTGCACAGCTATGCCGCAGGCGATCCCTTGCCGATCCCTACTTTTTTATACTTTTTGGTAGCGATACCTTTCGTTCTCGTGATCTTGGCGTATTTCAAACGCCATTTGAGTTTGCCTAAATTGGTTTAAAGGATAAAAATGTTTCAGCCCTTACTAGACGCCTTTATAGAAAGCGCTCCAATTAAAAAAAAATTACCTTTAAATCCACCCCCCCCCCCCTAAAAATCGCTGTGGCGAATTGGTGGGGAGGCGCTGAAGAATTTAAAAAGAGCACTCTGTATTTTATCCTTAGCCAACACTACACAATCACCCTCCACCAAAACCCCAACAAACCCGCAGACCTGGTCTTTGGCAGTCCTATTGGATCAGCCAGAAAAATCCTATCCTACAAAAACACCAAACGAGTGTTTTACACTGGTGAAAATGAAGTCCCTAATTTCAACCTCTTTGATTACGCCATAGGTTTTGATGAATTGGACTTTAGAGATCGTTATTTGAGAATGCCTTTATATTACGCTAGCTTGCATTATAAAGCAGAGAGCGTGAATGACACCACCGCCCCCTACAAACTCAAAACTGACAGCCTTTATACTTTAAAAAAACCTTCCCATCATTTTAAAGAAAACCACCCCCATTTATGCGCAGTAGTGAATGATGAGAGCGATCCTTTGAAAAGAGGGTTTGCGAGCTTTGTCGCGAGCAACCCTAACGCTCCTAAAAGGAACGCTTTCTATGACGCTTTAAATTCTATTGAGCCGGTTACTGGGGGAGGGAGCGTGAAAAACACTCTAGGCTATAAGGTCAAAAACAAGAGCGAGTTTTTAAGCCAATACAAATTCAATCTGTGTTTTGAAAACACTCAAGGCTATGGCTATGTAACCGAAAAAATCATTGACGCTTACTTCAGCCACACCATTCCTATTTATTGGGGGAGTCCTAGCGTGGCGAAAGATTTTAACCCTAAGAGTTTTGTGAATGTTTGTGATTTTAAAAACTTTGATGAAGCGATTGATTATGTGAGATACTTGCACACGCACCCAAACGCTTATTTAGACATGCTCTATGAAAACCCTTTAAACACCCTTGATGGGAAAGCTTACTTTTACCAAGATTTGAGTTTTAAAAAAATCCTAGATTTTTTTAAAACGATTTTAGAAAACGACACGATTTATCATAATAACCCTTTCATTTTCTATCGTGATTTGAATGAGCCTTTAATATCTATTGATGATTTGAGGGTTAATTATGATGATTTGAGGGTTAATTATGAACGCCTTTTACAAAACGCCTCGCCTTTATTAGAACTCTCTCAAAACACCACTTTTAAAATCTATCGCAAAGCTTATCAAAAATCCTTGCCTTTGTTGCGCGCTGTAAGGAGATGGGTTAAAAAATTGGGTTTGTAAAATTGGGGGTAATCAAACCCCTTGGGCTATCATCGCAGACGCCACTTTTCTAAAACCAGCGATATTAGCCCCTAAAACAAAATTAGTAGGGTCTTTAAACTCTTTAGCGGTTTGAGAGACATTCTTATAAATCTCTTTCATGATATGGTGTAATTTCGCATCCACCACTTCAAAACTCCAAGGGTGCATGCTCGCATTTTGCGCCATTTCCAAGCCGCTCACGCTCACCCCCCCAGCATTAGCCGCCTTGCCCAAACCATAAGAAATCTTAGCCTGCAAAAACAATTCAACCGCTTCATTGCTTGAGGGCATGTTCGCCCCTTCAGCCACGCATTTACACCCGTTAGAAAGGAGGGTTTTAGCGTCTAAAACGCTCAATTCATTCTCAGTCGCGCTAGGAAAAGCCGCAAAACAAGGCACATGCCATATAGCATTCCCTCCTTTGGGGTAATTTTCTGTTGGGGTGTATTTCGCGCTCTTTTTTTCTAAAGCGTATTCTTTGATCCTCTCACGACGGATTTCTTTAATTTCTTTCAAAAGCTCTAAATCAATGCCGTCTTTATCGTAAATCATGCCATTAGAATCGCTCGCCGTTACCGGTTTAGCGCCTATTTGAAGCAGTTTTTCAATGGTATAAATAGCGACATTACCGCTCCCAGAAACGCTACAAACCTTGCCCTCTAAAGAGCTGTTCCTCTCTTGCAGCATTTCTTCTGCAAAATACACGCACCCATAACCGGTAGCTTCTTTTCTGCACAAGCTCCCCCCATAAGTGAGCCCTTTACCGGTCAATACGCCCTCAAAACGATTGACTAATTTTTTGTATTGCCCAAACAGATAGCCAATCTCTCTTTCACCCACTCCAATATCCCCAGCTGGCACATCAGTTGTGGCTCCAATGTGGCGGTATAATTCATTCATGAATGCCTGACAAAAACGCATGATCTCATGCTCGCTCTTTTCTTTAGGGTCAAAATCGCTCCCCCCCTTAGCGCCCCCCATAGCCAAAGTGGTGAGCGAATTTTTCAACACTTGCTCAAAGCCTAAAAACTTGATCACGCTTTCATTCACGCTAGGGTGGAATCTCAAGCCCCCCTTATAAGGGCCAATAGCCGAATTGAATTCAACCCTACACCCCCGATTGACTTGGATTTGATGGTTATCATCTAGCCAACACACCCTAAAAAAAATCTCCCTTTCAGGCTCAATCAAACGCTCTAAAATCGCATGCTTTTCATAGCTTTTATCGCTGTCTAAAAGGGGTTTTAACGAAGTGATAGCCTCATAGACGGCTTGGTGGAACTCTTTTTGATAGGGGTATTTTTTCTGTAAAGATTGGAGAATTTTTTCAACATACATGAGCGGCATCCTTTATTGTTTTAAGTGTTTTTATTGTAACACTAAAAGGGTAATTAAGTTTTAACCTTATCTTAAAAAACTTTTTAAAACGCCCACAAACCCTCTATCAAAGCCGCTCAAATCCTTGTAAAACTCTGCAAAATAACCGCAAAACTCCAAGCATTCTTTCAAGCTCTTTAACTGGTCATACCCCATTTCACAAACCAAAAAAGGGATTTTTAATCCAGCGGCTAAAAAAATGATTTCTTTTAAGATTTCATCGCCTTTAACCCCCCCAAAAAGGGCTTCGTGCGGTTCTTTGAGAACGGATTTTTCCAAAGGATAATTTCTAGCGATATAGGGCGGATTAGAGACAAGCATTTCTATCATGGGCATATGATCCCAAAGGCGCGTTTGTTTTAAAAAAACACGCTCTTTTAGACAAAAGCGTTCAATGTTTTTTAACGCCACTTCTAAAGCTTTTGGTGAAATATCGCTCGCATAAATAGAAAGGTTAGGGTTTTCTAAAGCCAAACTCACGGATACACATCCGCTCCCTATGCCGATTTCGCCTATTTCTTTTAAATGGTATTGAGAAATAATATCAAGGGCTTTTTGGACTAAAAACTCCGTTTCAGGCCGTGGGATTAAAACATGATCATTCACAAAAAAAGAGCGCCCATAAAAATCACAGCTTCCTAATAAATACTCTATGGGGCAGTCGTTCAAGCGCTTTTCCACCAATTCAAAAAAGCGTATCTCTTCTTCGTGGTTTAATTCCAAATGCTCATGCGTGTGCAAAAAAACCCTTTCTTTTTGCAAGACAAAGCCTAATAAAATTTCAGACTCTAACCCCCCCCTAAAGCCTTTTTGCGATAATTCTTTTTTGGTTTTGTTTAGGGCTTGTGAAAGGGTCATTCAATTTCGTAATCCAAAGCTTTTAAGCGCTCTAATAAGGGCGGGTGCGTGAAATGCAAGAAAACATAAAAAGGGTGCGAATAGGGGAACGCTTTATTTTCATTCACAATGGACACTAACGCTTTGGCTAAAGTCTCTTTAGAGCTTAAACTCGCCCCAAACTTGTCCGCATTGTATTCATTTTTTCGGCTAAAAAACCCGATCAAAGGCATGGCGTAAAAGGAAAACACCGGCAAAAACAAGAGTAAAATCGCAATCAAACTCGCTGGCGTTTGCGAGACATTAAAGCCTTCAAAAACCAACGGCGGCAAATGAGCGATCAGAGCAAAAACAAGAGCGAGCAAACCCCCCATAATCCCTAAACTTTTCAACAAATCCTTATTTTTAAAATGCCCTAATTCATGCCCTAAAATGGCTAAAAGCCCTTCTGTCCCAACTTTAGAGATCAAAGTGTCAAACAACACCACCCGCTTGTTTTTACCCAATCCCCCAAAATACGCATTCAAACGCCCATCCCTCTTGCTAGCGTCCATCACAAAAATGCCTTGAGATTTAAAACCCACCTTATCCATCATGCTCTCAATTTGACTCTCCAAATCCCTATTATTCAAGGGGGTGAATTGGTTGAAAAGCTGGGCGATTTTAGGGTAAAAAAGATTAGCCAAGATCATAAAAACAAACACGACAAAAAACGAGCTGATCTCCCAATGCTCCACATGTTCAATGATCATTATGAGAGTGTAAATCAACAACAACCCCACGCTTAAAGTGAGCGATAACCCTTTGAAAAAATCCTTGAAAAACAACGACAAGCTCACTTTAGAAAAGCCAAATTCCTTATCCAAATGCATGGTGGTGTAGTAGCTAATGGGTAAAGCTAAAACGCTTTGAATCGCTAAAAACAACAAGGCAAACACCAAGTAACCTAGCGTTTCAGGAAGGTTTAAATAATGCGTCAAATCTTCTAAATGAGTCAAACCAAAAAAGACCCAACTAGCAAAGATGATTCCGTCTAAAATTTGAGAAATAATGGATAATTGCATTTTCCTAATGGCATAATTTCCCGCTTCTTCATAATCCTTTTGTGGGAGTAAAACAGGCTTCTCGCAGAGCTTTTGGCGGATAAATTTCAATTGCAAAATATCGCCTACAATGTAAGGAGTCGTAAAAAAGAGCAAATAAAAAATACAGATTATCATATCTATCCATATATCAAGCATATTCTAAACTCCTTCTTTTGAATGAATTTACCAATAAAAGTGTAGGAATTATAACAATTTTTCAAAAATTTACCATAAAATTAAATAAATATGGTAGAAAAAAGGGTTGTGTTTGAGCGTTTTTAATCCAATCATAAAAAGCCGTGTTGTTCAACCCGCTATCAATAAAAAGGTTTGTCATGCCCCATTCTTTGAAAAAGCGTTTGTTAATCGTTTATACCCTTTCTACCTTGCTTTTAGTGGGGGTTTTGTTAGCGTTATTTTTCTTTTATGCGAAAAACAACCTTTTAGAAAACACCCAAATACGCATGCAATACACCGCTGATGCGATCGCTAAAAGCCTTTTAGAATTAAATAATGCCTCTTCTTTAGAGCCTTTAAAAATCTTAGAAGAACGATTCAAAAACACCCCCTTTGTTTTGTTAGACGCGGACAACAAAGTCAAATTTTCTAATATCGGGGCGTTTGTGGCCTCTTTTAAAAATGACGCCTTGATCAAAACCCCTTATTTTGCGCTTAAAAAACAGGGTTTTTACCTCACAGACAGCGCCCCAACTAACCGCTTAGGGGTTTCTAAAATCATTATTATAGAAGAAGAAATTCAAAAAACCTTTATCCCCCTTTATAAAATGATAGGCTATGCGTTTTTGGGCGCGAGTTTGTTTGTCGCATTGATAGCCAGGTGGCTTTATAAGATTCAATCAAACTAAGTAAAAATTACTTTTCCACCAACACAGGCTTATTTTTAAAGCTTTTAATTGCATTTTCAAGCTGTTTTAGGGCTTCTTCTTTCGTTTTATAAGGGCCAATCAAATAATGCGTGAGGGAGTCTTTTTTCTTTATTTGGTAAGGGAAAGTTTTGAGCGTTTGCAAAAAATCCTTACTGGGCGCGTTCAAAAAAGCCCCAATTTGCAAATAATACCCTTTAGGGATACTCGCATCTTTTAAGTTAGGTCTCAAGTTTTCTTGATGCTCATTTTTAGGCGGCTCTTTTTTTAAGGACTGGGATTGCTTAATAGCAACCTCTTGCTTATGGGCTTTTTTGATTTTTCTTTTCACCTTTTTGCTTTCTATATAAAAATCATATAAATCATGGATTCTTTGCTTCACATAAGCTTCATAGCAATTCCTATAAATCGGGCTATTTTCAATAGAAGCCTTAGGGCTTATTAACATGACTAACGCCACGCATTCTTCATGGGCGACTCCTAGCCATTCCTCTTCGCTTTGTTCTAGGATTTCTTTAATTTTGGGGAACTCATACTGCGTGCTTTTTCCCATATTGTCTAACATTTTGATAAGGTCTTCATAGGCTTGATCGAGCCTTAATTGGATAGGGGGTAAATTTTTAGGGGTATTTTGAACGCTTTTAGGAGCTGCTTTTTTATCGTCTAAACCAACAGCATTCCTTAAAAAGAGGAAAACCAACAACAGAGTTATTTTGAATATACTTTTTTGCATTTATCATTCCCTGTCAAGCTTTCTATCTTGTTGTTTTATGGTAATCAAAAATACCAAATACCACCATAAGAATGGTTTAAAACATGGGGTTTTAGTTACTTTATTTTATAGTAAAAGCCATTACCTTAAGAGGATAGGGGTATTTTGCGATAATTTAATAGCTTTGATATAATAACTTTTAAAAACCATGAAAGGCTTATGATGCAATCTTTAAGTTTGTTAAACCAATTGGGCGCTAAAATTGATGAGCTGATTGAAAAAATCCAAAAACAAGAAGAAGAGTTGAACGCTTTACGCCAAGCAAACACCACCCTGAATGCGCAAAATGAAGAAAAAGACATTCAGATCGCTATTTTATACGATGAATTGAGCGCTAAAGATAAGGGTATTCAAGGTATTTATGACAAAATCTCTGATTTATTGTCATAAACCATTAAAAACATGTCTTTAGAAAACGATAGCTTAGAAATCACTTATTTGGGCAAACGCTATAAAATCTCTCTCAATAACACCTTTAGCGATGAGATGAAACGCGCCCTAAAGGAGCGTTTCCATAACCAAGAATTAAACGCCTTAGAGCTTTTAAAGGACTATTTGCATGAAAGTTGTCAAAACGAGTATTTGCACAATGAACTCCAAAAGCTTTTAGAAAAAATCTCATCATGTTCTATCACTTGATCGCTCCTTTAAAAAATAAAACCCCCCCCTTAACTTACTTTTCTAAAGAACAGCACCTTAAAGGAGCGTTAGTCAATATCCCTTTAAGGAATAAAACGCTTTTGGGCGTTGTCCTTGAAGAAGTTTCAAAACCCTCTTTTGAATGCCTAGAGTTAGAAAAAACCCCTTATTTTTTACTCCCCTTTCAAATAGAGCTCGCTATTTTTATCGCTCAATATTACTCGGCTAATCTTTCTTCAGTCTTAAGCCTTTTCACCCCTTTTAAAGAATGCGATTTAGTGGGGTTAGAAAAAATTGAGCCTACCCTCAATGTTTTAAGCCAAACGCAAACCAACGCTTTAAAAGAATTGCAAAAACATCCAGCAAGCTTGCTCTTTGGCGATACGGGCAGCGGGAAAACCGAGATTTATATGCATGCAATCGCTCAAATTTTAGAGCAAAAAAAAAGCGCTCTGTTGTTAGTGCCAGAAATCGCCCTCACCCCTCAAATGCAACAACGCCTTAAAAAAGTCTTTAAAGAAAGTTTAGGCTTGTGGCATAGCAAACTCTCTCAGAATCAAAAAAAACAATTTTTAGAAAAGCTTTATTCGCAAGAAATCAAATTAGTGGTAGGCACACGAAGCGCGTTGTTTTTACCCCTTAAGGAGTTGGGTTTGATTGTTGTAGATGAAGAGCATGACTTTTCTTATAAGTCTCATCAAAGCCCTATGTATAACGCTAGGGATTTATGCTTGTATTTATCCCATAAATTCCCTATTCAAGTGATCTTAGGCTCTGCTACGCCAAGTTTGAATAGTTATAAACGCTTTAAAGATAAGGCTTTAGTACGCTTAAAGGGGCGCTACACCCCCACGCAAAAAAACATTATTTTTGAAAAGACTGAGCGTTTTATCACGCCCAAACTCCTAGAAGCGCTAAAGCAAGTGATAGACAAAAACGAGCAAGCCATTATTTTTGTGCCTACAAGGGCTAATTTCAAAACCTTGCTGTGCCAAAATTGCTACAAAAGCGTTCAATGTCCCTTTTGCAGCGTGAATATGAGCTTGCATTTAAAGACCAACAAACTCATGTGCCATTATTGCCATTATTCAAGCCCTATCCCTAAAATTTGCAGCGCGTGTCAAAGCGAAGTATTAGTGGGTAAAAGGATAGGCACCATGCAAGTGTTGAACGAGTTAGAAAGCCTTTTAGAGGGGGCTAAAATAGCGGTTTTAGATAAAGATCACACCAGCACGCCCAAAAAACTCCATAATATTTTAAACGATTTCAACGCTCAAAAAACGAATATCTTAATCGGCACGCAAATGATAAGCAAAGGGCATGATTACGCTAAAGTGAGTTTAGCGGTTGTTTTAGGCATAGACAATATCATTAAATCTAATAGTTACAGGGCTTTAGAAGAAGGCGTGTCGTTACTTTATCAAATCGCCGGAAGGAGCGCTAGGCAAATTTCTGGTCAAGTGTTCATTCAAAGCACTGAAACCGATCTATTAGAAAATTTCTTAGAAGATTATGAAGATTTTTTACAATACGAATTGCAAGAAAGGTGCGAACTCTACCCACCTTTTTCAAGGCTGTGTTTGTTGGAATTCAAGCATAAAAACGAAGAAAAAGCCCAACAATTGAGCCTAAAAGCCTCTCAAACCCTTTCTTCGTGTTTAGAAAAGGGCGTAACGCTCTCTAATTTCAAAGCCCCCATTGAAAAAATCGCCTCTACTTATCGCTACCTGATTTTGTTGCGTTCCAAAAACCCTTTAAGCCTAATCAAAAGCGTGCATGCGTTTTTAAAATCCGCCCCCAATATCCCTTGCAATGTGAACATGGATCCTGTGGATATTTTTTAAAAAATTCAAGTTTTAAAAAATTCAAGTTTTATATATTATTTTAAAAACTCAAGTTTTTCTGGCGGCTAACAGCGTGAAATTCACCCATTTAAACACCGCTTCCACATGCTTAAACCCCACGCTTTCTAAAAGCGCGATATTTTCTTTCAAACTATAAGGCACAAGCACATTTTCTAACGCTTCCCTTTTGAAAGCGATTTCATTGTGGCTGTAGCCTTGATTTTGTTTATAAAGGTAGTATAGCTCTATCATTTGCTTGTCTAATATCCGATCTTCGCTCATGATCTTTTCGCCCACCAATAAAACCCCATTCAACGCAAGGCTGTTATAAATCTTTTTAAGCAACACCTCTCTTTGCATGGGGCGGACAAATTGCAACACAAAAAGCAATGAAAACGCGCTCGCTTCTCTAAACTCAACCTCTAAAAAATCCATGCATTCAAAACGGACATTGTTAAAATCTTTTAATTTTTCTTGCGCTTTTTTGAGCATGGGCATGGAATTGTCAATCCCTACAAGCTCAGTATCTTGTTGGATTTGTTGGTTAAGCGCGATAAAAAAGTTCCCGGTAGAACAGCCCAAATCATAAATCAAGGGCTTAGGCAAGGACTTAGGATGGAGATTTTCTTTTAAATTTTGAGCGATAAAATACGCCCCCAAATTTAACATTTCATGGTAATAAGGGATGGAGCGCTCCAGCATGTCGTCAAAAACATGAGCGACTTTCTCATCAAAACAAAAGCGTTTGTTTAGAGATTTGTTAAACAGAGTGTCTTTCATTCAAAAAAGAAGCGTGGTTTAAAAACCTTTAAACCACAATAGCCGTAACGCTTAAGCTTTTTTATGCACCAACTCATTGATGTAGTAATCCACTGAGCCTAAGCCTTCTTTTTTCGCCCATTCATAGCATTGAGAGACAAAATGCCAGTTAATATGCCCATAGAATTTTTCCAAATACACAGGGCGCGCGTTTTTATGGTCAATATAATAAGCATGCTCCCACACATCCACCACCAAAAGCGGCACTTTTTTATCCGTAACTGGGGTTTGAGCGTTGCTAGTTTGAATGATTTCAATTTTTTGAGTGTCTAAATTATACGCTGCCCAATTCCAACCAGAGCCAAACAAAGTGGTCGCGCTCTTAATGAAGTCTTCTTTAAATTTTTCTAGTGAGCCAAAATCTTTTTCTAAAGCCCCTTTTAACTCATCGCTTAAGGCAGTCGCTTTGGGGCTTAGGCAATCCCAATAAAAATCGTGGTTGTAAATTTGAGCGGCGTTATTGAACACGCCTCCGCTAGACTTTGTCAAAATATCAAACAAAGAACTTTTCTCAAAATCCGTGCCTTTGATTAAGTTATTCAAATTATTCACATAAGCTTGATGGTGTTTCCCGTGGTGGAAATCAAACGCTACAGGGCTTAAAAAATCTCCCATGCTGTCTTTAGCAAAAGGCAACTCTCGTAATGTAAACATGTTTTCTCCTTGTGATTAGATAGCCGTATTGTAATCATTTTTTAATACTTTTTGGTAAATCTTTTCTTAAAAATGGATCGTTATGCAAATTTTGTAGATTTTAAGGGGTTTTTTAAAATGAAAACGACTTTTTAAACAAATTCTTTTTAAATTTTTTAAAAGTTAATCTTAATGGACTATTATTCGAACGCAATATAGCAATTCATTAGAAAGGATTTAACCATGCAAAAAGTTACTTTTAAAGAAGAAACATATCAGTTAGAAGGGAAAACCTTAAAAGTGGGCGATAAAGCCCCTGATGTGAAATTGGTCAATGGCGATTTGCAAGAAGTCAATTTGTTGAAGCAGGGCGTGCGTTTTCAGGTCGTTAGCGCGCTTCCTAGTTTAACCGGATCGGTTTGCTTGCTCCAAGCCAAACGCTTCAATGAGCAAGTTGGCAAACTGCCTTCTGTGAGTTTTAGCGTTATTTCTATGGACTTGCCTTTTTCTCAAGGGCAAATTTGCGGCGCTGAAGGCATTAAGGACTTAAGAGTCTTAAGCGATTTTAGGTATAAGGCTTTTGGGGAAAGTTATGGCGTGCTGTTAGGTAAAGGCTCTTTGCAAGGCTTACTTGCTCGATCGGTGTTTGTTCTTGATGATAAGGGGGTGGTTATCTATAAAGAAATCGTTCAAAACATTTTAGAAGAGCCCAATTATGAAGCGCTTTTAAAAGTGTTGAAATAGGAAATTCTTAAAAGGAGGGGGCTATAATCTAGCAAGTCTCAATGCAAAAGCCCCACTTATTAAAAAGTGTTGGTGATAAAAACTAAAAATAAGAAGTTTTTTTGAAATCCGTTTAAAAAAAGTTTCATGCTGTTTTTAAAAGAAAATATTAAAAAGACTCTGTTTTGAATCAAACGCTAACATGAGATTATCGCTTAATCAAACTCTTTTAATGGGATAAATCTTTCACAAAACCCATAAGGGTTTGATAGAAAAGGTTTTTAAAAGTCTTTTTTTAAGATTTCTTCCACTCTTAAAATGGTTACGAGTCTGTCGTTTTGCTTCCCAATGCCATAAGTTAAATTATTGTTATCGCTCAAAGTCTCTGGCACCGGGTCAATATCCGTTTGCTTGATGCGAATGGCTTCAGTTAAGCGATCAATGAAAAACCCAGCGATCTGATCGTTATGTCGCACCACCAGATAACGAGTGTCTTTGTTTTGCTTTTCAGCTTTCAAGCCAAATTTTAAACGCAAGCTAATCAACGGGAAGACATTACCCCTTAAATTGAACACGCCAAGCACATAGTTTGGGGTTTCAGGGACTCGTGTGTAACCAATGGGTTTGACAATCTCTAGAATATTTAAAATAGGAATGGCGTATTCTTCATCGCCAATAATAAAGCCGATGAATTGCAAAATTTCTTCATTGTCTTCTTGTTTAGAGCCTGCACTAGCTTCTTTTTGTCTTTCAAATAAATCTTTTAATTGGTTGCTCACGATTGGTCTCCTTCTAATTTAATACTGCGCTTCACTACGGTGGTTAAATATTCACCGCTATAAGGTTTGGTGATGTATTCAGTCATGCCGGATTCAACGCCACGCATCCTATCGGTTTTAGTTACCCGACTGGTAACGGCGATCAAAGGCAGGTTTTTGAATTTATTGTATTTACGCACTTCAGAAGCGAAAGTGTAACCATCCATTTTAGGCATTTCAATATCCACTAAAATAGCGTCCGGAATCTTATCGCCATTTTTGAGCATCTCTAAGCCCTCTAACCCATTAGTGGCTTCTAAGAGCGTGATGCCTAATGGTTTCAAACACTTGCGGATAATCGCTCTGTCCGTGCTACTGTCATCAATCGCTAAGACGACATAATCGCTAGGGGAATTTTTGCTTTTCGTGTTTTCTGATTCGTTCATCAAGGTAGTGATATTGACTTTAATGCTCTTTGCCATATCCATCATCGCCCCCACATCTACAATGAGGGTGATTTTCCCATCGCCTCTCACCGTAGCACCGGCAATGCCTCTAGTGTTTTTAAGATAGTAGCCTAAAGACTTGATGACCACTTCTTCTTGACCGATCAAATAATCCACAATCACGCCAATTTTTTGATCAGCCAAGCCAATGATGACCACATACACATCTGAGTTGGATTCCAAAATAGCATCCACTTTAAAAATATCAGAAAGGCGCACCAAAGAAAGCACCTCATCTCTCAAGCGCAACACGCTCTTGCCATCAACGGTGTAAATTTCATCTTGGCTGATGCGCACGGTTTCTAAAACCGAAGAAAGCGGGATAGCGTAATATTCTTCTTGAACGCCCACGAGTAAAGCTTGAATGATAGCCAGAGTGAGAGGGATTTTAAGCTTTTGAGTCGTGCCTACCCCCACTTCTGAATCAATTTCAATGATCCCATTGAGCTTTTCAATATTGGTTTTCACCACATCCATGCCCACGCCTCTGCCTGAAACATTAGAAACGACTTTTGCGGTAGAAAAGCCTGGCTTGAAAATGAGGTTAAACGCTTCCCTATCGCTCATGCTTTCAGCGTCTCTTTCGCTAATCACCCCTTTTTCAATCGCTTTTTCTTTAAGCATCACAGGGTCTAACCCCTTGCCATCATCAGAGATTTTAATCACAATATGATTACCCTCATTATACGCGCTCAATTGCACTTTACCGGTTTCAGGCTTGTTAAGCCTTCTTCTTTCTTCTAAAGGCTCAATCCCATGATCGCATGAGTTGCGGATAATGTGGATGAGCGGATCGCCAATTTCTTCCACAATGGATTTGTCCAATTCGGTTTCTTCGCCCTCAATGATCAATTCAATGCTCTTGCCTAATTCCCGGCTCAAATCCCTCACCATGCGAGGGAATTTATTGAACACCTTGCCCACTGGTTGCATCCGGGTTTTCATCACCGCAAGCTGCAAGTCTGTCGTTACCGCTGAAATAGAAGAAACCACCTGGTTTAATTCCTCTAAAAACTTTTCCCCATCATAGCGCTCTTCCACATCGCTATAGATTCTAATCAAGCGATTCTTCCCTAACACAAGCTCACCGATTAGATTCATCAAGTGATCCAAGCGGCGCACATCCACCCTAACGGTTTGCTCCACGCCAATAGAGGGGGCTTTATTTTCTTCAGTATCCGCTTTAGCCTTGGCTTTAGTTTCTGTTTTAGGGGCTTTGGGGGTTTCTGTTTTTTGGGGTTCTTTTGTTGGGGTAACTTCTTGTTTGGCTTCTTGTTTTTTTTGGGCTCTTCGTTCTTTATCGGCCTCTTGGCGCTTGTTAAGCAGGCGTTCAATTTCCGCTTCCACTTCTTCAGCGCTCATGTTGGCATAATCCAAATCCGGCTCATCGGCTAGCGGGTTATCGCTTGCGGAATTTTCTGCAGTAGGGGTTTTATTTGCTTTAACTTCTTCTTTCGCTTTTTCTTTAATTTCTTCTTTTACTTCTTTTGGGGTTTCTTTAGTCCCTGAAGTTTCTTTAGCGCCCTCTAAATTTTGGCTTGTAATGGCTTGAAGCTGTTTGACCGCTTCTTCAATCTCGTTTTCCTTGCCGTTATTAGTATCAGAGCCGGTATCTCTAATCGTTACGAGTAAGGTTTTCATCAAATCAATGGAGCGCAACACGACATCCATAATATCAGGCGTGATCTTGATTTCGCCCTTTCTGGCGCGATTTAAGACATCTTCCATGTTGTGCGTGAGATGCGTGAGAATGTTGAGATTCAAAAACGAGCTAGAGCCTTTAATGGTGTGGGCCACTCTAAAAATGCGATTGAGCAAGTCCAAATCTTCAGGGTTATGCTCTAATTCCACTAAATCCTGATCCAACTGCTCATTCATTTCAAAGGCTTCAATCAAGAAGTCTTCCATTATTTCTTGCAAATCATCCATTTTAAAACCCCTTTTTAGCGTTTGAGATAAGAGTATTTTACAATTTTATGAAAAGAATTATGCATTCTTGTCTAAAATCTTAGAAATTTCTTCGGTGAATTTTTCTGCATCAAACTTGACTAAATACGCTACTGCCCCCATTTCTTTAGCCCTTTCAGCGCTGTAATTATCGCAAATAGAAGAATTAAAAATTACAGGAATATAAGCGAACCTGGGGTCTTTTTGGAGCTTGAATAAGAAATGATAGCCATCCATTTTAGGCATTTCAACATCTGAAATAATGAATTTTAAATGTTTTCTCAAATCGTCCCCGTATTTTTTGAACAACATTTCTAATTTATTCAACCCGTCTTCCCCATCTACAGCTTCCGTGATGTTAAAGCCCAGTTTGCTTAGATGGTTTTTTAAGGTTTTCCTTGCGGTTCTGCTATCGTCTAAAAACAACACTTCGCCTTCAAAACGCTCTTTAGAGGTATCTTTGGTGTTTTTAGCGTCTTCATTAAGTTTTAAATCGTCTAAAATGCTTTCTAAATCCAAAATAAGTAGGGTTTTGTCGTTTTCAATGCGTGTCGTGCCGGTGATATTTTCTTTATTGATGTTATTGGATGCACTAAAGGATGCAGGCTCCACATCTTTCCAACTGATGCGCCTGATACGCCTAGCCGAATGGACTAAAAAACCCAATTTGACATTATTAAATTCCGTGATAATGACGATTTTTTCGTTTTCCTTGCTTTTATCTGGGACAATCCCTATCCATTTAGCCAAGTCTATAAGCGGGATGATCGTGGAGCGCAAATCAAACACGCCGATGATGTAATCCAAATTCGTGGGGTATTCAAAAAGGGTGGGCATGGGGATAATCTCTTGGACTTTAGCCACATTAATGCCATAAATTCCCTCATAAGGGACGCCCTCTTGCATGCCATAAATACGAAAATCCACGAGTTCTATCTCGCTTAGTTTTAAATCGTTAGCTGTTTTTTCTGCCATGATTTAGGCGTCCTTATTTTGAGATGGTTCTAAAACGCTTGATGATACCTTAAAAAGGCTTTGTTCGTAATAAAAGGAAGGCAGTGGGCAGTAAATAGGCGCGCTTGAATGGATTTTTGCACCGCTTTTGAGATGAAAATGCCCCTCTATAATGCCGTCAATCCTATCAAGGTTAAGATTTTTAATGTAGTTTTGATAGGCTTTTAGGCGTTGCTCAATAAAAGATTGCAATTCTTTTGGCTCTAATTCCCAAAGGCGGACGGGTTTTTGATAGATGCGTTTTTTAAAAAGGGGGTATAAGGTTTTAAGGCTTAATAAATTTAAAAAAGTTAAAAAAAATCTCGCCCAAGTGGAAGTGAGCTGCGTGATGTAAAATTCATACGCTTTAGTAATGAATAAATCCCCATGGGCTAGCAAAAAGCGTTTGTTATCATATTGGAATAATACGGGCTGGTTGTGGCGCTCAAAAACTACTACTTTGGAATTAAATACAAAACGCATGGAAAAATCATGGTTGCCTTCAAAATAAAAGACTTGTGAAATTTCGCTTAAAGCATGGATTAAATCAATGATTTTTTGCTGCTCTCTATCTAGGGGCAAATAGCCCACAAGCGCATGGAAAATATCGCCCATGAAAAAGACTTGTGGGGGTTTGGCGCTTAAAAGTTCTTGAAGCGTATGGATTAAATGAGGGCTTTTAGGTAAAAAATGCGCATCAGAGATAAAAACAGCCCCATTTTTAAGCGCATAAGTTTCTAGCATCTTACTCTTTGAACAAAAAAGAGCCAATCCTTAAAAGATTCGCCCCGCAAGCAATCGCTAATTCAAAATCATCACTCATGCCCATTGAAAGAACGCTCGCATTTTTTATTTGGTCAAAAAGCTTTTTGGTGGTGATAAAGGATTTTTCAATTTTCTTTTCATCATCGGTGTGTGCCCCTATACACATAAGCCCCTTAAGCTTGAGGCGCTTGCAAGTTTCACTGATTTGAGAATAAGTTTCTAGCGCTTCTTCAGGCACCACCCCGCTTTTACTTTTCTCATACGCGCTATTAACCTGTAAAAGAGCGTTTAAATTGACGCCCAATATTTCGCAACGCTTTTCTATTTTCAAAGCGAGTTTTAAAGAGTCTAAAGAATGCAAAAGGGCGGGTTTTAAACTCAAAAGCGCATTGATTTTATTTTCTTGTAAAGAGCCTATCATGTGCCATTCAAGGGGCAAATGCTCTAAAGAATGCATTTTAGTTTTTAAATCTTGAACTTTATTTTCTCCAAAAGCCCTTTGAGAGCAGTTGTAGTAATGTTGGATAGCCTCTGGGGAAGCGTTTTTTGAAACAGCCACGATTTTGACAATGTGGTGCCTTGAATAGGCGGTGCGAGCCTTTTCTATTTTGGTGATGAGGGTATCAATCCTTTGGCGGTAATCTAACATAATTCTTCTTTATGGCTATTTTTTATAGATCTTCTTTGTGCGTGCTGAAAGAATGCGTGAGGTGGAATTTTTGATTTAAAGTTTCAAAATCTTTTAAAAGCCCTTTCTTTTTCAAATCCTCTATAACTTCCATGGAGCAATTGGTTTCGGTGGGCCATTCTCTAAAATGTTTGTCCATAACGCCCTTATTGGTAGCGTCTATAAAAAAACAATGTTTAGAGGTGAGAGTATCGCGCTTGGCGTCAATATTATTAACGATGCGCCATAACAGCATGTAAGGGTTGTTTAAATCGTTGCTGGTATGCTCTACAAAGATGACAATGCGTAAATGCTCTTCAAAACCGAGCAAGTTTTTAGCCAATTCAATGACGCTTTTGTCTTTCTTTTCCACGCTGATCACGCAAATGGGGTTACGGGTGTGCGGGTAGTATTGCTTCAAAAGAACGATATTTTGCATTTTATCTTGTAAAAGCGCTAATAAGGCACTATCGTTTAAAAGCGTGGGGTAGGGGGTATTGCTTTTAGAGGTCGCATCAATACCGAGTTTCCCCCCCATAGCGTATTCAGGGCTTGCATGATCTAAGGCATCGCATATGCCTTGAGAGATGAGCGCGTTTTCTTTAGAAAAATTTTCCAGTATATATTCAATGATAGCGTTGGTGTCCCTTAGATTAGGAGCGTCTTCATTGACAAAAATCGCATGTTTGACAAAACTCATTTGCCCCACGCCCCAAAAAGCATGCATGACTTGTTTGGCATGAGCGTTATAGCGCGTGTGTATTTTGGCTAAAATCAAATTATGAAACACCCCATTTTCTGGCATGTAATAATCTATGAGATTGGGGGCGTTCATTTGAAGCAAGGGCAAGAACAAGCGTTCAGTCAAATACCCCATGTATTTGTCTTCTAAAGGGGGCTTACCCACCACAGTGGCTAAGTAAATGGAATCTTTTTTATAGCTAATGGTTTTGACTTCTAAAACAGGGTAAGGCTCAATAGGGGTGTAATAGCCAGTGTGATCCCCAAAAGGCCCTTCAAGCTCTAATTTTTCGCAATCCACAAACCCTTCTATCACAATATCGCAATCTTTTGGCACGCTCAAAGGATTGCTCAAGCATGGCATCACTTGCGCTTTTTTTCCTCTCATAAACCCATAGAGCATGAGTTCATAAATCCCATAAGGTAAGGGGGCTGTCGCGCACCATGTATAGAGCAAATCCCCACCAATAGCGATACTGACAGGCATTTTGACTTTAGCCTTAGCGTATTCGTGGAAAAAGAGTTGGGAGTCTTTATGGATTTGCCAGTGCAAGCCTAAATGGTTTTTATCATAAACTTGCAAGCGGTACATGCCTAAATTCTTTTTTTTATGATCCAGGCTTTGGGTATAGACTTGCCCCATAGTGATGAAAGCCCCGCCATCTTTTTCCCAAGTTTTTAAAACGGGCAGATCCCACAAATTGACTTCTTTATCTTGCTTGGTGATGAGGTCCTTAGGGCGAGCGGTTTTTTTAGGGAAAACGTGTCTTAAATCCCATAAATCTTTTAAGACTTTCAAACTCTCAGTGAAGTTTTTAGGGGCGTCAAAGCGCAAGAACGCTTGCATGCGTTGTTGTAAATCCTCTATAGGGGTTTTTAATAAAAGATCTAATCGTTTGAAAGAGCCAAAAGCGTTCATCAAAACAGGCATGCTAAAGGTTTTGATCTGGTCATGTTCTTTTCTTATGGGTTGCGTGAATAAAAGGGCTTTGCCTCCATTAGGTTTTTTCGCTTCTATATACGCCAGATGAGCGATTTCTAAATCCACTTCAAGGGGGGTGTCAATGATCTTTAATTCATCATGCTTTTTTAAAAGCTTTAAAAAATCTCGCATCCAATTACCTTAAATAACCACATAATGAACGCTTAAGCATGCAGGAATGTTTTTAAGCTCTTCTAAAACTTCCAAAGAAACTTCTTCATCTACAATGATGAGCGCTAGGGCTTCTTTTTGCGTGTTGCGCCCCAAACGAAAATCAGCGATATTAATGCCATGCCTAGCGAACGCGTTCCCCACGCTCCCAATAACGCCTGGAATATCCGTATTCCTGAATAAAAGCATTTTGCCCTTTGGCTCTATATCAATATGAAACCCATCAATTTCAGTGAGTTTTAAAATATCTTCTTCAAACACCGTGCCGCTCACGCTGATTGCGCCATTAGTCGCATTTAAAGTTAAAGAGAGCATGTTTTTATAAGGCGAAGCGCTTTCTTTAAGGCTAACCTTGATCTCAATGCCTCTTTCTTTGGCCACAAAGGGGGCGTTAATGTAATTGATTTTATCCCCTACAACGGGTTTTAACACCCCTACTAGCGTAAAAGCGACAAGGGCGTCTTTGAATTGGTTGATCTCCCCGCAAAGACTGAGCTCAATCTTTTGGCACACGCCCTTATGGATTTGACTGGAAAAATAACCCAGTTTTTGCGCTAAATTCAAGTAGGCTTTAGCGCTTGCATCAAAAGCTTGCATGGGTAGATTCAGAGCATGCGGGTGGCTTGAACCCCTTAAAGATTCCATAACCCCTTGAGCGGCTTGTTTGGAAATTTCTTCTTGGGACTCTAAAGTGTTCGCGCCAATATGGGGGGTCGCATACACATTAGGCAAGTCTAAAAGCTTGTTATGGATGCCAGGCTCTTTAGAAAAGACATCAATGCCAAGCCAGCGCACTTTTTTGGTTTCTAAAGCTTCATAAAGAGCGTCTTCATTATAAAGCCCCCCTCTAGCGCAATTGATCAAAATAACCCCCTTTTTCATGCGTTCAATCTCTTTAGCGCCTATCATGTTAATCGTTTCTTTGTTTTTAGGGGTGTGGATAGTTATCATATCGCATTGCAAAATGTCTTCAAAATTTTTCGTGTAAATAACCCCTAAATCAGTGGCTTTTGAAGAAGGGATATAGGGATCATAGGCTAAAACTTCCATTTCAAAAGCTTTAGCTCTAATGCCCACCCTAGAGCCAATATTCCCAAAACCAATGATTCCTAGTTTTTTATTTTTCAATTCCGTGCCATACCAGTCTTCTCTTTTCCATAGCCGTTGGTGTTTGATTTGATCGTTCGCACAAGGGAATGAACGCACTGCATTGATCAAATGCGCCATGGTTAATTCCACAGCGGCAATCGTGTTAGCGGTAGGGATATTCATTACGACAATGCCTTTTTGAGAGCAACTTTCTAAATCAATATTATCCACTCCCACGCCCGCTCTCACGATGGATTTTAAGTGGGTTAAGGGCTTTAAAAAATCGCTTGTGATAGGGGTCATGCTGCGAGTGATGAGCGCATCCATAGGAATGAGTTTCTCTAAAAGCTCCTTTTTGGGGCATTTGGAATAATCATGCAAGACAATGTCTTTTTGAGCTTCTAAAATTTGAATGCCTTTAGCATGGATGGGGTCGCAAATGGCTACTTGATACATTTTTATCCTTTGAATTTAAAAAACAGCATGATAGCGTATTTTATAATAGTCTAAATCAGCTAGCAAGCGTTCTTTTTTGTTTTTGTCTAAATAGATGATGAGGTTGGGTTGGTTTTTGGTGCTATCGTAAGCGTAATCAATTCGTTCTTTTTTGAGGATTTCTTTTAAGCACCACCATTGATAGTCCTTTAAATCCTTAATGATAAGCTTTGAATATTCCCTTTTTTTTTCTTCAAAAGGGATTTCAAAATGATGCTCTATAACAGGGTAATTGACAACTTCTTGCGCATCAAGGTTTTGAGAAAGGGCGTTATTGCGATCTTCTTCGTTATGGGGGGCTTTTTCATTACGAGAGGTTTCATTAGGATTATTTTCTTCTAGGTTGATGTCATGGCTTTTTGCATCTGTTTGAGAGAAGCCTTTATTGGTTTGAGAGATCGCATTGGTTTGAGAAATCGCATGAGAAGTAGTGGGCATTTCTTTTTTAACGCTTAAAAACAAATAGGCTAAAACGCCAAAAGCGATAGCTAGGGAGATAAAAGCAACAACACTCTTAAATCTCATGCCATTCTCATGTTTTTAAAATCACTCTTTAGAGTTTTTCTTTAAGAATATCCCCTAAAGTCATTTTATCATCGCTCGTGTTAAAAGCTTGCAATTCTTCTTTTTCTTTTTTACGCTCTAACCTATGCACAGAAGCACGCACCTTGTTGTTAGATTTTTCAATCGCAACCACCACGCATGTGATTTCCTGCCCTATTTTGATTTCATCTTTTTTCAAGGGGTTCAAATCTTCATTTTTGATCAGCACATCAATGCCATCAGCATGAATGAATACGCCAAAATCCTTAATACTCACCACTTTGCCTTGAATCACGCTGTCTGTTTTATGCTTTTGAGCGAATTCTTCTGTGGGGGAAGTCACCAAGTGCTTCGCGCTCAAAGAAATCTTTTTATCTTTTTTGTTGATTTTAAGGATTTTCACTTTGATCACATCGCCAATTTTATAGTGGTCCTTGCACTTTTTATCTTTATCCCAAAAAGCGTCGTGATTGTGGAGCAAACCATCCACCCCACCCAGATTCAAAAACGCCCCAAAATCCGTTAAAGTCGCCACTTTGCCCTCTAAAACATCCCCCACTTGGTGTTTGGATTCAAAAACATCAAAAGGCCTGTTAGTGAGTTGTTTTAAAGAAACCCTTAAGCGGCGGTTTTTAGGATCAATGTCAATGATCTTCACATCAATCTCTTGCCCCACGCTCAAGTAATGGCTAGGGTGGCTGACATTTTTATCCCAAGAGATTTCAGAAACATGCAAAAAGCCTTCAATATCATTACCAATATCCACAAACACCCCATAATGTTCAATATTGCTCACCACCACCTTAATGGCGTATCCGGGTTTTAGCTTGTCTTGGATCTCTTCCCATGGGTCTTCTATGGTCGCTTTTATGGAGAGCGAAAGGCGTCTTTTTTCTTCATCATAAGCGATAGCTTTGACATAGACTTCATCGCCCTCTTTGTAGTATTTTTCAGGATTGACTGGTCCTTTATGGCTGATTTCAGAATAATGGACCAAGCCCTCAATCCCCTTAGCTTCTACAAAAATGCCAAAAGGGGTGATCTGGCGTACAACCCCTAACACCGGCTCTGTGGCTTCTAACAATTCTTTAGAAATCTCAAGCTGTCGTTTGTCATTGACTTCAAAGAATCGTTTGCGAGAAATATTGATAGAATGGTTTTCCTTATCCACACGAATGATGCACGCTTTAATGCGTTTGCCGATATGGTTTGCGTCATTCTTTAAAGAAGAGTGCGAGCGGGAGAGGAAATACTCCACGCCTTGAGACTCCACGATATAGCCCCCTTTATTTTTGCCTACAATCTTGCCTTCAATAATGGCGTTTTCATAGTTTTCGCCTAATTCTTCAATTTTAGCCTGAATCTTTTGTTGGGAAATGGCCTTTTTGTAGGAAACGCTAGGGTGTTCGCCTTTCTCGGACACATGCACGACAATGGGGTCATTTTTTTGATACAGCAACTGCCCCTTTTCATCGGTGATCTCGCTCAAAGCCAAACGGCCTTCTGTCTTACCGCCCACGCTCACCATGGCATAACCATCATTCTCATTGATGGAAACGATTAGCCCTTCTTTAATAGTGCCTTTTTCTAGGGTTTCTTCTTTTTCTAAGAGCTTTGCGAAGTCTTCCTCCTCGTCATTAAAGTTCTGATCATCTGCTATCTTGCTCATTGACTGCCTTACTATAAAATAAATATAAAATCCTTAAGGGGATTGTATCCTTTTTTGGCTTACAAAATCGTTTAAAAACTAACAATTAGCGGTTTTTTTAAAGAAAATTTTCAAAATGTGTTAAATCGTGCTGATTTTTTGCTTGACATTTTCTATAATCCAATCCGGCGTGGAAGCCCCAGCGGTAATCCCGCACAATTTCTTATCCTTAAACCACGCTAACTCTAATTCGTTTTCATCTTCTACCAAGTAGCTGTCTTTGCAATGCTGTTTGGCGATGCTTAAGAGCTGTTTGGTGTTTGAAGAAGTTTTACCGCCCACGACTATCATAATATCCACTTCCTTACTCAAATCCAAAGCGGCTTTTTGGTTGTAGGAAGTAGCGTTACAAATCGTGTTAAAAATACGCACTTCAGTGCATCTTTCCACCAAATAAGAAGCGATTTGCAAGAGTTTTGGGGTTTGTTTGGTGGTTTGAGAAACTAAAGCCACTTTCCGTTGGAGCTTTTTTTCTTGCAACTCTTCTAACGAATTGACGACTAGAGCTTGGTTAGTGGCATAGCTTATCACGCCCTTGACTTCAGGGTGGTTAATATCCCCAAAAAGCACGATTTGATACCCTTCTTTACTCATGGACTCCACAATTTGTTGAGGTTTGATCACATACGGGCAAGTCGCATCAGTGATTTTAACCCACTTGTTTTTCAAGTATTCTAAATCCTGCTTAGGAATGCCATGGGTTCTTATGATCACGCTCTTATTTTTAGGGATTTTTTTAGGGTCTTCTTCAATTTTCACATTGAAGTTTTTTTCCAAACGATTGATTTCTTTAGCGTTATGAATGAGCGAGCCAAAAATCAAGCTGTTTTGATTTTTTTCAGCGATTTGTATCGCTCTTTTGACGCCAAAACAAAAACCATAATCCTTAGCCATTTTAATTTCCATTGAGACTCCCTTTTTTGAATAGATTGAGTAAACGCTTGAATTGCGGGAAAGAAATGTTTGCGCATTCTAAATTATCAATTTCTAAAGGCAGTACTAAAGTTAAAACAGCGAAACTCATCGCAATCCTGTGATCATTGAAACTCTTGATAATAGGGGGTTTAATCCTAGAAAAGCGCTGTTTTAATGGGTTTATATCTTCTAATCCCTCTACATAAAACCCGTCTTCAAATTCTTCGCACTCAATCCCTAAAGCTTTGAAATTAGAAACAACCGCTTTAATCCTATCGCTTTCTTTAGATCGTAAATCTTTAGCGTTTTTAACCATGCTTTTGCCTTTTGCAAAAAGCATAGCGATGCTTAAAGCGGGGATTTCATCAATAAGGCTGGCGATATTTTGATCAATATTGATCGCTTTTAAAGGGGCATGTTCTATGTAAATATCGCCAATGATTTCTAAATCTTTGGATTGAATCGCATACTCTATGGAAGCGCCCATTTTTTTCAACGCTTCAAAAGCTTCTATGCGAGTGGGGTTGAGCAAGACATTTTTTAAAAGAAGGCGGCTTTTTGGCGTAATCGCGCAAGCGAGGGCGAAAAAAAACGCACTAGATGGATCATTGGCTATCTTAAAATCAAAGGCTTCTAGGGGTTTTTCTAAGGGTGAAATTGTTAAAACGCCGTCTTGATTGTGAATCTTAGCTCCCAAACTTTTAAGCATGATTTCTGTGTGGTTACGGCTAAGCTCGCTTTCTTTATAGGCACTTGCGCCTTGAGCTTGTAGAGCGCTTAAAATAAAAGCGCTTTTGACTTGAGCTGAAGCGATAGGGCTTTCATAATGACAAGCTTTTAAAGGACTCCCTACAATCACTAATGGGGCGAAATGGTTATTCTCTCTCCCTAAAATCCTTGCCCCAAAAGCTTTCAAAGGCTCAATGATTCTTTTCATGGGGCGTGCGTTTAAGGAATTGTCCCCGCTTAAAACAAAAAGCCCTTTTTGAGCGCTTAAAAGCCCACTGTATAAACGCATGCTAGTGCCAGAATTGTTGCAATTTAAAATCTTGTTAGGCTCTTTTATAGCCGTTGGGGGCGTGATTTTAAAAGAATTTTTGGCGGTATTTTCCACTTTAGCCCCTAAATTTTGAGCGATTTCTAAAGAGCTTAAACAATCTTCTCCCATTAAAAAATTCCGCACGAAACAAGGCTTTTGAGCGAGCAAGCTAAAAATAACGGCTCTGTGTGAGAGCGATTTATCGCTAGCGTTAATGTCAAGCTCTATCACATATCATCCTTTAAGGCGGGCGTTAAATTCTTTTTCTAAAATTTCAAGTGCTTTTTGCACGGCTGAATTGACCTCTTCATCATTTAGGGTTTTTTCTAAAGAATGGATCACGCAACGCACGCTTAAGGCTATGGTGTTATCGCTTTCTTTAAAAATATCAAGGGGTAGAATCTCGCTTAAATTAGGGATTTGAGCGTCTTTTAGGGCTTTTTTAATCCCGCTAAAAGCGGTATTTTCATCAATGATGAGAGTCAAATCCCTCACACTGCTAGGGTAAATGCTAAAGGGTTTTAATAGCATGGCGGGGCGTTTGAGTTTAGAAGCGTCTATCTCAGCATAATAGCTTTCAAACAAATCTAATTCCTGGATCACTTTAGGGTGGATTTTAGCGATCACGCCTATGATTTCATTGTTTTGAATGATCTTAGCGCTCTGGTAGGGGTGGTTAATGGGGGTTTGATTGGTTAGTTTTTCTAGGCTAAAATCCCCTATAACTTTTGAAACGCATTCAGCGAAAGAATAAAAATCCCAAGCCTTGCCCTTAGCGTCAGGGTAGCTTTCTTTTTTTTGTAAGCCGCTTACTAAAAAGCCTAGTTTTTGGATCTCTTCTCTTTTAGCGTTATACACGCTCCCTTTTTCATAAAGGGCGATGCTTTTAAACCCTAAATTTTTATTCCTTAAGCTAGCGTCTAAAAGCCCGCAAACAAGGCTCGTTCTTAGGGTGTTGAGATCCGTTGTGATAGGGTTTTGCAATTCTAGGGGATCTTCTAAAACTTCAAAGCCCAGTTTTTGCTGTTTTTCTTTAGAATAAAACACATAATGAATGACTTCTTTAAAACCGCAAGCGAGAGCCTTGTGTTTAAGGTTTTCAAAAAAGCGGTGCGTGTCATAATGGGGGTTTGAATTTTTACTGCTGACACAATTAAGGGGCTTTGAGACTAGATTATCAATCCCTACAAAGCGCAAGATTTCTTCAGCAATATCTTGGATCGTTTTAATATCATGCCTGAAATTGGGAACGATAACCTCTAAAATTTGGGGTTTTGAATTTGGCTCTTTTACGCTGACTTTAAAGCCTAAATTTTTTAAAATGCTTTGAATTTTTTCTTTCTCTACAGCAAGCCCCAAAATTTCGGTAATGTCTTCAAGTTGGAATGTAAGGGTGCGATCCTTTAAAGAATGCTCAGTTTGTTTGCTTTCTAAAATCGTGGCTTTCAAATGAACGCTTAAAAAATTCAAGCCGTCTGATACATTAGGGTTACTCCCCCTAGCGCTCCTATAAATAAGGGCGTTGTCTTTTTGAAGCGTTTTATCTTTTAGGGCGTGTAATTTTAAAGACAGGCTTATCGGATCAATATAACTTGCTTCTAAAAGCAAACACTCGCTCAAATCTTTTTGATCTTGATGCTTGATAGCGATAATGGAGCGTTTTTGATGGTTGATATAAACGCTTTCAAGGTCGTTTTCATCGTTTTTCACGCTCAAATCCATAGGGGTTGTATTCAGGCTATAAGCGTTCATTATTACCCCACTAAAATGCGTGCCAAATTCTATGAAATTCTTTAGTTCGTTCTCACTTAAGGTATTATTGTGAGCGAGCGAAAGTTTGATATTTAAAGGGGTTTTTAAAGAATGGTTGCAAACCAAATAATAAGCCAGATGCGATTCAATATTTTCATTTGCACTAAGCGTGATCAAATCGCTTTTTGGCGTCAAGTTTAAAGCCTTGATAGGTTTTAGGGGCGTGTGATAAAAGGCGCTAATTTCTCTGGCAATACCTAAAACGCTCAAGCAATCCCCACGATTAGGAGTCAATGAAATTTCTAAAACATGCGTGTTGAAAGGGGCGTATTCGTTTAATTCTTTCCCCAAAACCAACTCCCCAACACTCTCATCTAATTCCAAGATGCCATCATTGATTTTAGGGAAGCCTAATTCAATGCTAGAGCAAATCATGCCGCAACTTTCAACCCCCCTAAGCTCCGTTTTAGCGATGGTTGTTGAGCCAATTAGCGCCCCATTTAAAGCGACTGGCACGAATTGGTTTGGCGCAACATTTTTAGCCCCACACACGATTGGTAACACTTCTTTGCCAATATCCACTTGACACACGCTGGGTTTTTCGGCGTTTTTATGGGGGGCTTTTTCTAAAACCCTACCCACAACCACATTTTTAGGAGCGATACAAGGGATACAGCTCTCCACTTCTAAACCTAAGCGGCTCAAATTTTCACAGAGTTTGGCTATATCTTTAGGCGTATTGACAAAAACATTCAAATCATTGACACTCAGTTTCATTAAAAGCTCTCCAACACTCTCAAATCAGTTTCAAAAAAACTGCGTAAATCATTGATTTGACAAGTCAGCATGGCCAATCTTTCAATCCCCATGCCAAAAGCAAACCCGCTCACGCTCTCATACCCTATGGCTTCAAACACCGCATTATTGACCATGCCACAGCCTAACACTTCCAGCCAACCTGTGTGCGAGCAAACCCTACAGCCTTCTTGCTTGCAAAACACGCAGCTAATATCCACTTCAGCGCTTGGCTCTGTGAAAGGGAAAAAGCTAGAGCGCCACCTTAATTTCACGCCCCCAAAGAAATAATGCAAAAAGTCTTCGATCACGCCCTTTAAGTGCGTGAAACGGATATTCCCTTTTTGATCCACGACAAGCCCTTCAATTTGGTGGAACATGGGCGTGTGGGTCAAATCATAATCGCGCCTAAAGGTTTCGCCTAAACAAATCATTTTAATGGGTGGGGTTTGTTCTTGCATGGTGTGGATTTGAACGGGCGAAGTGTGGGTCCTTAAAAGCTTGTGATCTTTAAAATAAAAAGTGTCTTGCATGTCTCTTGCAGGATGGTAAGGGGGCAAGTTTAAAGCACTGAAATTGTGGAAATCATCTTCCACTAAAGAGCCGATTTCAAGCTTGTATCCTAATGGGGTAAAAAACTCAATGATTTTATTTTTAGTATAATTTAAAGGGTGAGAAGAGCTTGTTTTGATAGCGTTAAACAAACTCACATCAATTTTTTCTTTTTTCAAGCGTTCTTCTAATTCAAGCTCTAAAATAGCCTTTTTTTTCCATTCAAAGGCCTTTTCAAACGCTTGCTTATAATGGTGGATTTCTTTAGCAAAGGCGTTTTTTTCTTCGCCATTCAGATTTTTGAGCTGGTTGAATTTATCCGCAAAAACCCCTTTTTTACCCAAAGCATTCAAGCGCACTTCTTCTAGCTCTTTGCTATTAGTAACCTTTTCTAATCGCTCTATTAAGGTGTGCAATAACGATCCTTATATTTTATTTTTAAAAAGCTATAATACAACTTTAATAAAAGAAAAACCTTAAAAGGGGGCAAAAAAGCATGAATGTGTTTGAAAAAATAATCAAAGGCGAAATCCCTTGTTCTAAGATTTTAGAAAACGAGCGTTTTTTATCCTTTTATGATATTAACCCTAAAGCTAAAGTGCATGCGTTAGTGATCCCTAAGCAAAGCATTCAGGATTTTAATGGCATCACCCCAGAGCTTATGGCTCAAATGACAAGTTTTATTTTTGAAGTGGTGGAAAAATTAGGAATCAAAGAGAAGGGTTACAAGCTTTTAACCAATGTGGGTAAAAACGCAGGGCAAGAGGTGATGCATTTGCATTTTCATATTTTAAGCGGAGACAAACATTAAAAGCGTTGGTGGTAGTTCGTGCAAGCGTTTTTAAACAGGAGTTTTGCCCCCTTACTCAACCCTAACGAGAATCCTTTAGAGCAAGTTAAATCCAGTATTATTTTAAAAAAAGGGGTGTCTTATTTTGACTGGGGGGCTTCAGGTTTAGCGAGCGCTTTAGTGGAAAGGCGCGTGAAATCCTTACTGCCTTATTACGCGAACGCTCATTCTGTCGCTTCTAAACATGCGATTTTAATGGGCATGCTTTTAAAAGAGTGCCAAGAAAAATTGAAGCGTTCTTTAAATTTGAGTGATAATTATTGCGTCTTGAGTGCAGGGTATGGGGCGAGTTCAGCGATTAAGAAATTTCAAGAAATTTTAGGGGTGTGTATCCCTTCAAAAACGAAGAAAAATTTAGAGCCGTATTTGAAAGATGTGGCTTTAAAGCGTGTGATTGTAGGGCCTTATGAGCATCATTCTAATGAAATTAGTTGGCGTGAAGGCTTGTGTGAGGTGGTGCGTATCCCTTTAAATGAACATGGCTTGTTTGATTTAGAAATTTTAGAGCAAACTTTAAAAAAATCCCCTAACAGCTTGGTTTCTATAAGCGCGGCTTCTAATGTAACGGGACTGCTTACGCCCTTAAAAGAAGTTTCATTGTTGTGTAAGAAATATAAGGCCGATTTGGCTTTGGATTTAGCGAATTTTAGCGCGCATGCTAACCCTAAAGATTGCGAATACCAAACCAGTTTTTATGCGCCTCATAAGCTTTTAGGGGGTATTGGAGGGTGCGGTCTTTTAGGCATTTCTAAAGATTTGATTGACACGCAAATCCCCCCGAGTTTTAGTGCAGGGGGCGTGATTAAATACGCTAATCGCACACGGCATGAATTTATTGATGAATTGCCTTTGAGGGAAGAATTTGGCACGCCAGGATTGTTGCAATTTTACAGGAGCGCTCTAGCGTATCAATTAAGAGATGAATGCGGTTTGGATTTTATCCATAAAAAAGAAAACAACCTTTTAAGAGTGCTTGTGCATGGCTTAAAAGACTTGCCCGCTATTAATATTTATGGGAATTTAACAGCGCATCGTGTGGGGGTAGTGGCTTTTAATATTGGGGGGATTTCGCCCTATGATTTAGCGAGAATCTTAAGTTATGAATACGCTATTGAAACCCGGGCAGGTTGCTCTTGCGCAGGGCCTTATGGGCATGATTTATTGAATCTTAACGCTCAAAAGTCAAGCGATTTTAACGCTAAACCCGGATGGCTTAGAGTGAGCTTACACTTCACGCATTCTATAAACGATATTGATTATTTGCTGGATAGCTTGAAAAAAGCGGTTAAAAAATTGCGTTAAGCTAAAACTATTTTTAAGGAAAAATTTGGATATTTTAGATTTGAACAAAGCGCAAGCGGTGCAACAAAATGAGCAAGAGGTAGAGGATAAAGAAAAAGAGTCTAAAGAGCCGGTGGTTTTAGAGGATTTGAGCGCTTTAGCATGGCTTGAATTAGAAGAGTTCAGCCGCCTTTCAGGGCTTCCTAAAGAAAGGATTTTAGAATTAGTCAATATTGGTAAGATTAAAAGCAAAATAAGCCACAACAAGCTTTTAATTGATGCAAGCAGTGGGACAAACGCTCTAATCAAAAAGGTAGAAAATAATTTGATTTCTATGGATATGAACGGGCGTTCTTTAGAGCCTGTGTTTGTGGAAAAGACCATTAACACGATTTTAAATTTGCATGATAAAGTCATTAGCGCTAAAGATGAAACGATTTCAGCCTTTAAAAATGAAAACATGTTTTTAAAAGACGCTTTAATCTCTATGCAAGAAGTCTATGAAGAAGATAAAAAAACCATTGATCTTTTGCGCGATGAACTCAATCAAGCGAGAGAAGAAATTGAATTTATGAAGAGGAAATACCGCTTGATGTGGGGGAAAGTCGCTGACATGAGCAGCGTGAATAAAAAGTAGTTTTCAATTAACGCCCATGATGAGGGCTTATTAGCGGTAATTTTAGGTGAATCTATGTTAGAATTTGGGGTGTTTTAACAGAATGCAAGCTTGAAGGAGAATCATGTCCATTTCACGCAGAAGTATCCTAACAAAAATCCCACTCGCGCTCGCTAGCACTAATGTTTTGAAAGCTGTTGGTGTTTTTGAAAAAGTAGAATCCATTCCGCATGCAACGCATTTTGGTCCCTTTATCGCAAAGGTTCAAAATGGAGTGATTAAAGATATTGTCCCTCAAAAGAGCGATTATAACCCTACTATGATGTTAAAAGCGATGGCAGATAGGGTGTATTCAGATAGTAGGGTGAAGTATCCTTGCGTGCGCAAGAGCTTCTTAGAAAACAAAAAAAACCACAAAGAATTGCGAGGGAGGGAAGAGTTTGTGCGCGTGAGTTGGGATGTGGCGTTGGATTTAGTGGCTAAAAAGCTTAAAGAAATCCCTAAAGAAAACATTTATAATGCCAGTTATGGTGGTTGGGGGCATGCGGGCAGCTTGCATCGTTGTCATCATTTAGCATGGCGTTTTTTTAACACGACTTTAGGGGGGGCTATTGGCACTGATGGGGAATATAGTAATGGTGCGGCCGCAAGAATAAACCCTATGATTGTAGGGGATATGGAAGTCTATTCGCAACAAACCACGCATGAAGAGATGATTAAAAATTGTAAGGTGTATGTCATGTGGGGGGCGGATTTATTCAAGTGCAACCGCATTGATTATTTTGTGCCAAACCATGTCAATGACAGCTACTACCCTAAGTATAAAAGAGCCGGTATTAAATTCATTAGTATTGATCCCATTTATACCGAAACCGCTCAAGCCTTTAATGCTGAATGGATACCCATTCGCCCTAACACTGATGTAGCGTTAATGCTAGGCATGATGCATTATCTTTATACAAGCAATCAATACGATAAAGAGTTTATCGCTAAATACACTGATGGTTTTGATAAATTTTTACCCTATTTGCTAGGAGAGAGCGATAAGGTGCCTAAGACTTTAGAATGGGCATCTCAAATCACTGGAGTGAGCGCAGAAAAAATCAAAGAATTAGCGGATTTATTTGTCTCTAAGCGCACTTTTTTAGCGGGTAATTGGGCTATGCAAAGAGCTCAGCATGGCGAGCAACCGGATTGGGCGTTAATTGTTTTAGCCAGCATGATTGGTCAAGTGGGCTTATCGGGTGGGGGCTTTGGCTTTTCTATGCATTATGGAGGAAACGCTCAAGCAAGCTCTGGGGCAAGAATTGTTCCTATGATTTCGCAAGGGCATAATTCTGTAAAAAGCGTTATTCCAGCATCTAGAATTTCTGAAGCGATTTTGAATCCGGATAAAGAAATTGATTTTATGGGTAAAAAACTCAAATTACCTAAAATCAAAATGATCTACAATTGCGGGACGGATTTATTAGGGCATGAAGCTGATACAAACGAGCTGATTCGCGCTTTAAGGACTTTAGATTGTGTGATCGTGCATGAGCCTTGGTGGACGCCTACGGCGAAATTTGCTGATATTGTCTTTGCTTCCACTAGCACTATGGAAAGAGATGATATTACTTTTGGAGGGAGTTATTCTAAGAATGTGGTTTATGCCATGCGTAAGGTAATAGAGCCTGTTTATGAATCTAAAGACGATTATGAGATTTTCAGGCAACTTGCTTTACGCATTGGGGGCAATGAAACAGAGCAGAAATTCACTGAATCTAAGAGTTACATGGAATGGATTAAGGGCCTTTATGAAAAAAGCGATGGCCCTACTTTGAAATCGTTTGATCAGTTTTGGAGGGATGGCTTTGTGGAGTTTGAAATCCCTGAAAATGCGAGAAAGTTTGTGCGTCATGCGAAATTCAGGCAAGACCCTATCGCTAACAAGCTGGATACAGAGAGCGGGAAAATTCAAATTTTTTCTCAAAAATGTGCGGATTTTAAATTGGCCGATTTTAAAGGGCATCCTACTTGGTTTGAGCCAGCTGAGTGGCTAGGCTCTAAAATGGCTGAGATTTATCCGTTCCATTTAATCTCTCCGCACCCAAAATACCGTGTCAATTCACAGCTTGATAACACTTGGGTTAGGAATGTGTATAAAATTCAAGGCAGAGAGCCTGTAATGATCAACGAACTAGACGCTAATAAATTAGGCATTAGGCATGGTGAAATTGTAGAAGTGTTTAACGCTAGGGGGAGGTTGTTAGCAGGGGCGTTTGTAACTAAGAATATCCGTCAAGGGGTTTTGAGTATCCAAAAAGGGGCATGGTATGACCCAGAAGATGTGAGGGTTAGAAACCCACGATGCAATGCAGGGCATGTGAATACGCTCACTTCTTTACGCCCCACAAGCAGCATGACACAAGCCATTTCAGCCAATACCGCTTTAGTCAATATCAGAAGACTTAGAAGGTATGAATTAGTCAAGCCCTACCATTCTATTTCAACACCAAGCATCATTGGGGCTTAAACGGAGTGAAAATACTAGCATGAGAGTGTTTTTACCCAATAAAGACTTAATAACTAAAGACTTGACTACTAGCCAAGTCAAAGCGTGGGGCGATTCTTAATTTTTATATTATAATACTTTGCGTCATGTAGCCTATAGTTATGCAACTATTATGCAACCGATGATAAGTCAAGGATTATAAAAGATGAGCGTTTTTCAAATGAGTTTGAAATGTTGCGTGGGGTTGGTTTTGTTTATGGGGGTCTTATTGGGGGATTCCAAAGCTTTTAAGGTTAGGGTGGATAAAAGTTTAGCTCTGCCCTTTTTAAATGTGCTTTCATTAGCTTTTAAACAAGACATGAAAACAGATCTCATTTTTGTGGTTACCAAAAGCAATAAATTGAGTAAAAAAGTCCTTTGTGGTTTTGACGCTTTTTTATTGCCTGAGGCCCTAATGAGCGGCATGCCTAAAAAAGCGCTATTCCATAAGGAGTTTTTATTCCAATCTAAAGAAAGTAAGACGCTCTATGCGTTTTCGCTGATTGATTCTCAATACTGCTCAAAAGGTGGGAATTACAGATACGAATTAGAAAGATTGGAACGCTGGTTTGTGCAAAAAGCGCCTGAGTTAGCTGAGAGCCACAGGGTGGATTATAAGAGCCAGTATGATAAAACACAAACAAAAATAAAGAATGAGCGATGATTTTAGTATTAGATTTTGGGAGCCAATACACACAGCTGATTGCTAGAAGATTGAGGGAGAGCGGGATTTATGCAGAAATAGTCCCTTTTTTTGAAAGCATAGAAAACATTCAAAAAAAAGCCCCTAAAGGTTTGATTTTGAGCGGGGGGCCAGCGAGCGTGTACGCTAAAGACGCTTATAAGCCTAACGAGAAAATCTTTGATTTGAATTTGCCGATTTTGGGGATTTGCTACGGCATGCAGTATTTGGTGGATTTTTTTGGGGGGGTGGTGGCTTGCGCGAATGAGCAAGAATTTGGTAAGGCTGTTTTAGAAATCGCTCAAAATTCCGTGATTTTTGAAGGCGTGAAGATTAAAAGCCTTGTGTGGATGAGCCATATGGATAAAGTCATAGAATTGCCCAAAGGCTTTATTACCCTTGCAAAAAGCCCTAATTCCCCCCATTGCGCGATTGAAAACGGCAAGATTTTTGGCTTGCAATTCCACCCAGAAGTCGTTCAAAGCGAAGAAGGGGGTAAGATTTTAGAAAATTTTGCCCTTTTAGTTTGCGGCTGTGAAAAAACTTGGGGGATGCAGCATTTCGCTCAAAGAGAAGTTGCAAGGTTGAAAGAAAAAATTGCTAACGCTAAGGTTTTGTGCGCGGTGAGTGGGGGCGTGGATTCTACGGTGGTCGCTACGCTATTGCACAGAGCCATTAAGGATAATTTGATCGCTGTTTTTGTGGATCATGGCTTGTTGCGTAAAAATGAAAAAGAAAAAGTCCAAGCGATGTTTAAAGACTTGCAAATCCCTTTAAACACGATAGACGCTAAAGAAGTCTTTTTATCTAAATTAAAGGGCGTGAGCGAGCCTGAATTGAAGCGAAAAATCATTGGCGAAACCTTTATTGAAGTGTTTGAAAAAGAAGCCAAAAAGCACCATTTAAAAGGCAAAATTGAATTTTTAGCCCAAGGCACTTTATACCCTGATGTGATTGAATCTGTGAGCGTTAAAGGGCCTTCAAAAGTGATCAAAACCCACCATAATGTGGGCGGACTGCCTGAATGGATGGACTTTAAACTCATAGAGCCTTTAAGGGAATTGTTTAAAGATGAGGTGCGCTTATTGGGTAAAGAATTGGGCGTTAGTCAGGATTTTTTAATGCGCCACCCTTTTCCAGGGCCTGGGCTTGCTGTAAGGATTTTAGGCGAAATCAGTGAGAGTAAGATCAAGCGCTTGCAAGAAGCGGATTTTATTTTTATAGAAGAGCTTAAAAAAGCCAATTTGTATGACAAGGTTTGGCAAGCTTTTTGCGTGCTGTTGAATGTCAATTCTGTGGGGGTTATGGGGGATAATCGCACCTATGAAAACGCTATTTGTTTAAGAGCGGTGAATGCGAGCGATGGCATGACAGCGAGCTTTTCATTTTTAGAGCATTCTTTTTTAGAAAAGGTTTCTAACCGCATCACTAATGAAGTGAGCGGTATCAATAGGGTGGTGTATGATATTACCTCTAAACCGCCAGGAACGATTGAATGGGAATGATTATCTTAAAAATAGCGCTAAAAGTGGGATTTTTTGGGTAAGATTAGGAATTGATTTTAAAGAAAAAGAAAGAAAGGAATTTAATGAAAAAAGGTAGTTTGGCAATCGTTTTAGGATCGTTACTAGTAAGTGGGGCGTTTTATACGGCTCTAGCTGATGGGATGCCTATGAAACAGCAACACAATAATATGGGCGAGTCAGTGGATTTGCATTTCCACTATCCTATTAAAGGCAAGCAAGAGCCTAAAAATAACCATTTGGTTGTCTTAGTCGATCCTAAGATAGAGGCTAATAAGGTTATCCCTGAAAATTATCAAAAAGAATTTGAGAAGTCTTTGTTCCTCCAGTTGAGTAGTTTTTTAGAGAGGAAAGGCTATAGCGTTTCGCAATTTAAAGATGTTAGCGAAATCCCTCAAGACATCAAAGAAAAAGCGTTGCTCGTTTTACGCATGGATGGGAATGTGGCTATCTTGGAAGATATTGTAGAAGAGAGCGATGCGCTTAATGAAGAAAAAGTGATAGACATGTCTTCAGGGTATTTGAACTTGAATTTTGTTGAGCCAAAAAGTGAAGATATTATCCATAGTTTTGGTATTGATGTTTCAAAGATTAAAGCTGTGATTGAAAGGGTGGAATTGCGGCGCACCAATTCTGGAGGTTTTGTCCCCAAAACTTTTGTGTATAAGATTAAGGAAACCGACCATGACCAAGCCATTAGAAAAATCATGAATCAGGCCTATCACAAAGTGATGGTACATATCACCAAAGAGTTGAGCAAAAAACACATGGAACGTTATGAAAAAGTTTCTAGTGAAATGAAAAAACGAAAGTAGTTTTTAAGGAACGAAAAGCTTAGAATCATTGAGAGTTGTTTTTAAAAAAGTAACTTTTAAAAGGGTTGGGGAGTTGGATTAGGTGTTTTTTGAGCGTCAATTTTGATTTTTAGCGGTATTTTTGAAAAATTACGCTCAAAAATTAGAGAATTCAGTTATAATAACACTTCATGTGAAAATTTCGGGGCGTAGCGCAGTCTGGTTAGCGCACTTGGTTTGGGACCAAGGGGTCGAAGGTTCGAATCCTTTCGCCCCGACCACTTTTTTGCATAATTTGTTGTTCTGTTTAAAATTCTTTGGTAGAATATCGCTTCCTTTCATTGAATGGTGGGAGTAGCTCAGTCGGTTAGAGCATCAGATTGTGGTCCTGAGGGTCGTGGGTTCGATTCCCATCTTCCACCCCATCTCATTAAATAAGCGTTTTACCAAGTTTTTATGTTAGTCATTCCTTTATTTGAATTGTAAGCGTTCGTAGCTCAATTGGATAGAGCACCAGACTTCGGATCTGGGGGTTAGGGGTTCGACTCCCTTCGGGCGTACCACCTAACATTAATACCATTCAATGCGCTTGTAGCTCAGCTGGATAGAGCAACAGCCTTCTAAGCCGTAGGTCGCAGGTTCGAGTCCTGCCAAGCGCACCACTTTTGACATTCTTTAAAGAGGAGTTATGGATTCTTTAGAGTGGGGATTACTCATTTTCTTGATTCTTGTTTTTCTTGTAGGCATAGGATACTACATTTTTATGGTTCTTTCTTCTAAAGATTGATCATTAAAAATAGCTCAATCACAAGAAGTAGGGTTGGGAACTTCTAAAACACAGATCTTACATGAAAACATTTAATAAAAGCGGTTATAAAAACCTAAAAAGTGAAACATGTAAGAATAAAAGACATGCACATTATCCGTGACTTTATTGCACCGAACAGGGAAAGCTTTTTGACTACGGCCTATGCGAAATCCTACTATAAAAATATTAAATAAAGCAAGATTTGTTAAAAATTAAGGCTGTATTTTAATTGTAAAATGTAAAAATACTCAAAGCATCGCATCAAGCGATGTAGCGATCTGAAAAGAGGCTCACAATTGGGATGAAGCCCGCTTTTTAGGGATAAATAAAAAGCGTTTTCAAATTGCATGGGTAACTTTATGGGGCGAAGCGTTTCTAATTTTTGGTATAATCGCTAGAAATTGTGAGAAAAATTTTATCTTGTTTGAGTGGGGTTTCGCATGCGTTTATTATTGTGGTGGGTATTGGTATTATCGCTCTTTTTAAATCCTTTGAGAGCGGTTGAAGAGCATGAAACAGATGCGGTGGATTTGTTTTTGATTTTCAATCAAATCAACCAGCTCAATCAAGTCATTGAAACTTACAAAAAAAACCCTGAAAGAAGCGCTGAAGTCTCTCTGTATAACACCCAAAAGAACGACTTGATTAAAAGTTTGACTTCTAAAGTGTTGAATGAAAGGGATAAGATCGGCATTGATATCAATCAAAATTTAAAAGAGCAAGAGAAAATCAAAAAGCGTTTGTCTAAAAGCATTAAGGGCGATGATTTCTACACTTTCATGAAAGATAGATTGTCTTTAGATATTTTGTTGATAGATGAAATTTTGTATCGTTTTATAGATAAAATCAGGAGCAGTATTGATATTTTTAGCGAACAAAAAGATGTGGAAAGTATCAGCGATGCTTTTCTTTTGCGTTTAGGGCAATTCAAACTCTACACTTTCCCTAAAAATTTAGACAATGTCAAAATGCATGAATTAGAGCAGATGTTTAGCGATTATGAATTGCGTTTGAACACTTACACCGAAGTCTTGCGTTACATTAAAAACCACCCTAAAGAAGTGCTTCCTAAGAACTTGATTATGGAAGTGAATATGGATTTTGTGTTAAACAAAATCAGCAAGGTCTTGCCTTTCACAGCCCATAGCTTGCAAGTGAGTAAGATCGCGCTAGCTTTGATGATTTTAGCCTTATTGCTGGGTTTAAGGAAGTTGATCACTTGGCTTTTAGCCTTATTGTTAGATCGTATTTTTGAAATCATGCAGCGCAATAAAAAAATGCATGTCAATGTGCAAAGTAGCATTGTTTCGCCGGTTTCTGTCTTTTTAGCCCTATTCAGTTGCGATGTGGCTTTAGATATCTTCTACTACCCTAACGCATCGCCCCCTAAAGTTTCTATGTGGGTGGGTGCGGTGTATATCATGCTTTTAGCATGGTTAGTGATAGCGCTTTTTAAAGGCTATGGGGAAGCGTTAGTTACGAATATGGCTACCAAAAGCACGCACAATTTTAGAAAAGAAGTGATCAACTTGATTTTAAAAGTCGTGTATTTTTTGATTTTTATTGTCGCGCTTTTAGGGGTTTTGAAACAACTAGGGTTTAACATTTCAGCCATCATCGCTTCTTTAGGGATTGGGGGGTTAGCGGTGGCTTTGGCGGTTAAAGATGTGTTGGCGAATTTTTTTGCTTCTGTCATTTTATTGTTAGACAATTCGTTTTCTCAAGGGGATTGGATCGTGTGCGGTGAAGTGGAGGGCACGGTGGTGGAAATGGGGTTAAGGCGTACCACGATCAGAGCTTTTGATAACGCTCTTTTGTCCGTGCCTAATTCAGAGTTAGCCGGAAAACCCATCAGGAATTGGAGCCGGCGTAAAGTGGGAAGGCGTATTAAAATGGAAATAGGCTTAACCTATAGCTCTAGCCAAAGCACTTTACAGCTTTGCGTGAAAGACATTAAAGAAATGCTAGAAAACCACCCTAAAATCGCCAATGGAGCCGATAGCGCTTTGCAAAATGCGAGCGATTACCGCTACATGTTTAAAAAAGATATTGTTTCTATTGACGATTTTTTAGGGTATAAAAACAATTTGTTTGTCTTTTTAGATCAGTTTGCGGACAGCTCTATTAATATTTTAGTGTATTGCTTTTCTAAAACAGTGGTTTGGGAAGAGTGGCTAGAAGTCAAAGAAGACGTGATGCTAAAAATCATGGGGATTGTAGAAAAGCACCATTTGAGTTTTGCTTTCCCATCACAGAGTTTGTATGTGGAGAGTTTGCCAGAAGTTAGCCTGAAAGAAGGGGCTAAAATCTAAAATTATTGGTAGATGTATTCTTTGGTTAAGGGGAAAGTGTTATCTACGCTGTTGGTTAAAAGCAATTGGAATAAATCCGCACTCCCCACCCTGAAAGCGGAAGCGCAAGTCCTTAAATACAGATCCCACATGCGGATAAATCTTTCGTCATAGCCGAGTTTTTTCACTTCATCTAGATTGTGGTTGAAGTTGTCTCGCCAAATGTCTAAGGTCTTGGCATAATGGATGCGTAAGCTTTCAGCCATGAGCAAGTGGAAGTCGCATTCGCTCATCACGCTCATCACTTCCCTTAAAGAGGGCAAGTAGCCGCCCGGGAAGATGTATTTATCCACCCATGCGTTAGTCTTGCCTTCAAAACAGCATAAAATGGAGTGGAGCAAAAACATCCCGCCCGTTTTTAACACTTCTTTAACTTTTTTGAAATAAAAGGGCAAATTATCCTTACCCACATGCTCAAACATGCCTACGCTCACCACTTTATCAAAGCGGTACAAACGCCCGTCTAAATCCTGGTAATTCAATAATTTGATCGTTACTTTATTCTCTAGCCCTAGCTCTTGGACTCGTTTGTTAGCCTGTTTGTATTGTTCGCTAGAAATGGTGATCCCCATCACTTCCGCCCCATATTCTTGCGCGGCTTTTATAGAGAGATAGCCCCAGCCACAGCCTATATCCAGCAGTTTTTCGCCTTGTTTTAAATGGAGCTTTTTTAAAGTGTGATCTAATTTTTGGAGTTGGGCGGCATGGAGGGTGTCATCGTCCTTTTTGAAATAAGCGCATGAATAGCTTAAGGTTTCATCCAACCAGATAGAATAAAAGTCATTCCCTAAATCGTAGTGTTTAGAAATGTTGGAGCTTTCTTTGATGGGTTTTTGGATAGCTTTAGCGTTATCATGTTTGTGCAAATGCTCATAATTGGTTTGCAAATACAAAGAGTGCATCACCTCATCCATAGAGCCTTCAATATCAATCACGCCGTCCATATAAGCTTCAGCGATCGTCAAAGACATGTCTTTTTTAATGTCGCTAAATTTCAGGGGGCGATGGATTTTAAGGGTGAATTTAGGCGAATGTTCACCATTCCTATAAACGCTATTGTCCCAAAAAACGACCTGATAATCGCCGTTTTTCCACTGCTTGAACATGCTTTTGAGCAAAAATTTTGAAATCATCTGTAATTCCTTGAACTCATTTTTCAATTTTTTGAGCGTTAATTATAATGAATTTTAAACTAAAAACACCCCATGAATAAGCATAAATTCAACCTCTATTCTCTAAATTTTAAAAAGCATGTTAAAATTAAAAGATTTAAACAAATTTAAGGTAACACGATTATAAAGATGCAAAAATCACTGATCACAACCCCCATTTATTATGTGAATGACATCCCTCATATTGGCCATGCTTATACGACTTTGATTGCGGATACTTTAAAGAAGTATTACACGCTTCAAGGCGAAGAAGTCTTTTTTTTAACCGGCACCGATGAGCATGGGCAAAAGATCGAACAAAGCGCGAGACTAAGGAATCAAAGCCCTAAAGCTTACGCTGATAGCATTAGTGCGATTTTTAAAAACCAGTGGGATTTTTTCAATTTGGATTATGATGGTTTTATCCGCACCACAGACAGCGAGCATCAAAAATGCGTGCAAAACGCCTTTGAAATCATGTTTGAAAAAGGGGATATTTATAAAGGCACTTATAGCGGGTATTATTGCGTGAGTTGTGAGAGTTATTGCGCGATTTCTAAAGCGGACAATACGAACGATAAAGTCTTATGCCCTGATTGCTTGAGAGAGACCACGCTTTTAGAAGAAGAGAGTTATTTTTTTAAATTGAGCGCGTATGAAAAGCCTTTATTGGAGTTTTACGCTAAAAACCCTGAAGCGATTTTGCCTATTTATCGTAAAAATGAGGTAACTTCTTTTATTGAGCAGGGTTTATTGGATCTGTCTATCACGCGCACGAGCTTTGAATGGGGCATTCCTTTGCCTAAAAAGATGAACGATCCTAAACATGTGGTATATGTTTGGCTGGACGCTTTATTGAATTATGCGAGCGCGTTAGGGTATTTGAATGGTTTAGACAATAAAATGGCGCATTTTGAATGCACTAGGCATGTTGTGGGTAAGGATATTTTGCGTTTCCATGCCATTTATTGGCCAGCTTTTTTGATGAGTTTGAATTTGCCCTTATTCAAACAGCTTTGCGTGCATGGGTGGTGGACGATAGAGGGCGTGAAAATGAGTAAGAGCTTGGGTAATGTTTTAGACGCTCAAAAGCTCGCTATGGAGTATGGGATTGAAGAATTACGCTATTTTTTATTGCGTGAAGTGCCTTTTGGGCAAGATGGGGATTTTTCTAAAAAAGCGTTAACAGAAAGGATCAATGCGAACTTGAATAACGATTTGGGGAATTTGCTGAATCGCTTGCTAGGCATGGCTAAAAAATATTTCAATTATTCTCTAAAAAGCGCCAAAATCACCGCTTATTATCCTAAAGAGCTAGAAAAAGCGCATCAAATTTTAGATAACGCTAATTCTTTTGTGCCTAAAATGCAATTGCATAAAGCTTTAGAGGAGTTGTTTGGCGTTTATGATTTTTTAAACAAACTCATCGCTAAAGAAGAGCCGTGGATCTTGCACAAAAACAACGAATCAGAAAAACTAGAAGCTTTGTTGGGTTTGATCGCAAACGCGCTGTTACAATCAAGCTTTTTACTCTATGCGTTCATGCCAAAGAGCGCTGTGAAATTAGCGAGCGCTTTTCGTGTAGAAATCACGCCTAATAATTACGAACGCTTTTTTAAGGCTAAAAAATTACAAGATATGATTTTACAAGACACCGAGCCTTTATTTTCCAAAATTGAGAAAATTGAAAAGACTGAAAAAGCGGGAGAAGCCCCACTAAAAGAAAATCAAGAAAAAGAAAAAGCCACCCTAAAACAAGAAAACTATATCAGCATTGAGGATTTCAAAAAAGTAGAAATTAAAGTGGGGCTTATCAAAGAAGCTCAAAGGATTGAAAAATCCAATAAATTATTGCGCTTAAAAGTGGATTTAGGCGAAAATCGTTTGAGGCAGATTATTTCAGGGATCGCTTTGGATTATGATCCTGAAAGCTTGGTGGGTCAAATGGTGTGCGTAGTGGCTAATTTAAAGCCTGCAAAGCTTATGGGCGAAATGAGTGAGGGCATGATTTTAGCGGTGCGAGATAGCGATAATCTGGCTTTAATCAGCCCTACCAGAGAAAAAATTGCAGGAAGTTTGATCAGCTAAATGCGATTAGGGGTGAATGAAGCCGTAGAATTGAGTTTGGGCGAATTGCAAAACACGCCCTCAATCAGCTATTTCAATTCCATTGTCTTGTCTTTAAACAAAGTCCAAAAAGGCTCTTTATTTGTGGCTAAAGATCACACGCTCATTCCTAAAGCTTTAGAGTTAGGGGCTTATGGGATTTTATACACAGGAGAATATCCTTTAAGCGATAGGGATGTGGCATGGATCAAGCTTAAAGACATAGAGCATTCTTTGAACCATTTGTTTAAATTTTGCTTGTTGAATGAGCGCGTGGTCGGGGCGCTGTTAAGCCCCATAGAATTAGAGATCGCTTCTAAAATCATGGTGAGCGGATTTGTGTGGTGCTTGAAAGAGAGCCTTGAAGATTTGTTCATTATAGAGGGGTGTAAAATAGCCTTTTTTGATAAATTGGAGTGGCTTCATTTGTTTTATAAGCAAGAGCGCTTGAGAGAATGTTTGAAAGAAAGTCGTTTAATGATTCTCAACCAATCCTTTTTTTGCAGCGCTTTAGTCTATGAAAAACAAGAATACGAATTAAAAATGCCATGCATCTTTTTAGAGCCTTTAAAAAGGGTGATTCAATTGTGCGAGAAATTACAAATTGAGTTTGATTTGAATCTTTTAGGCAAAAAAGAATACCCGCTAGATCATTGCAAACCCTTTTTTGTGAATAAAAATTTAGAAATAGCCCCCTATGGCGCAACGGCAAGGGTGGTTGTCGCTGAGGCGTCAAAAGAATTGTTTGAAATGATGCTTCAAAAAGCCCTTGAGACTTTATCGTGGGGGAAAATTGTCGTGTTTTGTCGTAAAAACAGCGCAACTTTCTTTGAAAAAAATAACCCTTATTGTTACACCACCCAAAACAACTTAAAAGAGCAATTAAAAAATTTAGCGTTTAATTTCGCTTTTATTTATGGGATTAGCTCCCATCATTTAGAATCCCTTTTAAACCCCCCTTTTTTTAAAAAAACCCCCACGCTATGGTAAGTCATGCTCATTTGTAACGATAATCTCAATCCAAAAACCCTTTTAGAAGAAATCATGGCTCTAAGGCCATGGCGTAAAGGCCCTTTTGAAATTTCTCAAATCAAGATTGATAGCGAATGGGATAGCTCCATTAAATGGGATCTAGTCAAAAACGCCACTCTTTTAAAAGACAAAATAGTGGCTGATGTGGGTTGCAATAACGGCTATTACTTGTTTAAGATGCTAGAACATAAGCCTAAAAGTTTGGTGGGGTTTGATCCGGGCGTTTTAGTCAAAAAACAATTTGAATTTTTAGCCCCCTTTTTTGATAAAGAAAAAAAAATCATCTACGAGTCTTTAGGGGTAGAGGGTTTGCATGAAAAATACCCTAACGCTTTTGATGTCATTTTTTGCTTAGGGGTGCTATACCACAGAAAAAGCCCGCTAGAAGCTTTAAAAGCCTTGTATCATGCTTTAAAAATAAAAGGGGAGTTGGTGTTGGATACGCTTATCATTGATTCGCCCCTAGACATCGCCCTTTGCCCTAAAAAAACTTACGCTAAAATGAAAAATGTTTATTTTATCCCTAGCGTTAGCGCTTTAAAAGGGTGGTGCGAAAGGGTGGGGTTTGAAAATTTTGAGATTCTTAGCGTTTCAAAGACCACGCCTAAAGAACAGCGTAAAACGGATTTTATTTTGGGGCAGAGTTTAGAAGATTTTTTGGATAAAACGGATCACTCTAAAACTTTAGAGGGGTATGACGCTCCTTTAAGGGGGTATTTTAAAATGCTCAAACCAAGCAAGCTTTAATAAAGGATTAAATAGTGCAAGAATCAGTCGTTCGTGTGGATTATGACTCTTTAGAGACTTGTAAGAATTTCAAACCAAGCGTTGGCACTGAATTAATCGTTTTAGAAAAAGATATAGCCCATGCGCGTTTCAAGGGTAATGAAAGCATGGTGTATGAAGAAAATTTTGTGCATGCCGGGTTTGTGCTTATTGCGTGCAATTATGCGGCCTTGTGCGCGTTGAATAAAAAGCACAGCGTGGTGGTTTCTAATAACATCAATTTTTATGCTCCCCTAGAATTGAATCAAGAAGCGCTCATTAAAGCGCAAGTGATTCAAGATGGCGTGAAAAAAGCTGAAATAAAAATAGAGGCGTTTGTGTTAGACATTCAGGTTTTAGAGGGAATGATAGAAATCGTGGTGTTTGATAAAAAGCCTTTTAAATTTAATTTTAAAGAAGAGTAGTTGAATGGTTATTGTGTTAGTTGTGGACAGCTTTAAAGACACCAGTAATGGCACTTCTATGACAGCGTTTCGTTTTTTTGAAGCGTTGAAAAAAAGAGGGCATACAATGAGAGTGGTTGCTCCTCATGTGGATAATTTAGGGAGTGAAGAAGAGGGGTATTACAACCTTAAAGAGCGCTATATCCCCCTAGTTACAGAAATTTCACACAAACAACACATTCTTTTTGCTAAACCGGATGAAAAAATCTTAAGGAAGGCTTTTAAGGGAGCGGATATGATCCATACTTACTTGCCTTTTTTGCTAGAAAAAACAGCCGTAAAAATCGCGCGAGAAATGCAAGTGCCTTACATTGGCTCTTTCCATTTACAGCCAGAGCATATTTCTTATAACATGAAATTAGGGCAATTTTCTTGGCTCAATAAAATGCTTTTTTCGTGGTTTAAATCTTCGCATTACCGCTATATCCACCATATCCATTGCCCGTCAAAATTCATTGTAGAAGAATTGGAAAAATACAACTATGGAGGGAAAAAATACGCTATCTCTAACGGCTTTGATCCCATGTTTAGATTTGAGCATCCGCAAAAAAGCCTTTTTGACACCACGCCCTTTAAAATCGCTATGGTAGGGCGCTATTCTAATGAAAAAAATCAAAGCGTTCTCATTAAGGCGATTGCTTTAAGCCGATACAAACAAGACATTGTATTATTACTCAAAGGCAAAGGTCCTGATGAGAAAAAAATCAAACTTCTAGCCCAAAAACTAGGCGTAAAAACGGAGTTTGGGTTTGTCAATTCCAATGAATTGTTAGAGATTTTAAAAACTTGTACCCTTTATGTGCACACAGCCAATGTGGAAAGCGAAGCGATTGCGTGTTTAGAAGCCATTAGCGTGGGGATTGTGCCTGTTATCGCTAATAGCCCTTTAAGCGCGACCAGGCAATTCGCTCTAGATGAACGATCATTGTTTGAGCCCAATAACGCTAAAGATTTGAGCGCTAAAATAGACTGGTGGTTAGAAAACAAGCTTGAAAGAGAAAGAATGCAAAACGAATACGCTAAAAGCGCTTTAAACTACACTTTAGAAAATTCAGTCATTCAAATTGAAAAAGTTTATGAAGAAGCGATCAAAGATTTTAAAAACAACCCCCATCTCTTTAAAACCTTATCGTGATAAAAGGATAGAAAATGCAAGAAGTCCATGATTATGGGATTAAATTTTGGAGCAATAACGAATTTAAGATAGAAAAAGGCTTGGTTAAAGTTTGTCATGGCAAAAACCCCTCGCTTTTAGAAATCGTTCAAAGCGTGCGCGATAAGGGTTATAGAGGGCCTTTGTTGGTGCGATTCCCCCATTTGGTGCAAAAACAAATCAAAAGCCTGTTTGATGCGTTTTCTTCAGCGATTAAAGAGTATCAATACAGCGGGGCTTTTAAGGCGGTTTTCCCTTTAAAGGTCAATCAAATGCCCTCGTTTGTTTTCCCTTTAGTGCAAGGGGCTAAGGGCTTGGATTATGGTTTAGAAGCCGGGAGTAAATCCGAACTCATCATTGCGATGAGCTACACTAACCCTAAAGCCCCTATCACCGTGAATGGCTTTAAAGACAAAGAAATGATTGAGCTTGGCTTTATCGCTAAAAGCATGCAACATGAGATCACTTTAACGATTGAGGGTTTGAATGAGTTGAAAACCATTATCGCTGTGGCTAAACAAAACGAGTTTTTAGCCTGCCCTAAAATTGGTATTCGCATCCGTTTGCACAGCACTGGCACTGGCGTTTGGGCAAAGAGTGGGGGGATCAATTCTAAATTTGGTCTTAGCAGCACGGAAGTTTTAGAAGCGATGCGCCTTTTAGAAGAAAACGACTTACTAGAGCATTTTCACATGATACATTTCCACATAGGCTCTCAAATCAGCGATATTTCGCCCTTAAAAAAGGCTTTAAGAGAGGCGGGCAACTTGTATGCAGAATTGCGTAAAATGGGCGCTAAAAACCTTAATAGCGTGAATATTGGAGGGGGGTTAGCCGTAGAATACACCCAACACAAGCACCACCAAGATAAAAACTACACTTTAGAGGAATTTAGCGCTGATGTGGTGTTTTTATTGAGGGAAATTGTGAAAAATAAGCAGGAAATAGAGCCGGACATTTTCATTGAATCAGGCCGTTATATTTCCGCTAACCATGCCGTTTTAGTGGCCCCGGTATTAGAATTGTTTTCGCATGAATACAATGAAAAATCCCTAAAAATCAAAGAAAATAATAACCCCCCCTTGATTGATGAAATGCTAGACTTGCTCGCTAACATCAACGAAAAAAACGCCATTGAATACTTGCATGATAGTTTTGATCACACCGAGTCGTTATTCACGCTTTTTGATTTGGGCTATATTGATTTGATTGACAGAAGCAACACTGAAGTTTTAGCCCATTTGATCGTCAAAAAAGCGGTGCAGTTGCTTTATGTTAAGGATCATAACGATATTTTACGCATTCAAGAGCAAGTCCAAGAGCGCTATTTATTGAATTGCTCGTTTTTCCAAAGCTTGCCGGATTATTGGGGCTTGAGGCAGAATTTCCCGGTCATGCCCTTGAATAAATTAGATGAAAAGCCCACCAGAAGTGCGAGCTTGTGGGATATTACTTGCGATAGCGATGGGGAAATCGCTTTTGATTCCACGAAGCCCTTGTTTTTGCATGATATAGACATAGATGAAGAAGAATACTTTTTAGCGTTCTTTTTAGTGGGAGCGTATCAAGAAGTTTTAGGCATGAAACACAATTTATTCACGCACCCTACGGAATTTAGCGTGGTTTTTGATGAAAAAGGCGATTATGAAGTGGAAGATATTTGTGAAGCCCAAACGATTTTAGACGTGCTAGACGATTTAGACTACGACACTAAAGAGATCGAGCGCCTTTTAAAACAAAAAATTGAAGACAACAACCAACTAGACATGGAAGAAAAGAAAGAAATCATGGGGCGCTTGTATGTCATGCTGAGCGAAAACGGGTATTTGCGCACGATTTCTTAAACGCAAAAACCCACTAAAAACGCTTTTTGTTGGGTTTTTATATTGTTTAAGATCTTTAAGACTTCTTTGAGATTTCATTTAAGGGCATTTTCCATGATTTCTTTCACTATTTAGGGTGCAAAATTCCGCCAGAATGAAAAGGCAAAACCTGCCTAATTTTATCTTTCACATAAATTCTATGGTTGCCTTTTTGCCTAGAGAAAACAAACCCATTCTGCAATAATAGTTTCTCTGCTTCTTTAGCTGTGAGTCGTGGCAATTCAGGCAAAAGCTATCTCAATGGGTGCTATTACAGAATTTTTCTTAGAAAGAAAAGCTAACTCATCGGCTTCTAAAGCTTCCAAATAAAGCTCTATGGCTTCTTTAATATTTCTTAAGGCCTCTTCATAACTTTTCCCTTGTGATACACAGCCTTTTAGAAAGGGGACAAAAGCAAAATACCCATTCTCATCTTTTTCTATGACAGCGTTTATAAGCATGGCACTACCTTTGATTAAATTCCTTATGGATTATACACATAATATATTTTAAACAAAATTAAATGGACAGATTAGAGAGGGAATGAAAAAAGAAAAGAATAAAAGAGAAAAAAAAGAGATTAAAAAAAGGAGACCCCTCACAAGAGAGTAAGGGGGGGGGTTTAGTTTTGAGCCTCGCCCTCGTTTTCTAACAAGTCGCTTTCAGTTAGCAACCCATAACTACCGAGATTGTCCGCTAATAAGCTAGCAGTTAAGCCTCCGCAACTTAAGTCATACTTATTGATACCGCCATCGCATAAGAGTTGTGCCACAAACATCGCCTCTTTTTCATCTTTAGGCAAGACTTTAGCAAAAGGGTCGTTTAGAGTAATTTCGCCTTTTTCATCATCGGCATAAGCGACAATCAAATTACAGAATAAGCGAATATCCTCTCTGTCCATATCATCAAAGGTATCCCAATAACACTCGTCTGTGTTTCGGTTTTTAATCATTTGATACCACTCCTCATCGCTATGGTGCTTTAATTTTGAAGCACAAGTTAAAGCGTGAATAATAATCATACTCGCTTGAAAACCTTGTCCCTCAAACACCATAGGCACGAACAAAGAACTTAAGCGTCTTTTTCTCTCGGTATTAGCATACAAACTCGCAGTCGCTAAAAACGAACTAGTCTCCTCATCTTTACCAAAAAACTCAAAGTCAAGCTTATATTTGCTTTCTTTAGGCTCTTTAGGAGTTGAAGTCCTTTCCTTAACACTTGGTCTGCTCGTAACGATTTTAATCCCTTTGAGCAAATCATCGGCGCTATCTTGCTTGTTTTCAGCGTGAAGTCTCATATGCTCTGTCAATGGAACTTGATTGAACCATTTTAAGAACTTTTCGCTATTGAAAGCGTATGAGGCTTGGTTGCCTTTTTCGCTCCTTAAGGTTACACGATTGAACCCAATGCTAATGACTTTAGCCTCCACCACTTTGTTATTGATTGTGGCTTTGACTAGTGCCCCTACTTTTAATTTGTTTTCATTTTGAAAACCCATAAAATACTCCTTGATAAAAATTTGTTTTAAATTCCGCTATAATCGGTCGTTCAATGTTTTTTAGTGTTTTTTATCTTTTTGGCATGGCTTGTTCCTCCTTGTTGTGGGGTGGGCGTTTTTCAAACGCCACCTTATTTTTGAGTGATCGCATCATTTGATCTCTTTTAAAAGAGCGTTTTTAAAAGCTTTAATCGCATTTTCGCCCACCAATTCAGCGATGCGATAGCGTGCGATTAAAAAGTCTAATAGTTTTTCGCTCCTTTTTTGAATCTCTATAATCCCAAAAGAAGCGTTTTTAGCCACTTCTTTTTCACTATAAGAGCCTTTCATATACTCTTTTCTTTTTTCATCAAAAGGCTTGTTGCTTAAAGAGCTGTTAGCGTTTTTAGGAATTAAGAGCAAGTTCCCTAAAGCATGCACGACATGGGGGTTTTTAGCCCAATTTTTTTCTTTAGCGTTGTAGCCTTGATCGGGTTTTTGAGGCAAGATATGTTCAATGCTTTCTAAACTGCTATCAAAATTCAAAGTCGTTTTAGGGTTATGGTATAGTTCGTATTCATAAAGCAAGTAATTCAACGCCTTGCCCCACTGATACCACTTCTCAGTATTCCTTTTGGAATGGATATTCTCTTCAAGCAATTCTAAAGCGCTATTGTTTTGTTTATTGAAAAAATGCTTTTCTAATGGTGGGAGATCTTCAATAGTAATATTCCCTTCTCCTTCTCTATACGCTTTGAACGCCATAAAAGCCAATCCAATCCATTCATTTTTAGCCGTATTCTTGCCAGCAACCCCATAGATCAAAAACCCGAAACGCTCTAAATATTCCAACAAGTCCTCTAATTCTTTGGTGGTATAAGGCTGTTTGTTAGCACCTTTTTTAACAAGCTGTATGGTAAAAAGAGAGAGCAATAAGGGCAGAAAAGCGTTATCGCTCAAAGCGTTTAAGCGCCGCATTTTGTCTAGCAAGCCGTGCATTTTAGGCGTGATTTCCATCTCAATCTTTTTATTGTCATTAAAAATAAGGGTGATAGCTTTTTCATCAAGCGTGTGCAAGAAATTCCAAACTTTAGAAGAGTAAGAAAGATAAAATAACAACTCGTCTATTTTGTCATATTCATCGCTAAAGGGTGTGTTAGGGGTATATCTTTTATGAGCGTTAAACTATGAGCGTTAAACTCCATTTCCAATAACCTCTTTTTAAAATCCCTTTTCTCGCCATAATAATACTCTACGAAATGCTTTAAAAACTTCTCTAAATCATCATCTTTAAATTGCCTCAAATCGTAATAAATGATCGTATAGGTGTCATTGATCTCTTTTTGAAGCGTTTCTAATTTTTGTCCATTACAAATCTTGTGCGCTACAAAATGCAAGCGGTTTTTAAACAATTCCAGAGTGGATAGATCCTTACCACGATTGTTGATCGTTTCAAAAGAGCTGAACGGATCGATTCGATTATCATTCAATTCTGCCACGCTAAAAAGCATTTTTTTAGTGAGAACATCAAACATTTTTTCAAGCGTTTCCATAGGCGTATCGCTGATTTTTTCTTGAAAAAATGCATGAGCGTCAATCAAATTTTTAGCGTAAAAAGAAGTTTGAAACTTTTCTAAATCTTTTTCTTCTCCCATGATCGCCCTAAAAGCTTCATTCAAACCATAATACTTATAGGACAGAACGGGTTCAAGGTTCATTGAATCATACTTTGGGTCTTTATGTTTAGTAATCTTGGCTAAAAGGCCTAATAAAATTAAGCTCGTAGTCAATCGTTGCTGGCCGTCTATGATTTCAAAAGCGCTATCTTCAAGCTCATTTTCAAGCCCTCTTAAGGTTAGGCTGTGCATGTAATGGAATTTATCTCCCAGCTTAGAGACATGCTCTAAATCGTTCCAAAAATCCTTCAATTGCCTTATTTGCCATGCATACCCCCTTTGATAGCTAGGGATTTCAAACACGCCTTTTTCAACCACGCCATCTAAAGTTAACAATTCCATTAAAATCCTTTCTTAAATGAATGGGATTATGAGTTAAAAACCCATAATCCCTTAATTTTTTCGCTCAATCAATTTTGGTTGTCCAAGTCTTGTGCTGTGCGTGAAATGCCAAGTGTTTTTATTGACTAATTCTTCGTATTCTTGGCTCCCTTTTTGAGCGCAAACACCCTCAACCTTTAACGCTCCCTATTCATCAGTCCCAATAGTGTCATGGTCAATCTTTAGGGCAAAAACACTCCGTTGGATTTTAACCCCTTTAATAGCTGATTTCTCATACACAATAGCAACAGCATAGTCCGCTTGACGCACTTTTTCAAAATCTTTATATTCAGCTACATTATCCATTCTTGGGCGAAAAAAAATCAAAGTGCATTCCTCACAAGCTTGTTTGAAAGGCTTGCCCTCTAAATCCGTATTTTTTGGATCGTTGTAATAATCGCTTTTGAATAAGCACAACAACAAATTGTATTTTTCATGCACTTTTAAATCTTCTAACTGAGCCATCATTTCTCCTTTGAATTTAACTCTGTAAGCCCCACTGATAAAAATGGGGCTTATGGAATCAAATGGTTTAAAAATGTTGTGGCACGGATTAATGAGAGAGAGAATAAAAGGGTTAATAAAAG
>NZ_MVWW01000005.1:0-132545 GCF_003637685.1 Helicobacter pylori | reverse complement strand
TCTTTTTGCTCACCGCATTTTGCAAAGATTGCGCGTTAGGGATATTAGAGAGCGCGGTGGTGATGCTGTTGTAAGTGTTGCCTAACTCGTTGTATCGGGATTTGAAATTCACCAAAGTGTCAGCGATGTTTTCGGCTTGTTGGATCTGAGCGGCTTCAGTGCCAAAATGCGCGATGCTGTTGTTTAGGGCGGTTATCGTCTCTCCTGCATACGCGCAAGCTGAACCCCAAGTGTTACCGGTAACCGTGCCTGGATTGGTGCCACGACCTGGTGTTCTGCATGATGCTAAAGAGTAACTGATGAAAGCTTCAGGAATAGTGTTAAGGTCATTTTTTACTTGCTCAGCTAGAGTTAAAATCTCTGTTTGAGCTTTAGCGTTAGCGAGCATGCCTTCAGCAAATTGAGCGTCTGTGAAAGGGTTGAAGTTATTGGGGTTGGTTAATTCTGCTTGTTGGGTAGCGTTAACAATGTTGGCTTGCGCGACAGCTTCTTGAGCGTTTTTAATCATGCTTGTAATCGCACTGATTTCAGTGGCAAAAATCCCGCATGCGCTCCCGTTAGAATTGGGCAATCCCCACGGCTCACCACTACCATTATTCATGTGCGGGCATGCACTATTTAGGGTAGTGATAATGATGCTCGCTTGTTTTAAAAGCTCTTGAGCGTTATTTTCCACATCAATTTTTGTGTTGTTTGTTTCTTGTGTTCCCCCTACCCATTGGGTCGGATTGTATGGACTACCATTATAGCTTGTTTTATCTCCTGCTGTGGCACCTGTTGTTTTTTTCCCATCCATTGTAAAATCAAGTTTTGTAGTGGTGTTGCTTAAAACTGGGATCCCATTCCCACTGCTCCCGAAAGCCTTTTGGATGATTTGATAGGCTTGATTGATTTTCGCAAAATTCTCAGTGGATAGAGCGCTATCAAATCCTGGTTCATAATACGAATTGCAAGTAATCGTAGTCCCCCCATATTGCGATGATGGTGTGTTTTCAAAGGTTTGAACGCCTCCATTTTTACTGCTGTTCTTACCAGGACCACAAGCGCTGATCGCATAGCTCATGACTTGCCACAAGCCCGCTGCCGCATTGAGCGCCAAAATCACCGCTTGATAGGCGGGGGAATTCTCTTTTTCTTTGAGTAGATTATTCGCACCCGCATTCAAATTATTGATCGCACCACTGACAGCACTCGGATCAGCGGACAATTTGATCAGGGTGTTTAGGGTGCTGTATTTGGTCAAAAGGTTGTTCAGCTTTTCATAATTGTCTGAAAGCTCTTGAATGCCTTTGGTGTTTTTCACCATTTGAGCGGCTTCACCGATCTGATAGCCCGCGCTCATGTAAAAGCCGTCGTCTTCAGCGTGGAGCAAAAACGAGAGAGAGAGAGAGAGTAAAAGGGTTTTTTTCATCATATTCTCCTTTTTGAATTAGTATTTTGATGCATTAAACATGGGCGTATTATAGCATGAAAGCGTTTTTTTTTTTTTGTCATTTTGGAAAAATTTTGTGATTTTTTTACTTTTTAGCGCTTTTTGTTTGGTGTTAGCCCATAAAAAGGCTTTTAGCATTTTTTAAGATTAAATAGTAAAGAGCTTGATTTTGCCATAACCTCTTTAAAAAGCACTCTTTTGGGGCGTTTGCCCCTTATGAGTGAGAAAGTTTATTTCTTGTGAGAGAAATTATGCGGGTTGCCTTTATCCCCAACATAAGCGATTTTATCGCCTAAAATATCATAAGCTTGACCAAAGCCTTTCACAAAACGCCCTTCTTTGAAATCCAATGCGATCAAATGGAAATCTTGCATGGTGCGGATGGTTTTAATGCCCCCAGCACCGCCGGTTTTTTCAATGAAAGAATCAAACGCTTTGTCAAACTCTGCCCCTCTTTCAATAAAACGAGCGTTGGTTTTATAACGCAAGCGTTTTCTCAAAATAGCTGATTTAGCCTTGCTTTCATCTTCTAAAAACATCACTTCCACATTGTGGGGGTTGTTTTTAAGGCCGGCAAAATGCTCAGCCACTTCACTCACATAAATGTAGTATTGTTTGCCATTGGTCATTAAAGGCGCATAAGAGCATACCACATGCCCATTAGGGTGTAAGGTTGCTAAACAAACAGAATCAAAGCTTTCTTTAAAAGCCTTAACTTCTTCTTCCACGCCTTTTAAATCATGGGTTTTTTCCACGCTTTGGCACAATTCAATGATAGCGTTTTTGTAGTCTTTGGGGTCTTTAACTTCGTGGTTGAATTCAATCCTTAAGGTTTGATTGTGGTTATAACCAATCACAATGCCTTGAGGATCCACGCTTTTAAAGGCGACATTTTCAGCGTGATGGACTTGCCCGAATTTTTTCAACAAACCTTTCATGTCTTCTACATGGTTGGCGTTCATGTGTTCTATAATACGATTAAGCAAAATATTCTCCTTATTTTTTAAAAATAATGAGAATATTATAATCAAAAAAAATAATTTTGAGCTTAATCTTTAGCGGAAATTTTGGTTTTGATTTCTATGCCTAAAAGTTTGAAAGCGTTAGTCAAACTCAAACTCACCATTAAACAAATTTTTAAAAGCTCTTTAGTTTTAGGGGTGTCTAAGATTTTGCCAGCGTTATAGAAGCGGTGGAATTCTGAGGCGAGGGTTTTTGCGTATTCGCACATTTTTTGCAAGCCGTATTCTTCAAAAGAAGATTCAATTGCTTTAGACAAGCTTAAAGCACTAAAAAGCAGGTATTTTTCTTCAGCGTTTAAATTTTTTAAAGGGGTTTGCAAAATCTCTTCTTTAGAAAAGGGCGATTTTTCTAGCATGGTGTGGATGCGCGAATTAGCGTAATGGATATAGTAAATGGGGTTTGAGCTGTCCTGCTTTTTGAAAGTATTGACATCAAATTCTAAATGGGTATCAAGCCGTTTACTCAAAAAAATAAACCTCAAAGCGTCCTTGCCCACATCATCAATCACATCTTTAATCAAAATAAAATTACCCGCTCTTTTACTCATCTTGTAAGGCTCGTTATCTTTGAGCAAGCACACCATTTGAGCGAGTAAGACTTCAAGCTTGTTGGAATCATAGCCCAAAAACTCAAGGCTGGCTTTCACTCTAGCGATATAGCCGTGGTGGTCTGCCCCCCAAATGTTGATGTATTTGGTGTAATTTTGTTGGAATTTTTCATCATGATAGACAATATCGCCGGCCAAATAAGTGTAGCTTTTATCTTCTTTGATAAGCACTCGATCGCTTTCATCTTGGTATAAGGAAGATTTGAGCCAGATTTTAGAATCCTTTTCATAAAGGGCGTTCGCTTTTTCTAATCGCTCAAACACTGCATCTTTTTGTTTAAAAATCTCTTTTTCGCTCGCATAAGAATCAAAATGAATGCCTAAAGAATCCAAATTATCCTTGATTTCTAAAAGCATTAAATCTTTAGCATAGCCGCTTAAAACTTCAATAATAGTCTCTTCATTTTCTTTAAAAAGGCTTGGCTCTAAATCGTTGTGAGCCTTTTTAGCGATTTCAATGATGTATTCGCCCTTGTAAAAGACTTCCGGGTAAGTTACGCTTTCTTTTAAAACATGTTCTCTGTAAGCGAGCCACACGGAAAGCCCTAACAAGCGGATTTGAGAACCCATGTCATTGACATAATATTCGCACAAAACCTCATGCCCTAAAAAGCGAGCGATTTTAGCCAAACTATCGCCAAACACCGCCCCTCTAGCATGCCCTATGTGTAAAGGCCCTGTGGGGTTGGCGCTCACGAATTCTAAAAAGATTTTTTGAGAACATTCGCTTTTAACTTTAGAGCCAAATTGTTCTTTTAATTCCAAAGCTTTTTGGGTGAAACGCTCCAAAAAATCCAAAGAAAGCGTGAAATTGATATAGCCCTTACAAGCGACTACGCTGTCAAAAAACCCTTGAATTTTTTCATGCGTGCTGATTTTAAGGGCTAATTCCTCAGCGATGACTAAGGGCGATTTTTTAAAAACTTTGGCGAGATTGAAAGCAATGGGCGTAGCGTAATGTCCATGCTCTCGGTCTTTAGGGTATTCAATAACGACTTCTTCTTCTAAAATCTCTTCTAAAACGCCCTTAATGAGAGTGTGCATGGTTAACTTTCTTGTTTGCTTTTAATCTCGCTAGTTTCATGCACTTTAGCTTGTGCTGCTTGAGCGTCTAGGGTTTTAGGCTCATTTTTAGCTTCTTCTTCATCGTCTTTCACGGCTTTTTTGAAATTCTTAATCCCACTGCCTAAGCCTTTGGCCAATTCGGGGATCTTTTTAGCCCCAAACAACAACACAATCACTAATAAAACAATGACCCAATGCCATATGCTTGTGAATCCGCCCATATTTTACTCCTTAATCTATTGGTTGGTTTTTATTTGAATTATAGCTTTTTTAAAAAATAATTGATAGGTTTTATAAGGATTCGTTTTTCCAAGCCTTGCAGATTTTTTCAAAATTAAACGCTTTTAAGCGATAAACTAAAGTTTTTGCGATGCTTAAGATGATTTCTTTGGATTTTTCTAAATCTTCATTGATGATGAGGTAATCAAAGCTCTCCAAGCACTGCATTTCTTTATAAGCGTTGATCAAGCGTTTTTCTATCGTCTCTTTAGAATCCGTCCCCCTTAAAAGCAAGCGCTCTTTTAAAATCTCTTGGTTTTTGGTGCTAATAAAGACTGAACATGCGTTAGGGTAATGCTTTTTAAGGATTTCATGCCCTTGCACATCAATATCAAAAATGACGATTTTGCCCTCTTTTAAGGCTTTTTCTACAGGGATTTTAGAAGTGCCATAATAGTGGTTATGCACGATCGCCCATTCTAAAAACTGCCCTTTTTCTATGCCTTGTTTGAACTCTTCTTCGCTGACAAAATTATAATGCAAGCCATCAACTTCGCCCTCTCTGGGTTTCCTCGTGGTGGTGGAAAGGGAAAAATGGGTTTTTGGGATTTTTTCTTGCAAATACTTTGTAAGGGTGCTTTTACCCGCTCCGCTAGGGCCTGAAAGGATGAGTAAATTAAAATCATTATGCATTAGGTTTTTTATCCTCTAAAGTGATTTTAATGCTTAAGGTTTTGTTTTCTAAAAGGCTTTTTAAGGACTCTTGATTGAAACTTTTTAATAAATCCTGCAAATTCAAGCGCAATTCTAGGGGGCTAGAAGTTTTATCGCTTTCTTCTTTTTCTTTAGGGGTTTCTGTGTCGTTCTCATTCTTGGAGATTTCTGTAACACTCTCTTTAGGGGTTTCTGTGTCGTTCTCATTATTAGGGGTTTTTGCAACGGCTTCATTTAAAAAGGGCAATTCTTCCCCCATCGCTTTAGCCATCACCGGCTCAGGAATGTCTTCAATGCTTTCGTAATGGTCTTCTTGGGTTTTGGGCGTTTCTTTTTCTTGCGCTTGGGTTTTTTCGGTAACAACTTCTTGGGTTTCTTCTTGTGGGGTTTCTTTTTCTTGTGATTGGGGGACTTCTACATCTTGTGGTGTTTCTGCGATTTCTTGTTTTTCTAACTCGTGCGCTTGGGTTTCTTGGAGAGCTTCTGCGCTTTCTTGCGTTTTTTCTTTAGGAATTTCTAATTCTTGCGCTTGGGTTTTTTCGGTAACAACTTCTTGGATTTCTTTATCTTGTGGAATTTCTGTGCTTTCTTGCGTTTTTTCTTTATTCTCTTGGCCGTTAGAGTTTTCTTGGATTTCTTTGACTAATTCTTGCATGGCCTCTAATTCTTGCGCGCTTGGGGAATCTTGTGTTTTTTCTTGTTTTTCCTCTTTAATTTCTTGCGTTTCTTCTTTAGGGATTTCTAATTTTTCTTGCGTTTCCAACTCTTTAGAAACTTCTTCATCTTTAGGGGTTTCACCCTCTTGCGTTTCATCATCTTTAGGCTTTTCTTCTTTTTGGGGCGTTTCTTTAACCTCTTCTTTTTCTTCTTGCGCATCTAAAGTGGGGAGTAGTTGCTCTTCATTGTTAGGCTCTTCTTTGGCTAGGGCTTCTAAATCGCCTAAATTTTCTAACTCGTCCCAATTGGTTTCTAAAACTTCTTGAGTTGGATCTAAATTCTGGCTAGGCTCTAGCTCGCTCATGTCAGAACCAAGCTTTTTTTGAAGGACTTTCAACATTTCAGTGGGTAAAAAAGGTTTTTTGATTTTCATCTCAAAGCCCTCTAAAAAGGGCTGTGCTTCATTGCCCTTTTTATACATGCACACGCTGTTTTTATTTTGAGAGATGATTTCTTTTAATTCTAGCCAATCCACTTGATCTAGTTTTTCCAAACATTCATCATCGGCTATCAAAAGCCATTCTGGATCTTTTTTAAGGCGCGCGGACAGCTCTTGATAGTGGTTAAAATTTTCTATAGACAATTCTAATTTCTTAGAAACACTCTCAAGCAGCTTTTCAATCATGGGGTTTTGGTTGAATAGAATCATTTTCATTTTAGGGACTCCTTATTTTATTAAGAAACGCTTCTTTAAGCCTATCAATTTTTATCGCTTTTTTTAAATCTTTTATTATAATCAAAAATCCACTTGGTTGGTTGTTTTTATCATGAGTGTAATTTAAAATAAGGATCATTTGATGTTCAACAAGTTTAAAAAAATCGTTGGCGTGAGCGTGTTAGTGGGCTGTTTAGGGGTTTTGCAAGCTAAAAACAGCCTGTTTGTCTTACCTTATGAGCAAAGGGACGCTCTCAATTCTTTAGTTTCTGGTATTAGTAACGCTAGAGAGAGCGTGAAAATCGCTATCTATAGTTTCACGCACAGAGATATTGCAAGAGCCATTAAAAGCGTAGCGAGTAGGGGGATTAAGGTGCAAATCATTTATGATTACGAAAGCAACCACAATAACAAGCAATCCACTATTGGCTATTTAGACAAATACCCCAACACGAAAGTGTGCTTATTGAAAGGGCTTAAGGCTAAAAACGGGAATTATTACGGCATCATGCACCAAAAAGTAGCGATCATTGACGATAAGATCGTGTTTTTAGGCTCAGCGAATTGGAGCAAAAACGCTTTTGAAAACAATTATGAAGTGCTTTTAAAAACCGATGACACAGAGACAATTCTCAAAGCCAAGAGCTATTATCAAAAGATGTTAGGGAGTTGTGTAGGGTTTTAAAAGCCCTTTAGAAGTGGTAATTATACCCCACATAAAAGGCAAAGACCCTACGCATTTGAACCTTGAGCGCGTCAGTGGTGTAGTATTTGTTATTAATGGTGGGGAATTTAAAGCCGATTTCAAATTCATGCTCATCTACAAATAAAGCCTTGAGACCAAAGTTAAAGAGGAATTGAAAAGAGGTGTTATCAACCGCGCTGCTGTTAGTGATGCCTAACAATTCCTGCCCTTTACTGCCAATATACCAGCTATTCCCCGCAATCGCAATCCCCCCAAAAACGCCAATATCCACGCTAATATCATCTTGATAGAAACTCCCTTGGAAGAAATTCCACATCGCATCCACGCCCACGCCATAAGTGATCATGTTATTGCCGCCATAATAGCCTTTAGGGTATCTCATGCCATAGCCTTGCCAATCTAAAAAAGCAAAATAGCGCAAGCCCAAGATTTTATCCGGATGGAAAAAGTGGTTATAGCCCATGACTAAGCCAATCCCATTAGATCCCATGTTGGTGAGCTTTTTAACGCTATTAACGCTAGTCATTACATTGGTGTAACCGGTTTGATAGTTAGTAACTTCTCTAACTTCATGGATATTAGTCATTAAATTGATAGAACCTGTTTGGTAATTGAATCCCATATACAAATTTTTTGTCCAAGAAGGCGCTGCACTTTCTTCTTTAGCTATTAAGGCGTGTGTCAGCAAGCTTGCGCCAACTAACATTTTTAACAAGGTTCTCAATTCTATCTCCTGCATAGTAAGTTTCATTATAAAGATCTTAAAGATCTAAATTTTACAACAACTTACTCAAAATTAAGCATTTATTCTTTATAAGAGAGTATAATTTAGGGCTTAAAATAACTCAAAAGTAAGGCTAGTGGATGAAAAAAGCGCTTTATTTAGGGGCTGTTGCGTTTAGCGTTGTATTCAGCATGGCATCAGCCAATGAGCCAAAAATTGATTTTAACCCTCCTGATTATGTAGAAGAAACCCCCTCTAAAGAATTTATCCCTGAATTGAACAAGTTGGGGAGTTTGTTTGGGCAGGGCGAGCGCCCCTTATTTGCGGACAGGAGGGCGATGAAGCCTAACGATTTGATCACAATCATTGTCTCTGAAAAAGCGAGCGCGAATTATTCTAGCTCCAAAGATTATAAAAGCACTTCAGGAGGTAATTCCACTCCCCCAAGACTCACTTATAACGGGCTAGATGAAAAAAAGAAAAAAGAAGCGGAGTATTTGGACGATAAGAATAATTACAATTTCACCAAATCCAGCAATAACACGAATTTTAAAGGCGGTGGCTCGCAAAAAAAGAGCGAGGATTTAGAGATCGTGTTGAGCGCTCGCATCATTAAGGTGCTAGAAAACGGGAATTATTTCATCTATGGGAATAAGGAGGTGCTAGTGGATGGGGAAAAGCAAATCCTTAAAGTGAGTGGGGTGATCCGCCCTTATGATATTGAAAGGAATAACACCATCCAATCCAAGTTTTTGGCTGACGCTAAGATTGAATACACGAATTTAGGGCATTTGAGCGATTCCAATAAAAAGAAATTCGCTGCTGATGCGATGGAAACCCAAATGCCTTATTAATAAAGAGCGTTTGAAAGCCTAGCATGAGAGCGATCGCTATTGTTTTAGCCAGAAGTTCCAGTAAAAGGATTAAGAATAAAAATATTATTGATTTTTTCAACAAACCCATGCTCGCTTATCCTATTGAAGCGGCGCTAAATTCCAAGCTCTTTGAAAAGGTGTTTATCTCTAGCGATAGCATGGAGTATGTGAATTTGGCTAAAAATTATGGGGCGAGTTTTTTGAATTTACGCCCTAAAAATTTAGCGGACGACAGAGCCACGACTTTAGAGGCGATGGCCTATCACATGAAAGAATTAAAATTAAAAGATGAAGATATTGCGTGTTGTTTGTATGGCGCTTCAGTATTTTTACAAGAAAAGCATTTAAAAAACGCTTTTGAAACTTTAAAACAAAATCAAAATGCGGATTATGTTTTCACATGCTCTCCCTTTAGCGCTTCGCCCTATCGTTCTTTTAGCCTTGAAAACGGCGTTCAAATGGCTTTTAAAGAGCATTCAAACGCGCGCACGCAAGATTTAAAAACGCTCTATCATGACGCAGGGTTGCTTTATATGGGGAAGGCTCAAGCCTTTAGGGAAATGCGGCCTATTTTTAGCCCAAATTCCATCGCTTTAGAATTATCGCCCTTAGAAGTCCAAGATATTGACACTTTAGAAGATTTAGAATTAGCCAAGCTCAAATACAGCCGTTTAAAAAACGCATGCCAGTAAAAATTTTGTGCGATGCGTTTGTAACAAGCGGTTTAGGGCATGTGAGGCGTTGTGAAAAAATCCTTTCTTTTATAGAAAAATTAGGGGTTGAAGCAAGCCTTCATTTATATAAGCAAAACGATATAAGCGCTTTTTTAGAGGGCGTTGGCAATGATGATTTGTTGATTACAGACAGCTATTGTTTGAATTCAAAAGATTTTTACCTTTTAAAAGAAAAAGCCAAAAGCCTAATGGTGGTAGAAGATAAAGAGCATGTTAAGGGGTTTTACCCCAAAAACACTAAGATCATGAATTTCACGCTGAACGCCTTAAAGCACTACCATCATTTATCAAAAGATTATCAGTATTATTTGGGGGTGGGATTTTACCCTGTTGATGCTCGTTTTATTTATGAGCGCCCTATCAATACAGCAAATAAAGAAGTGCTGATCACGCTAGGAGGGAGCGAGCAAAAAACTCTCAAAGAGATAGTCAAAATTTTAGAAAATAAGAATGTGAATTTGCATATCATTTCACCTTATACGCCTAAAAATCCTCCCAAAAACACGCATTATTACAGCCCTTTAAACCCCTTAGAGTTCAGTTCTTTGATGAAATCTTGCGCTTGCGCTATTAGCGCTGCGGGTCAAACCCTCTATGAATTAGCCCTTTCTCAAACGCCCTCTCTTATCATTCCCATCGCTTCTAATCAAATCCTTCAAAGCAAAGAATTTGAAAATTCAGGCATTTTCAAACAAACGAGTTTAAAAACTCTAGCTAAAGATTTTGAAAAATTACAAATTCAAAAAAATCAAGCCTGGGCAAAAACCCTGGCCTTTGGGAGTGAATTAGAGGGCGCATTAAGGGAGTTTTTAGAAATTTGAAAAAAAATTATTCTTATAAAAATATCCAAGCGATTGATTTTACCCAGTTAAACGATGGAGAAAAATTGTTGGTTTTAGAGTTTCGTAACCACCCAAACACTGCCTTATGGATGTATAGCGCTTTTATTTCTTTAAAAACGCATTTGCAATTCATAGAAGATTTAAAAAACTCGCCTAGCCACCGCTATTTTTTGTTTAAAGAAGAGGGCGTTTATTTAGGGGTTGGCTCTATCACTAAAATCAATTTTTTTCATAAGCATGGGTATTTGGGGATTTATAAAAACCCTTTTTTGAAAAATAAGGGAGAGACTATTTTAAAAGCTTTAGAATGCATCGCTTTTGAAGAGTTCCAATTACATTCTTTGCACTTAGAAGTGATGGAAAACAATTTTAAAGCGATCGCTTTTTATGAAAAAAACCATTATGAGTTAGAAGGGCGTTTGAAAGGCTTTATCTCTAAAGATAAGGAGTTTATAGATGTTCTTTTGTATTACAAGGATAAGAAAGGATATAACGATCAATCTGCTCTAAAACTTTAGGGCAAATTTCTAATTTTAAATTTAATACGCTTAAAGGCAAGTTGCAATCTTGTAATTTGACAAGATCTTTTGAAGTAACCAATAAGGAAGTGGCGTTATTTTGATAAAACTCTTTTTCTAAAAGCTTCAAATCAAAAGGGGCATGGTCTCTAAAATACAATTTTTTAACCACTTCTTTGGGTAAAAACGCATCAAGCCTGCTAGGGTTAGCGATAGCCGTTACTAAAAGCATGCGTTTGGTGGGGTTAGTGATAGAGGTGATTCTTTTATAATCCTTATCTTCTGTAACGACTAAATGGGCTTCTTTATAGCTTTCAATATTTTCTCTATACAACCCGCTAGGCAAACAAAAAGGGTAGTAGGGGGGGACTTTAGGCTTTAAAAGCGCATTGAATTGGTTGAAATTAAACCTAAAACCATCGTCTAAAAACACAATCTTTGCCCCTAATTCAAGGGCTTTTAAAACGCCTAGCTCTCTTTTTTCGCTCACAATCACGCTCGCTTGTTTTAAACTTAAGGCTAAAAGATAGGCTTCATCGCCCGCTGTTTTTTGAGGAACTAAAATGTTTCCTTTAACGCTCACCACCACTAAGCCTTTAGAATCCCGTTGATACCCCCTAGAGACAATAGCCACTTCTTGGTATCTTGGAGCGATTTCTAAAATAAAGGGCGTTTTACCGCTTCCCCCAGCGATGAGATTGCCTATACTGATAATGGGGATTTTAAAATCATGTTTTTTAGCGGTTTTTCGTTTAAGGGTGGCGATGCCTTGATAGATTAAAGAAAAAGGATAGAGCGCGAAAATCAACCCCTTTTGTAAAAGAGTGGGGTCATAAAAATAGCGCTCTAAAAAGGGTTTATCGCTTTTCATTCATGTTCAAATCGCTTAGCGATGGCGGGTAATTCTAATTTAAAAGCGTTTTTTTGGATACGGCTTGTGATGTTTTTTACTAAAATTTCATCATAGCCTAATTGGGTGAGCGTTTCTAAATGGATGGGCTTTGTTTGAGATAACGCTTCAATATCCTTTAATAAAGGATCGATCACGCTATAAGGATAGCCTAAATCTTTTTCATCGCTTTGGCCTGCAAATAAATCCGCGCTAGGGGGCTTATCTAAAATCTTTTTAGGGATATTCAAATAATAAGCGAGTTCATAAACTTCAGTTTTAAACAATTCCCCAATCGGGTTAATCGCGCACGCCAAATCTCCAAATAAAGTGCCATAGCCTAGCATTCTTTCGCTTTTATTGCTCGTGCCAATGACTAAAGAATCGCTTTTTAAAGAATAATCGTATAAAAAAGCCATGCGCAATCTTGCGCAAAAATTCCCCTTTCTAGTAAGGCTTGCGTCTTTAAAATGAGAGCCAAAGATGGCATCATAGGGAGCGATAGAATATTCTGTATAAGGGATAGAAAAGGTTTCGCACAAAGTTAAAGCGTCTGTTTTACTTTCTGGCATGGAGACTGAAGAGGGCATTAAAAGGGCATGGGCGTTTTCTTTAAAAACCTTTTGACACAGCACCCCAACGACCGCGCTATCTAGCCCCCCACTCAGCCCGTAAACGACTTTTTTAAAGCCTTTTTTTTGAACTTCTTTTTCTAAAAAATCGCATAAATAAGCGATGAGTTTGTGGTAATCTTTTTGCATGCCTTAAATTATAATAGAAAAAATGCATCGTTTAAGTGAAAAATTAGCTTTTATTGCTATAATCCTTGTTTCACTTCTTTAAAAGTGCTCGTAGCTCAGCTGAATAGAGCAACAGGTTGCGGTCCTGTAGGTCGGGGGTTTGAATCCCTCCGAGCACACCATTTTTTAACATTCTGCATGTTTTTAAACATTATCGCTCCCATTATGGTAAAATAAATACTTGCTTAAACACGCTAGGAGATTTGATTTTGGCATTACCCGTTTATTATGATAAAGACATTGATTTAGGCGTTATCCAATCCTTACAAGTGGGCATTATTGGCTATGGCGCGCAAGGAGAGGCCCAAGCGCTCAATTTGAGGGATTCTAAAGTAAAGGTGCGTATTGGCTTGTATCAAGGGAGTTTGAGCGTTTCAAAAGCAAAAAAAGAGGGCTTTGAAGTGCTAGGAGTCAAGGAATTAGTCCAACAATCTGATGTGATCATGGTATTACTCCCGGATGAATTGCATAAGGAAGTGCTAGAAAAAGAAGTGATCCCTTTTTTAAAAGAGGGGCAGCTTGTGGGCTTTGCTCATGGTTTTAGCGTGCATTTCAATCAAGTTGTTCTTCCAAAAGGCGTGGGCGTGATCTTAGTCGCGCCAAAAGGGCCAGGGAGCGCTTTAAGAGAAGAATACCTTAAAAATAAGGGCTTATACCATTTAATCGCCATAGAGCAAGAGAGTTCAATTTATAACGCTAAAGAGGTGGCTTTAAGCTACGCCAAAGCGATGGGTGGGGGGAGAATGGGGGTTTTAGAAACAAGCTTTAAAGAAGAATGTGAGAGCGATTTATTCGGCGAGCAAGCGGTTTTGTGCGGAGGGTTAGAAGCGGTTGTAAGAATGGGGTTTGAAACCTTGATCAAGGCAGGATACCCTGAAGAATTAGCCTATTTTGAATGCGTGCATGAAGTGAAATTAGTGGCGGATTTATTGCATTATAAGGGGGTAGAGGGCTTAAGGAAGCACATTTCTAACACCGCTGAATTTGGGGCGATTAAAGCGAGAGAGCCTATGGGAAATCTGTTAGAAAAACGCATGCAAAAAATCTTAAAAAAGATTCAAAACGGCTCGTTCGCTAAGGATTTTTTACTGGAAAAGAGCTTGAATTACCCCAGGCTAAACACAGAGAGGAAAGCCCTTAAAGAGACTAAAATAGAGCAAATTGGGGAAATTTTACGCGCCCCATTCAATCATAAAAAATAAATCATTAAAATAAAGGAATCATATGGCAATAGTAGTTACTATCACTTCAGGTAAGGGGGGCGTGGGTAAAAGCACCACCACGGCTAATTTAGCGATTGGCTTGGCTGAGAGCGGTAAAAAAGTCGTAGCGGTTGATTTTGACATAGGCCTTAGGAACTTGGATATGATTTTAGGCTTAGAAAATCGCATTGTTTATGATGTGGTGGATGTGATGGAAAAAAATTGCAACCTTTCGCAGGCTTTGATCACGGATAAAAAGACTAAAAACCTTTCTTTTTTAGCGGCTTCACAAAGCAAGGATAAAAATATTTTAGATAAGGAAAAAGTAGCGATTCTAATCAACGCTTTAAGGGCGGATTTTGACTATATTTTGATTGACTCACCGGCTGGGATTGAAAGCGGTTTTGAGCATGCGATTTTGCATGCGGACATGGCGTTAGTGGTGGTAACGCCGGAAGTGAGTTCCTTAAGGGATAGCGACAGAGTGATTGGCATTATTGACGCGAAGTCTAATCGGGCTAAAAGGGGCGAAGAAGTGCATAAGCATTTAATCATCAATCGCTTAAAACCTGAGTTAGTGGCAAATGGTGAGATGATTTCCATAGAAGAAGTGCTTAAGATTTTGTGCTTGCCTTTAATTGGGATCATTCCTGAAGACAGCCATATTATTTCAGCGACCAACAAGGGCGAGCCGGTGATTCGCACGGACTGCGAGAGCGCGAAGGCTTACCAACGCATCACCAGAAGGATTTTAGGCGAAGAAGTGGAATATGTGGAATTTAAGGCTAAAAGAGGCTTTTTTGGAGCGTTAAAAGGGATATTTTCATGAGTTTGTTTGATTTTTTTAAAAACAAAGGGAGTGCGGCTACCGCAACTGATAGATTAAAATTGATTTTAGCCAAAGAGCGCACTTTAAATTTACCCTACATGGAAGAGATGCGTAAAGAAATCATTGCCGTCATTCAAAAATACACTAAATCTTCAGACATCCATTTCAAAACCCTTGATAGCAACCAGAGCGTGGAAACGATTGAAGTAGAAATTATATTGCCTAAATAGTTTAAGATGAAAAGCCATTTCCAATACAGCGCGCTAGAGAATATCCCTAAAGCCTTTGACATTCTCAAAGACCCTCCTAAACAGCTCTATTGTGTGGGCGATACCAAGCTTTTAGAAGCGCCTTTAAAAGTGGCTATCATCGGCACAAGAAGACCCACTCCTTATAGCAAGCAACACACGATCACTCTAGCCAGAGAGCTTGCTAAAAATGGCGCGGTTATTGTGAGCGGTGGAGCGTTAGGCGTGGATATTATCGCTCAAGAAAACGCCTTACCAACAACGATCATGCTTTCGCCTTGCAGTTTGGATTTGATCTATCCTACGAATAACCATAAAGTGATCCAAGAAATCGCGCAAAACGGCCTGATTTTAAGCGAATATGAAAAGGATTTCATGCCCGTTAAAGGTTCTTTTTTAGCGAGAAACCGCCTGGTGATCGCTTTAAGCGATGCGGTGATTATCCCCCAAGCGGATTTAAAAAGCGGCTCTATGAGCAGCGCGAGATTAGCCCAAAAATACCAAAAACCCTTATTTGTTTTACCCCAACGCTTGAACGAGAGCGACGGCACTAATGAGCTTTTAGAAAAAGGGCAGGCTCAAGGGATATTTAATATTCAAAATTTTATAAACACCCTTTTAAAAGACTACCATTTAAAAGAAATGCCTGAAATGAAAGATGAATTTTTAGAATATTGCACCAAAAACCCTAGCTATGAAGAAGCGTATCTCAAATTTGGGGATAAGCTTTTAGAATACGAGCTGTTGGGTAAGATCAAGCGCATCAATCACATTGTGGTGTTAGCATGATTTTGGCATGCGATGTGGGGCTAAAACGCATTGGCATCGCTGCACTTTTAAACGGCGTTATCTTGCCTTTAGAAGCGATTTTACGCCACAACAGGAATCAGGCCTCTAGGGATTTGAGCGATTTGTTGAGGGAAAAAAACATTCAGGTGCTGGTGGTGGGCAAGCCTAATGAAAGCTATGCGGATACGAACGCGCGCATTGAGCATTTTATCAAGCTTGTAGATTTTAAGGGCGAAATCGTTTTTATCAATGAAGATAATTCTAGCGTAGAAGCTTATGAAAATTTAGAGCATTTGGGTAGGAAAAACAAGCGACTCGCTACCAAAGACGGCCGGTTAGACTCTTTGAGCGCTTGTAGGATTTTAGAGCACTATTGCCAACAGGTTTTAAAAAAGCGCTAGGGATAAATTCTCATTTAAAAATACCCCCTATCCCTTAAGAGAATGAGTTTTATTATAAAATTGAAGTTTAAAAACCCCATTTATGAAATTAAAAGGTTCTAGTTATCAATATTTGATTATAATAAAGTCTAAATTTTTTAATAAAAGGGAGAAGCGTCATGTTAGGGAATTTCAAAAAAGCGATTTTTAGGGCTTTATGCTTGTATTGTGTGTTGATTGGGGGGGGGGTTAATGGCAGAGCAAAACCCTGAAGAGCTTGTTGATTTGGGTATGCTGAGTTATGACAAGCAAGATTTTTCTAAAGCTAGGAAATATTTTGAAAGAGCGTGTGGTTTGAATAATGGTAGGGGTTGTAATAATTTAGGGGTGCTTTATAGCGATGGTCAAGGGGCGGAAAAAAACTTAACAAAAGCCGCTCAATTTTACTCTAAAGCATGCGATTTGAATATTGGTAGTGGGTGTAGTGGCTTAGGTTTTCTATATGGAAGTGGGGAGGGGGTGAAACAGGACTCAAAAAAAGCTGTCGCTCTGTATGAAAAATCTTGCGATTTGAATAATGGTTTGGGGTGTTTTAATGCAGGAATATCTTATGAATATGGTCAGGGAGTAGAGAATAACTCTGAAAAAGCCGCTCAATTTTATTCTAAAGCGTGTGATCTGAATAATAATAAGGGGTGTTTTAATTTAGGGGTGTTGTATCAAAATGGTCAGGGAGTGGAAAAAGACTTAATAAAAGTCGCTTATTTTTACACTAAAGCGTGTGATTTAAAAGATGGTTCGGGGTGTTTTAATTTAGGGGAGCTATATTTGGAAAAAGACTCAAAAAAAGCTGTCGCTCTGTTTGAAAAATCTTGCGATTTGAATATTAGTAGGGGGTGTGGTGCTTTAGGAGTTCTATATTATAATGGTCAAGGGGTGGAAAAAAACTTAACAAAAGCCGCTCAATATATCTCTAAAGCTTGCAAATTAGGAGATCAAAAGGCATGCGAGGCGCTCAAAGAAAAATAAGGGACAAAAAGCATGCGATAGCCTCACCTAGAAACTATCCCACAAAAGCCCTATTTTAGGGGGTTAGAGCGTCGCCAAAACGCTCCCTATTCTTTATGAGAAAATATTTTACTAGGGAGTTTTAATCTTTTTTTGGTATCCTTTTAGGGGTCATTAGTCTTAAAAACTCTTTAAAAACGGATAACCATGAAAATTATGCATCAAGTCAAGGATTTTTTAGATTTTTGCAAACAAACGATCCACAAAAATTCTAATGAAGCGTTTCAAAAAACCAAACGAGCGCTTTTTAAAGAAAAATCTCAAAAAATCAGGGAGCAAGCGGTTAAAATCGTAGAAAAACGCCTGATAAAAGAGAGCATGCAATTGAGCGATTTCAATGAAGAAGAATTAAAAATCATGTTTGAAGCTGAAGAAAAAAGGTTGTTAGAGCAAATCCACGCTAAAGAATTGAAAGAAAAACAAGAAAAAACCACCAAGCATTTTAAAGAAGTTTGGGAAAAGGGCGAGAATGAACAAGAAAAATAGCGTAATTTCTAGCTTAATGAATTTTTTTAGCGAAAAGAATGAACGCTGGCTGTTAGCCCACAGGCACACGAGAGGGTTTGTGATAGTGGCGTGGCTTTTTAGATTTAAAAGCATTGCGTTTTCTATTTTGATCACTTTGTTGGTTATTTTAGTGGATATTTGGGTGTATAGCGATGTGCGCCAGTTTTTATTGGACACTTCTAGCTCTTTTATTTGGCTTTTGATCGCTTTATTGATCAAGTGGGGCGTGATTGTCATAAGCGTGCGTAAATGCTACCAATTCAGCCAAAAAATGTTTGCGCTCATTCAAAGAAAAAGGCAAATCAGAGAGAATTTAAAAAACCGCTCCAACTACAAAGACACCAAAAATGCGGAAAAACTCTCTAGCATCGCTGAAGAAATCATTTTAAAAAAACAAGAAGAGTCCCGCCACAAAGAAGATTCTAATCATGAAAACCATAAAGAAAAGCTTTCTAGTATTACCGAAGAAATGATTCTTAAAAAACAAGAGGAATTGAAAGCTAAAAAGGATAAGGGGGATTAAAAAAGCATATAAAAAATCTTAATCAAAAAAACCCCCCCAAAAAAAAATAGTCAATAAAAATAATCAAAAAATAATCAGGGGATAATCAATAAAAAAGGGGGTCAATCTTTTAAAAAGGGCATGAAGCGTTTAGGCATGGGGGAAGCGATTTTATAGATCGCTCCTTTAAATTCAAACTCTAAACTAGCGGCATGGAGCATGAGTAAAGGGGCGTTATTTTCACGCTTTGATTGAAGGTATTCTCTAGCGTTTTCATCTGCCACCCCATAAAGCCCCTCGCCCACGATCCTGTGATTTATACTGCTTAAATGCAAGCGGATCTGGTGCGTGCGCCCGGTGAGTGGGGTTATTTTAAGCAAGCTTATATCCAAAAAAGGATTATAGCTTAAAGGCTCAACAAGGGTAATTGAAGACTTGCCTAAAGGAGAAATTTGAGATCGAATGCGCAAATCTTTTTGAATGTTTTGTGGCGTTAGAATGGGCTTATCTATTATGATACTTTTACCCACCAACCCATGCGCTAGCGCTAAATAAGTTTTTTTCACTTTTTTTTGCATGAAAAGCGCTTTTAAATCCTTAACGCTTTGTAAGGTTTTGCCCGCTAAAACTAATCCGCTCGTTTCATAGTCCAGCCTATGGGCTGGGTGGGCGTTTTTGCCCAAATGAGATTGGATACAATCTAATAAGCTTTCATGGTAAAAATAGCCTTTAGGGTGGGTATAGACTTGAGTGGGTTTGTCAAATGCGCCAAAATCCTTAGCCTCAAAAACAAGCTTTTCTTGTTTTTCATTAGGCTTGAAATAAATCAAGCGAACGACCCCTTGAATGATTTGAGATTTACGCACGGCTTGTTGGTTTTGTTTTAAGCGTTGCTTGTCAAGGTGCCGTTGGGCTTCTTTTAAAGAACATTTTAAAACGTCGCGCACCAAAAACAAGGCTTTGGTGGGTTTTAAAATTTCAAATTCTTCTTCAACAAAAGGCACTACAACAAACTTTTAACAAACATTTTAGGCTCATTAGAACACTCATCTAATTCCACGCTAAAAAGCACGCTCACCTTTTCGCCCGCTTTCAAAAACTGCTCAGCGTTAAAATAAATAGCCTCTTTGACGCATTCTTTATCCTTAAAACGCAAAACCTGGTGGCTTTCTTTAATGATTTTCTCTTCTATGACTTCTAAATTGTGCGCTTGGAATAAGGGTTCAGGGTTTTCTTGCCCATAAGGTTCGCCCATCTCTATAATCTCTAAAAGCTCTCTGTCAATGTCTTTTAATTTGAGCGTTAAAGGGGGTTCTTTTTCATAAAAGGGCAAGACTTTAAAATCAAAATTTTCTAAAGTTTCAAAGAGCGAGATCATGTTATTTTTTTCAACGCTCAAACCGCACGCTTGCCTATGCCCCCCATAGCCGAGTAATAAAGAAGAAACCCCATTCAAAGCGTCAATCAAGTCAATATTTGGAGAGCTACGAGCGCTCCCTTTATACACCCCTTCTTTAAAAGTGAAAACCAGGCTTGGCTTTTGGGTGGCTTCCACTAATTTTGAAGCCACGATCCCAAGCACGCCCTCATGCCAATTATCCTTAAAAGCGATGATGATTTTTTCTCCAACCATCGCATGCTTAAAGGCTTCTTCAAAAACCTGCTGTTGGATCATTTTACGCTTCAAATTGCATGCTTTCAAGCGTTCATACAAAGAATAACCATCTTGAAAATTATTCGCGCTTAAAAAATCTAAAGCCATTTTAGCGTCTTGCATGCGCCCTGCGGAGTTGATTAAAGGGGCGATATTAAAAGAAATGTCGCTCGCTTTCAAAGAGCGTTTTCTAAAAACTTCTCTTTGGCGTAAAAACCCCATCGCCCCTAAGGATTCTTTTTGCAAAAAATACAAGGCTTTAGAAACTAAAAAGCGGTTAAAAAAAGTCAAAGGCATCATATCAGCGATAGTCGCCACGCCCGCTAAACATAACAATTCACTAGAATGGCTTTTTTCTTTTCCTAAAAGTTGGTGGATTCCATAGCACAAATAAAACGCCACCAACGCCCCGCACACTTCCTTTTGGATAAAATCACAATCCGGTTGCTTGGGGTTGATTATTGCATAAGCGTCTGGGACTTCATCATTATTTAAGCAATGGTGATCGGTGATGATTAGGGTGTAGTTTTTTTCTTTACAAAATCGCGCGGCTTCAAAGGCGCTAATCCCATTATCCACCGTGATGATTAAAGGGGCGTGGTGTTTTTCTAAAAATTTTTTAGAAATCCCATAGCCATCCATGAAGCGATTAGGGATTGCAATGCGGACATGCTTGTAGTTTAGACTTTCAAAGAATTTTGCCATGATAGCAGAGCTAATCACGCCGTCAGCGTCATAATCGCCCACCACTAAAATTTCTGTGTTTGCGCGCATGGCTTCTATGATTTTGAGCGCGGCTTTTTTCAAGTCTTTAAATAAAAAGGGGCTAGGAAACCCTTTTTCATTATAAGCGATAGAAGCCAATCGCTCTTTGATTTGAGCTTTAAGCTTTTGTTTCATCTTTTAGATTAGGATTTATGAAGAGCGCTCTTAATGAAATCCAAAATAATAGGGTTAGGGCTTTGCAACCTAGAGGTAAATTCCGGGTGGAATTGCACCCCCACAAAGAATGGGTGATCTTCTAATTCAATCGCTTCAATCAAATGATTCGCCCCAAAACCCACCACTTTCAAGCCCTTATTTTCCCACTCTTGGCGGTATTTAGGATTGATTTCATAACGATGGCGGTGCCTTTCTTTAATGCTAGGCTTTTTATAAGCTTTTTCTAACAAGCTGTTAGGCATAATTTCGCATTCGTATTCGCCTAATCGCATGGTGCCTCCTAAAGGCGAATTATAGGTGCGCACCTGTTTTTGGTGGTTTTGATCCATAAAATCTTCAATCAAATACACCACAGGATATTCGCAGCGTTGGTTAAACTCCGTAGAGTTAGCCCCTTTTAAGCCTAAAACATTGCGGCAAAATTCCACGATCGCTAATTGCATGCCCAAACAAATCCCTAAAAAGGGGAGTTTTTCTAGTCTCGCCCTTTGAATGGCGCAAATTTTGCCCTCAATCCCCCTTTCTCCAAAGCCCCCAGGCACTAAAATCGCATCAACGCCCTCTAAATCAGTCTTTTCGTTAAAATTCTCGCTATCCAGCCATTCAATATTGACTTGCACATCCAAATGCGCGCCCGCATGGATTAGGGCTTCAATTAAGGATTTATAAGATTCTTTTAAGCTTAAATACTTGCCCACAAAACCAATTTTGACTTTGTGTTTAGGAGCGATAATCTTTTCTACTAAAGTGTTCCATGCCGCCATTTTGGGGTGTAGTTTATTCAAATTAAAGCGTCTGGCAATGGGGGTTAAAATGCCTTCTTGCAAGAAAAGAATGGGGCATGCGTAAATGCTTTTAGTGTCTGTGGCCACAATCACGCTGTCTTGCTCCACATCGCAACTCAAAGCGATTTTCTTTTTCAATTCTTTATCCAAAGGCTTAGGCGATCGCGCCAAAATGATTTGAGGGGTTACGCCAAGGCGCCGTAATTCCTGGACAGAATGTTGCGTGGGTTTGGTTTTTAGTTCGTTAGTGGTTTGGATATAAGGGATCAAGGTTACATGCACATTGATGACTTTTTCATTCCCTAATTCCAATTTAAGCTGGCGGATCGCTTCCAAATAAAACATGCCCTCCATATCGCCCACGGTTCCGCCCACTTCCACGATTAAAAAATCCAACCCCTTAGCCGCGCTTTTAATGCGCCTTTTAATCTCATCGGTTACATGGGGGACGATTTGAATGGTTTTGCCTAAATATTCCCCTTTCCTTTCATTTTCTATCACGCTTGAAAAAATCTGCCCGGTAGTGAAATTATTCAACCTGGTTAAATTCCTGTTCAAAAAGCGTTCATAATGCCCGATGTCTAAATCCGTTTCAGCGCCATCGCTAGTAACAAACACTTCCCCATGCTCTAAAGGGCTCATGGTGCCTGGATCAATATTAATATAAGGATCAATCTTCAAAATAGAAACCTGGTAATTGCAATGCTGCAAAAGCGTAGCGATTGAAGAAGATGAAATCCCTTTCCCTAGAGAGCTTAACACACCCCCTGTAACGAATATAAATTTGGCTCTATCCATAAGTTATTGCGTTCCTTTGATTTTTACTTCTTAAAATTGTAGTCTAAAAAGGGTTAAAAAGCTTTAAAAGAGGGCAAAAATTAAAACGATTTCAAAAAAAAAAAAAAACAATTTCAGTTTCTTATTAGCTAGGTTTGATTAAAATGAAAAGCTTTTATGTGTTTAAACTTCGTTGTCTTAAATTTTTTAAGAGCGATTTTAAAGTTCGTTGGCGTATAGTATCAAATTTGAATGAACTGACTAAAAGGGTTTTAAATAATGGCTGAAAATTCTTTCAAAAATGTTTCCACACAACCCAAAGCATTTTTTTTATTACCAGTGAAAACCCTGTTTCTTCTAGGAGGCGTTTTTAGCGCGTTTTTTATTATGATTGCTGGTTTAGTCCTTTTTGGTTACACCAACCCCATGGATAATGCGATTTTTAGCTGGATGCGTTCAAATTCTTCTAACCCTATTTTAGATCAAGCGCTCCAACGCATCGCTTTTTTAGGCTCTTCTCAATTCGTGTTGCCTTTGAGCTTGTTAGTGGGGGTGTTTTTAAGCCTTTATCGCAGAAATTTAGCGCTTGGGGTGTGGTTTGTGCTAAGCGTGGTTATATTTGAAGCCCTTTTAGAATCTTTAAAACACCTTTTTTTGCATTCTGTTCAATGGCTTTCGCACAGCGCTAATTTCCCTAGCACTATTGCGCTTTCTTTAGCCCTTTTTTATGGGTTGCTTGTTTTATTGATACCCCATTTGATCACGCATCAAATATTTCAAAACATTCTTTCTTATAGTTTGCTTGGTTTGATTCTTTTAATAGGCTTAGCGCTGATTGTTTTAGGGGTGTCTTTTAGCAGTGTTTTAGGAGGGGTTTGTTTAGGAGCGTTAGGGGCTTGTTTTTCCATAGGGATTTATTTGAGCGTGTTCCAAAAGATCTAAGCGAACGGCTTAAAAGAATGAAAATTTTATCAAGGTTTTAATATTGGATTTAAAGGTATTATTGCAACGGATTGTTGATTTTTTCATCAAGCTCAATAAAAAGCAAAAAATCGCCCTAATCGCAGCGGGAGTTTTGATCACCGCCTTGCTTGTGTTTTTGTTGCTCTATCCCTTTAAAGAAAAAGACTACGCGCAAGGGGGCTATGGGGTTTTATTTGAAGGATTAGACTCTAGCGATAACGCTTTAATCTTACAGCACCTCCAGCAAAACCAAATCCCTTATAAAGTCTCCAAAGACGACACCATTCTCATCCCTAAAGATAAAGTGTATGAAGAAAGGATCACTCTGGCTTCTCAAGGGATCCCTAAAACGAGTAAAGTGGGCTTTGAAATCTTTGACACTAAAGACTTTGGGGCGACTGATTTTGATCAAAATATCAAACTCATTCGCGCCATTGAGGGGGAATTGTCGCGCACGATTGAAAGCTTAAACCCCATTCTTAAAGCCAATGTGCATATTGCAATCCCTAAAGACAGCGTGTTTGTGGCTAAAGAAGTCCCTCCTAGCGCTTCGGTGATGCTCAAACTCAAGCCTGACATGAAGCTTTCACCCACTCAAATTTTAGGGATTAAAAATTTAATCGCTGCAGCTGTGCCTAAACTCACGATAGACAATGTGAAAATCGTGAATGAAAACGGCGAATCAATAGGCGAAGGCGATATATTAGAAAACTCCAAAGAATTAGCCCTAGAGCAATTGCATTACAAACAAAATTTTGAAAACATTTTAGAAAATAAGATTGTCAATATCTTAGCCCCTATTGTGGGGGGTAAAAACAAGGTGGTCGCAAGGGTCAATGCGGAGTTTGATTTCAGCCAAAAGAAAAGCACTAAAGAGACTTTTGATCCCAATAATGTCGTAAGGAGCGAGCAAAATTTAGAAGAGAAAAAAGAAGGCGCTTCTAAAAAACAAGTTGGCGGTGTGCCTGGGGTTGTGAGTAATATCGGGCCTGTGCAAGGATTGAAAGACAATAAAGAGCCAGAAAAATACGAAAAGTCTCAAAACACGACCAATTATGAAGTGGGTAAAACCATTAGCGAGATTAAGGGCGAGTTTGGCACTTTAGTGCGTTTGAATGCGGCGGTTGTGGTGGATGGCAGGTATAAAATCGCGCTTAAAGACGGGGCAAACGCTTTAGAATACGAGCCTTTGAGCGATGAATCGCTTAAAAAAATCAACGCTCTGGTGAAACAAGCCATTGGCTATAATCAAAATAGAGGTGATGATGTGGCGGTGAGTAATTTTGAATTTAACCCTATGGCACCCATGATTGACAACGCCACTTTGAGCGAAAAAATCATGCACAAAACTCAAAAAATCTTAGGCTCATTCACGCCTTTAATCAAGTATGTTTTGGTGTTTATAGTGCTATTTATTTTCTATAAAAAAGTGATCGTGCCTTTCAGCGAACGCATGCTGGAAGTGGTGCCTGATGAAGATAAGGAAGTGAAATCCATGTTTGAAGAAATGGATGAAGAAGAAGATGAATTGAACAAACTGGGCGATTTGAGGAAAAAAGTAGAAGATCAATTAGGGCTTAATGCAACCTTTAGCGAAGAAGAAGTAAGATATGAAATTATTTTAGAAAAGATTAGAGGGACTCTTAAAGAGCGCCCTGATGAAATCGCCACGCTCTTTAAACTCTTAATCAAAGATGAAATCTCTTCAGACAGCGCGAAAGGTTAAAAAAGGTTAAAAATGGCAACCAAGCTTACCCCCAAACAAAAGGCTCAATTAGACGAACTTTCCATGAGTGAAAAAATCGCTATTTTACTCATTCAAGTGGGCGAAGACACCACAGGCGAGATTTTAAGGCATTTAGACATTGACTCCATTACAGAGATTTCTAAGCAAATCGTGCAATTAAACGGCACGGACAAGCAAATCGGCGCGGCGGTTTTAGAGGAATTTTTTGCGATTTTCCAGTCTAACCAATACATCAATACCGGCGGTTTGGAATACGCTAGAGAGCTTTTAACCAGGACTTTAGGGAGCGAAGAAGCCAGAAAAGTGATGGACAAGCTCACTAAAAGCTTGCAAACGCAAAAAAACTTCGCTTATTTAGGCAAAATCAAGCCCCAACAACTCGCTGATTTCATCATTAACGAACACCCTCAAACCATTGCCTTGATTTTAGCCCACATGGAAGCCCCTAATGCGGCTGAGACTTTGAGCTATTTCCCTGATGAAATGAAAGCCGAGATTTCTATTAGAATGGCGAATTTAGGCGAAATATCGCCCCAAGTGGTTAAAAGGGTTTCCACGGTGTTGGAAAACAAACTAGAATCGCTCACCAGTTATAAAATTGAAGTGGGCGGTTTGAGAGCGGTGGCTGAAATCTTTAACCGCTTGGGCCAAAAGAGCGCTAAAACCACGCTCGCTCGCATTGAAAGCGTGGATAACAAGCTTGCCGGCGCGATTAAAGAAATGATGTTCACTTTTGAAGATATAGCCAAACTAGACAATTTCGCTATCAGAGAGATTTTGAAAGTAGCGGATAAAAAAGACTTGTCTTTGGCGCTAAAAACTTCTACTCAAGATTTAACCGATAAATTCTTAAACAACATGAGCAGTAGGGCTGCAGAGCAGTTTGTAGAAGAAATGCAGTATTTAGGAGCGGTTAAAATCAAAGATGTGGATGTGGCCCAAAGGAAAATCATTGAAATCGTGCAGAGCTTGCAAGAAAAAGGCGTGATCCAAACCGGTGAAGAGGAAGATGTCATTGAATAGCCGTAAAAACTTGATCCAAAAAGACCATTTGAATAAGCATGACATTCAAAAATACGAATTTAAGAGCATGGCAAACTTACCCCCTAAAACTAATCCTAATGGCGCGTCTTTAGAAACGCCTAACCCAGAAGAGCCTTTGGAAAAAAAAGCGATAGAAAACGATTTGATTGATTGCTTGTTGAAAAAAACCGATGAGCTTTCAAGCCATTTAGTGAAATTGCAAATGCAATTTGAAAAGGCCCAAGAAGAGAGTAAAGTTTTGATTGAAAACGCTAAAAACGACGGCTATAAAATCGGCTTTAAAGAGGGCGAAGAAAAAATGCGTAACGAACTCACTCACAGCGTGAATGAAGAAAAAAACCAGCTTTTGCATGCGATCACGGCTTTAGATGAAAAAATGAAAAAATCACAAGATCATTTAATGGCTTTGGAAAAGGAATTGAGCGCGATTGCGATAGATATCGCTAAAGAAGTGATTCTTAAAGAAGTGGAAGACAACAGCCAAAAAGTGGCTCTCGCTTTAGCTGAAGAGCTTTTAAAAAACGTTTTAGACGCAACGGATATTCATTTAAAAGTCAATCCCTTGGATTACCCTTATTTAAACGAGCGTTTGCAAAACGCTTCCAAAATCAAATTAGAGAGCAATGAGGCTATTTCTAAAGGAGGCGTTATGATCACTAGCTCTAACGGGAGCCTTGATGGGAATTTAATGGAGCGCTTTAAAACGCTCAAAGAAAGCGTGTTGGAAAATTTTAAGGTGTGATTTTGCAAAATAAAACTTTTGATTTAAACCCTAATGATATTGTAGGCTTGGAGTTGGTGTGCCAAACGCTACGGGAGCGTATTTTAGAAGTGGTGAGCGCTAATGGGGGGCATTTAAGCTCTTCTTTAGGGGCTGTGGAGCTGATTGTGGGCATGCATGCCTTATTTGATTGCCAAAAAAACCCTTTCATTTTTGACACTTCGCACCAAGCTTACGCTCACAAGCTCTTAACCGGGCGCTTTGAAAGCTTTAGCACTTTAAGGCAATTCAAGGGTTTGAGCGGCTTCACTAAACCCAGCGAGAGCGCATACGATTATTTCATCGCCGGGCATAGTTCCACTTCGGTGTCTATAGGCGTGGGAGTGGCGAAAGCTTTTTGTTTGAAACAAGCGTTAGGCATGCCTATCGCTTTACTAGGCGATGGGAGTATTAGTGCAGGGATTTTTTATGAAGCCTTAAACGAACTGGGCGATAGGAAATACCCCATGATCATGATTTTGAACGATAATGAAATGAGTATCAGCACGCCTATTGGAGCTTTGTCTAAAGCCCTTAGCCAGCTGATGAAAGGCCCATTTTACCAGTCTTTCCGCTCTAAAGTTAAAAAAATCTTAAGCACCTTACCTGAAAGCGTGAATTACTTAGCGAGTCGTTTTGAAGAATCTTTCAAGCTCATCACCCCGGGCGTGTTTTTTGAAGAATTGGGCATTAACTATATAGGGCCTATTAACGGGCATGATTTGAGCGCGATTATTGAAACCTTGAAATTAGCCAAAGAGCTTAAAGAACCGGTGTTAATCCATGCGCAAACCTTAAAAGGCAAAGGCTATAAAATCGCTGAAGGGCGCTATGAAAAATGGCATGGGGTGGGGCCTTTTGATTTGGATACCGGTTTGTCTAAAAAATCCAAAAGCACAATCTTATCGCCCACTGAAGCGTATTCTAACACCCTTTTAGAATTAGCCAAGAAAGATGAAAAAATCGTAGGCGTAACCGCAGCGATGCCTAGCGGCACAGGATTAGACAAACTCATTGACGCTTACCCTTTGCGCTTTTTTGATGTCGCTATCGCTGAACAACACGCTTTAACTTCTAGCAGCGCTATGGCTAAAGAGGGGTTTAAACCTTTTGTGAGCATCTATTCTACTTTTTTACAGAGGGCTTATGATTCCATCGTGCATGACGCTTGCATTTCTAGCTTGCCGATTAAATTAGCCATTGACAGGGCTGGGATTGTGGGTGAAGATGGCGAGACGCACCAAGGACTTTTAGACGTGTCGTATTTGCGCTCTATCCCTAACATGGTCATTTTTGCCCCACGAGATAACGAGACTTTAAAAAACGCCGTGTATTTTGCTAATGAGCATGATTCAAGCCCTTGCGCGTTCCGCTACCCTAGGGGGTCGTTTGCGTTAAAAGAGGGGGTTTTTGAGCCTAGCGGTTTTGTTTTGGGGCGAAGCGAATTATTGAAAAAAGAGGGCGAAATTTTACTCATAGGATATGGTAATGGCGTGGGGCGGGCGCATTTGGTCCAACTGGCTTTAAAAGAAAAAAACATAGAGTGCGCGCTTTTGGATTTGAGATTCCTTAAACCTTTAGATCAAAATTTAAGCGCGATTATTGCCCCTTATCAAAAGCTCTATGTTTTTAGCGATAATTACAAGCTTGGGGGGGTGGCTAGCGCGATTTTAGAGTTTTTGAGCGAACAAAATATTTTAAAGCCTATTAAAAGCTTTGAAATCATGGATGAATTTATCATGCATGGGAATACCGCTTTAGTGGAAAAATCCTTAGGCTTAGACACAGAGAGTTTGACTGACGCTATTTTAAAAGATTTAGGACAAGAGAGATGAAATCAAAAGTGCCAATGAAGAATATCCGCAATTTTTCCATTATCGCTCACATTGACCATGGTAAAAGTACTTTAGCGGATTGTCTGATCGCTGAATGCAACGCTATCAGCAACAGAGAAATGACGAGCCAAGTAATGGACACTATGGATATTGAAAAAGAAAGGGGCATTACGATTAAGGCTCAAAGCGTGCGCTTAAATTACACTTTTAAGGGGGAGGATTACGTTTTAAACCTCATTGACACCCCAGGGCATGTGGATTTTAGCTATGAAGTGTCTCGCTCTTTGTGTTCGTGCGAAGGGGCGTTATTAGTGGTGGATGCCACTCAAGGCGTGGAAGCGCAAACCATCGCCAACACTTATATCGCTTTAGATAACAATTTAGAGATTTTACCGGTGATCAATAAAATTGATTTGCCTAATGCGAATATTTTAGAAGTCAAACAGGATATAGAAGACACGATAGGGATTGATTGCTCTAACGCTAATGAAGTGAGCGCTAAAGCTAAGCTAGGTATTAAAGATTTGTTAGAAAAAATCATTACGACCATTCCTGCCCCTAGCGGTGATCCTAACGCTGCTTTAAAAGCGCTCATTTATGATTCATGGTTTGACAATTATTTAGGGGCGCTAGCGTTAGTGCGTATTATGGATGGGAGCATCAACACCGAGCAAGAAATTTTAGTGATGGGGACGGGTAAAAAACATGGCGTTTTAGGGCTATACTACCCTAACCCTTTGAAAAAAATCCCCACTAAGAGTTTAGAATGCGGCGAGATTGGCATTGTGAGTTTAGGGCTAAAAAGCGTTACTGATATTGCGGTGGGCGATACGCTCACAGACGCTAAAAACCCTACCCCTAAACCCATTGAAGGCTTTATGCCGGCTAAACCCTTTGTTTTTGCGGGGCTTTACCCTATAGAAACGGACCGGTTTGAAGATTTAAGAGAAGCGTTATTGAAACTCCAGCTTAACGATTGCGCTTTAAATTTTGAGCCTGAAAGCTCTGTGGCGCTTGGTTTTGGCTTTAGGGTGGGCTTTTTAGGGTTATTGCACATGGAAGTGATCAAAGAAAGGTTGGAAAGGGAATTTGGCCTTAACTTAATCGCTACCGCTCCCACGGTGGTGTATGAAGTGCATTTAACGGATAATAGCATCAAATACGTCCAAAACCCTAGCGAATTGCCCCCTGAAAACCATATCGCTTGCATCAAAGAGCCTTTTGTGAGAGCGACAATCATCACGCCGAGTGAATTTTTGGGCAATTTAATGCAGTTATTGAACAATAAAAGAGGCATTCAAGAAAAAATGGAATATTTAAACCAGTCTCGTGTCATGCTCACTTATTCCTTGCCGAGCAATGAAATTGTGATGGATTTTTATGACAAACTCAAATCTTGCACGAAAGGGTATGCGAGCTTTGATTATGAGCCTATAGAAAACAGAGAGGCTCATTTGGTGAAGTTAGATGTGAGGGTGGCAGGCGATGTGGTGGATGCGCTTTCTATCATTATAGATAAAAATAAGGCGTATGAAAAGGGGCGCGCTTTAGTGGAAACGATGAAAGAGCTTATCCCAAGACAGCTTTTTGAAGTCGCTATCCAAGCGAGCGTAGGCAATAAAATCATCGCCAGAGAGACGATCAAATCTGTCGGTAAGAATGTAACGGCTAAGTGCTATGGGGGCGATATTACACGAAAAAGAAAACTCTTAGAAAAGCAAAAAGAGGGCAAGAAACGCATGAAAGCTATCGGTAAGGTGGAACTTCCCCAAGAAGCGTTTTTAGCGATATTAAAGATTGATTAGGGCGTTTAGCTTCTATGGCAAAACATAAGAACTATGAAATTTTAAATCTCATAGGCTATGCTTTGGCAAAATTTGATAATGACTTTATTAAAGAATTTGATTTTTCTACTAAAAATGCTTTTTTTGAATATTGTGTCCAAATCGGCTTGGCTGACACGATTGGTGTTATCAAAAATCGCATGGATTTATTTGATTATTTTTTTCCTAACAAACGCAAAGGTTGGTGGCAAAAAGGCGGTGCCTATATCCATAGAAAATTATGGATTGATAGTTTGTTTGGAAATGAAAGCGTTAAGGGTTTTAGCCATATTGTGAAATTGTTTTTGCAAGAACAATACGGAATCAAAGATTTAGGCATTACCCCTAACGCTTACCTTAAAACCCGCTATAAAAGCATGCAAGAAACAGGTTTAGAAGCCGAATTGTATTTTTTAAACCACTATAAAAACATCAAAATATTTTCTTATGGGCATTTAAAAGACATGCGTCTTTTTGGCGATGGGTATGATTTCTATATTCAAACCAACAAGCAGGCGTTTTTAGTGGAAGTTAAGGGCATTAGAGAAAAGCAAGGGACATTGAGATTGACCCAAAAAGAATACGAACAAGCGCAAACTTATAGCCATGATTATGTACTTGTAGTGGTATTGAATTTGAGTGAGAAACCCTATCTTTTATCTATCGCTAACCCCTTAAAGCATTTAGAGTTTAAGGCATGCGAGAGGAAGCAAAAAAGCATTTTAGAATACCACTTAATAGGGCAAATAAAATAACTTTGAATTTTATAGGGGGCTATAGGAGTGGGGTTCAAATTGATAGGAATGCCCCTAAACGCACTTACAAATACACCAAAAAAGATTGCGATTTGATTTTAGGGATAGACACTCGCACGAGCGAATGCTATATTATCCCTATTGAAGACACACAAGAATGGGGCAACACAAAGAGCTTGTCGCAACTCCAACGCTACAAAGAGAATTGGCAAATTTTGATTGACTTGGCGTTGGAGTAAGAATATAAGATTACATCAATGAACAAGAAAATTCATAATAAAGAAGCTTGATTTTAATGGGGCGATAAAAACATTAAGGGAATTAGAAACCATTGCGATACTCTTTAACCATTACAGAAACGGCATCAACCGTAGCACCTCAAACCTTAATGAGAATATCCTACCACAAACGAGCTTAAAACGCAAGAGCCATAACAAGAAAAATGGGGGCGTTTGCTTACAGAATACCACAATAAAGAGCGTTTTAAACAACAAACGAAATAATTAAAATTGAATCATTGTTGAATAGTTAGTGGCTATAAAGAGAAGCTTGCGTTACCGTCTACTTTGCAAGCGATTACAAAAGAAAAGGCATTTAATTCTTTAAACTCTTTTAAAACTAATGCTATACAAAAAAGATTAACAAGGCTTTTAAAAAAGCGTTATTAGGGAGTTAGGGTAAAACCCTCCTATGGATTTTAAAATCGCCAAAAGTTTAAGCTTTTGTAGCGAGTTTGTTGATCGCTTCAGCGTTCATGTCGTCTTGATGGGTTTTTAGCACTTTAGAATACATGTCCAAAAAGCGGTTGATTCCAATCAACGCGCTCATCTCGCGCACCGCATTGACATTGCTTTTTTCTAGCATGTATTGTTTTAGCGCGCCAGAGTCAGAGACTTGATGGACGCCTTCGCCCTGATAAGTGTAAAGGTTTTGCCCTATTTTTTTAAGGTTTTTAGGTTCGCTAAAACCCACTAAAGCTAACGCACCCGCTTGAATTTGGGCTTCATTATCCCTAAAAGTAATTCCGCCATTTTGATCCACTTCAATTTCAGCGTCAGGCATGAGCATGATCCCTCCTTGTTCGTTCAAGCCAGAGCGTGAAAGCACCTTAAAGCCATTAAGAGTAACTAAAAAGCCGTCTTTATCAATGCTAAAATGCCCGTCTCTGGTATAGGCGACGCCCTCATTAGTTTGTATCGCAAAATAGAGGTTAGGGCTTGTTAGGGCAAAATCTAGGGGGTTATGCGTTTCTTCAAACGCGCCAAGACTCCTATCGGTATAGATTTCTGATAGAATAGGCACACGATTGAGGTTGCGGTTTAAATACTTCGCGCTCGCTTTGGTTTGATCTTCTAAGGGCAGTTGCTCTCGGTATTGTTGGTAAAGCCTTAAAAAATCGCCTGTAATCGCATCGTCTCTTTTAAAGCTGTTGGTATTTAGGTTAGCTAAATTATTAGAGGTTAAATCCAAGCGGTTAAATTGTGTCGCCATTGCCCCTGTGGCCGCATAATACCCATTTTGCATGCAAAGAATCCTTTTAAAAGGAAAAATTATAGCAAAAATTAAATAAGAACCCATTTATTCCAAATAGGTTTTTTTAGGGAATAGGATAACCATAACCATAAAGATAACAATACTCAACATGACATAGCCCACAAACCCCGCTTCAAAACCATGCTGTTTGAACTCTAACGCTACATAGCTCGCGCTCCCTCCAAAAAGCGCATTGGCGATCGCATAGGCCAAACCCACGCCAAGCGCTCGCACATGTTCAGGGAATAATTCCGCCTTAATGACCCCAGCAATGCAAGTGTAAAAACTCATGCTGCTCAATGCAAGCATTTCATAAAATAGGGCTTCATACACGCTAGTGGCATGCTTGATACCATAAAAGACAACAGGCGTTACAATAAGCCCTGTGATAGCAAAAACCATCAGCATTTGGGTGCGCTTGATTTTATCCGCAAGCATCCCGCATAAGGGCTGTAAGAAGATGAAATAAGAGAGCGCTAAAAGCATGATGAAACTACTTTCTTTAGGGCTGAATGATGAGCTGTTGGTTAAAAAGATCTTTAAATACACCGTAAAAGTATAAAAGCACAAACTCCCTCCCATAGTTAGCCCAAAGACTATCATTAAGGCTTTTTTATGGTGGAGCAATTCCTTTAGGCTGCCTCTTTGGGTTTCTTCTTTAATAGTGGTTTTGGAAGTTGTTTTGCTATCCATAGTTTCTTCCATGATATTTCTTAAAAAGAGCGAGAGTAGGGCTAATATACCCCCTAAAGCGAATAAATAACGCCAAGCAAACGCGCTGATTTGCTCATGCGTGTAAATGTTTTCAACGATAAAGAGCGAAAAAATAGCTAAGAGTTGCCCTCCCACTAAAGTTACATATTGGAAAGAGCCATAAAAACCTTTTTTGCCATTCTTGCCTAATTCAGAGAGATAAGTAGCGACCACGCCATATTCTCCTCCCACGCTAAAGCCTTGTAAAAGCCTAGCTAACAACAAAAACAAGAACGCCCATTCCCCCACGATTTCTTTAGTGGGGAGCAATGCGAGCATGAAAGAGCCTAGCGCCATAAGGATAATGGAATACACCATAGAAGTTTTACGCCCCTTTTTATCCCCCAATTTACCAAAAAACAAACTCCCCAAAGGGCGCATGAAAAACCCTAGCATGAAAACCAAAAAAGCTGAGATGAGTGCTAAAGTGGGGTCATTGGTGTGGGTAAATTCCTTAGCGAAATAAGGAGCGAGGAACGCATAAGCGTAAAAGTCATACCATTCCACTAAATTGCCTGAACTAGCAGCTAAAAGGGATTTTAAGGGTTTTTTGGTGGCGGGTTGAATCTGGGGGTTCATGGCTATCCTTGAATATAAAATTTTTAGGTAATTTTACTAGGAGTTAGGGAAACCACAGATAATATTTGATTAATGGGTTAAAGGATTATGGTGTTTGTGTTATTGAGAAAAGTTTTTTAAAGAAAATGAATTTTAAAAATTAAAAATAATGTTTTTATTGCCAATATCCAATGAAAACAAAGCTTAAAAGTTTTGCAAAATCTCTCTGTTGCCTTTGGCGTTTCTTGGGGATAAAAAGCCTTGAGCTTCTAATTCGTCAGTAATGGTAGCGGCTTGGTTGTAGCCGATTTTTAATTGGCGTTGTAAAAAACTCGTAGAAGTGATCTTTTTTTCTAAAATCACCGCTTTAGCCCTTTCTAAAATGTCATCGCCTTGATAGTTAGGGGTGTCTAAAGGCATGCGCGATTCTTCTAGCAAGAAATCTTTATCATATTCCACTTCTTTTTGGGCTTTAATAAAATCCACGATTTTTTTGATTTCATCTTCAGTGGCAAAGGGGGCATGCAAGCGCACTAACCCGTTTGTTCCTGGGGGGGTAAAGAGCATATCGCCCCTTCCTAACAAGCTTTGCGCCCCATCGGTGTCTAAAATCACTTTAGAATCAATCTTAGTGCCTACCCTAAAACTCACCCTTGAAGGCAAGTTGGTTTTAATCAAGCCGGTTACAACATCCACGCTTGGGCGTTGGGTCGCTACAATAAGGTGCAATCCGCTCGCTCGCCCCATTTGAGCGATTCTAGCGATAGGAAACTCCGCTTCTTTTCCCCCTGTCATCATCAAATCCGCTAATTCATCAATCACCACAATCAAATAAGGGAACGCTTCAACGCCATTATTTGGGGCTTGCTCATTATAAGAATCAATGGTTTTAACCTTGTATTCGCTCATTAAAGAATACCGGCGCTCCATTTCTTTAGCCACGCTTTGTAAAGCCCCAATAGCTTTTTTAGGGTCGGTGATAATGGGCGTGAGTAAATGAGGGATGTCCGCATAAATGCTAAATTCTACCATTTTGGGATCGATCATCACTAATTTGAGTTGTTCAGGGGGGTTTTTATAAAGTAAGGATAAAATCATCGCATTCACGCCCACGCTCTTACCGCTCCCTGTCGTGCCGGCAATGAGCAAGTGAGGGAGCTTTTTTAAATCCGTGATGAAAGGGTTACCCACAATGTCTTTGCCTAAAGCTAGAGTTAGAGGCGAGCTGGATTTTTGAAACAATTCGCTCTCTAAAATTTCTCTTAAATAAATAATTTGGCTTTGGCTGTTAGGGATTTCAATGCCAACGACATCTTTACCTTTGATAGGGGCTTGAATGCGAATGGATTCAGCGCATAAAGTCATCGCTAAATCATCGCTCAAGCCTAAAATACGACTCACCTTAACATTGGGAGCTGGGCGGAATTCAAAAGTGGTTACAATAGGGCCTGAATAAGTACGGATAATATCGCCATCAATTTTAAAGGTGTGCAGTTTGCTCAATAAATCCTGGATTTTTTGGTCAATCTCGTTTTCGTCTAAAGAAGTTTCTTTCAAACAAACCGCATTCAATAATTGCGTGGTGGGAAGCTCATAATCTTTGGGTTTTTCTACTTCGCCATAATCCAACCCGTCTAATATCTCTTTATTTTCGCTCAATTCTTTAACCATAACGGGTTTTTTAGCGCTTGTGGGGGTTAGTGGGCTAAAGCTTGGAGCGTTTTGCGTCTCTTTTTCTTCTTCTTTGAGATTTTCTTTTATCGTTTCTTTTATCATTTCTTCTTGCGCGTTTTCTTGTGGGCTTTCTTCTTTTTTAGGGTGGTTGGGGGTTTTGTCATTTTCTGTTTTGTTGTCATTTTCTGTGTTGGGTGCAGATGCGGGCATGATGGGTGCTGACATGATAGGTTTGAGTGTGGCAGGTTTGGGCGTGGTGGGCGTAAGAGTTTCTTTTGTAAGCGTGGGTTCTCTTTCTTTAGCTTCTTGCTTAGGTTCTTTTAAAGGGGGGTTAGTGGGGTTAGTCAAATCATCAAATCGGTTTCTTTTAGGATAAATAGTGTAATGAGTGGGGGGGTGAGAGGAAATTTGAACCAAGCCTTCTTGCGGCTCTAGATCATTTAAAGTCGTGTTATAGGGGGTAGGGATCGCTAAAAACGATTCTTCGTTGGGGGTTTTGTGGTTTTTATCAATGGGGTTTTCTTTGAGATTTTCTTTTTCTTTATCGTTGTTGGTTTCTTTTTTTTGAAGATCTGATAAGGTGTTTTCAAAACCCTCTTTTTTCAGGCTAAAATTAGGGCTAAAGGCCTGTAAGCATTGTTTGTAAATCTCTTTTAAAAGGTTTTGTGTCTTGTTCATATAAGGATAAAAAACGCTTTTAGGGGGCAGTTTGAATAAAATCAAATAAGAAATAACTACCATAAGCGTTATCAGCGCATAAAGCCCAAAGTCCCCTATAAAAGGGCGTAAAAACAAACGCGCGCTGTTGCCGATTTCCCCTTGATTTAATAGGCTAGATTGTAAAAAGAGCAAAGATAAAATGCCTAATAGATGCCCTAAAGTTTTTTCTAAAACGATTTCTGTAAAAGGGTTTTTAGTCTTGTATAAAAGGAATAAAACCCACGCTAAATAAGGTAAATTAATGAATGAAAGATACCCAAAATATTTTTTATTGATTGCGGCAAACCACACCCCAAAACGCCCCACTAAACCGCTATTACCCAGCCATGAAGATAGGGTTAAAAACGCTAATAAAACCCCTATGATTAAAGCTAAATAAAGTTTTTTAGATTTCATCGGTTGCACATGTCTTTAAAAGAGCAATACTCACAATCTTTAACTTCTAAAGTTTTTTTAAAATCAATTTCTTGCTTGAGTTTGGGGATAAGAGAAAATTCCAAATGATCCATTTTAGCCTGTAAAACAAGCTCATCTTCTTTCACTAATTCGCCCTTTCTCAAATCATAAAAAAAGGCTTTTATAGGATCTTTGTAACCCAGATTTTTAAGGGCAAACGCATAGATAGCCATTTGGTAATCGGTGCTGGTTTGAGCGATTTCTATGGGGCTTAAGCTTTTTCGTTGTTTTTCGCTCATGTTGTCTAATTTCAAATCGTTTTTGAATTTGTAATCCAATAAAATAATCTCATTGTCAGCCGTTTTATCAATCCTGTCTATACGCCCTTTAAACGCAACGCCTTGAATGGCCGTTTCAAAGCTTTTTTCAAGATCAAGGATTTTGATTTTTGTATTAAAGCGTTCTTTTTCTTTAAGATAAAAAGCCTGGATTTTTTTGAGCGCTACAAGAGTGTCTAAACGCTCTTTAGGGGTAATGTTTTCTCTTGTTTTTAACAGCCAAATGAGCCTCTCTTCTAATACATAAGGGTTTTTGTCTTTTTCATAAGCTTCTTTTAAAAGTTCATGGAGCAAACTGCCCACAGCGCTATTATTTTCGTCTTTAGGACTTTCTTTGAAGCGCTTCATGTAGTGGTAGTAAAAACGGCGCTTGCAAGTTAAAAAAGCGTTTAATGAGCTAGCGCTAAAGCTAAAATCTTTAGGGATAGCGGCTTTGATTTCTTCTTCTTGGTAGTCTTTTAAAGGAGTTGGTGCAAAAAGCGTGTAAGCGTCTTTGATGGGTTCTATATGCAAATTTAATTCCAAAAGCATGTTAGAGGCTTTTGAAGTTTCGCTCTCTATATAAGAAAGCGTTATTTCTTTAGAATTTTTAAAGAGCTGGTAGTAATAGTGTTTTTGCAAATTTTTCTTATCCAATAAAGTGGGGAGGTTGAGCGATTTCCTTAAGGCAGAGTTTAAAAACAAATCGCAATCTTTAAGGCTTGGCACACAGGTTTCATTAAAATCTACAATAACGATTTTATCAAATTGCATGCCCCTTGTCTCTAAAGTGTCCATGACTCGTATTTTGCCCCCACTAGAATCGTCTAAGCGGAAGTTGGCTTCAAATTCTTGCAAATACAAATGCAATAAATCTTTAAGGCTGTAGTTTTGAAGCGTGTCTTTTAAAAGATGATACTGGTGCATGATTTGAGAATGCGCTTCTTTTAATGGCGCTTTTTCTTTAGAGCTTTGTTGTTCTAAAAGCGCAATGGTAATATTTTCCAAATCCAATAACGCAGATCCGCTTAAATTACAATCGCTTGTTTGTAAATCTTCTAAGATTTTGACAAGCTCTGTATAATAAGGGCTGTTTTTAGCCCCTAAACCCATTGCGAAATTCAAATTGTTGTTTTGGTCTAAAAGTTTTAAAAAAGGTAAAAAATCCGCATTAGGCGTGATGATCGCCATTTTATTAGGGTCGTTATCTTTTTGCAAATATTCTTCTATGGTTTGTAAAACTAAAGCGCCTTGTTTTAAATAACTGGAGTTAGCATAAAGCTTTGGCTCTATTTTTTGATCATTGAAAGTTTGAGAAAGGATCTTTTGGGTTTTAAAATCAATGGAATAATCGCAATCCGTCTCCAACTTGAGATTTAAAAATTCCAAGAATTTTTGGTTGTATTTATCGCATGATAAGTGTAAAGTGATAGGCACTAACTTGGCCACTTCTAATAGGCATTGCCTTTCAAAAACGCTCATAAAGCCGTCTAAATGCCATTCAATGGAGGAAAAATGCTCAAAAAATTCTTTTAAAATGGTGGGCTTTTCTTGCATGATTTTGTCATAAAAGCCTAATTTTTCTAGCTTTTTAATGTAGCGATCATAAATCATTTCTAAGACTTCTAAATGCTTTTCATAATCCAAGTAAATGTCTTTAGAAGAAAGTTCATTGAGTTTGATACAAGCAGAGCTTAATTCATCAAACAAATCAAACAAAAAAGAAGTGCTTTCCAAATACCCTAAAAAGCTGTTTTCAAAAAGCAAAAGCCCTTCAAGAATGGATTTTTTTTCTTTAGCGATGACTTTAATGGTGTCTATCATTAAAATTTGGCGCACGCTGTTAGGGATTTTCTTTTTATTAGGGATGTAAAAAGCCTGTTCAAAAAAATTCCCCATGCTCATCGCACTAGGCAAAAACCCTTCGCCTTGCTCTAAATAGAAATGCTTTAAACGCCTAGTGGAGCTAAAAACAAATAGGGGGGTTTTTTCTAAAAAAAGTTTTTCTAAGTTCATGCGTTGAGTAACCTTTTAGCTTGAGCGGTAACATTTTCAACGCTAAAGCCAAATTTTTCAAAGAGTTTATTGCCCTTTGCTGAGCCCCCAAAAGAATCCATGCCAATGATTTTATCCGCAAAACGATACCACTCTATCGCACGGCTCGCTTCAATCACTAAAACTTTGCCCTTAAAGAGTTCTTTAAGATAGCTTTCATTTTGTTCTATTAATAAATCAAAGCATGGCGCACTCACCACTTGCGTGGGAATATTTTCTCGCTCTAAAATTTGAGCGCTCTCTAAAGCCAAAGAGACCTCGCTCCCGCTCGCAACGAGCGTGATAATGGGATCTTTAGAGTGGTGTTTAACATACGCCCCTTTTAAAACCTGCTCTTTAGAGACCTCATCAAGCACGGGTAAATTCTGTCGTGATAAAATAAAAGCACTAGGAGCGTTCAAACTTAACGCTACTTGCATGCAAGCGGTATTTTCAAAAGCATCGCTAGGCCTGAAAGCATAGAAGTTGGGCAAAGCGCGTAAATGACTCAATTGCTCTATGGGCTGGTGCGTCGCCCCGTCTTCGCCCACCCCAATGCTGTCATGCGTGAAGATAAAAAGGGCTTTTAGTTTCATTAAAGCGCTCAAACGCATGCTTGGCATTAAATAGTCGCTGAACACAAAAAAGGTCGCGCAAAAAGGCAAAAGCAAACCATACGCCGCTAAAGCGTTAGTGATAGCCCCCATGGCATGCTCTCTGATCCCAAAATGCAAGTTTTGCCCTAAAGGGAAATCGTCAGAGTGTTTTAACTGCGTGTTATTGGATGGGGCTAAATCCGCGCTCCCCCCTAAAAAGCCTTCGCATTCTTTAGCGATAGCGTTTAAAATCATGCCGTTACTCACTCTCGTGGCTAGAGATTCGCCTTTTTTAAAGGCGGGGTAATGGATGGTGTTAAAATCAAAATTCTTTAACGCATGGATTTTTTCTTTTGTTTTAGGGCTTAAGGATTTTTCCCATAAGGCTTCTAAACTAACGCCCCTAACTTTCACTTCTTCAAAATGCATTTTGTTTTTTGGGCTAATTGTAAAGCTTTCATCAGGGTTGATTTGAGCGTTTTCTTTGGATTGTTTCAACACTTCTTTATTTAAAGGCGAGCCATGCGTTTTTTCACTCCCCTCTAAGCCAATAGCCCCCTTACCAATAATCGTATGAGCGATTAAAAGCGTGGGTTTATGGGATTTTTTGGCTTCTTTTAAAGCATTGTGAATTGCTTGATAGTCATGCCCATCGCATTCTAGCACTTCCCAATTTTGCGCTAAAAAACGCATTTTAACCTGTTCGCTAAAACTAATATTAATAGCGCCTTCAATGCTTATCTGATTACTATCATAAATCACGATGAGGTTATCAAGGCGAAAGTGTCCGGCTAAAGAAGCGCTCTCATAGCTAATGCCTTCTTGCAAATCCCCATCCCCACACAAGCAATAGACTTTATGAGAAATCACTTCTTTATCTAAAAGGGTTTGAGCGTATTGACTCGCCATGCTAAAGCCTACAGCGTTAGCAAAACCTTGCCCTAAAGGGCCTGTGGTGATTTCAATGCCTTCAGTGTGGTGCAATTCGGGGTGTCCTGGGGTTTTAGAGTGTAATTGCCTAAAACGCTTTAAATCTTCTAAACTCAAATCAAAGCCCCACAAATGCAACAAACTATACGCTAACGCGCTCGCATGCCCTCCGCTAAAAACCAACCTGTCCCTATTGAGCCATTTAGGGTTGGTGGGGTTTATATTAAGGTGCAAGCTTAAAACCACCATCACATCAGCTAGCCCCAAGCACACGCCCGGATGCCCGCTATTAGCCTTATCTATCATGTCTGCGCACAAAAAGCGAAGCGTGTTGGCCATGCTTTTTAATCGTTCTAAGTCAGCGTTACTCAATCGCATCAAATTTTTCCATTTTTAAGGTTTTTAAAAGCCATTTTAACACAAATTATCTCAAAATCTCTTTGGCTCTTAAGATGTCTTGTTGGATCTGATTTTTAAGCTCTTTTAACGAAGAAAAACGCATGTTGTCTCGTATTTTTTGAACCCAACGCAAAGCGATTTCTTTGGGCGGGTTTTCTATGATCGTATCAAGGACATGGCATTCTATGGCGAAGTTTTGATCCGCACTTAAGCGATTGCCTATAAAACTCACGCTTTTTTGATAAATTGGATCCTTTATTTTCACTAAACTCGCATACACCCCAAAACTAGGGAGAATAAAATCTTTGGTTTTGATATTTAAAGTAGGAACTAATTCTTTATGCCCTAAACCTTGATCGCTAATGACTTCCCCACACACTTCATAAGGCCTGCCTAAAAGCTTGTTAGCTAAAAGCAAGTCGCCATGACTTAGGGCTAGTTTGATGATTTTAGAATGCACGCTAATTTCTTGGATTTTCACTTCAGGCACAATAATGGTTTTTTCAAAACGCTCTTTTAAAAATAAAGCGTCATTTTGTCTCTCATGCCCAAACCTGAAATCATAGCCCACCACCAGGCGTTCTAAATTGGGGAATTTCTTTTTTAAAAGATCTAAAAAATCTAGGGCGTTTAAGCGTGAAATCTCTTCTAAATATACAACAAATAAAGGCATGCCCACGAGTTTAGCGCGGTATTTTAGGGGGGTTAAATAGCCTTTAGTGTAATGTTTTTTTTCTATGATTAAAAGGGCTTTAGGATCTTTTAATTCTTTAAAAAGGGCTTGATGCCCTAGATGCAAGCCATCAAATTTACCGATAGCTAAGCTTTTAACCTCATGCTCGCTTGAAATGGATAAAAAATTCAACATTCCCGTTTTTCCCTTTCACTAAGCTTTCTTGGATTGTTAAGATTTGAAAATCCTTTGTTTTTAAATGGTTTTTAAAGTTTTCTAAAGCGTTTAAAATGGCTTCTTTATCCATTACCACCCCCTTTTTATTGCGTTTTATTTTTCTGCCCACTTCAAATTGCGGTTTGAAAAGCGCTAAAAATTCACCGCTTAAAGGCAAAACCGCTTCTAAAATACCATATAAAGAAATAAAGCTCACATCACAAAGCACTAAATCAATTTTTTCTGGCGTTTTAAACGCTCTAATATCACATTCTTCGTAACATTCTATGCGTTTGTCTTGTTTCAAACTTTCATCTAATTGCATTTTCCCCACATCCACGCAAAGCACCTTTTTAGCCCCTTTTAAAAGAGCCACTTGACTAAAGCCCCCCTTGCTCGCTCCCACGTCTAAAACAACCTTTTCTTTAAAATCTATCAAGTGGTTTTCTAAAAAAGCCCCTAATTTTTCCCCGGCCCTGCTAACGAATAGATTGGTAGCGGCTAATTCAATTTGATCATCCTCTTTAACGATAAAAGAGGGTTTAGAAACCACCATTTTATTGACTAAAACCTGATTTTTTAAAACCAGTGCTTTCGCTTTTTCTCTGCTATTTGCTAAATGCTGGTTGAATAAAGCGTAATCTAGGCGCATTAAAATTGAGGTAAGGGGACTTGGTAAGCGAAATTAAAAACAATCTTGCCTAAACTATAAGCATCAAGCTCTAATTTGGCTTCTTGCACCGCTAAATAATCCAATTTGTCAAAAGCGAGTAGAAAAGCTCTGCTCCACCGGTTCGTGGTTTCTAAAATGCCATCAAATTCGTCTTTTGTGATTTCTCGCACCCATAAAGGCTCTGAGCCTGTAGGTTTTGTGCCAAAAAGTTCATAAGAAATATAGCCATCATCTATCCAGTCGTTATTTTGCGTGAAAATCTCCACTAAAAAATACTCATGATCGTAGTAAGTGCCGCTATCCACATCGTTTAAATGCGTAGCGATAGCCGTGATGATAGGCACATTATCTTGGGTGATTTCGCCTTTCCTGCTGGCTTGGATCTTTTTTTCTAAAACTAAGTCTAGCGTGTAAGTGTCTTCATTAAAATTGCTCACACACCCCAAACAAAAGAATAAAAACACCAGAAGTATTGAGAGATTTTTCAAGCCCATTCCTTGCTAAAACCCATGCCATTTTTAGCTAAAATAAAACCGATATTATAACTAAAAGGGGGTTTTATGCCAAAAAAATGCCGACACTTGCTCCAAACCAGCGATTTAAGCTTGGATGAAATCAAGCTTTTATTGAACAAAGCGAGCGTTTATGCGAACGATTTTAACGCCGTGTCTTTAGAGACAAAAGAAAAAATGCAAGATAAAATCATCGTGGCGTTGTTTTTTGAAAATTCCACCAGAACGGTGTCTAGTTTTGAAATCGCAAGCCTAAGGTTGGGGGCAAAAATAGTGAAATTAAACATGCAAACAAGCTCCACTTCAAAGGGTGAAACTCTGATAGACACTTTTAAAAATATCCATGCCATGCAGCCTGACGCTATCATCACACGGCATGCTTTTTCAAGCGCGCCTTTTAAATTAGCCGAATTTTCACAATGCCCTTTGATTAACGCAGGAAGCGGCGTGAGCGCTCATCCTACCCAAGCGTTATTAGACTTGCTCACCCTTTATCAGCATTTTGGCGGTTTAGAAAATTTGAAAGGGAAAAAAATCGCCTTCATAGGCGATGTGAAAAATTCCAGAGTGGCTAATAGCAACATTAAATTACTCCAAAGACTAGGGCTTGAGATCATGCTGTGCGCGCCAAGCTCCATGCTCCCTATCACTCCTTTAAGAACGACGCATAACATTGAAGAAGCGATAGAATTTGCTGACATCTTAATGAGTTTGAGGACCCAAACCGAACGGCACAACGCGCCCATTTTTGCGAGCTTGAAAGATTACGGCAACGCTTATTGCATCACCCAAAAACGCCTAGAGGCTCATGCTAAAAATAAAGAGATCATTATTTTACACCCAGGCCCGGTGCATAGGGATATTGATATAGAAAGCGCGGTGTTAGAAGACAAGCGATCTAAAGTTTTAGAGCAAGTCAAAAATGGCGTGGCAATGCGCATGGCGGTGTTGGAGTTTTTGCTACTAGATTGATTGTCAAACTTAAAAAATGCTTTTTGGCATTTTTTACAATCAATATGAGAACTTTTGTGTTAAAAATGGGTTTGGTTGTAAAACGGCACAAAAACCCCACTTTGATTAAGTTTTGATTTACTTTATCTCATTTTATGATGAAACTAAAAAAATTTCGTTATAATCTAAAATAGTTGAGTTAATTAAAAGTAAATAAATAGCTTGATTATGCTTCTTTGTTTTTAGATCAGTTAAGAATTGTAGTCTTTAAGATGTATTGGCTATTAAAAGGAAAAAAATGAAAAATAGCGCGCTTTTAAAGAATCAAGTTTTTCGTGGGTTATATGTTTTAAGTTTGAGCGCTTCTTTGCAAGCGTTTGATTATAAAATTGAAGTTTTAGCGGAGTCCTTTTCTAAAGTTGGCTTTAATAAAAAAAAGATTGACATAGCTAGGGGGATTTATCCTACAGAGACTTTTGTAACCGCTGTAGGTCAGGGCAATATTTATGCGGATTTTTTATCCAAAGGCCTTAAAGATCAAGGGCATGTTTTAGAGGGAAAAGTTGGCGGCACGCTAGGAGGGATCGCTTATGATGACACCAAATTCAATCAGGGCGGATCGGTTATTTATAACTACATCGGTTATTGGGATGGCTATTTAGGGGGTAAAAGGGCCTTGCTTGATGGCACGAGTATCCATGAGTGCGCGCTTGGTTCTGATGGCAAGGTGATTGATTCTATAGCGTGCGGGAACGCTAGGGCTAATAAAATCCGCCGTAATTACTTGATGAATAACGCTTTTTTAGAATACCGCTATAAGGATATTTTTTTAGCTAAAGGAGGGCGTTATCAATCCAATGCTCCTTATATGAGCGGTTACACGCAAGGCTTTGAAATCAGCACTAAAGTTAAGGATAAAAATGAAGCAAGCCATAAATTATGGTGGTTTAGCTCATGGGGTAGGGCGTTCGCTTATGGGGAGTGGATTTATGATTTTTATTCTCCAAGAACCGTGATTAAAAACGGGCGCACTCTAAATTATGGTATCCATTTAGTGAATTACACTTATGAAAGAAAAGGAATTAGCGTCAGCCCTTTTTTCCAATTTTCGCCCGGGACCTATTATAGCCCTGGGGTGGTTGTAGGCTATGATAGCAACCCTAATTTTGATGGCGTGGGCTTTAGATCTGAAACAAAAGCTTATATTTTGCTCCCTGTCCATGCCCCCTTAAAAAGGGATACTTATCGTTACGCTGTGAAAGCGGGTACTGCCGGGCAAAGCTTACTTATTAGGCAACGATTTGATTACAATGAATTTAATTTTGGGGGAGCGTTTTATAAAGTGTGGAAAAACGCAAACGCTTACATAGGCACGACAGGAAACCCTTTAGGCATTGATTTTTGGACCAATAGCGTTTATGATATAGGGCAAGCCTTAAGCCATGTGGTAACCGCTGATGCCGTCTCTGGTTGGGTTTTTGGTGGGGGCGTGCATAAAAAATGGCTGTGGGGGACTTTATGGCGTTGGACTAGCGGCACTTTAGCCAATGAAGCGAGCGCGGCTGTTAATGTGGGCTATAAAATCAGTAAGAGTTTGACAGCGAGCGTGAAATTAGAATATTTGGGCGTGATGACGCATTCAGGCTTTACGGTAGGGAGTTACAGACCCACGCCCGGCTCTAAAGCGCTTTATTCAGACAGGAGCCATTTGATGACAACTCTTAGCGCTAAATTCTAATCAATCGCTTTAAGCTGTTTATTAAAGCGTTAAAAATCCCCTGGTAAAAACACTATAATACAAGTTTAATCAAATCCAAAGGTTAAGCATTTGAAACTCTTTTTCAAGCGTTATTCTAAATACCTTAAAGAGCATTATAAAAGTTTTATAGTGGTTTTATTTTCTTCTTTGGTGGTGGCTTTAAGCACGGCTTGGGGGACTTATTTAGTCAAGCCCACTTTAGATGAAATTTTTATCAATAAAGACACTCACATGCTCAAAATCTTGCCTTTTTTAGTGATTTTGGCGTATTTGGGTAAGAGTGGAGGCATGTATTTAGGCACTTATTTCACTAACTTTATCGGGCTTGATATTGTCAAAAAAATACGCAACACCATGTTAGAAAGCCTTCTCAAAATGGAAATGGATTTTTTTAACAGGACTAAAAAGGGCGAATTGATCGCAAGGATCACCAATGATATAGGATTGATTAGAGCGAGTTTGTCCAATTACCTTTCAGAGAGCCTAAGAGAGGGGCTAACCATTGTTGGGTTAGTGGGGGTGGTGATCTATCAAAGCCCTAAATTAGCGCTAGTGGGGCTAGTGATCATGCCACTAGCTGCTATTCCTATCAGCAAAATCATTCGTAAGGTTAAAAAACTCGCTAAATCCTATCAAGAGAGTAACGCCAAAATCACCGCTCGTTTGAGCGAAGTTTTTAACAATGTGGAAGTGATTAAAATCTCTAATGGCGAAAAGTTAGAGCATAAGGCTTTTGTGAAAGAAAATGAAGCGTTTTTTAAAATCGGTATCAAAAACATCGCCGTGGCTGAAATTTCTTCGCCTTTAATGGAGTTTTTGGGATCGATTGCGATAGCGTTAGTGATTTATTTAGGAGGGAATGAAGTGATTAGGGGTCATATTAGCGTGGGGGCGTTTTTTTCTTTCATCACAGCCCTTTTTATGCTTTATACGCCGATCAAACGATTGACTAGGATTGTTTCTAATTTTCAAGAAGCCTTAGTCGCTAGCGACAGGATCCATGAAATTTTAGAAAGAGAGCCGGCTATTATTGATGGAGTCTTAACGCTGGATGACGCTATACACACCATAGAATTTAAAAAGGTGTGGCTCGCTTATGCACTAGACAATCAAGAGCGTTATGTTTTAAGCGATATTAGTTTGAAATTCCAACAAAATGAAATCATCGCTTTAAAAGGCGAAAGCGGGAGCGGTAAAAGCTCATTAGTGAATCTGATCTTACGCCTTTATGAGCCAAGCAAGGGCGAAATTTTCATCAATGATCAAAAAATAGAGAGCATCACTCAAAAATCCTTGAGGGAAAAGATTAGCGTTGTCACTCAAAGGGTGTTTATCTTTAACGGGAGCGTGGCTGAAAATGTGGCGTATGGTTTAGAAATTGATGAGGTAAAAATCAAAGAATGCCTAAAAAAAGCTCAAGCCTTAGATTTTGTGGAAAAAATGCCTCATGGGATAGAGAGCGTTTTAGATGAATTTGGCGCTAATCTTAGCGGCGGGCAGCGCCAAAGAATCGCCATTGCAAGAGCTTTGTATAAAGACGCTCAAGTTTTAATCTTTGATGAAGCCACTTCCGCTTTGGATAATCACACAGAAGAGAGTATTAAACAAAGCATTTTAGAATTGAAACAAAACCGCTTGATCATTCTTATTTCGCACAACCCAAGCACGCTTAAATTAGCCACTAAGCATGTGAAATTAGAGCATGGGCGTTTGATAGAATGCTAAGGGTTTTAAGCGTTGGTGTTGCTTTTATTTTACTGGGGTGTCAGTTTTTCAATAAAACGACGCTCCACTTAAAATATAAAGATTACCCCAAAAACAGCCCTTTAAAAACCGCTTCCACTTTAACCCCCCCTAAAATTTTTTTTAACGCTCATTTTGTGCCGCCCTTTTACCAAAAAGAATTTAAAAAAGCCCTCACCCAACAAATCGCTTATTTTTTAAAAGATAAAAGCGCTTTCACTTTCAATGTTTCAGGCAATGTTTTTTTTTCTTTTGAAGAGAGTCCTAAAGATTTAAAAGCCATTAAAGAAAGGCTTAAAAAGACGATTGAGCCTAACGCTGACCCAAAATCCGTCATGCGTTTTTTAAACCTTCAAGCGAGCTTGATTTTAGAATGCGTCCCGCAAACCACTTGCCCGTTTGACACCCTTTTAATCCCCACCGCTTTCAGCGTGCCTGTTTATTACGCTAATCGTTTGGGCGATAACCCCTCTCTTTTTTCCCAAGAAGACAAAACCTATCATAACGCTTTAATCAAAGCCCTTAACAAAGCTTATTACTCTCTTATGGAGGGTTTAGAAAAGCGTTTGAACGCTATAGAAAATGCCGAGTGGCTTTAAGGCATGAAAAAGATTTTATTTTTTATTTTTGTCATTTTGTTTTCGGTAGGGATTTATTTAGCTTGGCATGTTTTGTTGGAAAAAGCCCTAGAATTGAAATTAGTAACCTCAGCTAATGATTTGCTTTTAAAATTGTTCGCGCTTCTTGGCGTTTTTTCCATGTTAGTGCTTTTTCAAGGCGTTATTTCTTCGTATAAGGAGCGCCAACTCAAACGCATTTTGCAAAAAATAGACGCCATGAACGGCTTTGAATTTGAAGAATATTCCAAAATCTTTTTCACTTCAAAGGGTTTTGAAGTTACAATCACTCAAAAAAGCGGCGATTATGGAGCGGATTTGATCATAGAAAAAGACGGCGTCAAATGGGCGGTTCAAGCCAAACGCTACTCGCATAAAGTTTCGCCCAAAGCCATTCAAGAGGTGGTCTCTTCTAAAGCTTACTACGCTTGCGAAAAAGCTTGCGTGATCACCAACAGCTACTTCACGCAAGCGGCTCAAAAACTGGCTCAAGCTAACGGAGTGCTTTTGATTGACAGAGACGAATGGATCAAATTTTTGGGTGGGAAAAACTAATCCAAGCAAGATAATTTATACAATGCTTTTATTTTTATGATTTCTTATTTATTTCCTATTAAATTTTTTCGTAATCGCATGCGTTATAATGTGAAAATTTAGCATCAATTTTTGTTTGGATAAAGGGGTTCAATGATTCAGTCTGTTCGCATTAAAAATTTTAAGAATTTTAAGGACATTCAAATTGATGGTTTTACCAAACTCAACATTATTACTGGTGGGAACAATGCGGGCAAATCCAATTTGTTAGAAGCGTTGTATTATTTGGTAGGTAAATCCATGCACCCATGCGCTAATCTAACAGAAATTTATGACAATATACGCAAAGAGCCTTTAACATCAGAATCAAAAAGCTTAATGTTTTATGGTTTAGACACTAAGGAAGAAATACAAATTGTTACAACTTTAGATAGCAATCAGACCTTGGATTTGCAAATAAAATTCATAGCCAGTGAAAACCAAAAGGTAATAGAGTCGCAAATAATACCCACAGCAGAACAAACTCAAATGTCCTCTCAGCTCAATTTCACTCTTAAAAAAATAATGAAGAAATCTATAACGATCATTTAAATATTGCTAAAGCTTATAATTTCCCACCAATTCCTAATCAGTCAGGCTACAATAGGCAATTTAAGAATTTTGAACCCAGTCAATTGCAAAAACTTTCACCCTTTAAAAGCACTACCATAATACCTAGCGATGTTGTTTACAGGCAAGCTCATATGATTCAAGCGGTGAGTAAAATTTGCAGTAACAACCAATTAGAAGAAGAATTAAATAAACATCTTAATCAATTTGATAACAATATCCAATCTATTAGCTTTAATACCAACAACCAACTCAAATTAAAAGTGAAAAATATCAAAGAAAAAGTCCCACTATCTGTATTTGGTGATGGTTTGATTACATATTTGCATATTGTAAGCGCTTTTATGGCTGATAATGCAAAAACGATTTATATTGATGAAGTGGAGAATGGCTTACACTTTTCTCGCATGAAATTATTATTAAGGTGTGTTATTGATTTTATCAACGACAACAAAGATGGTAATTTGCAAGTGTTTATGACTACCCACAACCAAGAATTTATAGAAATTTTAGATCAAGTTATCAGAGAAAAGGATTTTGCGCATCAAACTAAGTTGTTTTGTCTTAAACAAGACGATCAATATGTTATTCCAAGAACTTATTATGGAGAAAATTTAGAATATTATTTTGAAAATGAAGAGAATCTTTTTGGCTAAAGCATCATACTAAGATTAGGATCATTCAATGACAGATAAAGAAATACTGATTTTTGTAGAAGGTCCAAGCGATAAGGTGTTTTTAGAAGTTTATCTGTATTTTCTAGAAGATCTTCCAATCAAAAATTTTAAGGTGCAAAATATAAAAGGAAAAGATAACCTATCTAAACGATTGATTGAAATTGAAAAATATGATAAAACACTTATCATTTTTGATGCGGATAAAAACTATGAGAGTAATAAAAAAGAGATTTTATCAAAAACACAACAAAAGATTACAAAAGAACAAATCTTTTTATTCCCTAACAATCAAGATGATGGCGATTTAGAAACCCTATTATTAGAAATTGCTAAACACGATGAATTTCTTAAATGCTTTGAAGGATACTTAGAATGCATTAAAAGTAAAGAACATTATAGACCGATTAAAAACATAAGAAAAAATATGCTGTATGCCTATTTAGAAGTGTTTGAACTACAGAAATTTTTCCAATACAAGTGGGATACAAGTAACAAGAATGAGAAATACATTATTATTGATGATAAAGGTAAAATAAAGGAAGAACACCAAGAAGAATATGAAAAACTAAAAGAAGCGATTGATTTTAACTCAAATTCTCTCATTCCCCTTAAAGATTTTCTAGGGCAATTCGCAGAAAATAATCAAAAAACAAATCTTAAGATCTTCTAATTTAACAAAATATATTACAATTATCTAAAAAATATTATTTTATAAAAAGGCGTGCTGTGAAATTGTGGTTTCCTTATTTTTTAGCGATTGTGTTCTTGCATGCATTGGGTTTGGCGTTGCTCTTTATGGCTAATAACGCTTCGTTTTATGCGGCGGCGTCTATGGCTTACATGCTAGGGGCAAAGCATGCGTTTGATGCGGATCACATCGCTTGCATAGACAACACTATTAGAAAGCTCACCCAACAAGGCAAAAACGCCTATGGCGTAGGGTTTTACTTTTCTATGGGGCATTCAAGCGTGGTGATTTTAATGACCATCATCAGTGCGTTTGCGATCGCTTGGGCTAAAGAGCATACGCCGATGCTAGAAGAAGTAGGGGGGGTAGTGGGGATTTTGGTTTCTGGACTTTTTTTGCTCATTATAGGGTTATTGAATGCGATTATTTTAATAGATTTATTAAAAATATTCAAAAAATCGCACTCTAACGAAAGCTTGAGCCAACAACAAAATGAAGAGATCGAACGGCTTTTAACGAGTAGGGGCTTACTCAACCGCTTTTTTAAGCCCTTATTTAATTTTGTTTCCAAGTCGTGGCATATTTATCCTGTGGGTTTTCTTTTTGGGCTAGGCTTTGATACCGCTAGTGAAATCGCGCTTTTGGCCCTTTCTAGCAGTGCGATTAAAGTGAGTGTGGTGGGCATGCTTTCTTTACCCATTCTTTTTGCCGCTGGCATGAGCTTGTTTGACACATTAGATGGGGCGTTCATGCTCAAGGCGTATGATTGGGCGTTCAAAACCCCTTTAAGGAAAATCTACTACAACATCTCCATCACCGCTTTAAGCGTGTTTATCGCGCTTTTTATCGGGTTGATTGAGCTTTTTCAAGTCGTTAGCGAGAAACTCCATTTAAAATTTGAAAACCGCCTTTTAAGCACCCTACAAAGCCTGGAATTTGCAGACTTGGGCTATTACTTGGTGGGCTTATTCGTAATAGCGTTTTTAGGCTCGTTCTTTTTATGGAAAATCAAATTTTCTAAATTAGAGGGCTAGATTTTAAGCTCTCAAGTTATCGCTCAACAAATCTTTAAGGCTTTTATTTGAAAAACCTGGCATAAAGGCTTTAGGGTTTGAAAGGCTTTCGCTCAAATAACCTAATAATCCCTTAATTTCATTTAATTTTTCTTCCAAATAAGCTTGAAACCCACCAACATTTTCCAATAAATTCAACGGATTAGCCACAATCATGGAAAAAACTTCATCGTTAATGGCAATGTTGAGCTGAGTGTCAAACAAAGGAGAGGCTAAAAACTGGCAATTTTCTACGATTTCTCGCAATTCTTGTTTGATGATAGAAGCTTGTAAAGCGTCTTTATCTTCTAAACCCATGCTCTTATTGAAGAGTTTTTTGCAAGCGATTTGCAAGACTTGCAATGCTCCAACGCTCTCGTTTATATTTTTCATGTCCCTACTGAATTGGGCGATTTGTTGGGATTTATTCATCACATTGGTTTTAAAATCGCTTGTTTCAACACCGCCCAAATGCTTTTGAAGAGTTTTTAAAATATCCATAAAAAACCTTTTAAATAGAATTGATCATTCACAAGCATTTTTCGTTCCTTTTTTATGCAAACTTCAAAAACACCCTTAAAAAGGTTTTTAGGTATAATTAACGATCTTTTAGTTTCAAAGAGTAGAGAGATTGGATGAAAAAAATATGGCTTTTGGTGTGGGGCTTGTGTTCTTGGGTGTTTTTGCATGCGATAGAAACGATAGAAAAAGCCCCTACAAATGTAGAGAATAGGGACAAAGCCCCCCATTTGTTGCTTTTAGCAGGGATTCAAGGCGATGAACCTGGAGGGTTTAATGCAACTAATTTGTTTTTAATGCACTATAGCGTTTTAAAAGGCTTGGTTGAAGTGGTTCCCGTATTGAATAAGCCTTCCATGTTAAGAAATCATAGGGGCTTGTATGGGGATATGAACCGCAAATTTGCCGCTTTAGACAAAAAAGACCCCGAATACCCCACTATCCAAGAAATCAAATCCTTGATTGCAAAACCCAATATAGACGCTGTCTTGCACTTGCATGATGGTAGCGGGTATTATCGCCCTATTTATATTGATGCGATGCTCAATCCTAAGCGCTGGGGGAATTGCTTTATTATTGATCAAGATGAAGTTAAAGGGGCGAAATTCCCTAACCTGCTTGCTTTCGCCAACAATACGATTGAGAGCATCAACGCCCATTTGTTGCGCCCCATTGAAAAATACCATTTAAAAAACACGCACACCGCGCAAGGCGATACAGAAATGCAAAAAGCCCTAACTTTTTATGCAATCAACCAAAAAAAGAGCGCTTTTGCCAATGAAGCCAGCAAAGAACTCCCTTTGGCATCAAGGGTGTTTTACCATTTGCAAGCCATTGAGGGCTTACTCAATCAACTCAATATCCCTTTTAAGCGCGATTTTGAGCTTAACCCTAATAGCGTGCATGCCCTAATCAACGATAAAAATTTATGGGCAAAAATCAGCTCTCTGCCTAAAATGCCCCTTTTTAATTTACGCCCTAAACTCAATCATTTCCCTTTACCTAATAACACTAAAATCCCACAAATCCCCATAGAGAGCAACGCTTACATTGTAGGGCTAGTCAAAAATAAACAAGAAGTGTTTTTAAAATACGGCAACAAGCTCATGACACGATTATCGCCCTTTTACATAGAGTTTGATCATTCTTTAGAAGAAGTGAAAATGCAAATTGACAATAAGGATCAAATGGTTAAGATAGGGAGCGTGGTTGAAGTGAAAGAGAGTTTTTATATCCATGGCATGGATAATATCCGCGCGAATGTGATTGGCTTTAGCGTTTCTAATGAGAGTAAGCCTAATGAAATGGGCTATACGATTAGATTTAAAGATTTTCAAAAACGCTTTTCACTGGACAAGCAAGAAAGGATCTATCGCATAGAATTTTATAAAAACAACGCGTTTAGCGGGATGATTTTAGTGAAATTTGTGTAGGGATGGGATAAACCTTGCCAAAAGATCTGATAGTGTTTTAAGGCAACGCCTAATAAAATACGATAGTCGCAAATAAAGGATAGTGATGCCAGACATTAGAAATCTTTATTTATCATTACATGACTTAACAGAGAGACTATGCAAAACAAGCAATAGACTTCGCATCATGCATTCATCTTATTCTTTTTCAGCAAGGGAACATCGTATTTTAGAAAGAATGCATGAGATAATTCAAGAGGGTATAGATGGCTTAATACAGCGACTAGACAATGACTTAAAGGATGATTGCTCTCGTATTCTTGTCCCTATTAAATATATACAGGGCTTATGCCTTGTTGGCAACATGAAACCTGACGAGCTATACATATTGTTTATTAAAATCTGTGAACTTATTCGTTCGCAATGCAGAAGTAATCTATCTCGCAGCTCTCTTTCTTTTATTGGTGGTGCAATCAGCGGCTTGAATAAGCAGATCCGTTTGTATCAAAAATGGAAATGAGAAAAGGAAAATGCGATAATTTCTTTCCCTTATTGTTATGGTAAATCACCATTGAGAGGCGTAAAAACACCCAAACAAACCCAAGTATTAAAAGACAACAACCCTTTTGAATGTTGCGGTTTTTAACCCGCTACTTCTATATCGCACTACCTTTATTATATTACTTCTTGCCCCGCATCCAATAAGGCTTCTTTAATCAAATCCTGTGTCGCTGGAGCGTCAAATTCTACAACCACGCTCTTTTTTTCCACGCTCACATCAATAAAATTCACGCCTTCAATTTCGCCCACAAATTTTTCAATTTTATCCACGCAATGGTTACAAGTAATGCTTGGCACTTGAAAAGTTGCTTTCATTCAATGATCCTTAATTTTAAAATTCCTTAGCCTTTGGGAGTTTAAAACCACACTCACAGAGCTTAAGCTCATCGCTAAACCTGCAATCGCCGGGCTTAACATGAGATTAGCCTTATAAAGAACCCCACAAGCTAAAGGGATAAACACGCTATTATAACAAAAAGCCCAAAACAAATTTTCTTTGATATTTTTAATGGTCGCCTGGCTTAATTTAATCGCGCTATAAACCGATTTAATATCGTTATTAAAGCTCACAATATCCGCTGCTTGCACGCTCACATCGCTCCCTTTAGCCATCACCACCGCCACATCGCTCATAGCAAGGCTAGGAGCGTCATTCAAGCCATCGCCCACCATCATAACGATCTGCCCTTTTTCCTTAAGCTCTTTGATCTTATTGAGCTTGTCTTGTGGCTTAGCGTTACTGATATAGCTATCAATCCCTAATTCAAGTGCGCATTTTTGGACATTCTCTCTATTGTCCCCGCTTAAAAGAAAGGTGTTAATGCCTAATTTTTTGATTTGAGCGATATGCTCTTTCACGCCTTTTTTGGGCAAATCTTCTAAAACAAACGCCCCTAAAAGCTCGTCTTCTTTTTCATTGATTACTCTACCCACAAACACTAAAATCCCGTTTTCTTGAATTTCTAGCGTGTTAATAGGGTTAAAAAACTCGCTATTGCCTACTTTGATAATCTCTTTAGCACTTTGATAATCTGTTTTAGCGCTGATGCCAAAACCCGTTTTCACTTTAACTTCACTCATTTCTTTTAAGGGAGCGTCATGCTCTTTGGCGTATTCTACAATCCCTTTAGCAATGACATGCTCGCTATTATGTTCAATGCTGCTCGCTAAACTCAATAGCTCTAATAATTCTATGTTAGAATGAACGCTTTTAACGACAGGCTTGCCGTTAGTGAGCGTGCCGGTTTTATCAAAAACGATCGTATTAACTAACCTTGCTTTTTCTAAACTTTTAGCGTCTTTAAAGAATAAGCCTAAAGAACTCGCTTTTTGGTTCGCTACTAAAATACTCATAGGCGTAGCCAACCCCAAAGCGCAAGGGCAAGAAATCACTAAAACCGATACAAACACTTCTAAAGCAACCCCAAAATTCCACCAAAAATCAGGTTTAGGCGCGATGATGAGCCACACCACAAACGCTAAAATAGCGATAGCGATCACGCTTGGCACAAACACGCTTGAAACCTTATCCGCTAAGTGAGAAATCTCTGCCTTTGAGCTTTGAGCGTTATGGATCATTTCTATAATTTGAGATAAGGTGCTGTTTTTGTTATTTTGCGTGGCTTTCATTAAAAAACTCGTGTTGCTATTGAGCGTCCCTGAAAAGACTTTATCGCCGACTTTTTTATAAACCGGCAACGCTTCGCCGCTTAACATGCTCTCATCTAATTCCCCTTCGCCCTCTATGATTTCGCCATCTACCGCAATCGCGCTTCCAGGAAGGACTTTCAAAATATCCCCCACCACAATGCTATCCACTAAAACCTCAATCTGTTGGTTATTGTGCATTTTAAGGGCGGTTTTTGGGGAGTTTTTCATCAAGGCTTGCATAGCGTCTAAAGCTTTGTCTTTAGAAACATTTTCAATGCGTTTGCCCACCATCACAAACATTAAAATCACGCACACGCTCTCAAAATAATAATGCCCATAAGACCACTGGCTTGTATAAACGAAATACAATTGCCACAGGCTTGAAATTAAAGCAGCGCTTGTGCCTATGGCGATAAGGCTACTCATGTTGGGTTGTCTGTGCCATAAGGCTTTAAACCCTTGAATGTAAAAATCCCTCCCTAAATGCATGACAATGAGCGCACCTATAAGCTGTAAGCATGCGTTTAAAAAATTACTATGGTTGTTAATCGTAAGCAAGCTTTCAGGTAAAAGGCTAGGACTAAGCATCGCCCCCATAGAAAGATACACCACAAAAATCGTGAAAATAACCGCTAACGCTAATTTAACATTAGGGCTAAAAAATTCTTTTTTTTCTTCCGCTAGAGTTTTTTTAGGGCTATAGCCCAGTTTTTCAATGAGTTTAAAAATTTCGTCTAAATTGGTTTCGTTTTCGTTAAATTCAATATTAGCGCTCTTATTCAAAAGGTTCACTTCTATTTTTTTCACAAAACTCTTACGCCCTAAAGAGCGTTCAATCCCACTAGAACATGCCGTGCAAGTCATTCCCTCTATGTAAAAAGATTCTTTCATGCGCTTTTATTTTTATTAAAAATAATTTTTACCATTAAAAAGAGCCACCGAATGATGCCATAAATCAAATACAACCCCATAAACACGCTTAAAGCCTCTAAAGGGCGCACAAACACTAACGATAAAAAAATCAACACTAAGATGAAAAGCTTGAGATTCCATTTGACTTTTTTAAAATTAGGGTAGCGGATATTGCTCACCATAAGCACCCCCAATAAGACAATAAAGCCTAAAAATAACTTTTCGGTATTGCCTTCTAAAAAATGGTATTTGTTATCCAATAACACACAAAGCACCACCAATACCGCCGCCGCAGGAATAGGGATACCAATGAAAGAATAGGGATCGCTTGTGTTGGTGCTGATATTGAATCGCGCTAATCGTATCGCTCCAAAAATCACAAACAACGCGCTCACCGCCATGCCTATACGCCCAAAATTATACCCCACATAAAAGTAAGTAATAAGGCTTGGGGCGACTCCAAAAGCGATTACATCAGCTAAAGAGTCAAATTCAATACCAAATTTGCTAGTGGTGTTGGTAAGCCTTGCGACACGCCCATCAAGCCCATCTAAAATAAGACTCGCTACCACTAACCAGCATGCCATGACAAATTGGTAACTGGAAGCGTAAAAAATACTCATCATGCCTAAAAAAATACTGCTAGCGGTAAAAAGATTGGGGAACAGATAGAGAGGGTTAATAGGCATTAGAGACTCTTTGAATGGGCTTGATGGGGTATTTTAGAATGAGAATAATCCTAAAATCAATTATGGGAATTAAAACCTTACAAGCGTTAAAAAATGCATAAAAAATGAGCGTTAGAAACAATCCAGAACGCTGTTTGTAAGTATCAAATTTGAGAAAACACAATCTAAGGAAAGATTTCAAACAAACAGAATGTTTATCATAAGGCTTTAAACCCTTATTAAAAATCTGTTTGCAATCTCGCACTTTTAACTCGCTTGCTCTTCTAAAGGGATCAAACGGCTTTCTAAATTGTTGGCGGCTTCGTATTCGCTGATGATTTCACGCACCCTTTCGCCTGTAATGACTTCTTTGTCAAACAATTCTTTGACCATGATTTCAATCGCCTCTCTATAGTCGCTTAAGGTTTGTTTGACATGCTGATAGCGCTCTTCTAGTAGGTTTTTAATGAAAAGATCCATTTCTTCTGCGGTTTTTTCGCTAAATTCCCTACTGCTTCCATAACCGCCTCCTAAAAAGGCGTTCCGTTGCTTTTCTAACACCATAAGCCCGCTGACACTGCTCATGCCGTAGTAACTCACCATGCCTTTAATAATATCAGTCGCTCTTTCTAAATCGTTGCTCGCACCGGTAGAAATTTCTTCCAAAAAGACTTCTTCAGCCGCCCTCCCGCCTAAAAGCACATCAATTTCAGCGATGAGTTCATGCTTTTGCATCAAGTATTTGTTTTCTTCAGGCGTGTTAAGGGTGTAGCCCAAAGCCGCCATGCCCCTTGGAATGATAGAAACTTTATTCACCCTAGCACTCCCTTTAGTCATTTCAGAAATCACGGCATGCCCGCTTTCGTGGTAGGCGACGATTTTCTTTTCTTTAGGACTGATACGCCTGCTTTTCTTTTCTAGCCCTGCAATCCCTCTTTCAACCGCTTCTTTTAAATGCTGTTGTTTGACTTCTTTTTGGTTGTTTCGTCCCGCTAAAAGCGCGGCTTCATTGATGATATTCGCCAAATCCGCCCCTGCAAGCCCTGCGGTGAGTTTGGCGACTTCTTGCAAATTCACATCATTAGCGAGTTTCACGCCTTTAATATGCACTTTTAAGATTTCTACCCTGCCATTAAAATCAGGCTTATCCACTAAAACCTGCCTGTCAAAGCGCCCTGGACGCATTAAAGCCGGATCCAAGATTTCAGGGCGGTTCGTTGCGGCTAAAACAATGACAGGTGCGTTTTCGCTCCCAAAACCATCCATTTCGGCTAAGAGCTGGTTTAAGGTTTGCTCTCTTTCATCATTCCCACTTATCATGCCTCCAGCCGCTCTGCTCTTGCCTATGGCATCAATTTCATCAATAAAAATGATGCTAGGGGCTTGTTTTTTAGCGGTTTCAAACAGATCTCTAACCCTGCTTGCCCCTAAGCCCACAAACATTTCAATGAAACTGCTCCCTCCCATAGAGAAAAACGGCACATGCGCTTCGCCAGCCACCGCCTTTGCCAAAAGGGTTTTACCGGTTCCTGGAGGCCCTATTAACAGCACGCCTTTAGGGATTTTAGCCCCTAAATTGGCGTATTGTTCAGGGTATTTTAAGAAATCTACGATTTCTACCACCTCTTCTTTGGCTTCTTCATTGCCTGCCATGTCATTAAAACGCACATTGGGTTTTTCAGCGTTAATGAGTTTTTTCGCGCTCCCCATGCCAAAAATACCCCCACCCATATTTTTTTGCATGCGGTTTGCCATAAACATCCATAGCCCTAGAATCACTAAAATGGGCATGAGCCACCCTAACATGTCGGTAAAAAAGTTAGACTCGCTAAAACCAGAATAATTGATTTTTTTCTCGTCTAACAAAGGCACTAAGGTTAGATCAGGCACTCGTTTAGCGATATAAATCACACGATTGTTGCCCTCTTTGTGGCTGGCTTTGATCAAAGTTTGACCGATACTCACATTTTCCACTTCGTTATTGCTGATGAGCTGTTTGATTTCATGGTAGCTCACATTTTTAGTGCTAGAAGCTAAGAAATTGTCCGAAAAACTGCCATCAGAATTGAAAGAGCGTAGAAAAAAAATGAGTAAAATCCCTCCAAGAACCGCAAGGACAATGGGACTTTGAAAAAAAGGTTTTTTAGGTTCGTTCGTTGGTTTCATTATAATCCTTAATTTATTGATTGTTTTTTAAGCAATTTTAGAGCGACCCATTCGTTACGCTGTCGTTGCTCTAAAACCTCAAATCCATTATAATAGATCTGTAAAACAGAGTTTAAATGGGTTTCTAAAATCCCTGATAAAATAAGAGTGTGGTTACAAAGCCGCACAAATTCACTATACAAACTCTTAATCACATCAGCGACAAGGTTCGCCACAATGATATCAAAACGCCCTTCAATTTTTTGCGTGGATCCATAAATAACTTTATCTTGCGCTAATAGGGGTATTTGATTCAAGCTAAAATTTTTTAGGGTTTCTTCAACGGCTAAACTATCCGTATCGCAAGCTACTAAAGCGCTAACGCCTTGTTTTTTTAAGGCGATGCTTAAAATCCCGCTCCCACAGCCCACATCTAAAGCGTTTTTGCGTTTTAAATCAAGATCAGAGAGCAATTCCAAACACATAGAAGTGCTTTCATGATGGCCTGATCCAAAGGCCAAAGCCGGATCGATCATTATGCAATCGTCTATAGCGGCATGGCTTGGTTTTTGGTGCCAGCTAGGGTGTATGTAAAATTTGGCGCATCGCACCGGTAAAACAGCCTGTTTGTAGGCTTCTAGCCAGTCTTTTGAAGCCAGATTGCGTGAAAGGTAGAAAAAATCAAACTCGCTTTGCAAGTTTTGCTTTAAGTTCAAACAAAACGCTTTTAACGCCGGAAAAAGCGAATCGCTCAAATTTTTTTCAGAGCGTAAAATAACGAAATTTTTGAGGTGTGGGGGTTTTTCTTTTAAATTTTCTTTTAAATTTTCCTTTAGGGGGTCATGAGTGGCGAAATAACGCCAACTGGATTGGCTTATAAATTCAATGGTTTCTTTATCGTCAAACGCTTTTAAATTTTCTAAGCTTGATTCTTCTAAGGCTAGGTGTGTGGTGTCTAAAAGAAAGCTCTCAAAAAGCTCTCGCTCCTTAGGGAAGATAAAGAAAAACTCATAATACATTGATTCTAACACTCAATCGTTTGTCCCTAAAACAACCTCTAATTTTTCTTTCAAAACTTGGGGGGTAAAAGGTTTCACAATGTAGTTATTCACGCCCGCTTTCAAAGCCGTAATGACCTCAGCTTTACCGCCCTCTGTGGTGATCATAATGATAGGGATTTCTTTAAATCGGTTATCCGCACGCACCTTTTTAACGAGATCCAACCCGTTCATTTCAGGCATGTTCCAATCCGTAATAAGCACCTTAGTGTCCGCATTAGCGTCTAGTTTCTCCCAAGCCTCCACCCCATGCTCAGCTTCTAAAACGTCTTCATAGCCTAAGCGTGAAAGTGTATTTTTAATAATTCTTCTCATAGTTGAGCTATCATCTACTACTAGTAGTTTCAAAGCGCTTCTCCTTTTAAGATTGCATTTAAATTAGGCTCTTTTTAAACAGCCAAAGCGTCTCTAACGCCTTATAATAATAAATCATTCCAAATAATAGCATGTTTTGATTAAAATTACCTTGACCGACAATAATCATTGGCTAAATGGAGCGTTCAATGAGCGTTCTCATTTGTAAAAAAATTCAGTTTGTTTGCTATCATAATAGTTTAAAAGTAATAAAATAACTTTTGAGCGCGATAAAGGGTATTGGATGGTTTGAAAAAAGAAAGACAAGGATTTTACAAGCAAGTGCATTATTTAAGAATTTTAATACTGGGTATAAGTTTTTTAAATATTTTAAATGCTGAAAATTTGAGTTACATGTCTTCTTCTTATCAAATAGGCACGGTGTTTATGCGCCCCTTAAACACCAACAAACTTTTACAAGGGGCTTCAATCCTTCAAGGCTATGAAGTGAATCCTAAAAACGATTGGGCTTATTCTAGGTATTATTTCTTTATAGATTATGGTAATGTGCTTTTCAATAATGATTCCACTTTGCAAGCGAACATGTTCACTTATGGGGTGGGAGGGGATTTTATGGTCGCTTATGCTAAAAACCCTATCAACCGCTGGGCTTTTTTCTTTGGTTTGCAATTGGCCGCTAACACATGGATACTCAATAATAAAGTCAAAGATTTGGTGGTGAATACTTGGGATTCATTGAAAGATTTCAATTTTCATAACACTTATTTTAGGGCTATCGGGAAATTTGGGGTGCAGTTTCGCACGATCGTTTTGTATCATAAGGTGGATGTGGAAATTGGCATGAAAATCTTTTTAACGCCTGAAAGGCGCAGCTTGTTTGAAAGGAGTTTTTTGTTTTTTGTTTCGCACTCGTGGCATTTTTAAGTGGCATTTTTAAAATGGCGGAGAGAGAGGGATTCGAACCCTCGAAGGCTTGCACCTTACACGCGTTCCAGGCGTGCTCCTTCAACCACTCGGACATCTCCCCTTAAAAAGGGCTTATTATAACTAAGATTTGTTTAAAAAGGGCTTATTTTAAAAGGAGTGAATCTTTAGAAATGACGCCATCTATTTGATTTTTAGCGCAAATTTCCCACGACTCTGTATCGTTTAAATCCATAGAAAACAAGATTTTGCTATCTAATAAGTAATTAGTGGCGTGTTGTTGGGCGAGTATGGCTTGCTTAATATCCTTAAAAATACAATAGAGCGGTTTGAAAGCGTTGAATAAAAAAAAGGCGTCCGTCTCTATCTTGTGCGATAAAAAGATCACGCTAAAATGGACGCTATTTTCACAGCAATATTTAGCTAATTCCAAATTTTTTGGGTTTGCTTCAAAACACACTATATCGTTATTGGTGCTGGAATGAATAGCATCGGTGTTTTTAATGAAAACAAAACGAGCGCTAGGGATTAAAGGGTGTCCTAAAATAAGCATTTTTACCTCTTATCCTTCAAACAAGTTTCACTGCAATAGGCTACCGCTCCACTATAAATAGCGTCTTTGCTAGAGACATAGGTTTGGCATTTAGAACATACAATCATGTGATCTTCTAATTCTTTGGGGCTTTGTTGCGTGTAAGAGTGGTTGCCTTTGTGGTTGTCCTTAAGGGGTTTTTGCCTCAAAAACAAACGCCATAAAATCCATGCGATAATGAGTAGGGGGATTAAAATTCTTAACATAAACTTTCCTTTGATTTGTAAAAATAAACTCGTTTTTGATGCATAAAGCATTCAGTGTCTTTACAAACGATTTCATCTTTTAACTGCTCGCCTTTATAGAATAAAAAATACCCCTTATCTTTTAGGAAGCGTTGGCTTTTTTCTATCAAAAAAGAAGAGCTAGCGACCGCTCTAGAAGTGATTAAATCCACTTGTAAAAGATTTTGATAATCTTCTAAACGCTTTTTAATGATTTCAATGTTTTTTAAAGGCAAAACGCTTTTAAGGTAGTTTAAAAAAGCCGCTCTTTTTATTCTTGGCTCTAAAAGAATGAATTGCGTTTCAGGTTTTTCAAGGGCTAAAGGGATAGCAGGAAGACCCGCCCCGCTCCCAATATCCAAGCAGCTTTTAAAATCTTTGACAAATTCTAAAGGCTTTAGAGCGTCTGTGATCTGGGGTTCTAACTCGCTTAACTTTTTTGCGCCGCTCAAATTGTGCGTTTGATTCCATTCTAAAAGGATGCGCGCGTAATCTTGCAATAAGGGGTTCATAAAATCAGCATCCCATCGCCATAAGAATAAAAACGATACTTCTTTTCTATAGCTATTTGATAGATTTCTTTGGTTTTTTCTAAGCCTATCATCGCGCTCACAAGCATTAAAAGGCTAGATTTGGGCAAATGGAAATTAGTGAGCAAATAATTAACATGCCGAATAGGATTAGCAAGATGCAAGAATATATCGCATTCAAACGCCTCTTGATTAGGGTTTTTTAAACGCTTAAAGTACTCCACGCTCCTTAAAGCGGTCGTGCCGATGCATAAAATCTCTTGGGATTCTTGCAAAATTTCTTGGCTCTTTTTAGGAATATGCAAAACTTCTGTATGGATTTGATGCTCTCTAATATCCTTAGTTTCTACGCCAAGAAAAGTCCCAGCCCCCACATGCAAGGTTAAAAAAGCGTGCTTGAAATCTTTCAATAATTTTTCTAAGCCGTGTTGAGAAAAATGCAATGACGCCGTAGGGGCAGCCACCGCGCCAATGTGTTTAGCGAACACGCTCTGGTATTCATGCGCATCCAAACTTTCATCGGCTCTTTTAATATAAGGGGGTAAGGGCATATGCCCGTATTGCTCTAAAAGCTTTAAGATATTTTCTTGATTTAAGGGGGTTTGATTGTCATAAAAAGCGATCAAACGCTGGCCATTATGGAGTAATTCCAAAACTTCAGCGTAATAATTTTCATCAAAAAAGATCTTATCCCCCACTTTGATCTTACCCTTAATTTGAGTTAGGGCGGTATTGTCTTTAAAAAAGCGGTGGAAAAACACTTCGGTCGTTTTTGATGGCAAAAAGGCATGCTTAGATCCAAAAAGCCTAGCTTTCATCACTTTAGTGTCGTTCAACACCACAAGGGCGTTTTTAGGGAAAAAGTCTAAAACATGTTCAAAAGTGGTGTGCGTGATTGTTTGTGAACGCCTTTCATATACGAGTAATTTAGCTTTTTCTTTAGGCAAAATGGGGTAGTTTGCGATCAATTCCCTAGGCAAATAATAATCATAGCTTTCTAGATCAAATTCTTTCAACTACGACTCGCTCTTTGTATTCTCTTTGTTGTCTTCTTCGTCTTTGGGAGCCGGATTGACCATTTTTGCAATCAAAATAGAAAGCCCATAAAGCCCCACTAAAGGCAACGCCATAAAGATTTGACTCACCACATCAGGGGGGGTGATAATCGCTGCTACAATAAAAATCACTACAATAGCGTATTTAAAATACGCTTTCAAGCTCGCATCGGTAATCAAGCCCACTTTAGCTAAAAAATACGCCAAAACGGGCAATTCAAACGCCACGCCAAAGCCTAAAATCAAGCGTGTGAAAAAGCTCACGTAACTGGACGCAGAAATATTGGCCGCAAACACATCGCTCCCAAAAGTGGCCAAGTATTCAATAATGAAAGGAAACACCACATAATAAGAAAACGCCGCCCCAATCAAAAACATCCCACTCCCAAAAAACACAAAAGGCAAAATCACTTTTTTTTCATTTTTATAAAGCCCTGGAGCGATAAAAAGCCACAATTGCCAAAAAATAATGGGCATGGAAATGACGATAGCGGCTGAAAAACTGATTTTAACCGCTACCATGACCCCTTCAATAGGGGAGAGCTGAATGAGCGTGCCTTTATAAGAATTTTTAACGAATTCAAAAATATTTTTCCAAAAATGAAAGCACCCCAAAAACGCCACTAAAATCGTTCCTACAGAAACCATCAAACGCTTTCTTAATTCCTGTAAATGCGGTTTTAAATCTTCAAACATGCTCTTTTTCTTTGTCGTGTTCTTTAGGGTTGCTATTGGTTGCTAATTGGACTTCTTTAGGAGGTTCATCGCTTGAAACTTCTTCATTTAAGGCTTCTTCATTGGAAATTTCTTTATTGGAATGGTTAGGGGGTGCGTTGTTTTCTAGGCTTTGTTTGTAATCTTGCATCAAATCCTGAATGCTTTTAATCTCCTTTTCTGCAGTTATTTTAGCGTCTTCTAATTCTTCAATCTTAACGCCCTTAAGACTCTCTACTTTGTTTTCAAAGAGTTTTTGATACTCTAGGGTTTCTTTTTTGATTTCTTCAATATTGATTTCTTTATCTAAAGTGTCCTTAGCGTCATTGAGCGTTTTTTTAACCGCACGAAAAAATTTCACTACATCCACGACAGCCTGGGGGAATTTTTCTGGCCCTAAAAAAATAATCGCCACAATCAACACCACAAGGATTTCAAAAAAGCCCATGCCAAACATAATAATCTACTTTCACACCCTTTAAAATTTTATCGTTATTGTAGTGTAATTTTCTTTCTAAACAAGATTAAAATAAAGTTTGAGACTTTAAAGTGGGGATTTTTAAAAGCGCATGGGTTTTAGGCGTGGCGATCCTGCCTTTAGCGGTGCGTTCTAAATAACCATTAGCGAGTAAAAAAGGCTCAATCACATCTTCAATCGTGCCTTCATCTTCTCTCATAGACGCTGCAATCGTGTTCAAACCCACCGGCCTTCCTTGAGCGTTAGCCAACAAAGATAAATACGCCAAATCCGCTTCATCAAAGCCCAATTCATTCACGCCTAATTCATTCAAAGCATGCAAAGTGATGTTTAAATCCATCAAGCTTGAATTTTTGACTAGCGCAAAATCGCGCACCCTTTTTAAAAGCCTTAAAGCGATCCTTGGCGTGCCTCTGCTCCTTTTAGCGATTTCATCAGCGCTTTCTTCTTTGATGTCTTGGTTGAGTTTAGCGGCGGCTTTTTTGATGATGAGAGCTAGTTCGCTAGGGCTATAAAACTGCATTCTAAAACTCATGCCAAATCTGTCTCTTAAGGGGTTGGAGAGCATTCCGGCTCTAGTGGTAGCGCCGATGAGGGTGAAAGGGGGTAAATCAATTTTAATGGTTTGAGCGGCTGGGCCTGAGCCTATGATAATATCCAGTCTAAAATCTTCCATAGCCGGGTATAAAACCTCTTCAATCGCTGGGCTGAGCCGGTGGATTTCATCAATAAAAAGAATGTCTTTAGCTTGCAAATTCGTCAAAATGGCGGCTAAATCACCGCTTTTTTCTATCATGGGAGCGGCAGTGATTTTGATATTGGTTTCCATTTCTTTAGCGATGATATGGCTGATTGAAGTTTTACCCAAACCGGGCGGGCCAAAAAAGAGCATGTGATCCAAACTTTCTTGGCGTTTTTTAGCCGCGCAAATAGAAATTTGCAAGTTGCTTTTAATCTTTTCTTGACCGATAAAATCTTCCCAAAGATTAGGGCGCAAACTCACTTCTTGAGAAGTTTCAAAATCCAAAGTTTCTAAATTGACTATCCGTTCTTTCATTTAATGATAACTTTCTAACTCGTTAGGGAAGTTTCCCTTTTTCACATCGTCAGCGTATTGTTTGATAGCGTTTTGAATCAATTCTTTCCCCTTAAGGTATTCTCGCACGAATTTAGGCTTAAAGCTATCAAAAAAGCCTAACATATCGCTCCACACTAAAATCTGCCCGTCGCAATCCTTGCCGCTCCCTATGCCGATCGTGGGGATTTTGATTTTTTGCGTGATCGTTTGAGCGATAGGGGTGGTTATACCCTCTAAAACCAATAAACCCGCTCCGGCTTCTTCTAAACTCAAGGCGTCTTCTAAAAGCTTTTTTTGCTGCTCTTCATTTTTGCCCTTAATCTTATAGCCTCCATCAAGGCGCACGAATTGAGGCATTAAGCCGATGTGTCCTACCACAATAATACCCTCATTAGTGAGCGTTTTAACCAGTTTCGCTTTTTCTTTCCCCCCCTCTAGTTTGATCGCGCTCGCTTGGGTTTCTTTATAAACTCTAATGGCGTTTTTTAGGGCTGTTTTTTCATCTTTATAGCTTCCAAAGGGCATGTCTGTGATGATAAAAGGAGTCTTAGCGCCTGCGCACACGGCTTTAGTGTGATAGAGCATCATTTTTACACTCGCACTTAAAGTGTCGTTTTGGTTGAAAAAACTCATATTCAAACTATCGCCCACTAAAATCACATCCACTAGCGGATCAAATATTTGAGCGAACAGCGCATCATAAGCGGTAATAGCAATGATTTTTTCTTGATTTTTTTTAGCTTGGAGGTGGTTGAGAGTGATCTTTTTAATTGGGGCGGTTTGCATGCTCATTAAAAATCCTAAGTGTTAAATATAGTGGCATTGTAGCATGACTTTATTAGGGTGGGTGAAAATTTTACTCCATTTTAACCGGTCATTTTAATTATTTTAGTATAATCGAAAGAAACTTTTAACAAACAATTCAAGGGATTTAGCGATTTTGGGTCTTAAAAAACATGTTATTTTATGGTCTTTAATGGGGTTTTATGCGGGATTGAGTGCGCTTGATTATGACACCCTAGACCCAAAATACTACAAATATATCAAGTATTATAAAGCTTATGAAGATAAAGAAGTTGAGGAATTGATCAGAGACTTGAAAAGGGCGAACGCTAAAAGCGGGCTTATTTTAGGGATCAATACCGGGTTTTTTTACAACCATGAAATCATGGTTAGAACCAATAGCTCTAGCATCACGGGGAATATTTTAAATTATTTGTTCGCTTATGGCTTGCGTTTTGGCTATCAAACTTTCAGGCCGTCGTTTTTTGCGCGCTTGGTCAAGCCCAATATCATTGGCAGGCGCATCTATATCCAATATTATGGAGGGGCTCCTAAGAAAGCGGGCTTTGGGAGCGTGGGGTTTCAATCGGTTATGCTGAATGGGGATTTTTTATTGGATTTTCCTTTGCCTTTTGTGGGGAAATACCTTTATATGGGGGGGTATATGGGTTTAGGCTTGGGAGTTGTAGCGCATGGGGTGAATTATACGGCGGAATGGGGGATGTCTTTTAACGCAGGCTTGGCTCTAACGGTATTAGAAAAAAACCGCATTGAATTTGAATTTAAAATTTTGAATAATTTCCCTTTTTTACAATCCAATTCTTCAAAAGAGACTTGGTGGGGAGCTATAGCAAGCATTGGGTATCAATATGTGTTCTAAAAAAATAAGAAATTTCATTTTATGCTTTGGTTTTATTTTAAGCTTGCGCGCTGAAGAAAATACAGCTCAAGAGAATACGACTGAAGAAAATACCCCTAAAGACGCTCCCATTCTTTTGGAAGAAAAACGCGCCCAAACGCTAGAGTTTGAAGAAAACAAGGAAGCTAAAAAGAATATTGATGAAAAAAGCCTGCTTGAAGAAATCCATAAGAAAAAACGCCAGCTTTACATGCTCAAAGGGGAATTGCATGAAAAAAATGAATCTCTCTTATTCCAGCAAATGGCTAAAAGTAAGAGCGGTTTTTTTATAGGTGCAATCCTTGGCGACATAGGGGTTAGCGCTCATTCTTATGAGAAGTTTGAGTTTTTAAGCGGCATTCAAGCTTCTCCTTTATTGTATGGATTAAGGAGTGGCTATCAAAAGTATTTTGCTAACGGGATTAGCGCCTTACGCTTTTATGGGGAGTATTTAGGGGGAGCGATGAAAGGGTTTAAAAGCGATTCTTTAGCCTCTTATCAAACGGCGAGTTTGAATATTGATCTATTGATGGATAAGCCTATTGATAAAGAAAAAAGGTTTGCGTTAGGGATATTTGGAGGCGTTGGAGTGGGGTGGAACGGGATGTATCAAAATTTAAAAGAAATCAAAGGGTATTCGCAGCCCAATGCGTTTGGGTTAGTGTTAAATCTAGGGGTGAGCATGACGCTCAACCTCAAACACCGCTTTGAATTAGCCCTAAAAATGCCTCCCTTAAAAGAAACTTCGCAAACTTTTTTATATTATTTTAAAAGCACTAATATTTATTATATTAGTTACAACTATTTATTGTAAAGGCTAAAATATTGAAATTTAAATATTGTTTGATTTATATCGCGCTCATACTAGGACTTCAAGCGACAGATTATGACAATTTAGAAGAAGAAAACCAGCAATTAGACGAAAAAATAAACAATTTAAAGCAACAGCTCACCGAAAAAGGGGTTTCGCCCAAAGAGATGGATAAGGATAAGTTTGAAGAAGAATATTTAGAGCGGACTTACCCTAAGCTTTCTTCAAAAAAGAGAAAAAAATTACTCAAATCTTTCTCCATAGCCGATGATAAGAGTGGGGTTTTTTTAGGGGGTGGGTATGCTTATGGGGAACTTAACTTGTCTTATCAAGGGGAAATGTTAGACAGATATGGCGCGAATGCCCCTAGCGCGTTTAAAAACAATATTGAGATTAACGCTCCTGTTTCTATGATTAGCGCTAAATTCGGGTATCAAAAATACTTTGTGCCTTATTTTGGGACACGATTTTATGGGGATTTATTGCTTGGGGGAGGGGTGTTAAAAGAGAATGCAAGCAAGCAATCTGTAGGCTCGTTTATTTATGTTTTAGGGGCTGTCAATACCGATTTATTGTTTGATATGCCTTTAGATTTTAAAACTAAAAAGCATTTTTTAGGCGTTTATGCGGGTTTTGGGATAGGGCTTATGCTTTATCAAGACAAGCCTAATCAAAACGGGAGGAATTTGGTGGTGGGGGGTTATTCAAGCCCTAATTTTTTATGGAAATCTTTGATTGAAGTGGATTATACTTTTAATGTGGGCGTGAGTTTAACGCTTTATAGGAAACACCGCTTAGAGATTGGCACCAAATTACCGATTAGCTATTTGAGAATGGGAGTGGAAGAGGGAGCGCTCTATCAAAATAAAGAAGATGATGAACGATTGTTGATTTCGGCTAACAACCAGTTCAAGCGATCCAGTTTTTTATTAGTGAATTATGCGTTTATTTTTTAAGGCTTGATCTTGGAGTTAAGGTTTAAAATTTTAGCGTTAGTCGTTTTGATTTTAGGGGGTTATTTGATTTTTAACGCTTTAATCACAAAAACCAAAGCTTTAAGTTTTAGTTTGAATAGCAAAGAGGATGCGCTCAATAACAATAATGAAGTGCTTTTTTGGGATTTAAAAAAACCCATTAAGATTAAAATAGCAGCCCCAAAGGGCATCAAACGCTACGATTTAAAAGTAACCACACAAGATAATTTGATTCTATATGAAAAAGAAAATCTGGTATTGGATAAACCCAAGTCTTTAGAAGTGCCTTTGATCAAGCCTGAAATCATTGGGTTAGAAGACAAGTGCCTTTTATATGAAATTCAAGCTAATGATTGGAGCTATGCTAATTTTTTCAATGGCAATAAGGCGTCTTTCAAACAAGAAGTGTGTATTGATACGATAAAACCCTCAATTACTATTTTATCTCGTTCCCCAAGCATCGCTTATGGAGGGAGTGCGGTAGTTGTTTTTGAAGCTTTGGATAAGAATTTGTCTCAAGCGTTTGTTCGCGTCAAAAAAAAGGATTTTAAAGCTTTCAGGCTTGTAGAATTCAAGCAGCGTAATGTCTTTATCGCTCTAGTGCCTTGGCCTTATGAGAATAAGGATTTTAAGGCGTTCATTGTCGCTAAAGATAAAGCCTATAACTCTAATACCACCCCTTTATTACTCAAGCGAAAAACCCGTCATGTGAGGGAAAAAGATACAGACTTAAGTGCCTTAAAAGACAAGATTGCAAAGCAAGAAAAATTTCAAAATCACACTGAGCAAACTTTATTAGAAATATTTTCCAACGCGCGCTTAAAAGATTTAGAAAAAATCCAAAAGATCGCTTTAGATCAAGGGGATTTTTATAAGGATTTTTCCCATTTTCAAGCGCTAAAACCCTTGAATGGGCCTTTTAAAATGGTAAGCAATTTTTTAGAAAATCGGCGGTTTTTAAAGGACAATCAGGTGTTGTTTAAATTCTTGCATTTAGGGGTGGATTTGATACCCAGTAAGGATTTATCTTTAGCGTTTGATCCATCTGTTGAGAGAGTTTTTAAGGGGGAGTTGGATTTTTATGGTAATAGTTTAATCAATTGCTATGGGCTGGGTTTGTGCGTTTTTTTAGCGCATTTAAAAGATGATGAAAGCGTGGGGAGTAGTGGTTTGAAATTAGGGAGCGGGTTGCATTTAGGGATGCTTTTGCAAGGGGTTTTTGTCCGGCCCAATGAATGGCTTAATGAGCAATGGATAAAAACCAATATCATCACCCCCATAGAGCAAGCCAAACGGCTTTTAATGAAAGGATAGTCATGTTAAAAACCAATCAAAAAAATGTGCATGCGTTTGAAATTGAAAAGCAAGAGCCTGAAGCGGTCATAGAATTTTTAGAAAAAAACCATGCCCTTTTGCAATATTTTCTTATTATTTTTAAATACGATATTGAACCAGAAGTCAAAGCCATTTTGCGCAAACACCAGCTTTTATTTTTGGAAACGAATCGCGCTTTAAACGGGCGCCATATCAAAACCATGCCTTTAAAAGAAGAAACCAATCATTCAAAACCCAATCATTCTAAAACAGAACCTAAAACAACGATTTATGAGCGCCACATCAGGAGTGGGGAAGAGATTTATAGCGCTAATCATCTTATTTTTTTGGGGAATATCCACAATGGAGCGAAGATTATTTCAGAGGGCTGTGTGTCGGTTTATGGGGTGTGCGAAGGGGCGATTGTGTGTTTTGGAGAGTGTTTGATTTTGAAAGAAGTCAAGAGCGCTCAAATCGTTTTTCAAAATAAAATTTTATCTCTAACAGAGGTTGAACGGCTTTTGGTAAATAAAAATATTAAAATAATCACTAAAAATGACGATATACTAGACATAAAGGAAGTATTATGAAACAAACAACCATTGACCACTCTGTGGAATTAGTAGGGATAGGCTTGCACAAGGGCGTTCCTGTGAAGCTTGTTTTAGAGCCTTTAGGAGAAAATCAAGGCATTGTTTTTTACCGCTCTGATTTGGGCGTGAAGCTCCCCTTAAAACCTGAAAACATCGTGGATACCAAAATGGCAACCGTGTTGGGTAAAGATAACGCTAGGATTTCTACGATTGAGCATTTGCTTTCAGCTGTCCATGCGTATGGTATTGACAATCTTAAAATCTCTGTGGATAACGAAGAGATCCCTATCATGGATGGGAGTGCTTTGACTTATTGCATGCTTTTAGATGAAGCAGGGATTAAAGAATTAGACGCTCCTAAAAAGGTGATGGAAATCAAGCAAGCCGTTGAGGTGAGAGAGGGCGATAAATTTGTTAAAATTGAGCCAGACAGCCAACTTTCTTTGAATTTCACGATTGATTTTAACCATCCGGTTATCGCTAAGCAAGCCCATCATTTCGTCTTTAGTAAAACCGCTTACAAAGAGCAAGTCGCTAAAGCCCGCACCTTTGGGTTTTTACAAGAAGTGAATTACTTGCGATCCATTGGTTTGGCTAAAGGGGGGAGCTTGAATAATTGCATCGTGCTGGATGAAAACAGCATTTTGAATAAAGAGGGCTTGAGGTGCGAAAAGGAATTCGTGTGCCACAAGATTTTAGACGCTATGGGGGATCTAATGGTTTTAGGCATGCCTGTGATGGGCAAATACACTTCTTTTTCAGGGAGCCATAAACTCAATTCCATGTTGGTTAAAGCCATTTTAGCGGACGCTAAAAATTACGAAGTTTTGATCGCTACGGATCCGGCTAAAGAATTTGCGTTGCAAAAGGCTTTCGCTTAATCCTAAATTAGGGTTTATTTTTTGGAATTGGATTTAGCACTTATTTCTTTAGGCGAGGGGGTCTTGCTTGGGGTGTATCAAAACAATTTTTTATGCGTTTCTTACACTTCCAAATCAAAAACAAGCGAAGCTTTAGTGGAAGTTTTTTCGCAATTATTTGAAGATTTTAAAAACCCTACTTTACCGGCGATTAAAGGGGTTTATTACGCTAAAGGGCCAGGGAGTTTCACTAGCCTAAAGCTCACGCATGTTTTCTTACACACTTTGGCTTTAATCCATGACTTTGAACTCTATTCCACCACAGGCTTTGATTTTAACGACAACACGCCCATTTTAGCGTATGCCAATAAATACTTTGTTTCAAAAGAAAGGGAAAGCTTAACCGATTTTAAAGATTTGAAAATTGCGCCAAAAGATTTCATGCTGCCCTCTTTTTTAGAGAAAGACAAATTCACCCAATTGAACACGCCGTTTTACATTTTGCCTCCTATTTAGTGTATAATGCTAGTTTTAAAAATGAAAGGGTATCAACAATAGGGGTTTAAAATTTGGTAGTGAGTGTTCCTGCAACAAGTGCGAATTTAGGCCCCGGTTTTGATTGCTTGGGTTTGAGCTTGAATTTACGCAATCGTTTTTTTATTGAGCCTAGTAATATCCATGCGGTGAAATTGGTTGGGGAGGGTGAAGGGATTCCTAAGTTTTTAACCAACAATATTTTCACTAAAGTGTTTTATGAGATTTTAAAAAAGCATGGGAATGACGGCTCGTTTAAATTTTTATTGCATAATAAAGTCCCTATTACAAGGGGCATGGGGTCTAGCTCGGCGATGATTGTGGGGGCGGTCGCTTCAGCGTTTGCGTTTTTAGGGTTTGCTTTTGATAGAGAAAATATTCTTAATACCGCTCTAATTTATGAAAACCACCCGGATAATATCACCCCGGCGGTGTTTGGGGGGTATAATGCAGCGTTTGTGGAAAAAAAGAAAGTGATAAGTTTAAAAACCAAAATCCCTTCTTTTTTAAAAGCGGTGATGGTGATCCCTAATAGGGCCATTTCCACCAAGCAATCGCGCCACCTCTTGCCCAAGCGTTACAGCGTGCAAGAAAGCGTGTTTAACCTTTCGCATGCGAGCTTGATGACGATGGCGATTGTGCAAGGGAAGTGGGACTTGTTGCGTTGTTGCTCTAAAGACAGGATGCATCAATATAAGCGCATGCAAACTTATCCCGTGTTGTTTGCGATCCAAAAGCTCGCTTTAGAAAATAACGCCTTAATGAGCACGCTTTCAGGGAGCGGTTCGTCGTTTTTTAACATGTGTTATGAAGAAGACGCCCCTAGATTAAAGCAGGTTTTGAGCAAGAAATTCCCTAAATTTAGGGTAGCGGTTTTAGATTTTGACAATGATGGAGTCCTTATTGAGAAAGACTGAAATTAAAATCCGCATGTGTGTGGCGTGCAGAATGCGCCAACCTCAAAAGGATTTGTTGCGCTTGAAAAGTTTTGACAATCAAATCATGGAATTTGATGGCAAAGGCCGTAGTTTTTATGTGTGTGGAAATTGTTTGAAAAATGGAGAAAAAAAGTTGTTGAAAGCGGTTTCAAAAATAAAGAATGCCCCAAAAGATACCAAAAATATCATTACTTGGATTAAGGAGAGAAGCATAGCATGAGTGGTATGGTTGATTTAAAAGAATTTTTAGCCGAGCTTGGTAAGACCCAAAAAGAGCTTAAAAATGTGATCGAGCAAGCCAAAGACATTGGTTTAGAGCTTAAGACAAATTCTAAAATGACCCCAGAGCAAGCAGGCAAGCTATACAAATACATTGTGGATGGCATCAAAGAACAAATACAAGCCAATCAACCCACTAAAAATCCTGAACAAGACAATAAAGACGATTTGAATACAGCCGTAGCGTCTAAATCCCTTAACAAAAAGGTTTCCAAAACGCCTAAAAAAGAAGAAACAAAAAGCCAGTCAAAGCCCAAAAAAACTAAAGAAAAGAAAAAAGAAGCTCCCGCACCCATTGCCAAAAAAAAGGGAGGAATAGAGATTGTCAACACTTTTGAAAACCAAACGCCCCCTATAGAAAACACCCCCAAAGTGGTTAGCCACTCTCAAATAGAAAAAGCCAAGCAAAAGCTCCAAGAAATCCAAAAAAGCCGAGAAGCCCTAAACAAGCTCACCCAAAGCAACGCTAACAACGCTAACAGCACCAATAACGCTAACAACGCTAAAAAAGAAATCAGCGAAGTTAAAAAGCAAGAGCAAGAGATCAAACGCCATGAAAACATTAAAAGACGCACCGGTTTTAGGGTGATTAAACGCAACGATGAAGTAGAAAATGAAATTGAAAACAGCGTAACAGAAAGCAAAAAACCCACTCAAAGCGTGGCGGCTATTTTTGAAGACATTAAAAAAGAATGGCAAGAAAAAGACAAACAAGAGGCTAAAAAAGCCAAAAAACCCAGTAAGCCCAAAGCCACCCCCACAGCCAAAAACAACAAATCCCATAAAATTGATTTTAGCGATGCGAGGGATTTTAAGGGCAATGATATTTATGATGATGAAACCGATGAAATCTTATTGTTTGATTTGCATGAACAAGATAATTTCAATAAGGAAGAAGAAGAAAAAGAAGCGCGCCAAAATATCAACGACAGGGTGCGCGTCCAAAGGAAAAACCCTTGGATGAATGAAAGCGGGATCAAACGACAATCCAAGAAAAAGCGTGTGTTCCGTAACGATAACAGCCAAAAAGTGATCCAAAGCGCGATTGCAATCCCTGAAGAAGTGCGCGTCTATGAATTCGCGCAAAAAGCGAATTTGAATCTGGCTGATGTGATTAAAACCCTCTTTAATTTAGGGCTTATGGTGACTAAAAACGACTTTTTGGATAAGGATAGCATAGAAATTTTAGCCGAAGAGTTCCATTTAGAAGTTTCTGTTCAAAACACTTTAGAAGAATTTGAAGTAGAAGAAGTGCTAGAGGGGGTGAAAAAAGAGCGCCCGCCTGTGGTGACTATTATGGGGCATGTGGATCATGGTAAAACTTCATTACTGGATAAAATCCGTGATAAAAGAGTCGCTCACACGGAAGCTGGGGGGATCACTCAGCACATTGGCGCTTACATGGTAGAAAAAAATAACAAATGGGTGTCTTTCATTGACACCCCAGGGCATGAAGCCTTTAGCCAGATGCGTAATCGTGGGGCTCAAGTTACAGATATTGCAGTGATTGTGATAGCGGCTGATGATGGCGTGAAACAACAGACGATTGAAGCTTTAGAGCATGCAAAGGCGGCTAATGTGCCTGTGATTTTTGCGATGAATAAAATGGATAAGCCTAATGTGAATCCGGACAAACTCAAAGCCGAATGCGCTGAGCTTGGTTATAACCCTGTGGATTGGGGCGGAGAGCATGAGTTCATCCCTGTTTCGGCTAAAACGGGCGATGGCATTGACAATTTATTAGAAACCATTCTCATTCAAGCGGATATTATGGAATTAAAAGCCATAGAAGAGGGCAGCGCTAGAGCGGTTGTTTTAGAAGGGAGCGTGGAAAAAGGGCGTGGGGCAGTAGCCACGGTGATTGTCCAAAGCGGGACTTTGAGCGTGGGGGATAGTTTTTTTGCTGAAACGGCGTTTGGTAAAGTAAGAACCATGACTGACGATCAAGGCAAGAGCATTCAAAGTTTAAAACCCTCTATGGTGGCTCTCATCACAGGCTTAAGCGAAGTGCCTCCTGCAGGATCTGTTTTAATAGGGGTAGAAAACGATTCCATCGCGCGCTTGCAAGCTCAAAAGAGGGCGACTTATTTACGCCAAAAAGCCTTGAGTAAAAGCACTAAAGTGTCTTTTGATGAGCTTTCAGAAATGGTCGCTAATAAGGAATTAAAAAATATTCCTGTAGTCATTAAAGCGGATACGCAAGGAAGCTTAGAAGCCATTAAAAACAGCTTGTTAGAGCTTAATAACGAAGAAGTGGCGATCCAAGTGATCCACTCAGGGGTGGGGGGCATTACTGAGAATGATTTGAGCTTGGTTTCTAGCAGTGAGCATGCCGTGATTTTAGGCTTTAATATCCGTCCTACCGGCAATGTGAAAAATAAGGCTAAAGAATACAATGTGAGCATTAAAACTTACACAGTGATTTATGCCTTGATTGAAGAAATGCGCTCACTCTTATTGGGCTTAATGAGCCCTATCATTGAAGAAGAGCATACCGGACAAGCGGAAGTGAGAGAGACCTTTAATATCCCTAAAGTAGGCACGATAGCTGGGTGTGTGGTGAGCGATGGGGTGATCGCTCGTGGCATTAAGGCGCGTTTGATTAGGGATGGCGTGGTGATTCATACCGGCGAAATCCTTTCTTTGAAACGCTTTAAAGACGATGTGAAAGAAGTTTCTAAGGGCTATGAGTGCGGGATCATGCTAGAAAATTATAATGAGATTAAAGTGGGCGATGTGTTTGAAACCTATAAAGAAATCCATAAAAAAAGAACCCTCTAATGAACGCTCATAAAGAACGCTTAGAATCCAATCTTTTAGAATTATTGCAAGAGGCTTTAGCGAGCTTGAATGATGGCGATTTGAATTCTTTAAGCGTTACTAAAGTGGAATGCTCTAAAGGGAAGCATCATGCTTATGTGTTTGTGCTTTCATCAGATCATAAAATCCTTTCTAAACTAAAAAAAGCTGAGGGCTTGATTAGGCAGTTTGTTTTGCAAGCGAGCGGGTGGTTTAAATGCCCAAAACTCAGTTTTGTTTTAGACAATAGTTTAGAAAAGCAGCTCCGCCTAGACGCCTTATTTAATGAAATCGCTAAAGGGAAAGATAATGACTAAAAGAATAGAAGAGAAAATAGAAGGCGTGATTGAAAGCTTGGGTTACTTGCTTTATGATGTGAGCTTGGTTAAAGAAAACGAGCAGCATGTTTTAAGGGTGAGCCTTAAAAACCCTAATGGGGCGGTCAGCTTGGATATTTGCCAACAAGTGAGCGAGGTGATTTCGCCCTTATTAGATGTGTGCGATTTTATCCAAGACGCTTATATTTTGGAAGTGAGCTCCATGGGGTTAGAAAGAACGCTTAAAACCCCCAAACACTTCAAGCTTTCTTTAGGCGAAAAAGTGGGAGTCAAACTCATCAATAAAGAAAGCTTTCAAGCTATCCTTAAAGACGCTAACGATCTGAGCGCGGATTTTGAATTAGAGAATCACGCTATCAAAAGCGTGGAGTATAGAGACTTAAAGAAAGTTAAAACGCTTTTTGAGTGGTGAGGTTATTTTTGAATATTAAAAATAGCGTTAATCGTAAGAATAATTTGGATTATAAAAGCCATTAAATTGAGAATGATAAGGCGTTAAAAGGATATTAGCCCTAAAGGGGATATTAGCGTTAATATGCTAATATAGTAGAACATTATGACTACAAAAAGGGTGATATGCTGATCTCCATAGCGTTTTTATTGGTTTTATGTTTTTTGAATTATAGTTCTTTTAGGATGTTAAAATCGTTTTTAACCTTAAAGAAAATCTCTCGATACGCTTATTTGGGGTTTTTTATCCTTTTGAGCATAGGCGAGGCGGCTTTTGCTTTTTATAGAAATATCATGCCTAGCCATTTGTTTGTTTTGACTTCGGCGTGTTCGTTTGTATCCTTTATTGTGTTTGTTTTTTCTTTAAGTTTTTATGGGTTTTCCTACTCCATAGAAAAAATAGATTTTTTGCACTCAAGGCGTAAAAGTTTAAAAAACTTTTTAAAATTAGGGTTTTATCTGGCGTTATTAGGGTATTTTTGGCGCGGCTTTTATGAAGGGTTGGCTCGCCCTAAAATCAAAGAAACCCCTATTTATTTGGATAAGCTGGATAAAGAATTAAAGATTATTTTACTCACAGACATGCATGTGGGGAGTTTGTTGCAAAAAGATTTTATTGATTACATTGTAGAAGAAGTCAATCAAAAAGAAGTGGATATGGTGCTGATTGGGGGGGATTTAGTGGATGAAAACATTGAAAAAGTCAAATCTTTTTTACTGCCCTTAAACAACCTTAAAAGCACGCATGGTACTTTTTATGTGCCAGGAAATCATGAGTATTATCATGGCATAGAGCCGATTTTATCGTTTCTTGACACGCTTAATTTGACGATTTTAGGGAATGAGTGCGTGCATTTAGGGGGGATCAATTTGTGCGGTGTGTATGATTATTTCGCAAGAAAGCATCAAAATTTTGCCCCTGATATTGACAAAGCTTTAAAAAAGCGTGATAGTAGTAAGCCCACGATCCTTTTGGCCCACCAGCCCAAACAAATTAGAAGCGTCAAAGAAAGCCACTCTGTAGATTTAGTCCTTTCAGGGCATACCCATGCAGGGCAAATCTTCCCCTTTAGCCTTTTAGTCAAGTTGGCGCAAACCTATTTACATGGTTTATACAAGCACAGCGACACTACTCAAATTTATGTGAGCAGTGGGGCAGGGTATTGGGGGATTCCTTTAAGGTTTTTAGCCCCTAGCGAGATCGCATACCTTAGGCTTTTACCTAAAAATCAAGCTTAGTTAAACAAAATCTTAAAATCGTAATCAAGCGGTTAAAAACAAGGAGTTAAGAAACAACCGCCAAGACAAAGGGAAAGGAGGGGGAGGTGACCCTTTAATCTTAAGCGGTGCCAACCAAACCATAAGGAATGGTTGGATTTGTAATTATACAATAAAATGGTGATTTTTAGCAAATGATTTTAAAAATTATCCATAAAAACGCTCAAAGGCATTTTTACAACCAATAATCAAGGGCTGATTTTAATCAAGCGATAACTTTTATTAATATTTTCTTAAACTAATTTAAAATTATGATATAATCAGTGCTTGAATTACTCTTAAATGCAGGAGTCATACACCATGCGCGTTCTACTGATTGAAAAAAATTCTGTTTTGGGTGGAGAAATTGAAAAGGGTTTAAATGTTAAAGGCTTTATGGCTGATATAACAGAGAGTTTAGAGGATGGGGAATATCTTATGGATATTAGGAATTATGACTTAGTTATGGTTAGCGATAAAAACGCTTTAAGTTTTGTTTCTAGAATCAAGGAGAAACATTCTTCTATCGTTGTTTTAGTTTCTTCTGATAACCCTACAAGCGAAGAAGAAGTCCATGCGTTTGAGCAAGGCGCGGACGATTATATCGCTAAGCCTTACCGCAGCATTAAGGCTTTAGTCGCAAGGATTGAGGCTCGTTTGAGATTTTGGGGTTCTAATGTGATTGAAATTGGGGATTTGACTATTAGCCCTGATGAAGAAAAGATTATTTACAAGGGGCGTGAAGTTGAAGTGAAAGGGAAGCCTTTTGAAGTGCTTACCCATCTTGCCAGACATAGGGATCAAATCGTCTCCAAAGAACAGCTTTTAGACGCCATTTGGGAAGAGCCTGAAATGGTTACCCCTAATGTCATTGAAGTGGCTATCAATCAAATCCGCCAAAAAATGGATAAACCCTTGGGGATTTCCACGGTTGAAACCGTAAGGCGCAGAGGCTATCGTTTTTGCTACCCCAAACCGGCGTGTGAAGAGTAAATTCCGTGGTTTGCTAAAAAATAGGTCAGAATGAGGGTGTGGAGCGGGTAAAATCAAATATTTTAATAGCGATAATAGAGACACTCATATCATGCTAGTGTCTAGCTAGGAGCATAATCGTTTTATCTGCGATTGGCAAGGTGTTTTGGTTAAAAAACACTCAAATAAATTCGTATCAATTCATGGATTTAAATATTTATCAAAACACAAAATACAAACTTTGGCTTCGTTTTCATTGGATATTGAAAAAGTCTTATTTTTGTGGGATTTTTATGGGATACAAGAAAAATACACAAAGAAAACGCTAGCTAAACTCTAGCTTGCACTAAAATTTTAGTATAGTAGCGTTGTGAGAACCATTAAAACTATGATTGCTAATAGTAATTTCATAGTTGGTTGTTTCCTTTTTAAGATAGCCGCTCACTATTACCCCAAACCCTAACATGCTCCAAATACCTGCAACAAAAAAACAATAAAATAGAGAGATAACTTAAAATGATTATTTGCGTTGGCGTGATGATAATTTAAAAAACCTAAAAATACTAAAAAAGCGTTTTTCACAATCAAATGATTAAAAGAGCTTGATTTTAAGCAAGCGATAGTTTTTTAAAAAAGCGGTTTTTTGGGGGTTAGGGGGATTTAGTTGGAGGTTTGTAGGGAATAGTTTTTAAAATATCCCTTATTCCCTTAAAGAAATGAGTTTATACAAAATGATAGAATGAAAATTTTTAAACCTTATCAAAAAGAGCTTTTAAACTCTTTTCAGTTTTTGTTAGCTTTTTGCAAACGGCTTGGTTTTAAGCGTTATTGAAGATTTCTTCAATTTGTTCTTTAATATCCCTATAATTGAAACTCTCCCTAAAGCCATCAATCTTGCCTCCGCTCGCATTCCTATGCCCGCCCCCATTAAAACACATTTGGCTGAGTTCGCACACATCGCAATTCCCATTCGCCCTTAAGCTCACATTCCCTTTAGCGTTCACATCTATATAAAAATCAAAATCCGGATTTTGCGTTAAAAAAAGGTTAGCCAACACGCTAATACCCCCCATAGAATAACTTAAAAACCCTTTTTTATCCTGGTAATAAACGCTGCAATCATGCTTTTTTAAAGAGAGCAAATGCGTTTGCGCGTTTGAAGAGATATTGTCCATCGTTTCTGTATCAGGGTCGCCCCCTAAAGCGATTTTTTTAAGCCTGAACAAATCGTTATCATAGGCTACAGGGGCATTTTCTAAAAACAAATAGTTTTTAACTTCTTCTAAAAGCTTTAATTTATAATCGCGGTTTTCATCATCAAACATGAAACGATTCAATTCAGAGCTTTGAGTGATCATGCGCATGCACACCTTGCCTAATTCAAAGCCATAACCTTGCGTGTCCCAAATATCCACAGAATTGACCATTTCCACCAAAGGCTCTAGCCATGTTGTGTTTTTTGGCTCTAAAATAGCGTAATGCTTTTTCAAAAATTCATACACGATTTTAGTCGCACAACGGTTCGTGTCTAAAAAATACCAATGGAAACTCTCAGCCACTTCTTTACCGCTGATATGGTGATCCAAGAGTTGGATTTGAATGCTTTTATTTTGCAAGCGGTGTTCTTGGATCTTATCCTGCAAATACTCTGCCTCGTTTAAATTCAAATTCAAATCGCTAACCAAAATAAGGAATTCACTCTCCTTAGATTGAGCGATCGCGTTTAGAATTTCATAAATTCTCGCTGAGACTTCACGCCCGTAATTAGCGTTATAGCATTGGATATTTTTAAAAAATTGTTTTGAAACAAGTTGGCATGCATAGCCGTCTAAATCAATATGTGAAAGGTGGTAAACTCGCATCATTCTCCTTTTTATTAATTATTTATCCATTAAAAGTTAATATGGATCGTGCCTAAGGCTTCAAAATTAGAGTTAGGATCTAATTCCGCATGGCTTAGCACGACCACATCAATCCTAGCCTGCTCCATTTGATTAGAAAGAGCTTTTCTTAAATTAGGCTCTACAATCAAAATCACCGGAGCGATCCCTTTTTGCAAGACTTTCATGGCCTCTTCAGAGACCCCTTCAATGAGTTTTTGCAATTCGCCCACATTGAGTAATAAGCTCTTAGAAGCGCCATTTTCTCGCAATTTATTGAGCAAAAATTGTTCGCTATCGGTAGAAAAGGTTAAAAATTTCAAACGCCCGTCTTCAGATTTAAAAGCGTTGGTGATCACCCTAGAGAGCCTCGCCCTCACTTGTTCGGTTAAGATATTCACATCGTTTTGAACCAATGGGGCAATATCGGTAATCGTTTCTAAAATAGTGAGCATGTCTTTAATGGGGATTTTTTCATGCAACAAGGCTTGCAAGACCGAGCGGATCGCACCGGTGGGGATTTTTTTACTCTCTTCTACAATCGTAGGATAGTCTTTAGCCAAGCGCTCTAAAAGGGATTTCACTTCATCTTTAGTGATAAAATCTTCAGCGTATTTTTTCACTAATTCGCTGGTGTGTGTCGCAATAACGGTGCTTGGATCAATAATAGTGTAGCCTTGAATAATGGCTTCTTCTTTATTTTTAGTTTCAATCCATAAGGCGTCCATTCCAAAAGCCGGCTCTTTAGTAGGAATGCCTTCAATTTCTTTATTCACAAAGCCGGTATTCATGGCTAAAAACTTATCTGGCATCACCATGCCCTCACCAATCACAATACCCTTAAGCTTGATTTCATAGTGCGTGGGGGGGAGTTGTAAATTATCCCTAATCCTAATTTGCGGCATCAAAAAACCATAATCGCTCGCTATCTTTTTTCTAATACCCCTAATCCTTTCTAACAAATCGCCCCCTTGTTTCATGTCCGCTAAGCTAATGAGCTGATAGCCTAAAGCCAATTCTAAAAATTCAATTTTTAACACTTCATCAATGGCTTGTTCTTCTTCTCTTTTAAGCTCTTCTTGGGTTTTAGCCCTTGTGGTGGGGACGTGGGGTTTGATTTTGGAGCTGTGGGGTTTTTCGCTCAAATCCAAGCCGAATTTTTGACTCAAATAATTTTCTAATTTAGTGAGCAACCCGTCTTTTCCCTCCCTGCTAATCAGCCATGCGATGAATAAAAAGAGAGCCCCTACAAACGCTAAGGAGAAAGTGGGGAGTCCAGGAATGGTGGCAAAAAGCAATAAAATCGCTCCCACAATCACTAAAGTTTTGCTTTTATTCGTAAGCTGTGTGATGAGCTTGGAAGCAAAGTCCTCTTCTTCATTTTGCGTGGTGCGAGTGGCGACAATACCGGTCGCTGTCGCAATGATTAAAGCGGGGATTTGCCCCACAAGCCCATCGCCAATGGTTAGGATAGTGAAAGTGCTAGCGCTAAAGCTCAAGCTCATATCCCTTTGGAACACGCCCACTAAAAACCCTCCAATAATATTAATAAGCGTGATGATGATAGAAGCGATCGCATCGCCTTTGACGAATTTAGACGCGCCATCCATCGCGCCATAAAAATCCGCTTCTTGGCTTAGAGCGGCACGCCGTTTTTTGGCTTCCTTATCATCAATAAGCCCTGAGTTTAAATCCGCATCAATCGCCATTTGCTTTCCTGGCATAGCGTCTAGGGCAAATCTTGCCCTAACTTCAGTAACCCTAGTAGAGCCATTAGTAACCACTAATAAATTCACCAGCACTAAAATACTAAAGATAATCGCCCCAATCACATAATTCCCGCTCACGCTAAATTCCCCAAACGCCGTGATAATATCGCTCACCGCGCTAGGCCCTTTATAGCCTTGGGTTAAAATCATTCTAGTGGTGGCGACATTTAAAGCCAAGCGGTATAAGGTTACAATGAGTAATAAAGTGGGGAAAGCGCTAAAATCAGTAGGCTTGTCAATATAAAGCCCGATTAAAATAATCAACACCGATAGCGCAATAGAAATCGTGAGTAAAAAATCCAACACAAAAGGCGGTAACGGCACGATAATGATCGCTAAAATCGCTATCACAAAGACCACAAGGGCTAAGTCTTTGGATTGTAAGAAGCGTTTAAAGACAGGGAAAGTCTTTTTAAAAGCTAATTTGGAGCGTTCGTTTGCCATAATCTAAAATCAATGCCTTATTTTGGTAGGTGTGTTTGTCTCTTATTATAATATAAAGTTTGAAAGGATTTGCTCAAAAAAGCTTATTTTACGCTATAATGCGATCCTTATTAAATTACCAATTAGGAGGTCGTTATGGCTTTGAATCTGGAGAAAAAACAAGAAATCATTAAGGCGTTTGCCACTAAGGAAAACGATACGGGTTCTTGTGAGGTGCAAGTGGCGTTGTTGAATGAAAGGATCAGGCTTTTAACCGAGCATTTAAAAACTAACCCCAAAGATCATTCCAGTCGTTTAGGGCTTTTAAAATTAGTCGCTCAAAGACGCAATTTGTTGAAATACATCAAACGCACTAACCATGCGCGTTATGTGGTTTTGATTGAAAAGTTAGGCATTAAAGACAGATAATTTTATCGGTTTTAGGGTATGGCGAGTTTGTGTTGAAAGAGCGTTTGAAGGCCTTTTTTAGTGCGGACTCTGTTTTCACTTTCATTTTTGCTCTTTTTTTTCTCACTTCGTTTAAAAAACCTTTAACGCAAGTCTTGTTGATTGTTTTAATGGTTTTTTTGTTTTTTAGGTGTTACTTCCAATCGTCTTTAAAAGAAACCTTTAAAATCAATCATTTAAAAACCATGCCCTTTAAATGGCTCACTTTGGCTTTTTTAGGGGTATTTTTAAGCATCTTCCCTAACATGTTTAACATGTATGATAGCCAAACCTTCCGCTACAATTTATTCGCTCTAAACATGTCTTTAACTTATGCTTGCGGGGCGTTATGTTTGCTTTTTTCTAGCCGTTTAAGAATCAAATTGGATCAAAAAATCCTTTTTTATAGCATGGCTGTGGCAAATTTTATCAACGGCTTGCTCTCATTAGTGCAAAAAATTTATTTTAACATGCCCAGAGCGCAAGGGTTTAGCACGGTTAAGGAGTATGTGGTTTTAGTGAGCGTGTCAATCTTAGGCTGTTATATTTATGCGCTTTATTCGCAAAGTCAAAAAGAAAAACTTTTTTTCACCCTTTCTGTTTTTGTGGGGTTTTTAGTCGTTATTTTAAGCGCTACAAGGAGCGCGACAATCGCTTTTGTTATTACTTTTTTGATCCTTTCTTGCTTTATTTTATACGCCAAAAAATCGCTCAAACCATTGGGTTATATGGTGGTTGTGAGTCTTGTTTTGAGCGCTTTGTATATGGGGAGTAACGCTTTAGAAAAAAGGGGGGCAATAGAGCAATCTAGGGTTCAAAATCAAACCTTTGAAGAAGATCTGAAACGCTACGCTAAAAAGGACGCTGATAGCAGTATCGGGTGGCGTTTGGAGCGCTGGAAAGAAGCCCTAACGGTTTTGCGTTTAAGGCCCTTTTTTGGTATGGCCGCTAGCGAGAAATGCCAAAGATTAGAGGAGATTTTATCCTTATCAAAGTCTTATAGGGCAAAAGATTTGATTCTTTGTTATGAAAGATACGACAATCAAATCATTCATGTTTTAGCCACTAGGGGGATCATAGGCTTTTTGATCTGGCTCTTTTTTTTATTAGTTATTGTAAAGATTTTTTGGAGCGGGATCAAGCAAAATTCTTTAATATCATTCTTTATATTAACGGTATTCACTTTTTACCTCATTTTTGGCATTGGGTTTGACCCCTTTGATTTCTTCATTACGGGAAGTTTTTTTGTAGGAATGGTCATGATGGCTGTTTTTTTAAAAAAGGATAAAAGCGCTTTTTAGCATCAAAGAGTTTGATGTTAATCAAGCGGTAGTTTCTTGTGGTGTGCTCTTAGGGGGATTTAAGGGGTAAGATAAAAACTTATGCTATAATGCGGTTTCATTCCATATTCAACAAGGAGAAATAAATTAATGAAAATTTTAGTGATTCAAGGGCCTAATTTAAACATGTTAGGACACAGAGACCCAAGACTTTATGGCATGGTAACCTTAGACCAAATCCATGAAATCATGCAAACTTTCGTGAAACAAGGCAATTTAGATGTGGAATTAGAGTTTTTTCAAACCAATTTTGAGGGCGAAATCATTGATAAAATCCAAGAGAGCGTGGGCAGCGATTATGAAGGGATTATTATTAACCCTGGAGCGTTTTCGCACACTTCTATTGCGATTGCGGATGCGATCATGCTAGCGGGCAAACCCGTTATTGAAGTGCATCTCACTAACATTCAAGCCAGAGAGGAATTCAGGAAAAATTCTTACACCGGAGCGGCTTGTGGAGGCGTGATCATGGGATTTGGCCCGCTTGGCTACAACATGGCTTTAATGGCGATGGTCAATATTTTAGCCGAAATGAAAGCGTTCCAAGAAGCCCAAAAAAACAACCCTAATAACCCCATTAACAATCAAAAATAAAAGGGGGTTACTGATGAGAGGATTAGAGAGAGACGCCCATTTCACGCTCAATGAGAATGCGATGTTTTTTGAATGCGCTTATAGTTGCGATAACGCTTTGTTTTTGCAATTAGACGATCGCTCGTTTTTTATCACTGATTCTCGTTACACTCAAGAAGCTAAAGAAAGCATTCAGCCTAAAAATGGCGTTTTAGCGGAAGTGGTAGAGTCTAGCGATTTAGCGCAAAGCACGATTGATTTGATCGCAAAGAGTTCGGTTAAAAAGCTCTTTTTTGATCCCAATCAAGTGAATTTGCAAACCTACAAGCGTTTGGATTCGGCGGTTGGGAATAAGGTTATTTTAGAGGGTGTGCCTAGTTACCACCGCCAAAAACGCATCATTAAAAACGATCATGAGATCCAACTCCTCAAAAAATCTCAAGCGTTGAATGTTGAAGCTTTTGAAAATTTTGCCGAGTATGTGAAAAAGATTTTTGATGAAAAAGAGTCCTTGAGCGAGCGGTATTTGCAGCATAAGGTTAAGGACTTTTTGACTAAAGAGGGGGTTTATGATCTGAGTTTTGAGCCTATTTTAGCCTTGAATGCGAACGCGAGCAAACCCCATGCTTTGCCCAGCGCGAAGGATTTTTTAAAAGCGGAGCATAGCATTCTTTTGGATATGGGGATCAAATACGAACGCTATTGCTCTGATAGGACTCGCACGGCTTTTTTTGACCCTAAAGATTTTGTCTTCAAAAGAGAGCAGAGTTTCAAGGATAAAGAGCGTCAAAAGATTTATGACATTGTGAAAGAAGCGCAAGAAAAGGCTATTTCAGGCATTAGAGCGGGCATGACCGGTAAAGAAGCGGACAGCTTGGCTAGGGGGGTGATTAGCGATTATGGTTATGGGCAGTATTTCACTCACAGCACCGGGCATGGCATTGGCTTAGACATTCATGAGCTTCCCTATATTTCATCGCGCAGTGAAACCATTTTAGAAGAGGGCATGGTGTTTTCCATAGAGCCTGGGATTTATATCCCTGGATTTTTTGGGGTGCGCATTGAAGATTTAGTGGTGATTAAAAATTCCAGAGCTGAGCTTTTGTGATGCGAGAGATCCTTACTAGCCGCTTTTTCCCTAGCCTTTTTAAAAAAAGGCTTGATTTTTCTAACAGAGTGGTTTTAGGGCTGGGATCTAATCTTAAAAATCCTTTAAAAATATTAAAAAATTGTTTTTTATATTTTAAAAATCATAGTAAGATCGGGAAAATTTTTTCTTCGCCCATTTATATCAATCCGCCTTTTGGTTATACTAATCAACCTAACTTTTATAACGCTACGATTATCCTTAAAACATCTTTAAGTTTGCGCCATTTTTTTGCTCTAGTGTTTTATATAGAAAGGCGTTTTGGGCGCAAAAGGAAGCGCGATTTTAAAGACGCTCCAAGAACTTTGGATATTGATATTATCGCTTTCAATCAAGTCATTTTAAGACAGAACGATTTGACTTTACCTCACCCTAAATGGAGTGAAAGGGATTCGGTGTTAGTGCCTTTGACTTTACAACAAATTCTTTTTAAAAAAGGGGAGTGGTGAAATTCTATACCTATAGTGGGGAGACGGCTGCTGAAGCCTTAAAGATCGCTCAAAGCCACCATGGGGTGGATACGCTGGTGTTTAAAACCCAAGAAATCCGTAAAAAAACGCTCACTTCTTCTGGGCTTTATGAAATCGTTGTGGCGGTTGAAGAAGAGAGCGAAAATAAGCCCCCTAAAGCCCCCCTTATTCCAGAAAGTTTGTATGATGAAGAATTGAATGAAGAAGATGTGGTTATGCAGCTTTCAAGCACCGTAGAAGAAATGCGCAAACTCGCCGGGGTTTCATCTAATCAGCACAACTATAGTTTTTCAAAAAATAAGACCCTTTTAGAAAAAGACACCCCGTTAGAGGATGTGCCTTTAGAGGCTAATAAGCAAGACGCCTTGTTGCAAGCCTTAAAAGATGAAGCCAACCATAAAAAAGAAAGAGAAAAAAGAGAAGTCAAACAAGAAGAAGAAATTAAAGATATTAATCTGCAACTAAGTAAAATCAGAGACAGCTTGAAACTCATTCAAAACATGTTTTGGGATGAGAAAAACCCCAATTCTGTCAATATCCCTCAAGAATTTGCAGAAATTTACAAACTAGCCAAACAAAGCGGGATGAAACCCAGCCATTTAGATGAAATCATGCAATTGAGCTTGGAATTGATGCCTTTACGCATGCGGGAAAATTCCGTAACGATCAAGCGCTATTTTAGAGAAGTGTTGCGTAAAATGATTTTGTGCCGCCCTGAAGATTTGAATTTAAGGCAAAAACGCATCTTAATGCTTGTAGGGCCAACAGGCGTGGGGAAAACGACGACTCTAGCCAAATTAGCCGCGCGCTATTCTAGGATGCTAGCGAAAAAATACAAGGTAGGCATTATCACTTTAGACAATTACCGCATTGGGGCTTTAGAGCAATTGAGTTGGTATGCTAATAAAATGAAAATGAGTATAGAAGCGGTGATTGACGCTAAGGATTTTGCTAAAGAAATTGAAGCTTTGGAATACTGCGATTTTATTTTAGTGGATACGACAGGGCATTCGCAATACGATAAAGAAAAAATTGCCGGTTTGAAGGAATTTATAGATGGGGGTTATAATATTGATGTGTCTTTAGTGCTTTCCGTTACCACTAAATACGAAGACATGAAAGATATTTATGATTCTTTTGGGGTGTTAGGGATTGACACTTTAATCTTTACGAAATTAGATGAGAGCAGGGGGCTAGGGAATTTGTTTTCTTTAGTGCATGAAAGCCAAAAGCCTATCAGCTATCTTTCTGTCGGCCAAGAAGTGCCTATGGATTTGAAAGTGGCTACTAATGAGTATTTAGTGGATTGCATGCTAGATGGCTTTAGTAACCCTAATAAGGAACAAGCATGAACAATCAAGCGAGTCGCTTGGATAATTTGATGAATCTTAAAAACCCTAAAAGTTTTTTTGAAAATAAGGGGAATACCAAATTCATCGCTATCACAAGCGGTAAGGGAGGCGTGGGGAAATCCAACATTAGCGCGAATTTAGCTTACTCTTTATACAAGAAAGGTTATAAGGTGGGGGTGTTTGATGCGGATATTGGTTTAGCGAATTTAGATGTGATTTTTGGGGTGAAAACCCATAAAAATATCTTGCATGCCTTAAAGGGTGAAGCCAAATTGCAAGAAATTATTTGCGAGATTGAACCCGGGCTTTGCTTAATTCCTGGGGATAGCGGTGAAGAAATTTTAAAATACATTAGCGGCGCAGAAGCTTTGGATCAATTCGTGGATGAAGAGGGGGTTTTAAGCTCTTTAGATTATATTGTGATTGATACGGGAGCTGGGATTGGAGCCACGACACAAGCGTTTTTGAATGCGAGCGATTGCGTGGTGATTGTTACCACACCCGATCCTTCAGCGATTACGGATGCGTATGCATGCATTAAAATCAACTCTAAGAATAAAGATGAATTGTTTCTTATCGCTAACATGGTAGCCCAACCTAAAGAAGGCAGGGCGACTTATGAAAGGCTGTTTAAAGTGGCTAAAAACAATATCGCTTCATTAGAATTGCATTACTTAGGAGCGATTGAAAACAGCTCCTTATTGAAACGCTATGTGAGGGAGCGCAAAATTTTGAGAAAAATAGCCCCTAATGATTTGTTTTCGCAATCCATTGATCAGATAGCGGGCCTTTTGGTTTCTAAATTAGAAACCGGCGCTTTAGAAATACCAAAAGAAGGTTTGAAAAGCTTTTTTAAAAGGCTTTTGAAGTATTTGGGGTAGGCTAATGAGAGTTCAAAATTTTATCCATTTTTCTGTTGTGGTGGGGTTTTTTTTAGGGTTAGTGTTTTCGGTGTTGAAATTCAATGAGCCAGAGAGCATTTTATTATGGACGGTGTTATCCACGCTTGGGGGATACTTAATCGCGTTGTTGTTTGCGTCTATTTTTATCGCTTGCACGGATTTAGATATTTGTCTTTTTGACAAAAAAGGCACTGAAGAGAGCTTGCTTCGTTTCAACCATGAGTTTAAGAACAGAGAAAAAGAAGTGGCTAGTATTTTAGAATACATTAGAAGTTATGATTTTGATGATGGAAAATAGAATGTCCCAAGAAATTCAAAAAACTGAAACAAGCGAAAAAAATAATATAGAAAAGGTTTTGAACGCCTATGACAAGCAGCAACACCACCATCAAGACGATCTCGCTATCCAGTATTTACCGGCCGTGCGCGCGATGGCGTTTCGTTTAAAAGAGCGCTTGCCCAGCTCTATTGATTTTAACGATCTGGTTTCTATTGGCACTGAAGAATTGATTAAATTAGCCAGGCGTTATGAGAGCGCGTTAAACGATTCTTTTTGGGGGTATGCGAAAACTCGTGTCAATGGGGCGATGCTAGATTATTTGCGCTCTTTAGATGTGATTTCTCGCTCCAATAGGAAACTCATTAAAAGCATTGATATTGAAATTACCAAACACCTTAATGAGCATGGGAAAGAGCCTAGCGATGCGTATTTAGCGGAAGTTTTAGGCGAAAATATTGAAAAAATTAGAGAAGCCAAAACGGCCTCAGATATTTATGCGCTAGTGCCAATAGATGAGCAATTCAATGCGATTGAGCAAGATGAAATCACTAAAAAGATTGAAACAGAAGAGTTGTTAGAGCATGTCCAAAAAGTGCTGAATCAAATGAGCGAACGAGAGCAAATCCTTATCCAGCTTTATTACTTTGAAGAGTTGAATTTGAGCGAGATCAAAGAGATTTTAGGCATTACTGAATCGCGCATTTCTCAAATCATTAAAGAAGCGATTAAAAAGGTGCGTAAATCTTTAGGGGTGGATCATGGCTGATATTTTAAGCCAAGAAGAAATTGATGCGCTTTTAGAAGTCGTTGATGAAAATGTGGATATTCAAAATGTCCAAAAAAAGGATATTATCCCGCAGCGCAGCGTAACTCTCTATGATTTCAAACGCCCTAATCGTGTGAGTAAGGAGCAATTGCGTTCTTTTAGGAGTATCCATGATAAAATGGCTAGGAATCTTTCTAGTCAAATTTCTTCTATTATGCGTTCTATTGTAGAGATCCAGCTCCATAGCGTGGATCAAATGACTTATGGCGAATTTTTGATGAGTTTGCCTAGCCCTACAAGTTTTAATGTCTTTTCCATGAAGCCTATGGGAGGAACAGGGGTTTTAGAAATTAATCCTAGCATCGCTTTCCCCATGATTGATAGACTATTAGGGGGCAAGGGGAGCGCGTATGATCAAAACAGAGAATTTAGCGATATTGAATTGAATTTATTGGATACGATTTTACGCCAGGTGATGCAAATTTTAAAAGAAGTGTGGTCGCCTGTGGTGGAGATGTATCCTACCATTGACGCTAAAGAATCCAGCGCGAATGTGGTCCAAATCGTCGCTCAAAATGAAATTTCTATCATGGTGGTTTTAGAGATTATTATTGGGCATAGCCGTGGGATGATGAATATTTGCTACCCGGTGATTTCCATTGAAAGCATTCTTTCTAAAATGGGGAGTAGGGATTTGATGCTTTCAGAAACCAACTCCAAAAAGAGCCGTAATAAGGAATTGCAAGCGCTATTGAGCGGGGTGAGCGTGGATATGATCGTGTTTTTGGGCGCGGTGGAATTGAGTTTGAAAGAAATGTTGGATTTAGATGTGGGGGATACTATCCGGTTGAATAAAATCGCTAATGATGAAGTGAGCGTGTATGTGCATAAAAAAAAGCGTTATTTAGCGAGCGTGGGGTTTCAAGGGTATAGGAAAACCATTCAAATTAAAGAAGTGGTCTATAGCGAAAAAGAACGCACTAAAGAAATTTTAGAAATGCTAGAAGAACAGCGCAGAGGCAAAGTGGGCGATATTATGAAAATAGAAGAAGAGTGAGAAATGCAAGATTTTATTAAAATTTTTATTCAAGAGGTTGTCTCTACTTTAGAAGGGTTAGTGGGAAAGGCTCCGAGCGTGGGATTAGAAAAAGAAATTTCTAGTAATGAAGAATCTTTTTTGAAATTAATCAGCATGCCTTATGCAAGAGTTAAGATCAGTGCGATTGAAAAAGAAGAGAGCCACATTGAATTACTGGCCCCAGTAGATTTAGTTACCGCTTTAAGCGATCTGATGCTAGGAGGTGAGGGAGCGAGTAAGGAAGAAATGGATAATGATGATTTGGACGCTTTTAAAGAAATGGCTTCTAATATTTTTGGCGCGATTGCTACAAGCTTGAAATCTCAAGAATTGCTCCCTAAACTCAATTTCACTACCACGAACGCTGAGATCGCTAAAGAGCTTCCTAAAAAAGAAGATTATACTAAGGCGATGGTGTTTTCTTTTAAAATGGAAGCCATCAAAGAAAGCCAAATCATTTTATTGACTACGGAGGCTTTTGAGCACCAATTTGAAAAAACGCATAAAGAAGAAAAAGAAGAAACGACACAGAGCGCTACTGAAGAGATTAAAACCCACGATGCGTCTTTAGAAAACATAGAAATCCGCAATATCAGCATGCTTTTGGATGTGAAATTGAACGTTAAGGTGCGCATCGGGCAAAAAAAGATGATTTTAAAAGATGTGGTTTCTATGGATATAGGGAGCGTGGTAGAGTTGGATCAATTGGTGAATGACCCTTTGGAAATTCTTGTAGATGACAAGGTGATCGCTAAGGGCGAAGTGGTGATCGTGGATGGGAATTTTGGCATTCAAATCACGGATATTGGCACTAAAAAAGAACGCTTAGAGCAATTGAAACATTAAATCTTTTTATCATAAAAAGGAAAGGGATATGGCTATTTTTGGGGAATTAAGCTCGCTTGGGCATTTGTTTAAAAAAACGCAAGAATTAGAAATTTTGCATGCGTATTTAAAAGAGGTCATGCAAAAGGGTAGTGGAGCGAATCAAAGGGTTTTAAACCTCGATCCTAATACGGAATTTCAAGCGCCTTTAGGCCATGGCATCTTTAGCATAGAGCAGAGCTATTGTTTAGAGCATGCTAGAGAAAGCGAGAAAGGCTTTTTTGAAAGCCACCGACAATATGTGGATTTCCAGCTGATTATCAAAGGCGTTGAGGGGGCTAAAGTGGTGGGTATCAATCAAGCCACCATTAAAACCCCTTACGATGAAAAAAGAGACTTGATCGTTTATGAGCCGGTCAGTGAAGCTTCTTTTTTGCGTTTGAGAGCGGGCATGCTGGCTATTTTTTTTGAAAGCGATGCGCATGCGTTGAGGTTCTATGGAGAGTCTTTTGAAAAATATAGGGAAGAGCCGATTTTTAAAGCGGTCGTTAAAGCGCCTAAGGGATTGATCAAATTAAAATTATGAAATGGGTGAGTCTTATTGTAGCATTAGTTTTTTGTTGTTTTTTAGGGGCTGTGGAGTTGCCTGGAATTTATCAAACTCAGGAATTTTTATACATGAAAAGCTCTTTTGTGGAGTTTTTTGAGCATAATGGGAAGTTCTATGCTTATGGTATTTCTGATGTGGATGGCTCTAAAGCCAAAAAAGACAAACTCAATCCTAACCCAAAGCTAAGGAATCGCAGCGATAAAGGCGTGGTGTTTTTAAGCGATTTGATTAAGGTCGGAGAACGATCTTATAAAGGCGGTAAAGCGTATAATTTTTATGACGGCAAGACCTACTATGTAAGGGTTACTCAAAATTCAAATGGGGATTTAGAATTCACTTCAAGCTATGATAGATGGGGGTATGTGGGCAAGACTTTCACTTGGAAACGCTTGAGCGATAAAGAAATCAAAAATCTAAAACTCAAGCGTTTTAACCTGGATGAAGTCCTTAAAACCATTAAAGATAGCCCTATTTAAGCTAGCTTTTTTAAAATCTTTTAATATTCACTCTCTTGGCATTCTTTACACCACACAAACATTTTCATGTCATGGCTAATCAGCTTGGCTTGATATTTTTTAACGACTTCGTTCTGGCGGTGTTCAATTTCAGGGTCTGCAAATTCAATGATCTTACCGCAATGCAAACAAATGATGTGATCATGGTGTTCTTTAGCCGCAATTTCATAACGCCGGCCGCTTTTTGAAGTCTCTAAAACGCAGATAAAATTTTCTTTTTCTAAGAAATTCAAAATGCGATAGACTGAAGAAATGCTGGTGTTTTTGTCCTTTTGGCGGATAGAATGCGTGATTTCTTCAGGGCTTAAGTGTGTGCCGCTGCGATACAAAACGCTCACCACTTCTTCTCTTTGCTTTGAATTTTTGAGTCCGTTTTTTTTGATAGACATCCTCAAGCGCTCTAAAATAGATTCTAGAGTTTCTAATCTTTTCATGTTCAATTTCTTCCTTGTTTTGTAAAATGATTTTCATAATTGAAGTATTATTATACAATAATAATGCGATGAACCATAGATAAAACTCATTATTATTTTAATTTAATCAAAAAATATTGATTTTTTATTACTATTGTCGCATTTTAATGTAACTTATAAGATCAATTTCTTATTTTATCAAGCCATTCTAAAAGGGTTTTTTCAAACCCTATGCCTTGAGAAGAAACCAAATTCAAAGGTTTTTCCAAATAATCTTGTTTGACATAGCCGTTATAATCATGCGGGTAAAGGTAGTCTTTAGCGTTAGGCAATAGGTGTTTAGGAATGGGGTAGAGTGAGCCTTTTTGAACGCAATCCAAAGCCTGATTGATCGCTCTATAAGCCGTGTTAGACTTGGGCGAACAAGCCAGATAAATCACGCACTGGCTTAAAATAATGCGCGCTTCAGGGTAGCCGATTTGTTTGACTGAAAACAAGCAAGAAGCGGCTAAATTAAGGGCGTTTGGGTTAGCGTTACCAATATCTTCGCTCGCAAAAATCACCAGCCTTCTAGCGATAAATTCCGGGTTTTCCCCGCCAGCAATCAAGCGCGCCAGATAATAGATGGAGGCGTTTTCATCGCTCCCTCTTAAAGATTTGATTAACGCGCTAGTGAGGTTATAATGCGTATCATCGCTATAAGATCCGTCATTTAGGCTATGGGGCCGTAAGGATTGGAGCGTTTTTAAAGTGATAGGATCTTCTATTTTAGCGCTCAAATCTAAAAGGTTTAATAACGCTCTGGCATCGCCAGCGCTGTTGTTTAAAAGATAGGTTTTAGCGTCAGGCTCTATTTGTTTTTTTAACAATGCTAAAGCTTTAGCGCAAAGCTTGTCTAAATCGTTCTTATTTAGGGGGGTTAATTCAAAAATAAAACTTCTTGAGCGGATCGCATGGCTTAGGCTGTAATGAGGATCTTGCGTGCTAGCCCCTAAGATTAAAGCGTGATCTTTTTGCATAATGGGGAGTAAAAATTCTTGTTGGGTTTTATTCAATCTGTGGGTTTCATCAATAAAAACAACGGGTTTTAAAAGGGTGTTTTGGTAATTTTTAAGCTTAAGGCGTAAATCTTCTAACTTAAAATCCGTCGCATTAAACAAAAGAATGGGGCGTTCTAGCGAATGAGCGATGATTTGAGCCAGGCTTGTTTTACCCACGCCAGGAGGGCCATAGAAAAAGGCATGGGGGAAGTGTTTGGATTGTAAGGCTTTAAATAAGGGGGCGTCTTTCCCTATTAGATGCTCTTGGCCTAAAAAATCTTCTAGGCTTGTGGGGTTTAAAAGCGCAGTCAGGCTCATTTTTTAAATAAAATCAATTCGTAAAAATTCGTAGGGGTGTTTAAATTTTTCGTTGGGGTTTTGGTGTTTTTAGAGTGTTTTTGCAGAGCGTCTTGCAATTCTTTATTGAGGTTGTCTAATTCATCAAGCTTTTCTTTTAAACGCAAAATAATATCCACGCCCGCCAGATTAACCCCCATATCTCTTGTAAGGCGTAAAATCGTTTTGATTTTGTCCATGTCTCGTTGGGAATACAAGCGCATTTTCCCATCAGTCCTGCTAGGCTCTATCAAACCCTCTTTTTCGTATTGGCGCAAGGTTTGAGGGTGCACGCCTAAGATTTTAGCCACAACGCTGATTAAATAAAGCGGTTCATCATAATCACACACGATTCCTCCTTACAATTCTTTTTCTAATAACGCTTTCAACTCATTAGAAAGCGTTTCAGTTTTAGGCAAGATCAAACGAGCTTGCAAATACAAATCCCCCACATGCGAAGTTTTTCTGTTTTTAATCCCTTTGTCTTTGATGCGGAATTTTTGCATGGCTTTGGTGTTGGGGGGAATGGTTAGGGTTAAGGTTTTATGCCAAGTAGCGATTTCAACCTTCCCTCCAAAAAGAGCCGTTTTTAAGGGTAAATCAAAGATTTGGATAATATCGTCTTTTTCGCGCCTATACATTTCATCTTCTTCAATATGGATCTGTAAGAGCAAATCGCCCCTACCCGTTCGCCCCATTTTCCCTTTGTTACGAACCCTGATTTTTTCGCCCTCTTCTACGCCAATAGGGATTTTAAGGCTAAAAGTCTCATTATTGATGCTCACTTGTTTTTTATTGCCTAAAAGGGTGTCTAAAACAGAGACGTTTAAAGTGGCGGTCATGTCTAAATTTTCAGGGGCGAAATTGGAAAAATTAAAGCCAGAAAAGCCTTGCGAGTTTTGAGAAAATCTTTGCGAAAAGCCTCCTTTCCCAAAAATAGAGCTTAAAATATCGTCTAAATCTTCACTAGGACCACGGCTTCTGGCAAAATCGCTGAAATTCTGCCCGCCAAACATGTTATCGCCAAACTGATCGTATTGGCGGCGTTTTTCTTCGTCGCTTAAAATTTCATAAGCGGCGTTGATTTCTTTGAATTTCTCTTCGGCTTCTTTGGTTTTATTCAAATCCGGGTGGTATTGTCGGGCTAAACGGCGGTAGGATTTTTTGATTTCATCTTGGCTGGCGTTTTCGCTCACGTTTAAAGTTTGGTATAAACTCTTGCTCATGAATCACCTTTAAAATAGTTTTATTAGAATACTATCATAAATCTTTAGTGTTAGTCAATCAAGTTTATTGATAATGTTTAGTGGTAATTGAGATTTTAAACCTGTTTCAGCGCAATTAAAAGGAATTTTAACTAAAATATTGAGTTTAAATCCACGATGAGTTTTTAATGCAATATAAGAAAAATAAGAAAAGATATTATTATTTAGCGTTAGGGATCTTTTTTTTAAATGGTCTGTCTTTGAAAGCTTTAGAAATCGCCGTCAAACCTTTTGGCTATCTGGGGCTATTGTATAATCAAGGGGCGCAAAAAAACCCTCACAGCTATGTGGGGGCTTTAGCGCGTCTTGGGGTGGATTTTTCTTATAGCAATGGGTGGTCCTTTGGTATTGGGGCTATTGGGGCTTGGAATATTTATAACAAACAGCGTTTGGCTAACCTTTACATCAGTCTAGGGAATTTTTTTGGTAACCCTAACAATGTTAAACCTTATTTGAGCGCTGGCGATGTTTCTGATGCGTATCTTCAATACACTAACCAGCGTTTTAAAATCGCTTTAGGGCGTTTCAATACCGATTTTGTGGATTTTGATTGGATAGGGGGTAATATTCAAGGGATCTCTGTGGCTTTTAAGCAAAATTCCATGCGTTATTTTGGGATTTTTATGGATAGCATGCTTTATAATGGGCATCAAATCAATAAAGAGCAAGGCAATCGGATCGCTACTTCCCTAAACGCTCTAGCGTCTTATGATCCCGTGTCTAAACGCTTGTATGTGGGGGGGGAAGTGTTTGTTTTGGGTGCAGAATACAAAAATAAAAATTTGATATTCGCTCCTTTTATTTTAACGGACACCCGCTTGCCTTTGCCCACTCAAAACGTTTTAGTGCAAGTGGGGGGTAAGTTGGAGTATGATGCTTCTTTAGCTAAGGGTTTCACTTCGCGCACTCTAGTGCATGGCATGTATCAATACGGCAACACTGATGCGGCCACAAGCGCTAAAAATGCCGGCTTGTTTTTGATCGATCAAACTTTTAAATACAAAATTTTTAATTTTGGAACGGGTTTTTATATCGTTCCGGCAAGGAACAATAAGGGCTATCTATGGACTTTTAACGACAGAACCAAATTCTATGGCCGTGGGATCAACGCGCCCGGTGTGCCAGCGATTTATTTTGCTAACTCCAGCATTTCAGGCTATGTTTTTGGTGGTCTTAAGACTAAAAGGGTGCGTTTAGACGCGATGGTGGCTTTTGGGGATTACCAAGAATATTCTTTAATGAGCAGTTTTAGGGTTTGGACTTATAGGAGTTTGTCTTTTGATATGGGTGGTGGGTATGTGTATGCTTATAATTCTAAAGCCACGAGAAAAAGCCTTGGAAATAGTTCTTTTGTCTTTTTTGGGAAGTTTTTGTTTTAAAAAATGCCGTTTTTACAATCAATAGCAAAGGGCTTGCCAAAAGTAAGTAGTAATTTTTTTGTTTTAAAAGCTTCTTTTAAAATCAGGTCTTTGGGGTTTTTTAGGGAAAAAAGCTTTTTTAAATTCAGGCTCCCATAGTTTGATCACGCCATGGTGGGTCATCTGGTGCATATTGACTAAACGCATGTTTAAAAGAGCCTTTTCTTTAGCTTCGCTATCGCTCAAATCTTCTTTAATTTTGAACGCTTGAATGATCTGCTCCCACAATTCATGTTCTTTAGCGTCTTCGTTTAAAAAATCTTTATAGTTGAAGCCGCCAATCCCCTTAACCCCTTTAATATTATCCCCCTTATCCCCCACAACGCACTGGTAATAAGCAAAAAAATGAGCCTCTTTTTGACTCACATTGAAAAAAGCGTTCGTTTTGAGGTTGAAATGAGAGCCTCTATTGGAATACAAAATATCCTTATCCATGCTGGCTATCACATAATTGTTGGGGTCTTTCTTTTTGTAAAAAGAGATAATATCATCGGCTTCATATTCAAAACAATGTTCGCCCTGGATTTTAGCCCCTTTTTTTAGGGGGTATTTTTCCACTAAAGCGATCTTTAGAGCTTTTAAAAGGGATCTAAAATCTTCATCAAATTGGTGGCGTTTTTGCTTGTAATGATCGCACAGCTGGTAGCGGAAACTCTCTCTGCCCCTAGTGATAAAAAAAGCGTTTTAGAGCAACGGGTCTTGCGCATGATAGATAAAATTTGAGTGGTAAGGAAGATAATGCCCACTTCTTGCAAGCTGTAAGCGGCGAATCTTTTGGGGAGCGTTTTATTAGAGAGCAAACGCCTAACAATATTAGGGATAACGCAATCAATGTCTAGTAAAAGAGTTCTTGAATGCATGAATCTTGTTTTGTTAAACGCTTGTCTAATGGTTAATCCTTAAGTTGAATTTCTCTTTTCAAAAGTTAAACTATTATAGTAAATATATAGCAAATAATAAGTTATTTTAATAATAATTAGCTCTATTCTCATTAAATACGCTAAATTTTAAGAGATCACCGCTTGTTTTAGCTCTTTTGATTGCAAAAATGCTTTTGGCATTTTTACATTTTATGATCAACGCCCCACAAAAAACAGGGCTTAAGGATTTTTTTGTTATTTGCGCGGTAAGTTATATTTCCGGCGTTTTTCCCAAAGGCTTTTGCGGCTAATGCCAAGCTTATTAGCCAATTCTGTATCGGTGCAAGTAGAAGAAAAATGCCTAATGGCTTCTTTTTCATACTCTTGAATGGAAAGGAAAGTCGTGTTATCGCTAAACAAAGATAGGGGTTTATTGCCGCATTCAATGCTCACAATTTTAGGAAATTCTAGGGGTTCTTTATGGGTATAGGACAAAACAATGGGGCATGAACGGGCCAATTCTAGCAATTTCAATTGCTCGTCTTTTTTAAGCTCTTCTAAATGCATGATGTAAAAAGGGCGTTCTAGTTTGTCTTTATTCTTGTATAGTTCTTTCCAAGTGGTATCCTTTAAAGAGAAAAAAGAAAAATCCATTTGCCTTTCTTTAGCGTATTGCAATAAATAAGCGTTCGCAAGCTCTTGAGAGGGCGTGTGGATGATAAAGGGCGGCCGGTAAGAAAAATCTTTAGGCAAGGGCAATTCCGCATGGATAAAGTCTAAGTAATTTTCATAAAATCCCAAGCGAGCGGTCATTTCTTGGTAGGCTTTGTGGTATTGGATCTTACGCAACAATTCATCCATTTTAAAAGGTTTTAGAATATAATCTCTCGCTCCCGCTTGAATGGGTTTATTCACGCCATCTTCATTGACATGCGAAGCCATCATGATGATGATTTGCTTGGAATTATAACGCACAAAATGTTCGCAACGCCCTTGAGTGCAAACTTTAGAAGAAACTAAAATCACATCATAAGGCTCTTTATTTTCTTCTGAAATGCTAGAGATGATCTCGCAAAAATGCCCCAAATCATGCAAATTATGCGAGATACTCCTAGCTAGCGCTAAATCATCTTCAATGATTAAGATTTTCATCAATTCTTCCTTTTATCGCGTTTAAAGTTTTTGTTTATAACGCATGCTCGCATGCGCTTGGACTAACAGCCCTTCTTGTTTGCCAATGAACCCCATTTTTTCCATTGTAGTGGCTTTCAAGCTGATTTGAGATTTTTCTAAACCTAAAAGTTGGCTCAAACTCTCTAAAATCGCCGGTTTGTAAGGAGTGATTTTAGGGATTTCGCTAAAAATAGTCGCTCCCATTTCAAGCAATTCAAACCCAATGCTTTGAGAAAAATCCAACACGATTTTTAAAAGCTCTTTAGAAGAGGCGTTTTTGTATTTGGGGTCATTATCAGGGAACCATTCGCCAATATCCCCCCCTTTAATCGCTCCTAAAATCGCATCAATAACCGCATGCAACAAAGCATCGCCATCGCTGTGAGCCTTTAACCCAAACTCGCAATCCAAAACAACCCCCCCTAAAACCATAGGCTTATTTTTAACAAACGCATGCGTATCAAAGCCCATGCCGATAAAAGTGTCCTTTGCTGGGTTGAAAAAGAGCGCGAAATGTTTCAAATCATCGTTCGTGGTGAGTTTGTGCAAATTTTTACTGCCTTCAATATAACTCACACGATCAGGGAAAGCTTGTAAAATCGCGCTGCTTTCATCTTTAAAATCCCCTTGATTTAGGGCTGATTGGAGCGTTTTGGTGTGGCTTAATTGCGGGGTTTGAATGAGTTTGATCGCCTCTCTGTCTAAAGTCTCGTTATAATAGATTGCTGTGTCATAGCAAGGCAAGTAAGGGGCGATGCAATAATGGCTCGTTTGTTGGAGGGTTAAAAACAAACTTTTAAGCGCTTCCATATTGGCTAAACCCCTAGCCACATCGCTTGTGAGCGTGTAAGCGCTATCAATTACTTTTAAAGCGTTACGCACGGATTCTTGCCTTGATGCCCCGCCTTTTACAAGCTTGATTTCAGGGTAATGGCGTTGGATATAAATATAATCCAATCCGCTTACAACCAGAATAATTTCTTTAAAGTCTAGGGCTTCTTTAAAGCTCTCATAAACGCTGAGCCATAAGGGGGTATGATTAGAGCGTAACCATTGTTTTTTGATGGTTTGAGAAAAACGCTTAGACTCCCCAGCAGCCAATAAAACAACGCTCGTTTGTTTGATAAGCGTTTCTAGCGTTTCTTTAGTTTCAAAAGGGTCTTCTTCTAAACTTTCTAAAGAGAGTTTAAAAGCTTCCCCATTCACTCTAATCAAAGACATGCGACTAACGACCCACCCCTATCATTTTACCAAAATGATCCTATAACCTTGATTCAAGTCTAAAACTAAGAATCGTTTGGGTTTGCCTTTATACTTTTCTAAAGCATGGTTAAAATCCGCAACGCTTTTCACTTCAATCTCTTCAATTTTTGTGATGATATTGCCTTGCCTGAAGCCGGCTTGCTCTGCTGGGGAATTTTCATTCACTTGAGAGACTAAAACCCCTTGAACATCATCGCTCAAACGCATAGACCTTTTGGTTTTTTGGGTTAAATCTTCCACTTGAAGCCCGTTCAATTGGCCTTGTGCGCCGTTTTGAGCAGAAATGGTTTCTTTTTTGTTAGGGTTTTTCCTTTCAGCTAGAGTGAGGGTGAAAGCGCGTTCTTTTTTGTCTCTAATGACTTTTAAGGTTACTCTTTGATTGGGTAGCATGGAGCCGATTAGATTTCTCAATTCGTTCGTGTTTTTAACCTTTTTCCCATTGACTTCAGTGATCAAATCCCACACCAAAATCCCTGCTTTTTTAGCCGGAGAGTCTTTTTCTACGCTAATGACCACCGCTCCTTCTTTATTGTCGTAAGAATTTTGCAAATCGCCGCTCAAATCTTGCAAGCCCACGCCCAAGTAACCTCTTTCAATCTTACCGGTTTTGATGAGTTGGGTTACAATATCCTTAACCATGTTAGAAGGGATGGCAAAGCCAATGCCGTGGTTGCCCCCGGTCTTAGAAATGATAGCGGTATTGATCCCCACTAACCCTCCACGGCTGTCAATCAAAGCGCCGCCGGAATTTCCAGGATTGATGGAAGCGTCTGTTTGAATGAAATTTTCATAGCTGTTGATCCCGATCCCGCTTTTATTGAGCGCTGAAACAATGCCTTGCGTAACGCTTTCACCCACGCCAAAAGGGTTACCAATCGCAAAAACCAAATCGCCCACTAAAATATCATTAGAATCAGAGAATTTGATCGTGGGCAAGTTGTCTTTAGTGATGCGAATCACGGCTAAATCGCTTTCAGAATCCGTGCCTACTAAAGTAGCGGAATACTCTTTATTGCTCCCTGGAATGGTTACTTTAATCTTGTCCGCGCCATCAATCACATGGTTATTGGTCACGATATAGCCATCTTTAGAAATGATGACACCGCTGCCTAAAGCCCTTTCCATTCTTTCTTTAGGGATCATGCCGCCCAAATCCCCAAAAAATTGTTGGAAAAAGGGGTCGTTAAACATACCACTACCCATAAAATTGTTTTTAATCTTCTTTTCAGTAGAGATATTCACCACCGCCTTAATAGAATCCTTAATAGAATCGTGGTAAGAATAGATCGTATCCTCTTTAGAGGGGACGCTTATTCGCTCTTTCACTTTGGGCATGTTTTGGATTTGGATATTGCCCGCATTCAAGCTTAACGCTAAAGCCAAAGAGATAAAAAGGGTTTTTTTCATCATGGTTACTTCCTTGATTGATGTCAATTTCAAAATTAAAAAAAGATTATATCAAATCTTTTTTGTTATTTTCATTAGCTTTTTGTGTAAAATAGTATCCAATGTAACACACAACAGCAAAAACAATCGTTAAAATCATCCCGATGCGTTGATCCTTATCCATAGCCGAACCAATCACGCCGATAACACACCCCGTGATCCCTATGAGTTGCAAAAAGGGCAGAAAGGGGGCTTTATAAGGCAAATCCTCTAAAGAATGCCCAGCTTTTAAGTATTGCTTGCGGAAAGAATATTGCGAAATGGACACGCTAACCCACACAATAATCACCGTGAAACTGATCACATTAATCAAAGCTTCCACGACATTTTCTTTCGCATAAATTTGGACTAAAAGCCCTATAAGAGAAAAAGAAAGGGAAAAAAACATCGCATAAGTGGGCGTGCCTTGTCGGTTGAGTTGGGAAAAAACTTTAAAAAACATCTTTTGTTTGGACAGCCCATAAATCATGCGGCTCGCTCCATAAAGCCCTGAATTAGCGGTAGAAAACATCGCCGTAATGATAACAGCGTTCATTATATCAGCCACATAAGGGATACCCATGCCAATAAAGGGCAAGTTGATGCGTTCTAAAACGCTCACAAAAGGGCTTTGTGCGATAGAAGAATCGCTCATGGGTAAAAAAACAGAAATGACAAACACAGAGCCTAAAAAGAAAAAGACAATCCGCCACAAAGTCGCTTTAATCGCTTTGGGCATCACTTCGCTAGCGTTTTTAGTCTCTCCTACAGCCACCCCAATGACTTCTGTGCCAGTGAAAGCAAAAATAACAGCGAGCATCGCGCTAAAAACCGCCGCACTCCCGTTAGGGAAAAACCCCCTATCGCCAAAATGGAAGTTATCAAAAATAGAACTAAACCCATGCAAGTAGATTTGATAGATGATCCCAATTACGCCAATGCCTATAAAAGCGATCACCGCTAAAACCTTAATCAGGCTAAAGAAAAACTCGCCCTCGGCAAAAATTTTAACCGAAAAAAAGTTCAATAAAAAAACCAACGCAATGCATGAAATGACCCAATAATGGATAGGAATATTTACAAACCAGCGTTGCATGAGCATGCCTATAGCAATATATTCTAACGCAACCGTGATCACCCAGCCAAGCCAATACATCCAAAAAACCATATAGCCTGTGCCAGGGCCTATGAATTTAGCCGCATAATCCCCAAAGCTTCCCGTAGTGGGATAAACGCTAGCCAATTCGCCTAAAGAGAGCATGATACAATAAACCACAAGCCCTCCAAAACCATAAGCGATCAAGGTCCCTAAAGGACCAGCGTTCGCAATATTACCCCCAGTGCCTACAAAAAGCCCTGTGCCGATCGCTCCTCCAAATGCAATCATTAAGAGATGGCGCATTTTCATGTCTCTTTTAAGCTCGCCTTGTTTTTGCGTGGTATTTTGATGCGTTATCTTTTGATTGTCCATGCGACACCTCCTTAGATTGAAAATAAAAATAGCTTGAATTATAACAAAAATAAAATAAAATGATTTTTTTTAATTGAATATTGAAAATAAAACTTTAAAAAAACGAAAGAATGCTAAAGTTAATGTTTGTCAATATTTGATGAGAGCGGATTTTTAAGGTATTTTTTTAAAGAACGCTAAAAACTCCTTTTAAAACATTAAGATTTATAATATTTAATCGTGTAATCTATCCCCGAATAAAGGGTTAAAAAAACCGCTATAGCCACAAGCGCATAGGAGTAAGTTAAATTGGCTAATAAAGCGCCAATCGCCACGACTTGAGAAACGGTTTTATACTTGCCTAACGCATTGACAGGAATATCCTTTTTTTCATTAGCGGCTAAGACTCTAAGCCCTGAAATAAAAAATTCGCGCCCTAAAATCACAAACGGGATCCACGCATTCACACGATCCAAATAAACTAGCCCTAAAAACGCGCTCAAAATAAGGATTTTATCCGCTAAAGGATCAAAGATTTCCCCAAAGCGCGATTTGGCTTTATAGCTTCTGGCGATATAGCCGTCCAATAAATCCGTGAGCGCGGCAAACAAAAAAACCAATGAAGAGATCATGTTGATGTGAAAGAGGGTTAAAAAACTAAAATAAGTGCGTGTGTTTAACAATAAAAACAATAAAAACAAGGATAAGACAATGCGTAAAATCGTCAAAAAATTAGGCAGGAGTTTTAAAACTTTCATGCTTTCAAAAAGACTTGTGAAAAATTCAAAAACGCACGCCCCAAAAAGCCAAGCGCCACACACATTAAAATCACAGCGATCGTTAAAAAAATGATAACTAAAGCTTGCACTAAAACCCCTAAAAGAGCCAGCATGAAACTAAAAAGCAATAACCTAAACCCGCTTAAAAAAAATCTTTCTTGCGTGTAAAGGCTCAATTCTCTATAGAGTTTGTGCAAATAAAAAATAGAAACACCATTACCGATTAGTGAAAGGGCGTTACTGGCGTTAGGGATAAGATAGCCTAAAATAGCGCATAAAATCACCGCCAAAAAACTGAAAGCAAAATTTTCAAAAAAACTCAGATGGCGTGTGATTTTAGAAAGCTTATAAAAACCAACCGCTCCGGCAATGAACCCAAGCGCGCACAAAAAAAGAGATAGTAAGACGATATAAGCCGATTGACTATTAAAGAGATTAGAAACTTGGAGCGGTTTCGCACCGCTTAAAGCGATAGAAAAAACCAAAAGGATAGCCCCACACAAAGGGGCGAAAAAATAGCCCAACAAGCATTTTTTAATGAATTGCAACTCTTTGCTGTGGTGGATGTGAATAATATTTTGCAAGAAAAATCTTTATTTAAAAGTAGTCCCGCCATCCACAACGATCGTTTGCCCTGTAAGCCAACCGCTTTGGGTCTCATCGCATAAAAAATAAGCCGCTCCGGCTAGATCGTTAGGATTGCCCATGCGTTTTAGGGGCGATTGCTCTTCTACTTTTTCTTTAATCTCCACATAATCAGGGAAGGCTTTCAAAGCGTCCGTATCAATAGGCCCGCCACTAACCGCATTCACTCTAATGTTAAATTCGCCTAAATCCACGGCAGCGTATTTGACCATGGTTTCTACGGCGTTTTTAGAATTGCCATGCCCAGCATAATTGGGCATATAGACCAGATTCCCAGTAGAACTTAAGCTCACGATCGCCCCACCGCCTATTTTTTGCATGCGTTTTGCCGCTTCTTGAGCCCCTACCACAAACGCTAACACGGTGGCTGTGTAAATGTTGTTTAACCCTTTAGGTTTTAATCGCATAAACGGCGCAAATCCGCCCACGACAGAGCGCCCATAAATAATAGCGTTAGAAATAAAAAAATCCACTCTGTCAAAATCCGCGTCAATTTGCTTAAAAAGCTCTGTGTATTGCTCAGGCTCTAAAACATTAAGGGGGTAGGCTTTGGCTTTAATGGAATATTTTTGCTCCACATCTTCTATAATTTTGTTGGCTTCTTCAACATTTTTATTGTAAGTGAAAGCGATATTCACGCCGCTTTGAGCGAAACGATACAATATCGCCTTGCCAATCCCTCTCGTCGCGCCACTAATCACTAGGGTTTTATTTTTCATGTGATTGGAATGATTCATGCAATTACCTCATATTGTTGTAAAGTTTTTTCTAAAAGTTTGATCGTTTCTTTGCTTGGGGCTACTAAAGGCAGTCTGTAGCTTGGGTTTTCAATCAAGCCGGCTAAATGCATGGCCATTTTAATAGGGATAGGATTCGTTTCTACAAAAAGGGCTTGATGCAAATGAAAAAGCTTATTTTGGATTTCTAGGGCTTGTTGGTATTCAAGTTTGAGCGCGCAATTGACCATTTGTGAAATCAAATTAGGCATTAAATTACCGGTCACTGAAATCACGCCGCACCCCCCTGAAAACATGATAGAGTGGTTGAGCGAATCTTCCCCACTAAAAATTTTAAAATCTTTTTCATAATAATGCAATTCTGTTACTCTTTTCAAAGAGCCAGACGCTTCCTTAATGGCTTTAATGTTAGGGACTTCTCTAAAGAGTTTGAGAGCGGTTGGAACTTCAATAGACACGCCTGTGCGGCTTGGCACATCATAAAGCATGACAGGGATTTCCACCGATTGAGCGATGGTTTTATAATGCTCAAACAAGCCTTGTTGCGTGGGGCGGTTATAATAGGGGCTTACGCATAAAATCGCATCCGCGCCGATTTTTTGAGCGAACTTTGCTAAAGAAAGGGACTCGCTCGTAGCGTTACTGCCCACGCCGGCTAACACTTTCATGCGTGAATTGGAAGGCGTTTTAGTGTTTTTGCAAGTCTCTATGGCGATTTCAATGCAACGCATATGCTCTTTGTGGGTGAGCGTGGCGGATTCTCCTGTCGTGCCAACAGGAACGCATGCGTCCATGCCATGAAAAATTTGGCGCTTGATCAAGGATTCATAAGCGGCCTCATCAACGCTCAAATCTTTTTTAAAAGGCGTAATTAACGCACTAGATGAATGAAATTGCATGCTGTAAGGCTCTTTTAAGGTTTCAAAAACACGGTGGTTGATTGGGTGTCTTTAAAATATTCATTAGCCACACGCACCAAATCGCTCACTTTCAAATCCAAAAATTGTTGCTGATAATCGGTCAAGCCTTGAATATCGTTTTGCACTAAATAGTCCGCAAAAAGCCCCGCCACATCGCTAGAACTTTCTAAATTAGAAATAAAATCAGCTTTTTGATTGATTTTGAGCTTGTCTAATTCCGCTTGAGTGATTTCGCCTTTTTTCAGTTTTTCTAAAAGTGCTACGATTTCTTTTTGTAAGGCTTCGGCTTTGACATTAGGGTTACCCCCCGCAATGAATAAAAACACGCTTTCATCTTGTAATTGCATGTTGTGCGAGAAAGCTTGAGAAGCCAGGCGTTTTTTATCCACTAATTCGCTCTGTAACCACGAGCTTTTACCTTCGCCTAAAAGCCTACTCAAAGCGTCTAAAGCGACTTGATCTTTATGCTTGAAAGCAGGCACTTTATACCCTAACGCTACCCATTCTAAATGGACCCCATCTTTATGCACGACTGCCGTTCTCGCCCCATCTTGCTTAGGCTCTTTCATGTAAGGGGTGGGGATAGCTTTTTCATCAAGGTTTTTTAAGGATTCAAAATGCTTTTTACTCAATTCAAAAACCTTTTGGGAATTGATATCGCCCACCACTAAAATAATAGCGTTTTTAGGCTGATAATAGAGCGAATGGAATTTTTTAATATCTTTTAAAGTCCAGTTTTGAATATCGTCCATAAAACCAATGGGCGTCCAATGGTAGGGGTGATAGACATAAGCGGTGTTAAAAAAGCGGAAATAAAGCATGCCGATAGGGGAATTATCGGTGCGCCATCGCCTTTCTTCAGCGACCACTTGACGCTCAGGCAAAAACTCATCTTCTTTTAAATTCAAAGAACCCATGGTTTCAGCGAACAATTCTAAAGACTTATCCAAGTTAGCCTGACTGGTTTTAATGAAGTAGCGCGTAATATCAAAGCTCGTGGAAGCGTTACTCACGCCCCCAAAACGCTTAACGATTTTATCAAATTCGCCGGCTTTAAGGTTTTTGGTGCTTTTAAAATTCAAATGCTCTAACATGTGAGCGATTCCGCTCTTGCCCATGACTTCGTTTCTAGAGCCGACTTTATAAAGCACATCCACTTCTATAACCCCGGTTTTATTTTCTAAGGGGACGCTTACGACTTGCAACCCGTTTTTTAAGGTAACGCTCTCATGTTTGGGTAAGTAAGATTGTGCGTGCATGTTCGCTCCTAAAGTGACTAACAAGACAGAACTAAGCCTCAAAAGTCTTTTAACAGAAAAATATTTCATCTTAAATCCGCTCCTATAGCCTCTTTAACGCTCAAAAATCCATCTTTTTGGAGTAATTTTACCAAATCTTTAAGAATATTTTGGCATAAATTTGGCCCATTGTAAATAAAAGCGCTATAAATTTGTAACAGACTCGCTCCCATTTTAATCCTTTCATAAGCTTCTTTGGCATCGCTAATCCCCCCCACAGAAACAAGAACGCTTCTATTAAAAAAAGCTTTAGCTAATTCTTTAAAGATTTCACGGCTTTTTTTAGTCAAGCATTTCCCGCTCAAGCCCCCCATTTCTTTAGGAGCGAACACCAGGCTTTTATCAATGGTCGTGTTAGTCGCAATAATGCCATGTGCTCCCGCTCCAATAGCGCTATTGACGATTTCTAGCATGTCATCTGTTTCTAAATCCGGGGCGATTTTTAAAAATAAAGGCTTATGGGTCATTTCTTTAGCCATGCAAAAAAGCTCATTCACAAACGCTTTATTTTGTAAATCCCTTAAATTAGGGGTGTTAGGCGAAGAAAGGTTGAAAGTGTAATAATCGCCAATGTTTAAACATTGATTTAAAACCGCCTTGTAATCTTCTAAGGCATGCACTTGTTCTATGTGTTTGTTTTTGCCTAAATTGATGCCAACAGGGGTTTTATAAGGGGCGAAGCGCTTAAACGCTCTTACCCCCAAAATCGCCCCGTAATTATTGAACCCCATCGTATTTTGCAAGGACTCTTCTTCAATGTGCCTGAAAAGCCTTGGTCTTTCATTCCCGCTTTGCGCAATATTAGTCAATGTGCCTGCTTCTAAATAGCCAAACCCAAAAGCGCTTAACGCTCTGAGCATGGAAGCGTTTTTATCAAAGCCGGCGGCTAAGCCTAAGGGGTTAGGGAAATGCAAGCCTAAAATTTCATTTTCAAGCTTTGGGTTTTTATAACCCCATTGAGAATGGATTAAACTACACAAAAAGCTCGATCTAGAAAGCATTTTTAAAATTTGACAAACTTTTTCGTGCGCGTCTTCAGCGTCCAGGCTAAAAAGATATTTTTTACACAATGAATAAAGCATTTCAATCCTTATCTTTTATGATTTGAACGATAACCCTTTAAAAGGTTTTAAGGGCGTGTTTTTCAAAATAATCTTGTGAATTTAAAGGATCGTTAGGGTTTGAAACTTTAGCGTAACGGCCTTTAGAATCTAACTCGTAGCGTTTTAAAGTGTCTTTTAATTGGATTTCTAAAATGTGCAACAATTTATTGGCGATCTTTGGGTTTGTGGCGGGAATGAGCAATTCCACGCGCCTTTCTAAATTTCTGGGCATTAAATCCGCGCTAGAAAAATAAATATTTTCATGTTTAAAATAATAAATGCGTGCATGTTCTAAATATTTCCCCACGATAGAATACACCCTGATATTTTCGCTCAAACCCTTGACTTGGGGCTTTAAACAGCAAATCCCTCTGATAATGAGATCAATTTTAACCCCTTTTTGAGAGGCTTTATAGAGCCATTCAATGATTTCGCTATCCACTAGGGCGTTGGCTTTTAAAATGATATAGCCTTCTTGCTTGTGATTCATTTCGTTTTGAATGAGTTCAATGATTTTAGGCTTGATCTGTTTGGGCGCCATGAAAAGCGTTTCTAATGCGTTACTAGTCGCACTGCTCGTCAGCAAGGAATGGAAAAGCTTGATAATGTCGTTAGCGATTTCATTTTTAGCGCTAAAAAAACTCACATCGGTATAGATTTTAGCGCTCAAAGGGTTGTAATTGCCCGTGCTTAAATGGGTGAAATGGCGTAATTGGTTGTCTGCTTTTTTGGTGATCACGAGCATTTTAGCATGCACTTTGAGCTTGAAAACGCCATAAACGACTAACGCGCCCGCTCTTTCTAAAGCTTTTGCCCAGTGCAGATTGCTTTCTTCATCAAAGCGCGCTTTTAATTCCACTAAAACGCTCACTTGAATCTTGCTCGCCGCTTCAATCAAGGCTTTGACAATGGGGGAATGCTTGCCCACACGATAAAGCGTCATTTTGATAGAAAGGGTGGTCGGATCATTAGCGGCTTGCTCTATTAAATCGATCACAGGCTCAAAACTTTCATAAGGATGGAACAGCAACAGATCTTGTTTTTCTATGGATTTGAAAAGATCGTTTTCATTGAAATGAGGGTGGATTTTGGGCGTGAAATTGGGCGATTTGAGCGCTTTAAAATCGCTATGATTGACTAACTCCCACAAATCCCCTAAATTGAGCATGATCGCACTTTTATAGGCATGCATGCCGGTGAGTTTGTGCTTTTTGTAAGAGTGGGTTTGAAAACTCCTTAAAGACGCTAAAAGGGTTTTTAAAAGCTCTTGACTCCCTTTTTGGGTTTGCAAGCGTACGATTTCGCCTTGATTTCGTTTCCTCAAACTCTTACTCATCAAATCCGCATAATCATGCGCTTCATCTTCAGTGATAGCAATATCCGCATCGCAAGTTACCCTAAACGCCATGCAATCTAAAATCTCATGCTCTAAAAACAATTCTTCTAAATGCGCTTCTACGATTTCTTCAGCTAACACAAACAAGCCCTTTTCTAGCTCCACAAAACGGAAGATAAAAGAGGGGAGTTTGATGAGTGCATGGGAGATGGTTTGGGTTTCTTTGTCTTTAATGCGGGCAAAAAGCGCGAAAGTCAAATTCGCTAAAGGCGGGAAAGTGTGCGAAGAATCCAACTTAAAAGGCAAAACTAACGCATAAAGCTGCTCTTTAAAATAGGTTTTAGCCTTAGCCTTTTGCTCTAAATTCAATTCATTATAGGGGGTGATACAAAGCCCTTTTTTAAAGAGTAGGGCTTGGATTTTTTGGAATTCTAATTCCCTTTCTTCAATTTCATGCGCTAAATAATGCTTGATTTTTTCTAGTTGCTCTTCAGGGCTTGCGCCATCAATGCCTTTAGAGGCGATTTTATGCTCATAGAGTTGTTTAAGCCCTGCCACTCTTATCATGTAAAATTCGTCTAAATTCGTGTCATAAATGGCTAAAAATTTCAAGCGCTCTAATAAAGGCAAGCTCTCATCTTTGGCTTCGTTTAAAACCCTTGTGTTAAAAGCTAACCATGAAAGCTCTCGGTTAAAGAAACGATTCAATAAAAATCCTTTAAATCATCATGTTTAAAAATTGATTTTGTTTGGTGTGATTATATAATGAAATGATAATGATTGAAGCTTTTTTAAAAAGTCATGGTCGGAGTAGCGGGATTCAAACCCACGACCTCACCCACCCCAAGGGTGCGCGCTAATCAGGCTGCGCCATACTCCGCAATCAAAAAGGGGTATTTTAATATAAGTTTTCTTAGTTGTTGCTTATTTTTGGTTTTTATTTGTTGTAGGTTAGACACAAAAACCTAAAAAATGCTCAAAGGCATTTTTTAAAATAAAAATATAAAAGAGCTTGACGCTAGTCAAGTGATAGCTTATTGAAAAAGCGGTCTTGGGGGTTAGGGGGTTTATTAAGGGGGTTAAGGGGGTATTATCGCAAAATACCCCCTATCCCCTTAAGGAAATGAGTTTTACTATAAGATTTTTTATTTAGGTTTGACTTGTTGCTTTAAAAGTAGGGGGAGTAGGAAGTCTCTGAGCGCGGTTAGGGTTTGGGTTGATTGCATGTTGGATACAAGTAATTTAATGATATTTTCGCATGTTTTTGAGTATTGCTTGATTATTTTATGGTTGAAAGGGATTTGAATTTTTAAGGTGTCAATAGGGCTTAAATTTTGTTGAGATGATCCTATAGCGTTTCTCTGCAGTATGGCTGAGAATAGAGGATTTCTTATCAAAGAATAATAAAAGGGGTTTAGCTCTTTTTCTTTTGGTAAAACTACGCCGACACGCTGATTTAAAATACAATTTTTTGAAAACACTAAGGCACAGCGTCCAATATGTCCTGTTAATGTGATTAAAATATTTGTTGGCTCTAATAGGCAATATTTGGGGAGTTTTTTCGGTAAAAATAAAAGGTTAGTTGTAATACTTAAATCAACTAATGAATGTTGAACATTTTTATTTGTGATTAAAATATAATCATTTTTGTTGTTGCTGTATGTATTTGATTGAAAAGAATAACCGCTGAAAATATCCACTAGTTCCCCTAGCGTTTTAACTTCAAAATCGTTGGGGATAAGGCGGTTTAATTCTTTAGAGAATTTCATTTTCCCGCCGCTAGTTTGATAGGGCTTGTTGTTTTCATCTAAAAAATCAAAACGAACGAAGTATTACTCATAAAGAAGCTCTAGGATTTTGTGTAAAAGCTCATTGATTTTATGGTTGTTCTCTATTTTTTGATCCAAGACAGAAAGCGTGCGGGCGATTTTTTGTTGTTCGTAATAAGTGGGGGGTATCTTAACTTGGAATAGTCCTAACGCAATATTATAAATTCCTTTAATGGTAGTTCCTTCGCCCATGTTTATAAAATTGTTTTTATGGTATTTTAATAAGTAATATAAAAATTCAAAATAAATTTTTTTGTTAGGGATAATGCTTTTAAAATCTTGATTGGTGCATAGCCTTTTTTCAGCAATTGCCACATAACCTATAGGAGCTCTTGAAGAAAATAAAATGGCATGTTTTGGGAGTAACACACAAGAACATGATTTAAACCCTAAGCGTGAAATGCTGCGGCTGCCTTTTTTAATGTAACGCCCTTGTAAAGTGGATAAATCTTTAGGGGTAATCCAAGCAATTTTATTGCCATAATTTTTGGGGTTATTGGTAGGTGGGGTAGCGCCGCCGACTATTTTTCCTAAATCTTTTAAACAAAATGTTTGCCACTCACTCAAACCTAACCCCTTTTAAAGTTTCTAAAATTTCTTGTTGCAAGCTCTGGCTTTCATCAAAAAGGCTTGCTAGTTCGCTTGAATACTGTTGCATCAAGTTTTCAAACTCCGCTTGGCTGATTGTTTCGCTTGTGTATTCTATAGTGAAATACTGCCCGGGGTTTAGAGAATAATTTTTTTCTGTGATTTCATCAAAAGAAACCAGAGCGCAAAAATCCGATTTTGGGGCTTTCTTTTGAAAAGTTTCTAAAATCAAATCCATATCGCTTGTCCTTAAGCGCGTTTTTTTGTTTTTGTTTTCGGTGTATTCTTCGCCGAGTTTGGAAGCGTCAATCAAAATGACTTCCTTTGCGCTTGGCGTTTTTTGAAAAAAGATGATGCTCACATTAGTGCCGGTGTTGGCAAAAACCTGACTGGGCATGCAAATCACCCCATAAACGAGCCTTTCATCCACTAAATGCCGGATAATCTTATTTTCTATCCCGCTTTTAGCGCTGATGAATCCGGTTGGCACGACTATAGCCCCCTTACCCTTTGGACTGAGCATGTTTAAGCAATGCTGGAAAAAGAGCGTGTAAATGGGCATTTTGCTTTTATCGTTTTTAGGGATATTAGGCACGCCTAAGAAAAAATCGTTTTTGTTTTGCGAAATCTCGGCATGCTCGTTGGAAAAATCCAGCTTGAAAGGGGGGTTACTCACGATGAAATCCATTTTGATTTCATTCCCACGATCGTCTTTAGAATGGTAGGGGTTAGTCAAGGTGTTTCCCTCAATGGCGTATCTTAAAGAGTGGGTCAAGTCGTTTAAAATGAGGTTAAGTTTGAGCATTCTTAAGGATTTTTGCGAAATGTCTTGGGCATAAAGGGTGCAAGAATCGGTGCCTATTTGGTGGGCTAATGCCATTAAAAGCGTTCCTGTGCCAGCGCTTGGATCATAGATTTTGACGCTTTGAGTGGGTTCGATCACTAAAAGTTTAGCAATGATGCTAGCGATGCTTAAAGGGGTGTAGTATTCGGCGTATGTCTCTCCGTTGTTATTATTGTAATCTTTGATTAAGTATTCAAAAATGGGGGCGAAAAAGTCATAGCCTTGTTGGTTTTGTAAGTTTAAAAAAGCTTGTTTGAAATTAAAATTTTTGAGTTTGTCTAATAAAGATCTTGTAAAATTAGCCCTTTTAGACCCTTCATTAATGTATTGTGAGACGCTTTCAAATAAGGCGATAGTGGTTTTATCCGTGCTTTTGGTGTTAAAAAGCTCGGCATTATTGCTAGAAATGCGATTGAAAATAGCATCTAGCTTTAGGTGTAAATCGTTATCGTAAAAATGTTTTTCAAAAAGATAGTTTAAAAGCTCATCATAAGCGAGTTTGGGGAGTTTATTATCGCTTAAGGTGAGAAAAAAATCTTCTTTTTCTTCCTTTTTAAAATCTTTGTAATCTCGTATCGTTTTGTTGGGGAATTCTTGTTCAAAAAAGAATTCAAACTTATCGCATAAGAATTTATACAAAAAGCATTGCGTGATGATCTTGTATCCGTTGCCGTCGCCCGCTAAACCAGCATCCTTGCAAATGACTTTTAAATCATCAATGAGGCTTAGGGTGTCTTGTTTGATTTGTAATAAAGCGTTATTAGGCATTCAAATTTCCTTGATGGTGGTTTTGCCTGAGTTCGTTAAACAAGGTTTGAACGATAAACTCTTTTTCTTTTTGTAAATCTTTTAAGGAGGGGTTTTTGTTGAAAGCGTCCCTTAATTCTACTTTTATGGCAGTTTTTAGGGTGGTTTCTTCGTTTAAGATTTCTTGACGCTTAAAAATACGCTCATCAAGAGCTTTTTTAAGCGCGCTTAAAAGCGTGAAAATTCCCTTAGAAATGCTTTCTTCCATAAAGCGATCATGAAGGCGCTTATGCGTGATCACATAAGCTCGATCATTATTGTATTTATTTAATAGGTTGGTGGTTTGCTCCTTATGTTGTTTTAGTTGTGAAATGATTACGCTATAAGAATGAGAAATTCCATCAAAATTATGATTGGTTAGGGGTTCTTGGAGCAGTTTTGAAAGCTCTTTAGAAATCTTTTGAACTTCTTTATCTTGTTTGTCCGGGATTTTTTCTAACATCTCTTTAGCTTGCTTGTATTTGGCGCTAATTTCTTCTTTTTCTTTGAAGCGTAATTCTTTTCTTTCTTTAAACTCTATTTTAAAGTCTAAAAGAGCGATGAGGTCTTCTAAGATGATTAAATCGTTTGGGTTTTTAGGCTCATTGATATTTTTTAACGCATGGAGTTGTTTGGCTTTTTTGCCAAGCATTGAAGAGATTTTGCTGATCTTTTCAATATCAATTTTTTCTTTTAAAGAAAGGATTTTTTCATCGTTAGAAGTGCGGATTAAATTGTAGCGCTCTTTGAGCGTGTTAATGGCGTGTGAAACTTTTAAAAGATCGTTCATTTTGCTGATATTGACAATGGCACTAGTCATGGCCTCTATATCATCAATGGGGTAATCAAAAAGATCATCATAAGCGTTTTTAATGTCTTTTTCTAAAATATTGCGATCCGCAAACATGTCTTTGAGATTGTCTTTGATATTAGAATCGCTTTGATTGAATTGGTTTAACTCTTTCAAATAATCATCAGTCGTTTTGTCATAATTTTCTTTAATGCCTACAAAATCTATAAGGTAGCCAAAAGACATGTTTTTATAGGAGCGATTCACTCTGGCCAGGGCTTGGAGCAAATTGTGATCTTTTAATTCTCTGTGGATATAAAGGCGTTTGAGACTGGGTAAATCAAAGCCGGTTAAAAGCATGTTAAACACAAAGACTATATCCGTATCTTTATGTTTGAAAGAATAAATCTTTTCTTTGACTTCTTGTTCGTCATGCAAAATGAGGCTGGATTGGAGTTTTTTTAAAATTTTTAAATTAGGGTTTTCTTGTAAGACTTTTTCTTGGACTTCATTAAAAAGCAAATTGGCTAACTTGGCTTGTGTGCTTGAAAAACAAACCATCATAGCCTTTAAATTTTCATCATTATTTACACGCCTGAAATTCAATAAATCTCTGATGATATAATAGAGCATTTCTTTAATGTATTTCTTATCATTAAAAATAAATTCTTTTTTAACCTCTATGTCTTCAATAGTGATGCTTTCTTGTAAAAGGCGATAGATTGCTTGTAATTTTTCTTTGTAGCTCTTTTCAATGATTTCTAATTGGAGTTTTAGGGTGTGTCTGTCTTTAATGGATTCTGCATAAGAATAGGTGTGCAAGTAGTTGCCAAAAGTTTTTTTAGTGGCTTTATCTTGCGCGTTGTCTTCTAATAGGGGCGTGCCTGTGAGGGCGATTTTTACCGCTGTCTTGTCGCATTCTATCAAATTAGCGTAAAAGCAACCTTTAGGATCATAGCTTCTGTGGGCTTCATCTATGATAAACACCCTTTGTAAATCGTGGTTATCTTTTGTCGCTTCTTGTAATTCTGTTTTAGAAATAATTTCTTTAGGAGCGCTAGAGGGGTCTTCATTGGGGGCTTTTTCTTCATTAGGGGATTTGAATTTCTGGATATTCACAACGATGATTTCATCATTCCCTTGAGGGCCTTCAAACACTCTAGAGTTTTTTAATTTTTGGCTCAAATCCTCTTTATTTTCTGCCTCATGCACACAAAGGCCTCTTTTTAAAAACTCGTTTTTGGCTTGCTCTAATAAATCCAACCTGTCCACAATAAAATAAAATTTAGTCTTTTTGTTTAGGTTGGATTGGCTAAAAAAGTCTCTGATGAGTTTGGTTAAATGGTAGGTTAAGGCGGTTTTACCGCTGCCTTGCGTGTGCCAAATGATGCCTTTTAGGGGGTCTTTTGGGTTGCTTTCATAATGCTTTTGCAATTCTTTTAAAACATTCAAGCTCGCAAACATTTGCGCGTAACGCCAAAGGTGTTTTTTAAACTCTGATTTTTCTTTTAAGAAACTAATGCCGTATTTTAGGATAAAGCAAAGCCTTTTGTGAGAGCAAAACGAAGTTAAAAGGGAGTTTGTGGGGGTGTCTTTGGGGCTTTCTAGGGTGTCGGTGTCTTTAAGGTTAAATTCATCTAAGATCTTTTTTTGGATTTCTTCAAGCGATCTATGATTTTGATGACTTTGATCATTTTCGGGGGGGGGGGTAATATCTAGCCTATTAGCTTCAACAAAGCGTTGGAAAATGGGCGAATAAGAAGCGCTATAAAAGACGCCTTGATCGGGGTTTGTTTCATCATAGGGCAAGTTATCGCTAAAAAGCCAGATTTGCGCGAGATTATAAAAAATTTTGTTTTCGGGGTTTTCGTAGCGTTGGATGTGGCGAACTTTTTCCTCTGTAATGCCTTTTTTGGCAAATGGCTGTTTAACTTCTATATTTACCAAAGGCAAGCCGTTGATAAAAAGGGTTATATCAGTTCTTAGGGATTTGTAGGTTAATTCAGCCATCATTTCGTAAAGATTGTTGTTAGGGTTATCAAAGTCTATGATTTGATGCTCGCTTTTGAGCAAGTATTCATAAAAGCTTTTGCCTAAATCATCGTAATTCAAGCGTTTTTTTATTTCAGTCAGTGTTTCTTGTGCGTTTTTATTGGGGTTCAATCGCTCAAAGGATTGAGTGAAACTATCGGTTAAAATATTGGTGGCGGTGTCTAATTTAGGCTTATTTTTTTGAGGAATGAAGTTATAGCCCAACTTGGCTAAATGCATTAAGGCAGGGACTTGAACCCTTGTGATTTCATTATATGGCATGCACACCCCTTTGATTTAAGGTTGTTATTATAGTGTAAAAATAAAAATCATGGTTGTTTGAGCTGCCTTTGCAATAACAAACAAGCTTCTTTAAGGAATTGTTTTAAGGTGTTTTGAGAGAATTTGATAAAATGCGTCAGCTCATTTTCATTAAGATGCAATGAAACGATTAGAACGCTTTGTAAGATATGAGCGACACTCCCTTCAAATAAAATGCCTATAGTGGGGGTTTTAGCGCTAGTTGTTTGGCAAAACCCGCTCAAGCTGTCCACCCATTCAAATATTTCTTGCTTGGTTTTACAAGGCGTGTTTAAACGCGTGAAAAAACTTTCTTTAAAACTTATAAGATTTTTTTGTAAATTGTTTAAATCTTTAGCATGGTTATTGGGGGGATTAAACATGCTTTTAATGCGAGCGATAGCGTCTTGTTTGTTGATTTGTTTTAATTTCACTTGAGAGTAATTAAGGCTAACAGCATGCTTGATTTTCGCCCCATAACTTAAATTATAGACTTTTTTAGGCTGGTAATAATGAAGGGCTTCTTCAATCCTTTCTTTAGAGAGCAAAAAAAGCGAGTCGCTAAAAGTTTCATAACCTTTAAAATTACCCTCTACGCTGATTAAAGATGAGGTGTCAATTTCTTTTTCATTTTCATAATAGGAATTTTGAGCGTGCTTTTTAAACCCTTTAATATAAGCGCAATCTAAAGCGCACAAATAAATTTCATCGCTCATCAAACCCGCTAAAGCCACCCCGGCATTGCCCACAAAAGGCGCTGCATATTCTATACTTAAAGGGCTTATATACGCACAAGCGCTCCCCCCACGCATAAACATTAACGCTTCTTTGGCTAAATTAAAAGCGTTAGGATTGAGCATGTTAGCCCCCATTAAAGGGGTGTCTTCTAGGGGGGCGTTTTCTAAAACCTCCTTAAGATAATCTATGCGCTCCACTTCTATTTGAAAATCCACTTTAACGCCATGCGTTTTTAAAGGCTTTAAAGCGGTTCCGCATGAAAAAATAATGAAATTATCTTCATTTTCTTTTAAAAAATCCAACAATAAATCCAAGCTTGGCCCATTACCCACCACGCAAATGGGGGCGTTAATTTTTTTAGGTTTGGTTTTTAGGGTTTGGTATAGGGGTAAGTTTTTGAGCGTGTTCTTTAACCCTAGCAATTCATCTTCAAAACTCCCCCAACCCCTTAAGGCTTGTTTGTAATAGCTTTGAATGTTTTCTCGCATGCGCAAATTAAAAGCGCTTTTATAGGGCATGATTTCTAGCTTTAAAAAAGAATGCGTAACAGGGCGTTTTAAAAAATCCATTTTCAATTCATTAGGGTTAAAAAACCCTTGAATAAAGAGTTTAGCCCCTTTTGTAATCAAATCTTCATAACGCGCAAAATAACAACTGATTTTAAACAAATCTAAATTTTCTTCAAACAAATAAAGCGAATGGAAGCGGTAATTTTGAGCCTGTAAAATAGCTAAAAACAAGCCGTCTAAAACGCCATAAATCATGGTAGGGGGTAAGAATTTCTCTAAAGAGCAAGGCGTTTGATGATTGTCTAAAAAGTTTGAGATCGCATGCGTGGCTTTAAGGGTTAGGGGGAGTTTGGGGTTGTTTTGAGTTTTTAAATAATGTAAAGAGAGATGGTTATTGTCTAATGACCATCTGGGATTATTCAAGGGGTTAGAAGCCATGTTGAAAGCGGTTTCTATCATTTGATTTTTAGGGTAGCTTAAAGCGTTTGTGGGCGTGTGTAAGAGATTAAGATGATTTGTTTCAAAAAGCAATTGGTAATTTTTAAAAGGCGTATTGAGAGCGTTAAACAGATTAGGGTGATAGGATTTGAAAAAAACTAAATTGTCCCTAAAACGCTTTGAAATTTCTTTTTCTAAAAAGGGTGCATCAAAAGATTCTAGGGCTTTTAAAAAGGGCATGTAATAGCCTTTTTCATCACACCCCTTATGAGTCTTTTAAATCATTTTCTAAAAGTTGGGAAGCGAGGGCGATTTTTTTCAACGAGATAAAATCTTGTTCGCTGTAGCGTTTGTTGTCATTCATTTTATGGTAGTAGGGGGCACTTAAATCCAAGGCTTTTTTTTCTAAATCTTGCTTAGTGGTGTGAGTTTGGATTTCAAAAAGACTTTTTGCTTCTTCTAAAGACATAGGGATTTCTATTGCATTGAAGCGTTCAAAATTATCATAAAGCTCGTTAAAATCCTGATTGTCTATCTGCAAAAACGCCCCCACATCTAAAAACAATTCTTTTTCTTTGCTATCTAGTATCCCATCAGCATAGGCTAACAGCATAAGAAATTCCACTAATTTCAGGCGTTTGGTGTATTCCCCATGCGTGTGATCGGCGATTTCTTGGCATAAGGATTCAAAATTTTCTTTTTGATCCACAGGCTCATTGAGAAGCTCTTTGGCTAAATTTTGCTGTTCGCTGTTTAAGGGCTGTTCTAATTCATGGATAAAAAGCGTTCTTAAGGCGTTATCCAAAGCGTTTTTTTGAATGTCTAAAAACTTTAAAAGACGCATATACGCGCCCGTTTGGGTTTGCTTGAATTTGTCTAGGGGGCTAGATTGCACCAACAAATAGGGGTCATTTTTCAAGTCGTATTCTTCGGTTTTGGTTTTAGGGTTTAGGGGGTTTTTCAAATATTCTTTGAGGGTGTTGTAAAAATAAAACAACACAACCGCCGCAACAATTAATAAAATGATTTCCATGATTTTCCTTTATGAGTATTTTTTCATTTGTTCTTTAAGGTCTTGTTTTTGCCTGCTTTCTCGCTCTTTTTTGGCTTGATAAAGGCGCATTTGCTCTTCTTTTTGCTTGTCTTGTAAGATCATTTTCCTCTCATGGTTTTTTTTAAGCCGTTCTATGTATTCTTCTCGTTTTTCTGGGTCTTGGAAACTCACAGGGCGGATGAAAAAAACAAACAAAATCAGCACAAAAATCCCTATAGCGACAATCTCAGAACCTTCGCCATTGAAAGCATACCAAAGCCCTCCCATCAAAGAAGCGAGAGCGAGTTTTAAAAAAGCGTTCATTTTAAATGAAAGTAACCTTATGATAATGCATATCAAGCCCTAGAGCTTTTTTGTTTTTTTCCCCCATAGCCATTAGCGCGATTTGAGGTAAAAACAAAGTGGGGGTGTTGTCATTATCTCTTTTATAAACTTTTGAAGCTTTTAAGCTTAAATTTTCAAAAGCGTGAAAAAGCCCTAAAGAATGCGTAATTAAAAAATCCGCCCCCAAATCAATCCCCAAATAGCGTAAATGCGTGCACTGGAGTAAGCCGCTTACTTCATTGACTTCTAAAAGGGGGGCGTAATTTTGAAAAGATTCTAAAAAATGAGGGGCTTTTAAACGGATTTTATTGAAAAAATGATCGCTTTGTTTGATGCGAGAAAATTCAGCCCCTAAAAACGCATCAAAAGGGCTTTTCAATTCCCATGCCAAAAATTCATTAACCCATTCATTAAGATAGACGACCTCAACGCCTTTTTCATAAACAAGCTGGTATTTTTTCAATTTTTCATTGACGGAGTTGATGATTTCAGGGTTGTTGTCTAAAACTTCTTTAGCATGCAAGATATTCAAATACGCATCTTCTTCGCAAAAAATGAGCGAAACGCCATTGGCTTTGGCTAGAGCCAGATTATACGCACAAGCCGTGAGAAAATCATGCGTGCTGATAATCTTCCCATAATAGCCCCCATCATAACAAAAAGGCAGATCAATGATTTTTTGCCCCATTTTTTCTAAATAAAGCTTAGCGCTTTTGAGAAGCGATTGTGCGTTTAAATGCTTCGCATAAGCGTTAAAGAGCGTGCAAGTTTTAGGGGGGTTAGGCGTTTTAGGGGGGTTAGAGTTGTATTGAAAAAGGCTTAAAAGGTTTTTAGAAAAATCTTTCCATGGCTTGATTTTGGAATTGGTTAGGATTTCTTGCAATTCATAGATTTCATGGTCAATGTTGTCATCGTTTTTATAGAGGTAATGCGCCACGCTTAAAAAATTCATCACGCCGCTTTCAGGCTGAGAAATCATCTCTAACAACCGGTCCCGCTCTGTGGGGTAGCGCTTCATCAGCCATTTAACATACAAAAAAAAGCCATCGCCCAAATATTTAGGGTTGGTTTGGGGATTGATGAAATTGATTTGAATAAACTTTTCTAATTCTTCTTTTTCGCCTTTAGTGATATAGGGGACTTGTTTGAAAAAGTCTTCATAGTTTTTTAAAACCGCCTTTTCATCAATCATCAAGTCTTTTAAAGCGTATCGTTTGGATAGGGGATCTAGCACCCATTCTTTAGAAAAAAACGCCACCAAATCGCTCACTTTAGCGTCTTCAAACACCGCAATTTGGTTGATTTTAAGTGCGATATTTTCATTATAACTCACGCCTTTGAGTTGTTTTAAAAGATCCAAAAGGTATTGATCTTCTTGGTATTCTAAAAAATAAGACTCATAAGCAGGGTTATAGTCCTTGTTGGTTTCAAAACGAAAGACTTTTACATGCAATTTCAAAACGCTCATCAATGATTCCTTTAGCTTTTGTGTAAATTTTCTAAAATCGCGCGGTTTTTGGAATTGGAAAAAAGAGCCTCTTTAGAATCCAACCATTCTTTAGACTCTCGCTCGTCTTTCTTTGGCTCTTGAAGGGGTGGTTCTTCTTTTTGGAACAATTCAAGCGAATCGCAACGATTGAATAAAACGGCATTTTCATTTTTTTCTTTGATAAGGATTTGAATGATGCCAGGAAGTTTTACTTGAACCACGCTGCCAATATTGTTAGGGCCAAACCCGGCTTCAAATTGCACGCTTTGCGCATCAATCATCAAGCTTTCTAAGGTGTATCCGGCTAAAACAAACAGCACTAACGCGCCGAATTTTTCATGGATTTCTTTAGGGAGCTTGGGGGAAAAATCAATCGCATCTCTTTCGCACAAAAGGTTGAAACTCAAATGGTTTTTGGACAGAAATCGCAAGTATTCAACGCAATGCTTGTTGTTTAAAAGCCTTAATTCTCTTTGCATGCGAGCAACCTTTCAAATTCTTCTAACAAATAACGCACCTCTTGCATGCCAATTTCCCAAAATTCTTTACTATCAATGTCAAAGCCAAACATGGACACTAATTCTTTAGGGCTTTTTGACCCTCCTAAGCTCAAAAATTCCGTGTAAGTTTTAACAAATTCTTTAGCGTCGCTTTTTTTATAAAGCCCATAAAGCACTAAAGTCAAAAGCTGCCCATAACTATAAGCGTAGCAATAAAAAGGCGAATGGATAAAATGGGGGATATAGCTCCACCACAAATGGTAATTTTTAGTGAGTTTCACGCTTTTTTCAAACATTCTTTGGTTTTCTTCAAACCAGATTTGATCAAAATCTTTGGTGTCTAGTTCTTCATCTATTTCATGGATTCTTCTTTCAAAATTCGTCATCACCACTTGCCTAAAAAGGGTAGAAAAAATATCCTCTAATTTGCCTGCTAGCATGAAAAGGAGCTCGTCAGATTTTAAACCCTTTTTCAAGTGCTCAAAAAACAGCATTTCAGAAAAGACAGAAGCGGTTTCTGCGGTGGTTAAGGGTGTATCCATGTTCAATACGCCTTGTTTTTTGGACAATTCTTGGTGGATCATATGCCCAAATTCATGAGCGATAGTGAAAGCATCTCGGCGGTTTCCTGTGTAGTTTAACAGCACATAAGGGTGAGCGCTAGGCACCGCACCATGGCTAAAAGCCCCGCCTTGCTTAAAGTCTTTAGGGTGTGAATCCACCCAGCCTTCTTTGATCGCTTTAGAAGCGATTTTGTGAAATTCAGGGCTAAAGGCTTTAAGGGTTTTAAGCACTTCTTCTAGAGCTTGAGAGTAAGTCATGGTGATACTCTCATCGTTTAAAGGAGCGTAGCGGTCGTAATCTTTGAGTTTATGCCCTAAAATTTGCGCTTTTTGATGGTAGTAACGATGCACTAAGGAAAAATTAGCGTTCACGATCTCTATCATGCTATCCACGCTCTCTTGCGAGATCTGGTTGTCAATGTGGCGGAAACTCTCTTTTTTGTCGTATTTTCTCAGTTTGGTTTCAATGAGTAAATCCTTACGCACCATGTTTAAAATATAAGTGAGTAAAGGGCGGGATTTTTCTAACGATTTGCTGAAAGCTTTTTGAGATTTTTTACGGATCTTGCGTTTGGGGTTGTGCAAGAGGGCTAAAATTTCTTCTTCGCTTAAATTTTGCTCTTCAAAAGGGATTTTCAAAGAAGAAAAATGTTCATCAAAAAGACGGCTAAACGCGCCCACTCCCACAGGCGAAAGGGCTAGAGCGATCTTTTCTTCATCTAAATTCAAGGTGTGCTTTTTCTTTTCTATGAGGTTGTTTAGATAAAAAGCATGGTCTTTGCATTTTTTAATGAAAGCGAGTTGTTTTTTAGCGTCTAAATTCTTAAATTCAATTTCAAAGAATAAAAGGTGTTGTTGGATGTTTGCGCAAGCCATTTCGCATTGCGAATAAAACTTCGCTTCTTTAGTGTTCTTAGCAAAGAGTAATTGAGCGTAAGTCATCGCTCTAGAGATTTTTTCTAACAAATTTTCGTAATGTTTAAGAGCGTCGGCAAATTTTGTAGCGTCTAAATTCTTAAGGTTATTTTGATAAGCACTCTCAAATTCTTGCGCTTCTGTTTGTAAGGTTTTTAAAAATTCTTCTGCGCTTTCTTTATTTTCAAATAAAGCGCTTAAATCCCATTCTTGTTCTTTCATGAAATCCCCTTTTTATACCAATTTGAAGTTAAAATATGCTTGTATTTTAACATAACACTGACAATACAAGCAAACTTATCATTTGGTTTTTGTGCCATTATTTTTTAGCCGGCTCATTTTCTTGGCTCTTTTGGTGCAAAATGAATTGAGCGATAGACTCTAGGTATTTTAAAATAAAAGGGGTTGCTAACATAGAAAAGACCACCATGAGGATAAGGAGTTGGTGGATGTCATTTTGAGCGATATTTAAGATATTCTTTTGGTGCAAAAAACCAAGAATCCCTTTTTTTTCTTGCAAATTAAAGAGCTGGTGCGAGCCTGAATTTAAAAAGATCACGAAAGAAAACTCCCCGATTTGCGCTAAAGAAAGAGCGGTTTTGATGGCGGTTTTAGCGTCTCTAAAAAAACGCAATAGCGCATAAATGATAAAAGTCTTAAAACTCATCACTAAAATGAGTAAAAAGATGACGACAAAGAATTTCTCCATGAAGAAACTCACATTGATCTGCATCCCTATCGTAATGAAAAAAAGGGCTAAGAAGAGGTTTTTTAATTGCGCGAATTCTTCTTGGACATTGATTTTATAGCGCGATTTAGAAATCGCCATGCCCACAATGAACGCCCCCAAAGACATAGAAAACCCAAAAAAATGGCTCAACCCCGCCGCGCTGCAAACAATCACTAAAATCGTGCCTATAAAAATTTCAGGCAAGCGCGTGTCTTTCGCTTGCTCTAAGATGAGATTAGCCCCTTTTTTTCCAGGCAACAATAAAAGAACTAGAATAATCCCTGCTGAAATAAGGGTTTTAAGAATGAGTAAATTAACATGAGAATCCTTACTGCCTAGAATGGTCAAAATTAAAAGCATGGGAATGGCCGCAATATCTTGGAAAATCAAAATCCCCACCGCACTCTTTCCCATAGGCGTGCTAAGCTGTTTGGAATCTTCAAAGAATTTCAGCACAATAGCGGTTGAAGAGAGCGAAAGCCCCATGCCTAAAACAAGGGAAAAAATGGGCGAAAGACCTAAAATAAAATACCCCAATAAAAAAGCGATTAAAGCGCACAAAACAACCTGTAAAAGCCCAAAAACCAGCACTTCTTGTTTGATGGACTTAAGCTTGTCAAAATTAAACTCAATGCCTATCATAAACATTAAAAAGACGATACCAAATTCACCAATATCAGACAACAAATTAAAATCATTAATTTTAAAAAAAGCCGCTAAGACCGTTCCTGTGCAAATGTAACCAATAATAACGGGCATATCTAATTTCTTTAAAAAGATTCCAAAGCCTACAGCAAGCCATAAGCCGGCAATAACAATATAAAGCGTGCTATTTTCCATAAAAACCCTTCCCCAGCAGGATCGATTCGCTCTAAAGAAATAAAAGCGAGACTATCCTCTTAAAATTAATCCATTAAACAACACCATTAAATAATGTATAATAAATATTTATAAGTAATTTATTATTTAAACCTCACTAAACCCGCCTTCAAACGCCAACGCCAAACACCATATCTAGAAAATAAAAATTCAAACGCCAAGATTATACTGTGCTAAAACAAACTTTCTATTTATAAAAAAGATTTTTTGAACCCCAACCTTTTAAGAGTTGGCTAGGGTTTGATTTGATGAAGAAGAGCGGATGAAAGAACAAATTAGAAAGTGAAGACATAATCCACATACCAAGAATAGTAGCGGATAAGCCCTACATCCTTGCTGCCCTGATTAACCATAGGGAATTTCACGCCCGCTTCAAACGCGCTACGATCCCCAACGCGCATTCTTCCGCCTAAATTCCATAAGAACTGGAATCTAGTTTGATTGACATCATAAGGGAACATCCAAGTGTTTCCGGCTAATTGAACGCCACCGATGAGACCTAGAGCGAATTTATCCAAAGGAATGAGATTGACGATCAAATCGCCACCGCCGCCATAGGTGAGCAAATTGGTTTTGGTGTGTTCAGTCCCTGAAGTGTTAAACCAATCTAAAAAGCCATACACCCTAGCCCCAAACCATTTATTGGCAAAGCCTACAAAACCTAATTTGAAATTCAAACCATAAAGATCATTGCCATGGCGCCAATCAGAGTAATTGCTGTTATAAGGGCCATAGCGACCTTGCTGATAACCCGCACCCATGAAAAACCCATTCACTTCGCCAGCCAGTGCTAAACTCGCACTCAAGCTTAAAATACAAGCAATTCTTTTAATCATAATAAATCCTTCTTGTTGAATTAAAGTTACACCCTAAAATCGGTTATTTTTCTAAAAGATTTAATTTTTTATCAAAGATGAGAGTTTTAGAGTGAAAATATTGATTAAATCATGGATAAGTGGGATACACCTACAAAACCACCTCAAACTTTTAAAATACAAATTTTTAAGATACAAATAGGTATAATCAATAACTTCAATCATTTAATCAAAGGGAGTTCTATGAAAAATACTTTCAAAGCGTTTGCCTTTTTAATCGTATTTTTTTCAAGCGCTCTGTTGGCACAGGATTTAAAAATCGCTGCTGCTGCTAATCTCACACGCGCCTTAAAAGCCCTTGTTAAAGAATTTCAAAAAGAACACCCCAAAGATGCTGTTAAAATTAGTTTTAATTCTTCAGGCAAACTCTACGCTCAAATCGCTCAAAACGCCCCTTTTGATTTATTCATTTCAGCAGATGTTGCTAGACCTAAAAAGCTTTATGATGAAAAAATAACCCCTTTTAAAGAAGAAGTCTATGCTAAAGGCGTGTTGGTTTTATGGAGCGAAAATCTAAAAATGGATTCTTTAGAAATTCTTAAAGACCCTAAAATTGAGCGTATCGCTATGGCTAATCCTAAATTAGCCCCTTATGGAAAAGCCAGCATGGAAGTCTTAGATCATTTAAAGCTCGCTTCCAGTCTTAAATCTAAAATCATTTATGGCGCTTCTGTTTCTCAAGCCCATCAATTTGTCGCTACTAAAAACGCTCAAATAGGCTTTGGAGCGTTATCTTTGATGGATAAAAAAGATAAAAACCTCTCTTATTTCATCATTGATAAAGCCCTTTATAACCCTATTGAACAAGCTTTGATCATCACTAAAAATGGGGCTAATAACCCTTTAGCCAAAGTCTTTAAAGATTTTTTATTCAGCCCTAAGGCTAGAGCTATCTTTAAAGAATACGGCTATATTGTGGATTGAAACGCACAAAAAAGGCGAACAATGGATAGCGAGTTTTTGATTACCATGCGTTTGAGCTTTTCTTTAGCTTTGATTACCACCCTTATTTTACTCCCTATGGGGATTTTTTTAGGCTATTTTTTAAGCCTTAAACGCAATCTTTTAACGAGCTTAACAGAAACGCTTGTGTATATGCCTTTAGTTTTACCCCCAAGCGTGCTAGGGTTTTATCTCCTTTTAATCTTTTCGCCTTCTTCTTTTTTGGGAGCGTTTTTACAAGATGTGTTCAATGTGAAACTTGTTTTTAGCTTTCAAGGGCTTATTTTAGGGAGCGTGATTTTTTCCTTACCCTTTATGGTAAGCCCCATTAAAAGCGCGTTAATTTCTTTGCCCGCTTCTTTAAAAGAAGCCAGTTATAGCTTGGGAAAAGGGGAATATTACACCCTTTTTTTTGTCCTACTCCCCAACATCAAACCCAGTGTGTTGATGGCTATCATTACAACTTTCACGCACACTATAGGCGAATTTGGCGTGGTGATGATGCTTGGGGGTGATATATTAGGGGAAACAAGAGTGGCTAGCATTGCGATTTTTAACGAAACTGAAGCGCTCAATTATTCTAAAGCCCATCAATACGCCTTAACGCTCACGATTATCAGTTTTAGCCTCTTGTTTGTTACCCTATTTTTGAATAAAAAACAAAGCTCGTTTTTATGATAAAAGCGCGGTTTAAAAAACGCCTTTTAGGATCTAGGGGTGCGTTTGATTTGAATATAGACTTAGAAATTAAAGAAGCAGAAGTTGTCGCTTTATTAGGAGAATCGGGTGCGGGTAAAAGCACGATTTTACGCATTTTAGCAGGGCTTGAAGCGGTGAGTAGCGGCTATATTGAAGTCAATCGTTCAGTGTGGCTAGACACTCAAAAAAAGATTTTTTTAAAACCACAACAACGAAAAATCGGCTTTGTGTTTCAAGATTACGCCCTATTCCCTCATTTAAATGTGTATCAAAACATCGCCTTTGCTCACCCTAAAAATACAAATAAAATCCACGAAGTGTTACGCTTAATGCGTTTAGAAAATCTAAGCCAGCAAAAAATTTCTCAACTCTCTGGCGGACAAGCCCAACGAGTCGCTTTAGCAAGAGCTTTAATCGCAGCCAAGAATTTATTACTTTTAGATGAGCCTTTAAACGCCCTAGATAATACCTTAAAAAACGAAGTGCAACAAGGTTTGCTTGATTTTATCAAGCGTGAAAATTTAAGCGTGCTATTAGTCAGTCATAACTCAAACGAAATAACCAAACTCGCGCGAACTTTTCTCTTTTTAAACAATGGCGTTATTGATCCCAATCAAGAAAATCGGCTTTTTTCAAACCGCTTATTGGTAAAACCTCTCTTTGAAGATGAAAATTATTGCCATTATGAGGTCATTTCTCAAACGATTAGTTTGCCCAAAGATTGTCTGAATCCAACTTTTAAGCTTGATTTCAATCAAAACAAAAAATTTTAGAAATATTTTTTCATTTTTCTCTTAAAGCCCTCTTATTTTTCAAAAGGAGTTGTTTAACAACCGCTAAAATCAAACTCTTTTATGATTAGCGTTCAATGAAAACAGAGCCAATTTTTTAGTTTTTCAAAAACTTTTCTATTCTTTTGACGCTCTCTGTTTTGCCTAAAATAAAAAGCGCTTCTTTAAGGCCTATCCCGCCCCCCTTACCCAAAAGGGCTAATCTTAAAGGCTGCATGAAACTACCCGCTTTAATCTTTTCTTCTTCAATGATTTTATGCATGGCGTTTTCTAGCGCGTTTTCATCGTTGAAATTGGTTGTATTTAATTCCAATTTAAACTTTTCTAACAAGGGCATAACGAGCACTTGATTGAGTTTTTTAAAAACCTTTTCTTCATACTCTATGGGAGCGGTTAAAACCTCATCTATTTTAAGGGCCAATTCTTTTAGGGTTTGGGATCTTTCTTTGAGAGTGTCCAACAAGCGATCTAATTGGGTGGGGTTTAAATGCGAAAGATCGCTAAAACTAAAAGGTTTTAAAAGTTTTAATAATTCTTGTACGCTTTGGTTTTTGAGATAATGAGCGTTGAGCCAATTAAGCTTGTGCCAGCTAAAGCAACTGGGCGAAGAATTTAAATCTTTAGGGTCAAATAACTCCAATAATTCTTGCATGCTAAAAATCTCTTTATCTTGATAGCTCCACCCCAAACGCACTAAAAAATTCACTAAAGCTTCCTTAAGATAGCCCCTTTCTTGATAGTCCATCACATTAGTGGCCCCATGGCGTTTGCTTAATTTTTGCCCTTCTTCGTTCAAAATCATCGGCACATGGAAAAAATTAGGGATTTTAAAATTCAAAGCCTTATAGAGAACGATTTGTTTAGGGGTGTTAGAAAGGTGATCATCGCCTCTAATCACATCAGTAATCCCCATTAAAGCGTCATCAATGGTAACCACAAAGTTATAAGTGGGCGTCCCATCGCTCCTGGCGATAATAAAATCGTCTAATTCGTGAGTGTTCACTCTCACTTCGCCTTTAACCCCATCATTAAAAACAATGATTTCATTTTGGGGGACTTTAATCCTTACCACAGGCTCTATGCCTTTAGGGGGCGTGCCTTTAAAATCACGATAGCGATTGTCATAGCGTGGGGTTTCTTTCCTAGCTTTTTGTTCTTCTCTCAAAGCGTCCAACTCATCTTTACTCATGTAACAATAATAGGCTTTGTCTTCATCTAAGAGTTTTTGGATATATTCTTTATAAATCTCAAAGCGTTTGGATTGGTAGAGGATTTCGCCATCGTATTCTAGCCCCACCCATTTGAAAGCCTCTATAATGGCGTTAGCCGCTTCTATAGAGTTACGGCTCAAATCCGTGTCTTCAATGCGTAAAAAAAACTTTCCTTGATTGGCTCGTGCAAAAAGATAATTAAAAATGGCTGTCCTTAAGCCTCCTATGTGGAGGTAGCCAGTGGGCGATGGGGCGAAGCGCGTAACGATCAAACTCATTATTCTAACCTTAAAAATAAAATGCTCTTATTGTATTCAAAAATGGCTTAAAAATGGTTTCACTTTTTTCTATTATAATTAGTGTATCATTGAGATTATTCATAGCAGGATCACCCATGCAATTTCAAAAAACCTTATTTCCTTTATCTTTATTATTTTTATCTTATTGTATCGCTGAAGAAAATGGGGCGTATGCGAGCGTGGGCGTTGAATATTCTATCAGTC
>NZ_MVWW01000004.1:0-164122 GCF_003637685.1 Helicobacter pylori | reverse complement strand
GAAACCATCCCCATGAACCTAATCCTACACAAAAAGATTTAACAGATCAAGAGGATTTATTAAAAACAAGCGAAAATTTAAACGAAACCACCAAAGAAGCTACAAAATTAAGCCCGCTTGAACAAGCCAACGCAAAAAATCTTCTTAAAGAACAACACGCTATAACCCCACTCAAAGAGTTTGGCGCAAATTACCCCGAGTTTGCCTTAAAGCCTAAGGAAGCGTTAGAGAAATATTACAAGAAAAGAACGGACAAGTCGCAGGCGTAGCTTATAGGGACGATTTAGGAGGGATTGATTTTGTGTGGGGAACGCCAAAGACTAAAGACAGCGTAGGTTATGGGTTAGCGCATGTATTAGAACGAAGAGAACAGCAAGCGTTTTCTTTAGGCTTAAGTGAAGCAGAAGCTAAAGAATACGCCTTAAATATCGTTAAATCTATCCCTGAAGTGTTAGAGAAAGGCACTAAAGGCACGGATCATTTAGGGCGTGTGTTTGTAGATTATGGAAATAAGAGAGTAGGTTTAAATAACACATGGAATAACAAAGATTTAGAAAATCATTGGGTGATAAGCAGTTATGAATTACGAGATACAACAGAGAAGCCCACGCATTTTCCGACCTCGCAAGCAATCACTAAAGAAAAGGACATTTATTCTTTAAACTCCGTAGGACCTAATCCTACACCAAAACCGCTAAATAGTCAAGAGGATTTATTAAAAACAAGCGAAAATTTAAACGAAACCACACCAAAACCTACCCATTTAAGCCCTTTAGAACAAGCAGAAGCTGAAAAGTATGAATTAATACTAAAAACGAAGATAAAACGAAATTATAAGGATAGTGTAGCCCATAGAAAAACATTAGCAAAATCTCAGAATAGCGATCGAACATCAGTTATGAGCTGAGTGCTAGACATATTTGATAAAGCTAATGCGTTTTGAAACTTTAACATAAAAAATTAAACACAAGGAGTAAGGAATGAAAAGCATTAAAAAGCCTCACCTTGACCATACACAAGCCCTTGCGTCTTGTGTGTCAGGGTCTATTGGCACACTTAAAGTGTTTTTAGTGTGGGTTAGAAAATTATTCTCTAACCCATACTTTAGTAATCACACAAAAAGAAACAACAAGTCAATGAATGAAAAATGAATTAATCTTAAAAACGATATACCAATCAAAGCTTTAATACAAGACACCAAACTCTCTAAGGGGCAACCATAGGTCGATTTCCTATAGCGATGTCTGTAAGAATGTTACCATAAAAACCCTAACAAAGCCAAATAACGGCTTAAATCTTTTCAAGGAGAACGCAAGGAGAATAAATAAATGAAAAACAAAAAACGATGTTAAAGCAGAGATGAACAAGGCGGACATTATCCACTCTTTCATTCCGCAGGATAGCTGAAAATGCTAAAAAGCAATGAGTGGGCTACCATTGAAACTATAAAACAAAAACTTGAAAAAGCCAAGGAAGTCAGGAAATGAAAACTAACGAAGAGTATAGCTACAATCAAATCATAGAGGAAGCGAGAATGATAATGGATAAGGCGAATCATTAAAGAGTGAGTTGGTTATTACAAGCTATGAAGTGGATAAATCAAGGAATGGGCTAATTGAGTCGCCTTTAGCACCAAATTACAAGGGGAAAGATACTAATCCCCTAAACCTTGATAACCCCAATCCTACCACAAAAGAATAAGCAAGGCAATAAACTACCCAACCCAGTCAGTATGAGAAAAATAAGCCTAAAAACCCCTTTAAAAATTCTGGCTTTGTTCTAATCAAATGCCAATAATTGAGTTTTTAAAAAATGATTTTTTAAACTCTATAAAAATGAAATAACCCTTTTTATGGTTTAGTTTAAAGCCCAGTTGGTTTTAGTGAGATTTTCTCTGATGGAAAAAAGCTTGTCTTTGACTTCGTTACTGCTCAATTTCCTCACTTTATCCGAATTGTATTTCAAATCCTGGCTAAGAAGAGACAATCTGTTAGACAAATCGGCAATATCCACCCTTAGCCCTTCATCTCTGGCTAATTTGAGCGCGGGGATTAGATCCGTATCTTTTGAAAATATCAAAATCCTATCAGCTATTTTTTTAAAGGCTATTCTTTGAATGTCAAGACCCATGAGCATATCCACCTGTTTTTGTTCTAATAACGCCCTATAACTCCCATCAAACTCCACTCTTATTGCGTTTAACTTAGTCCTCCCTAATCTCAATTCCACTTGATCCAATGAAGCCAGATCGTGTTGGAAATTTTCCACATCGCTATAAATCTTCTCCCATTTAGTCGCTTCACTGCTTTGTAAGATTTCTTCAATGTCGCTGCTGGTGAAGATTTTCATTTCTGTTCCGGGATTTTTTTCATTTTGGAGGGTGTCATTCCTTTTATCCCATAACGCATGTTCAAAATCAAAGGGTGGGGTGGTATAAAAGTAAATACGACTGATCCATTCATCATCTAGTAAAAAAGCTCTGATAGTAACGATCACATCTAAAGCGATATTGTAATTAACGCATTTTGTTTGTTTAATATCGCGTCTGAAATTCTCCCAATCCACTAGTATGATTGTGTTTGCTTTCATTTATTGCTCCCTTATTTATACGCTAAATTTTTTAAAAATTCTTAATGCAATCTTGTATTTTGCACCAACAAGAAACATGGATATAATAATAGCGTTTTTTAAACCTTGCAATTAAATAATAGGAATGATTGATGCGTATTTTAGGAATAGACCCAGGCAGCAGGAAATGCGGGTATGCTATCATTTCTCACGCTTCTAACAAGCTTTCTTTAATCACGGCTGGGTTCATTAATATCACCACGACACGCTTGCAAGAACAAATCTTGGATTTGATAGAAGCCTTGGATTGCTTATTGGATCGTTACGAAGTCAATGAAGTAGCGATTGAAGATATTTTTTTTGGGTATAACCCTAAAAGCGTGATCAAGCTCGCGCAATTCAGGGGGGCGTTGTCCTTAAAGATTTTAGAAAGGATCGGAAATTTTAGCGAATACACGCCCTTACAAGTCAAAAAAGCCCTAACCGGTAACGGGAAAGCCGCTAAAGAGCAAGTGGCCTTTATGGTCAAACGCTTGCTTAACATCACAAGCGAAATCAAGCCTTTGGATATTAGCGATGCGATAGCCGTTGCTATCACGCATGCGCAACGCTTAAAGCCCCACTAACTACCATTTGTAAGCCACTTCAAAACGCGCATTAAAACCGGGCTCTGCGATCGCTCTTTTAACAGCGTCAGTGCCTGGCATATCCGGGCTCATGACATAGGGGCTTGTTTGATCCACATAGAATTTGTTAAAAACATTGTTAAACACGGCTGAAAGCAGCAAACCCTTCCAGCGGCTTTTGGTTTTAGGACTCCAATTGATATAAAAATTACTCACGCCATAGCCCGGTTTATGCATATGCACTAACCCTAATTGGGATCCACATTTGGCTAAATCGGTAGGGGTTTTGGGTTTCTCAGCCGTCCCATAATCAGGCAAGTAAATATCAAACCCGCAATAATCCAAACCGGTCACAAAACGGCTAAGCCATGCAAGATTGATCCCTGTTTTTGGAATGGTGTAATCCAATTTGATGATAAAAACATTACCGGTGCTTGCGGCAAGCTCATAGCTGTCCGCCATTAAATACCCCCTAGTGGTGGGCCAAGTGCGCGAGATCCCCACATTCAAACTCACGCCCTTGTATCTAAAAGTCCCACCCACTTCATAGCCATAAATGCGAATCGCTTGACTGAGATTATTCACAACTAGAGTTTGCGCGTATTGGGAGATGAAATTATCCAAAGCCTGATAAAACGCCGCAGCCCTCCCGCTAAAATACTGGCTTGAATAATCAATATTAAATTCAGCGTTAGAGCCCACTTCAGGCTTGATATTTTTAGCGTATCGCAAATCGTTTTGGCGCATATACACGCCATCTCCTGGCATAACCCCCCTTGTAACTTGAGAATAAGTGATTTTTAAAGATAAAGGCTCAATGGGGCTTAGCACAAGAGCCGCGCTAGGGCTAAAGCCTTGAGTGTAGCGGTGGTTCCAGTCTTTATCATAAAGCGTGTAAGCGTCCCACCTAACCCCAGCTCCAAAAGTGATGATTTTATGAGGCGAGTAATTCGCTTGCACATAGCCTCCATAAATATTCCCATTGGCTTTCCCTCTTTGGCACAGCGTAGGGTCATTGGGGTTATTGTCCACAAGAGTGCAAGCGATTTGTTTTTGCCCTTTATCATCAGTATAGACTTGATTAGGCCTGTATAATTCTGATTTGGGGATGCGAGCGTCAAAAACGCTTAAATTTTGGTAATTGAATCCGTATTCAAAAAGGCTGTCTGTGGCTTCATCAATCACATGTGCGACTTTTAGGTTTAACCCGGTGTTGTTTAAAAACAAATTCCTAGGCTGTGAGCTTGGTTTATCCACATCAGAAAAGCTTGGGGTGCAATACCCGCCTTCAACGCATGGGTAATTTTCTCTTTCCCATGCGCTCGCTAAAGAAGTGGGGAATTTAGCATAAACGCCATTAGGATCAAATAAAGGATCAAACTGAGCGTTTCTGATGCTTGTATAAAGGGTAAAATCCAACCGTGGGTCGCCAAAAGAATTTCCCGCTTCCCTTTTGTATTGTAATGAAAGATTGTTAGCGCTATTGATAGAGTGATACAAATACCTTGTGAAACTATCTAGCACATTAGGACACCCTTGAGCGCCATCAGGACTAAAAGGGGCTTCACAAGGATAGGCTAACCCTATAGCGTTACTTCTTAAAGGGCGTGTGGCGTTATCTCGTGTCATGTTCCAGCTAAAAGTGAGCGTGTCTCTGTCGCTCAAATAGCCATTCATTTTAATCAAAGCGTTGTTTTGCTCGCTAGGGGTTCCTGGCTCTTTATCGGCTTGTGTGGGATGAAAAAGGTTTTTCATCGCTGTGGCGCCGCTTCTATAATAGAAGATGTTTTGGTGCGTGTAGTAAGCGATAATATCAAAATGCGCGTTTTGATAAGCCGATCTGAAAGTCTCTCTGTCCCCAAAATTGGTATAAAAACTCACCGCCCCGCTAGCCGCATAACTTTTCCCCCTAGGGATAAAATCAGCCGCTCCTTTAGTCTCCATTTTAATCACTCCCGCAATCGCTCCTGGCCCTGCACTCGCATTAGCCGCACCTTTGGTAACTTCCACGCTTTTGAGCATGCCAGGGTCAATCACGGTGTTGCCTTGGTGGTGGTAGATATTGCCATTTTGTGCAGCCCCATCCACCGTAACCCTTAAAAGCCTGTCTTCAACACCTCTCACATAGATTTTCTGCCCCATCACGCTCCCTCCACCCACATTCACATCAGGGTTAGTCCTAAACAAGTCTTTGACTTCATTGCTTTGGCGTTGATCCAATTCTTTAGAAGTTACCTTAAACTCATTATTATAAGTGAAAATCCTTTTAGCTTGGGTGGTAACCTTATTTAAAGTGCGCTCCTCGCTATAGCAAGTCTCAGTGAGTAGGGGTAAACATAAAGCGTATCTAAGCTTTGGGTATGATCTTAAAAACATCCAACAACTCTCCTTAAATTTAAAAATTCAAAAAATAAAAATCAAAAAAAAAAAAACAAAATCCGCTAAAACATTGAGATAGAATAGTATGATAATTATTATTAAAACCAGATTAAAAATAAAATTTTGTTTTTAATCTTTCTTATTTTCATTAATTGTTACGAATAGAAATACTTAAGGGGGGTTTTTATTCTTAAAAAAAAGATTTTTTAAGGAAATTGAATCTTGTTAGTCTTTATATAACAAATTATGTAATAATCACCACAAGTAATTGGCCTAGTGTCGGATTACGAAGATTTAAGATCAAATAAAGGAAAAAAGATGGTTAATAAAGATGTGAAACAAACCACTGCTTTTGGTGCTCCCGTTTGGGATGACAACAATGTGATTACGGCCGGCCCTAGAGGTCCTGTTTTATTACAAAGCACTTGGTTTTTGGAAAAGTTAGCGGCGTTTGACAGAGAAAGGATCCCTGAAAGGGTGGTGCATGCTAAAGGAAGTGGGGCTTATGGCACTTTCACCGTGACTAAAGACATCACTAAATACACTAAAGCGAAAATTTTCTCTAAAGTGGGCAAAAAAACCGAATGCTTTTTCAGATTTTCTACTGTGGCTGGTGAAAGAGGCGCTGCGGATGCGGTAAGAGACCCTAGAGGTTTTGCGATGAAGTATTACACTGAAGAAGGTAATTGGGATTTAGTAGGGAACAACACGCCTGTTTTCTTTATCCGTGATGCGATTAAATTCCCTGATTTCATCCACACTCAAAAACGAGATCCTCAAACCAATTTGCCTAACCACGACATGGTGTGGGATTTTTGGAGTAGTGTTCCTGAAAGCTTGTATCAAGTAACATGGGTTATGAGCGATAGAGGTATCCCTAAATCTTTCCGCCACATGGATGGTTTTGGCAGCCACACTTTCAGTCTCATCAACGCTAAAGGCGAACGCTTTTGGGTGAAATTCCACTTTCACACCATGCAAGGCGTTAAGCACTTGACTAATGAAGAAGCCGCAGAAATCAGAAAGCATGATCCTGATTCCAATCAAAGGGATTTGTTCGATGCGATCGCTAGAGGGGATTTCCCAAAATGGAAATTAAGCATTCAAGTGATGCCAGAAGAAGATGCTAAGAAGTATCGATTCCATCCGTTTGATGTAACTAAAATTTGGTATCTCCAAGATTATCCGTTGATGGAAGTGGGCATTGTAGAGTTGAATAAAAATCCTGAAAACTATTTCGCAGAAGTGGAGCAAGCGGCATTCACTCCGGCTAATGTCGTTCCTGGAATTGGCTATAGCCCTGATAGGATGTTACAAGGGCGCTTGTTCTCTTATGGAGACACACACCGCTACCGCTTAGGGGTTAATTACCCTCAGATACCGGTTAATAGGCCAAGATGCCCGTTCCACTCTTCTAGCAGAGATGGTTACATGCAAAACGGGTACTACGGCTCTTTACAAAACTATACGCCTAGCTCATTGCCTGGCTATAAAGAAGATAAGAGTGCTAGGGATCCTAAGTTCAACTTAGCTCATATTGAAAAAGAGTTTGAAGTGTGGAATTGGGATTACAGAGCTGATGATAGCGATTACTACACCCAACCAGGTGATTACTACCGCTCATTGCCAGCTGATGAAAAAGAAAGGTTGCATGACACTATTGGAGAGTCTTTAGCCCATGTTACCCATAAGGAAATTGTGGATAAACAATTGGAGCATTTCAAGAAAGCTGACCCCAAATACGCTGAGGGAGTTAAAAAAGCTCTTGAAAAACACCAAAAAATGATGAAAGACATGCACGCAAAAGACATGCACCACACAAAAAAGAAAAAGTAACCCTTTTCTTTAAGCGTTCTTATTTTTTAGGAACGCTTTGTCTTTCAAAATTTAGGTTTTTGGATACTCATCAATCCTTTGGTGGTGTGTCCTACTTTTTCATTCATTCAACGGATTTAGAAATTACAATAAAGAGTTATAGTTATGAAACGAAGGGATTTTATTAAAACGACTGCTTTAGGCGCTACAAGCGCTGTTTTAGGAGCACAGATTTTGCAGGCAGAAGAAAGCAAAGGGAGTGTTGCAAAAAAATATAAAATAGAGGCTGAGTACAGCATTGATTTTGATTCTGCAGAACACACTTCACTTTTCATTCCCATGCCGAGTGTTGTAGCGAGCAATGTGCATTTACAAGGCAATCATGCCAGCTATAAAAGCATGCTCAATTTTGGAGTGCCTTATTTGCAAGTGGATTTTTTAAAAAGTGCTCAAAAAAAGCAAGTCCATTTGTCTTATGAGATCGCTAGCTATCAATTGAATGAGCGTTTGTTTGAAACGAGCGATTTTGTAGCAATGGGGCGTTATGAAAGAGACGATGCGAGCATGGCTAACATTGCCAACCAACTCAAGGGAACAACCCCCAAAGAAAGCGTCCGTAACTTTTATGCGTTCATCAAGCATGAGATGCCCAAGAGACAAAAGGCTCTAGAGGGTAAAGAAAATTTACCTAAACGAGATAGTTTGCCTTGGTTTGCAACTATCTCTAAAGAGAGCATGTTTGTGTCCTTATGCCATGCGTGCGGGATTAAAAGCGCTGAAGTGCAAGGCTTGAAATTGGCTCAAAACAGCGTGGTGAAAAACGCTCCTAGAGTGGAAGTGTATTTGAAAGATTCATTTCTAGCGTTTGATTTTCAAAATAACCACAAGGGAGTCTTTATCCCGTTGAATCGTCATAAAGACATGCAGTTAGATTCTGCCTTGTTGGCGACTTTTGGCGATGCCTTTGCCCTTGTAGATGGTAGGGATTTAGGCAATTACGAGAGCAAACTTTTTGAAAAAAGAGTGTCCTATACGATTGTCTAAAGGCATGAAATTTAGGAATATTCCTTGATAGCGGGCTTTCCTTTTTAGGGAGAGTTTGCAAAAAGGGTTTAAAGGATTGTCTTTATGCGAGAATTTTTTAAGAAACTTGGCACAGAATACGCTTCTAAGCTGTTTTTGGTTTATTGGCTTAGATGGATGTTGAGCGCGTTGGTGATGCTGCCTTTTATGGAGATTTTTTATTATTTCAATTTTCCGTTGTGGCTCAATCTTTTCTTGGGGCAAACCATTGGAGCGGTGATTTTTTTCAAGCTAGACAAGTTGATTTTTTCTAAAAAATGATTTTTACAAGCCTAAAAAGCCACTAAGTTTTTTCTTAAGCTTTTGTATTCTCCTAAGCTTTTTTGAGGAATTCAGATTTTAAAGACAGGCTCTGCCCTTCTATTTTACAATCCACATTGTGATCGCTATTGACAAGTTTGATGTTTTTGATTTTAGTGCCTTTTTTAAGCACTAAGGATGAGCCTTTAACCTTTAAATCCTTAATGAGAATGACCGAGTCCCCATTTTGTAAAAGATTATTATGGCAATCTTTAACGATCAATTCTTCATCATTAACTTCATTTTCATTCCACTCATACAAACAGCTAGAGCAAACCAATTGCGTGCCATCATGGTAGGTGTAGGCGTCGTTGCATTTAGGGCATGGGGGTAAATCTTGCATGATAATCGTCCTTATTGTGGTATTAGTGCGATGATATTACCTAAATCAAGGTTATAAAACGCTTTATTTTAGATAAGCACCAACCCCATAAGATCGCATGGTGAAAAATTATCGCCTGCTTTTCGCAAGCTATTTAATTTTTTAAAAAATTCTTTTAGCTTTTTTAATGTTATCAATTTAATTTTTTTCTAGTTATCATTCAAAAAATCTCTTTTTAAAATAGGTTACTAAATGTTACTAATAAGTTAAAATTTATTAAAATAATCATAATGATTAAAGATTTTAACCACTATTGTAGAAAAATAACAAGAGAGTTTGCAAAAACTCTTATTAAAAACAAGGAGCAAAAAAGATGAAAAAAGCGGGCTTTCTTTTTTTAGCGGTGGTGGCTATCGCTGTTATGAGTTTAAACGCTAAAGATCCGAATGTGTTGCGTAAGATTGTTTTTGAGAAATGTCTGCCTAATTACGAGAAAAGTCAAAATCCTTCGCCATGCATAGAAGTCAAACCCGATGCCGGCTATGTGGTTTTAAAAGATATTAACGGCCCGTTGCAATATTTGTTGATGCCAACAACTCACATTAGCGGTATTGAAAGCCCTTTGCTGCTTGATCTCTCTACGCCTAACTTTTTTTATTTATCCTGGCAAGCGCGTGATTTTATGAGTAAAAAATACGGCAAACCTATTCCTGATAGCGCGATTTCTTTGACGATTAACTCTAGCAAAGGGCGATCGCAAAACCATTTTCACATCCATATCTCTTGCATTAGCCTTGATGCGCGCAAACAGCTGGATAATCATCTAAAAAAAATCAACAGCCGTTGGTCGCCATTATCAGGGGGCTTGAATGGGCATAAATATTTGGCACGTCGGGTAACAGAGAGCGAATTAGCGCAAAAAAGCCCGTTTGTCATGCTTAATAAAGAAGTGCCTAACGTGCACAAACGCATAGGAGACTATGGCTTGGCGGTGGTGCAACAAAGCGATAACTCCTTTGTCTTATTAGCGACACAATTTAACCCATTGACTTTAAATCGCGCTTCAGCCGAAGAGATTCAAGATCATGAATGCGCGATTTTGCGCTAAAGCGAGTTAGATTTTTAAATTTGAGCGATAAGCTTTAAAAAGTGTAATTAAGGGGTGGTGTTACAAAACTCCCTATCCCCTTATGAATTTGGTCGATCTTTTTGATTAACAAAACTTAAAATCCGCAATCAATCATTCTAAAAAGCTATTTAGGAACAACTTTTGCTTTATTTGGCATAGATTGAATTTCTTTACATTAAAGGATAACCATGCTTAGGTCTTTATGGTCTGGTGTCAATGGGATGCAAGCCCACCAAATCGCTTTGGATATTGAGAGTAACAATATTGCTAATGTGAATACCACTGGGTTTAAATATTCTAGGGCTTCTTTTGTGGATATGCTCTCTCAAGTCAAACTCATCGCTACCGCGCCCTATAAAAACGGGTTAGCAGGGCAGAATGACTTTTCTGTGGGGCTTGGGGTAGGCGTGGATGCGACGACTAAAATCTTTTCACAAGGCAATATCCAAAACACAGATGTCAAAACCGATCTAGCGATTCAAGGCGATGGCTTTTTCATCATTAGCCCTGATAGGGGGATCACGCGCAATTTCACTAGAGATGGGGAGTTCCTTTTTGACTCGCAAGGGAGTTTGGTTACCACCGGCGGGCTTGTGGTGCAAGGGTGGGTGAGAAACGGGAGCGATACCGGCAATAAAGGGAGCGATACGGACGCTTTAAAAGTGGATAACACCGGCCCTTTAGAAAACATTAGGATTGATCCTGGAATGGTGATGCCAGCCAGAGCGAGCAACCGCATTTCTATGAGAGCGAATTTAAACGCCGGAAGGCATGCGGATCAAACAGCGGCGATATTTGCTTTGGATTCTTCAGCCAAAACCCCTTCAGATGGCATTAATCCGGTGTATGATTCAGGCACGAATCTTGCTCAAGTCGCCGAAGACATGGGATCTTTATACAATGAAGATGGCGACGCTCTTTTATTGAATGAAAATCAAGGGATTTGGGTGAGCTATAAGAGTGCAAAAATGGTCAAAGACATTCTCCCTTCTGCAGAAAACAGCACGCTTGAGTTGAATGGGGTTAAGATTTCTTTCACGAACGATTCAGCGGTGAGCAGGACTTCAAGCTTAGTGGCGGCGAAAAATGCGATCAATGCGGTCAAAAGCCAAACAGGGATTGAAGCTTATTTGGACGGCAAGCAATTGCGTTTGGAAAACACCAATGAATTAGACGGCGATGAAAAGCTTAAAAACATTGTGGTTACGCAAGCCGGGACCGGGGCGTTCGCCAACTTTTTAGACGGCGATAAAGATGTAACGGCTTTCAAATACAGCTACACGCATTCTATTAGCCCTAATGCGGATATTGGGCAGTTTAGGACCACTGAAGACTTGCGCGCCTTAATCCAGCATGACGCTAATATCGTAAAAGATCCTAGTTTAGCGGACAATTACCAAGACTCAGCCGCTTCTATAGGGGTTACAATCAACCAATACGGCATGTTTGAAATCAATAATAAAGACAATAAAAATGTCATTAAAGAAAACCTTAATATCTTTGTGAGCGGGTATTCTTCAGACAGCGTAACGAACAATGTTTTGTTTAAAAACGCCATGAAAGGGCTTAATACCGCTTCTTTAATTGAAGGGGGAGCGTCAGCGAGCAGTTCTAAATTCACCCACGCTACGCATGCGACAAGCATTGATGTGATAGACAGCTTAGGCACTAAACACGCCATGCGCATTGAGTTTTATAGGAGTGGGGGAGCGGAATGGAATTTTAGAGTGATCGTGCCTGAGCCTGGGGAATTAGTAGGGGGGTCAGCGGCTAGGCCTAATGTGTTTGAGGGAGGCCGTTTGCACTTCAATAACGACGGATCGCTTGCAGGCATGAACCCGCCTCTTTTGCAATTTGACCCTAAAAATGGCGCTGATGCCCCTCAACGCATCAATTTAGCCTTTGGTTCCTCAGGGAGCTTTGACGGGCTAACGAGCGTGGATAAGATCTCTGAAACTTACGCGATTGAGCAAAACGGCTATCAAGCGGGCGATTTGATGGATGTCCGCTTTGATTCAGACGGGGTGCTTTTAGGGGCGTTCAGTAATGGCAGGACTTTAGCGCTCGCTCAAGTGGCTTTAGCGAATTTCGCTAACGATGCGGGCTTACAGGCTTTGGGGGGGAATGTCTTTTCTCAAACTGGAAACTCAGGGCAAGCCTTAATCGGTGCGGCTAATACGGGGCGTAGGGGTTCGATTTCAGGATCCAAACTGGAGTCTAGTAATGTGGATTTGAGCCGGAGTTTAACGAATTTGATTGTGGTTCAAAGGGGGTTTCAAGCGAACTCTAAAGCGGTAACCACATCTGATCAAATCCTTAACACCCTATTGAATCTTAAGCAATAAACCAAAGGATTACTCTAATACAATATAATAGGGGCTAATTTAAAGATTAAGGTTTAGTATGCATGAATACTCGGTCGTTTCTTCTTTGATCGCTCTTTGCGAAGAGCATGCGAAGAAAAATCAAGCCCATAAGATTGAAAGAGTCGTGGTCGGTATTGGTGAAAGAAGCGCTATGGATAAGAGCTTGTTTGTGAGCGCGTTTGAGACTTTTAGAGAAGAATCTTTGGTGTGTAAAGACGCTATTTTAGACATTGTAGATGAAAAGGTTGAATTAGAGTGTAAGGATTGTTCGCATGTTTTTAAGCCTAACGCACTAGATTATGGAGTGTGTGAGAAATGCCACAGCAAGAATGTCATTATCACTCAAGGCAATGAAATGCGTTTGTTGTCTTTAGAAATGTTAGCGGAATAAAAACCGATGCAAGAAGAATTGAACGCTTACCAGCAAGAAATTGAAGACACTAGAGGAGTTTTAAAAAAGATCCGTTTGGAATTGAAGCAAGTCCAAGAAATCTTGCGTAAGAAAAAGAGCGTTTTAAAAGGTTTGAAGCAAGAAATCTATCAAAAAAAATCAGAAAAAGAAAACTCCCGCTCAAACAAAGAAACGCAAAATACAGAAGAGGATGTGATTTTCCCTAAATCCCTTGAAGAAGTGGAGGTTTTCACTAGTGATAATCAGGTTATCATGGCAAAACCAAGCAAGCGCGTGTTTGATGAAGGGATTTACTTGCAATACCGCAGCGTTTTGCGCGAAAACAGGCTTTTAAAAAACCATCTCTCTAAAAAAGATTTTGAAAATGCATTGCTCAAAATTGAATTGAGGGATTTGCATAAAGAAATCAAGCTCTATCAAGTCCAAAACCTTTTGAAAGACAAATAATGCCCACGATTTTAGTGAGCGCTTTAGAAGCGAGCTCTAATATTCATTTAGAGGAATTACGCCGCAATTTGCCTAAAGGTTATCGTTTTATTGGCGTGTTTGAAGGGAAAAACGCGCTCTATAGCCCTAGGGAATTTTCTGTCATGGGTTTTAGAGACGTGATAGGCCGTTTGGGGTTTTTACTCAAAGCCCATAAAGAAATGGTCCAATTAGCCAAACAAGCGGATATGGTGCTTTTAATGGATTCTTCTTCTTTCAATATCCCCCTAGCCAAAAAAATCAAAAAACAAGATCCGCATAAAAAAATCATGTATTATATTTTACCGCAAGTTTGGGCATGGAAAAAATGGCGCGCTAAAAGCCTTGAAAAATACTGCGATTTTTTGGGAGCGATTTTGCCTTTTGAAGTGAGCTATTACCAAAAAAAAGCCCAATATGTAGGACACCCTTTATTAGATGAAATTAAATACTATAAAAAAGATATTAAGGGCGAAACTCTAGTGTTTATGCCAGGAAGCCGAAAAAGCGAAATCGCTAAAATGTTCCCTTTGTTTGTCAAAGTAGCTCAAATTTTAGAACAAAACGAAGGGTTCAAAAGGCGTGTGTTGGTGGTGCCGAGTTTCTTTAAGGGGTTGGATTTGAAAGCTCTTTATGGAGAAGACATTCAATTATTTGAAATTTCTTATGATGCGCATAAGAGTTTGTTTGAAGCGGAATTTGCGTTCATTTGCAGCGGCACAGCGACTTTAGAAGCCGCTTTGATTGGCACGCCTTTTGTGTTAGCGTATAGGGCTAAAACGATGGATTTTTTGATCGCTAGAATGTTGGTCAATTTGCATTATATAGGTTTAGCGAATATTTTTTATAACGCCTTAAATGATGAAACTCCAGGGCTTGGGGAGAGCCAATTGCACCCGGAATTGATCCAGCATTTTTTGAGCGTAGAGGGTTTGTTAAAAGCGTATAAAGAAATGGACAGAGAGCGCTATTTTAAAGAAAGTTTGAGATTAAGGGAATATTTAAAACATGGGAGCGCGAGAAAAGTCGCCGAAGAGATGGCTTTTTTGCTGAATTTAACTTAATTTTTACTATAATCTCTACTGAATAAGCTTAGGAGATTAAATGAATAAAGAACCTATGAGTATGCATGGATACAATAAGATTTGTGCGGAATTAAAGCAATTAAAAGAGGTGGAACGGCCTAATATTGTGAAAGAAATTGATATTGCTAGAGGGCATGGGGATTTGAAAGAAAACGCTGAATACCATGCCGCTAAAGAAAAACAACGCTTCATTGAAGCGAGGATCGTGGATTTAAGCGAAATTGTCGCTAACGCTCAAGTGATTGATCCGAGCGCTTTAGCCCATAATAAAGTGAGTTTTGGGAGCACGATTAAAATCCTTAATTTAGACAACGATAAAGAGTTTTCTTACACGATAGTAGGGAGCGTGGAGAGCGATCCGGCTAAAGGGTTAATCTCTTTTGGTTCGCCGATCGCTAAGAGTTTGATCGGTAAGAGCAAGGGCGATGCGGTGAGCATTCAATTACCCAATGGCGAGAGCGATTTTGAAATTTTAGACATTTATTATAAAGAGATTTGTTTTGATGAAAATTAAAATCCAAAAAACCCACCCAAACGCCCTTATCCCTGAATACCAAACCGAGGGTTCTTCAGGCTTTGATTTGCACGCTGTAGAAGAAGTAACGATCAAACCTCATAGCGTGGGGTTGGTGAAAATAGGGATTTGTTTGTCTTTAGAAGTGGGGTATGAATTGCAGGTGCGCACCCGTAGCGGTTTGGCTTTGAATCATCAAGTGATGGTGTTAAATTCTCCTGGCACGGTGGATAATGATTATAGGGGCGAAATTAAGGTCATTTTAGCGAATTTGAGCGATAAAGATTTTAAAGTCCAGGTAGGGGATAGGATCGCTCAAGGGGTGGTTCAAAAAACTTATAAAGCCGAATTTATAGAATGCGAGCAATTAGATGAAACTTCAAGGGGGAGCGGAGGGTTTGGTAGCACGGGAGTGAGCAAGGCATGAGTATTAAGGAAAATTTAGAGCAGGTTAAAAGCGAATTTAAAAGCGATGAAAAGCTTTTAGAGGGGGCGTTTAGATTAGAAAAATTTTTCAAACGCTACAAGTGGGTGTTGTTGTTTATCGTGGTGGCTTTTATCGCTTATTTAGGGGATACAAAATTACAAGATTATAAGCATGAGCAAACCAGAGAGCGGATCACTCAAATTTATAACGAAGTGCTAGAGAGTCCTAATAATATAGCTTTGCAAAAAAGATTGAAAGAAGTCGCCCCAGAGTTGTATGATTTGTATCAATTCGCCAGAGCGAGTGAAAGAAACGATGCAAACGAGTTTAAAAAACTTTCGCAATCTTCTAATGAAATCGTTAAAACTTTTGCACAATATTCTTACGCATCGCTCTCTAGAGATAAAAACTTGCTTAAAAAAAGCCCCATTCTTAAAGAAATGAGCGCTTTACAAGAAGTGAACTTGTTGTATGAAGAAAATTCTAAAGACGCGATCAAAAAAGCGCATCAAAGTTTATCCACTATCCCTCTAAGTTCTTCACTCTATGCTATAATCTCTGTTTTAAAACACTATGGAATGTTAGAAGATATTCAGCAAAACCCTTCCAAACCAACCAATCTAAAAAAAGAAACTATTCAAGGAACGCATTGATTTGATGAATAAACCATTTTTAATCTTACTCATAGCCCTAATTGTCTTTAGCGGCTGTAACATGAGAAAATATTTCAAACCCGCTAAACACCAAGTTAAAGGCGAAGCGTATTTCCCTAACCATTTGCAAGAAAGTATCGTTTCGTCTAATCGTTATGGAGCCATTTTGAAAAATGGGGCGGTTATAGGCGATAAAGGTTTAACGCAGCTAAGAATCGGTAAGAATTTCAATTACGAAAGCAGTTTTTTAAATGAGAGTCAAGGGTTTTTCATCCTTGCGCAAGATTGTTTGAACAAGATTGATAAAAAAACAAGCAAAAAAAAGGTGGCTAAGACTGAAGAAACGGAATTGAAATTAAAGGGCGTTGAAGCGGAAGTCCAAGATAAAGTCTGTCATCAAGTGGAATTGATTAGCAATAACCCTAACGCCAGCCAACAATCTATCGTTATCCCTTTGGAAACTTTTGCCTTGAGCGCGAGCGTTAAAGGGAATCTTTTAGCGGTGGTGTTAGCGGACAATTCAGCGAATTTATACGACATCACTTCTCAAAAATTGCTTTTTAGCGAGAAAGGTTCTCCAAGCACCACGATCAATTCTTTAATGGCGATGCCTATTTTTATGGATACGGTCGTGGTGTTCCCTATGTTAGATGGGCGCTTGTTGGTCGTGGATTATGTGCATGGAAACCCTACGCCTATTAGAAACATTGTTATCAGCAGCGATAAGTTTTTTAACAATATCACCTACCTTATCGTAGATGGCAATAACATGATCGCTTCTACAGGGAAAAGGATACTCTCAGTGGTGAGCGGTCAAGAGTTCAACTATGATGGGGATATTGTGGATTTGCTTTATGATAAGGGGACTTTATACGTACTCACGCTAGATGGGCAGATTTTGCAAATGGATAAGAGTTTGAGGGAATTAAACAGCGTGAAACTGCCCTTTGCTTCGCTCAATACCATTGTGTTAAACCACAATAAATTGTATTCTTTAGAAAAGCGTGGGTATGTAATAGAGGTGGATTTGAATGATTTTGATTCGTATAATGTCTATAAAACGCCGTCTATAGGCAGTTTTAAGTTTTTTTCATCCAATCGTTTGGATAAAGGGGTGTTTTATGATAAAAATCGGGTGTATTATGATCGCTACTATTTAGATTATAATGATTTTAAACCAAAACTTTATCCTGTTGTAGAAAAACCGGCATCTAAAAAATCTCAAAAAGGCGAAAAAGGGAACGCTCCTATTTATTTGCAAGAAAGGCATAAAGCTAAAGAAAAGCCTTTAGAAGAAAACAAAGTTAAGCCAAGAAATAGCGGGTTTGAAGAAGAAGAGGTTAAAACCAGAAGGCCTGAGCCTATTAGGGATCAAAATAACGCTACCCAACAAGGCGAAAAACAAAACGCTCCTAAAGAAAACAAGGCTTCTAAAGAAGAGAATAAACCAAATTCTAAAGAAGAAAAACGCCGCTTGAAAGAAGAAAAGAAAAAAGCCAAAGCCGAACAAAGAGCGAGAGAATTTGAACAAAGAGCAAAAGAGCATCAAGAAAGAGATGAAAAAGAGCTTGAAGAAAGAAGAAAAGCTTTAGAAATGAATAAGAAGTAGGCCTATGCCAGCTAGGCAATCTTTTAAGGATTTAAAAGACTTGATTTTATGCGATATAGGTAATACGCGCATCCATTTCGCGCAAAATTATCAGCTCTTTTCAAGCGCTAAAGAAGATTTAAAGCGTTTGGGTATTCAAAAGGAAATTTTTTACATTAGCGTGAATGAAGAAAATGAAAAAGCCCTTTTAAATTGTTACCCTAACGCTAAAAATATTGCAGGGTTTTTTCATTTAGAAACCGACTATGTAGGGCTTGGGATAGACCGGCAAATGGCATGTTTGGCGCTAAATAATGGCGTGGTGGTGGATGCGGGGAGCGCGATTACGATTGATTTAGTCAAAGAAGGCAAGCATTTGGGAGGGTGTATTTTGCCCGGTTTAGCCCAATATATTCATGCGTATAAAAAAAGCGCTAAAATTTTAGAGCAACCTTTCAAAGCCTTAGATTCTTTAGAAGTTTTACCTAAAAACACCAGAGACGCTGTGAATTACGGCATGGTTTTGAGCGTCATTGCTTGTATCCAGCATCTAGCCAAAGATCAAAAAATCTATCTTTGTGGGGGCGATGCGAAGTATTTGAGCGCGTTTTTACCCCATTCTGTTTGCAAGGAGCGTTTGGTTTTTGACGGGATGGAAATCGCTCTTAAAAAAGCAGGGATACTAGAATGCAAATGATGCAGAATTTGAGTTTTTTGGGCATGTTTTTAGCCGCTTTGAGCATGTCTTTAGGGCATTGTGTGGGCATGTGTGGGGGGATTGTGAGCGCGTTTAGTCAAATAAGGTTTTCTAAAGTTACAAGCTTTTCTTACCAGATCGCTTGCCATGCCCTCTATAATGTGGGGAGGATCAGCACCTACATGCTCTTAGGGGCTATAACGGCAGGTTTAGGGCATAGTCTTAGCGTGGGCATGGGTTTTAGGGGTGTTTTATTGATGAGCATGGGGATTATTTTAATCTTTTTAGCGCTCTTAGGATCTAAAGTGGAAAAATTAAGCTTTCAAATCCCTTTCATCTCTTTTTTGATGAAAAAAACCTTGCAATCTCAAAACATTCTAGGGCTGTATTTTCTAGGCGTGCTGAACGGGTTTTTACCTTGCATGATGGTGTATTCGTTTTTAGCGAGCGTGATTCTCAGTCATAGCGCGTTTATGGGAGCGATGCTAGGCCTTTCTTTTGGGCTTGGCACCAGCATGCCGTTGTTTTTAATGGGGGTTTTTTTAAGCAAAATTTCCATTTCTTACAGGAAATTTTTCAATCTTTTGTCTAAAGGCTTAATGGGGGTTTTTGGGCTTTATGTCCTTTATATGGGGATCATGCTCATTAGCCACCAAACACCCCATGCAATGCACCACCAAAGCGATATGATGTGCCATCAAAACAACGCCACACCACAGCAAGAGAGCCACCATGACCGCTAACAAAGCCCTTTTTTTGGACAGAGACGGCATTATCAATATTGATAAAGGCTATGTGAGTCAAAAAGAAGATTTTGAGTTTCAAAAAGGGATTTTTGAATTGCTAAAGCATGCGAAATCTTTGGGCTATAAACTGCTTTTAATCACCAACCAATCTGGGATCAACCGGGGCTATTACACCCTTAAAGATTTTGAAAACCTCACCGAATACCTCCAAGAAAGCTTGCTCAAAGAATTAGGTTTTAATTTGGATGGCGTCTATTTTTGCAGGCACGCCCCAGAAGAAAATTGCGCTTGCAGAAAGCCAAAGCCTTTTTTGATTTTACAAGCCGCTAAAGAGCATCAAATTTGCTTGGATCAATCTTTCATGATAGGCGATAAAGAGAGCGACATGCTAGCCGGCTTGAACGCTAAAGTTAAAAATAACCTTTTATTGAGCGCAAATTTTTTAAAAACTCCTCATTCTTGGATACAATGTAAAAATCTTAAAGAGATGATCAATTGGATTAAATAAGGATAAATCATGCGTTATATTGATGATGGATTAGAAAATCAAACGATTTTAATCACCGGTGGGGCTGGCTTTGTGGGCAGTAATCTGGCCTTTTATTTTCAAGAGAACCACCCTAAAGCTAAAGTAGTCATTTTGGATAAATTCCGCAGTAACACGCTTTCTAGTAATGGCCGCCCGAGTTCTTTAGGGCATTTTAAGAATTTGATCGGTTTTAAGGGTGAAGTGATTGTAGCTGACATTAATAACCCCTTAGATTTAAGGCGTTTAGAAAAATTGCATTTTGATTATTTGTTCCACCAAGCCGCTGTCTCTGATACGACCATGCTCAATCAAGAATTAGTGATGAAAACCAATTATCAGGCTTTTTTAAACCTTTTAGAAATCGCTCGATCAAAAAAGGCTAAAGTGATTTATGCTTCTTCAGCGGGCGTTTATGGCAACACCAAAGCCCCCAATGTGGTAGGCTCAAACGAAAGCCCTGAAAACGTTTATGGCTTTTCCAAGCTTTGCATGGACGAATTTGTTCTTTCGCATTCAAGCGATAACATTCAAGTGGGCTTAAGGTATTTTAATGTCTATGGGCCTAGGGAATTTTATAAAGAAAAAACCGCTTCCATGGTTTTGCAACTCGCTTTAAGCGCAATGGCGTTTAAGGAAGTCAAGCTTTTTGAATTTGGCGAGCAATTAAGGGATTTTGTCTATATTGAAGATGTGATCCAAGCGAATGTGAAAGCGATGAAGGCTCAAAAAAGCGGGGTTTATAATGTGGGCTATTCGCAAGCCAGAAGTTATAATGAAATCGTTAGCATTTTAAAAGAGCATTTAGGGGATTTTAAAGTGAGCTATATTAAAAACCCCTACGCTTTTTTCCAAAAGCACACCCAAGCGCATATTGAGCCTGCTATTTTGGATTTAGATTACACCCCTTTATACGATTTAGAAAGCGGTATTAAAGATTATTTGCCCCATATCCATGCGATTTTTAAAGAGCAATACGCATGAAAAAAATCTTAGTCATAGGCGATCTGATCGCTGATTATTATTTGTGGGGGAAGAGCGAACGCCTTTCGCCTGAAGCCCCTGTGCCTGTTTTAGAGGTCAAAAAAGAGAGCAAGAATTTAGGCGGAGCGGCCAATGTGGCTAATAACCTTACCTCTTTAAAAGCTAAAGTCTTTTTATGTGGGGTAGTGGGCGATGATTTAGAGGGCAAGCATTTCATTAGCGCTTTAAAAACAAGGGGGATTGACACTTCAGGCGTTTTGATAGATAAAACCCGTTGCACCACGCTTAAGACGCGCATCATCGCGCAAAACCAGCAAATCGCGCGCGTGGATAAGGAAATCAAAGACCCCTTAAACGCTGATTTAAGAAACAAACTTTTAGATTTTTTCACAGAAAAAATCCAAGAAATAGATGGCGTTATCCTTTCAGATTACAATAAGGGCGTGTTGGATTTTGAACTCACTCAAACAATGATCGCTCTAGCCAACCAACACCACAAGCTCATTTTATGCGACCCTAAAGGGAAAGATTATAGCAAATATTCTCATGCGAGTTTGATCACGCCTAATCGCGCTGAATTAGAGCATGCGCTCCATTTGAAGTTAGACAGCCATGCGAATTTATCAAAAGCGCTCCAAATCTTAAAAGAAACTTATCAAATCGCTATGCCTTTAGTTACCTTGAGTGAACAAGGCATCGCTTTTTTAGAAAAAAACGAGTTAGTCAATTGCCCCACTATCGCTAAAGAAGTTTATGATGTAACGGGGGCAGGCGATACGGTGATAGCGTCTTTAACGCTCTCTTTATTAGAATCAAAAAGCCTAAAAGATGCTTGCGAGTTTGCCAATGCGGCGGCGGCTGTGGTGGTGGGTAAAATGGGGAGTGCGTTAGCAAGTTTAGAAGAAATCGCTTTGATTTTGAACCAAACGCACCCTAAAATCCTCCCTTTAGAAAAGCTGTTAGAAACTTTAGAACACAACCAGCAAAAAATTGTTTTCACTAATGGCTGTTTTGACATTCTCCATAAAGGGCATGCGAGTTATTTGCAAAAGGCTAAAGCTTTAGGGGATATTCTCATTGTGGGGTTAAATAGCGATAATTCCATTAAAAGGCTTAAGGGGGATAAACGCCCCATAGTGAGCGAAAAAGACAGAGCGTTTCTTTTAGCGAGTTTGTCTTGCGTGGATTATGTTGTGGTGTTTGAAGAAGATGCGCCTATAAAATTAATTCAAGCCCTAAAGCCTGATATTTTAGTCAAGGGAGCGGACTATCTCAATAAAGAAGTCATAGGGAGCGAATTTGCTAAAGAAACCCGTTTGATGGAGTTTGAAGAAGGTTATTCCACAAGCGCTATCATAGAAAAAATTAAAAGGACACATAATGATTGATGATTTGATTCAAAAAGAATTTTTAGCCCATAAGGAAGCGTTAGAAAAAAGTTTAGAAAGTTTGCAAGAAGCGTTAAAGCAAAGCGTTCATCTTTTGATAGAAACTTTAGAAAATCAAGGGAAAATCCTTATTTGCGGTAACGGGGGGAGTGCGAGCGATGCGCAGCATTTTGCCGCTGAATTGACTGGGCGCTATAAACTAGAAAGGAAAGGCTTGAGCGCGATAAGTTTAAGCACGGATACCTCAGCCCTCACCGCCATTGCGAACGATTATGGTTATGAAGAAGTGTTCGCCAGACAAGTGGAAGCGCTAGGGAATAAAGAAGATATTTTAATAGGGATTTCTACAAGCGGTAATTCCAAAAATGTCCTGAAAGCTTATGAAAAAGCTAAAGATTTAGGGATGAAAACGCTTAGCTTAGCGGGGCGTGATGGGGGGAAAATGAAGCCTTTAAGCGATATGGCTTTGATTGTCCCTAGTGATGACACCCCACGAATCCAAGAAATGCACATTCTTATGATCCACATCTTATGCGACTGCATTGAAAGGCATTTCGCTCGTAAAAGTTAAATTCAAAGACTATGCACTTGAATTAAAAAAAAGATCCCACAAAATGCAGTGAAATCAAAGAAAGGATCAAAAAACAATAAAAACCCAAGTCAAAACAAATTGTTTTTCATTGATTTTCTTTAGATCGTGTCCCCATTGAAAATTGAATTTTTCACAATCACATAATCCACTTTTCGAATCGCTTCAAGGTCTCTCCCGCCTGCATAGGAGATTGAAGATTGCAAATCTTGATGCATTTCAACCAGCGTGTCTTTTAACGAGCCTTTATGTTGGATCCAAATCTTCTTACCTTCAACATTTTTCTTTTCACCTTTTTGGAACTCTGATGCCGAACCGAAATATTCCTTATACACGACACCATTTTCTATTTTTGTTTCTCCAGATGACTCTTCATGCCCTGCAAAAAGCGAGCCAATCATTACCATTGTTGCGCCAAAGCGTATGGATTTTGCAATATCCCCATGCGTGCGAATGCCGCCATCTGCAATAATGGGCTTTCTTGCTGCTTTAGCGCACCACCTAAGAGCCGCCAGCTGCCAACCACCCGTGCCAAAGCCTGTTTTGATTTTAGTGATACACACTTTCCCAGGCCCGATGCCAACTTTCGTAGCGTCAGCACCGGCGTTCTCTAATTCACGGACTGCTTCTGGCGTGCCAACATTCCCGGCAATCACAAAAGTTTCGGGAAAATGCGTTTTGATGCGCTGGATCATTTCAATGACAGAATTTGAATGGCCATGCGCAATATCGATTGTGATGTAGTCTGGCGCTAATCCTTGTTTGGCCAACTCTTCTACAAAAAGATACTCTTCCTTTTTCACCCCCACGCTGATTGAACTGATCCATTGGCGTTCTTTCATTTTTTTGACAAACGGGATTCTTGCCGGTCCATTAAAGCGGTGCATGATATAGAAATAGCCATTTTCTGCTAGAAATTCTGCGATCGATTCGTTAATGATTGTTTGCATGTTGGCTGGGACTATAGGCATTTTAAACGCGTGTTTACCTAAAATAACGGTCGTATCGCACTCTGAACGGCTATTCACGATGCATTTATTAGGAATGAGTTGGACATCTTCGTAATCAAATACTTTCAATGACATGATCCTTTTTTGCTTTAAAACATTATTTTTACCTTAATTTGAATAAAAAATCAAGAGAAAATGATACAGGCTCGATCAAATTTTGGGCGTCAAAGACCTTATGAATAACCATAATAAGCAAGGGTTACAATATTGCAAAGAAAACGCTACAATAAACTTTCTCTGATCACAAAAAATAAGGAAATCATAAGATGTTGCAAACCATCAACTTAACGCAACGCTATGCGACTAAAAAATTGTTTGAAAACGTGAATATCAAGCTGGATAAAAACAAGCGCTACGGGCTTATTGGGGCTAATGGGGCAGGGAAGTCCACTTTTTTAAAGATTTTAAGCAAGAGCATTGATTGCAGCAGTGGGGAAGTCATTATCACAAGCGGGATGAAAATGGGGGTTTTAGGGCAGGATCAATACGCTTTTGAAGATTTGAGTCTTAAAGATGCGGTTTTGATAGGCAATAAGCGTTTGTATGACGCTATCAAAGAAAAAGAGCGCTTATACACCGAGGGCGATTTGAGCGATGATAAAGTGAATGCGAGATTAGGGGAGTTGGAAACCATTTGCGTAGAAGAAGATCCCATGTATGAATGCGAAGTGGTGATTGAAAAAATCCTAGAAGATTTAGGCATTCCTAGCTCTAGGCACAACGATTTGATGAAAACCTTGCCAAGCAGCGATAAATTTAAAATCCTTCTCGCTCAAGTCTTATTCCCTAAACCGGACATTTTGCTGTTAGATGAGCCTACGAACAACCTGGATTTAAACGCTATTGAATGGCTGGAAAACAACCTCAAACGCCATGAAGGCACGATGGTCGTCATCAGCCATGACAGGCATTTTTTAAATGCGGTATGCACGCATATTTTGGATTTGGATTTTCACAGCGTGCGCGAATTTAGCGGGAACTATGACGATTGGTATATCGCTTCTACTTTGATCGCTAAACAGCAAGAAGCCGAACGCAATAAAAAACTCAAAGAAAAAGAAGAGTTAGAAAAATTCATCGCTCGTTTTAGCGCTAACGCTTCCAAAGCCAAGCAAGCCACAAGCCGCCAAAAACAACTGGATAAATTAGACATTCAAAGCTTAGCGGTATCTAGTAGAAGAGATCCTAGCATTATTTTTAAACCCAAAAGAACCATTGGGAATGAAGCTTTAGAATGCGAAAATATCTCTAAAAGTTATGATGGGCAAATTGTTTTAAATCAAGTGAGCTTGAAAGTGATGCCTAAAGATAAAATCGCCCTCATAGGGCCAAACGGCGTGGGTAAATCCACGCTTTGTAAAATTTTAGTAGAAGAGTTAAAGCCGGATAAGGGCGTGGTGAAATGGGGGGCTACCGTTTCAAAAGGCTATTTTCCTCAAAACGTGAGCGAAGAAATTAGCGGCGAAGAGACCTTGTATCAATGGCTCTTTAACTTCAATAAAAAGATTGAAAGCGCCGAGGTTAGGAACGCTTTAGGGAGGATGCTTTTTAATGGCGAAGAGCAAGAAAAGTGCGTGAACGCTTTAAGCGGAGGCGAAAAGCATAGAATGGTTTTATCCAAGCTCATGCTAGAGGGGGGGAATTTCTTAGTCTTAGATGAGCCAACTAACCACTTGGATTTAGAAGCGATTATCGCTTTAGGCGAAGCGCTCTTTAAATTTGATGGGGCAGTGATTTGCATAAGCCATGACAGAGAGCTCATTGATGCGTATGCTAACCGGATCATTGAATTAGTCCCAAGCCCTAAAGGCGCTTCAATCATTGATTTTAAAGGCAGTTATGAAGAGTATTTAGCGAGTAAAAAATGAAACCGCAAGACATTGAAATCGTTCAAAGCGTTTTAGAGATTACAGGACCGATTAAGGTTACTTTGGTTTATGATAAAGCCAAAGAGCTTTATGAAAAAGGTGAGATTAAAAACATGTTTGATTGTGGGGGCAACACCCCACACCAGAGTGTTAACGCCTTTATTTATACAGCCCTAAACAATGGCGAAGAACTACCCTTTTTTAAGGTGCAAGAAAAGCCAGCTTTAATCGCTTTAAAAAGCGCAGCTAAAGAGCCGGTTTTAAATATAGAAAAGCCCGGCGTTTCAAGCACTAAAATCGCGCATAATAAAATCATGCATGAAAGGGATTTGCACCCCTTTTTAACTTACATGGCTTTTCATAATGAAAATTTGAAATGCTACACGAAAACCATTTTTCACGAAGAGAGTTTGAAATCGCCAAAAGGCATGGACAGGTGGCTTTATCCGGACATGGTGGGGGTTAGGTTTTTGCACGCTGAATTGTCTAATGAAAATTTAATCGCTTTTTCTAAAAAATTTGACACTTTGCCCGTTAAACTGGTGAGCTTTGAATTGAAAAAAGAAATCAGCGTGAATAATTGCAGGGAGTGTTATTTTCAAGCGATTTCTAACAGCTCGTGGGCTAATGAGGGGTATTTAGTGGGTCGTCATATTGATACGCACAATTCTAAACTCATGGATTTGTTGAAGCGTTTGCATGCGAGTTTTGGGATTGGCGTGATTGATTTGAGAACTGATGAGGACAAAAGCGCTATTTTATTGAACGCTAAATATAAGGAAAAAATTGATTACACTATGGCTCAAGAGCTTAGCGACAAAAATCCAAAATTCAGCGGTTTTTTAAAAAGCGTTGTGGATTATGACCCGGATTTCCCAAACCGCTATAAAGATGAATTTGATGAGGTTAAAAAGAAAGAGGAGTTATACCCTAACTCATCGCTTTCTTTTTAAAATGAGGTTTTAAAAAACGCTTTAAGCGTTTTTATAAGGGCGTTTCAAAAACCCTAAATAAAGCACTAAAGAGCAACACGACCAAGCCACGCCTAAACAAAACCCTCCTAAAACATCGCTAGGGTAATGCACCCCTAAATAAACCCTATCATACGCCATTAAAACAATCCAAAAAAGTAAAATAACAGCGCCAATAGTTTTGGTGCGATTGTTTGCGTTAGAGTAGCATAACAACAACGCCAAAGAGCCGTAAAAAAGCGCTGAAGCCAAAGCATGCCCGCTAGGGAAACTAAAGCCATGCGCAAAAACCAATTCGCCATTGGTTACAGGCCGTGGGCGCGCCACTAAAAGCTTAAGGAGTTTTAAGGTGAATTCACCTAATAAGATGCTAAGAAAAAACCACACCCCCAAAGCGATGCGTTTTTGAAACCCAAACCACACGCCAATGAGTAAAGCGATAGGAGTGGTGAGCTTGCTTTGCGCAAACCAAGTGCTAAAAAACACGAAAGAAAGCCACGCGCTCCCTTGAATGGGGGCAGGGTTACGGATTAGATCTATAAAAAATAAATCCAATTGTTGCACCCACTCTTGGCGCAAAGCCACCCCACTTATCATTATGCCAAATAAAATAAAAAAAACGACCCCAATAATCCCAAGCGTTTTAGCCGCTTTTTTCTCTCTTGTGCTTATCGTTCTGTCAAATACCATTCAAACCCCTTTTAAAAATGTCTTTTGAAAAATGGGATTATAGCTTATTTACCCCACAAATACATAGAAAACGCAAGGGAAAAAAAATAATATTCTTTGCTATAATGAAACCTTTAAAGGCTAACAACGCCAAACAAAACCGCCAATCAAAAAAACACAAAAAAGGGGCTTTTATGGAAAACAAAAACAAAGCGAACGAATCTTCTTCATTAGAACGCAACGAATTGCACAACACCATTTGGAAAGTGGCGAACGAATTGAGAGGCTCAGTGGATGGCTGGGATTTCAAGCAATACGTTTTAGGCATTCTTTTTTACCGCTACATTTCAGAAAACATGGCTAACCACCACAATGAATACGAGCGAAAGCTTGATCCTAACTTTGATTACGCTTCATTAAGCGATGAAGAGGCTGAAATCGTAAGAAAATCAACCATTGAAGAAAAAGGCTTTTTCATCCCGCCAAGCGCTTTATTTTGTAATGTTTTAAAAAATGCACGTAGTAACGAAGATCTCAATGTAACCTTACAAAATATTTTTAACGAAATAGAAAAATCTAGCCTTGGCGCTCCATCAGAAGAAAACGTCAAAGGCTTGTTTGCGGATTTAGATGTCAATAGCAACAAATTAGGGAGCTCTCATAAAACTAGGGTGGAAAAACTGACTAAAATCCTTGAAGCCATAGGGGGCATGCAATTAGGCGAATACCAACAAAGCGGGATCGATGTTTTTGGCGACGCTTATGAATATTTAATGGCGATGTATGCGAGCAATGCCGGCAAAAGCGGAGGGGAATTTTTCACCCCCCAAGAAGTGAGCGAATTACTCGCTAAAATCACCCTGCACAACCAAGAGAGCGTCAATAAAGTTTATGACCCATGCTGCGGGAGCGGGAGCTTGCTTTTGCAATTTTCTAAAGTGTTAGGCGATAAAAACGTCTTAAAAGGGTATTTCGGGCAAGAAATCAATTTGACCACTTACAACCTTTGCCGTATCAACATGTTTTTGCATGACATCAATTACTCTAAATTCCACATTGCGCTAGGGGACACGCTTTTAGACCCAAAGCATGAAGACGATGAGCCTTTTGATGCGATCGTTTCCAACCCTCCCTATTCCACTAAATGGGTAGGCGATAACAACCCCCTTTTAATGAACGATGAGCGTTTTAATAAGGCCGGTGCGCTAGCGCCCAAAGACAAAGCCGATCTCGCCTTCACCATGCACATGCTTTCTTATTTATCCAATCAAGGCACGGCTGCGATCGTGGAATTTCCCGGGGTGCTTTATAGAGGCGGTGCTGAAAAGAAAATCAGAGAGTATTTAGTCAAAGAGAACTTTATTGACTGCGTGATCGCTTTGCCTGACAACCTCTTTTTTGGAACGAATATCGCTACTTGCATTTTAGTGCTTAAGAAAAACAAAAAAGACGACACCACGCTTTTTATTGATGCGAGTAAGGAGTTTGTCAAAGAAGGCAAGAAAAACAAGCTCAAAGCGCACAACCGAGAAAAGATTTTGCAAACCTATATTGAAAGAAAAGCCATCAAACATTTTTCGGCTCTAGTGTCTATGGAGCAAATCCAAGAAAACGATTACAACCTTTCCGTCAACCGCTATGTGGAGCAAGAAGACACGAAAGAGATTATTGACATTAAAGCGCTTAATATTGAGATTTCTCAAATCGTAAAAAAACAGAGCGCTTTAAGAAACAGCCTTGATCTTATTATTAAAGAATTAGAAGCTTAAAGGGGGCAAAATGAACCAAATAGAGCAACTGCTCCACACTTTAGCGCCTAAGGGGGTGGGGTTTAGGAAGTTGGGGGATATTGGGGAATATATAAGAGGCGTTACTTATAAAAAAAATCAAGAAATCAATAACCTAGAATGTGGAATTAAAGTATTGCGAGCAAATAACATAACTCTATCAAATCATTTAAACTTTGAAGATATTAAGGTTATCAATAAAAATGTAAAAATTAGAAAAGAGCAATACCTTAAAAAAAACGATATTTTAATTTGTGCTGGGAGTGGAAGTAGCGAACATATAGGAAAAGTGGCTTTTATTAACACAGATTTTGATTATGTTTTTGGTGGCTTTATGGGAGTGATTAGAATTCGTGAGGTAAATAGTCGCTTTGTGTATCATATTTTTACAAGTAATATTTTTAAACAATATTTAGAAAAATCTTTGAATACAACAACAATAAATAACTTGAATGCAAACATATTACAAAATTTTTTAATCCCCATCCCACCCCTAGAGATCCAACAAGAGATCGTTAAGATTTTGGACGCTTTCACAGAATTAAACACAGAATTAAACACAGAATTAAACGCGCGCAAAAAGCAATACCAGTATTACCAAAACATGCTTTTAGACTTTGATGACATTAACCAAAACCGCAAAGACGCAAAAATTAGCGCAAAACCCTACCCCAAACGCTTGAAAACCTTACTCCACACTTTAGCGCCTAAGGGGGTGGGGTTTAGGAAGTTGGGGGAGGTGCTAGAATACGATCAACCCAATAAATATTGTGTAACAAGTAAAGAATTTGATAAAAGTTATCCTACTCCCGTTTTAACCGCAGGAAAAACCTTTATTTTAGGTTATACAAATGAAAAAGACAATATTTATCAAGCGAGTAAAAGCTCTCCGGTTATTATCTTTGACGATTTCACAACGGCGACCCAATGGGTTGATTTCCCTTTTAAAGTAAAATCAAGCGCTATGAAAATCTTACTCCCCAAAAATCCTACAATTAACATCAGATTTATCTTTTTTTACATGCAAACTATTCCTTATAATATCGGTGGGGAACATGCAAGGCACTGGATTTCTCGCTATTCACAATTAGAAATCCCCATCCCACCCCTAGAGATCCAACAAGAGATCGTTAAGATTTTGGATCAATTTTCAATCTTAACCACCGATTTATTAGCCGGTATCCCCGCTGAAATAGAAGCACGAAAAAAGCAATACGAATATTACCGAGAAAAACTACTGACCTTCAAACCCCTAAACCCACTAAAAAGAAGTTGACAAGGAATAGCATGAATTACGAAACGATCGCAGAAAGCAATGAAAGCACGGTGGTAGCGGAATTTCATAGCGATAGTGAGAGGAAAAGCGCTTATGAGAGCGAAGCAGAGCTAGAAAGGGCGTTTATTAAGCTTTTAGAAAAACAAGGCTATGAATTTAAACAAATCCACAACGAACAAGAATTAAAAGACAATTTAAAAGAGCAGTTAGAAAAGCTTAACGATCATCATTTCACGCCTAAAGAATGGGACGCTCTTTATTCTCAATTCATCGCTAATAAAAACGATGACTATAAAGCTAAAACAAAAAAGATCCAAGAAGATCCGATTTTTAACCTAACCCTTGAGAACGGAAAAACCAAAAACATTAAAATCATTGATAAGAAAAATATCCACAGAAACGCCTTGCAAGTGATCCACCAATACAGCAATAAAGGGGGGAAGTATCAAAACCGCTATGATGTGAGCATCCTTGTGAATGGCTTGCCTTTAGTGCATGTGGAATTGAAAAAAAGAGGCGTGGCGATTAGAGAGGCGTTCAATCAGATCAAGCGCTATAAAAGGGATAGTTTTAGCGCTGAAGACGGGCTTTTTGAATTCGTGCAGATTTTTGTCATCAGTAACGGCACGAGTAGTAAATACTATTCAAACACCACGAGGATAGCCCAAATTGAAAAAAACAGTAAAGCCGATACTTTTGAATTCACGAATTATTGGGCGGACAGCAAGAATCATAATATTGAGGATTTAATGGATTTTGCTCAGTCGTTTTTTGCGAAGCGCAGCCTTTTGAACGTTTTAACGCGCTATTGCGTTTTTACGAGTGAAGAGGTTTTATTGGTGATGCGGCCTTATCAAATCGTGGCGGCAGAAAGGATTTTGGAAAAAATCAAAGCCACGCATGATAGTAAAACTTATAAGAAAAGCCAAAGCGGAGGCTATATCTGGCACACGACAGGGAGCGGTAAAACCTTAACGAGCTTTAAAAGCGCGACTTTAGCTAAAGAATTAGAACACGTTTCAAAGGTTTTGTTTGTGGTGGACAGGAAGGATTTGGACTACCAAACCATGAAAGAATACGATAAATTCCAAAAAGATTGCGCCAATTCCAACACCAGCACCAAGATTTTAAAACAACAGCTAGAAGATTCTAGCGCTAAAATCATTATCACCACGATCCAAAAATTAGACAAATTCGTTAAAGCCCACCTTAAAGGGCATGCGATTTTTAATGAAGAGGTGGTGATGATTTTTGATGAATGCCACAGGAGTCAGTTAGGCTCAATGCATCAAATCATCACTAAAGCGTTTAAAAAATACCACCTTTTTGGATTCACTGGCACGCCCATTTTTAGAGACAATTGCGATAAAAACAACCCTTTAGGCACGACAGAGCAAAAATTTGGGAAATGCCTACACCAATACACCATTATTGATGCGATCAGGGATAAAAACGTGTTGCCCTTTAGAGTGGAATACCACAACACCATTAAAGCTAAAGAGGACATTAAAGATAAAGAGGTTAGAGCGGTTGATGAAAAAAACGCCCTTTTAGATACTAGGAGGATCAAAGAAATCGCTAAATGCATTGTTGAGCGTTTTAATCAAGCCACTAAAAATAAAAAATTCAATTCCATTCTGGCATGTTCTGGTATAGAAGCGCTGAAAAAATACTACCAAGCTTTTAAAGAAGAAAAACACAACCTTAAAATCGCTACCATTTTTAGTTATAGCGCTAATGAAGAAATTGAAGCGCTAGAAGATGAAAACAATGAAAGCGCTAGCGGGCTAGACAAAAGCTCAAGGGATTTTTTAGAGGGCGCGATTGCGGATTATAACGGGATGTTTAAAACTTCTTTTGACACTTCGGATCAAAAATTCCAAAGCTATTATAAGGATCTTTCTTTAAAAATGAAAGAGCGTGAAATCGATCTTTTAATGGTGGTGAACATGTTTTTGACCGGGTTTGACGCTACAAGGCTCAACACCCTTTGGGTGGATAAAAACTTGAAATACCATGGGCTAATTCAGGCTTTTTCACGGACTAACCGCATTTTAGACAGCGTTAAAACGCATGGGAATATCGTTTGTTTTAGGGATTTAGAAAAGGATCTGAATGATGCGCTCACGCTTTTTGGCAACAAGGACGCTCAATCTGTTGTGTTATTGAGAAAATATGAAGACTATTTGAAAGGCTACACGGATAACAATAAAGAATATGAGGGCTATGAGGGTTTGATTGGAAGGCTTTTAGCGGAGTTTCCTTTAAAAGAGCCGATCGTTTCAGAAAGCCAGAAAAAGGATTTTATCAAGCTTTTTGGCAAGATTTTGAAATTAGAAAATATTTTAAACAGCTTTGAAAATTTTAACAAAGACGATTACATCAATCCCAGGGATTTTCAAGACTATCAAAGCAAATACCTTGATTTTTACGATGAAATGAGGCCAGAAAAAGGGAGGGATAAAGAAGAGATTAACGACGATTTGATTTTTGAAATTGAACTCATCAAGCAAGTGGAAGTCAATATTGACTATATTTTAAACTTGATTGAAAAATATGCTAAAGAGGATGATCTAGAAATTCAAGGCGTTAAAACCAAAATAGAGCCGATCCTTAACTCCAGCATAGAATTAAGGAATAAAAAAGATTTGATCATGGGTTTCATTGACAAATACAACAAAGATGAAGAAGTCCATGCGCATTTTCAAAACTATATCCACCAAAAAAGAGAAGAGGAATTCCAAAACATTATAGAAGAAAACCGCTTGAATGAAGAAAAAGCCTATTCGTTCATGCAGCATGCCTTTAAAGGGGGCGAAATTGATTTTAGCGGGACAAAATTCCCTGAAATCATTGAAGAAAAAGTCTCCAGGTTTGACAAAAATTCGCGCTATCAAGAGGTGAAAGAAAAAGTCGCTGCAAGCCTTTCTCGCTTTTTCCACCGCTTTTGTGATCTAACTAGCGCTATATTTAAGAAAAATGGGGTTAAGAAAGATGAGGTTAATGGAAAATAGTTCATTTTTGAACGCTTCCACACTCAATTTCAAAAACAGCGTCGCTTAATGGGTTTTCTTGTAAAATAAAAGAAAGTTTAAGGAGGTTTATTATGTTAAAAGAATTACGCCAAAAACGCCCTTTAGTGCATAATATCACCAATTATGTGGTGGCGCAATTTGTGGCTAATGGTTTATTAGCCTTAGGGGCATCGCCTTTAATGAGTGATGCGATTGATGAGATGCAAGATTTAGCAAAAATTTCTGACGCGCTCGCTATCAATATTGGCACTCTCAATGAACGCACTATTTTATGCGCTAAAGAGGCTATCAAACATTACAAGGCTTTGAATAAACCCATCGTGTTAGATCCGGTGGGGTGTTCAGCGAGCGCTTTGCGCCATGACACAAGCTTAGAGCTTTTAGAAAGCGAAGGAATTAGCGCGCTTAGGGGTAATGCTGCCGAATTAGGCTCTTTAGTGGGTATTTCTTGCGAAAGTAAGGGGTTAGATTCCAAGCATTCCGCTACGCCTGTAGAAATTGTCAAACGAGCGGCTCAAAAATATTCTGTGATAGCGGTAATGACGGGTAAAATAGATTACGTGAGCGATGGGAAAAAAGTTTTTAGCATCAGTGGAGGGAGCGAATATTTGGCTGTGATTACTGGGGCTGGGTGTTTGCATGCAGCAGCATGCGCGAGCTTTTTGAGTTTGAAAAAAGACCCCTTAGATTCTATGGCGCAACTTTGCGCGCTCTATAAACAAGCCGCTTTTAATGCGCAAAAAAAAGTGTTAGAAAATAACGGCTCTAATGGTTCGTTCTTGTTTTATTTTTTAGACGCTCTAAGCTTGCCCATAAAGTTAGAAAATAGCCCTATTAAGGAAGAGTTATGAAAATTTATCCGCAAGTTTTAAGCATTGCTGGTAGCGATAGCGGTGGGGGCGCTGGGATACAGGCCGATTTGAAAGCGTTTCAAACTTTGGGCGTGTTTGGGACAAGCGTGATCACTTGTATAACCGCTCAAAACACACAGGGCGTGCATGGGGTTTATCCATTGAGCGTGGAGAGCGTGAAAGCACAAATCTTAGCCATTAGAGATGATTTTTCTATCAAAGCGTTCAAAATGGGAGCGTTATGCAACGCTCAAATCATTGAATGCGTGGCGGACACTTTAGAAACTTGTGATTTTGGGTTGTGCGTTTTAGATCCGGTGATGGTGGCAAAAAATGGGGCTTTGCTTTTAGAAGAAGAGGCGATTTTAAGCTTAAAAAAACGCCTTTTACCTAAAGCCAATTTACTAACCCCTAACCTCCCTGAAGTCTATGCGCTCACAGGCGTTCAAGTGCGAGATTATAAAAGCGCTTCAAAAGCGATGGGTGTTTTAAGGGATTTAGGCGTCAAAAACGCTGTGATTAAAGGGGGGCATACAGAGCATTTTCAAGGGGAGTTTAGCAACGATTGGGTGTTTTTAGAAGATATTGAATTTATCCTAAACGCCAAGCGCTTTAACACCAAAAACACGCATGGCACGGGTTGTGTTTTGTCTAGCTTGATTGTGGGCTTACTCGCTCAAGGGCTGGATTTAAAAAACGCTATCACAAAGGCTAAAGAGCTTTTAACTATTATCATTCAAAACCCCTTAAATATTGGGCATGGGCATGGGCCTTTGAATTTGTGGAGCGTTAAAAAGCATGTTTGATGCGAATTGTTTGAAACTCATGTTTGTGGCTGGTTCGCAAGATTTCTACCATATAAAAGGCGACAAAAACGATAGGACAAACGCGCTTTTAGACACTTTAGAATTAGCTTTACAATCTAAAATCACAGCGTTTCAATTCCGCCAAAAAGGCGATTTAGCCTTACAAGATCCTGTTGAAATCAAACGATTAGCCCTAGAGTGTCAAAAATTATGCAAAAAATACGGCACGCCTTTTATTATTAATGATGAGGTGCGACTCGCGCTAGAATTAAAGGCTGATGGCGTGCATGTGGGGCAAGAGGACATGGCTATAGAAGAGGTAGTAACTTTATGCCAAAAGCGCCTTTTTATCGGTTTGAGCGTCAATACTTTAGAGCAAGCCCTAAAAGCACGCCATTTAGACGGCGTATCCTATTTAGGGGTAGGCCCTATTTTCCCCACACCATCTAAAAAAGACATTAAACAAGTTGTAGGCGTCAATCTTTTAAAAAAAATACACGATAGCGGGGTAAAAAAACCTCTTATAGCGATTGGGGGCATCACGACAGATAACGCTTCAAAATTGCAAAAATTCAGCGGTATCGCCGTCATTAGCGCGATCACGCAAGCCAAAGATAAAGCCTTAGCGGTTGAAAAACTTTTAAAAAATGCATGAGGAATTCTAAAATTCCGCATGGATTAATGTAAAAAGAGGGTATCGCTCTTTTGTTGGATAAAAAAGCGCTTAAATCCATCATAAAGGCGTTTTTAAAACGCTAAAACTTACCCTAGCGTATCCAATAAGCGCTCTTCAAAGGCAAAAAGCATGGGGGTTTTTTCGCACACAATTTCCACAAAAGAAAAGCCTAAAAGGGTGTTTTGAGCCTCTTTTAAAACCTCTTGAGTCCTTTGGAGGGTGGTTTTTAAAAAAAGCTGTTTTTCTTTTTCCTTCAAATAAATAACGCCGCCAATTTCGCCCAAATTAGGATACAGAGCGTAAAAATCAACGCTTTGTTTTTTGGCTCTCATCTGCAAAAAGGCTTTTTTGCGTTCGTTTTCAACCACAAAGCTTAAAACCTGCGATTGCAAGCTTAAAAGCATGTTGGCTGTATTCAAAAACTCTTGCGGATTTTTAGCATGGACTAATTTTTCGCTCAAAAACTCTTTGTATTCTTTTAGGGGGGTGTTGTCTTTGGTGCTCAATATTTCTTTTAATTTCTTCATTTCAATGGTTGGCAAATCGTCTAATGCGTCTAAGATTTTTGGGGCAGGCACTAAATTTTTAAGCACAATATCGCCCAGCTGATTCCTTTGCATAGTCGCAAAATAAGGCTGATTGATTTTTAATTCCTGTTCGCTTTTGGTGGGGATAATTTTATTACCCACTTGCAAAAGAAAAAGATCTTTATCTTGTTTTTCTAGCGCTTTTAAAAGAATGGGTAAGGTAGCGTTAAAATGGTGCGCGGCGTTTTTGGAATGAAGAGCGTTAAGCTGGTTTAGGGCGTTTAGGGCTTCTAGCATTAAAGGGCGTTGTCTTTGATAAAATCAAGGATTTTAAAACTCGCTTCTAATTTATTCATAGAAGGGATTTTTTGGGTTTTTTTATGGCTAAAGAGCCACAATTCATTCTCTAATGAACCAAAGGGGCGTGAATCTTTAATGAGATTCAAAGCGGCCACAGAGCAATCCTTGCCGTTATCTTGAAAAGGTTTTAAAAGATTTTGCGCGTTTTTGATAGCGTTTTGTTGATCGTCTTCAGCTTTAAAACCGATTTTAACGAATTGGTTGGGATCAACAGAAGCTAACAAATCCTTATTTTGAACGCATTCAATGTTTAGGGTTTCGCCGATTTCGCTTTTTTTAAGCTTATGGTTAAAAGAAGTTTTAGGCAAATAATCGCTAATGGCGGCTAAATTGAAGAGCAGGGGTTTTAAGGCATGCTTTTGCAAGTTTTTAGCGGCGTTATTTAAGGCGTTTTCATAAGAAGCGGTGTCGCTAACTAAAACGCTTGCGATTTCTTTAGGCAAGGGGGTAGGGAAGTTTGATGCAATCAAAGTAACTTTGGCTCCCTTAAAATATAACGCTAGAGCCAAAGCGCTCGCTTGAATCCCGCTAGAAAGATTGCTAATCGTTCGAACGCTGTCAATCTTTTCCACGCTCGCACCGCCCATGATTATGACTTCTCTGTTTTCAAAATAAGCGTCTTTTAGGAGCGTTTGAGTGGCTTTAAAAAGGATTTCTAAAGGCTCAGCCATCGCCCCTTCGCCTTTAGTGTCGCATGCTAAAAGGCCGTTTTGCGTGTCTAAAATAATGTGGTTGGAATCTTTCAAGCGTTTTAAATTACTTTGAGTGATAGGGGAATTGAGCATGTTAGTGTTCATGCTAGGGGCTAGGATTTTAGGGGAAGCGCAAGCTAAAAAAGTCGCGCTAACGATATTATCCGCTAAAGCGTGAGCGATTTTAGACAAGCTGTTAGCGCTTAAAGGGGCAAAGATGAGTAAATCAGAATTAGCAGCGCATGCGATGTGGTTATGGTGCAATTTGTTTTGGTGGTTGTAATACCATTTTTCATTACGATCATGCAAGACTTTATGATGGCTCAAGGCTTCAAAGCTTAAGGGCTTGATGAATTTTTTTGCGCCCTCACTCATGACCACTTGGATACTAGCCCCGCTTTTAAACAACAAGCGCGTTAATTCTAGGGATTTATACGCCGCAATAGATCCGCTCACGAGCAATAAAACGCGCTTGTTTTCTAACAATCTTAAGGGGTAAAATAAATCTTCTAAAAAATTCATAGTAATTTTAACAAATCATCAGGCTCTAGCCATTGGTTATTATTATGGCTGCTGTATTCAAAATCAGGGGCGACTTTTTGGCCTTTTTCATGGAGTTTGGTGAGCGTGTAATCTTTAGGCGTTTGGAAACTTATAGTGGGCTGAATGATAAAAAAGTCTTCAAATTCTAGGGCTAAATGGCTTTCATCTTTGGGAATCATCACTTCATGGAGTTTTTCGCCCGGACGAATCCCTATGATTTTAGTAGGGGTATTGGGGGCTAGGGCTTTAGCGAGATCAGTCATTTTCATGCTGGGGATTTTAGGCACAAAAATTTCACCCCCATGCATTCTTTTCAAGCTTTTAAGCACAAAAGAAACCCCCTCATCTAAGGTGATCCAAAATCGTGTCATGCGAATATCGGTGATAGGGATTTCACTCGCTTTGTTTTGGACTAATTTTTTAAAAAACGGCACCACGCTCCCACGGCTCCCCACCACATTACCATAACGCACCACGCCAAATTGCGTTTGAGAAGCGCCTTTAAAGTTGTTCGCGCTCACAAAGAGCTTGTCGCTGCACAATTTGGTTGCGCCGTAGAGGTTAATGGGGTTAGCGGCTTTATCGGTGCTTAAGGCGATGACCTGGCTGATGGCATTTTTTAAGCATGCGTTAATCACATTGCTCGCTCCCATGATATTGGTTTTAATGCATTCTAGGGGGTTGTATTCAGCGATAGGCACATGCTTGAGCGCAGCCGCATGGATACAAATATCCACGCCCTCTAAAGCGTAATTCAAGCGCTCTAAATCCCTGACATCGCCGATAAAAAAACGCATCCTAGGATCATTAAATTCCATGGCCATTTCGCTTTGTTTTAATTCATCTCGGCTATAAACGATGATTTTTTTAGCGTTGGTGGTGTCTAAAACTTTACGAACAAAGCATTTGCCAAAACTCCCGGTGCCACCGGTGATTAAAATCGTTTGGTTATCTAGCATGTTTTGATTCTTTGGCATGCTTTACCAGCGATAGCCTAAAGAGGCGCTAAAGATTCTCAATTGCCCAATGGTTGGGGATTGATACAAACTAGAGCGGTTGCTTTTAAAAGTGAAACTCCCCGCTACGCCCAAATCAAAACCCCTAAAATTGTATTTCGTCCCAAAAGCCACAGTATAGCCATTAGAATCCGGAATGCCTATCGCGTCTTGGGGGCTTGGGGCTTGGTCATAATCAAAAGCGCCCATCAAACGCAAGCTTTTACCCATGTAAGTTACCCCTAATCTAAAGGTGTTGGTGTCCCTCCAGCCAGCCCCCATGTTCATCACGCTTTTAAAATTCGCTAGGCTTACCATTTTTTTAAGCGTTTCAGAGTCTAGTGAAGCCACCGTCCCGCTTAAGCCCTTGTAAGTAGCGTTCGCAAAATCAGGGGTGACTAAAAATTTATTCCCTTGACTCCAAAAGGTGCGCTCAAACACCCCTTCAACCCTTAGGTGATCTTTAAAAAATTGGTGGGCGTAGGCTAAGCTTAAAGTTTGGGGGAGTGAAACATTGATATTCAAGCTGCCTTTAGTCAAAACGCTCCCTAAAGAAGGGCCAAGCTCTGTGATAGCCACCAAACCGCCTTTCATGTTAAAGGTAACTGAAGAATTATACACCACAGAAAACATGCCATGATCAAACACGCGCAAACTCGAACCCACTCTATACCCCCCCGATACGCCTTGCCCGTTAGACTTTTGCACGACTTCAGTCGTGCCATAAAGATTCGCGCTCGCTTTGATTAAACCGCTATAACCCATGATTTTTTTCAAGCCGTTGTAAAACTCTTGACAGCTTTGATCGCTCATATCCCCACCGGCTTTTTGGCAATTAAGCGCCGGTTGGTAGCCAATATTGCCTAATAAAGTCATCATATTACTTGGCACTTGATTCGCAAAAACATTGTTGGGTAAGTTTAAAATTTGCTCCGCGCTCAAAACCGAAGCGCCCTCTAAAGGCACATAAACGGTGTTATTAAAGCTCCCGGTCGCATAAAGCCCCCTTAAACCCACACCCACAGAAAAGCGCTTATTGATAGTGTAGCTCATGCTAGGGGCAAGCTCTACCATCATGATAAAAACATCATGCAAAAATTCCCCCCCCTTACCATTCCATTTCATGCCTAACCCACTAGGAGCGGTAAAACTCCCCCCAAAAGTGAAGCCGTTATGCGTGCGCGTTTTATAAAAGAATTTGGGTAAAACAAAATTAGTCGTGCCCGTCCAGCCATTCACGATTTGAGAATCAGGATTTGAAGCGAGGGTTACAACTTTTTGATTGGTTAGATTCATAAGCCCTTGAACACGATTGATTGCTTGTGATAAGCCATTGGTAGCAGCCGTATTGCCAAGCGCTTTAAGGATATTGCCAAGCCCTATAGTGTTGATGATGCCTAAAATATTTTGTTGGCTTTTATCAATTTCTAAACTCGTAACTGAATACAAGCCTTGATTAGTCGTAGGGACTTTAAAGCTAAAGGCCGGGATATTAATCACGGTGGTGGTCATTTCAAATTCGCTTCTGTTTTCACCCCAATCGTTATTAAAGCCCATGTTCGCTGGGTTGTAAAAAGAAGCGTCAGCGCCCCTAGCCCCAGCGACATACGCCGAGCCTAAAGCCGTGCCATTTAGGCTTTGCTCTTGGATTTTAAAGCCATTGGCATAAGAAAGCAATGGTAGGCTCAGAGCGATTAAATGGCGTTTTTTGAGCTTTTTAAAATAACAGAATGGGGAAAAGTTTTTCATTGAAGCTCGCTATCAGCGTTTTCATTGTCTTCTAAATCTTGCAAAGAAGGCTCATAGGGTTCAATCCTAATAGCAATTTTTTGCGTCAAATTCTGGAAAGAAATCAGGCCATTTTTTCTTTCATAAAGGATAATTTCTCCGCTTTTTTGAAACCTTTGGATCACGTATTCAGGGGTTAGGTGGCGTTTCCCTAAGCCTTTAAAAATATCCCTCCCTAAAACAATGTCATCAAACAAATCCCCATAGCTCACCTTACCAAACAAATCCCTTGCGGCAATCCATTTAGCCGAACATTTTTGGCTAAAACAAATGTTTCGTTTAGTCATATAAATATCGCCCACTCTTTGGCTGAGCTTATAAAGGGTTACTTCAATATTATGGTCTTTATCGGTTTTAATCGTGCCGTAATCATAAAAGCGAAAAACCGGCGTGTTAATATAAATGAGCCTGAATTGGCGCAAGGCATTCAAAGTCTCTTCTCTTTTTTTATTGGCTTCTTCTTGTCTGATTTGCTCCCTAGTTTTGGGGGTTTGCTTAGAAAAAGGGTGCTTGGAGCAAGAGACAAAAAAAAGCGTCATGAAAAATAATAAAAAAGCACTTCTAAAATACCGCATGATTATAGAGTAAGAGGGTTTATCCTCTCGCTCCGCTCAAAATACGATACCAAATCCTGCCGTCTAATTTAAGCTCCATGCTCACTTGACACAAGCCGTCTTTATAGATGGTCTCAGTGATTTCAGCGTTACGAATGAGGGCGTTGACTCTGGTTTTAATCACGGAATTTTGTAAAACCATGTCTTTGACGGTGTCTTGAGCGTTCACCCTAATACCATACATTTTTTCACCCAACTGGCGGTAGCCATCAACGATAGCCGCCCGCTTGGCCAAAGCTAGGGCTTGAGAGGGCGAAATGGTGGATTCTGGAGCCACGCCCATGCCCACTGCGTTTAGTTCAATGACATTATTAGGCGTGAGAATAGGGGTGTTAGGGATAGCGTTAGTGGGATTAGAGCTAATAATGGGCTGATCGTTATTCTCAATGCGTGGGCTTGGGAGAGGCTGAATGCTCTTTCTTGGGGTGAAATTGGTTGGGGGATAAATGGGGGCTTGCAAGCCATTAGCTGAAGGGGGGATGAGCTGGGCGTTAGTGTTACGCTTTTTAAAAAGACTGCAACCACTTATCAAAAGAGCGGCAACAAGCAATGAATTAATACCAAAAAAGGCAGTGTGCAAACGCATGGGCATTTTCCTTAAAATGAGTTCATCAAGTCTATTATATCATTTTTGAAGGGATTTGTCATGCTAGTGTTTTACTGATTTGATATTGAAAAACATTGATCACAACATTTAAAAAATACCAAATGCATTTTTTACAATCTGATATAAAAAATCTTATGCAAGCAAGCAATAACTCCTTGAAATGCGGTCTTTTGGGTTAGGGGTTTTTTTAAAAAGGGGTTGTAATAGAGGGTTATTTCAAAATACTTTCTATGAGAGAACGGATTTTGCCATAGAAATCAAGCAAAGTTAAAAAACATTTTTTAATAAAAAGCTTTAATTGTCAATTATTAAAACAGATCCAAAGACTAGAAGTAAGATCAATTTTTTTTAAGATTCAAAAAGAGTTTTTAATTTCTTTAATCTCTTTATAATCACTAACCTTTTTTAAAACAACAACTATTTTAAATCCCTATAGTAGTAAAAATAATGCGAGTGGTGTCCTTGGCGGGATTCGAACCCACGACCTTACGATTAGGAATCATACGCTCTATCCAGCTGAGCTACAAGGACATTTTATAAGAAAGCAAGAAACTCTATTGATAAGCCCCTTGCTGAGTGGATCAAATTTACTTGCCTTCTCCAACTTTTTGTTTAAGGATTTTGCCGGGTTTGAATTTAGGCACTCGTTTGTCTTCGGTTTTATAAGTTTTATCGCTTCCTGGAACTTTACCCTCTTTGCCTTTTTGCTCTGCGGTTTCAAATTTGCCAAAACCAATCAACTCCACGCTCTCACCCTTGCTTAAAGCTGTTTCTACCGCCAAAGTAAAGGCGTTGATCGCTTCTTCGGCTTCTCTTTTGCTGTTGTATTTACCCGCTTCTTTAACCAAATCAATAAATTCCGCTTTGTTCATGTGGATAACCCCTTTTCTAATAGATGCCAAAACCAAGCGATTTTAATGCTTAGCCTGACTGATTGAGCGGTAATTATAATCAAATCCTAAAGATAAATCAAGCAAAAACGCTTTTTTAAGGGGGTTTAATGCATAAAAAATTTAATTTTGTTGGACGCTCTTTTTATCTCTAGCGTTAAGGATTAAAGGCGTGCCTAAAAAATTAAATTCTTTCCTTAAAGTGTTAATCAAATAGCGTTTGTAACTGAAATGCAAGGCTTTAGGGCGATTCATGATAAGAGAGATTTGAGGGGGTTTGGTGGCAAATTGCGTGGCGTAATACACTTTCACCAATTTCCCTCCATCGCTTGGCAAGGGGTGTTTTTGGGTGGCTTGAAAAATCACGCTATTGAGTGAGCTTGTGGGAATGCGTTTGGAAAAACACTCATAGACTTCTATGATTTTATGCTTGATTTCATCTATATGGTGCGCTTTTAAGCAGCTGGTTGTGATCACGGGGGCGTATTCTAAAAAACGGAATTTCCTTTTTAAGGTTGCCATGATCTCTTCATAAGGGGCGTAGCGGATGTCCCATTTGTTTAAAATAAGAATGATACCTAAAGAGTGTTTATCCGCTAAAGAGCTAATTTTTTCGTCCAATTCCACAAAAGGAGCGCTCACGTCTAAAACTAAAAGCGCGATGTGGGATTTTTCTAAGGCTTTTTGCGTGCGTTCTAGTGTGTATTTTTCAATGCCTAAAATTTTACCCCTATGCCTGATGCCAGCGGTATCCACAAAGCAGATTTTTTGATCGCCTATTAGAATGGTTTCATCTATGGGGTCAATGGTCGTGCCAGCCACGCTAGAGACAAGACTCCTTTCTTTTTTTGTGAGCGCGTTTAAAAGCGAACTTTTGCCCACATTCACCCTCCCAATGATGCCTACTTGAATGATTTCTTCTTCTTTAGTTTCTTCTAAAGCGTTATTAGGGGTTTCTAAGCTTTCTAAAATATCCGCATCAAAATCTTGCTCTATGATTTGGTTTAAATTCAATGCGTTCAATATAGCATCAATTAATGCACTAATGCCCCTATTGTGCGAAACGGAGATGTTAAAACTCTTGGGAATGCCAAAAGAAGAAAACGCATAAGCTCGCTCTTTTTCTTTGTCGTTATCAATCTTATTGATCACTAAAAAGCAGTTAGGGTTGATCTTAAAAACCTCTCTAAAAAGCTTGATGTCTTCATCGCTAGGGATAGACTTGCCATCCACAACATATAAAATCAAATCGCTCATTTGAGCGGCTTTTAAATTAAGGGCTTTGATTTCTTTAGACAAAAGAGCGTCTTTAGCCATGCCCCCTGTGTCTAGCAATTCCACTTCATGACCATTCAAGGCGATTTTTCGTTTGTTAATGTCTCGTGTAGTGCCTGCAAAATCTGAAGTGATAGCGATCCTTTCTCTAGCCAGGCGGTTAAATAACGAGCTTTTCCCCACATTAGGCTGGCCTAAAATCGCAATGGTTTTTAAAGTTTTAGGGCTTGTATTCATCTTTTTTATCGCTTCAATTTAATCAAAATTAGATTACAATATTATAGTTATTTAAAGCTTAAATAAGGGTCTAGTATTGTTTTTAGTCAAAAAAATAAGCGTGGCAATAATGATTTTAATATGCTTTTTAGCTTGCTCGCAAGAGAGGTTTATTAAGTTGCAAAAAAAAGCCCAAGAGCAAGAAAATGACGGCTCTCAACGCCCTAGCTATGTGGATTCGGATCATGAAGTCTTTAGCGAAACGATTTTTTTACAAAACATGGTGTATCAGCCTATAGAGGAAAGAAACGCTTTTTTCCAACTAACCAACGACGAAGACAATGACCCTAAAGAAACTCCTTTGATTTTATTGAATGAGCCAAGCGATAATAATGAAAAAAACCCACCCTTATACCCAAATGAGTCTCACAACAACACTAATAATGCCAATAATGATATAAAAAACCCGTTCCTTTACAAAAAAAGAAAAGCCAAAAATCCAAAGCTCATTGAATACTCCCAACAAGATTTCTACCCCCTAAAGAATGGGGATATTATTATGAGTAAAGAAGGGGATCAATGGTTGATAGAAATCAAATCCAAAGCCTTGAAGCGTTTTTTAAAAGATCAAAACGATAAAGATCGCCAGATCCAAACTTTCACTTTTAATGACACTAAAACGCAAATCGCGCAATTTAAGGGCAAAATTTCTTCGTATGTTTATACCACCAATGACAGCGATTTGAGTTTAAGGCCTTTTTATGAATCCTTTTTGTTAGAAAAAAAGAGCGATGATTTTTATACGATAGGGGATAAGGCTTTAGACGCCATTGAGATTTCAAAGTGTCAAATGGTGTTAAAAAAGCATTCAACCGATAAATTAGACAGCCAGCATAAAGCCATCAGTATTGATTTGGATTTTAAAAAAGAGCGTTTTAAGAGCGATACGGAACTTTTTTTAGAATGCCAAAGTTAGGGCGTTTATTACGACAATTTAGATTTTTTTGGGTAGCATGTTAGCGTTTCAAAGGCATGGATATTATTAAAAAGTAAGGAATGTTTATGTGGATCACCCAAGAAATCACGCCGTATTTGCGTAAAGAATACACCATAGAAGCGAAATTATTAGATGTTAGAAGCGAGCATAATATCTTAGAGATTTTTAAATCTAAGGATTTTGGTGAAATTGCGATGCTCAACCGCCAATTGCTGTTTAAAAATTTTTTGCACATTGAAAGCGAGTTGCTCGCTCATATGGGTGGTTGCACCAAAAAAGAGCTTAAAGAGGTTTTGATTGTGGATGGGTTTGATTTGGAATTAGCCCACCAGCTTTTTAAATACGACACGCATATAGATTTTGTGCAAGCGGATGAAAAGATTTTGGACAGCTTCATTAGTTTTTTCCCCCATTTCCATGAAGTGAAAAATAATAAGAATTTCACGCACGCTAAACAACTCTTAGATTTAGACATTAAAAAATACGATTTGATTCTTTGCTTGCAAGAGCCGGATATTCATAAAATAGATGGTTTAAAAAGAATGCTTAAAGAAGATGGCGTGTTTATTTCGGTGGCCAAACACCCGTTATTAGAGCATGTGAGCATGCAAAACGCCCTTAAAAACTTGGGCGACTTTTTTGCTGTTGCCATGCCTTTTGTAGCGCCTTTAAGGATTTTGAGCAATAAGGGTTATATTTACGCTTCTTTTAAAACCCACCCCTTAAAAGATTTAATGACGCCAAAAATAGAAGCGCTAACAAGCGTGAGATACTATAACGAAGACATTCATAGGGCCGCATTCGCTTTGCCTAAAAATTTACAAGAAGTCTTTAAAGACAATATCAAATCTTAAAATGATCTTAAAAAACGCTATCGCTCTCACAGGGGGGATAGGCACCGGTAAAAGCACCACCATTAAAATACTAGAATCGCAAGGCTATGAAATTTTAGATGCGGATAAGATCGCCCACCAATTATTGCAAGAGCATCGGTTAAAAATCGCCCAACATTTTGGATCAGATATTTTAGAAAAAGATATTTTAAACAGGAAAAAACTTGGCGCGATCGTGTTTAAAGACCCTAATAAATTAAAATGGCTAGAGGATTTTTTACACCCCTTAATCCGTGAGTGCATGCTTAAAAAAGCCTGTGAATTAGAAAAGAATCATCAAGCGTATTTTTTAGACATCCCTTTGTTTTTTGAAGTAGGGGGTAAAAAACGCTACCCTGTGAGTAAGGTGGTGTTAATCTATGCGCCTAGGGCTTTACAAATTGAGCGCCTTTTAGAGCGAGACCAACTCAAAGAAACTGAAATTTTGCAACGCTTAGCTTGCCAAATGGATATAGAGCAAAAACGCGCCATGAGCGATTACATTATAGACAACAGCTCCAGTTTAAAAGATTTGAATAAGCGAGTTGAACGCTTTTTAAAAACGCTCTTATAAGCTCGTTTTGTCTCTAAGCATGTTAAACTACCACTAAATTTTTTGTAAGGCTAAACACATGATCACTTTAAAACAAGCCCTTTCTTTATCCCAAGATGAATTAGAAACCCTTAAAAACGAAATTGACGCTAAGGTTAGAGCTTCAGATTTGAACGCTTATATTAAAGCCCCTAGCCTTAATGGCGCTAGCGCTAAAGGGGTGCCAATCCTTATTAAAGACAATATCAGCGTTAAGGGGTGGGAAATCACTTGTTCCAGTAAGATTTTAGAAGGCTATATTGCCCCTTATCATGCGAGCGTGATGGAAAACTTGCACCAAAACAGCATGGCAGGGTTTGGGCTTTCTAACATGGACGAGTTTGCGATGGGAAGCACCACGGAGTCTAGTTGCTATGGCACCACTAAAAACCCACGAGACAAAAACAGAGTGCCTGGAGGGAGTAGCGGAGGGAGTGCAGCAGCCGTAGCGGGTGGCTTAGCGGTAGCGGCTTTAGGGAGTGATACAGGGGGGTCTATCAGGCAGCCGGCGAGCTATTGCGGGTGCGTGGGGTTAAAGCCCACTTATGGGAGGGTGAGCCGTTATGGTTTGATTGCGTATTGCTCTAGTTTTGATCAAATCGGTCCTATCACGCAAAATGTAGAGGACGCTTCTATTTTATTTGACGCTATTAGCGGGCATGATAGTAAGGACTCCACGAGCGCGAATCTCAAGCCCACGCAAACTTTTAAAAACCTTAACAGAGACAGACGCTTTAAAATCGCTATCTTAAGGGATCACATTAAAGACGCGAGCAATGAAGTGCAACTCGCTTATGAAAACACCCTTAAAGCCTTGAAAGAAATGGGGCATGAGATTGTGGAAAAAAAGATGTTGGATTCGCATTATCAAATCTCTATCTATTATATTATCAGCATGGCTGAAGCGAGTTCGAATCTGGCCAGATTTGATGGGGTGCGTTATGGGAGGAGGGCTCAAAATATTAAAGATTTGAAAGAATTGTATCTCAAAAGCCGCAGTGAAGGTTTTGGCGATGAGGTGAAACGGCGCATCATGTTAGGGAATTTTGTCTTAAGCAGTGGGTATTATGACGCTTATTATTTGAAAGCCCAACAAATGCGTTTGATAATTAAAGAGCAATACAACAAGATTTTTGAAGAAGTGGATTTGATTTTCACTCCTGTAGCTCCCACGAGCGCCCACTTATTCAACTACCATGCAAGCCCTTTAGAAATGTATTTGAGCGATATTTACACGATTGGGGCGAATTTGAGCGGTTTGCCGGCGCTTTCCTTGCCGGTCGCTAAAGATCCTTTAGGCTTGCCCATAGGGATGCAATTCATTGCTAAGGCTTTTGATGAGCAAAGCCTTTTAGATGTTTCTTACGCTTTAGAGCAAGAATTAGATTTAAAATTAGATTAAGGATAGAAAATGAGAATTTTACAAAGGGCTTTGACTTTTGAAGACGTGTTGATGGTGCCTAGAAAATCCAGCGTTTTACCTAAAGACGTGAGCTTAAAGTCTCGCCTAACCAAAAACATTAGGTTGAATATCCCCTTTATTAGCGCGGCTATGGATACGGTTACAGAGCATAAAACCGCTATCGCTATGGCGCGCCTTGGGGGTATTGGCATCGTGCATAAAAACATGGATATTCAAACGCAAGTTAAAGAAATCACTAAGGTTAAAAAGAGTGAGAGCGGGGTGATTAATGATCCTATTTTTATCCATGCGCACAGGACGCTAGCGGACGCTAAAGTCATAACGGATAATTACAAGATTTCAGGCGTGCCTGTGGTAGATGATAAGGGGTTGTTGATTGGGATTTTAACCAACAGAGACGTGCGTTTTGAAACCGATTTGAGTAAAAAAGTGGGCGATGTGATGACTAAAATGCCTTTAGTTACCGCTCATGTGGGCATTAGTTTGGATGAAGCGAGCGATTTGATGCACAAGCATAAGATTGAAAAATTGCCTATTGTGGATAAAGATAATGTTTTAAAAGGCTTGATCACGATCAAGGATATTCAAAAACGCATTGAATACCCTGAGGCCAATAAAGATGATTTTGGGAGGTTGAGAGTGGGGGCGGCTATTGGAGTGGGGCAGTTGGATAGGGCTGAAATGTTAGTTAAAGCGGGGGTGGATGCGTTGGTGTTAGACAGCGCGCATGGGCATTCAGCCAATATCTTACACACTTTAGAAGAGATTAAAAAAAGCTTGGTAGTGGATGTGATTGTGGGGAATGTGGTGACTAAAGAGGCCACAAGCGATTTGATTAGCGCGGGAGCGGACGCTGTTAAAGTGGGTATTGGGCCAGGAAGCATTTGCACCACTAGGATTGTGGCTGGAGTGGGAATGCCCCAAGTGAGCGCGATTGATAATTGCGTAGAAGTAGCGTCTAAATTTGATATTCCTGTGATTGCAGATGGAGGGATCCGCTATTCAGGCGATGTGGCTAAGGCTTTAGCTTTGGGGGCATCAAGCGTGATGATAGGCTCTTTACTCGCTGGCACAGAAGAATCTCCAGGGGATTTTATGATCTATCAAGGGAGGCAATATAAAAGCTATAGGGGCATGGGTAGCATTGGGGCTATGACAAAAGGGAGTTCTGATAGGTATTTTCAAGAGGGCGTGGCGAGTGAAAAGCTAGTCCCAGAAGGCATTGAGGGGCGTGTGCCTTATCGTGGTAAGGTTTCGGATATGATTTTCCAATTAGTAGGGGGCGTGCGCTCTTCTATGGGGTATCAGGGGGCGAAAAATATTTTGGAATTGTATCAAAACGCTGAATTTGTAGAAATCACTAGCGCGGGGTTAAAAGAAAGCCATGTGCATGGCGTGGATATTACTAAAGAAGCCCCTAATTATTATGGGTGAATTTTAAAAGAAAACAAGACAAATCGTTAAAAAACTCGTTAAAAAGCTTGGTTTAATGAGTTTTTAAAACTTAATTGCTACAATTAAGGAAATTTTCAATAAGGCTTAGAGAAACTTTTTCATGGAACACAGAGTATTTACTATTGCTAATTTTTTTAGCTCCAATCATGATTTTATCACCGGGTTTTTTGTCGTTTTGACAGCGGTTTTGATGTTTTTCATTTCGCTTGGCGCGTCGCGCAAAATGCAGATGGTACCTATGGGTTTGCAGAATGTGTATGAGAGCATCATTAGCGCGATTTTGAGCGTGGCTAAGGATATTATAGGCGAAGAATTAGCCCGCAAATACTTCCCCCTAGCAGGCACGATCGCTTTGTATGTCTTTTTTTCTAACATGATAGGCATCATTCCTGGTTTTGAATCCCCTACGGCTAGTTGGAGTTTTACGCTGGTTTTAGCGCTGATTGTGTTTTTTTATTACCATTTTGAGGGCATTAGAGTGCAGGGCTTTTTTAAGTATTTCGCTCATTTTGCAGGCCCTGTGAAATGGCTCGCCCCTTTCATGTTCCCTATTGAGATCATCTCGCATTTTTCTAGGATCGTGTCTTTATCGTTTCGTTTGTTTGGGAATATTAAGGGCGATGACATGTTCTTGCTCATCATGCTTTTATTGGTGCCTTGGGCTGTTCCTGTAGCGCCCTTTATGGTTTTGTTTTTCATGGGGATTTTGCAAGCTTTTGTTTTTATGATTCTCACTTATGTGTATTTGGCAGGGGCTGTTTTAACCGATGAAGGGCATTAAGCAAAACATTCTTGTTTGGCTTTAATATTGTTTTTAAAATTTTGTTTTATGGTAAAGCTTTTAAAAGGATAGGGGGTGATTTTGAAACCATATTCCCCTTATCCTTTGATAACGCTTTTTAAAATTACCGCTTGCTTGTGTAAGTTCTATTTTATTATCAATACCCAATTTTAATAGCTTTTATAATTTTTTAAGCAATCATTAGATAAAATCCACCATACTTCTGTTTTGGATGTGTTTGGGTTTTAGAAGTGTTACTTTTTTATAACTTTTTCATATTCTTATGGGTATGTTGTCATTTTTTTACCGGAGAATTTTATCTTGAAAAACATTTATGTAGGGAATTTGGTTTATAGTGCTACTAGTGAGCAAGTCAAGGAGCTTTTCAGTCAATTTGGCAAAGTTTTTAATGTCAAGCTGATTTATGACAGAGAAACGAAGAAACCTAAAGGTTTTGGCTTTGTGGAAATGCAAGAAGAGGGCGTTAGTAAAGCGATCGCTAAATTGGATAATACGGATTTTATGGGCAGAACGATTAGGGTAACCGAAGCCAATCCTAAAAAGTCTTAATCTTAAAGCATTAGAAAATTAGAAAATAATTTTCTAATGCGCTTCATTCTTTTAATGCGTCTTATTTAGATTGCTTATAGAAGCTAAAAGGGGTTAAAACCCTTTTAAAATCCACTTAAAATTTTAATCCATTCTTAAAAGCGGTTAAAAACTAGTTTTGTTCTAATCAAACAGGGACAACTTTAAAACGCTCTTTAGTATTTTTATTATTGATTATACAAACTGCCAATATTTCAAATATTTGAAATGGAGTTCTCTCATTAAAGCGATTTTAGGGCTATAAGGTTCTTCTTTTCGCGCTATCGTAGAGATTTGCTCATCATCAGCGATCACAAAAGGTTGTAACACCAGATTTTTCACGCCATGGATAAAAGTAGCGTCCATTATCGTATCCACAGGAACAACCCATTTTCGGCTGTGTTTCAAAAAAACTTTGGCAATCTTGGGCGTGATCACATAGCCTTGAGTCCCCACCCCATGACTATAAGCTTTAATGATCCCCACACGCTCTTGTATCTCGTGGTTTTTATGAATCAATGGCTCACTTTTCACGCTGGCATCATACAATAAATGCATCAAGCGGATATAGCCTAACTCTTGGATGTGTTTTTCTAAAAAATCCAAGCCCTCTTTAAAATCCTCTTTTAAGGTTATATCGTCTTCTAAAATACAGATCGCTTCATTGAGTTCTATGCATTTTTCCCACAAGGAATAATGGCTCGCATAGCACCCAAGCTCTCCCAAGCTCATAAACTTCGCATGGTATTTTAAAGCGTAATAAAACTTAGAAACCTCACTGATGGGATTGGTTGTAATCCCCATGTCTTTGATGTTTTGCGTGATGAAATAAGGGTGTAAATGCTTTTTCACTAAGGGGTGCAACCCGCCTTCAAAAGTTTTAGAATAAATCGCATCAAAAATTTGCGCTTGGTGGTGGGTGGCATTGATGCTATTGAGTAAAGTCGTGGTGTCTCTAAAAACTAAACCAAATTTATCGCACACTTTTTGATTTAAAGAAATGATAAAAACACGCAAAGCTTAGACTCCCATAATTTTTAACAGAGTATATCGTTTTTAGGCTCTGTTTTACAATAAAACTTTTAAGAGAATAGGGGGTATTAAAATAGTTCTCCCCCCTACAACCCCTAACTAAATCCCCACAACCCCCTAAAGAGCGCTTTTTTAAGAGATTACTGCTTGATTAAACAAGTTCTTTTATTATATTGATTGTAAAAAATGTTTTGAGCGTTTTTAAATTTTATGATCAATATTTAATTAAAAACAAAGTAAGAGAACGAAATGATATTGTGGCTAAAATAAGATTAAAATAACAAGAAACCTAAAATACCTTACAAGTTTTGAGAATCCAATGAATGTTTGAAGCGAGAACTCATAACCCTAAAATCTAGGGTTATAAGCTATAATTTTAATGGTGTTCTAAATAAGAAATCACGCTTAAGGCTGCCGTAGCGCCATCGCTTGCCGCACAAACTACTTGCTTAGGGGCAAAAATGCGAATATCTCCTGCCGCAAACAAGCCTTGAACATTCGTCTTCATGGAAAAATCCACGACTATAGATCCATATTCATCGCATTTGCACAGCATGGAGTTATCTTCTTGTTTCAACACAGCGTTATTCACATCATAACCCACAAAAATAAAAAACCCCGGCACGACTAATTCTCTTTTTTCGTTAGTGGCTGTGTTTTTAATGCTTAAAGAAGACACGCCAGAAGCGTCGCCCTTGATTTCTTCTACCACATAAGGGGTTAAAAACTCAATCTTATCGTTCTTTTTGGCATGCTCTAAAGTGATAGGCGCGCACCTAAAACCATCTCTTCTGTGGATGAGATAGACTTTTTTGCAGATGTTGGCTAGATAAATCGCCTCTTCTACGGCGGTATCGCCCCCACCAAGCACCGCTACTTCTTTATTTTTGTAAAAGAAGCCATCGCATGTCGCGCAAGTGCTCACGCCTTTACCCCAATATTCTGACTCACCCTTGATGCCTGTGCGTTTAGGACTACCACCGGTAGCGATAATCACGCTCTTAGCTTCAAAGGTCTTGCCATCTTCTGCCAAAATAACAAAATGAGAGCCTTTTTTAGAAACCCTTTGAATAGCGGTCATCTCATGCTTTAAGCCAAAACGAAAGCACTGCTCTTGCCATGGCTGCATGAAATCCAACCCGCTCACCACTTCCTTAACGCCCGGATAGTTTTCAATCTCACTACTGCCAGTGATTTGCCCTCCAGGCATTCCTTTCTCAAATAAAACGGCGTTTTTAACACCGCCTCTAGTCGCATAAAGCCCCGCACTCAAACCCGCAGGACCACCTCCAATAATCGCACAATCTATCATGGCTACTAGCCTAGAAGTTTGTTCAATTGCTCTTTTAAAGCAACTTTAGTTTGCACGCCCACTAGCTGATGGACAACTTCGCCATCTTTTGTGAATAAAAGCGTAGGAATGCTCCTGATACCAAATTTCGCGCTCAATTCTTCTTGCTCATCGGTATTGACTTTACAAATCTTAGCCTTACCTTGATATTCGCTAGCTAATTCATCAATCACAGGGGATAGCATCTTACAAGGACCACACCATGGCGCCCAAAAATCCACTAACGCAACCCCTTTTTTAATGGTGCTTTCAAAATTTTCTTCAGTTAATTCAATATAGTGACTCATTGGTTACTCCTAAATATATGATTTTGATTAACGAGAATTATATTAGCTTAAGAATGTTAATGAAAACGCATTGATTTTTGATAAAAATCTAAAAAGTGATATTTTCTAAAAGCTCAAATTTACCATTTTTCACAATAAGGGCGTCAATGCAAAAATCGCTATTGGGATCTTTTTGAGACAAATAACAGCGGATCGTTTTAATCATCTTTTTTAATTTGCTCGGCGTGATCGCATAAATGGGATCAAAATTTTCCCCGCTTTTGACTTCAATGAAATGCAAAACCCCTTTTTTCAAAGCGATAATATCAATTTCGCCAAATTGTGAAAAAAAGTTCCTCTCCACCATTTCAAAACCCAGCGTTTTTAAAAATCCGCAAGCTTCTTCTTCAGCCTTTAAGCCCTTTTCTCTATGTTTGTTGTTTAAAAATCGCATTCAATTTTCCAAACGAATCATCTTAGGGGTATCCAACACGCTTTGTAAATTTTCAAGCTCTTTAAGAGCGTTCAGCATAGATTTTTCGTTGGTGGTGTGCGTGGAAAATAAGATTTTAGCCTTGTTGGAATGCAAGATTTCTTTTTGCAAAACATTGTTGAGTGAAATATCATTTTGTGCTAAAATCGCGCTGATTTGAGAAAAAACCCCTTTTTCATCGCTCACTAACAAGCGCGCATAATAAGCGCATTGGATTTCTTCTTTGGGTTTTAGGGGGAGTTTTTGAGGGGTTTCAAAGCCCAGCATTAGAGAGCTTTTTTTCCTTGCGATTTCTATAATATCGCTAATGACCGCGCTTGCGGTAGGCTCTCCCCCAGCCCCAGCCCCATAATACAAAGTCTCGCCCACCTTATCCCCTATAACGCTGATAGCGTTCATCACCCCATCCACTTTAGAGAGCATGCATTCGTTTTTAATCATGCTTGGATGCACCCTTAATTCAATGCAATCCTGGTGTTTTTTAGCGATGCCTAAAAGTTTGATGCTATAACCAAACTCTTTAGCAAACTCCATGTCGTCTGGCTCTATCTTTTCAATGCCTTCAATCAAGATTTCTTCTAATTTCGCGTCAATGCCATACGCTAAGGACGCTAAAATCAACAATTTGTGCGCCGCATCAATGCCTTTAATGTCAAATTCAGGGTTCAATTCCGCATAGCCTAAATGTTGCGCGTCTTTCAAAGCGTCCTTAAAGCTCGCTTGATTTTTAAACATCTGGCTTAAAATGTAATTGCTCGTGCCGTTTAAAATCCCTTTAAAAGAAAGGATATGATTAGCGCTCAAGCCGTCTTTTAAAGCCTTGATAATGGGGATACCCCCACACACGCTCGCTTCAAAGCCTATGGGGGTGTTTTTAGCGGTTTGCTCTAATTCATAGCGGTGGTACGCTAACATGGCTTTATTGGCTGTAACGAAGGCTTTTTGTTTGGCTAAAGTTTTTTTAGCTAGAAGATAAGGCGCTTCAACCCCACCCATAAGCTCCACAACAATATCAATCTCTTTATCTTCTATCAAGCTTTCTAAATCATCACTGATTTCAAAAGGATAGCCTTTGTGCTTTTGAATGTCTCGCACCACCGCTTTTTTAATTTTAATTTCCACGCCGGCCCTGTCTTTGATGATTTCTTGATTTTCTTGCAAGATTTTAGCGACCGCGCTCCCCACACACCCTAAACCCACAAGCCCTATATTCAATCTTTTTTTCATGCTTTTTCCTTTAATTTCGTTTTTTTAAAACGGCGTTTTTTTCCTGTTCGCTCGCTTTTTCTATCGCTTCAAAACTCCCAAAATAATCCAATAATTTTTTCACGCTGGCTTCTCCTATGCCCCTTTCTTTTAAAAGAGCGATTTGTTTCATGTTTTTAAGTTTAGTGGATCTGTGGAAGTTTATCGCATACCGGTGGCTTTCATCGCGCAATTTTTGCACCCATTGCAAGCGTTTGTCGCTAGGGAGCAATTTAAAAGTATTGCTGGGCGTATGGATAATGTCTTTAGCACCCCCTTTAGAACGATAAGCCTTAGAATCCCTTTTTTCTTTAGAAATAGCGATCACTTCTACAAAACTCCCGCTACTTTTTAAAATTTCTAAAGCGATGTTTAATTGCACCCTCCCTCCATCTATTACCCACAAATTAGGCGGTGGCTCTTTAGCAAAATCTAAAGCCCTTCTGGTGAGCAATTCGCTCATTTGATCGTATTCGTTCAAGCCTTTTAAATGGTAGCGCCGATAAGAGTTTTTTTGAAATGCATTGTTTTCATACACGACCATTCCCCCCACGCATTGGTTGTTGGCATGGTGGCTTGTGTCAAAGATTTCCACCCTATAAGGCACGCACTCTAAATTGAAAAGCGATCGCGCTTCTTCTAAAATCAGATCTTCATCAGAGATTTTTTCTTGGCTAAAAATCTCTTGAGCGTTTTTCATAGCGATTTCTATTAAAGCGAGCTTATCGCCCTTTTTAGGAATGCTAAGAGCGATTTTTTTAGAATATTGATGAGAGATAAATTCTTGCAATTCTTTAAGCACCTCATTAGAGCAAGTGCTCAATAAGATCTGTTCAGGCATCAAAGGCAAATGCGATTGGTAATGGTTGATAATGGCTTGTTTCATCGCCTCATCAGCGTCAAACCCATTGAGAGAGTGGATTTTTTCAAACGCTGAAGAAATGATTTTACCCCCGCGCATAAACATTTTCACTAACACCGCCTTATTGCTTGCGCCATAAAAAGCAAAAATATCCAAATCATAGAGTTTGGCTAAATCCATGCAAGTGAAGGGGGCGATTTTTTGGATTTTTGCAATCCTATCCCTGTAAATGAGAGCTTCTTCAAAACGCAAGTTACTAGAAAGACGCTCCATTTTCAATTCAAGCTCTTTGATGAGCCTGTCTTTATTTTCAATCATTTCTAAACATTCTTTAGCGATTTTTAAATACTCTTCTTTGGTGATTTTATCCTCGCATGGGGCTTTACAACGCTCTATTTGATAAAACATGCATGCTTTTTTATCCTTGATGCAATTTTTCTTTTGAACTAAAGGGAGCAATTCATACAAGCTGTCTAAAATGTCCTTAGCCCCACTCGTGAAAGGGCCAAAATATTTAACGCCAGGCTGTTTTAAAATTTTTCGTGTGATTAAAGGGATAGGGAAATCAGTGGAAAAATCCATGTAAATATAAGGGTAAGTTTTATCATCTCTTAAAAGAATATTATATTTAGGCTTGAGCTGCTTGATTAAAGAATTTTCCAAAATCAAAGCGTCTTGCTCGTTTTCCACTAAAATGGTTTCTAAAAAAGCGATTTGTTTGACCATCATTTGAATGCGTAAGCTTGCGCGAGGATTGGGCGTGATTTCATTATTGCGGATGGAAAAATAGCTTTTGATGCGCTTTTTTAAGTTTTTCGCCTTACCAATATAGAGTAATTGGCGGTTTTTATCAAAATATTGATACACCCCACTGCTATTAGAAAGGTTTTTTAAACTGGACAATAAATCAGCCATTCACTTCTCAAAAAAACTTCGTTGGTAGTAAATCAAAGCGCGCGCTTTTTCAAAACATTCATGCAAACGAGCGTCTTTAATGGGGTTATGGAACAACCCTAAAGCGCTAGGGCGAAAAAAACGGGCTTGTTTTTTAATGGGGGCATAAAAATTGGCTTTTTCTAAGGAATCTTTAGGCACATAACCTAAAATTTCTAACCCATTCAACCCATCAAACCCATAAGCATGCCCTTGTACGTTTAAAAAATGGCTGATTTCTTTAGCGAATCGCTGGTTAAATTCCTTAGAAGCCCAAAGATCTTTAAACGCAAAAAGCAATTTAGAGTCTTTTATGAAGATAAAAAGCAAATTTTCTTGTAAACTTAAAGGCATAAAAACCTTAAGCTTTTTGAGTTTCAAAAGAGTTTCAAGCTTTTTATAAGACTTTTTTTGAATGAGTAAGGAGAAAATATTTTGTTCCATAAACTGATCTTAACATGCTTTTTAACGCTTGTGGCAATAACGATTCAAGCTTGCGGCTATAAAGCCCCCCCATTCAATGAAAAACCCACCAAAAAAACTTCAAACAGCTCTAATTCTTCTATGCAAACGCCCACCAACAACACCACACCAGAATTTTTAAACGAGCCTTAAAATCACTGCTCTTATTTAAGGGCTTTGATTTCTAGGGTTTTTGTGGCTAACTTTTGCGCCTCGCTTTCATCATGCGTTACCATAATGAAAGTAGCGCGAGAATTTTGGTGGATTTCTTTGATGAGATCCTGTAAATTCTTACGATTTAAACTATCTAAAGCGCTAAAAGGCTCATCTAATAAAATGAGTTCTGGCCTGTGGATAATCCCCCTAATAATGCCCACTCTTTGGGCTTGCCCCCCACTCAATTCATTAGGGAATTTATCCATAAGGCTCTCATCTAACCCCATTTTTAACGCTAAGGCTTTGGCTTCTTTTTGAGCGGCTTGTTTGTTTATGCCTTGTAAATTAAGGCAAAAGGTCATGTTTTGCAGAGCGTTTAAATGAGGGAATAAGGAATTGCCTTGAGCGATATAGCCTATTTTTTGGCGTAAAAAAGCGTTATTTGAAAGGGTCTCATTAAAGATTTTAACGCTCCCCAAACTGGGTTTTAAAAGCCCTAAAATCAAACCTAAAAGCGTGCTTTTACCGCTCCCGCTCTCCCCTAAAACGCATAAAAAATCCCCTTTTTCAATGCTTAAATTAAAATCCTTAAAAATAGTGCGATTGTGGTAGTTAAAAGACACATTCTCTATTGTAACGATTTCTTTCATGCTATAACCCTAAGCTTTCTAAAAAATCTTTAGCTACGATTTTAGGGCTTTTTTTCAACACTTCCACCTGATAGTTTAAATCCTGCATCATCTCATCGTTAATTTTTGAATCCAATTTTTCTAAGATTTCTAGTGCTTTAGGATACTTTTTTACTATTTCTTTTCTTATAACAATACCGGCTTGATAATTAGGGAAAAACCCTTTATTATCCTTAAGCACCTTTAAATCCAATTCTTTGATTTGAGCGTCTGTGGTGAAGACATCTAAAGCGTTGATCTTATGGGATTCAAAACTTTTATAACGCAAATTAATATCCATTTCATGCAAACTTCTAAAATGAAAGCGATAAGCTTTCACTAAACCCTTAAAAGCGTCCTCTCTTTCAAAAAAGTCAAACTCCGCTCCAAAATCAAAATTTTGGCTATGAAAGGCTAAATCGCTGAAAGTTTCAATAGCGTATTTTTGAGCGTCTTCTTTAGAAATCGCTAAAGAATAGGTGTTGTTAAAGCCCAAAAGCCCCACCCACAAAAGATTAAATTCCTTCTCATAACGCTTTTTAATCGTTTCAAAATCCACTTTTTGAGTCAAAGGGTTTTTGAGCGTGTTCACCCAAGCGGTGCCGGTATATTCCACATACAAATCAAAATCGCCCCTAATTAATGCCGGATGGATATTCATCGTCCCCCCACCAATGCCAAACGCTCGCTTGATAGGGATATGGTGTTTTTCTAACAAAAGGCTTAAAATTTCGCCCAAAATATACTGCTCGCTGCTAGGTTTTGTCGCCACGACTAAGGGCTTTTCTTCTATGGCGTTTCTAGGAATGAGCCATAACACGCTCGCTAGCAATAAAAAAAGAAACACCGCTAAATTAGTATAAACTCTTCTTTTTTGTTTTTGGGTGGCGTTTTGAGAAAATAAGCGTTGCAAGGCGTTTTCATGCTGAAAGACGCTCACAAATTGATCCGCTAAAACGCTAAAAAGAGCAATGATGAAACTGCCCGCCACTAAAAGCGTGGTGTTTTGCGTGTTTAGCCCTCTAAAAATCGCCTGCCCTAAGCCTCCAGCCCCAATGAGCGCCCCGATCCCAGCCATCGCTACTAACATCACCACCGCAACCCTTAAGCCCGCTAAAATTTGGGGGATAGCGAGCAAGAAGTGCACCCTAAAAAACAACTCTTTGGGGTTACACCCTAGCCCAACAGCGGCCTTAATGACTTCTTCTCGCACTTCTTTTAAAGCGTTATAAGTGCTATGGACAATGGGCAATAAGCCGTATAAGACCAACACTAAAAGTGCGTTTTTTAACCCAACCCCAATCACAGGAATGAATAACGCAAATAACGCTAGCGATGGGATGGTGTAGAGGAAATTCACCACAGGGAGCAAAAACGCCCTAGCCTTTGAGTTATAAAACACAAAAACCCCAATCAAAACCCCAAACACCAGAACGATAAGACTAGAAAGCGCAACGATGATAAAATGCTGCGCGATCAAATCTATAAAATAAATAAAGCGATCATGAAATTCTTTTACCAAATATTTTACCATACTTATTTTTAACACCATAGCAACTAAATGCTGCGTAGCCACATCCACAGAATGGAGCAACCATTCATACAATTCTTTAATCAATTGTTTAAAAACGCCCATGCCTAGCATTATAACCAAACTTATTTGAATAAAGGGGTTTTAAAACGCTAAAGGCATTTTTTAATGTTGGTTGTAAGTTAAAACTGAAAGGTTCGTTTGCCTAAATTGGTGCTCACTTCTATCCATAGCGGCTGGTTTTCGCATAAAATTTCATAGGCTACGCTTTGATTCCTAACCAAAGAAACGCTTTTAGGCGTGGGGTAGAGCGAGCAAGAACGCCCTTGATTGATGTCAATTTTTAAAATAACCACGCTCTCCACTACAGCGCTCACCTTTAAATAATACGACTCCCTAGCCCCTTGCCATTCTAAATAGGGCGTTTCTTGAGGGACAATCTCTAACGCTACTAAAGGGCTTTGAGCCAGTTTCAAGCGCGTTTTTTGCTCCTGCTCTTTTAATTCTTGTTCTCTGTTGATCCCCTTATCAATCAAATCAAAAAGGTTTGAAGAAGCGTCCTTTTCTCTAGCAATAAGGCTCGCTAACAACAAAAAGATTAAAAGATAATTTTTATTCATGCGATTCATTCTTGCTGTTTGTGGGGATTAAATTCTTCATCTAAAATAGAATGGATTTTACTCAAATCGTTCGCATCGGTTGAAAAAAAGATTTCCACACGGTTGTTTTTCATTCTGTTTTCTAGGGAATCATTAGGCGCAATAGGGTTTGTAGAGCCGTAAGAAGAAAAAGACAATTGGTTAGGATCCACGCCGTATTGTATAAGGACTTTCATCACCCTATAAGCGCGATTGGCGGCTAATTCATAGTGGCTTTTAAAACGGGTTTTAGCTAAAGGCGTATTATCCGTAAAACCTCTCACATTAATATGCACCCTTTTAGGGAGTTTTTGAATGATTTTAGCGATCCGTTCAATATAGAGCATCATGTCTTGATTGATAGCGTCTGAAGTGGCGTTTTCAAACAACAAACTAGAGGGGAGCTTTAAAACAGAGCCTTGATCAATTTGCTCTAAAACACTGCCTTCGCCTTTACGAGCGATAGTGGCTTTTGTTTCAGTATTTTGCGAAGCCGGTTTGGAGCTTTCGCTTGCCATTTGCTCTTCTTCTTTCCCTGAATCAGGGGGGATCACTACAACCGGCTGCATCGCCTCTGGCTTGGGAGCGTAATTAAAAATCTTAATAAATTCGGTTTTTAAGGCTTCCACTTTGGATTTATTGACCGCTGAAATGGCATAAAGAGCGATAAAAAGCGCGAGCAACAACGACAAAAAGTCCGCATAAGGAACCGCCCATTTTTCGCCGGCAGGGCATTCGGTGGGTTTGTTTTTCTTAGCCATCTTTAGCCCTCAAATTGAGATTTTTTAGGCTCACCGGGAGCGATGTAGTTTAAGAGTTTGTTTTCTAAATCCCTTGGATTTTCCCCATTAGCGATGCCTAAAATCCCCTCTAAAAGAACGGTTTTTTCTTTGATAATGTCTTTAGACTTAGCCTTGAGCTTATGCCCAAAAGGGCCAAAAATCGCATAAGAACACATAATCCCTGTAACAGTAGCCGTAAAAGCCCCAGCGATCCCTGCTGCCATTTCAGCCGGGTTGTCTAGTTTTTGCAAGGCTAGCATAAGCCCCATAACCGCCCCCACTAACCCCATAGTAGGAGCGGTCTCACCGGCAGTCTCCCAATAATGAGCGGCGCCGTGGTAATACTCTTCCATTTCTTCAATGCTGATTTCTAAACTTTCCTTAACGGATTTTAAATCCTTGCCATCTATGATCATAGACAAGCCATTACGGGTGAAATCGTCTTCAATTTGCGCCACCCGCCCCTCCAAACTCAACACCCCATCTTTTCTAGCCAAAGTGGCTAATTCCACTAAATTTTTAATGGTTTCGTTTAAGTTGATTTTAGGGTTTAAAAAAACGATTTTTATCTCTTTGTAAGCGGCTTTCACATAACGCGCATGCGTGCCTGTCATGGCGGCAAAAAGCGAAGTAGGCACGATGATAATGACTGAACTCAAATGGATAATGTGCAACGGGTTACCATCTTCTAAAATATCGCCTAACGAAATAGAAGCGACCGCCAATACCAAGCCTAGTATGGTTGATAAATCCAAAACTTACCCCTTAATCTAAATTTCATAATCTTGTAAATGCGTGATTTTATGTGTGCCACAAACCCTACATTCAGGGTTTTTAGGTGCTTGAATTTTTTTAAAATCCATCGTTTTAATATCGGCTATAAGTAAAGTATTTATAAGTAAAGTTTCAAACCCTAAAAAATATTTAAGGCATTCGCTCGCTTGGATACACCCTAAAACCCCGGGCAAAACCCCAAAAAGCCCTGAAAGAGGATTTAATCCTTTTTTAGGAGGCTTATCAAAAACACACGCTAAGCATGCACTATTAGGTAAAACGCTCATGCTTTGCCCCCTGTATTTTAAAACCCCGGCATGCGAATAGGGTTTTTGGGCTAACACGCAAGCGTCATTGATCAAAAATTTAGCGTTAAAATTGTCCGTGGCGTCTATGATAAAATCGTAAGGCTCTATGAGAGGAAGAGCGTTATGGGCCTTAAAGCGTTCTTCAAAAGCCTCTATTTCAATACTAGCATTGAGTTGTTTTAAGCGAGCTTTCGCGCTAGAGGCTTTAGAATGGTTTAAAAAATCCTGTGAATGGATGATTTGGCGTTGCAGATTACTCATATCCACCACATCAAAATCCACAATACCTATTTTTCCTACCCCAGCAGCGCACAGATACATCAAAACCGCTGATCCAAGCCCACCGGCTCCAATGACTAAAACGCTAGATTTTAAAAGCTTCAATTGGCCTTCTTCGCCCACATCTTCTAGCATGATATGGCGCAAATAACGCTCTTTTTCTAGCCGGCTTAACAATTAAGCCATCCTTGAAACCCAGATTTTAGAATGCTCTCTTTCGGCAAAAAAACTTGTTTTATCCCCATGCCCTGGATAAATTTCTATGTCTTTAGAAAAATCTAAATTTTGAAACCTTATCAAGGACTCTTTCATGTCTTTTTCATTAGAATAAGGGAAATCATAGCGGCCAATGCTGCGATAAAAAATAAAATCCCCGCTAAAAATCACCCCTCCTATTTCTATGATAGAACAACCGGGCGTGTGTCCGGGAAAATGCCAGTATTTAATGGTAGTGTTTGCTATCTCTAAAGTGGTGCAACCCTTATTGCAAGGCACGCTAAATGTGGGGCTAAAAACCGGCATGCCCAAATGAAAAATATCATTTTCTAGCATGAACACATCGTCTTTTGGGGCGTAAATGGGGGTGTCTTTAAGGGTTTTTGACAATTGAGCGCTATCCCATACATGATCATAATGCCCATGCGTGATTAAAATCGCTTTAGGGTTTTTGGCGTTTTCTAACACCCATTCGCTGCTAGAAAATCCGGGATCGATAATAAAATCTATCCCACTAGAAAGCTTCACAATATAAGCGTTTTCTTCCACCGCCCCGCATTCTCGCCTTAAAATTTCCAAACTCCAAACTCCCTTCAAACTAGCCTAAAAAGTCATTATTATTGAATATCATAGCGCAAAAATAAGGCGATTTTGACTAGAATAGCGCTTCTATTATTGTTGGTTGAGATGAGTTTGAATGAAAGGAAAATCGTGCGTTCGTTTGGGAATTACATGCAAGAGTGGCTTTATGGAGAAAAAGGGTATTACAGAAAGGCGCTGATCGGTCAAAAAGGGGATTTTTACACTTCGGTGTCTTTGAGCAAGTTTTTTGGAGGCGCTATGGCGTTTTATATCATCAAGCTTTTAGAGGAAGAAAAATTATTTTTGCCTTTAAAAATTGTAGAAATTGGCTCTCACCATGGGCATTTTTTGAGCGATATAGCCAGTTTTTTAAACGCTTTGAGCGTGGGCGTAATGGAAAAATGCGAGTTTGTCAGCTGTGAGCCTTTAAAGGAATTGCAAAAACTCCAACGAACTATTTTCAAACAAGCCACGCAATTGGATCTAATCAGTTGCGCTTTAGAAGAGCTTGATTTTAAAGAGCGCGAAAGTGCGTTCGTTGTCTCTAATGAATTGTTTGACGCGTTCGCTTGCGAGATCATTAAAGACAATCAAATGCTTTTTATTACCCATGATCATCAGGGCGTTTGGGGCGGTATTGATGAACCCACTAAAGAACTTCTTAAAAATTTGAATTTAAAACAAGGGTGTGCGCCGTTGTTTTTAGAGGCTTTTATTAAGGGTTTGTTAGAAAAATTAAATCAGGCTTCTTCTTGGGTGTTTTTGAGCTTTGATTATGGCGATGAAATAGAGCGAAAAGACATGCATTTAAGGGCTTTTAAAAACCATCAAGTATTAGATTTTAAGGATATTTTAAATAATTTAGCTTCTTTGTATCAGCAAAGCGATTTGACTTATGATGTCAATTTTTCTTTGGTGCGCTTCTTGTTTGAAAAACACCATGCACAATTTTCATTCTTCAAATCGCAGGCTAACGCTTTGCTGGATATGGGGCTTATGGGATTGTTAGAAATGTTTTCAAAGAGCGTGAGTTATGAAAGGTATTTAAAAGAAGCGGCTAAAATCAAGCCCCTAATTAGCCCCGGGGGTTTGGGGGAGCGTTTCAAAGCGTTAGAGTTTGTGAAAAAAAGTAAAATATAAATTAAAAGCATTTTTACAATTTAAATAATATTTAATAATAAAGAGTTTGTGTTTTTTAAAGGGGGGGATTGGTATCTTGGATTTTTAGAATATTAAACACTAAGTATTTACTATTAAACATTACGCTTTCAAAATTAGTTTGTTTGAAAAGTTGAGAGGGGCTAACTTCTTTCTCAATTTAAGGTAAGAGCGTCAGGACATTTTAATGAAAAAGTTGATTAAAATGCTAAGTTATAGTAAAGAAGGAAGGAATATAATACGCCCTTCGCTCTTACCTTAAGCGGCATTATACCAAAAAAAAAAAAAAAAAGATGTTATTTGAGCTTTATTTTTAACATTCTGTTTTTCTTTTTTATAAAATGAAACACTTTTTAAGTTTATTTATTTATTTAATATTGGTGTTTAAAAGAAAGAATCGCTATAATTTTGAAACAATTTAAACCTATTGATGGGATAAAGGGGGTTTTTTGAAAATTTTTCTTTCTTGCAAGTCTTTGTTGAGCCAAAAAAGTTTGGAATTTTATTTGAGCGGTTGTCTCTCTCCTATAGAAGTTTGCGACTTTGTTTTAAGCGATGATGAAACGCTAGAGATTGATAAGCCCCTATGCTTTATAGAGAAATGCTTAAGAAAGCCTTTCACCAAACAGAGCGTGAAAGAAGATGTAAAAAATTTTTATCGCGCTTTAAAGACGAGCGAAAAACCTTGCGAAGAAATCCAATTTTCTAAAGAGCAAAAGATCCAACAATTGCTAGAAGAATACACCCACAAATTATGCCAAATCATCAGCCAGTAAAAAAATTCAAGATTATTGGGGGGGATTGTAAGGGATTGGGCTTGAATTTGCCTAACATTTCTAGCACGCGCCCCACCAAAGCGATCGTAAGAGAGTCGTTTTTTAACACTTTGCAAGCAGAAATTAAAGGGGCGCATTTTATAGAAGTGTTTTCAGGCAGCGCTTCTATGGGTTTGGAGGCTTTGAGTAGGGGGGCTAAAAGCGCGGTGTTTTTTGAGCAAAATAAAAGCGCTTATGCCACACTTTTAGAAAATATTTCCCTCTTTAAAAACCGCTTAAAAAAGGAAATGGAAATCCAAACCTTTTTAGATGACGCTTTTAAACTTTTGCCCGTGCTGGGTTTAAAAAATGGCGTTTTGAATATTATTTATTTAGATCCGCCTTTTGAAACAAGCGGGTTTTTAGGGATTTATGAAAAATGTTTTCAAGCTTTAGAAAGGTTATTGAAACGCTCTCATTCAAAAAATCTTTTAGTGGTTTTTGAGCATGAAAGCCTGCATGAAATGCCTAAAAGTCTTGTAACTTTAGCTATAATCAAACAGAAAAAATTCGGGAAAACCACTTTAACTTATTTTCAATAGGAATAGGCATGGCAGAAGAACAAGAAAATACCGCGCAACAACCCCAAAAAAAAAGCAAAGCCCTTTTATTTGTCATCATTGGAAGCGTGCTAGTGATGCTTTTATTAGTGGGGGTGATTATCATGTTGCTTATGGGGAATAAGGAAGAATCTAAAGAAAACGCTTCTAAAAACACCCAAGAAGTTCAAGCTAATCCTATGGCGAACAAAAATCAAGAAGCCAAAGAAGGCTCCAATATCCAACAATACCTAGTGCTTGGGCCTTTGTATGCGATTGATGCACCTTTTGCGGTGAATTTGGTCTCTCAAAATGGCAGACGCTACCTTAAGGCTTCTATCTCGTTAGAATTGAGTAATGAAAAGCTGTTAAATGAAGTCAAGGTTAAGGACACAGCGATCAAAGACACGATTATAGAAATTCTATCGTCTAAAAGCGTGGAAGAAGTGGTTACTAATAAGGGCAAAAACAAGCTTAAAGATGAAATTAAGAGCCATTTGAATTCGTTTTTGATTGATGGCTTTATTAAAAATGTCTTTTTCACTGATTTTATTATCCAATAGTTTTAAATGATTGGCGTAGATATTGTCTCTATTGCTAGGATAGAAAAGATTGCAAAACGCTTTGAAATGAAGTTTTTAGAGCGTTTTTTATCGCCAAGTGAAATTGTTTTGTGTAAGAATAAATCTAGTAGTATCGCTGGGTTTTTCGCGCTCAAAGAGGCTTGCTCTAAAGCCCTTCAAGTAGGCATTGGTAAAGAATTGAGTTTTTTAGATATGCGTATTTCTAAAAGCCCTAAAAACGCCCCCTTAATCACCCTTTCTAAAGAAAAAATGGACTATTTTAATATTCAAAGTTTGAGCGCAAGCATCAGCCATGACGCTGGTTTTGCAATAGCGGTTGTAATGGTTTCTTCTTCAAATAAATAAATAACGCATTCTAAAACCCCCATAACACTCTGTTTTTAAAAAACGCTAGCTGTTTAAAAAAACACTAAAAACCTTTTTCAAATCGTTTTAATAACAAATTGTAAATAAAAAAATCAAACTTCAAAATTTAAGTTAATTATAATAATTATTTTTATAATATGCATCGGTTTGAATTAAATAAGAAAGGTTATCATAATGAATGGTTATTTGAGGGTAAAAACCCCTTATTTTTTAGCGTTGGGTGTTTTGACTTTTTCTTTTAGCTCTTCGGTGGGCGCGAAAGATAAGCACCATTTTTTAAAAAAAGTTACAACCACTGAGCAAAAATTCAGCTCAAGCGCCCCGCTTTCTTGGCAAAGTGAAGAAGTGCGTAATTCCACAAGCTCTCGCACCGTGATTTCTAACAAAGAACTCAAAAAAACGGGTAATTTGAATATTGAAAACGCTTTGCAAAACGTGCCTGGGATTCAAATCAGAGACGCTACAGGTACAGGCGTGTTGCCTAAAATTTCAGTGCGCGGTTTTGGTGGGGGCGGTAACGGGCATAGCAACACCAACATGATTTTAGTCAATGGTATCCCCATTTATGGTGCGCCGTATTCTAATATTGAACTGGCGATTTTCCCTGTAACTTTCCAGTCAGTGGATAGGATTGATGTGATTAAGGGAGGCACAAGCGTTCAATACGGCCCTAACACTTTTGGAGGCGTGGTGAATATCATCACTAAAGAAATCCCAAAAGAGTGGGAAAATCAAGCGGCTGAAAGGATCACTTTTTGGGGGCGATCTTCTAATGGGAATTTTGTCGATCCCGAGGAAAAAGGCAAGCCTTTAGCCCAAACTTTAGGAAACCAAATGCTGTTTAACACTTACGGGCGAACGGCTGGAATGTTGGGTAAGCATATAGGCATTAGCGCTCAAGGCAATTGGATTAACGGGCAAGGTTTCAGGCAAAACAGCCCCACAAAGGTGCAAAACTACTTGCTTGATGCGATCTATAAGATTAATGCGACCAATACTTTTAAAGCTTATTACCAGTATTATCAATACAATTCTTACCATCCAGGCACTTTGAGCGCGCAAGATTACGCTTATAACCGCTTCATCAACGAGCGCCCTGACAATCAAGATGGAGGGCGAGCCAAACGCTTTGAGATCGTGTATCAAAATTATTTTGGCGACCCGGATAGGAAAGTGGGGGGAGATTTTAAATTCACTTATTTCACGCATGACATGAGCAGGGATTTTGGGTTTTCTAACCAATACCAAAGCGTGTATATGAGCAGTCAAAACCAGATTCTCCCCTTTAAAGGGAAAGGAAAGATTAGCGCAACTAACCCTAATTGCGGGTTGTATTCTTATAGCGATACGAACAGCCCTTGCTGGCAATTTTTTGATCAGATCCGCCGCTTCGTGGTGAATGCTTTTGAGCCCAAACTCAATCTCGTTGTCAATACCGGTAAAGTCAAACAAACTTTTAATATGGGAATGCGGTTTTTAACTGAAGATTTATACCGCCGCTCCACCACCAGGAAAAACCCTAGCGTGCCTAATAATGGCAGTGGGTTTGATGCAGGAACTTCACTCAATAATTTCAATAATTATACCGCCGTGTATGCCAGCGATGAAATCAATTTCAATAACGGCATGCTAACGATCACGCCTGGCTTGAGATACACTTTTTTAAATTATGAAAAAAAAGACGCTCCCCCTTTTAAAGAAGGCCAAACAGGAAAAACCATTAAAGAGCGTTATAACCAGTGGAATCCGGCAGTGAATGTGGGCTATAAACCCATTAAAGATTGGTTGTTTTATTTCAACTATCAAAGAAGCTATATCCCGCCCCAATTCAGCAATATCGGTAGTTTTGTAGGCACAAGCACGGATTATTTTCAAATCTTTAATGTCATGGAAGGCGGCTCAAGATATTATTTCAACAACCAAGTGAGTTTTAACGCGAATTATTTTGTGATTTTTGCGAATAACTATTTTACCGGGCGCTATGGGGATAACAGAGAACCAGTCAATGCGAGGTCGCAAGGCGTGGAGCTGGAACTCTACTACACGCCTATTAGAGGGCTTAATTTCCATGCGGCTTACACTTTCATAGACGCCAATATCACAAGCCATACGATGGTCACTAACCCTGCTGATCCTAAAGGGCCTAAAAAAGATATTTTTGGCAAAAAGCTCCCTTTTGTAAGCCCGCACCAGTTTATTCTAGATGCAAGCTACACTTACGCTAAAACCACGATTGGACTGAGCTCTTTCTTTTATAGCCGCGCTTATACAGATGTGTTAAACACCGTGCCTTTCATTCAATACGCGCCCACGATTAAAAATGGGGCTATCACCACCAAAACAGCGGGCATGACGCCGTACTATTGGGTGTGGAATTTGCAAATTTCTAGCACTCTGTGGGAGCGTAAAAAGCAAAGCGTTCATGCGAGCTTGCAAGTCAATAATATTTTTAACATGAAATATTGGTTTAGCGGGATAGGCACTAGCCCTAATGGTAAAGAAGCCGCGCCTCCTAGAAGCATCACAGCGTATGTGAGCTATCATTTTTAAGGTTTAGGGCTTTAATGTTTTAAGAAGTTGGGAATAAAAAATAATATTTTGTTTTAAATGATTTCTTAAGGTTTGATAATTGGGGCAAAAGGTTTTTACGCAACGCCAAAAATTTTGAGAATGGTTTTTGTGGATCGTGTGGGCGAGTTCATGGATGATGACATAATCAATGACTTCTTTTTGGGCGCAAATCAGTAAGAGAGCAAAACTCAAGCGGTTACGATAAGAGCAGCTCCCTAAAACTTTAGCGTTATTTCTAATGCTAAAACCGGTGTATGCAGTTTGCATTTTTTGAGCGATCAAAGGGAGTTTGTGATCCAAATAAGTTTTTAAGATTTTTTTAAGATCTGTTAGGGTGTAATCGTTGGCGTTTTTGACCTCATCAAACACAAGGATTTTATTTTGATAGGTTTCTAGGTTAGCGCGCAAGAGCGAGTGTTTTTCTTGCATGCTTAAAAAGGTTTTTTTTAGCCAAGCTTCTTGTTTTTTTAAAAAAGCGCTCGCCCTAGCTTGAGGGCAAGAATCAGGCATTTTTAGAATCACTTCCAAAGAGGGCGTGATATTCAAGCTTAGGGTTTTGATTTTTTTACTTTTTTGAATGGTAATAGGAATATCATCTAACATGATGCGTATTTTACTAAAATTTGCGCTAGAATGTAAGTCTGTTTAATATTGATTTTATTTGTATTAAGAATTAAGGTTAACATGCGTGTTTTTATTATTCATTTAAGCCCCAAAACCTGTCAAAATTTTTCTTTAAAAGAAACTTATATAACCCCCCTTTTAGAGAGCCTTAAACTTCAAGGGATCTCTTATGAAATTTTTGATGCGATCTATTCTAAAAGCTCTCCCACTCAATTACACCCCTTGATTTTAGAGCATTTGCACCCTTCTTTTATGGTTGAAGATTTATTGGCTTTTTGTAAGAATGAAAAACACCCCCCTTGCGCGTTCAAAAATTTCTTTTACGCGCTCAAGCATTGCGGGAAGAGGATGGGGTTTGGGGAGCTTGGGTGTTATGCGAGCCATTATTTGTTGTGGCAAAAATGCATAGAGCTCAATGAAGCGATCTGTATTTTAGAAGACGATATTGTTTTAAAAGAGCGTTTTAAAGAGAGCCTGGAGTTTTGTGATAAACACATCAACGAGTTAGGCTATATCCGCTTGATGCATTTAGAAGAAAATGTGGCTAAACAAAAAACTCCCGTTAAAGGGGTTTCTCAAATCTTGAATTTTAAAGATGGCATTGGCACTCAAGGGTATGTTTTAGCCCCCAAAGCCGCGCAAAAATTATTGAAATACAGCACGAAAAAATGGGTGATGCCTATAGATTGCGTGATGGATAGGCATTATTGGCATGGGGTCAAAAACTATGTGTTAGAAGAATTTGCGATCGCTTGCGATGAGATGAACGCTCAAAACTCCAACACAGAAAAACAAAGGCCTAAAAAATTACCTTTAAGCATCAGGATTGGCCGTTCTTTGCATAAAAGCGCAGTTAAAATCTTGGATAAAGTTTTAGGTATAACCCAAAACCAATCATTAGAAAAAACTAATCATTAGACTTTACAAACATTAGAATAAGTCTTTGAGCATTTCTTGCATGATAGGGGAAGTTTTATTCAATTGATTTAAAGACTTAAGCGGTTTGCTAAATAAAGCAATAAAGTAATAATCGTTATTAAACATGCTATATTTCTTTTTTCACAATCTCAATTAATTTTTTAATTGGATGAGACTAGGAGGGATGAAACTTAGGGAGTTAGAATGATCTTAAAACGAGTTACTGAAGCTTTAGAAGCGTATAAAAATGGCGAAATGCTCATTGTCATGGACGATGAAGACAGAGAAAATGAGGGGGATTTGGTTTTAGCTGGGATTTTTTCTACCCCTGAGAAAATCAATTTCATGGCCACGCATGCTAGGGGGTTGATTTGCGTGTCTTTGACCAAAGATTTAGCGAAAAAATTTGAATTACCCCCTATGGTTAGCGTGAATGATTCTAACCATGAGACCGCTTTCACGGTTTCCATTGACGCTAAAGAAGCCAAAACCGGGATTTCTGCTTTTGAGAGGCATTTAACGATTGAATTGTTGTGTAAAGACACCACCAAACCGAGCGATTTTGTGCGCCCGGGGCATATTTTCCCTTTGATCGCAAAAGATGGAGGCGTGTTAGCGCGCACGGGCCATACGGAAGCGAGCGTGGATTTATGCAAATTAGCCGGATTAAAGCCCGTGAGCGTGATTTGTGAAATCATGAAAGAAGACGGCTCTATGGCGAGAAGGGGGGATAAATTTTTGAGCGACTTTGCTCTTAAACATAACCTTAAAACCCTCTATGTCTCTGATTTGATTAGTTATCGTTTGGAAAATGAAAATCTGCTGAAAATGTTTTGTCAAGAAGAAAAAGAATTTTTAAAACACCAAACGCAATGCTACACTTTTTTAGACCACCAGCAAAAAAACCATTACGCTTTTAAATTTAAAGGCGCAAAAAACCATGATTTGGCCCCTTTAGTGCGTTTCCACCCTATCAAAGAGGATTTTGATTTTTTAACGACGGGTGCATTTGAAGTGTTTTTTAAAGCGTTAGAATATTTAAAGCGCGAAGGGGGTTATTTGGTTTTTATGAATACCCATTCTGAACAAAACAATATCGTTAAAGATTTTGGGATCGGAGCGTTGGTGTTAAAAAATTTGGGGATAAAGGATTTCAGGCTGTTAAGCTCTTGTGAAGACAGGCAGTATAAGGCTTTGAGCGGGTTTGGGCTTAAGCTTGTGGAAACGATTAGCCTTTGAGGCTTGTTGAGCTTCGTTGAATGTGTTGTAATGTTTTTAAGGTATAATAAACTCTTTTTAAGTCAAGCAATAAAGTTTGCAATCTGATGAGAGTAATAATAGAGTTTATGCTGATTTCATTAAAAACATTCCTAAAAATATTATTGAAAATATTCCTAAAAACCTTCCAAAAGATTTGGATGGTTTGCGTTATTATTTGGGGGTTAGGCTGTAGTTTTTTAAACGCTAACAGCATTCAATTAGAAGAAACGCTCAAACGAAGCCCTAAAAATCTTATTTGGCAACACTTTAAAAAGAAGTTTAAAAAGAGCAATACGATCCCTTATGCCCCAAATAGCCGTTGGAAATATTTAGGCACAAGTATAGGGATTTTGGGCGTGTCGTTGGTGATAGGGATTGTGGGGTTGTATCTCATGCCAGAGAGCGTAACGAATTGGGATAGAGAAAAGTTTGGCGTCAAAAGTTGGTTTGAAAATGTCCGCATGGGGCCAAAACTAGACAATGATAGTTTTATTTTTAATGAAATTTTGCACCCTTATTTTGGGGCTATGTACTATATGCAACCGCGCATGGCTGGGTTTAGCTGGATGGCATCAGCGTTTTTTTCTTTTATCACTTCCACGCTTTTTTGGGAATATGGCTTGGAAGCGTTTGTGGAAGTACCTAGCTGGCAGGATTTGGTGATCACCCCTTTATTAGGCTCCATTTTAGGGGAAGGGTTTTACCAGCTCACACGCTATATCCAACGCAACGAAGGCAAGCTTTTTGGCTCTTTATTTTTAGGGCGTTTAGCCATCGCCCTTATGGATCCTATAGGCTTTATCATTAGGGATTTAGGGCTTGGGGAAGCTTTAGGGATTTATAATAAACATGAAATCCGCTCTAACTTAAGCCCTAATGGCTTGAATTTGACTTACAAATTTTAAGAATTTAAAATTTAAGAAAATTATAAAGAGTTTTGATAGAATACCCTTTTTTAAAAGACGCGTTTTTAAAACTAATTTTAGGAGTATCCTTGAAACGATTAGAAGTCTCTAACCAAGCCAAATTACCCACTCAATTTGGGGAGTTTTATATCCAATGTTTTAGAGAAAAGGGTTCTAATGGCTCTAAAGATCATTTAGTCATTTTCACCCCTAATTTTTCTCAAAACCCCTTAGTGCGCTTGCATTCAGAATGCTTGACCGGCGACGCTTTAGGCTCTCAAAAATGCGATTGCGGGGGGGCGTTGCAAATGGCGTTAGAAAGGATTTCTAAAGAAGGGGGGCTAGTGATTTATTTGCGCCAAGAAGGGCGTGGGATAGGGCTATTTAATAAAGTCAATGCCTACGCTTTACAAGATAAGGGCTATGATACCATTCAAGCCAATGAAATGATAGGGTTTAAAGACGATGAAAGGGATTATAGTGTTGCGGGTGAGATTTTAGAATATTACCATATTAAAAAAATGCGCTTACTCACGAATAACCCTAAAAAAATCGCCGCTTTAGAAAAATACGCTGAAGTAACAAGAGAGAGTTTGATTGTGTGCGCTAACGAACACAATCAAGGGTATTTGGAAGTTAAAAAGCTCAAAATGGGGCATTTATTGTGAAAACTCTTTTAAAATAAGCTTTAAAAACATTTTAAAATCATGCTTTAAAGGGTGCAATATAAATATAGGGGTAAGATAATGATAGAAGTGCGATTCTTTGGACCCATAAAAGAAGAAAATTTTTTCATCAAAGCGAATGATTTGAAAGAATTAAGAGCGATTTTACAAGAAAAAGAGGGCTTAAAAGAGTGGTTGGGCGTTTGTGCGATAGCCCTTAATGATCGCTTAATAGACAATTTAGATGCGCCTTTAAAAGATGGCGATGTGGTAAGTTTGTTGCCACCAGTTTGTGGGGGCTAGGTGTTAAAAATCATTCAAGGGGCATTAGATACTAGCGAGCTTTTGAAAGCCTACCAAGAGGAAGCTTGCGCGAAAAACTTTGGAGCGTTTTGTGTGTTTGTGGGGATTGTGAGAGAGGAAAATAACATTCAAGGCTTGAGTTTTGATATTCATGAAGCGTTATTAAAGGCTTGGTTTGAAAAATGGCACCATAAAGCTAAAGATTGGGGCGTGGTGTTAAAAATGGCGCACAGCCTGGGCGATGTTTTGATAGGACAAAGCTCATTTTTATGCGTTTTAATGGGGAAGAATAGAAAAAATGCCTTAGAACTATACGAAGATTTTATTGAAGATTTTAAGCGTAACGCTCCTATTTGGAAATACGATTTAGTCAATAATGAACGCATCTACGCCAAAGAAAGAAGCCACCCTTTAAAAGGGAGCGGGCTTTTAGCTTAAAAAGGAGTTTAATGCAAACGATTCATATAGGCGTTTTGAGCGCAAGCGACAGAGCGTCAAAAGGGGTTTATGAAGATTTAAGCGGTAAAGCGATACAAGAAGTGTTGCGTGAATATCTGCTCAATCCTTTAGAATTTCATTACGAAATTGTCGCTGATGAAAGGGATTTGATTGAAAAATCGCTGATTAAAATGTGCGATGAGTATCAATGCGATCTAGTCGTTACCACAGGAGGCACAGGCCCTGCTTTAAGAGATGTAACCCCAGAAGCCACAGAAAAAGTGTGTCAAAAAATGCTTCCTGGGTTTGGAGAGCTTATGCGAATGACTAGCTTAAAATACGTGCCTACAGCGATTCTATCGCGCCAGAGCGCTGGCATTAGGAATAAGAGTTTGATCATCAATCTTCCTGGTAAGCCAAAAAGCATTAGAGAGTGTTTAGAAGCGGTTTTTCCGGCGGTTCCTTATTGCGTGGATTTGATTTTAGGGAATTACATGCAAGTGAATGAAAAAAACATTCAAGCGTTTCGCCCCAAACAATAGGATAAAAAAATGCCACTCACTCATTTGAACGAAGAAAATCAGCCTAAAATGGTGGATATAGGGGATAAAGAAACCACTGAAAGAATCGCTTTAGCAAGCGGTCGTATCAACATGAATGAAGAGGCTTATAACGCTATCATTAATCATTGCGTTAAAAAGGGTCCGGTATTGCAGACTGCTATTATTGCTGGGATCATGGCGGCTAAAAAGACAAACGAGCTCATTCCCATGTGCCATCCAATCATGCTCAATGGGGTGGATATTGACATTTTAGAAGAGAAAGAGACTTGCAGTTTTAAACTCTATGCGAGAGTCAAAACTCAAGCTAAAACGGGCGTGGAAATGGAAGCGCTAATGAGTGTGAGCGTAGGGCTTTTAACCATTTATGACATGGTAAAATCCATTGATAAGAGCATGACAATTAGCGGTGTGATGTTAGAATATAAGAGTGGAGGCAAAAGCGGGGATTATAACGCTAAAAAATAGAAAAAAACTAATAATCTAAAGATGTTAGGGTAAAATAACATTTTGACAACAAAAGCGTGTTGGTTGCTTCGGGTTTGTTGTTATAGAAGTCTAAAATATTACAATCAAGGATAGAACGATGAAAGCAAATAATCATTTTAAGGATTTTGCATGGAAAAAATGCCTTTTAGGCGCGAGCGTGGTGGCTTTATTAGTGGGATGCAGCCCGCATATTATTGAAACCAATGAAGTCGCTTTGAAATTGAATTACCATCCAGCTAGCGAGAAAGTTCAAGCGTTAGATGAAAAGATTCTGCTTTTAAGGCCAGCTTTCCAATATAGCGATAATATCGCTAAAGAGTATGAAAACAAATTCAAGAATCAAACCGCGCTCAAGGTTGAACAGATTTTGCAAAATCAGGGCTACAAGGTTATCAATGTGGATAGCAGCGATAAAGACGATTTTTCTTTCGCGCAAAAAAAAGAAGGGTATTTGGCTGTCGCTATGAATGGCGAAATTGTTTTACGCCCCGATCCTAAAAGAACCATACAGAAAAAATCAGAACCCGGGTTATTATTCTCCACTGGTTTGGATAAAATGGAAGGGGTTTTAATCCCGGCTGGGTTTATTAAGGTTACTATACTAGAGCCTATGAGTGGGGAATCTTTAGATTCCTTTACGATGGATTTGAGCGAGTTGGACATTCAAGAAAAATTCTTAAAAACCACCCATTCAAGCCACAGCGGAGGGTTGGTTAGCACCATGGTTAAGGGAACGGACAATTCTAATGATGCGATCAAGAGTGCTTTGAATAAGATTTTTACAAGCATCATGCAAGAAATAGACAAAAAGCTCACTCAAAAGAATTTAGAATCTTATCAAAAAGACGCCAAGGAATTGAAAAACAAGAGAAACCGATAAAGACAAATAACGCATAAGAAAAGAACGCTTGAACAAATTGCTTAAAAGGGGGTTTTTAGCGTTCTTTTTGAGCGTGTATTTAAGGGCTGATGATTTGGTTACTTATACGATCGCCAAAGAAGAAGATCTAGGATACCAGCGGTTTTTAGCCAAGAAGTGTTTAAGGGGTAAAACCCACCCTCCATGTTTTGCTGAGCCTAAAAAGTCCAAAAGAAAACTTTTTAACATAGACAAAAGCTCCCATTATTATGGCACAAGCGTGGTGCAAATGTCATGGCTACAGAGTAGGGAAAAATTTGAAAACCATTCAAAATACCGAAACATTCCTTTTGCTGAAGTCAGTTTGATTTATGGCTATAAACAATTTTTTCCTAAAAAAGAGCGCTATGGTTTCCGCTTCTATATTTCTTTGGATTATGCTTATGGGTTTTTTCTTAAAAATAAAGGCGTATTAGGCGATAGTTTGAGGGAGAGTTCGCAGATCCCTAAAAGCTATAGAGAAAAATTGCAAAGAAAAGAGACTTTTATTAACGCTATTTTTTATGGCGCGGGAGCTGACTTTTTATACAAACGCGCTTTCGGGACGCTGATTTTAGGGATGAATTTCGTGGGAGAAACCTGGTTTTATGAAACAAAGATTTTTAAAAAGTGGGCTAAAGATCCTTCAAGTATTTATCACCCTTACATGTTTCAAGTGATGTTGAATGTGGGGTATCGTTACCGCTTTTCAAGGTATAAGAATTGGGCGATAGAATTTGGTGCGCGCATCCCTTTTTTAATTAATGATTATTTTAAAACCCCTTTATACACCCTTGATCTCAAACGCAATATTTCTGTCTATCTCACTTCAACTTATGATTTTTAGTTTTTTAAATTTTTGAAAACCAGAATTAAAACCGCTTTTTATCAACCGGAATTAAAACAAATTAAGCTATAATGCCTATAAAACTTTAATTTTTTAACCATTAAGGAAAGAAATGAATCTTGAAGTGAAAAAGATTGACACCGCTAACGCCCATTTGAGCGCTAAACCTTCCATTGAAAATTTAGAAAAGCGTTATGATAAAATCGCTCAAAAAATCGCTCAAAAAGTTAAGATTGATGGCTTTAGAAGAGGTAAAGTCCCCCTTAGTTTAGTGAAAACCCGCTATCAAGCCCAAATTGAACAAGACGCTCAAGAAGAGATGATTCAAGAGGTTTTAAAAAACGCTTTTAAGGAATTAGGGATTGAAAATAAGGATCTCATCGGCAGCCCCAATCTCACTAAATTTGAAAAAAAAGACACGCATTTTGAAATAGAGGCGGACATCGGCTTAAAACCCACGATTGTTTTAGACAAGATCAAAGAGTGCGTGCCTAGCGTGGGAGTGGAAGTTCCAAATGAAGAAAAAATTAATGAGCGTTTGAAACAGCTCGCTAAAGATTACGCGAAATTTGTGGATGCTGACGCTCAAAGAAAAGCGCAAAACGACGATAAATTGACAATTGATTTTGAAGGCTTTATAGATAATGCGCCTTTTGAAGGGGGCAAGGCTGAGAATTTCACTTTGATTTTAGGCAATAAGCAAATGCTAGAAGATTTTGAAAAGGCTCTTTTAGGCATGCAAGTTGGCGGAGAAAAAGAATTTTATTTGACTTTCCCTAGCGGATACCACGCAGAGCATTTGGCCGGCAAAGAAGCCCTTTTTAAAGTGAAATTACGCCAGATTCAAGCGCGTGAAGCGTTAGAAATCAATGACGAACTCGCTAAAATCGTGCTAGCTAATGAAGAGAATGCGACTTTAAAGCTTTTAAAAGAAAGGGTTGAAGGGCAGTTGTTTTTAGAAAATAAAGCCAGGCTCTATAATGAAGAGCTGAAAGAAAAATTGATTGAAAATTTAGATGAAAAGATCGTTTTTGATTTGCCTAAAACGATCATAGAGCAAGAAATGGATTTGTTATTCAGGAACGCTCTTTATTCCATGCAAGCTGAGGAAGTCAAATCCTTACAAGAAAGTCAAGAAAAAGCCAAAGAAAAGCGTGAGAGCTTTAGAAACGATGCGACAAAAAGCGTGAAAATCACTTTTATCATTGACGCTTTAGCGAAGGAAGAAAAAATTGGCGTGCATGACAATGAAGTTTTTCAAACTTTGTATTATGAAGCGATGATGACAGGGCAAAACCCAGAAAATCTCATTGAGCAATACCGCAAAAATAACATGTTAGCGGCGGTGAAAATGGCGATGATTGAAGATAGGGTGCTGACTTACTTGTTGGATAAAAACCTGCCTAAAGAACAGCAAGAAATTTTAGAGAAAATGAGGCCCAACGCTCAAAAAACTCAAGCGGGTTGAACAGCTAAAAAGGAGAGATGATGGGATACATTCCTTATGTAATAGAGAATACCGATCGTGGGGAGCGTAGCTATGATATTTATTCGCGCCTTTTAAAGGATCGCATTGTTTTATTGAGCGGTGAGATTAATGACAGTGTGGCGTCTTCTATCGTGGCCCAGCTCTTGTTTTTGGAAGCTGAAGACCCTGAAAAAGACATTGGCTTGTATATCAATTCTCCCGGTGGGGTGATAACAAGCGGTCTTAGCATTTATGACACCATGAATTTTATCCGCCCTGATGTTTCCACGATTTGCATTGGTCAAGCGGCTTCTATGGGAGCGTTTTTACTGAGCTGTGGGGCTAAGGGCAAGCGCTTTTCATTGCCTCATTCAAGGATTATGATCCACCAGCCTTTAGGGGGGGCTCAAGGGCAAGCGAGCGATATTGAAATCATTTCTAACGAGATCCTTAGGCTTAAGGGTTTGATGAATTCTATTTTGGCTCAAAACTCAGGGCAGAGTTTGGAGCAAATCGCTAAAGACACGGATAGGGATTTTTATATGAGCGCTAAAGAAGCTAAAGAATATGGCTTGATTGATAAAGTGTTGCAGAAAAATGTGAAGTGATTGCATGGCGTTATTAGAGATTATCCATTACCCTTCTAAAATCTTAAGAACGATTTCTAAAGAGGTCGTTTCTTTTGATGCAAAACTCCACCAACAACTAGACGACATGCATGAAACCATGATCGCTAGTGAAGGGATAGGCTTAGCCGCTATTCAAGTGGGCTTACCCTTAAGAATGCTTATTATCAACCTCCCGCAAGAAGACGGCGTGCAACACAAAGAAGACTGCTTGGAAATCATTAACCCTAAGTTTATAGAAACTGGGGGATCAATGATGTATAGAGAGGGGTGCTTGTCTGTGCCGGGATTTTATGAAGAGGTGGAGCGTTTTGAAAAGGTTAAGATAGAATACCAAAACCGCTTCGCTGAAGTGAAAGCTTTAGAAGCGAGCGAGCTTTTAGCGGTAGCCATTCAGCATGAGATCGATCACCTCAATGGCGTGTTATTCGTGGATAAATTATCCATTTTGAAGCGTAAGAAATTTGAAAAAGAACTCAAAGAGCTGCAAAAACAACAAAAACGCAAGTAACAACCATGATCAACACGATATTTTGCGCAACCATGCAAAGGGGGGTGGCAGAAATCGTGGCTGTGGAGGCGACTTTCACAAGGGCTTTGCCGGCGTTTGTGATTTCAGGCTTGGCTAATAACTCTATCCAAGAAGCCAAGCAACGGGTTCAATCGGCTTTACAAAATAATGATTTCACTTTCCCGCCTTTAAAAATCACCATCAACCTTTCTCCCTCAGATTTGCCTAAATCCGGGAGCCATTTTGATTTGCCTATCGCTCTTTTAATCGCTTTACAAAAACAAGAGTTGGCTTTTAAAGAGTGGTTTGCTTTTGGGGAGTTAGGGCTTGATGGCAAGATCAAACCCAATTCCAACATTTTCCCCATGCTTTTAGACATTGCCATCAAACACCCTCATGCCAAAATCATTGCGCCTAAAGCGAATGAGGAACTTTTTTCGCTTATCCCTAATTTGCAATGCTTTTTTGTGGATCACTTTAAAGAAGCGTTAGAAATCTTACAAAACCCTGAAATCAAAGCAGACACTCACACGAAAAAATTACCTTTTAAAACGATAGAATTGAACGATAAAGAGTATTATTTTTCAGACGCCTATGCCTTAGATTTTAAAGAAGTTAAGGGGCAAGCTGTCGCTAAAGAAGCCGCTTTGATCGCTAGCGCTGGGTTTCATAACTTGATTTTAGAGGGAAGTCCAGGGTGTGGGAAAAGCATGATCATTAATCGCATGCGTTATATCTTGCCTCCCTTAAGCCTGAATGAAATCTTAGAAGCGACAAAATTACGCATTTTAAGCGAGCAAGACAGCGCCTATTACCCCTTAAGGAGTTTTAGAAACCCTCACCAGAGCGCTTCAAAATCCAGCATTTTAGGCTCAAGCTCTTTAAGAGAGCCAAAACCCGGCGAAATCGCGCTAGCGCATAACGGCATGCTTTTTTTTGATGAATTGCCTCATTTTAAAAAGGATATTTTGGAAGCTTTGAGAGAGCCTTTAGAAAACAATAAATTAGTGATCTCACGAGTGCACAGCAAGATTGAATACGAAACCTCTTTTTTATTCGTGGGGGCTCAAAACCCTTGCTTGTGCGGGAATTTACTCAGCGCCACCAAAGCATGCCGTTGCCAAGACAGAGAGATCACGCAGTATAAAAACCGCTTGAGCGAGCCTTTTTTGGATAGGATTGATTTATTCGTGCAAATGGAAGAGGGGAATTATAAAGACACGCCGTCGCATTCTTGGACTTCAAAAGAGATGCATGAATTAGTATTGTTAGCTTTCAAACAGCAAAAGTTAAGGAAGCAGAGCGCTTTTAATGGTAAGCTTAATGAAGAGCAGATCGAACGATTTTGCCCTTTAAATACTGAAGCGCAAAAGTTGTTAGAGCAGGCGGTTGAAAGGTTTAATCTGTCCATGCGTTCTGTTAATAAGGTCAAAAAAGTCGCTAGGACGATTGCGGATTTAAACGCTTGCGAGGATATAGAAAAATCTCATGTGCTTAAAGCGCTGAGTTTTAGAAAGATTTCTTAAAAGGATTTTAAATAAGGGAGAGAAAATGCAAGAATACCACATTCACAATTTGGATTGCCCTGATTGCGCGTCTAAATTAGAAAGGGATTTAAACAAACTGGACTATGTGAAAAAGGCTCAAATCAATTTCAGCACCAGTAAGTTGTTTTTGGACACGAGCGATTTTGAAAAGGTTAAGGATTTTATCAAGCAAAACGAACCGCATTTGAGCCTGTCTTTTAAAGAGACCGCAGAAAAGCCTTTGAGTTTTACCCCACTTATTAGCACGATCGCTATCTTTTTAGGCGCGATTTTAATCTTACACCTAAACCCTAGCCCTTTGATTGAAAAAGCGGTGTTTTTCGTGCTTGCTTTAGTGTATCTCATAAGCGGTAAAGATGTGATTTTAGGAGCGTTTCGTGGGCTTAGAAAAGGGCAATTTTTTGATGAAAACGCTTTGATGCTCATTGCGACTATTGCGGCTTTTTGCGTGGGGGCTTATGAAGAGAGTGTGTCTATTATGGTGTTTTATTCAGCGGGCGAATTTTTGCAAAAACTCGCTATCGCTCGCTCTAAAAAATCCCTTAAGGCTTTAGTGGATGTCGCTCCTAATTTGGCTTATTTGAAAAAGGGCGATGGGTTAGTGAGCGTTGCGCCTGAAGATTTAAGAATTAATGACATTGTGGTGGTGAAAGTCGGCGAAAAAGTGCCTGTGGATGGCGTGGTGATCAAGGGCGAAAGTTTGCTAGATGAAAGGGCGTTGAGTGGGGAGTCCATGCCTGTTAATGTCAGCGAACGCTCTAAAGTTTTAGGGGGGAGCTTGAATTTAAAAGCGGTCCTTGAAATTCAAGTAGAAAAACTTTATAAAGATTCTTCTATCGCTAAAGTGGTGGATTTAGTCCAACAAGCCACGAATGAAAAGAGCGAAACAGAGAAATTTATCACTAAATTTTCACGCTACTACACCCCAAGCGTTTTATTCATTGCTTTAATGATCGCTGTATTACCGCCCTTGTTTTCTATGGGGAGCTTTGATGAGTGGATTTATAGGGGGCTTGTGGCTTTAATGGTGAGCTGTCCTTGCGCGTTAGTGATTTCTGTGCCTTTGGGGTATTTTGGAGGCGTGGGAGCGGCGAGTAGAAAGGGGATTTTAATGAAAGGTGTGCATGTTTTAGAGGTGCTTACCCAAGCTAAAAGCATCGCTTTTGATAAAACCGGCACTTTGACTAAAGGCGTTTTTAAAGTGGTGGATATTGTGCCGCAAAACGGGCATTCTAAAGAAGAAGTTTTGCATTACGCTTCTTGTTCGCAGCTCTTATCCACGCACCCGATCGCTTTATCCATTCAAAAAGCATGCGAAGAAATGTTAAAGGACGATAAGCACCAGCATGACATTAAAAATTACGAAGAAGTGAGCGGAATGGGGGTTAAAGCGCAATGCCATACGGATCTAATCATCGCAGGGAATGACAAAATGCTCGATCAATTCAATATTGCGCACAGCCCTTCCAAAGAAAACGGCACGATCGTGCATGTGGCTTTTAACCAAACTTATATAGGCTACATCGTCATTAGCGATGAGATTAAAGATGACGCCATAGAGTGCTTAAGGGATTTAAAAGCGCAAGGGATAGAAAATTTTTGCATTTTGAGCGGGGACAGAAAAAGCGCGACTGAAAGCATCGCTCAAACTCTAGGCTGTGAATATTATGCGAGCTTGTTGCCTGAAGAAAAAACGAGCGTGTTTAAAACTTTTAAAGAACGCTATAAAGCCCCGGCGATTTTTGTAGGCGATGGCATCAATGACGCTCCGACTCTAGCGAGTGCTGATGTGGGGATTGGCATGGGGAAAGGCTCAGAATTGAGCAAGCAAAGCGCGGACATTGTGATCACCAATGACTCCTTAAGCTCTTTGGTTAAAGTTTTAGCGATCGCTAAAAAAACGAAAAGCATTATTTGGCAAAATATTTTGTTTGCTTTGGGGATTAAAGCCGTTTTTATCGTGCTAGGGCTTATGGGGGTAGCGAGCTTGTGGGAAGCGGTCTTTGGCGATGTGGGGGTTACGCTTTTAGCTTTGGCCAATTCCATGCGCGCGATGAGGGCTTAAAGCCTTGAATCCATCATCAAAGACAAATGGCTCAACAGCTTGAAAAACGCCCTAGAAAACAAGATCCAAAAACGCATCAATGCTTTGACTAGTGCCCTTAATGGAATCATTTCAAGCTATTCTAACAGCTTGTTAGAACTAGACAAAGAAGTCAAAGAGAGCGAATCAAAAGTTTTAGAGCATTTGAAAGATTTGGAGATTGTCGTTTGATATTAAAAAGTTTGGAGTGCCTTTTGACTAGCGTATCCTCGCTATGAGACCCCCAAACTGAAAACGATTATAGCGCAGGAAATTTAATGGAACTTGAAAATGAAGTTTTTAATCGTATTTTAAAACATCTAGCCCTAAAAAACCCTCTCGCTTTCAAAGATAAGGGTTTGGATCAATTAAAAAAATCTATCAGCGTGTTACACTACGACTACCTCATAGGCGCTAGTAAGGAATTGGGTATCGTGTTACAAAAATACCCTAATAAAGAAAATGAAATCAATAACCTTTTTGATTTTTTAATGCATTTTTACAACAAACGGATTAAAACGCACCACATGCTTTTTTTATGGATACATTTTTTTGAAACGGCTTTGCGCTCTAAAATGGCGGTTATTTTGGCTCAAAAACGCAGCAGCAAGGATATTGACGATTGGTTTTTGTCTGAAAAGCTTAGGCATAAGATTGAACGCTTAAAAAATACCCACCATTTAAAAAGTTTAGAAGGATACAATGGCTTTCAAATTTTAAATTTATTCACTCTTGGCACTTTAGAAACCATTATTAAAATGTATTGGAGCGATTTTAAACCCTTATTTGCAGACCGCAAAACACACAACGAACATGTCTTGCCAGCCTATGGCACTTGGGATCATTTTTTAAAGGCTTTCAGCCTGATACGAAAGGCTAGGAATGACTTATTCCACAACAACCCTTCTAAAATCAAAACAAGTTCGCTAGTTAAAAACATTGAGAATTTACTATTAAGGCTGGATTTTAACCCTAAAAACGCTTTTGATAACACCCTAAAATTAGAGCGCGTTATCTTTTTTAAAACCATTCAGGAGAACGCATGGACGCATTAATAACGCCCTCAAATTGGCAAAAAGTAAGGCTTGGGGATATATTATCTTACGAACAACCTACAAAATTTTTAGTTGCCACAACGCAATACTTACAAAAAGGCTTTACGCCTATTTTAACAGCAGGCAAAACTTTTATTTTAGGTTATACAAATGATAAACATGGAATTTATACGAATATACCTGTAATTATTTTTGATGATTTCACAACTGATAGCAAAATGGTAAATTTTCCTTTTAAGGTAAAATCATCAGCTATTAAAATTCTTAGCTTAAGAGATAATAATCAAGCAGATTTAAAATATATCTATGAAAAACTTACACTATTAAAACATCAAGTTACAGACCATAAACGCTATTGGATAGATGAATTTTCAAATATTGAAATCCTTTTACCCCCTCTAAACGAACAAATCGCTATCGCTAACATTTTAAGCGGTGTGGATCGTTATCTTTATTCTTTAGACGCTCTCATTCTCAAAAAAGAAAGCGTTAAAAAAGCTTTAAGCTTTGAACTATTGAGCCAAAGAAAACGCTTGAAAGGCTTCAATCAAACTTGGCAAAGAGTAAGGCTTGGGGATATTGCCAACTATTTAACATCAAATTTAAGCGTAGAACAAATCACGCAACAAGGAAAAATTAAAGTCTATGATGTGAATAATTTCATAGGCTATACAGATACAACTTTCATTAGTGATAAGCCTTATATTTCTATTGTTAAAGATGGAAGTGTAGGCAGAGTAAGGATTTTGCCGCCTAAAACCAATATTTTATCTACTATGGGAGCGTTAATTGCCAATCATAAGACAACAACAGAGTTTTTATTTTATTTGTTATCTAATTTTGATTTTAAAAATTTTACAAGCGGTAGCATAATACCGCATATCTATTTTAAAGATTATAAAGAAAAAACTATTTTTTTACCCCCTCTAAACGAACAAATCGCTATCGCTAACATTTTAAGCGGTTTGGATCATGAAATCATTAGCCTTAAAAACAAAAAACGCCAATTTGAAAACATCAAAAAAGCTTTAAACCACGATTTAATGAGCGCTAAAATCAGGGTTTTAAACAAATAAGTTTTACAACTAAAATAAAACCTAAAAAATACTAAAAGTATTTTTTACAATCAATAACAAAAGAGCTTGCACAGCAAGTGATAGCCTCTTGAAAAAGGCGGTCTTAGGGGGTTAGGGGGATCTTGGAGGTTGTAGGGGGAGAATTATTTCAAAATACCACCCTATCCCCTTATAAAATGAATTTGAAATATTTTTTAAAATGAGTTTTAAAATGACAAAACAAAGCAAAAAAGCCTATTTTAAAAAGTTTAGTATCACAGAGCCAAAAACACCCATAGCACAATAAAATAAAAAAGTTTAAAATTCCAACGCTTTTTAAAAACAAGCCCTAAAATAGGCACTAAAGCGGTTTTGAATGGCTACTTTATGGCTAGGCGTTTTAACAAACCCTTAAAGGGTTGTTATTTAAAAGGGGTTTTAAAGCTTCCACACTATTTCGGTAAAAATGTGGCTTCTGTCTTGATCGGTGGCAGGTTGGCTGTCTAATTTTGGCCCGTTCCACCCCATTTTATAGCCTTGATGCATCAACACATTATAATATTCAAATTTAATGTCGGCCGAGAAATTTTTAGTGAATTTATAGCCCAAGTTGAGCGATAGGACTTGTTCATTAGCTCTAGGCCCATAAGTCAAACGCCCTAATAAACCCCAAAGGAGTTTCCTATGCACGCCACCGCCAAAGGCAAACACGGTAAAAGCGTTCGCGTCCATCATGTAAGACAAAGAGTTAAGGGTGTTGGCATAAACGGTGTTCGTCCAAAAGTCAAAGCCCAAGCGGTTACCATGGTAGCCTATCATCCAGTTAGCGTTCCCAAAGGATTTGTAAATCCCAAAACCAAAATTGTATTCATTCCATTCAAATTTTTGTTTGATCATCAAGCTGTGTGCGTTTTTACCGGCTGGCATGCCAAACTGGTAGGTGTCCCAAAATCTTTTAGCGTAAAAGGGATTAAGCACGGTAACATCTGTTTGAGAGCGAAACCCTAATCCGGTAAAAGTGGGGTTACTATCATAAGTGATCGTGAAGTTGGGGTCGTATTCGTTAAAGGGTGAAAAATAGACAAAAGGCTGAATGCTGAAACCCTTGTAATTCCAAATGATATAAAAGGCATGCACCCCTGGGTTTATGGTTTGCCCGTTTTTAAGAGTGTAGGTTTTAGGCGAATAGAAATTATAAAGCCACTCGTTATAGGCAAAGCCACGACCAAACGAGCTAAACCACCAGAATTTGAAATTCCCTAAATTTAAGGTCATGTCCAAGCCTTGGTTGTAACCACTCATATAATCCGCTGGGGATTCGTACCTTCCGCCCCTAATTTGAAAAATATCTTTGTAGTTGTAGCGCAAGTAAGCGTTATAAATCACATAGTTTCTGGTGTGATCGGCGTAGGTTTTTGCGCAAGTGGAAGCCTCTAAAGCTTCTTGATTAGACAACTGCGTCATTTCAGCTTGAGTCATCTTATCGTATTGGCCTTGGGTCAAATTCCCTGTGGCTAACCCGCAACTAGCCCATGGTTTTTGCCCCACAAGACCACCCCAATAGCCCACATAGTTCCAAGCCATAGCCCCATAGGGTTTCCCTGTAACTTCGTTAATAAAATCCTTAGTGCTATCATAGATTACAGCACCCCCCCAACCCCCAAGACTCCCGTCTAAATGATGCCCATTAGCCGTAGCGCTTTTGGGTAAAAGCTCCGTAAAATCCACCTGCATGTAAGCCATAATCGTCATAAAGGTTTCGGTAGGGTAAAGCCCTTTATTAGTGTTGATAGGTTTGTTATTGAAACCGACTTTAGAGAAACTTTCAGCACCCGCTTTAATTTTAGCGATTTTACCCAAATCAAGAGCTTCACTTTGAGAAGAGAATAAAAAAAGAAGCGTTGCGATATTTTTAGCAGATGCAACTTTGTAGTTCATGTGTTTAACCTTTAGTATAAACCAAAAATTCTAAATAGAGTAAGCCAACACCGTTCAAAGAAAATTTTTTCTTACAGATCTCAAACATCTAATCAGTCTGTTCATCTTCCGTCCTTTTTTCTACGAAGTCCGACTTACAAAGTTAATTCTTAACTAAGTCGTGCGTTAATACTAGCATAATATTATGGTTTTTTTTAATTTTAAGAATAAAATTTGCCTTTGTTAGTCAAATATGGAAACTTAAAAGCCTTATTTAATCTCAATATTATTTATTTTTTTAATTTATTCATTCCTTAACACGCTTAAAGCGTCAATAGCAGAAGCTTTTTTAGACGGGTAATAAGAAGAAAGGGCTACGATAATCACAGAACCTATGAGAGTGAGCGTAAAATCCATTAAAGACAAATCTAAAGGCAAAGTGTTGATGCCATAGACATCTGCTGGGAGTGAAATGATAGGGAACACGCTTAAAAGATACATGCTTATAAACGCTAAAACCACCCCAAGAATCACACCGCCTAAACCAATGATATTACCCAAATAAAAAAAGGTTTTTTGGATTTCTTTTTGACTGCTCCCCATGCTAAAGAGTAGAGCGATTTCTTTACGCCTGTTCATCACTACCATTAAAAGCGAGCTGATGATATTCAAAGACGCCATTAAAATAATGAGCATGAGCACAATGAATAACGCTCTTTTTTCTAATGCCATAGCTGAGAAAAAATTCCCGTTTTGTTGCCACCACCCTTCAATGCCTATGCCATGGTGGTTGATTGTTTTTAAAGCGTTGCGGATATTTTCAATATCTTTCATGGGCGTTTTAGAATAGACATGCACCCCATCATAAAGCCCTAAGGGTAACCTCCTGATCGCGCTTATGGCTTGAAGGCTAGTATACATGTAGCTCATGTCGTAAGATTTTAGCCCTGAATCAAAATCGCCTTTGATAGTAAAACGCTTCATGATAGGGGAGAGCGTGAGACCGGTTGGCTCTAATTCAGTGAAAAACAAATCGGCTTTTTGATTGAGATCCAAATTCAAGCTGTATCTCAAGCTTTTCCCCACGATCAAATTAAAAGGGTTTTTAAAAAGATCGTTTGTATTGGTGTTTTTTAAAGCGTCGTTTAAAACTTCATTGATGCGCCTTTCTTTAGAAAAATCAACCCCAAACACCACGCCGCCATTCATGGAATGCGCGCTTTTGATTAGGCTTTGGGTTTGCAAATAGGGGCTAAAAAGCAAATTAGGGAACTTTTTTTCTAAAGCTTGAACCACTTCTTCGCTGATCCCATAAGGGCTTGTGGTATAGAGCGTTAAGGGGTAGTTCATCACAAAAAGCTTTTTTTCAAATTCCTTACTCATGCCGTTCATGATCGCCATAGCCACAATTAAAACCATCACGCCAACCGCCACGCCAAAAAAGGCTAACAAAGCGGTGATACTAATAAAAGGCTGGCTTTTATCAAAACGCAAATAACGCTTGATAAGGAAAAAGATTAAGGATCTATTTGGCAAATAAGCCCTTTTTAGGCCCGCTTTTAGCGCAACAATCTTTGTATTTTTTGCCGCTTTGACAAGGGCAAGGCTCGTTTCTTTTAGGGGTTTTAGAAAAAGCTTTCATGGCCACATTCAAATCTTCATCTAAAGTTTCTTCATGGCTGTAAGTTACGCTCTCATGCTCTCTTTCCTCGCTAAAGTTCTCTAAGTAACGATCCGCATCGCTAGAATCTTGCTCGTTTTCAAACTGGATCTTAGAAAAGGTTTTGATCGCTTCTATTTTAATGTCTTCAATGAGTTCTAAGAAAAGGTTGTAACTCTCTTTTTTGTATTCTACAAGAGGGTCTTTTTGGTTATAGCCTCTCAAATTGATACCGGTTTTGAGATTATCCATCGTGTAAAGGTGCTCTCGCCATGCGTTGTCTAAAATCTGCAAATACACGATGCGTTCAATCCGACTTCTTTGTTCGCTATCCAAAACTTTCATTTTGTTTTCATAATCGCTTTTTAATTTTTCAGCCACAAATTTTTCAATAGGGGAGGCTTTTTCTAAATCTTCTAATTCAACATGAGCGTTAAAATCTTCTTTTAAGATGTTTTTAAGCCCTAAAAGTTCCTCTTCAGACAGGTTTTGATGGTCAAAGGCTTTGAGTTTAGAAAAGATTTGATTGAGCGCGTATTCTCTGTTTTCAGCGATTTTAGCGCCAATATCGTAATTGGCATCTAACAATTCATCTCTAAATTTATACACGCTTTTTCGTTGCTCATTAGCCACATCATCGTATTCTAACAAATGCTTACGGCTTTCAAAATGCAAGTTCTCCACTTTTTTTTGCGCGTTTTCCACCGCTCTTGTTACAAGCTTGGATTCAATGTGTTCGCCGTCTTTAAGCCCTAATTTTTCCATCACCCCCTTAATCCTATCGCTCCCAAAAATGCGTAACAGATTATCTTCTAAACTCAAATAGAATTGGCTTATTCCCGGATCACCCTGGCGCCCGCTTCGCCCCCTTAATTGGTTGTCAATCCTGCGGCTCTCATGCCTTTCAGTGCCAATGATATACAGCCCCCCAAGCTCTTTGACTTCATCAGTGAGTTTAATATCAACGCCTCTGCCTGCCATGTTAGTTGCAATCGTAACCGCCCCTTTAAGCCCGGCGTCTTTGATGATTTCAGCTTCTTTGGTGTGTTGTTTGGCGTTTAAAACGGTGTGAGGGATGCGCTCTTTTTTGAGTAAAGCGTGCAAGGTTTCGCTCTTTTCAATGCTGGCTGTGCCAACTAAAACGGGCTGACCCTTATCGTGCAATTCTTTAATCTTAAGGATCACGGCGTCAAATTTTTCTTTTTCACTCTTATAGATCAAATCGTTCAAATCTTTTCGTTTGATCGCTAAATTAGTAGGGATAGACACCACTTCTAAATTATAGATTTCTAAAAATTCTGTGGCTTCGGTTTGAGCCGTGCCTGTCATGCCAGCGAGTTTAGAAAACATCCGGAAATAATTTTGGAAAGTAATATCCGCTAATGTTTGGCTCTCTTCTTTAATGCTCACGCCCTCTTTAGCCTCTAAAGCCTGATGCAGGCCCTCACTAAAGCGCCTCCCCTCAGACAAGCGGCCGGTAAATTCATCCACAATCACCACTTCATTATTGGCTACAATATAATCTTTATCAATAAAAAAGAGGTAATTCGCCTTTAAGGCTTGATCCAAATGGTGCGATAAGGCGGCGTTTTCAATCTTGTATAAATTGTCCACGCCAAAGAGATTTTCGGCTTTTTTAATTCCCTCTTCAGTGATCAAAATCGCGCGGTTTTTTTCATCGATCGTGAAATCCACTTCCACTTGCATGCTTTTAGCGACTTCATCAGCCTTGTTGTAATTTTCCATGCGCCTGTCCACAGGCCCTGAAATGATTAAAGGGGTTCTCGCTTCATCAATTAAAATGGAATCCACCTCATCAACAATAGCGAACGCATGCGATTTTTGCACTTTATGCTCTAAAGAATACTTCATGTTATCCCTTAGATAATCAAAGCCAAATTCATTATTAGTGCCATAAACAATGTCTTTAGAATAAATTTCTAAGCGCTCATCATCATCTCGCACGCTCGCAGTGATCGTGCCTACGCTATAACCTAAGAAATGATACAAAGGCTCCATTTCTTTAGAATCCCTATGCGCTAGGTAATCATTAACCGTTACCACATACACGCTCTCGCCTTTCATCGCGTTCAAAGCCACCGCTAAAGTAGCGACTAAAGTCTTACCCTCGCCGGTTTTCATTTCAGCGATTTTGCCATCATTTAAAACCATGCCCCCAATGAGTTGCACATCAAAATGGCGCATCTTTAAGATCCTTTTGCTCGCTTCTCTAGTGATAGCAAAACTTTCCGGTAAAACTTCTAAAAGGGTTTTTTCTTGCAAATCTTTTTCTGCGGATCGCACGCGATTTTTTAACTCTTCAAAAGCGTTTTGCAGCTCAACATCGCTCATTTTTTCATAAGCAGGCTCTAATGCATTGATAGCCAGGACTTGTTTTTTGTATTGTTTGATCCAGCGATCGTTTCTGGTGCCAATGATTTTTCCAATGATTGCTTTTATCATAGTAGTAATAACCTTATTAAGAGTGCTTCAATCTCATTTATTTTATTAAAGCGTCAGTTTTTAATCCCATTTTAGCATGGATAAAATAAAAGTCTTGTAAAATAAAGGGTTTTATTAAAGATGAGAGATTGTTTTAAGGTTTGATTAATGAAAGCTTTTTTAAAGATTGTAATGGTTTTGATTTTTATAAGCGTTGCTTACGCTAAAAATCCTCCAACGCTTTCTAAAGAAGAAGAGGTTTTGCAGCATTTGCAAAGTTTTAGTGCGCATTTCAAGCAGGTTTTAAAAAATGAAAAGCCTTTAGTTTATTATGGGGTTTTAAAGGCTAAAGCCCCTAATTGGGCTTTATGGGTTTATGAAAAGCCTTTAAAAAAAGAAATTTACATGAACGATAAAGAAGTGGTGGTTTATGAGCCTAATTTGTTTCAAGCGACCATTACGCCCTTGAAAGACAAGACGGATTTTTTCACCATCCTCAAGCAATTGAAAAAGCAGACTGACGGCTCTTTTCAAACGACTATCAACAAAACCACTTATCGTTTGATCTTCAAAGACGGCAAGCCTTTTTCGTTGGAATTTAAAGATGACATGAATAATCTCGTAACAATCACTTTTTCTCAAGCAGAAATCAACCCCACCATTGCTGATGGAATCTTTGTTTTTAAGCCTAAAGATGAAAATATTGACATCGTACGCCAATGATTTTTAGCTGCTCATTAATAAAAGTTAGTTACAATAGCCAAGCTTTTGAAAATCATGGGGCTGACTTGGATTTCGACAGATTTCTTGTCGCACAGATAGCATGCCAAGCGCTGCTTGTAAAACAGCAACAAAAATAACTGTAAACAACGCAGATTACGCTCCAGCTTACGCTAAAGCTGCGTGAGTTAATCTCCTTTTGGAGCTGGACTGATTAGAATTTCTAGCGTTTTAATCGCTCCATAACCTTAAGCTAGACGCTTTTAAAAGGTGGTTCGCCTTTTAAACTAAGAAACAAGAACTCTTGAAACTACCTCAAGGTTTTAGAAAGTTGGACCAGAGCTAGTTTTAAGGCTAAAAAATTAACCAATTTTCTAAGCATTGTAGAAGTTTGTGTTTAGGACAAGATTTTTGGACTGGGGTTCGATTCCCCACAGCTCCACCATATTAAAAAGTATCATTTTTATAGCGTATTTAAGGAAGGTAAATGCAGAAGTTTTTCTCTCGTTTTAGAAGGTGGGCGTTGCCCTTTTATTTTGTGAGCGCTTTAGCAGCGATTGATATTGATGAAGTGACAGAAGCTCAAGCTAACAGCGTGAAATTAAGCGATCAGTTAGTGAGCCTGAGCGATAAGCTTTTAGAAAAAGCGGTGGATAGGGGGCGCAATACCGATCACTTAAAAGATCTTAGCGATTTGCATGAAAAAATCAAACATTTGCGCTTGATCTTAGAGCCTAAGCCTAAGGACAAAGAAAATAATCCTAACTTAAAAGATCATCAAGGCTCTGAAACGATTGAAATCGGCGAAGCGGTTAAAAAGGCTTTAGGCGAGCCGGTATTCCCCCAAGACGCGCTAGACGCCGCTTTGCAAATTGACAAACAGCTGGATTCCTTCAAGCAAGACAATTTGATTGATGTTAAGCCCTTAAAAGATGTTTTAGCCCAACTAGAAGCCGAATTGAGAAAAGCCATTGATTTCCAAAAACAATGGCTCAATTCCACCAAGCCTAATTGAATGGGGTTTAAAAAAAGAATTTCAAACTCACCATGAGATTGCTCCTGTCTTGTGTGTTCGCCTTAAAGGCTTTATTAAAAGGGCTAGTGAGATCATTAACCTTATAGCCAGTGTGCATGCTCACCGCATAGTATTGTAAATTCACATCAACGCTAAAAAAAGAATTCCATTTATAGCCCAAGTTCAAGTTAATGGATCTTTCGCTCGCTCTAGTGGCGTAAGTGTATCTGCCTAAAATACCCCATAAAAATTTTTTATACACGCCCCCACCAAAGACATATCCGCTAACAGAGTCCGCGGTAATAGCGTTACTAAAAACCAAACCATAAATGCTGTTGCTTCTTATATCAAAAGGGATCGGGTTACCATACCAGCCAATCCTTGCGTTAGCGTTGCCAAAATTTTGGTAATAACCAAAGCCAAAGTTAAATTCGTTGCAGTCAAAGCGTTGGTGGATTAAAAGCGATGCGCCCCATTCGCCAATCTTAGAGTTACGCCAATACACATCGTATAAATCTTTAGCATAAATGGGGAAAATCACATTGATAAGGGTTTGAGATCGTAACCCTAAACCTATAAATTTTGGGTTGCTATCAATATGGATTTTAATCCCGGGCGCTTCGTAAGTTTTAGGTGAAAAATAAACAAAGGGCGTGGCTTTAACATGCTTGCTAGAAAAATAGAGTTGCGCGGCATGGATGCCATCATTAACATCTTTTCTGCCATCTTCAGTAATAATAGGAGAATACCAATCCCTAATCCATTGCCCCGCAGCTAAAGCCCTCCCAAAAGAGCTGAACCATTTTAACGACACCTTAGGTTTGATTTTATATTCTAATTCAAAACCCTCTGTATAACCGCTCATAAAATCCATGTTAGAGAGGTAGCGCCCTAATTTGATGTGGAATTTATCGCCGTAAGAATAAAACAGATAGGAATTATACAAAACATAATTACGAGTGTGAGCGTCAGATTCTATGCGGGAGTCTTTCCAAGGAGCATCGCCTAAATACCCCCACCAACGCCCTATGAAGAAAAAAAGTTCTGAGCCATAGACTTGATGCGTCGCTTGATCGATGAGCGTTTTGGTAGAATCGTAAGCGAGCGCTCCTAAAATCCCGCCAACGCCTATTTTTAAGCTGTGTTTTTCAATGTTTTTAGGGAGCAGATTGGAATCCACTTGAAGCTTGATTGTGGCGGTTACAAAAGTGGCTGTAGGGAAAATCCCTTCTTTGGAATTGAGTTTGGAATGGTTAAACCCCACTTTAGAAAAAGATTCCGCTACCCCGCTAAACTTATAATCAAAAGCCAATAAAGGGTTTTGATTGTAAAGAATAGAAACAAACAATAGAGATAATTTTTGAAATTTTAACACAGAATGAACTTTTATGTAATTTTTGCTCGTATCATACTCCAATTTTATTAAAAACCCATTAAAAATAAAAGTATTCAAATAATTATCTAAATATTATTCTTTTTTTGTTTCGCTTTCGTTTTTTATCGGCTCAAAAGAATACCCTAAAGCCTGATAAATTTGGTTGTGGTAACGGACTTGATTGTCTTCCAAACTCTCTTGAAAAGATTTTTTAAAATGCGGATCTAGCGTGTTTAAAAACATCTCTAGCCCTATCGCGCTGGAATAATTCACCCAATCATGCCTTAAATCGCTCTCTAATAAGGAAGCGTATTCTATCAGCGTTTCATCGCTGTTTTGCAAGGCATTGACAATGAATAAATTTTTCCTGTCTTTAGGCTGGGTGAGTAAGAGTAGAGAGGGGTTGAAATTGATTTGTGTGGAAAGGATTTTAAAGGGCTTGTATTCTAAAAGCCCTATTTGAGAAAGAATAAGGCCGCTTTTAGTGGTAGGGGTGTTTAAAATCAAAATAGAATTTTTAAAAAACGCATCGTTTTTTCTAAAATTTTTAGAAAAACTCGTGGCTTGCTTGTAAGAAATATTTTCTTGGTGTTTGACTTCAATGTTTAAAGACTCCGTGATTTGCCTCAAGCGTTCGCCTATTAAGCCATCATCATCGTATTCAATCACGGGTGAATTAGGGTTAATGAAAGCCGTGAGCATGCCTAATTGCTCTTTATAGTCAATCCCCCCAAAATACAAGCGCTCGCTTAAAGAAGGCTCGGTATGATTTTCTAGTTGCGTTTTATTCACCGTAGGCACATAAGTAGGGGTGCTGATGGTGGTGTTTTGGAGCAAATTTTCCACGCCCTCTTTAGTCAATAAGGCTATCACAAAAGGGAATTTTTCTTTTTCAATTTCTTTATAGGTTTGTTCTAATTTTTCAGGGCTTTCTTCATCGCTGTCAAAGACTTGGATATTGAAATCGTTGTTTCTGGTGTTCAAATACGCTAAAAGGGTGTTCATCACCGAAATCGCATAACGCCCCACGACTTTTTTAGGCAGTAAAATCGCTAATTCAATCTTAGGCTCATAGCTTTCTTTGGTTGGGGTTTGAGAAGCGATGGATACGGGGTTGAGTTTGTTTAAGATATCCTTGTAATAAGTTTTAAGGCTCTCATCTTGGTTATTGTCATCGTATTGGGATACAAAAGAAAAGATTTGATTTTGCAGCATCAAGTCTTTCAAACATTCCAAAGAACAAGGCTCTGTCTTAATGATTTGCTGGTGTGCTGGAGGCAGTGGGGAAAACAGATAGCTTTTAGCGTTCAAGCTTATCGCGCAAAAAGTGGAAACAATCAGCGCAAGGCGTTTGAAAAATCTTTTTCTTAAGGCGTATGGCATTTTTTAATATCTTTAAACTGAATTTCCTAAAATTTTATTATAGAATATTTAATAAGGGGACTGATTTCACCCCTACAATCCAACAAGAGAATTTTTTTAAGGCGTGTGGGATTAAACGCGCTTTTAACACTCAAACCCTGTAAAATCCCCATTATAAGGACACAAAGCGAAAACCAAAACCCCATCAACTTTAATTTCTTCAACCATTACCAAAGGATCGCATCAAAGGATCAAATGGCGCATGCTCTCAAGTTTTGAATCCTCTAGCGCCAATTATAGATATAAGGCCTTAAGCTAATGCAATAATCTCTAGTGCTTAATATATCCTTACGCATGTCCCCTAATTGCCCAGACAAGACTTCTTGCACTTTTCTTAAATTGTTGATCTCAGTGTTTTGCGTGCTGATGATTTTTTTTAAGTCCCTTATTTCTTTAATCAAATCCGCATTACTGATCGCTTTATCGGCTTGCGCTGGATTTGCGCTTAAAAAAGCCAACGCTACACACCAACTCACAACGATTTTTTTCACCACCACTCTCCTTTTTATCCTCTCTCAACACTCAGCCATAGCTCAATAAAAGGGATCACCCCTTTAATAAAAACAAAACTAGAGCCTGAAATTCTCCATTAAGTTAAAGTTCATGTAGCGATAGATCTTGTCTTTTTGGTTTTCTAGCTTTTCGCTCACTAAATTCATGTATTCTTCTTTAGTGGGGATTCTCCCTAGTAAAGCGCACGCCGCCCCAAGCTCCGCGCTGCCTAAATACACTTTAGCCCCTCTGCCCATACGATTATCAAAATTGCGCGTGGAAGTGGAAAAGACGACCGCATTATCCCTAACCCTCGCTTGATTGCCCATGCACAAGCTACAGCCTGGAACTTCAGTCCTTGCCCCAGCAGCCCCAAAAATCGCATAATAGCCCTCATTAATCAGCTCTTGTTCGTCCATTTTACTGGGTGGCACTACCCAAAGGCGCGCTTGACTGGGAGGAGCGTTTTTAACGATTTCGCCAAAGGCTCTAAAATGCCCAATATTCGTCATGCAAGATCCAATAAACACTTCATCAATAGCGTGCGGTCTTTTGCCGGTTGTATCCGCTAAAACTTCGCTCAAAGTAGCGACATCATCAGGGTCATTAGGGCATGCTAAAATAGGCTCCGTGATTTCTGCCACATCAATTTCAATGACAGCGGCGTATTGAGCGTTACTATCTGGCTCTAACAATACCGGATTATCCACCCAAGCTTGCATCGCGTCTCTGCGTTTTTTCAAAGTCTCTTTGTCTTCATAACCGCTTGCAATCATCTCATCAATGAGCTTGATATTGGATTTCAAGTATTCAATCATTGGCTCTTTATTCAAACGCACCACGCAAGCAGCCGCACTCCTTTCCGCACTCGCATCGCTTAATTCAAAAGCCTGCTCCATTTTAATATCAGGCAAGCCTTCAATTTCTAAAATACGCCCGTTAAAGACATTGATTTTGCCCTTTTTCTCCACCGTGAGTAACCCTTTTTTAATCGCATAATAAGGGATCGCATTCACTAAATCCCTTAAGGTGATCCCAGGATTCATTTCCCCTTTAAAACGCACTAATACGGATTCTGGCATGTTCAATGGCATCGTGCCTGTAACCGCTGCAAAAGCGACTAACCCGCTCCCTGCCGGGAAACTAATGCCTAAAGGGAAACGGGTGTGGCTATCCCCCCCTGTGCCTAAAGTGTCAGGCAATCCCATGCGGTTCAGCCATGTATGGATCACGCCATCGCCCGGATGCAACGCCACACCGCCTCTTTGAGTGATAAAGCTAGGCAAGGTTGCATGCAAACTCACATCGCTAGGTTTTGGGTAAGCGGCGGTATGGCAAAAACTCTGCAACACAAAAGGCGCATCAAATTTCAAACTCGCTAATTCTTTAACCTCATCTCTAGTCATCGCCCCTGTGGTGTCTTGACTGCCCACGGTGGTAACCTTTGGCTCACAATAAGCGCCAGGTAAGATCCCTTTTACCCCACAAGCATGGCCTACGATTTTTTGGGCCAAAGTGTAGCCTTTAGCGTCGCTTTTAGGAGCGGCTGGCTTTTTAAACGCTTCCGATTCGCCTAGCCCTAAAAATTTACGCGCTTTATTAGTCAAACCTCTACCAATGATTAAAGGGATACGCCCAGAAGCCCTGACTTCATCTAGCAAAGTTTCAGGCTCTAATTTAAAAGTGCTAACCACTTTATCGTTCAGCGTGATTTCGCCTTTATAAGGGTAAATTTTAATGATGTCGCCCTCTTTTAAATCCTTAACATCAGCCACAATGGGTAACGCCCCGCTATCTTCACAAGTCGCAAAGAAAATCGGAGCGATCACCCCCCCAATCACAATGCCTCCACTCCTTTTATTAGGCACAAAAGGAATGTCCTTACCAAAATGCCACATGATAGAGTTTGTCGCGCTTTTTCTAGAGCTTCCTGTGCCAACCACATCGCCCACATACGCTACAGGAACGCCTTTAGTTTTAATGGCTTCAATGCGTTGTTCGTAATTTTCAATCCGGTTTTTTAGCATGGCTTTGGCATGTAAAGGAATATCGCTTCGTGTGAAAGCGTCGCTCGCTGGGCTTAAATCATCGGTATTGGTTTCGCCATCAATCTTAAACACGCACGCTTCAATGCATTCATTCAAAGGCTCTTTATTCAAAAACCATTCGGCGTTCGCCCAAGACTCTAGCACTTCTTTAGCCAGGGCGTTAGTTTTACTCATTGCCGCAATTTTATCAAACGATCCATAGACTAAAAGAGTGGTTTTTAAAGCTTTCGCGCTCTCTTTAGCGATGTTTTTATCTTGACTTTCTAAGCCCACAATCAAAGGCTCTACATTATACCCCCCAAGCATCGTGCCTAAAAGAGTGGTCGCTTCTAAAGCGCTAATGTGCGCGCATTCTAGTTTTTTTTGAGACAATTTAGCTAAAAATTCCGCTTTCACTTTCGCCCCCTCATCAACCCCAGGGCTTACCCTGTGAATGAGTAATTCTTTAGCGAAAGCGGCGTTTGTGGGATCTTTCATTAAAATCTCAACAACCGCTTCCACTTGTTTAGCGCTTAAGGGGAGTGGCGGGATACCCTCACTTTTTCTTTCTAAAACGCTTTTTTTGTAATCTTCTAAAAAATCTTTCATCATTTCTCCTTTTTTAATAGCATTATTTGCTAATGCCCTAATCATTTGATCCATGATAACAAAACTCTTTTTACTTTTAGTTAAGTTGTAAGAAACTTTAGCTACCATGCGATACAAAAAAGGATTTTAAGTGCGTTTTGGTAAAATTGATTATTTAAACATGCTCCCTTTTGATGTGTTTATCAAATCCTACCCCACCCCTTGTTATTTCAAACAATTTTTACGGCTTAAAAAAACCTACCCCTCCAAACTCAATCAAAGTTTTTTATTCAGGCGTATTGATGCGGGGTTTATTTCTTCTATCGCCGGCTATTCATTCGCTCTTTGTTCTTATTCTCTAGGTATTGTCGCTTATAAGGAAGTTTTAAGCGTGTTGGTTGTGGATGCAAAAAACGCTTTGGATAAAGAGAGCGCTTCTTCAAACGCCCTCTCTAAAGTGTTAGGGTTAAAAGGCGAAGTCTTAATCGGCAATAAAGCGCTGCAATTTTATTATTCCAACCCCAAAAAAGATTTTATAGATTTAGCCGCTCTGTGGTATGAAAAAAAACGCTTACCGTTTGTTTTTGGGCGTTTGTGTTATTATCAAAACAAGGATTTTTACAAGCGTTTGTCTTTAGCTTTCAAACACAAAAAAACAAAAATCCCTTACTACATCCTTAAAGAAGCCGCTTTAAAAACCAACTTGAAACGCCAAGACATTCTAAATTACTTGCAAAAAATTTACTACACTTTAGGCAAAAAAGAACAATCAGGCTTGAAAGCGTTCTATCGTGAATTGTTATTCAAACGCATCCAAAAGCCTAAGCGTTTTTAGTGATTCGCTGAAAACAGGGGCTTAAAAAACCCAGAAAGGGTGTTTTTAAGCAAGATTAGGTTACAATCACAAGTTTTATTAAAATTTTATTAATTAATTAAGAAGGGATCATGCAAGCAAAGATAAAAAACAAACGGGTTTTGGTGAAATTTTCTGGGGAAGCGTTAGCTGGGGACAACCAGTTTGGAATTGACATTCATGTGTTAGATCACATCGCTAAAGAGATCAGAAGCTTAGTGGAAAACGATATTGAAGTGGGTATTGTGATTGGTGGAGGCAATATCATTAGGGGGGTTAGCGCGGCTCAAGGGGGGATCATTAGGCGCACCAGTGGGGATTATATGGGCATGCTAGCCACCGTGATTAATGCGGTAGCCATGCAAGAAGCTTTAGAGCATATCGGTTTAGACACAAGAGTGCAGAGCGCCATTGAAATCAAAGAGATTTGTGAAAGTTATATTTATAGGAAAGCGATCAGGCATTTAGAAAAGGGTAGGGTGGTGATTTTTGGCGCTGGCACGGGAAACCCGTTTTTCACCACCGATACGGCTGCCACTTTAAGAGCGATTGAAATTGGATCGGATCTAATCATTAAAGCGACTAAAGTGGATGGCATTTATGACAAAGACCCTAACAAATTCAAAGACGCTAAAAAATTAGACACTTTAAGTTATAACGATGCCTTGATAGGGGATATTGAAGTGATGGACGATACCGCTATTTCTTTAGCTAAAGACAATAAGCTCCCTATTGTGGTGTGTAACATGTTCAAAAAAGGGAATTTATTGCAAGTGATCAAGCACCAACAAGGCGTGTTTTCTATGGTAAAATAAGCTCTTTAAAATTGGATAGAGTTCAAAATAAAAGGATCAGTTTGAAAAAAGAGAGAACAGAGAGTTTAGTCGCTCAAGCCTTAAAAAATATTGGGAACGACCGCTACATGCTAGATAATTTAGTTTTCGCTCGGGTGAAGCAATTAAACGCCGGAGCCAAAACTTTAGTGAATATGGACCCTAAGCGTCATAAATTAGTGGATATTGCCATTAGAGAAATCGCTGAAGGGAAAATTGATATAGACAGGATAGATGAACGAAATTGATAAATCCGTTGATATCGGATTCTTACGGATTTTGGATGTTATCAAAAAAGTTACAACCCCAAAGGGTGGCATTGAAATCTTAAGGACTTTAATTGATTTCACGCCCAAGATTGAAAACGCCCTAAATTTAGCGACCAAAAGCCATAAGGGGCAATACAGAAAGAGCGGTGAGCCTTATATTGTCCATCCTATTTGCGTGGCGAGCGTGGTGGCGTTTTGTGGGGGCGATGAAGCGATGGTGTGCGCTGCGCTTTTGCATGATGTGGTAGAAGACACGCCCTGTGAGATTGAAACGATTGAGCGAGAATTCGGGCAAGATGTGGCCAATTTAGTGGATGCGCTCACTAAAATCACTGAAATCAGAAAAGAAGAATTAGGAGTGAGCTCTCAAGATCCCAGAATGGTGGTTTCAGCGCTCACTTTTAGAAAGATCCTTATTAGTGCGATACAAGATCCAAGAGCCTTAGTGGTGAAGATTAGCGACAGGTTGCACAACATGCTCACCTTAGACGCCTTGCCTCATGACAAGCAAGTGCGTATTTCTAAAGAGACTTTAGCGGTGTATGCCCCCATAGCGAGCCGATTGGGCATGTCTTCAATCAAAAATGAATTAGAAGACAAAAGCTTTTATTATATTTATCCAGAAGAGTATAAAAATATCAAGGAATATTTGCACAAAAACAAGCAGTCTTTACTCTTAAAACTCAACGCTTTTGCGAGCAAGTTAGAAAAAAAACTTTTTGACAGCGGGTTTAGCCATTCGGATTTCAAACTCGTTACAAGGGTGAAGCGCCCTTATTCTATTTATCTTAAGATGCAACGGAAGGGCGCGGTTAATATTGATGAAATTTTGGATTTGTTAGCGATTCGGATCTTATTGAAAAACCCCATTGATTGCTATAAAGTTTTAGGGATTATCCATTTGAATTTCAAACCCATTGTCTCTCGTTTTAAAGATTACATCGCTTTACCGAAAGAAAATGGCTATAAGACGATACACACGACCATTTTTGATGAATCTTCTGTTTATGAAGTGCAGATCCGCACCTTTGATATGCATATGGGGGCGGAGTATGGTAATTCAGCCCACTGGAAGTATAAAGCCGGGGGCGTAGATCATGAAGATCACCATGAGGGCATGAGATGGTTACAAAATTTTAAATACCATGACAGCGATTTGAAAAACGACCCTAAAGAATTTTACGAACTTGCTAAGAACGATTTGTATCGTGAAGATATTGTCGTTTTTTCGCCCCATGGGGACACTTACACCTTACCGGTGGGAGCGATCGCTTTAGATTTTGCTTACATGGTGCATAGCGATTTGGGCGATAAAGCCACGGACGCTTATATCAATAGTAAAAAAGCCTTACTCAATCAAGAATTAAGGAGTGGGGATGTGGTTAAAATCATTAAAGGCGATAAAATAATACCTCGTTTCATTTGGATGGATCAGCTTAAAACTTCTAAGGCTAAAAACCATTTGCGCATCCAAAGAAGAAACCGCTTGAAAGAAATTGACACTAAGAGCATGATAAATATTCTAACGACTTTTTTTGGGCGCTCTGTTTTTGAAGATGTGGATTTGAAGGATTATAAAAACTTTGAAGAAAAATTAACAGATTGTGGGGTGGAGATTACCTTAACAGAAGCGATGAAAAGCTTTGAAAATTTAGCCAAGCTCACTGAAGAAATTGAAAATAAGGTGTTTTCTTTAAAAGAAGATGCGATTTTAGAATACCAAGAGATGAGTTTATGGACTCGAGGTTTGAGGTATTTGGGTTTTAAAACCAATGTTTTGAATTTTTTAACCCCAAACCGGCAATGGCAGTGTAAGGAATTAGAACATTTTAGCGTTTGTTCAAGCAACGCTTTAGAAATCAAACAGGTGTTGTTGAATGATTGTTGTTACCCTAAATATGGCGATGAAATCATTGCGATTGTAACGGATTTGAAAGATCCAAAGGCGGTTGCGCACCATAAATTTTGCAAAAAAGCGATGGCGGAAGTGGATGCTAAAGCGCCGATGGTTTATATAGAATGGCACAAGCGCGATCGAACGATTTATAAAATGATGTTTTATTTAGGCGAAAAAAAGTCGGTTTTAGCGGGTTTGTTAACTTTTTTAAATAGGAATGAATGCAATATTGTGGGCGTGTCTTACTTGGGCTATAAAGACAAGTATTCTAGCCATTGCGAAGTGAGTTTTGAAATAGCTACGGATAAGGCGGATTGGATCAGATCCTTAATCAATCGCAAATATCAGGATAGGATTGTAGAATTATCCAGTCTAGATGACGCTTATGAGTCATAATAAGCCCTAATTAAGGAATAAACATGGAACAAAAAGTCAGTACCGCCTTAAAAGAGATCAAAAGAGGCGCTAATGAAATCATTGGATTAGAATATATTGAAAAGTTAGTGAGAAAATATTACGAAACCAATGAACGCTTTATCGTTAAAGCCGGGTTTGATCCGACCGCTCCCGATTTGCATTTAGGGCATACGGTATTGATCCAAAAATTAGCTTTATTGCAGCAGTATGGGGCTAGGGTCAAGTTTTTGATTGGGGATTTTACCGCTATGATAGGCGATCCTACGGGTAAAAATGAAACGAGGAAGCCCTTAAGCCGGGAGCAAGTCTTAGAAAACGCTAAAACTTATGAAGAGCAAATCTATAAAATTTTAGATCAACAACACACCGAAGTGTGCTTTAATTCCGCTTGGTTGGATACTTTAGGCACAAAGGGCATGATAGAATTGTGCGCGAAGTTTTCAGTCGCTAGAATGCTAGAAAGGGACGATTTTGCTAAACGCTATAAAGAAAACCGCCCCATTAGCATCGTGGAATTTTTATACCCTTTGTTGCAAGGTTATGATTCAGTAGCGATAGATGCGGATATTGAGCTTGGGGGCAATGATCAAAAGTTTAATTTGCTGGTGGGGCGTTTTTTACAACGCGCTTATGGCTTGAATAAAGAGCAGTCTATCATCACCATGCCTTTATTAGAGGGGCTTGATGGGGTGCAAAAAATGAGTAAAAGCTTGGGGAATTATGTGGGGATCACTGAAGAGCCTAATGCGATGTTTGGGAAGATCATGAGCGTGAGCGATGATCTCATGTGGCGATACTACACCCTTTTGAGCGCTAAGACTTTAGAAGAAATTGAAGACTTAAAACATGGTATTTTAAATCAAACCCTGCACCCTAAAGCCGTTAAAGAAGATCTCGCTAGTGAAATCGTGGCTCGTTATTATAACAATGATCAAGCCTTCAAGGCTAAAGAGCAATTTTCTAAAGTGTTTAGCGCAAACCTTTTGCCTGAAATTTTATTAGAGAGCGATTTTGATGAGGGGGTTGGGGTTTTAGATGTTTTAAAACAGATTGGCTTTTGCCCATCCACTTCACAAGCCAGGCGCGATATTCAAGGGGGAGGGGTAAAGATTAATCAAGAAGTGATAAAAGATGAGAGTTATCGTTTTGTTAAAGGAAATTATGTTATACAGCTTGGTAAGAAAAGATTTATGAAATTAAATATTAACTAATATTAAGGAAAGAGCTATGGTATCAACACTCAAACCGCTAAAAATCGGTAAGCACACCATAAAATTCCCTATCTTTCAAGGGGGAATGGGTGTGGGGATTAGCTGGGATGAACTAGCTGGAAATGTTGCCAAAGAAGGGGCTTTAGGAGTGATTTCAGCCGTAGGGACTGGTTATTATAAAAACATGCGTTTTGTAGAAAGGATTGTGGCTAAAAAACCCTTTGAAGCCTTGAATTTTTACTCCAAAAAAGCGTTGAATGAGATTTTTGCAAACGCTAGGAAGATTTGCGGGAACAAGCCTTTAGGAGCGAATATTTTATACGCTATCAATGACTATGGCCGTGTTTTAAGGGATTCTTGTGAAGCAGGAGCGAATATTATCATTACAGGGGCTGGTTTGCCCACTAACATGCCTGAATTCGCTAAGGATTTTAGCGATGTGGCGCTCATCCCTATTATTTCTTCAGCGAAGGCTTTAAAAATCCTTTGTAAAAGATGGAGCGATCGCTATAAAAGAATCCCGGACGCATTCATTGTGGAGGGGCCTTTGAGTGGGGGACATCAGGGCTTTAAATACGAAGATTGTTTCAAAGAAGAATTCCAATTAGAAAACTTAGTGCCTAAAGTCGTGGAAGCTTCTAAAGAATGGGGGAATATCCCTATCATCGCTGCGGGGGGGATTTGGGACAGGAAAGATATAGACACCATGCTAAGTCTTGGAGCGAGTGGGGTGCAAATGGCGACTCGTTTTTTAGGCACGAAAGAATGCGACGCTAAAGCGTATGCCGATCTTTTGCCCACGCTCAAAAAAGAAGATATTTTACTCATTAAATCGCCTGTAGGCTATCCGGCTAGGGCTATTAATACGGGAGTGATCAAGCGCATTGAAGAGGGTAACGCTCCTAAAATCGCATGCGTGAGCAATTGTGTAGCGCCTTGTAACAGAGGTGAAGAAGCTAAAAAGGTGGGCTATTGTATCGCTGATGGTTTGGGGCGCAGTTATTTAGGCAACAGAGAAGAGGGGCTTTATTTTACCGGGGCTAATGGCTATAGAGTGGATAAGATTATCAGCGTGCATGAATTGATTAAAGAGCTTACAGAGGGTTAATTTGTAGTGCTTGTGAGGTTAGGGGTTGTTGCATGTCTTTTTTGGTTGCATTTTGCTTGTGCTACAACCCTTAAAATTACCAACATTGTGCCTTTTGGCTCTAGTAGCGTTAAAGTGGTGTTCAATCAAGAAATTAAGAAATTCAAAGAAGTTCCGCTCAAAAATTTCAAGAGTTATTTGGAATTAGAAGCCGTTTTAACTATTCCTAAAAAGCATTACCAATTTTCCAAGCAATCTTTTATCACGATCGCGCAATTCAGCCCTAAATTAGCACGAGTGGTTATCGGCTATGCTCCTAAGATGACTTATGAGGTTAAAATCCTTAAAGACAAGCTCTATGTTTCTATCGTGGAGAAAAAGCCCTTAATTAGGCATCAAATGGTGCTAAAACCACCTAAACACCATGCACTCAAACACCAGACGCTAAAACCCACCTCTAAACCCATTAAAAAAGAGGCTAAAAAGTCTAAAGAAAAAACGCCCATTAAGCATGCGCGCTCAAAACACGCGCATTCTCCATTGAACGAAAGGAACGCTAAAAAAGAAATTCCTAAAAAAGAAGCAGAAAATGAGAGTAAGAACCAAGTTTTTATAGCAGAAAAAAATGATACTTTCATCAAAACCAAACGCAAAAAACACAAAAAGATCGTTTTAGACGCTGGGCATGGGGGGAAAGATTGCGGGGCGATGAGCGCGAATTTGGTGTGTGAAAAAGACATTGTTTTAGAAGTGGTGAAGTTTTTATACAAAGAGCTTAAAAAAAGAGGCTATAGCGTTTTATTGACAAGGGATAAGGATGTTTATATTGATTTAGTGGCTCGCACGGAATTAGCCAATAAAAAAGGGGCGGATTTATTCATCTCAGTGCATGCCAATTCCATCCCTAAACGCTCCACCTCTAACGCTCATGGTATAGAGACTTATTTTTTATCCACCGCAAGGAGTGAAAGGGCTAGGAAAGTGGCTGAGCAAGAAAATAAAGACGATGTGAATTTAATGGATTATTTTTCTAAAAGTTTGTTTTTAAATTCATTGAACACGCAGCGATTGATTGTTTCTAACAAATTAGCGATTGATGTGCAATACGGCATGCTCCAAAGTATCCGCAAAAATTACCCTGATGTGGTGGATGGGGGTGTGAGAGAGGGGCCTTTTTGGGTGTTAGCCGGGGCTTTAATGCCTTCAATTTTAATAGAAATTGGTTATAATTCCCATGCGATAGAATCTAAACGCATCCAAAGCAAACCGTATCAAAAAATCTTGGCTAAGGGCATTGCTGATGGCATTGATAGTTTCTTCAGCAAGAATGATTAGGCAATGATTAGGTTGTAGATGAATTTTTATCAAAAAATATACACGCATAAAGTCGTTTTTTCTTCATTGTTTTTTTTGTTGTTTTTGTTCAATGCGGAAACTTTGTTGTTTTCGCATTTCAGCGATGATTTTTCCCAATTATTTTTTTTGTTTGAAAACCATGTTTATGATTTCATTGTCAAATTAGATTACTTGGGGCTAATAGGCGTTTCTTTGATTTATCTGCTTGTGCTTATTTTAAAGCCTTTCACCCTCACGCGCCAAAAATGCGCTTGCGTAGGGATCTTATGCCTTTCTTTCTACGCTTGGAATTTTCCTGTTAAACATTCTTTAATGGTGCTTTATCTTTTCTATTTTGCGCTGTTAGCGGCTTTATTGTGGCGTTTTTTAGGGGCTAGCATGAAGCAATCTTTCTTGCCCTCTATGAATATTTGCATCGTGTGGGTTTTTGCTTCTTCTTTACAGAGTTTTAGATTTTTAAGCGTGTCTGATTGCGTGGATTTTTCCCTTTTTACACTCGCTCTTATTTTATTGATACTGGTTTTAATCTATCACAAACGCCTTTTTGGGTTGTATGAATACGCTAACACGCTTATTTTGATCGTGGGGCTTAGCGTGGTGGTGCTGTGTTCTAGCATGTTCATTCAAACTAAAGAATACTATGGCATGCGGTTGGGTTTTTACTTTTTAGGCTTATTGGGGTGGCTTTTAGAATACATCCATAACACTTTAAGGCGTTTGGAGCATCAAGTTTAAAGCTCTCATCAAATAGGGATAGCTAAAGTTTTTTGAGTGTCTTTGATTGAGTGTCTTTTTGGGGCTTAAAAGCGGGTTTAAGAAATCTTAAAGAGGTTTGATGATTTTTTGTTTTTGGCGTTCTTGCTCTAGTTTAGCCACTTGAGCGAAGACAATCGCCACCGCTTCAAACAATTCTTCTGGTATGGCGGCGTTTAATTTCACGTCTCTATAAAGCTCTCTAGCGAGCGTTTTATTTTCTATAATTTCTATGTCATGCTCTCTAGCGATGCCCTTAATCCTAATGGCTAAATAATCCGTGCCTTTAGCCACCACCACAGGCACAGGGTGTTCTTCATCAAATTGAAGAGCGACGGCATAATGGGTAGGGTTAGTCACCACGACATTAGCTTTAGGGATTTCTTGCATCATTTTATTCGTGGCGTTTTTTACCATCATTTGGCGGATTTTGGCTTTGATTTCTGGGTTTCCTTCTTGCTGTTTGTATTCGTCTTTAACTTCTTGTTTAGTCATTTTTAAAGAGTTGGTGTATTGGCGGCGTTTGATCACTAAATCCACAAAAGCCAAGACAAAAAATAAAAACAAAAGCGAAGAAATGAGTAATAACGCCTTGCTTTTAAACCACAACAACTGGCCTTGCAAATTCAAAAGAGCCGCATGGTTTAATTCCCCTAAAAACAAGGAAAAGATGAAAAACCCCAGAAAAAAAGCTAAAAAAACTTTTAAAGTGATCAAACTGCCATCAAGGAGCTTTTTTAAAGAAAAAAGGTTTTTGACGCCATTGATAGGGTTGATTTTAGAAAATTTGGGTTCAATGACTTTAGGGGCAAAGAGCCAGCCAAATTGCAAGACATTGGATAAAAACGCCACCACCATTAAAATGATTAAAAGGGGTAAAAGCAATAAAAAAGTGTCTTTAGCTAGTTGGTTAAACAGCTCTTGAACGCTTTCTTTATTAAAATCTAGGGAAAAGTCTTTCAACACATGGCGATACATTTCGCTAAAGCCATCCACCCACCATATAAAAAAAACAAAAATACTCATTAGCCCGGCTAATAACCCTAAAACCCCCACCACTTCCATGCTTTTAGGCACATTGCCTTCTTCTCTGGCTTTTTGGATTTTTTTCGCGCTAGGGAGTTCGGTTTTTTCTTCTTCAGCCATTTGATCCCTCTTTTAAAATTTGAACGGCTAATTCATAGTCTTTTAGGGTGTTGAGGTTTAAAAATTCTTCTTCTTTATCAAAATGGATAGCGGTTGAAGAGGTATTTTTCACAAGATCGCTCAAGCGATAATTTTGCGTTTTAAGGGCGTAACTAAGAGCGTTAAGGGTATTTTGATGCCACAAAGAAATCAAATAATGTTCTTTTGTGGGGCTTTTAGCATAGACTACGCTAAAGTTTTGGATTTTACAAAGAGTTTTAATGCTCTCAAAGGACACTAAAGGCACATCTACAGCGATAAAAAAAATATAAGGGGTTTGCAGCGTTAAAAAAGCGTTATAAATGCCAACAAGGGGTGAAAAAAGGCCGCTCTCTTTTTCTAAAAGGTAGGGAGCGTTTAGTTCATACGATTTCTTAGCGCTGATAATGACTTGTTTGAAAAGTTTTAAAAGGCGCGAGTATTGGTATTCTAAAAGGCTAGAATACGATTTTAAAGGCATGAGAGCCTTATTGATTTGAACATTATTGATGATGAAACGAGAGCTTTTGCCCCCAGCTAATAAAACGCAAGGAATGTTATCAATGATAGGGTTTTTCAAAAGATCTATCCGTTTTGATGTTGTTAAGTCGTTGTTTTATTATGTTACACTAAAAGCTTAAATAAAGGGCATAAGGGATAAAGGGAGTGTTAGTAGATAGTTTTAATAGGGTTATTGATTATATTAGGGTGTCTGTAACCAAACAATGCAATTTCAGGTGTCAGTATTGCATGCCTGCTACGCCATTAGATTTTTTTGATGATGAAGAATTATTGCCTTTGGATAATATTTTAGAATTTCTTAAAATCGCTATTGATGAGGGCGTTAAAAAAATTAGAATCACGGGTGGGGAGCCACTATTACGCAAGGGTTTAGACGAGTTTATCGCTAAATTGCATGCTTACAATAAAGAAGTGGCGTTAGTTTTAAGCACTAATGGTTTTTTACTCAAAAAAATGGCTAAGGATTTAAAAAATGCCGGGTTATCACGGGTGAATGTTTCATTAGATTCTTTAAAAAGCGATAGGGTTTTAAAAATCTCTCAAAAAGACGCTCTTAAAAACGCGCTAGAAGGGATTGAAGAGTCCTTGAAAGTGGGTTTAAAACTCAAATTAAACACGGTTGTGATGAAAAGCGTTAATGATGATGAAATCTTAGAGCTTTTAGAATACGCAAAAAACAGAAGCATACAAATCCGCTACATTGAATTTATGGAAAATACGCATGCTAAGGATTTGGTTAAAGGCTTGAAAGAGCGAGAAATTTTAGATCTGATCGCTCAAAAATATAAGATTATGGGCATGGAAAAACCCAAACAAGGGTCTTCTAAAATCTACACGCTAGAAAATGGCTATCAATTTGGCATTATCGCCCCGCATAGCGATGATTTTTGCCAATCTTGCAATCGTATCCGTTTGGCTTCTGATGGCAAGATTTGCCCATGTTTATACTATCAAGACGCCATAGACGCTAAAGAAGCGATCATAAATAAAGATATAAAAATGATGAAAAGGCTTTTAAAACAATCTATCATCAATAAACCAGAAAAAAACATGTGGAATGATAAAAACAGCAAAACTCCCACAAGGGCGTTTTACTATACAGGGGGGTAGGGGAAAATATTTACCATTTTAAACCTTTTTATTTAAAAATCAAGCGGTTTGTTTAGGATTTTTGGTTATAGTGGCTAGGATCAAACAATGAGGAGGTCTTTATGGAAAAAGTCCTAGCGTTTTTTATTTCCGGCTTTTTAGTTTCCGGTCTTTCGGGGGGGGGGTTACTTATAAGCCTACCCTAAACCTTTTAAAATCCCCAAAATCTCTCGCTTTTTTTAAATCTCTCTTTTTTGGAGTTAGGTCATGAAAAAAGATAGAGAAAAAAATACAACAACACCACAAATACAATCGGCGGACTTTGGGTCTTTAGTGCTAACGAATGTCTTTGAATGTATCGCAAAGGGTAAAGACCCCAAAGAATTGCTCAAGAACACCGCTATTGCCACGACAAAAGATGTAGTGCGTAGTTATGGTAGTGCGTTCATAGGATCATCTTTTGGAGAAATGGTGCAAAGTAGCGTTAATAAAGTCAGCCAAAGCCTTGGCAAAGACTCATGGCAAGCGATGATTTTAGATACTGGTGCGAAAAATGTTAAAATTTTTGATAATTATCTTTCTAAGAAGATCGATGAGACGGAATTGATTGAACAACTTCATCATGCTGGTAAAAATCTTCTGAGTGGCATTTTAGTTAAGTTTGGTAACAAAGTAGCTAGTATTAGTTCCTCTATTCCTGGGATTGGACCTTTGATTAGTGTTTTAGCTCCAATGGCGAGTAAATTTCTTCACACCTTTCTAAAGGCTCGTGAAGAGGCTAAATTGGCGCGCCAAAGGCGTATTGAGATTGAAAGAGAATGCCGTGAATTCATCAAGCTGTTAGAGATTTATCAAAATCAATTTAAGGAGGTGTTTGAGCAATATTTTCATGAAACTACAAGGTTTTTCAATCAGAATTTTGATGAGCTTGAGCGTGTGCTTTATGCAGGCGATGCGGATTCAGGTATAAGAGTCAATAATAAAAACCGAGAATGGCTAGGTCAAAAGCCGTTGTTTAATAATTCTAAAGAAATTTGGGAATTGATTACCAGTAATAAAGACATATAATAAAGACATAAGAATGTAAAGGAGAAAACATGGAAAAAAATGATAAATATGCGGTTGTAACCAATGTGATAGAGTCGCTAGAAAAGGGTGGTTCTTTCAGTCAAAGAGATCGTGAGAAATTCGCACAAGCCGCTAGAACGCATGGGATTGAAGACAGTGTTATTGAAGAAATGATTGATATTGCTCAAACGCTTCATTTTGCTTATCTCCATAAAGATCTGATTGATGCAAGCGATTTGCCAAGAGAACAAAAGAAAGCCGTGCACGCTGAGCTTCAAAAAAGCATTGATGAAAATCTAGAAGCTTTGAAAAGTATCAGACATGGTATTCTTATGAGAGATCTGCTGAGTCCTCTGTGGCTCATGTCTATGCGTTTTGCGTTCGATCATGTGTTCAAAATTCAAGAAATCTTAAACAACAAAAAATAACATTTAAGGAGAAAAACATGCCATTACCATTCATTTTAGGAGGGCTAGCCCTAGTGGCAGCAGGATACGGAGTCAAAAAAGGGATTGATGCGCTCGATGCCGATTGCGAAGCTGATGAATTTATCAAAAAGGCAGAGAGTTTAAAAGAGGAAGCAACTAAAAAGGCTGAGTCTGCGGAGTCTGATTGCAAGCGTGCTTTTATGAGGTTTGGCGAGAAAAAACTCCATGTTTTAAGCCATACGGTTTCAAACTTTTTGGATCATTTCCACCGATTGGAACGCAGTAGGATCACTATCGAAGATATCAACATCGAAAGTATCAACATGCAAGACATTCAAGGTCAAGTTTCAGACGCGCAAGAAATTACCAATCAATATCGTGAGATGGATTTTCTTGATGTTTCTGGTGCGGTTGGGAGCGCTATAGGAGGAGGAGTGTTTGCGGCTTATGGCGCATACGCTGGGGTGGGCATGTTTGCTAGCACGGCTACTAGTGGTGTAGCGATCGCTGAGCTTAGTGGTGTTGCAGCGACAAACGCTACCCTTGCTTGGCTTGGTGGTGGGGCGCTCTCTGTGGGTGGCTTTGGTATGGTTGGGGGTATGGCAGTGCTTGGAGGACTTGTTGCTGGGCCTGCACTCGCTATTTTGGGGGCTTTTAGCGCTTCTAAAATGGAAAAAAAGCGAGACGATGCTAAGGCTTATTGCTCTCAAGTTGAAGCAGCCGTCAAAAAAGCGGATGTGATGATTGATAATCTTAGATCCGTTGAGAAAATGGCAAAGCTTTTCACTAGGCAGATCACAAAGTTTGACGCGCTGTTTTTCTCGCTTTCTCAAGACGCCATCGCCACGATGAAAAAGCATCACTACGATATCTCTCGCTACAATCAAAAAGAAAAAGATCAACTTAGCGTTACCGTTTCAACCCTTATGACTTTGAGCGCTTTTTTGAAAGTGCCTATCATGGACGAACACCAAAAGCTTAACGAAAAAGCGCAAAACGCGCTCAATCTCATGCGAGATCAGACGGGTAGCTTAGAAAATGGGAATTATAGCTTGCGTGGTATTAGTTTTAGGCAGGCACAGCTTGAAGATCTAAGAGACGATAAGACTTCTTAGGGCTATAGAGCTTTAAAAGAGGAAAAAAGGGCATGAAAGAGAGAGTATAAAGAAGCGAGCAATGGAAGAATCAAAAAAGCAAACAACCCTTAATCGTTTCCCTTGCACCTCTTGTGGGCTTTGCTGTAAAAATATCGCTGGGATTATTGAGCTTATTGGGTTTGATGCTGGCAATGGGGTGTGCAAGTTTTTGGATTTAGAAACGAATCTGTGCAAGATTTATGAATCGCGCCCGTTAATTTGCAGGATTGATGAAGCGCACAAAAAGCTTTATTCCCATATCCCGCGCAAGGAGTTTTATGCCAAAAACGCAGAGATTTGTAACGCTTTGCAAGAAGCAAACCACATTGATATAAGTTTTAGGGTTATTATTAATCAATAATTTAGAATTTTATAAAAACGCTAATAGCATTTTTTAATTTATTGTTCCACAAACACCGCATCAACCAAATCTGCTATAAAGCGTTCTTCATCAAAAGCGATCAAATCGTCTTCTTTTTCGCCCATTCCTAAATAAAGAATGGGTAATTTCAACTCATACAGCACGCTTAAAATCGCTCCGCCTTTAGAAGTGCCATCAAGCTTAGTCATAATCACGCCGTCTAACGCCAAAGTCTCATGGAAAATTTTCGCTTGCGTTAGCCCAGAACTCCCTTGCGTGCCGTCTAAAATAAGGAATTTATAAAAGGGGGCGTCTTTTAAAACTTTAGAGCAGGTGCGTGCGATTTTAGAAAGCTCGTTTTTAAGGTTGGTCTGATTGTGCAGCCTCCCAGCGGTGTCTATAAAAACTTCATCTATATTTTTAGCGATCGCGCTTTCTATGGTGTTGTAAGCTAGAGAGCTTGGATCGCTCCCTTCTTTGGCGCTAATGACTTGAATGTTAAGCTTTTCGCCCCATAACTGCAGCTGTTTGACTGCGGCCGCTCTAAAAGTATCGCCGGCTCCTAAAAGCGTTTTTTTATGCTGTTTTAAAGAGAGCTTAGCTAATTTAGCGATCGTTGTGGTTTTACCCGCCCCATTAACCCCCACAATCAAATGCACTAAGGGTTTTGTGGTGATAGTCTTTAGGCGGGTTTTATCATAATAGCTTTCCCCACGCACAAAACGCAACAAAGCGACTTCTAATTGCTTGGGCGTAACCAAATCGCCTAAATGCTGTAACAGGCTCTCTATCAAATCGTATTGGATGTCAAAGCCAATCAAAATTTCTTCTAATGCCTCTTTAGGAATATTTTCACGCTTTTTTTCTTTAGTCTCTTCGCCCTTAATTTTATTGACAATTTTTTTGAAAAAATTAAACATAATTTTTAATCCTTTAAGTGGGAAATATCAAATTGGAGCATTTCTGCTGGCACGATCCCTTGATACATTTTAATCAATTGGTGTTTGTCATATAAGAGCATGTTAAAGGAATGGTTTAAAGCGTCATGGTTTAAATGATTAAAAAGAGCGGTATCTTTAGGGTTTAAAATCATCAAATCAGCTTGAAAATGTGCGCTAAAGTCTTTGATTGCATCGCTTGAGTAGGGTTGATTGAGTAAAATAAGCACTCTCAAACGATCTTTAAAAGTTTTTTTTAAGATGTTAAAGGTGGGGGCGTAATCTTTTAAAAAATCGTCTAAAGCGCTTAAAATCAATAGGGTAGGGGTGTTAGAATCCGGGCTGATATTTAAAGAATCTAAATCGCCTGTAATCGTGTATTCTTGGTTATTCAAATCCATAGCGGTGTAGGTTTTAGGGCTATTTTCTTGGGTGGTATTGTTTTGAGAATCTTGAGATTTTTGGGAATTTTTACAAGCGCTAAAACCCAACAAAACGATAAAAACCAGCGCGATAAAACGCAAAAAATAAGCCTTAATTCTCATTATAAACACATCCTTAAGAATAATAAAATGGTAACTAATAACCTAAAATTATACTATAATGTAAGTCTAAAATTTAAGGATTATAACCATTAAAACGATTTTTAGAGATTTTTGTAAAGAACGCTTGAAAAGGGCTAAAGCAAAAAATAAAGTCAGGGATAAATTGGCTTGCAAGCTTTTGTTTTGGAAACTCAAAGATTATCAAAATATTTTATTGTATAGCCCATTAGGGCATGAGCTTGACATTAGGCCTTTGATTTTGAAGTTAAGACAAAAAAATAAGCGCGTGTGGTTGCCTAAAAGCATCAAAAAAGGCACTCATTTTTCTAAAGAGGGTTTTAGTATCGCACCCTTTAGGTTGCCCTTAAGGCGTTTGGGGTGGTTTGATGAGCCGAGTTTGTCGCGCTATTATAAGCGGGAATTAGATTGCATTGTCGTGCCGATCTTAGGAATGGATACAAGCTTTAGGCGCGTGGGTTTTGGGCTAGGCATGTATGATAGGAGTTTGCCCCAATTGCTCAAAAAGCAACTAAAACACCCCTTAATCGTGTTTGTGAGTAGGGAATTAGCGATCGCTAATGGTATTCTTACAGACGCCTATGACATTGAAGCGAATCTTTACATGAATGCTCGTATCGTTATGAAGAATAATAAGAGGAAGCATTATGAGCAGCGGGTTAATTTACATTTCATTAGAAGTCTTGGTAGCGTGTTTGATTACCGCTCTAATCATGTATTATGTGATGAAAAAGATCTATTATGCTAAAGGGCAAGCCATTTTAAAAAGCGCTTCAGCTAAAGCCAAATTGATGGAGTTTCAAGCGAAATCTTTTGTGGAAGCTGAAGAGATGCGCATGAAAGGCCAAGAATACAAGTTGCAACAGCAATATGAAAACAAAAATTTGCAACTCCAAACCCATTTTGATAAAAAAGAAGCGCATTTGAAACATTTAGAAGCGCAGCACAAAGAATTTGTAAGAGATGAAAAACGCTATTTGGAAAAAGAAAAACAAGAGCTTGAAAAAGAACGCCAAATTTTAGAACAAGAGAGGGAAAATTTTAAAAAACAGTGCGCTATTTGTAAAGAATCTCAAGCCAAAGCGCTAGACGCGATGCTCAATTACATGGCTTATACTAAAGATGAAATTAAAAGCATGATTTTAGAGCAATTAGAAGAAGAATTAGAAGCCCAAAAAAGCGCGTTAATCAGGCGTTATGAAAAAGAAGCCAAAGAAGAGGGCAAGAAAAAATCGTATGCCATTTTAGCGGAAGCGACAGCCCGTTTTGCGGGTAATTATGCGACAGAGAATTTAACAAGCTGTATCGCTTTGCCTTGCTCAGATTATATCGGTCGTGTGATAGGCAAAGACGGGAAAAATATTGAAGCGTTTAAAAAGGTCAGTGGGGTGGATATAGAATTTAGCGAAGACAGCAGCAAATTGTGTTTGTCTAGTTTCAATCTTTATCGGCGTGAAGTAGCGAGCGAGACGCTTAAAATTTTAATAGAAGACGGCCGTATCCAGCCTAATAGGATTGAAGAGGTTTATAACAGAGTCGCGCGCAACCTAGAAAAAGAATTGCTTTCTGAGGGAGAGAGCGTCGTTTTAGAATTAGAGCTTGGGACTATGGAAGATGAGCTTAAAATTTTACTGGGTAAAATGCGTTACCGCTCTAGTTTTGGGCAAAACGCCTTACAGCATTCTAAAGAAGTCGCTCTTTTAGCCGGCTTGATTGCAGAACAGCTTGGGGGGGATAAAAAGCTCGCTAGAAGAGCTGGTATTTTGCATGATATTGGTAAAGCGCTCACCCAAGAGCTTGGGAGAGACCATGTGAATTTGGGCGTTGAAGTGTGCAAGCGTAATAGAGAAGATCCGGTTGTGATTAATGCGATTTATGCCCATCATGGGCATGAAGAAATCATGAGCGTGGAGTGCGCGAGCGTGTGCGCGGCTGATGCGCTTTCAGCAGGGCGTCCTGGGGCTAGAAGAAAGAGCGATGAAGAATACGCTAAACGCATGCAAGCTTTAGAAGAGATTGCGCTGGAATTTGAAGGGGTTGAAAAGGCGTATGCGATGGAGAGCGGGCGAGAATTAAGAGTGATTGTCAAATCCAACCAAGTTAGGGACAATCAAGTGCCTATTATTGCCAGAAAGATCGCTAAAAAGATAGAAGAGAGCGCTCAGTATGTGGGTGAAGTGGGCGTGCAAGTGGTGCGAGAAAGCCGTTTCAAAACGACCGCTACGCTCAAGCAATAATCAAGCCTTTTTCCCGCACCTTTTCCATATGCCTTTAGAAAAAACTTTATAGTAGATGAATGAGCGCAAAAAAGTTTCTGATGCGATCACTACAAAAATAAATTCCACCTTAAAATGATAGATTAAAAGCAAGTAAATAGGCATGATCCTTAACCCCCATAAGCTTAAGGTGTTAATGTATAGTGAGACTTTAGAAATGCCAGCCCCCCTAAAAACTCCATCTAGCACAAAATACCCAATTAAGGGGGATTGAGAGAGGCCCACAGCGATCAAATAAGAGCGCGCCACTTCCAAAACTTCTTCATCTTGAGAAAAAAGGCTCGCGAATTCTTTAGCGAATAAGACTAAAACAAGCCCTAAAACCCCCATTAAACCCATAGAGATTTTTAAAATCAAATGCGCGTATTCTGTGGCGATCTTTGGCTTGTTCGCTCCTAAATTTTGCCCTGTTAAAACCATCGCTGCGATCATAAACCCAAATCCTGGCATGAATGAAAAGGTTTCCACCCTAATGCCTATTTGCATGCCCGCTAACACTTTATCCCCATAGCTCGCTACAAATTTGGATAAGAGTATTAAAGAAAACAAGCTCAATAAACGCTCAAACCCAGCCGGCCAACCCACTCTAAACATGGTTTTTAAAAAAGAAAAATGAAAGGTTATTGTGAATTTTAAAGGGATTTTTTTGATTTGTATCCAAACGCTAAGCGCGAGTAATTCCCAATAAGAAACAACCACATTCGCTAAAGCAGAGCCTACAATCCCCATTTTTTTAAAACCAAAATCCCCAAAAATCAAGGCTTGATTCAAGAAAATGCATGCAATGACCATGATGATTTTGACAATAAAGGGGGTTAGGGTGTCTGAAAAGCTAGCGAGCGCTGAAACTAAAACGTTTTTTAAAAAAATACTCGGTAGCGCGATAACCAAGACTTCTAAATAATCTCGCGTCAATTGGCGTGAAGGATCTTGCAATTGCATCCAATTTAAAAAAGGCTCAATCAAAAAATAAGAAACAAACAGCACACCCAAACAAATCACAAACGCCCCAATGAAAATGCTTGAAAAAGCGTGATTGATTTGAGCAAAATCCCTAGCCCCCACAAGCCTAGAAAGAATGGCGTTAGTACCGGTGTATAAAATCGTGTTGATGCCATAAAAAAGCATCAAAAATTGCAAGCCCACCCCTAAAGCCACAATGTGATGGTGTGAAATCTTGCCCACAAAAAAGACCGAGAGCGCGACCACCAACACATCTAAAAAGGCATTAACCCCAGAGGGTAGGGCTAAAGAAAAGATTTTCTTAATTTGATAGATTAGCCTAATAATAACGCTCCAAGAACTCCAAAAACAATCAAAGGGAGATTATAAACTAAAAAAGTCGGCACGCATGTGTCATAGATATGATTGTGTTGGTTGTCTGCGTTAAGCCCGCAAGTAGGCCCCATGGTGCTATCGCTAGCCGGTGAGCCTGCATCGCCTAAAGCTGCGGCTATACCAACGAGTAAAATCGTGGATTCTATGCTGAATCCTAATTTCGCGCACAAAGGGACATAAAACACAGCGATGATAGGAATCGTGCCAAAAGAAGTCCCTATCCCCATAGTGATAAAAAGCCCTACAACAAGCATTAAAAAAGCCCCTAAAAGCTTCCCTTGGACTACGCTTGTGATCGCATTCACTAATCCATCTATCGCATGCACTTTTTGCAACACTTCTCCAAACCCGCTAGCCACTAACATCACAAAAGCGATAAACGCCATCATTTTCACGCTATCATCCATTAAAGAGTCTGTTTCTTTAAACTTAATGCCACGCCCTAGTAAGATGATCGCTAACGCTAAAAAAGCGGCTAAGGGCATAGAATCGGTGGCTAATTGGATCACAAACGCCACGACAATCCCTATAAAAGTCAAATAGTCATGGTAGTTTAATTGGAGCGAGGCGTAATTTTCTATATCAAAAGATTTTTCTTTGTAGCGCCTGGGTTTTTTGTATAGCGTCAATACCGCTAAAAGCAGCCCAGCAACCATCGCTAATCCTGCTATCCACATCACTCCTGTGATTTGCGCTATGGTAGTGCTAACGCCATTAGCTTTTAATTGCTCTAAAATGGTGGTTTGAAAAATCAAGCCAAACCCTACAGGAAGCACCAAGTAGGGGGCTTGCAAGCCAAAAGTTAAAGCGCAAGCGACCGCTCTTCTATCCAGTTCTAGTCGGTTCATTAAATGCAAAAGAGGGGGGATCAAAATAGGGATAAAAGCGATATGCACCGGCACTAAATTTTGCGAAAAACATGCAATAAAAGCGATCAAAAAGCAAAAAGTGGATCGCTTGTAATCCATTAAGCTTATTAATTTACTCAAAGCAACTTTAATGAGATTGCTTTTAGCGATCGCTACCGCTAAAGCCCCTAAAAGAATGTAGCTTAAAGCGATGTTTAAATTGCCTTTCATGCCGTCTATCATCACATTAAAACTCTCTGTGATTCCAAGCCCTCCCATAATCCCTGCTATGAGAGTCGCACTAATCATAGAAAGCATGACATTGAGCCTTAAAAGGCTAAGAACGCACATGCAAATGATAGCTACAAAGGCAGGATTGCTCCATATAGAGCTATTTTCTAGCATTTTTGCTCCTTGTTAAAGTGAAAATACCGCACAAAAATGATAGAATTTTTGCGCTTTTTTAGCGCAAGAAATTACACCTACCATGTTTAATCCTTTCTAACCTTATTTTCTAATCTTAAATGGACTAGCTATAGCGTTTCAACAAATCGTTATAAAAATCAATGCGTCTGTCTCTTAAAAACGGCCACATTCGGCGCACTTCTTCGGTGCGTTCTAAATCAATCTCTGCATACAAAATTTCTTCTTTATCGCTCGCTTTAGCTAAAAACTCGCCTAAAGCCCCCACCACAAAACTAGAGCCAAAAAAAGTAATGCCCCCTTTAATCGCACCGCTCGGATCTAACTCTACGCCCACTCTGTTAGTCGCAATCAAAGGCAAGCCATTAGCGATCGCATGCCCTCTTTGGATCGTCTCCCATGCGTTTTGCTGACACTTTTTTTCTTCATTAGAGTCTTCTTCTAAAAACCCTATCGCGCTAGGATAGATTAAAATTTCTGCCCCTTTTAAAGCCATGATCCTTGCCGCTTCAGGATACCACTGATCCCAGCACACCATAAGCCCTAATTTCCCCACGCTTGTAGTAATAGGCTCAAAGCCCAAATCCCCCGGCGTGAAATAAAATTTTTCATAAAAACCTGGGTCATCAGGAATGTGCATTTTGCGATACACTCCAGCGATTGATCCGTCTTTTTCAAACGCAACCGTGCTGTTGTGATACAGCCCTTTAGCGCGTTTTTCAAATAAAGAAGTAATAAGCACTACCTTGAATTTTTGAGCTAAAGCGCTAAAAAAAGCCTTATCCTCTTCAAAATACTCGCCCAAATCAAAAAATTTAGGGTTTTCGCTCTGGCAAAAATAACTATAAGGGTTTAATTCTTGCAACACCACTAAATTGGTTTTAGGGTGTTTTTTTAGCGCTTGTTCAAGCAAGTGTGCCGTATGCTCTATAGTCTTTTTTCTAGAGCCGCAATAAGCGTGTTGGAGGATGCTCGTGCAAATCATTTTTCACTCTTCTTCATAATCAGAGCTATAGTCTTCATAATCGTCATCATCATAGACATTTTTATAATCATCATACCCTTCATCATCTTCTTCAAAGCCCTCTAATTCTTCTTCTTCAAAATCTTCCAATTCGTCTTCGTAATCCTTCATTTCACTGCCTTTCATGTTTGATAATATCTTGCACGACTTCACTCGCTATTTGCAAACCAAAACTCGCCGTAACCGCATTAAAACTCCCAAGCTCTATGCAATGCGGGACTTCAGGGCTAAAAACCACTTTAAAATCCCCTTTAAAACGGCGTTTTTTTAACAAATCCCTAAATTTACGCCCGAATTTATCGCCATAGCTTTCCCACACGCTCCCCACTTGGATGTGTTTAGGGTTCAAGCGTTTCGCGCTCCCCATAGAGCTGATAAACTTCCCGTAAGCGAAATTCTGGCATTTTATCGCTAATCTTGTTTTAATAGGCAAATCGTCCATGCAATCTAAAATGTAATCATAATCTCTAAAATTAAATGAATTTAAAAACGCTTCATCTATGCGAGAATTCAAGGCTTGAATGCCCTTATAGAGATCTTGTAACACCAACACTTTAGATTCTCCTATTCTTTCTGAGCCAATCTGGCGGTTTTGATTGGTAACATCAAACACATCTTTATCAATAATAGTGATTTGCCCTATCCCCACACGATACAAAGAATCCAGTGCAAAGCCCCCAACACCCCCCACGCCACAGATTAAAACTTTTTGTTGGCGGATTTTTTCAAAATCGTTTTTAAATAACCACCTGATGCGTGTGAATCTATCTATGGGTTCGGACAATCTTTAGCCTTCAATAAAAATAGTGCTTTTATTGTATCGTAGTTTAAAAAATCTAAGACAAAAATTTTTGAATCTTTTTAGCCTTATACATTTGCGATTGCAGTTCTTCTTTTTCTTTTTCTAATAGTTCAATGCTTTGGGCTATCATTTCCTTAAGGCTTAAAAGCGCATCTAAATCCAAGCTTTTTATTTGCTCTAAAGAAAGGCGTTCTATCAATGAAAAGGCGAGTTTAGAATCTTTTTTAACAAGAGCGATTTTAAAGGAATCTAATAACGCATTAGGCGAGTTCATCTGAATGGATTTCCCTCCATGCTTCTAACAACCCCCTAGCCACATTCAACACCAAATCAATCTTACTCACATCATTTTCCACATTGGCTTGCGTTAAAACTTTGATTTGATGGGTGTATAAGCCTGTAAGATACACCGCCACTTCCCCCCCTTTTTCATAATCTAAAATATTCAACAATTCCGTGAAAATATCCGTAACCCTGTTAATATAATAGATTTTTTTTTCAATGTCTTCATTTTCAATACAGCGTTTGGCTTGCGAAGAAAATCTTAAAATCCCTTCATAAAGCATTTCAATGAGTTTTGCCGGGGATTCCACGCTCACTCGGTTATGCTGGTAGGCTTGATAAGCGTTAGCGTATTGCATAATGTTCCTTTATCCTTTAAAATTGATGACTCTCTGTTTTTTAATTCTTTTTAGCCGCCGCTTGATCGATCATCATTTGCACGGAATTGAATTTTTGATTCGCTTTAGAGATTTGACTATCATAAGCCGCAAAACGCTCCGCCATGATGTTGTAGCGGGTTTTTAAAAGCTCTTGAGCGTTTTCTTTGTCTTTGGTCAGGCTTTTAGCGTCTCTGTCTAGGGAATCTTCATAAATCTTTAATTTAGCGTTCCCTCCGTCTATGAGATTGGCGATGACTTGATTGAATTTAGAAAAAATGCCCTCTTGGTGGATTTCTCTGCCCCCCATGTCCTTGCTATCGCTCCCATAGAAAAAATCTTGAGTCGCTTTAGGGTTAGAATTTAAGGCACTACTCAATTTAGCTTCATCCAAACTCATCACGCCCTTATCGTCTAAACTAAGCCCGTATTTCATCAAGCTTTCTACCCCATTATCCGTATGCACGCTATAAGAAAACACGTTATTAAGAGAAGAACGGATCGCGCGAATATCGCCCACGCCGTTAAAAATCCCAGCGATTTTAGTGTCAGCGTCATAGCGCGTGTCTTCGTCTAGTTTGGGGATAAGCTCATTATAGGCTTTCACAAATTCCGTAAGGCTGTCTATAATGGCTTGATTGTCCCTGCTCACGCTGATAATGGCGGGTTTATTAGGCTCTGTGGTTTGCTCTAAAGTGATATTAACCCCACTGATCACATCATTGACCTCATTAGTGGGGCGCGTGATGCTCACCCCATTATAAGTGAATTGCGAATCGCTCGCTTTTTGTAAATTTTTAGACATAAAAAGCGTGTTTTGTGAAGCTTCATAAGATTGCATTATGCCAGCGCTCAAACCCAAATCCTTCAAACTAGCCTTGCCTAAAGCGTCCTCGCCCTTAATGGTGAGCATTCCGGTTTTAGAATTGATCACAAGCTTGCCTTCGGCGTTTTTAAACGCATTCAAGCCTTCTTTAGAATTAATCGCTTGAACGATAGCGTCTGTGTTTTCTTCGCTAGTGTTGCTCTCTTTGGTTAAGGCTTTTAAATCCAATTTTTGACCATTCAGGCTAATCACCCCTTCTAATTTACCCTCTTTTATCGTGCGAGAGCTTTTTAACAAATCGCTTTCTTGGGTGGCGGTTTGCAAAAACCCAAGCTCTTTAGCCTTACTCCCTTTAATTTCAATGTTTCCCCCACGCCTGTCATTAATGATTAAAGATTCCCCCCCATGAAGAGTGTCTATAGAAATATCCCCATTAGCGATCAAGTCTTTAAAATTAGGGTCGTTTTCTAAAGCCTGCTCTATCGCTTTTTGGATCGCTGTGTTTTTTTGTTTGATAGAAGCGCTTTCAGGGAGTTCTAGCATAATGGGGACTTCATGCATGTTCCCATCAGCCCCCTTTAAATTCAAACTCAATTCGCTTTTTCCGCTTCCATCAAGTCCCAAAGAAAGGGCGTTTTTGTTAGTGAGCGTGGATTGGAGGTGTGAGCCAAAATAGATTCGGTTGTCTTCGCCGGTGTTTTTGGTATTCACCATTAATTGGTAGGGGTCATTCCCTCCTGTTTTCATCACAATGCCCATCACTTCGCCATTGGTAGCGTCTGTGATGCTTTGAGCCACATCGCCCAAAGTCATTCCTGCTTTAATGTCAACGGCGTAGTCCTTGTTTTGCGTGTAAAATTTGAGCGTGGTATCCACTTGGCTAAAAATATCATCTCTTGAAGAAAATTTCGCCCCTAATTCATTAATATCGCCTTGCGCTAAACTTTGCACATCCACTTTAATATCCTGGATAGGCACGCCAGCCCCCACGCTCGCACTCAGTGCATCGCCTGTAACATTGCTTTTTCGGCTGATATAAGTGGAATAATCTGAAAGCGTTTTAACCGGGCCTTTTAGAGATGAAAGGAGCGTTTTAATTTCTACAAGGGCTTTTTGTTTTTCAACATTTTGCTCCATTTTCTTGTCTAGTGGGGCGATTAAAGCTTTTTCATCAGCGTCCTTAAGCTTGTCAATCACATCGTAATTCAAAACCTTACTGCCAAGCCCTAATGAGCTTAATGAACCTATTGCCATGTTTTACCTCTAATGTTTAGCCTCTTTTATCAAAGATAATGCCTATCACATCACGCATTCTTTGCATAAGCTCCACGGCTTCTTTAGAGGGTATTTCTCTTATCACCTTATCCCCATTAGCGTCTTTGACTGAAACCACCAACCCCTTGATCGTATCGTTATAACTAAAATTAATATCCGTGCCAATGCGTTTCATTTCTTCATTCAGACGCTCGCTCAATAATTCTAGCTTGGGTTTGTATTGATCAGGGTCTATCGTTGTCTTAGATTCATCAATAGTGCTTTCTATAGTGTTTATAGTGTTTGTGCGACTGATCTCTTTTGTGGGGGTTGTTTGAACGCTTGTGTGAGATGTGGGAATCCCAATCCCTTGAACTTCATTGACCATAAAAACCTCCAAATTTTTCCATGCCTACAAGTATAATTATTTCTTTGTTTGCATAAGCTCTTTAGCCAATATCGGCAATAAAAATGATTTGTTTAATTGCGCGCGATGAGTTCTAAGGGGTTAATGTGTTTTTCTCTCATGGTAACTTCAAAGCCCAAGCGTTGCTCAATGCGCCCTAAAACATAGCCTTTTTGAATCCGCATGCCGCTTTTAATGGTGGGGGCGATTTTATCCAGTTGGGAATAAATCGTGCGGATGCCGTTTTTATGCTCAATGATAACGACTTTTTTAAGCATGTTGATTTCTTTAGCGAACACGATTTTTCCGTCTAAAACATTACGCACTAAAGCGTTTGGGGTTTTTGACACTAGCGTGATAGACTCGCTAAAAATTTTTAAATTATAAACCGGATCAATATAGGGGCCAAATTTTTGCACCACTTCATAATCGTTCAAGGGGGCGATCGTTTTTGGCCCGTTATAGCTCGTGGTGTTGATATTTTGATAAGAGCTAGCCACTTGTTTGACTTCTAAGGCTTGAGAAGATTTTTTCAAACTGACCCTCTCTTCATTTTCTCTGTTTTGTTTGATGATATTCAAGCGTTTTAAAAGAGCGTTTAAATTCTGGCGCTCTTTTTCTAAAAGGGTTAATCGTTGGTTATAGATCGCATAGTCTTTTTGCATGCTCAAAATGAGCTTATTTTGTTCGGTTTGCAAGGATTTTAAGGTTACTTCACGAGTTTTTTGCTCATCTATAATGGAGAAGATTTTTTGAATGCTGCTTTTGACTTTTAAAGCTTGCGTATTGAGATCTTTTTCTTCTTGGCTTAGTTGCGACATTTTAGACAGAGTGCTTTGGTGCAAGTTTTCAAACGCTACTTGTAAAATCACATCATTAGAAGAGGCTAAATTCTGCCCCTTTAAGGCTTGTGAAAAAAGAAAATCCTCTAAAAGCGTATCAAACACTCTCTTTTGTAAAAATGATCGTTGTTTTTGCAAATGATCTAAAGACTTGCGGTAGTTAGTTAAAACTTTTTCTTGCGCCAAACTTTCGTTACGATTTTTTTCAAGACTCTTTTTTAAGGCAACCATTTGGCGCTCAATTTCCGCTTTTTGAAGCTCTTTAGAGCGGATCGCTTCACCTAAAGAACTCAAACGGCTGTTTAGTTGGTTTTTTTCTTCATGGGTTTTTTTTAAGAGGGTTTCTTTGTGTTGAATATCTTTGGCAATATCGCTCACTTTTTGCGTGTTAGCGAATAGTAAGGTGGCTAATAAAAATATTCCTAATTTATACATGTCTAGTCCTCCAAGCTACAAGTAAAACAGAAACAAATGAGACCACAAGGCTAAAAAGCAGTCCCCATAAAAAATGGTTTAAAACAAACGCGCCTCCTATAATACCCAAAGTATCCATCGTTTTTTCAAAACCTTTTTGCGAAGTGATATAAAGCATGAGCATGGGGGCTAAAAAACTAGCGATTACAGAATCCATTAAAGCTATTTTATACAAAAATCCGTTTTTAAAAGACACCGAAGCCCCTAATAAATCCATGATCTCTAACCTCTCATGGTATTGATAGATCCAAATGCGGACTTGCTTAAACATCAATAAAACCGATAAAACAAAGACCACTAACGCAAAGATATAGACCGCTGCTTTAATAAAACTCAAGAGATCATACACTTGCATGTAAGTTTTGGCAAAGACTTCAACTTTTTGAACGCCAGGGATTTTGAGCAATTTTTCTTTAATGTTTTCTAAACGCTCTTGAGTGGGGAATGTGGAAAGTTGTAAAGAATAAAAAAAGGGTAAATTTTTTTTTAATTCCTTAAGCCCGTCTGTGCCTAAAGTTTTTTGAAGAGGTTCTAAAGAATAATTAGGATCAATTTCTTTTAACGCTATGATTTCGTTAAAATTTTGACGCAACAATTCCAAGCCTAATTTTTGCGTGCTGGCCAACACGACTGAATAATCTTCAATCAATTTTTTTTCTTTCTGTTCGATCGCTTGATTGATAAACAACACGCACTCCAAGCTAAACAATAACGCTACTAGGGGAATGATAAAGGCTAAATGCTTTTTAAGAGTATTCATAAACTTCCCCATCTTCTATATAAAATTTTCGGTGATAAGCGCTAAAATTTTTAGGGAATTTATGCGTAACCACCACGATCGTAGCGTTTAATTGCGTGTTCATGCCCCTTAATAGGCTCCAGATTTTATCGCTAGAATAATCGTCTAAATTCCCAGTAGGCTCATCGGCTAAAATGAGTTCAGGGCAGTTCGCCATAGCCCTAGCCATAGCCACTCGCTGTTGTTCGCCCCCACTGAGCTCTTTGGGGTAGCGGTTAGCCTTATGGCGTAAATCAATATGCCCTAAAAGTTTTTCTAGCTGCAAATGGCATTCTTCTTTTTTGATTCCGCAAATAACCATCGGTAGTTTGATGTTTTGCTCAATCGTGTAATCCTGGATCAATTTATAATCTTGGAAAACCACGCCAATATTTTTACGCAAATCCAAAATCGTTGCTTTTGAAGCGTTATTCATGTTGATATTGCAAACTTCTAACTTGCCGCTAAAAAGTTTTAAATCCCCATAGAACGAACGCAAAAGCGTGCTTTTCCCGCTCCCGCTAGGCCCTGAAATGAACACAAAATCCTTCCGTTTGATGCGTAAATTGGCATGCTTGATGACCGGCTCGTTTTGCTGGTATTGTAAGCATAAATTATTTGCTGCAATGATGATACTCATCCAATTCCTTTAGGATATTTTGAAGCAAAAGATGCGCTTTGTGGTTGTTTAAGGTTTTTAAGGGGCTTTTATTGAGGTAAAAAATCTGATTTTCTGCCAATAAAACAAACAAACGCACAGGCCAATTAAAATCCCCCATGCTCAATTCCACTAAAAAATCCCCCTTATTCTCATAAATATTACAAACATGCACAAAATACCCCTCTTGAATGGTTTTTGGGGTTTTTAAAATCGTTTTAACGCTCTTTTTATTTATTGTTATTGTATCAAAAGAAAAATCAAATGCATGGTTATCAAAAGGGGTTTCATCCAATTCTAAAGAATAAATTCTTAAATCATAAATATCTTTTTTGAGTTTATTCCAACGCGCTTCATACTTGCTGACCACCGGGATTTGAGCGTTTTTTTTGATTTCTACCTCGCATTGAAAGTTTTTTAGGGCTAATTTTAGGCTGTCTTCAAAATAAAGGCTATCGTCGGTGCGTAATTCCAAAAACCCTTTAGGCTTTAAAACCCTTAAAGCTTCGTTTAAAAACTTTTCGCTTAGCACCCGGCGGTGTTTTTTCTCATTCCATGGCACAGGGAAATGCACAAAAATCTTCTCGCACTTGTGATTTGGCATGCTCTCTAAAATCAAACGGCCATCGCCTTGCAAGATGTGCAGATTCTTTAAATCCAACAATTCAATTTGCTTTAACGCTTGCGCGATAGAGGGGGTGTGAATCTCTATCCCTAAGCATGTTTTAGTGGGGTTGTTTTTGGCTAATTCTATCAAATGCCTCCCGCTCCCAAAACCAATTTCTATTAAAATAGGGGCTTGATTGTTTTGGATAAAGCCTTCAAAAGTTTCTAAATCAAGGGCTTTTTTTTGGCTCGCATGTTTAGAATTTTCTTGCAAATTATGCGAAATGACTTCAAAAGATTGCGAATAAATCCTTAAAGCTTGTTTTAAAATTTCTCGTTTTAAGGGCGTTGCTTTTTCGCTTTTGATCAAAAAATCACCCGCTCGCCGGATTTTTTGCAATAAAAAAATATGATCCTTAAAACTCGCATACACACAGCTTTTAGTGGGGTGTTTTAAGCTTAAAAATTCCTTATGAAAACAAAAATCCCCTTCAATTAAGGGGTATTCTAAAGGCTTGGAGTCTAGTCTGGCTAAAAAATGGGGCATTAAAACCCTTTTAGCGCTCTAAAAACAAACGCACTTCTTTGCTTGGGTGCGACTCTAAACCATCTTTATCCACGCTCACCACTTGATAGCGGTAAGCCACGCCCACTTTCATGTCTTTATCCACGAATTGGTTTTTGGTGATATTCCCAAAACGCAAAGGGGTTTTAGAATTGGCTTCAAAACGATACACCGCATAAGTGGCTATTTTAGCGCTTGGGTTATTTTCCCATTGGATAAAGGCTGAAGAATCTTGAATAGTCCCTTTAGTGATGATAGGGGCTTCGGGTCTGTCAGCGGTCTCACCCATGGCAGGCTCTTTAGGTAAAGCCCCTTCAAGATGCGTTTTATCAAGGGCGACGACTTTATAATAACGAGCGAGATTGTCTTTTTCTATCTTATCCACATAGGAAGTGTTGGTGGTTTGAGCGATGAATTTGTATTTGTCGTTGCGGTTATTGGAAGCGTAAATGCGATAAGCTATCACATCTTCTTCTGGGGATTTATCCCAACTCAATTCAATGTGTCGTGTGAGGTTTTGGCTCACTCTAACATTAGTGATTTCTTTGGGTAAGTCTTTGGTTTTCCCCTCCACTATCACGCTAGGCCTGGATTTATCCCCCATGAAATTTTCGGCGATGACTTGGTAGCGGTATTTTTTCCCATCCTCTAAATCTTTATCAAAAAACTCCACAAACAAGCGGTTTTTTACAGCCCCCACATTTAAAAATTTGCCGTCTTTATTCTGCCTTTGAATGATGTATTTAGAAACGCTGGGATTTGGGTGCGGGCTCCAAAAGACTTTCACGCTTTTAGGGTATTCAAGGCTTGCGAACACGCTTTCTACAGGATTGATAAAAGAGGTTTTTACTAGAATGGGGTCTGAAAGGTTAGAGATTTTATCGCCCTTGTAAGTAGCGAGTTGGTAAGTGTAAGAACTCTCTGTTTCTAGCCCCTCATCATAATAATGGGTCGCATAAGGGTTTTTAATCGTGGCGATTCTTTTGAGTTGGGAGTCTTTTTTCAAACGATACAAAATAAACCCATCAATGTCATAAGTATCAGCGATTTTAGGCCATTCAAAGCCTACTGAACTCACATCGTTAATGGTTTTAACAGAATGGACTACCGGAAGCTTAGTATCTGTATTTTCTTGATTATTAAGGGCTGAAAAAGTATGATTCCTGGTAGAAGAACACCCTATAAAAACCGCTAATACCACACTACTTTGCAATAAAAGCGTGAAGTATTTTTTCTTCATCCAAGACCTCATCTAAATTCTCCTTGTCAAAAACTTTTTTAAGGTATTCTAACATATCCTTTAATAGGGGAACTTTAAAGCACAGTTTTTGCTCGCTTCTGGGGTGTTTGAACTCTATCAAATAGGCATGCAGCATGATTCTTATGTCTTCTTTAGGAAGCGCTTCATTAAGCCCATAAAGATTATCGCCAATGATGTGTCTGTTTAAATATTCTAAATGCGCTCTGATCTGGTGCGTGCGCCCGGTAAATAGTTTAGCCCCTATCAAATCCATGCCATTTTGAGAAGTCAGCAAGCTAGTAAATGCGCTTTTAGAATAGCGGCTTTTTTCTTTTTGAGCCGCTTTGAGCGCTATCATTTTTAAGCGGTTATTGGGGTTTCTTGTCAAATAGCATTCCACGCTCATTTTTTCTTCTTTTAAGGGCGTTGAAAGCAAGGCGATATAATAGCGCCCCATTGTTTTAGTTTTGAGTTGCTCGCTCAAATGAACATGGGTAAAATTGTTTTTAGCGATGACAATCCCTCCGCTCGTGTCCTTATCCAAACGATGCACAATCCCATAGCGCTCTTTTAAGCCAAGATTAGAAAGCTCGTAATTTTGAGATTCCAACCAATCCACTAAAGTAGGCTCTTTCACGCTTGGGGCTTTATGGACGACTAGATTAGGGGGCTTATTCAACACTAACAAATCTTCATCTTCAAAAATGACTTCTATTTCTAAATCAAGCTCTTTTTTTAAGGGTTTGGGTGCGATTTTGGGCGTTAAAAGCGCGATTGCATCGCCCTCTTTTAAGGCTAGCCCCCCTTTTTTGACCTCCTTTTTTTGACAAAACACTAGCCCCTCTTTAATCAAATTCAATACCTGGTTTTTAGAAATTTGCAATTCTTTGGCTAAAAATTCATCAATGCGTTTGTAATGGGTAGGGGCGATGAAAACTTTTTGCATTCAAACTCTTTTTTGCATTTTTAAAAACCATTATTCTACTCAAAACCTTAAAAAAATCCTATTTCATTATTTGAATACGCTATAATCGGTGCGCCAACATTTCGTGGCTCAAATCATTTTTAAAGGGGTTCTAATGGAACATAATGGGCATGATAAACTGAACGGCGTTTTGCGTGGTTTTTTAGGCGACTCATTCACGCTTGATGGGAAAGAGGGAGGATTGAATATGAGCAAGATGCTTGAATTCATCAAAAAAGAAAAACCCAAGATGAATGTTTTGCTCATGGGGGCTACTGGGGTGGGTAAAAGCTCGCTCATTAACGCTCTCTTTGGTAAAGAAATCGCTAAAGCAGGCGTAGGAAAGCCCATCACTCAGCATCTTGAAAAATTCATTGATGAAAAGAAGGGCTTGATTTTGTGGGACACTAAAGGCATTGAAGATAAAGATTACCACGACACCATGCAAAGCATTAAAAAAGAAATGGAAGATTCTTTTAAAACGCTTAGCGAAAAAGAAGCCATTGATGTGGCGTATTTGTGCGTTAAAGAGACTTCTAGTAGGGTTCAAGAGAGAGAGAGTTATTAAGCTTCGCTAAAAATTGGAATATCCCAACGATTGTCGTTTTCACAAACACTCAAGCCGAAGCCGGCGATGCGTTTGTCCAAGAAACTAAAGAGATCATAGGCGAAGAATGGGGGTTTAAAGGTTTTGTCAAAGCTTATGTGAGAATCAATTCCGTTGCCTTTTCATTTAGAGGGTTGAAAGTCCCTGTTGAAGGTTTAGAAGAATTGGTAGATGAAACGAAAAAATGCCTTTCAGACGCTATAAAAAATAAGAGAAGGCATTTCTTGAGTATTCAAAAAGTTAAGATTCAAGAAAGAAAACAGGCTATGATAGAGGAATGTAAAACCATTATCCATTTTGCATCCGGCGCTGCAGGAGCGGCTGGGCTTATCCCCATACCTTTTAGCGATGCGCTCGCTATCGCACCCATTCAAGCAGGAATGATCTATAAAATGAATGACGCTTTTGGAATGGATTTGGATCAATCTGTGGCCACGAGTTTGATCACAGGATTGTTAAGCGTAACCGCTGTCGCACAAGTGGGGAGAACGCTCGTTAATGGTTTCCTTAAATTCATTCCTGTTGTGGGGAGTGTTTCAGGGGTTGCAACCGCTGTTGCTATCACAGAAAGCATTGGGTTTGCGTATTTGAAAGTGCTAGAAAAGTGCTTTAATGATGAGACGGGCGAAGTCAATTTGCCTGATGAAGTTGGCATGATAACTTCTCTCTTTAAGGAGAATTATCTCAACTTGGATACAATCAAAAAATTAACACAATAAGATTAGGGGTTATGAAAAACGCATGGCATTAGACAAAAGGATTTGGATGCATTTTGATCTTTTGCCTTTTGTGTTTATCATCCCTTTGTTGGTGGTTTCTTTTGTATTGATTTTTGAGAGCAGCGCGGTTTTGAGCTTGAAGCAAGGGGTTTATTATGCGATAGGGTTTCTTCTCTTTTGGATCGTGTTTTTTATCCCTTTCAGGAAGCTCGATCGGTGGCTTTTTGTGTTTTATTGGGCGTGCGTGATTTTATTGGCGTTAGTGGATTTTATGGGGTCTAGCAAGCTTGGAGCGCAGCGATGGCTAGTCATTCCCTTTACTTCTATCACTCTACAGCCCAGCGAACCCGTGAAAATCGCTATCCTTTTGTTATTGGCGCATTTGATTAAAATAAACCCGCCTCCTTTTAAGGGCTATGATTGGGGCATGTTTTTAAAGCTTAGTTTTTACATTTGCTTACCGGCAGCTTTGATTTTAAAACAGCCTGATTTAGGCACGGCTCTTATTGTTTTAATCATGGGTTTTGGGATTTTGTTGATCGTGGGTTTAAGGACTAGGGTGTGGCTCCCTCTTTTTGCCGCTCTATTAGTGGCTTCGCCTATCGCTTATCATTTCTTGCATGATTACCAAAAAAAGCGCATCTCAGACTTTCTTTCTGAAAAGCCTAATTACCATGTCATGCAATCCATTATCGCCATAGGATCGGGCGGGTTTTTAGGCAAATCCAAAGAAGCCTGCACACAAACCAAATTCAAATTCTTGCCTATTGCAACGAGCGATTTCATCTTCGCTTACTTCGTGGAGCGTTTCGGGTTTTTAGGGGCTATGTTGCTTTTTGCGATTTATATAGGCTTGAGTTTGCATTTATTTTTTTATCTGTTTGAGAGCAACAGCGATTGGTTTTTAAAGATTGTAGCCCTTGGGATTTCTATTTTAATCTTTGTTTATTCCAGCGTGAATATCGCCATGACTTTAGGGTTAGCCCCTGTGGTGGGGATTCCCTTACCCTTATTCAGCTATGGGGGGAGCAGTTTTATCACTTTTATGATCCTGTTTGCAATCCTAGAAAACCTGCTTGCTTTTCGCTATATTTTTGGATACAATAGCAAACCATCTTTTGGGAATTTTGGATTCTTAGCTCAGCTGGTCAGAGCGCTCGGCTCATAACCGATTGGTCGTAGGTTCAAGTCCTACAGAATCCACCACTCCAGCTTTTTTATTCCTTTTTTAAGTGAAAAGCGATTGGACGCTTTCGTTATGATAAATCCTTCTGATCACTTCCGCAAATAAGGGCGCTACGCTTAAAGTGGTGATTTTATCGCATTTTTGAACTAAAGGGATGGAGTTAGTTACCACCACTTCATCTAACGCGCTTTCTTTAATGCGCTTGATCGCATTCCCGCTCAAAACCGCATGCGTGCCTAACGCCATCACAGAAGTCGCCCCCTGCTCTTTTAGAGCCAAAGCGGCTTTACAGATCGTACCTGCGGTATCAATCATATCATCCACTAAAATCACATCGCGCTCCTTGGCTGAGCCGATAATATTCATCACTTCGCTTTCATTAGCTTTTTCACGGCGCTTATCCACGATGATTAAATCCAACCCCATTTGATTGGCAAAATACCTAGCCCTTGTAACCCCACCCACATCAGGGCTAGCGATCACAGGGTTTTTGAGCGCTTTAGAGCGGATATAGTCTCTAAAAACGATAGATCCGTATAAGTTATCCACCGGCACATCAAAAAAGCCTTGGATTTGCCCGGCATGCAAATCCATCGTAATGATCCTTTCAATCCCCACTTCTTGCATCAAATTAGCGACCATTTTAGCCGTGATAGGCACTCGTGGAGCCGCTTTTCTATCCTGTCTGGCATAGCCAAAATACGGCAACACCGCTGTGATAGAATTGGCCGAACTGCGCCTTAAAGCATCTACCATGACTAACAATTCCATTAAATTGTCATTGACAGGCACGCAAGTGGGCTGGATAATAAAAATATCCTTACCGCGCACCGATTCGCTGATTTGGATATTGATTTCGCCATCGCTGAATTTGCCTATCACCGCTTTGGATAAGGGAAAGCCTAAATGCTTTGACACTTCTTTGCCAAAGGCAGGGTGAGCGCTCCCTGAAAAAATCTTAAACCCACGCATCTTTGCCTTAAACCCACGCGCCTTCATCGCTGACACTCCCTAAAATGAATTAAAATCAATTGTAACACACCCAAATTAAAAGCGTTTGTTTTCAATGAAGCTCCTTTTCTAATAAGTTTTTTAAGGTAAGATAGGTTTCATTTAAATCAATCCCGCACACCCTGGTTTGAGCGATAACGCTCATAAAATTGCTATCGCCTAAAAACCTAGGCACTAAATGCATGTGCAAATGCTCAGGGATCCCTGCTCCGGCGTTTCTGTGCAAATTCAAACCTACATTGATCCCTTGAGCGCCATAAGCATACAACGCTTTTAACACTTTAGGCACTAAAGCATTCATGTTCAGCCAAATGTTCAGATCTAAAAGTTCAACGCTCGCTTGATGCGCATGAGGAACGATCAACAAATGCCCCGGGTTATAAGGGTAGGCGTTCATCACCACAAAGAGATCGCTATTCCTATAAAGCACTCTGTTTTCTAAATCTTTTGTAGGGTTTTGAGAAATCTCGCAAAAGACACAACCTTTATTTTTCTCTTTCAAATAACTTTCGCGCCAAGGAGCGTATAAATGTTGCATGTTCATTTCCTAAATGTAATTAGGGGCGTCATTAGCGAATAAAATCAAATCGCCTTGAATCGTGGTGGCTTGTAAGATATTTTCCAATTGCCCCTTATCCTTGAGTAAGATTTTTTGCGGTTTCTTTAAATGGGAAGCAATCGTTTTGGAATTCAACTCCCCTGTGATGATAGCGACATCAAAAACCTCGTCTATTTTTTGCGCTAAAGTCTCATTACTTTCTGTATTGCTTTCCACTAAACCCGGTGTTACAATAACCTTACGGCCTTGATGCAAGCTCGCTAAACGAATGCCCTCTAACATGCCCTTTAAATTCCCATTGAAGCTATCGTCTATGATGATTTTTTGATTCACTTCCAAAAGTTGCAAACGATGCGCAATAGGGTTGAGTTCTAAAACAAGCCGTTTGATCTTTTCTGTCTCTAAGCCTAAATGCTTAGCGACTAAAATCGCTGAAGCGATATTATAAGCGCTAAACTCCCCTAAAACCTTCGTTTCAAATCTTTCCCAAACGCTATCTATCAGCGTTTCAAAAGAAGTGCCTTTTAAAGTGGATTGGATGTTTCTAACCAGGCTAGAAACATCTATTAAAGGGCTATCTTTAGGGGCATAGGATTTGATTTTTTCCACAGAGTAACAAAAGGCTTTTTCTAAGTGCTTGGAATCCAATAATTCCGCTTTAGTCTCGCAAATATTTTCTAAAGTTTTAAAATATTCTAAATGCTGTTCGCCCACTTCTGCGACCACGGCAAGGTGCGGTTCAATGAGACGGGTGATTTCTTTAATATCGCCCTTGTTCCTCGCCCCGGCTTCAGCGATATAGATTTCACTCCTATCGTCTAAATTCTGATTAATATCATTCGCAATGCCTAAAAGGGTGTTGACGCTTTTGGGGCTTGCATGCGCGTTGAATTGGGTTTGTAAGATTTGATGCAAGAAATTTTTGGTGCTGGTTTTCCCAAAGCTTCCTGTAATGGCGATGACTTTTAAATTTTTTAAAGAGGCGATTTTATCTTTAGCGGTTTGCAAATACTGCTTGGATAGGACTTTTTCAAAGATTAAAGAAGCGCTCAAAACGAATATAAATAAACACCAATAGCCAAGCGCGAGCGAAATCCCATTTAAAGGGGCTAATTCTGTGTTTAAGATTTCATGCAAGATTAAAAAGAGTAATAAGAAAATAAAAAAGCGCTTCACCCTTGGCGTGAAAACTAAAGGCTTGTCGTTGCGTTTGGCCCAGATAATGAGCATGGGCATTTGAATCACGCCGCAAAAGAAATCAAAAACAAACGGCATTTTGAAAGCATACGACAGGATAAACACCCCTAAAGGCAATAAAAAATAAATCCCATGCCAACGCATTTTGTGGTGCTTGGTTAAGATCCTAAACACGCTGTAATGATACCATTGCAATAAAGTCATTATATAATAGCCAAGCCCTGTTATAAAGAGCCAACGAAACGCTAAATTCAGCCAACTAAGACTTTGCATGATGATAATTCTCCACTAGTTTTTCAATCTCTTTTGCTTGGTTTAAAAAAAAGAAATGATCCCCTTCTAAAACGAATAATTCGCTCTTTTTCAATAAGGTTCGCATTTTTTGAGCGGAGCTTAAGGGGGTTGCTTTATCATCTTTACCCCAAAATAATAAAACTTCCTTCTCGCATCGTTTGAAATGATCGCTAAAGTCTTCGCTAATTACTTTTTTAAAGGTTTCATACATGACTTGATTAAGCCCCATAGCGTCCTTACTCCTCAAAAACCCTAAATTCAAGCCTAATTTTTTAAAGATTTTAGCTAAAAGGATTTTACAACGCACTTTTAAGGGTTTTGGCTCTAAAATCCCGGCACTACTCAATAAAACCATCCGTTCGTTTTCACACAAAATCGCTACTTTCCCTCCAAAGCTATGCCCAAAAACGACATGCGCTTTTTTACCCACGCTTTTTAAGAATAAATTGATGATGTTAGCATAATCTTTAGTTTCTAAGACTTTTTCATCGTTAGGGCTTTGATTGAAACCGGGCAAATCCACATACAAATGATTATAATTTAAAAAACAACCTTGAAACGCTTGTTGCATGATTTCTTTAGAACTCCCCCAACCATGCAAAAACAAGGCGTTTAAAGGGCTATGGTGGTCTATAAAAGTGTAGGAAATGTCAAAAACGCTATCCAAATAAGCGATACTGCGTTTAGCCATTCATTTATTCTTTTGGATTTGCAACAAATAAGAGTTTTTGATTTGGATTTTAGGGGTTTTGGGCAATGATTGCGCTAAATGTTCTAGCGTTGTTTTAAAATCATCAAACAAATAATTCGCTAAACTGCCAGGAATGGGGTTGATCTCATTGAGATACACTTCATTTTCTATGACAAAAAAATCGCAACGAATGATCGCGCCATCAAACAAATCGTTATAGAGTTTTTTAAAATTTTCTTTTAATTGTTCTTCTAGGGCGTTAGAAAGGTTCGCTTTAGGGGCTTTGGCGCGTGAAAAATCCAAATATTTTTGTTTGAAATCTAAAAATTCCTGTTTGTTAGGCTCTTCCACATAGGAAAAACAAAAATCCTTTTTGATCTTACAGCCGGCTAAATTGTATTCTTTCACGCCCTGAATGAAAGGCTCTATTAAGACTTCTTTAGAATATTCAAACGCGCTGTCTAAAGCGTAAATTAATTCTTTTTCTTCTTTCACAATATTCACCCCTAAAGAGCTTCCGGCGTTACTGGGTTTGACAATAAAGGGAAAATTAAACCCAATCAAATCTAGGGCGTTAGCACGGTTTTTTTCATTCAAAAGAACATAATCTAAAACCTTTATTCCTAAATCTTTAGCGTAAAGCTTGGTTAAATATTTGTTATAACTCAGCACGCTCGCTTCAATCCTAGGGCCTATGAAAGCGATACGATAAAATTCCAACAAGCTCGCTAATTTTCCGTCTTCGCCATCGCCCCCATGCACAAGATTGATCACTAAAGGCAATTCTATCGTTTTAGCGCCTAAAAACGAGTTTTTAAGCAAGCCATTATGTGTCAGCATTAGGGGGGGTAATTTTTTTTCTTTGATTTGAGCGAAGTATTTTGAATGCATGTTGGATTCTTCAATCAAATAAAAATGGTGGTTTTCATCTAAAAAAATAAAATATTTAATCCTGTCTTTTAACACTCCTTTAAGCGCGATCGTGCTCACAATGCTAATTTCATGCTCAAAACTCGCTCCACCAAATAAAACGCAAAACTCCACGATCAAACTCCCTAAAAACGATTACAATAAAGTCTATCTATTTTACCTAAAAAAAGGCTTTTGAATTTTCTTAAAATCAGAGTTTAATGTTAAAAAATCCTAAAATATTGATGACTAACAACGCACTCAATCCGGCTAAAACACCCGCTAAAGCGTCATCAGCCACAACCCCTAAACCCCCCTTAACTTCTTTGTCTATCTTACCAATGAGTGAGGGCTTAGTAATATCATAGATCCTAAAAAAGATAAAACTCAAAACCACACCTGCTAACGATAACCCGCTAATCGCCATCGCAAGCCACATGCCCACTAATTCGTCTATCACAATGTAAGAGCTGTCATGCCTCTTAGTCTCTTCTTCTTCTTTATCTATTTGAGCGATAGCGACAAGCCCAACAAAAATCGCCCCTAAAAACAAAGTGTTAGCCGAAAAAATCAAAATAGGTAAGCCCAGTAACAACGCTACTAAACTCCCTATCGTTCCAGGAGCTTTTTTAGAATACCCGCTAAAAAAAAGGGTTAAAAAACACGCACGAAGACTAAATTTATCCAATCATTGCCTTAAATTCTTTTTAAACCATGGCATTTTAGCATTTTATTTGCATTAAAAAGCGATTTTCTTAAACAATAAGGCTTAATTTTAAGCGCGTTTTAGTATGATAACTTTTAAATTCTCTTTAAAAATTAAAGGTTAATTTTAAAATGTTGCTTTTCACTCCAGGCCCTGTAGCCATTAATGAAGAGATGCGCTCAAGCTTTTCTCAGCCAATGCCCCACCACCGCACCAAAGATTTTGAAAAGATTTTCCAAAGCGTGCGAGAAAATTTAAAAAAAATGACCGGTTTAGAAGAAGTTTTGCTTTTGAGCAGTAGCGGGACGGGGGCTATGGAAGCGAGTGTGATTTCCTTATGTCAAAAAGAGTTGCTTTTTGTTAATGCGGGTAAGTTTGGCGAAAGGTTTGGCAAGATCGCTAAAGCCCACTCCATCAAAGCCCATGAATTAGTCTATGAATGGGACACACCGGCTCAAGTGGATGAAATATTAAACGCGCTTAAAGCTAACCCTAATATTGATGCGTTTTGCATTCAAGCATGCGAGTCTAGTGGGGGGTTACGACACCCTGTGGAAAAAATCGCTCAAGCAATCAAAGAAACCAACCCCAATGTTTTTGTAATCGTGGATGCGATCACCGCTTTAGGGGTTGAGCCTTTAGAAATAACGCATGTGGATGCGCTCATTGGGGGGAGTCAAAAAGCGTTCATGTTGCCTCCTGCGATGAGCTTAATCGCATTGAGCCAGAAAGCGATTGATCGCATAGAAGAACGCGATGTGGGGTTTTATTTCAATTTAAAGAGCGAATTGAAAAACCAAAAAAACAACACCACAAGCTACACCGCTCCTATTTTACACACTTTAGGGTTGCAGCGCTATTTTGAATTGGTGCAGAATTTGGGGGGCTTTGAAGCGCTCTATCAAGAGACTAAAAGAGTTGCTTTAGCCACTCAAAAAGCCGTTTTAGCGCTCGGTTTAAAGATTTTCCCTAAAAGCCCGAGCTTGAGCATGACAACGATTGTTAATGAGCATGCCAAAGAATTAAAAAACCTTTTGAAAGAAAAATACCAGGTGCAATTTGCGGGCGGTCAAGAGCCTTATAAAGACGCGCTCATTCGTATCAACCACATGGGGATCATTCCTGTTTATAAAAGCGCCTACGCTTTAAACGCCCTAGAGTTAGCCCTAAACGATTTGGATTTAAGGGAATTTGACGGCACGGCGAATGCAACCTTTTTGAAGCAATATCATGAAATTTAAGGATCACAATGCATTATTCTTATGAAGCCTTTTTGAAAGACAGCTTGGAATTAGTGAAACAAGTGGAGCGCCTTTGCGGTATCCCAGAAGCCCTTGTGTGCGTGATGCGAGGGGGCATGACTTTGACGCATTTTTTGAGTTTGCACTGGGATTTAAGGGAAGTTTATGGCATCAATGCGATTTCTTATGACACCACCCACCGACAAAACGCCCTAAAAATTGAAAATATCCCCACGATCAAAGAGCGTCTAAAAACCATTTTAGTGGTAGATGAAATCGTAGATAGCGGTAATTCTTTGGAAGCGGTGCTTAAAGTGTTGCAAGACAAACACCCTGATAAAAAGTTTTATAGCGCGAGTTTGTTCCAAAAAACAAGCGCGAAATACAAAGCTGACGCGTTTTTAAAAGACGCTCCTGAATGGATTGATTTCTTTTGGGAAGTGGATTTGAAAAACTTAAAAAGCCATTAACATGCAAGTTAAAGAAAACAAACAACTTTGCTTAATCTCATTAGGTTGCTCCAAAAACTTGGTGGATTCAGAAGTGATGCTAGGCAAGCTTTATAATTACACGCTCACCAATGACGCTAAAAACGCCGATGTGATCCTTATCAATACTTGCGGTTTTATTGAAAGCGCTAAACAAGAGAGCATTCAAACCATTCTCAACGCCGCTAAAGACAAAAAAGAGGGAGCGATTTTGATTGCGAGCGGGTGCTTGAGCGAACGCTATAAAGATGAAATCAAAGAGCTGATCCCTGAAGTGGATATTTTTACCGGCGTGGGGGATTATGACAAGATTGATATTTTGATCGCTAAAAAACAAAACCAGTTCAGCGAGCAAGTGTTTTTAAGCGAGCATTATAACGCACGCATCATCACCGGCTCTAGCGTGCATGCTTATGTTAAAATTTCTGAGGGCTGTAACCAAAAATGCTCTTTTTGTGCTATCCCTAGCTTTAAGGGGAAATTGCAAAGTAGGGAATTAGACTCCATTTTAAAAGAAGTGGAGAATCTAGCTCTTAAAGGCTATAAAGATATGACTTTTATCGCTCAAGATTCTAGCTCATTTTTATACGATAAGGGGCAAAAAGACGGCTTGATCCAGCTCATTAAGGCGATTGACAAACAGCAAGCCTTAAAGAGCGCGCGTATTTTATACCTCTACCCCTCTAGTACCACTTTAGATCTGATTGGCGCGATTGAAGACTCGCCTATTTTTCAAAATTATTTTGACATGCCCATCCAACATATCAGCGACTCCATGCTTAAAAAAATGCGGCGCAATTCCAGCCAAGCGCACCATTTAAAGCTTTTAGATGCCATGAAACAGGTTAAAGAAAGCTTTATAAGAAGCACGATCATTGTAGGGCATCCAGAAGAAAATGAGGGCGAATTTGAAGAATTGAGCGCGTTTTTAGACGAGTTCCGGTTTGACAGATTGAATATTTTTGCTTTCAGCGCGGAAGAAAACACGCATGCCTATTCTTTAGAGAAAGTGCCTAAAAAAATCATCAACGCTCGCATTAAAACTTTGAATAAAATCGCTTTAAAACACCAGAACCATTCTTTTAAGGCTTTGTTGAATAAGCCCATTAAGGCGTTAGTGGAACATAAAGAGGGCGAGTATTTTTACAAAGCTAGGGATCTCAGGTGGGCGCCTGAAGTGGATGGGGAAATTTTAATCAATGACAGTGCCTTAACCACCCCTTTACAACCCGGGCATTACACGATTGTGCCTAGTGTGTTTAAAGACAATATCTTACTCGCTAAGGTTTTAAGCCCTTTTTAAAAGTTAGCCATAGGGCTAAAAGCGCGGCTAGAGCGTAGTTAGAGCGTGGGGGTTTGCGTTTTTTTTTGTTAAAATGCGCAAGAAAAATCCGCTTTGAGGCATGCAAAAATGAAAAACATTTATTCTAGCGTAGAAAAAAGTATTAAAGATCTTCAGAGTATTTTTAAAAACACTGATGCTAAAGATGAAAAACTAAAGCGATTCAACCAAGAAGCGTTAAAGGTATTCCAGCAATTAGAATCTAAAAGTTTAAAAGAGCTTGAAAGCTTGAAAAATAATGAAGAGTGGGAAAATTTTACCATTGCCTTTTATGGGGAAACCGGTGCGGGGAAATCAACCCTTATTGAATGTTTGAGGATGTTTTTTAAAGAACAAAGCAAAGTGGATTAACAAGAACGATTCAAGCGGCTTTATTCAACTTACCAAAACAATTATCAAAATGATGAACGCAACAAACAGGCTATTTTAAACGAACTCCATTCATTGCAAGATGGAGCGACTATAGGCGATGGGAGGAGCGATTTCACTTTAAAAACACAATCTTATTCTTTCCGATACAACCATCAAACCTTTACTTTTCTGGATGTTCCAGGGATAGAAGGCAGAGAACAAAAAGTGATTGATCAGATTTCTAACGCAACGCAAAAAGCCCATGCTATTTTTTATGTTACCAAAACGCCTAATCCTCCGCAAAAAGGAGAAGAAGGGAAAAGGGGGACGATTGAAAAAATCCAAAGACAGCTTGATTCGCAAACAGAGGTATGGACGATTTACAACAAACCGATTACCAGCCCAAGAGCCTTAAAAGATAAGCTTATTAATGAAAACGAACAAGAAAGCTTAAAAATTTTAGACGAAAAGATGAAAGGCGTTTTAGGAAAACATTACAAGGGTCATAAGGTAGTTAGCGCCCAAGCGGCTTTTTATGGCCTTTCACAGGCTTTGATCCCAGAGACTGATTTTGATGAAAAGAAACAAAAATTTCTAGAAATTTTTAAAGCAGGAGAATTATTGTATAAATCCCATTTCAAACCATTAGTAGAATTTATAGCCGAAGAGCTTTTTAAAAACTCGCGCGCCAAAATCATTCAATCAAACTGCAATAAAGCCTTAAAAGTGGTAGAAGAATTACAAAAAGCGATCGAAATTACGATTGAAAAACAGATCGATCCAACGATTAAAGACATGCAAGAACACCAACAAGAAGCTCGCTTTAATTTGGATCGTTCTAAAGAAAAATTTATATCAGATTTGGAAAAATCAGCGGCCAACAAAATCCATCAATTCGAATCTGATTTTAGAAAAGAAATGCATGAACGCATTGAAAGAGGTATTGGAAATGGCGAATGTAAAGAAATTTTTGACAATGAACTCAAACAAAGAGAGACAAAATTGATTGAAGATATAGAACGGCGGTTCAAAGAATGCGAGGAACAATTCTGCGGAAGTGTAGGAAAAAATATTGAACAACTTGAAGAAAGAATTAAAGATTCTCTAGCGATTATAGAACGCATCGGTATTAATAATCTTAATCCTAATGCTGATTTTAATATGGATAGCGGCATTGATACAGTGGACTTATTGGCTTCAATAGGAGGTTTGGTGTTGCTTCTATTGACGCCTATAGTAGGTGAGTTTGCGCTAATTGCAGGAGTGGGTTTAGCATTAGTGGGGGTAATTAAAGCAGTGTGGAGTTCTTTTGATTCAGACTATAAAAAATCACAACAAAGAAAAGAAGTGGATAAAAATTTAGATAAAGCTTGTGAAAAAATTGCAGAGAATGTGAAAAGCTGCATTGAAAATTATAAAAAAGGCGCATTGGGAATGATTGAAGAACTCAACGCCGGTTTTAACAAACTTGTTGATCATTGCGAACGCATGAAAAGACAATTGAAAGAAGCCCATGAAAAATTAGGGTACATCTCTCATAACATCAATCTAATAATATCAAAACAAGGAGCATGCAATGAAGAATGAAACGCTAGAACAATTTAAGAAAAATCAAGAGAGAAATCAAAAAAACCTCCAAAAATTACTTAATTTTATTAAAACTGGCGAAAAATACGGCATCAATATTGAAGATTCTTTCAAAGATAAAATCCGTAATGCGATGGAAAATGCGGGTGGTCAAAAACTTAAAGTGGCTTTAGTGGGAGGTTTTTCTGAAGGGAAAACATCCATAGCGGCAGCTTGGATCGAGCGGCTAGATGAGAGCATGAAGATAGACCACAAAGAATCCAGCGATGAAGTTAAAGTCTATGACATAGATAATGAAATTGAGCTCGTTGACACCCCGGGATTGTTCGGATTTAAAGTAAAAGAACACGATAGCGGCAAAATAGAACGCTATAAAGATATTACAAAAAAATATATCAGTGAAGCTCATCTTATTTTATACGTGCTTAACCCGTCAAACCCCATCAAAGAAAGCCATAAGGACGATTTGAATTGGTTGTTCAGGACGCTCAATCTTTTATCCAGGACGGTATTTGTCATCAGCCGTTTTGATGAAGAAGCGGATATTGAAGACGAAAAAGATTACAACAAAAGATTTGAGATCAAAAAAGAAAACATCCAAAACCGACTGAATGAATTGATTTCTTTAAGCGAAAAAGAAAAAGAAAGTTTGATTATTGTCGCTGTGGCGGCAAACCCTTTTGACTTGGGGTTTGAACACTGGCTAAAGCATAAAGAAGAATTCCAAAAGCTCTCGCATATCAAAGCCTTGCAAGACGCGACTCAAAAAAAGATTAAAGAAAATGGCGGGAAATTAACCATCATAGAAGAAGCCAAAAAAAGCGTCATTCAAGATGTGGTCTATAGGCAAACGCCACCCGCAAAACAAGCGTTGCAAGATATTAATAGAGAAATGGAACGCTTGAATAAAACGCTTGAAAAAAAGGCGAAAGGATATTCAAGATTTAAATAAAGAAATTTCTCAAGCCCGCATCCATTTAAGAGAATTTATAATAAGGTATTTTAGCGATCTCATCCGTCAAGTTCTTGGCACTAGCCTAGAAACCTTTAATGATTTCGCTATTAGAGAAATAGGCGATGAATGTATCAATATGGAAACAAGAGTCAAAAATGAATTTGAAAAACAAACGCAAGGGATTGTAAATGAAATTGCTAAAATTGAAACGAGTTTTAACGCCGATGTGAGTTCTTTTGAAAAACATGCCGGGACATTTGGAAGGATTGGAATCGATCTTTTAAAACAAAGCAAGTTTATCAATGCAACTAATATCAAAGCGGCTAGAGACGGGATAGTGGCTGTGGCAAAATTTACAGGCATAGATTTGGTTTTAAAATTCAAACCTTGGGGCACTGTCAGATTGGCAGGCAATTTGAACAAAGCTTTACCGCTTTTATCGGTCTTGCTTTTGAAGCATGGGATTCTTATAACAAATACCAAAAACAACAAGAATTTGAAGAAACTAAAGAAGAAATGAAATCTCATTTTGACGGACAAAAACAAGAAATCTTAGCCCTCATCAATGATGAAACCAGATTCAAACAAACATGTTTCCCGAGCGTGTTGGAACTAGAAAAATGCATTCAAGAATGCGAAGAAAGCGTTAAAAAAACGCAAGAGTGCGCTCAAGGTCTTGAAAAGTGGATTCAAACTGGCGAGGATTTTATCAAAGGCGAAGATTTCATAGATGTTGAGCCTGAAGAGGAATGAACTAAAATTGTGCTAAAATTTCAAAAACGCATCAAAAAGGCTTTTTGGCTGAGCTTGAAACGGGCTAAGCCAACAAGCGGTATTTTAAATCTTTCAATAAGGAAAAGCGATGTTTTCTAAAATTTGCTCATCTTTTAAGCTTGCAAACGCGCTTAAGTGCTTTTTAATCAAACGCATTTCAAGCCCCATACAAAGCGCTTGCATTACCAATATGATTTTGGATATAAAAAAGGCTTTTGATAACGACAAAGATCCATCAAATAACGCTTTTGAAGCTTTGGATTTGGTAGTGAAGTTTAAGAAAGAGCACCCGCAAGATTTTAACGAATTGTTTGAAATTTTAAAAGATCTCATCCAAGAATACGAACAAAATCCTGATGAGATCAAGAAAAACCTCAAAGAAATCCTAAAATAAACTCAAGACATGAACCACCTTTTAATCTTGTATAACCCTTACTACCAACAAGATGTTATTCAACAACATTTAAGCGTTTTACAGGAAAAATCCCAAGTGGGCTTTGGTAAGATCCGATCAAAGCTCAACGATCAAGAAAAGTGCGACTCTTTAGAAGAAATTTACAAAGCCACTAATGAAAAAAATTTTTTACAGCTTTTTTTGACCGATTACGCTAATTTATTTGCCGCTAAGGTGATAAAGGTTTCTAAAGAGATTGATGAGGGTTTGATCCCTAGCTATTATAAAGAAAAAAATTTGGAAGTGGAAGACTTTTTTATTATCAGCGATTTAAGGGAATTAGTCAGGGAAGACTTCAGCCTTTTAAGGGATCAATTTTTAGCCAATTTCATCGCGCCAAACAACCACACTTACGCCATTTATGGGAATAATTATGTCTATCCTTTGCCGGTAAAGTTAAAAAAAGAGCGTTCTTATTTTTTAGGCGATGAAAAGCATTATTTGAGCGTGTATATGCCGGTAAAGTTAAAAGAAGAGCGTTCTTATTTTTTAGGCGATGAAAAGCATTATTTGAGCGTGTATAAAAGCAAAGAATATTTAACCATGCAAGAAAATTTCATGCGTTTTGTTTTTGGCAAAAGGCTTTTTTACCTCTTACACCCTGATAGCATCAATAACATCATTCATGCCGAATTAGAGCTTTTACAAAGCGAAAACGATCTTTTGAATGATTTTACCAGCATCATCGTCAAATACACCAAAACCTTAGAATACGAAATTTATACTTTTGCTAAACAAGTTCTTTTAAAGGCTTGCAAAAAAGATCCCAGCCTTTATGATTTAGTTTATAAAGTCCAAGGAAAATCTCTTACGCTTAAAGATTTTTTCACTAAAAAGCCTAATTTTGGGACCATGAAACTCCTACTCAAACACGAAAAAGTCCAATACCATTTAGAAGAAAACTTAAAAAGATTCATCAATTATCCTTTTTCAAAAAGCCTAAGCCTCATTCAAAACATCCGCAACGAAGCCGTTCATCAAAAAGCTCCAGGTTTGAATGAAGTGGAAAAACTCAGGAATGAAATTTTAGGCATAGAAGGCGCGAGCTTACTCAAAGGCATTTTAACCTACAAGGAAACTTCATGAAAAAACGCCATCAATCCAGCATGCGTTTAGCACCGATTTGACAGCGCGAGATTTTAAAAATTATTTAGATCCTTTAAGGGAGGGTCAAAATTTATTGGGTTTTTCAGGTGGGTTGGATTCCACTTGCTTGTTTCATCTTTTAGTTGGAGAAAATATCGCTTTTGACATCGCTTTAGTGGATTATAACACGCAAAAACAACGCCTTGAAATCATCCAACACGCCCAAAAACTCGCAAAAACACACCATAAAAAATGCTACATCCATCACGCTCAAAAAATCGCGCGCAATTTTGAAATGCAAGCGAGAAAAGTCCGTTATGATTTTTTTGAAACCCTAATCAAAGAGCATTCTTACAAGCATTTGATTTTAGCGCACCATTTGAATGACAGGCTGGAATGGTTTTTGATGCAATTAAGTAAAGGCGCCGGATTAAACACGCTTTTAGGCTTTCAAGCCTATGAAAAAAGAGGGTTTTATGCGATTGTGCGCCCCTTGCTCTACACCCCTAAAGACACCCTTAAAACGCTCGCTAAAGATTGGGAATTTTTTGAAGATAATTCTAATTCTTCTTTAAAATTCAAACGCAATTTTTTCAGGAAACGTTACGCTAACGCCCTGATGCAACACTATTCTAAGGGCATTATCCAAAGTTTTAAATTTTTGGATCAAGAAAAAGAGCGGCTTTATCCTTTAACGCCCGTTTCACAAAGGCATGGGATCACTTTTTTTAAGTATTCGCAAAACGCGCTGTTTATGGTGGATAAAATCTTAAAGCAAAAGGGGTATGTGTTGAGCTTTTCTCAAAAAGAAGAAATCAAACGCCATTTTTTTAGCCTAGAAATCGCTCAAAAATTCATCATTGAAAGCGACAAAGAGCATGTGTTTATCGCTCTTAAACCCCAACAAACTTTAAGCATGCCAAAGGATTTTAAAGATAAAGCTAGGAGGTTGAATATCCCTAAACGCTTACGGCCCATTTTATACGCAGAGTTTTTAAAACAACCAACGCATGATTTTTTAACCCGTTTTAAACAGAGTTTCATCAATCTGTAAAAGTTCATTTTAATCAAGCGATAAGTTTTAAAGCGTTTTTTAACCTTGATTGTGTCAAAATAGGGCAAAAACTTTGATATGAGAGCGGATGGACTTTAAGAATAAAAAATGGCTTTTTCTAGCCCCTCTAGCAGGCTATACGGATTTGCCTTTTAGAAGCGTGGTGAAAAAATTTGGCGTGGATGTTACCACAAGCGAAATGGTGAGCTCGCATTCGTTGGTGTATGCGTTTGATAAAACTTCTAAGATGTTGGAAAAATCCCCTTTAGAAGATCACTTCATGGCGCAAATTTCAGGCTCTAAAGAGAGCGTAGTCAAAGAAGCGGTTGAAAAAATTAACGCTTTAGATCATGTGAGTGGGATTGATTTTAATTGCGGTTGTCCTGCCCCTAAAGTGGCTAATCATGGTAACGGGAGCGGGTTATTGAAGGATTTAAACCACTTAGTGAAGCTTTTAAAAACAATCAGAGAAAACACCAATAAAAAAATCACAAGCGTGAAAGTGCGTTTAGGCTTTGAAAAGAAAATCCCCAAAGAAATCGCTCATGCCTTGAATGATGCGCCGGTGGATTATGTGGTGGTGCATGGGAGGACGCGAAGCGATAGGTATCAAAAAGACAAAATAGATTATGAAAGCATCGCTTTAATGAAAGGGATTTTAAAAAAGCCTGTGATAGCCAATGGTGAAATTGACAGCGTGAAAAAAGCCTTTGAAGTCTTGCAAATCACGCAAGCGGATGGGCTAATGATAGGGCGAGCGGTCTTAAGAGCCCCATGGATATTTTGGCAAATCAGAAACAACACCACCGAATTGCCCGCAGTCGTGAAAAAAGACCTGGTTTTAGAACATTTTGATAAAATGGTGGAGTTTTATGGGGATAGGGGGGTAATCATGTTTAGAAAGAACTTGCATGCTTACGCTAAGGGCGAAATGCAAGCGAGCGCGTTTCGCAATTGCGTCAATACCCTTACAGAAATAAAGAGCATGCGAGAGAGCATAGAGGAATTTTTTAATCAAGAAATGTTACAAAGTGAAGTGCCATTATGGGTAGAATTGAATCAAAAAAGCGTTTGAAAGCGTTCATTTTTTTAGCGAGTTTGGGGGTTTTGTGGGGCAATGCCACTGAAAAAACGCCTTTTTTTAAAACGAAAAACCATATTTATTTGGGCTTTAGGCTAGGCACAGGGGCTAGCACGCGCACAAGCATGTGGCAACAAGCCTATAAAGACAACCCCACTTGCCCTAGTAGCGTGTGTTATGGCGAGAAATTAGAAGCCTATTATAAGGGGGGTAAAAACCTTTCTTATACCGGGCAAATAGGCGATGAAATCGCTATTGATAAATACCATATTTTAGGCTTAAGGGTGTGGGGGGATATAGAATACGCTAAAGCGCAATTAGGTCAAAAAGTGGGGGGTAACACCCTTTTATCCCAAGCGAATTATGACCCGAGCGCGATTAAAACCTACGATCCTATTTCAAACGCTCAAGGTTCTTTAAATTTACAAAAAACCCCAAGTCCTCAAAACTTCCTTTTGAATAACGGGAATTTCATGGCGTTTGGTTTGAATGTGAATGTGTTTGTCAATCTCCCTATAGACACCCTTTTAAAACTCGCTTTAAAAACAGAAAAAATGCTGTTTTTTAAAATAGGCGTGTTTGGTGGGGGTGGGGTGGAATACGCCATCTTATGGAGTCCTAACTATCAAAACCAAAACACGAAACAAGAGGATAAATTTTTTGCCGCAGGTGGGGGGTTTTTTGTGAATTTTGGAGGCTCTTTGTATATAGGCAAACACAACCGCTTCAATGTGGGGCTAAAAATCCCTTATTACAGCTTGAGCGCGCAAAGTTGGAAAAACTTTGGTGCTAGCAATGTGTGGCAGCAACAAACGATCCGACAAAACTTCAGCGTTTTTAGGAATAAAGAAGTTTTTGTCAGCTACGCGTTCTTGTTTTAGTGTGGCTTCGTTCCCATTAAACACTGATAATAAAATTCAAAAAATCATTTTATCGTTCCAAAAATTAACACTCCAAAGATAAATAGTTAAAAAATACCCCAAAATCTTTTTTTTTTTTTTTGAAAATCCAAAAAATTTATTGTAAAATTAAACTCATTGTAAATCTATTATTATTTTAGAATATTTTTGCAACAAAAAAATTACTTTAAGGAACATTTTATGAAAAAACGATTTTTACTCTCTCTCTCTCTCTCGCTTGCGGTATCATCGCTCCACGCTGAAGACAACGGCTTTTTTGTAGGCGTGGGCTATCAAATCGGCGAAGCGGTGCAAATGGTCAAAAACACCGGTGAATTGAAAAACTTGAACGACAAATACGAGCAATTAAGCCAGTATTTAAACCAAGTGGCTTCGTTGAAGCAAAGCATTCAAAACGCTAACAACATTGAGCTGGTCAATAGCTCTTTAAACGATTTGAAAAGCTTTACCAACAACAACTACAACAGTACCACCCAATCGCCCATCTTCAATGCCGTGCAAGCCGTTATCACTTCGGTATTGGGTTTTTGGAGTCTTTATGCAGGGAACTACCTCACTTTTTTTGTGGGTAATAAGGATAGTAAACGACCCGCTAGTGTTCAGGGCAACCCTCCTTTTCAAACGATCATTAATAACTGCTCAGGAATTGAAAACTGCGTGATGAATCAAACCACTTACGGCGAGATGAAAAAACTCGCTGAAAGCCTCCAAGCAGCCCAACAAAACGCTACCACTAAAGGCAACAATCTTTGCGCTTTATCCGGATGCGCTACAACAGAAGGTTCAAACTCGCCAAATTCAACCGTAAGCAGCGCTCTTGAAGCCGCGCAAAAGCTCATGGATTTAATCGCAAGCACTAAGACGGCTATGATGTGGAAAAATATCGTCATCAATGGCGTTTCAAACGCATCCGGCGCTATCACATCCACTAATTACCCAACGCAGTATGCGGTGTTTAACAATATCAAGGCGATGATACCTATCTTGCAACAAGCGGTTACGCTTTCTCAAAGTAACCACACCCTATCCACTCAGCTGCAAGCTCAAGCTACAGGGACTCAAACAAACCCTAATTTCGCTAAAGACATCTACACCTTCGCTCAAAACCAAAAGCAAGTCATCTCTTACGCTCAAGACATTTTCAACCTCTTTAGTTCTATCCCTGCAGAGCAGTATAAGTATCTAGAGAAAGCCTACTTGAAAATACCCAATGCGGGTTCAACGCCTACTAACCCTTACAGACAGGAGGTGAATTTGAACCAAGAAATTCAGACGATTAAAAACAACGTGAGCTATTATGGTAATCGGGTGGATGCGGCTTTAAGCGTGGCTAAAGATGTTTATAATCTAAAATCCAATGAAGCAGAGATCGTGAGTGCCTATAGCAACGCTAAGAATTTGAGCCAAGAAATTTCTCAATTCCCCCACAACAAAGTCAATACAAAAGACATCGTTACCCTACCTTACGATAAAAACGCCCCAGCAGCAGGCCAATACAACTACCAAATCAACCCAGAGCAACAATCCCAACTCAATCAAGCTTTAGCGGCGATGAGCAATAACCCCTTTAAAAAAGTGGGCATGATCAGCTCTCAAAACAACAACGGCGCAATGAATGGGCTTGGCGTGCAAGTGGGCTATAAACAATTCTTTGGCGAAAGCAAAAGATGGGGATTAAGGTATTATGGCTTCTTTGATTACAACCACGGCTATATCAAATCCAGCTTTTTTAATTCGTCTTCTGACATATGGACTTATGGCGGTGGGAGCGATTTATTGTTTAACTTTCTTAACGATAAAGCCACTAAAAATAACAACAAGCTTTCTGTGGGTCTTTTTGGTGGTATCCAACTAGCAGGGACGACATGGCTTAATTCTCAATATGTGAATTTAACAGCGTTCAATAACCCTTACAGCGCGAAAGTCAATACCTCTAATTTCCAATTCTTGTTCAATCTCGGTTTGAGGATGAATCTCGCTACAGCTAAGAAAAAAGACAGCGAACATTCCGCACAGCATGGCGTGGAATTAGGCGTTAAAATCCCTACCATTAACACCAATTACTATTCTTTTTTAGGCACTAAGCTAGAATACCGAAGGCTTTATAGCGTGTATCTCAATTATGTGTTTGCTTACTAATGCTTTAAACCCTCTTTTTTAAGGGAGGGTTTAGAAAAATCGTCAAGCTTTTATCGTTGATGATAAAATCTACAAAACTAACGGTGCGACAACAAACCCTAACGCTACACTCAAAGACACGACTAAAACTCCAGGGATCAAAAACGCATGATCGAACACATAACGGCCCATTTTAGTGGTGCCGGTGTTATCCATAGCGATCGCTCCTAGTAAAGTGGGGTAAGTGGGTAACACAAACAACGCTGAAACGCTCGCAAAAGAAGCCACGATAATATACAAATGCTCCGTATGATTAGCGCTAATGCCTAAGGCTGTGATCACGCTTGGGATGAGCGCTTTAGAGGTGGCAGCTTGCGAATACAAAAGCATGGAAGCTAAAAAAAGCGCCACAGCCAATAAAAACGGGTAATCAGCGATCAAAAAAGAAGCGTATCGCTTGATTTCATCTATATGATTGCTCACAAAAGTATCGCCTAGCCATGCCACGCCCAACACGCACACGCACGCTTGCATGCCGGATTTAAACACGCTTGAATGAGCGATTTCATTAGCGTTGATTTTGCAAAAAATCACAATGAAAGCCGCCACGCTCAACATGAAAGACACAATCGCGTAATCTCTGCCTAAAACCACCGGGCTGATCAAAGCGATATTTTTAGAAATTGCGCTCGCATAAAAAACGATCGCTACAACCCCGCCGATAAAAATCCATAACGATAATTTCGCGCTTTTTGAAGTTTCTTTTTCTTCTTTGATTTTAGGGGGCGAAATTTTGCCCGCTTTCAAACGCTCTAAATAATGCGGATCGCTGTCTAATTTCAAATCAGTAAAGCCCATAATAAACGCCGTGAGCATGCACGCTAAAAAAGTTGTAGGGATCCAAACCATTAAAAGGGTGAGATAATTCGCTCCTAAAGGCTCTAAAATACCGCTCATAAACACCACCGCCGCGCTCACCGGGCTTGCGGTAATAGCGACTTGACTGGAGACTACCGCTAAGCTTAAAGGCGCTTTGGGTTTGATGTTTTGGCTCTGGCTCACTTCCACAATCACCGGAATCAAAGAAAAAACCGTATGCCCGGTGCCGGCTAGTATCGTTAAAAAATACGCTACGCTGGGCGCTAAATAGTTGATTTGCTTGGGGTGTTTCCTTAAAATTTTTTCAGCGATTTGGACTAAGTAATCCAAGCCCCCCGCTTTTTGCATGGCACTGATAGCGCTAATGACTGCCATGATGATTAAAATCACATCAAAAGGGATTTTGCCCGGGTTTAGCCCCAAAAATAAGCATAAAACAAGCACGCCCAAGCCTCCCGCATAGCCCACTCCCAAGCCCCCTAGTCTTGCCCCTAAAAAAAGCGAAAAAAGTAACACGATAATTTGAAAAAAGGTATCCACAACCAACTCTTTTTAAATTTATTTTAACAACGATTTACTATACTACAAAATCTTTAAATCCTTTTATTTTGTTTGAAGGGGCAAGTCATGGCTAAATATTTACCCACCATCGTTTTACTAGCGACAGGGGGGACGATTGCCGGGAGCGGCGCAGGCAAGAGTTTGGGCCGTTATAAGAGCGGTGAGTTGGGTATCATAGAGCTTTTGAAGGCTATCCCTAATCACCTTATTAAGATCGCTCGCATTCTAGGGGAGCAGATTTCTAACATCGGCTCACAAGACATGAATGAAGAAGTGTGGTTCAAACTCGCTCAACGCACCCAAGAATTGCTCAATGATAGCCGTATTAAGGGCGTGGTGATCACGCATGGCACGGACACTTTAGAAGAGAGCGCGTATTTTTTAAACTTGGTTTTACGCTCCACAAAACCGGTCGTGCTAGTAGGAGCGATGCGTAACGCTTCTTCTTTGAGCGCGGATGGCGCTTTGAATTTATACAACGCGCTGAGCGTAGCGATCGATGAAAAAAGCGCGAATAAGGGCGTGTTGGTGGTGATGGATGATAGTATTTTTAGCGCTAGAGAAGCGATTAAAACGCACACCACCCACACTTCCACCTTTAAAGCCTTAAATAGCGGCGCGATAGGGAGCGTGTATTATGGCAAGGCACGCTATTACATGCAGCCTTTAAGAAAGCACACCATAGAGAGCGAATTTTCCATTTTAGAGCTCAACCCCCCCTTGCCTAAAGTGGATATTATTTACACGCATGTCGGCATGACCCTTGATCTATTCCAAGCGAGCCTAAACTCGCATGCAAAAGGCATTGTGATAGCTGGGGTGGGTAACGGGAATGTGAGCGCTGGGTTTTTAAAAGCGATGCAAGAAGCGAGCGAAATGGGGGTGGTTGTTGTTCGTTCTAGCAGGGTAGGTAGCGGTGAGATTACTTCAGGCGAGATTGATGACAAGGCCTTTATCACAAGCGATAATTTAAACCCTCAAAAAGCTAGGGTGCTTTTACAACTCGCTCTAACTAAAACGAATGATAAGGCAAAAATCCAAGAAATGTTTGAAGAGTATTAAAACACTCTTTTGAATGGTTTGCAACGCTGAAGCGGTTTTAGATTTTTATTTTTTGATTGGAATTTTATCAAATTGTGGTTGGGGGTAGAAGTCGCCTTTAATCGTAAATTCAGCGTTTGTTACCAAATCTATAACATTGAAATCCAAAGTTACTTGTTTTATCACACACTGAAACCCTGTGTCGTCTTTTAAAGTGCATCCGCCTAAAATAGGATTTTGCTTCCTTGCGTTAAGCCATGTCTTATAGGCTGGGCTTGTTTTAAGAATGGGGATTTTAATTGTGATTGGTAAGAAAATATTCATGCTTACTACGGTTTGTGCGGCAGCTGGTAACCTTTTGACTATCTCATCTTCCATTTCCACGCTCATCTGTTCCTCGCCTAAATCAAAAGGCGTTATATCAAAGGCACTATTGTTGCTAAAGACGGCCGTGTTAAATACACGATCTAAAATATTCATTTCACTATTTGGGTTATATGTATAATCCATAATAATATCCTTTATTAAAAAATTTAAATGGCTAAAATTATACAATACTCTATTTTAAAAACCAACAAATACAAATTACTAGTGATATTTGTTACGATAGCTAACAGAACGCATTTATCCCAAACGCTAAAAGCGTTTAGGATTTCTGCTTAAAGAATTTGAAGCTTTGATAGAAAAAGTGGTGTGGTTTAAGCTTTATTTCTCATTTTCGCCATGATCATCATGATCGTGATCTTTTTTGCCTTGTTCTTTGCCATGCCCTTTGCCATGTTTGTCATGACCACCACGTTTATGGTGTTTATGTTTTTTTCCATGATCGCATGATCGCAACCCCAAATCATCATCCATGTCTTTCATGTTGCCTTTTTTAAGCGCTTCTTTAACGGCTTTTTGGCGGGCTTCAAAATCCGCTACGGTCATGCTGTCTGTGTTTTTAACCGCGTATTCATGCAATTGTTTATGAAACGCCTTTCTCTTATCTTCAGGCATCTTTTCCATGCGCATTTTTAACTCTTTTGTGTAATCCACAACATCTTGAGGAGCGACAATGCCAGCCATTTTAGCTAAATCTTCATCGCTTGTTTTGCTGAAATCTTTGGCGTTTAAAGCCACAAATAACAACGCACTAACAGAAAGTATTTTCAACGCTTTTTTCATATTTTTCCTTTTAAATTAAATTTTATCTCACTTAGGAGAGCAATGTTCGTCTTTTTTCTTAACAGCCCTACACCAAACTTTTCTCGTATCACCACTGCAAACGCTCACATTAAGCCCTTTTGCCTTAATTTCTTCATCGCTTAGACCTTTGGTTTTTTCTTCTAATTCTTTACGCACTTCTTCACGCATTTTTTTGAAATCCTCTTCACTCATTTTGGAAAGATTCTTCCTAGCGATCCGGCTGAAATTCGTGCGGAATTTCTTAGCGTCTTCAGCTTTTAAAGCTTTAAGGCGTTTAGACACTTCCATGCGATAATCAATCGCTTCATTAGAAGGCAGAGTGCCTGCTAATTTTAAAAGTTCCTCGTTTTTGAGTTGCGAAAAATCCCTAGCGCCTAAAACCTGTAATCCAAGCAAAGCTAAAAGGCAAAAAGCCAAACTCCTTCTCATTCCCAATTCCTTGTTGTCTAAATTTTTGCCGCATGACGACAGCAAATCTTGGCATTCTACCATGTTAATTTTAACTTATTCTCAAACGCTTTTAAGAGCGGTAAAAAATGGGGTTTTTAATTTTAATAGCCATTGTGTCATCATTTAACTTTTAATTTATAAAGGTCGTTTTAAACCCTAAAATTTTAAAATACCCTTTTGGATGATTGGTTTGTATGGCGTTGGTAGTTTTTGGCTTATTTTGAGTGAAAGGATTTAAGCAAGATGTTTGTGGTTTTTATAGAAGGTTTTGGTTTAGCGATTTCTTTGTGCGCGGCGGTGGGGGCGCAATCCTTGTTTATTATAGAGCGAGGCATGGCTAGGAATTATGTGTTTTTGATTTGCGCTCTGTGTTTTATGTGCGATATTGTGTTAATGAGCATGGGCGTGTTTGGCGTGGGGGCTTATTTCGCTAAAAACCTTTATTTGAGCTTGTTTTTGAATTTATTTGGGGCAGTTTTTACCGGATTTTACGCTTTTTTAGCTTTAAAAACCCTTTTTCAAACCTTTAAAAAGAAGCAAGTCCAAACTCCCAAAAAACTATCTTTAAAAAAGACCTTATTATTCACTTTAGGCGTTACCTTACTCAACCCTCAAGTGTATTTGGAAATGGTGTTTCTCATTGGCGCGAGCGCTTTGTCTTTTAACTTAGTGCAAAAATTTGTCTTTCTAGCCGGCACTTTATCGGCTGCCCTTTCTTGGCTTTTATTGTTATGCACCCTGTCCTTACGCTATGGCTCTAAACTTTTAAACAATCAAAAAATCTTTATGGGCGTGAATCTCTTTGTAACCGCTATCATGGGGACGCTTAGTATTAATTTATTTAAAGATTTTTTAGTGCTATTGAGCAAAACCTAAAAAGGGGCTAGTTTTTAAGTCATTTTGCATTACAATACTTCTAAATGAGTTTTAAGGATTACAATCAATATGCAAGTTTTAGCGTTAAAATACCGCCCCAAACATTTTAGCGAGCTAGTCGGTCAAGAGAGCGTGGCTAAAACGCTTTCTTTAGCCCTAGACAACCAGCGTTTGGCTAACGCTTATTTATTCAGCGGGTTAAGAGGTTCGGGTAAAACCAGCTCTTCTAGGATTTTTGCTAGGGCTTTAATGTGCGAAACAGGGCCAAAAGCCGTGCCTTGCGATACTTGCATCCAATGCCAGAGCGCTTTAAACAACCACCACATAGATATTATAGAAATGGATGGGGCGTCTAATAGGGGGATTGATGATGTCCGTAACCTCATAGAGCAAACGCGTTACAAACCAAGCTTTGGGCGCTATAAAATCTTTATCATTGATGAAGTGCATATGTTCACCACTGAAGCGTTTAATGCGCTTTTAAAGACTTTAGAAGAGCCTCCTAGCCATGTGAAATTCCTTTTAGCGACAACGGACGCTTTGAAATTGCCCGCTACCATACTCAGCCGCACCCAGCATTTCAGGTTTAAAAAAATCCCTGAAAATTCCGTTATTTCTCATTTAAAAACCATTTTAGAAAAAGAACAAGTGAGCTATGAAAACAGCGCGTTAGAAAAACTCGCTCACAGCGGGCAAGGGAGTTTGAGGGATACGATCACTCTTTTAGAGCAAGCCATCAATTATTGCGATAACGCTATCACAGAAAGCAAAGTGGCTGAAATGTTAGGGGCGATTGATAGGAGCGTTTTAGAAGATTTTTTCCAAAGCCTAATCAATCAAGATGAAGCGCGATTACAAGAGCGTTATGCCATTTTAGAAAATTATGAAACCGAGAGCGTTTTAGAAGAAATGATGCTTTTTTTGAAAGCGAAATTATTAAGCCCTGATTCGTATTCCATTCTTTTAATAGAGCGCTTTTTTAAAATCATTATGAGCAGTTTGAGCCTTTTAAAAGAAGGGGCAAATGCTAGTTTTGTGCTGTTGTTATTGAAAATGAAATTCAAAGAAGCTTTGAAGCTCAAAGCCCTAGACGATGCGATTTTTGAATTAGAGCAAACCCCTTTCAATCAAAACCCTAGCATAAGCTATAACGCCCCTAAACAAGAACCCAAAAGCACAGAAAAAATAGAACAAGCAGAAAGAATAGAGGGAACAGAAAAAAGAGAAAAGCTAGAAAAAAGAGCGAGCGCAGAAACCCCACAAACTCCCATGCTTTCAGCTAAAGATCGCATTTTCCACAACCTTTTCAAACAAGTCCAAACATTGGTTTATGAGCGCAATTACGAATTAGGGGCGGTGTTTGAAAAAAATATCCGTTTCATTGATTTTGACAGCCAGACTAAAACCTTGACTTGGGAGTCTTTAGCCACTGATAAGGATAAAGAGCTTTTAAGAGAGCGTGTTAAAATCGTGAAAAGTATCGTTGATAGCGTTTTTGGCAAGGGCGAAAATATCAAAATCGCTTTAAAAAATCATTTGGAAAATAAAAGCGCTCCAGAAGAAACTAAAGAGGTTAAAGATTTTAAAATCTCTTCTTTAAGGGAAAAAATTTTACCCCAACCAACCACCGAAACCACGGCTGAAATGCAAGAAAATGAAACTAAAGAGGCGGTTAAAAAAGAAACTAAAGAAAAAGAGATTCAAAAAAAAGAAATTAAAGAAAACGACACTAAAGAGGTTAAAGAAAAAGAGGTTCAAGAAACCCAACCCAAAGAGGCCCCTACAGCCTTGCAAGAATTTATGGCTAACCATTCCAATCTCATGGAAGAAATTAAGAGCGAGTTTGAAATCAAAAGCGTGGAATTGTTATGAGAGCGAATTTAGACGAGTTAGACAAAGTGGCGGCTGCAATTTTAAAAGATGATTTTAAGGGGGTGGTGCTTTTAAAGGGCGTTGTGGGGAGCGGTAAAACGACTTTAGTTCAAGCGTGCTTGAAACACTTGGGGTTAGACATTCAAGCGACTTCGCCCACCTTTAGCTTGATGCATGCTTATAGCGAGAGCGTGTTCCATTATGATTTTTACATGCGCGATTTAAAGGCTTGCTTGGAGCTTGGCATGTTGGAGTGCTTGTTAGAAAAGGGGATCCATTTTGTGGAATGGGGCGATGAAAAATTAGAAAAAATTTTAAAAAAATACGATTTAGCTATTAAGGTTGTGGAAATCAAAACCGAATCAACTAGCCGTTTTTATACGATAAAGATCGCTTAAAGGGTCGCTTGAATGGATATTTTAAAAGCAGAGCATTTAAACAAACAGATTAAAAAAACCAAAATCGTTTCAGATGTTTCTTTAGAAGTGAAAAGCGGCGAAGTGGTGGGGCTTTTAGGGCCTAATGGGGCGGGTAAAACCACCACCTTTTATATGATATGCGGGCTTTTAGAGCCTAGTGGGGGGAGCGTTTATTTAAACGATGTCAATTTAGCTAAATACCCTTTACACAAGCGTTCTAACTTAGGCATAGGCTACTTGCCCCAAGAATCCAGCATTTTTAAAGAATTGAGCGTGGAAGAGAATCTAGCCCTAGCAGGGGAGAGCACTTTTAAAAACTCTAAAGAGAGCGAAGAAAAAATGGAAAGCTTGCTAGACGCTTTTAATATCCAAGCCATAAGAGAGCGCAAGGGCATGAGCTTGAGTGGGGGAGAAAGAAGGCGCGTAGAAATCGCTAGGGCTTTAATGAAAAACCCTAAATTCGTATTATTAGATGAGCCTTTTGCGGGTGTGGATCCGATTGCGGTGATTGACATTCAAAAAATCATTGAAAGCCTGATTGGATTAAACATCGGCGTGTTGATTACTGATCACAATGTGCGAGAGACTTTGAGCGTGTGCCATAGAGCGTATGTGATTAAAAGCGGCACGCTTTTAGCGAGTGGGAACGCTAATGAAATTTATGAAAACGCTTTGGTGCGTAAGTATTATTTAGGGGAAAATTTTAAGGTATAGACATGGCGATCTTACGCGCAAACCTTAGCCCTAAAAACAAATTAAACGCCACTTTAAAAGGATGGCTCCCCATTTTACAAAGCGAGCTTGAAGATTTAGAAGAAGTGTTGAAACAAAACGCTTTAGATAACCCTTTAATCAAAATTGAAAACAAACGCATCAAAAATTTTAGCGATCGTTTTAGCGCTAAAAAGAGTAGCGATCATTTAGAAAATTTCGCAACCGCTTCTAAAAGCCTTTTTGAAACTTTAGAGACTCAAATCATTCCCCCTCTCTTTCCCACTGAAACCTCTCAAAAAATCGCTATGGATATTATCAGCGGGTTGAATAATGAGGGGTATTTTGAAGAAAATGTTGAAGAAAGGGCTAAGATTTTAGGGGTAGAGAGCGAAGTTTATGAGAAAGTGCGCAAGCGTTTTAGTTACCTTAATCCCGCTGGCATTGGCGCTAAAGATGTGAAAGAGGGCTTTTTATTCCAGTTAGAGGGTAGGGAATTAGACAATAACGAGCTTTATGAAGAGGTGCGAAAAATCATTTTAAATTTAGAAAAGCACCATGAATTTTCTAAAGATCTTTATTATGAAAAGGCTTTAAAGATTTTAAAATCCTTTAAAAACCCCCCAGCCATTGAGTTTTTAGAAAAAGAAATAGAGATCATTCCTGAGATTTTTATTTTAGAAGTGGACAATGAAATCATCGTGCGTTTGAATGATGAGAGCTACCCGACGATCAGTTTAGAAGAAAATCGCTTTGAGAATAGCGATTATTTGAAAGAAAAACTAAAAGAGGCTAAAGATTTGATTGATGCGTTAAATTTAAGAAAAGCCACGATTTATAAAATCGGTCTGATGCTTTTAGAGTATCAATACGATTTTTTTAAGGGTAAGGAATTACGCCCTTTAAAGCTATTAGATTTAGCCAATGAATTTAACCACTCTGTAAGCACGATTTCAAGGGCCATTTCTAATAAATATTTGGCATGCGAAAGGGGGGTTTTCCCCATTAAGCATTTCTTTAGCATCGCCTTAGACAATAGCGAGACTTCAAACGCTGTGATCAAAGACTATCTTTTAGAATTGATTAAAAACGAAGACAAAAAAGAGCCTTTGAGCGACGCTAAGATTTTAGAACTCATTGAAGAAAAATTCCATTTGAAAATGGTAAGAAGAACGATCACCAAATACCGCCAACTGCTCAACATCGCTTCTTCAAGCGAAAGGAAAAAGCTCTATTTGATGCGCGCTTGAAAACCATGATTTTAGGGCTTATTCTTATTTAATACCATTTGCCCTTGTATGCGTGTGAGTTCGAACTCTTGGGATACTTTGGCGAGTTGGTATAAGATTTCTGTATTATGCGTGTCTAAAGCCTTAATGTAAGCTTCTTTTTGTTCTTTGGTGATCATAAATGGTATTAAGTTTTGCTCTAAAACGCTATAAAAGATTAGCATTCTGCCCACCCTACCATTACCATCGTTAAAAGGGTGTATCCTTTCAAACAAAATGTGTTGTTCTAAAATAGCTTTTAGTTTTTCTTCTTTATCTTGTAAGGTCTTCATCTTATAATTGAGGTTATCGCACCATTCTTTCATAGCCATAGGCGCTTGAAAATGGGGGGTCGTTTCAAAACTATCTCCTAAAATGGTATTATCAGTCGTTTTGAAAGCCCCCTTATTAGGGAGTAAAAAATTCATTAAAATCCCATGCAACTCTCTTATAAAAAAGCTATCAACGCTTTGTCCTTTATCCAGATTTTCTAATAGAAAGAAGAGCATGTTTTGATAGTTTTTCACTTCAAAGAAGGCTCTTTGGGGCATTTCTCTAGGAATGTATTCAGTGGTTAAAATACTTATAGTTTCAGCAAGGCTCAAAGGATTGTTTTCAATAGCGGTGCTATGATGTGCTGTGCGAATGGTTAAATCCATAGCGTAATCGTTAAATTCTAATAATTCTTTATAGTTCATTACTTAAAATCCCTAAACAATTTCCCTAAATCCAAATCAAGCAGTTCTGTTTGGGATCGCAATTCTAAAAGGTTTTGAGCCCCTTTAATCAAATCGTTACTGGAAATGCCATGAGAAAGAGAGATTTGAGCTTCTAAAAACGCACTCAAATGATCGCACACCTTCAAAAGCTCCCCACAAACCCCAAAATATTCATCGCTGTTATAAAGCGTGAACAATTCTTCAGCGTCTTTAGTGAAAACGATTTGATGAGACTTGTCTTTGTAGCGGTTTTTAAACTCGTTTTCGGTGAAATATTTCAAATCTTCTTGAACGCCCAAAGACACAAAGGAATAGACTTTGTTTTGCATTTCCTTTTTTTCAATTTCTTTAATGCAGTGATCAAGCCCTGCAACGCTTTGTTTGATGGGTGTGATAATGTCTCGGGTTAAAATCTCGGGTAAATCATGGAAAAGCCCGCCCAAAAAATGATTGATCCGCATGCTTTTACAAGCTTTTAAATCAAAGCTCAATAAATACCCCATAATCGCCACGCATAAGGTATGCCCTAGGACACTGGTTTGTGGCACTCTTGGAGTTTGGCTCCAGCGCTTTTGGAAACGCAACTGCCCAAACATGCTCACCAATTTTTTCAAATCTTCTTTTTCCCCAAAAAGCCCTTCAAACAAATGCTCGTTATTGTGGAGTTGCTTGTCAATTTTATCTTTAATTTCTTTCACGCCATACATGTTGGGGTTAAAATGATAAATAATATCAAACTCCCACTTAGACGCATAAAAATGCGCGCTCTCTAAAATTTGAGTTTCTAAAATTTGGGGTCTGTGGCTTAAATACTCTTTGAGTTCCTCTAAAGAAAAATACGCACTGATTTCATCTTGCAAGCTTTGCGCGACATAGGAGGCTAATTCTTGGCTGTGCGTTTGTTGGAGAGCGTAAAAAATAGGGGGTTTAATATCGGTTAAAACCAAGCGCTCCAAAAACTCAAAGCAAAAGAACTTGATTAAAAGATCTAAATCTAAATCTTTACCCCTGTCTTTTGAATCTTTAGCGAGCAAATACGCAATCATCGCTTTATGGGCTTGCTTGTCTAATTCCACAAATTCCAAAGGGCATGCTTGGTCATTCCAGCGCCTAATAGACGCGCCCGCAAACACACGCCTTAAAAATTGAGTTTTGAGTTTAGGGGCTTTTAGGGGTTTAATAGGATGAGCCGCATACATAACTTTCCTTTTTATACTATTTTGAATATTAAAGCTATGATCTTATTAAAAAATATTGATTCGATCGCACAGGTTTGAAAAATCTTAGCGTATCATTATCAACACTAACTTAAATCTTATTATAAGAAAAAAAGACAAAAATAAGGCTTTTATTTAAAAAAATATTATTTCTGTCAATGGATTTCGCGCTTAATGGATTTCACACTCAAAACACCCACCCGTAATTAAAAAACACCTTAAAATGGCTAGCCCCTTCATTGAAAACAAAAGAGTTCGTGTAATCGCTACCACTAGAAACGACGCTAGCTTTTCTTTGGATTAAAGGGATGCTAAT
>NZ_MVWW01000003.1:0-166970 GCF_003637685.1 Helicobacter pylori | reverse complement strand
GACTGATAGAATATTCAACGCCCACGCTCGCATACGCCCCATTTTCTTCAGCGATACAATAAGATAAAAATAATAAAGATAAAGGAAATAAGGTTTTTTGAAATTGCATGGGTGATCCTGCTATGAACTTGTTAAAAATGGGCTTAATGATACCATTAAAAAGCATAGCGCATACCAATGTTTCCGGTAATATTAATATCTTTATAATCAAGCCCAAACCTAGCCCCAATGCCCGCATTCACATAAAAGGTTTTGAATAACCTTATCTCCCCGCCTGTGATAATGCTGGCAAAAGTGTTGTATCTGCCACCATCTCTATAGCTTAGGGTGTTATTACCAATAAAACGCACCATTTTATCCCCCATAGAATTAATGAATAAATCTCTGCCCACATCCGCAATCACAAAATAATAGGAGTTTTTATTGAAATAATGCCGACTTTCTAGGGCAAAATTGATCGTTAGAACGGATTTTTTATTAGGATCAGCATTGGCTCTGAATTGGTTGTAAATAGGATCATCCATAATACCCCTTAAACCAGACAAACCAATGTAATAATAGGCTAAGCCTACTTGGGGTTTAAAAATAACGCTTTTATCTTTAAACATGAAATCATAGCCATAATTGATTTTAGCGTCAGTCGTCCAAGTGTCGTATCTGTAAGACTGATTGATGATTGAGAGTAGGGGGTCATAGGAGTTGATGAAAGTCTTATTGTATCCCCAAGTCTCATTCAAGCTCATGGTTAATTCGCTTCTTTTGATAAACGCTCGGCTATAAACGCCTATATTGACATTGCTAGAGCCTGATTGAGTGATATTTCCATGAAACCCGCTATACCCATAAGCGGCATAACCTCCCACAATCACGCCCTTAATAAATCGGTCATACCCTACATTGATACCATATAAAGTTCCAGTGCCTCCATTAATGAAACTAGCCCCTCCAACTCCTGTCGCCCATACATTATTTTTGACTCTGTTTCTTTGAGAGTATTTTAAAATCACATCCATAGCGTTAGGGATCGCATCAGCGAATCGCTTGTTTTTAAGGGCTTCTAAGCGTTCTAAGAAATCAGAACGAGCGAAAGTTGAAGTGTCAGAGAGCTTGGCTAAACGACTCATTTGCTGCGTGTAGGTGTTGATCTGTAAAATATTAGTGGCGTCATTTTTAAAATTAGGGTTAGCGATGACTTCTAAAGTGTTGGCAATATCTCCAGCGATCGTGGTTAAATCTTTTGTGGAATGGCTTTCTAAATAATAGGGAGCGAATAAAGGGCTTCCTTTAGTTTCAAAGATTTTATTGAGCCAATTAATCGCTTGATTGCCTCCAGCTTGATCAATATTATCCACGCTTTGAACGCCCTGAATTTGAGCGATATATTGTTTTAAAGTGGGGGCTTGTAGGTTATTGATAGGATCATTAGAAACAGCGATTTTCACTTTATTATAAAGAATGGAAGTGTAAATGTATTGATTTTGAGAGTCCTTAAAGCCTACCACTAAACCGCCATCTTTAACGCTCACGGCTTGCCCGTTATAAGTTAAGCCGTTGTCGCTCATCACCATGTGCTTGCCATTAATATCAATGAGCGCATAAAGCTTAAGGTAATTATCCAGGCTGCTGCCTCCTGTGATTTGGTTGTTATAGCCGTAATAAATGGCCTTAGCGCTATCAATCAGCGTGTAAGTGCCGACTTCTTTTGAAGAAGTGTTGAACTGGATTAAGGGGTTATTGTCATTAGCCATGATTGTCGCTGCGCCTTGAGCGTTGATAATAGCATGGCTAGCTGAATGACTGAGATTAAACACCAAATCACCATAGCTGTTAAAATTCCCCATGACATTCAAACCACTAGCGTTAGTGCTTAAAGTCGCTTGTTGGTTTAAGGTGAAATTACCATTAATATTGGCCGTAGAGTTAGAGGCGTTGTTAAAAGCGTTAGTGATCGTCAAATTATTGGCTTGCAAAGTCGCGTTTTCATTGAGATTGAGCGTGCCTATAACGCTATTATTTGTTACTTGAGACAAATCAATAGCCCCATTAGAGGTGATTGCGCCTAAGAAAGTGAAATTATTAGCGCGCACGCTTAAAGACTCATTAGTGGGGGTTACGCTAGAGTTTGTAGAAGAGCTGTTTTTGGTTGTAGGGCAACTGGCTAAATTGATACAAATTTCCCCTTTTTGAACGCTCACGTTATTCAAACCCGCATTAAGGCTTAAGCCATTCGTAGCGTTTAGGGTGGTGATATTGATATTAGAAACATCGTTAGAAGCAAAAATCAATGCGCCTTGATACTTGCTAAAGTCAATCGTATTATCGCCATTAAAAATAATAGACTTGTTAGCGACAAAATTCAAACTGCCCCCTGTGGCGTTGCTAAAAGAGCTGTTATTGACAAAAACATAGCCATTGCTTAAAAAGTTAAAATACCCTTTTTGCCAAAAATCATGCAAGCCTCTAGGCGATAAAAGAGCGCCTAAATCGTTTTCTTTGAGCGCATTTTGTAAAGAGGGCGGCAACACGCTCCCTAAACCTTGATTATAAACGCCGCTTAACCCGCCTTGAGAAATGATATTATTGATGATATTGCTCACTAAGCCTTGACTTTCTAGCTTTTTAATGACATCTTGTCCTAAAAACTCGTTCAACAAGTCGTTCGCTACCACACCAATGTCTTTTTGCAAGCTTGTAGGGGGGTTAGTAATATCCTTTAAAATCACGCTTAAAATAGAGCTTAATTCAGAAGCGTCTATATACCCACCGATAAAATTCAAAAGCCCTTTATCGTCTAGCATGCTTTTTAAAGACTGCTTAGCAAGGTAGTTTTCTATGAATGATGGGGTAACAAAATTGCCAAAAATGCTTAGTTTTTTACTGATAATATTTTGGATTTCATTCATGACTCCGCTATTATTCAATAAATTGTCTAAGTTATTTTGACCTATAAGTTGGCCCAAGGTTTCATCTTGCAAACTAGCGGGTAATTCCTTACTCAAAGGGCTTAGAGCGTTTTCTATAAAGTTTCCTAAACCGCCGGCTTGCTTGATTTTTTCCATAGCCACTTGACTAAGGACATTCGCTAAATTCCCTTGATTAAAGATTTTATCAATCCCTTCTTGGCCCAAAAGATTAAAGATATTGTCTGTAGCCTGAGCTTCTATGTTAGCTTTATTCAACACTAAGTTATTAGCGCTTTGAAAGGTTACATCCGCACTCCCTCCGCTTTCAAAGGCGTTACCACTTCCAATTGTTCCGGTAATATAAATGCTTTTAGCTTTAAAATCAGCGTTAATGTAGCCTAAATAAGGGGAAGTTGAGCCTAATAATTGCCCCAAGTAAGTGTTTCTAAAAGAAGAACAAGTGGCGCTATCTAGCGCGCAAGGACTGCTATAGCCATTGCCCCCAAACCATATAGAGCTAGTAGAGTTTGTAACATTATCTTGAGTAGCGCCTATAATTAGATTCCCGTTATTAAAGGTTTGATTGATGTTGTCAGTCAAATGGTTGATCGTTTCTAGGAGCGCTTGCTTTTGCGCTTGGGTGATCTTAATCTTATCCAAGAGTTGCAACACTTCATTAATATTAGTGATATTGTCTAGTTGGTTGGATTCAATCATTTCTTTTAAGGTAGCGGAATTTTGAGAAAGGATCCCTAAAAGCGTTTTTAAATTCTTGCTAGAAAAACCCTTATTGTAGATATTTAAACTATTCAAAGGCTGGTTAAACGGGCTATAAGTGCCTGGGGTTTGAGGAGTTTGAGAGCCTTTAGGGGTGAAAAGGCCTTTAATGTTGCTTGTCAAGTAATAAGTGCCTGCTTGATTGTCGCTATAATCATAGCTATAGCCGGTAGGATTTTGCTTAGAAGCTTGGTAATTATAAAGCTCGGGAGCGATATTAAAAATAGTGTTAGAAGCCGAGTTAGGGTTATTTAAAACTTCTATGGTTAAATCCCCATTTTTAATGCTCTCTTGAATGATTTGAGAAGAATTGAGAGGGTTTATAAACGACCAAGTTTGAATGTTGTTATTGTCGCTATAGGTAGCGTTTTGGATTTTCATGCCATAAAAAAGGATTTTTTCATAGCCATTAGCCCCACTAATGCCAGTGATCCCTTTTTGAGTGTTTAGGATGTTGTAAGTTACAGATTTTGTGATGTTGTCAAAAATATTGATGTCAGATAAATTAATATCCCCATTATTCCCTAAAACAAACTGCCCGCTAACGTTCATTAAAGCCTTAGTTAAAGAGGGCGCATAACCATTAAAATTTAACGCTCCATTAGCCGTAAGGTTATTAAAACTCAATGAGCTTGCGCTGTCAAAATTAAAGCTTGCTGTATCAGTAGTCGTGTTCCCTCCAAAATCAGCCTGGCTTGTGCCTTGAAAATTGATATTAGCGTTTAAAGAGTTTGTGTTATTGGCTGATAAAACGCTATCGTCTAAATTAATAGTGGTGTTGTTTGAAAAACTAGCGTTAGAAGCACTGAGCTTACTATTAGCGTTAAGACTGAGTGTCCCGCCATTAAAAGAGAGATTGCTAAAGGTCGCTTGACTCCCATTATAGATATTGAGACTCGCTTGATTGTTAAAAGCGCTCGCGCCACTCGCATTCAAAACGCTTTGATTGTCTAAACTCAAATTAGAATTATTATCAAGCGTTAAAGAATTTTTAAAAGTAACTTGACTTTTATTGCCAAGCGTGATATTGGCGTTGTTTTGCAAGGTTGTATCGCCATTAAAATTCAGCAAACTTTGAGAGCTAAGCGTGAAACTAGTGTTACCTAAAAGCTGTGTCGTAGCGTTAAAATTGCTTGTCCCCCTAGAATACAAAACATTAAAAACCGCTTGCGTGTTATTGAAAATAAGGCTATTAGCCTGCAAATTATAAACTGCCCCACCATTCAAACGAGAATTGATAAAGCTTAAAGAATTAGAAGCATTCGCGCTGATAGTGCTTGATCCTCCAGGGTTTGTAAAGCCGCTGAACGAAGCGTTAGAAAAGGAAATATTCTTAGCGCTAAAACTGAATTTCCCCCAAGTCATATCGCTAAAACTAGAATTGGTTACGCTGATATTATTCAGAGCGTCAAAAGCGGCATAGGAATGCTGACTAGCCCCCGTTTGAATCATTTTAGTAACGGTTTCAGCGTCATTATAATTCAAGCCATCCATAGTGATATTATCGCTTGCTTTAAAGGTGATGTTCGCTCCCCCACCATCTGAATTTGAAACGCCTTCACCGGTTTTAAAATTATTGGTCAAGTAAATGTTAGCCGCACTAAAAGTCCCCGTAATATAGCCAAAGCCTCCATGCCCTATCCAAATCAACCCATTATCATTCACGCTCTCTGTATCATTCCCTATAATTAAAGTGCCATTTTGGATATTAACGCCAAAACTTCTTCCAAACAAATTGGCTGTATAAGTGCTGAGTGTGTTCCCGCTTTGACCGCTCTGTCCTGAAAGGTTAGGATCAATATAATAAATGCCTTTGTTTGAGTAAATTTGATTTTGAAGATTATAGACCCCATTCCACACATTTGTTTTAGGTAAATTTTGATTAGGGGGAGTGTTTTGCGTTGTGTGTTTTGTGGGAGTTGGTGTTGGGCTTGGTGTCGGATTTGGTGTGGGGCTTGCATGTTTAGCTTTAGCTATCGCTTGTTTCAATCCCTCTTGTTCAGCGTTAAAAGCGTTTTCATCATTTTGTAAGGTTTGTTCATCTTGTTGTTCTTGTTTTTGAGCTTGAGTGAAAGCTTGTTCATTAAAGCCTGTGGTGGAGTTGGCTAATTGCTTGATTTGAGCTAAATCTTTTTCTAAGGCTTGCTCATCTTGAGCGATTTTTTGGTTGGTGTTTTCTAAACTTTGAGCGTCTTTAGCGACAGTAGCGTTTTTGCTTTGAGTGTAGCTTGTATCATTGCTTGCGATCTTATTATCACTAGTAGCGTTATTTAAAGCGTTTTGTGAGTTACTCAAGTCTTGTTGATAGGTTTGTTGGGCTTGTTGTTGAGCTTGTTTTTGTTGTTGGGCTTGCGCTTGTTGTATCGCTTGTTTCAATCCCTCTTGTTCAGCGTTAAAAGCGTTTTCATCATTTTGTAAGGTTTGTTCATCTTGTTGTTCTTGTTTTTGAGCTTGAGTGAAAGCTTGTTCATTAAAGCCTGTGGTGGAGTTGGCTAATTGCTTGATTTGAGCTAAATCTTTTTCTAAGGCTTGCTCATCTTGAGCGATTTTTTGGTTGGTGTTTTCTAAACTTTGAGCGTCTTTAGCGACAGTAGCGTTTTTGCTTTGAGTGTAGCTTGTATCATTGCTTGCGATCTTATTATCACTAGTAGCGTTATTTAAAGCGTTTTGTGAGTTACTCAAGTCTTGTTGATAGGTTTGTTGGGCTTGTTGTTGTAAATCGTCTCCTAAAAATTGGGTAATGATGGATTGTTTGTTAAAGGTTTCTTGTAAGGTTTCATCTTGCCCGTTAATATCAAAGGTTACATCATAGGTGTTATTGCCCACTTCAACATGGCTAATGGCTTTATCGCCCTTATAGTTGATTAGATCCCACAAATAGCTTTGATAAACCCCATACTGGATCGCTCCGTTTGTAGTGAGAATGTCATAGGTTTGATTATTATTAAGGGTTTGATTGAGGTTAAAGATCGCACCAGAATTAAAAGACACACTGCCTTTAAGGCTAGCAAAAGGCGAACTTGAATTTAAAGTGTTTGTGCCTGAAAAACTCACCTTGCTGGTATTAAAGCTATAAGACCCTTGATTGAAGGTGTCGTTATTAAAGCTAGCGCTGTTACTAAAGTTATAAGTCCCTTGATTGAAAGAGCTGTTTTCAAAAGCAGATTGGGTGCTGTTAAAATGATAAGTCCCTTGATTGAAACTGGTTTGATTGAAAGAGATGGTGCTATTATTGTTATTACCACTGAAACTAAAGCCCCCATCAGTATCATCTTTAAAGCTAGAGCCACTGACCTTGATATTAGAGCCTTTAAAATTCATGTAAGATTTTTGCGTCCCTGCATCGCTGTTATCCAAACTCGCTTGATTGATAGTGATATTATTGGCCGCATTAAAATTGAGCGTGGCCCCACCACCATCAGCGTATGAGTTTCCGGTTGTTAAATGGCTTGTCAAGTAAATGTTAGCCGCATCATAAGTGCCTGTGATATACCCTACATCACCTCCATTAATACCTGTGCCTCCAAAGCGGATATTCCCCCCTATATCAAGCGTGCCGTTATTGAATTTTTGCGTGAAACTAGCCCCACCAGTGCTATAAGTGGTAAGAGTGTTTAAATAATAAGTCCCAGAGCCTTGAGTGCTACTAAAAAGACAATAAGAGTTGTGCGTGGGTGAATTAGGACCGCTTTCAATATTGTCTTGATAATTCCAAGACGACCATGACCAATAACGGCATTCGTTAGCCCTTAGGTGGGATAATCCCCCTAACGCTCCTATCAATAAAACCGAAGCTTTTAAAAAAGATTTGTTGCGATTAGAGAGCTTTTTAATAGGTTTTAAAGCTTTTTTATGGCGTTTTAAGGTTTTTTCACGCTTTAAGATTTGATTCAATTTGAAAATTTTCTTTGAGATCTTATTCAATTTGAAAGATCCTTTTGAAATAAACCTAGAAATCAATCTGGCCTTTTTAAACGCCATTTAAAACTCCAATCGTTTTTATTAAATCCCACATTATACAATTTGATGTTAAACAAACTCAAAAAGATTCGCAAAATGACTTAATAATGATACATAAACTGCGCCATATCCACCAAACGATTAGAATACCCCCATTCATTATCATACCACCCCATGATTTTGACCATATTCTCTAGCGTGAAAGTCAAATCAGGTGCGATTATCACGCTATGCGGATTAGAAATGAAATCAGAACTCACCCTTTCTTTTAAATCTATCTCTAACACGCCTTTTAAAACCCCTTTGGAAGCTTCCATCAATAAATCATTGATGGAAGCTTTAAAGGCCTTTTTTTCTAAAAACAAACTCAAATCTATCATGGACACATCAAGGCTAGGCACTCTCACGCTATGCCCATGCATTTTATTTTTGAGATTGGGTAACACTTTATGCAAGGCTAGAGCGGCTTTAGTGGTGGTGGGGATAATGTTGCTTGCGGCTGCTCTTGAGCGCCGTTTATCCAAAGGGTGGGCCAAATCAATGAGTTTTTGATCGCTCGTGTAGCTATGAATGGTCGTTAGCATGCCCTCTTTAATATTAAAAGCTTTGTCTAAAATCGCACAAATGGGCGCGATAGCGTTAGTCGTGCAAGAGGCGTTAGAAACAATGGCTTGGTTTTGATAGAGAAAATGATTGACCCCATACACTAAAGTGGGGTATTGTTTTTCATCGTATTCGCCCATAAAAGGAGCGGACAACAACACCTTTTTAGCCCCAAGCAAAAGGTAATTTTCTAGCGTTTTAGGCTCTAAAAACTTCCCTGAACACTCTATGATAACACCCACGCCTTTCAAGTCTTTGATGCTATTAAAAACAGGGATTTCTAACGAGCCGATAATAAGCTTGTAATTAGAGTAACGCACCTCTTTAAAAAGCAGCCCATGCGCACTGTCATGCTCTAAAAGATAAGCGAGAATTTCCCAATTAGCGGGGTCATTGATGCCTATCACTTCTAAGTTAGGGTTTGTATCATTGCGTTCTAAAATCGCTCTTAAAACGCATCTCCCAATGCGGCCAAATCCATTGATAAAAATTTTCATCGTAACTATGATCCTATTTCCAGACTTCAATTTCAATTTTAGGGGGTTTTGTTTGGTATTTTACTACATTTTGCGCTATTATATTGGACCTAGCTATAGGGTTAATTAAAATTATTTATTGAGTTGAAATTCAAGGAGTAAAACATGGCATTGTATGACAGAGCTGATTCTCGTAATGCGTATGCAGAAAATTCTTTATTGCATGAAAGCGAGCTGGTGGGTTTTGTTAAAACGACTTACAAGTTCTTTGCGGGCAGTTTGTTATTAGCGACTATTGGGGCGTTACTGGGTTTAATGAACTTTCAAGCCGTAGTGCAGTATAAATGGGTGTTTTTTATCGCTGAAATTGTGGCGTTTTTTGGTTTGATGTTTTCTAAATCCAAACCCGGATTGAATTTATTCATGCTGTTTGCTTTCACTTCATTATCAGGGGTTACTTTGGTGCCTTTGTTGGGTATGGTGATTGCAAAAGCTGGTTTAGGAGCGATTTGGCAGGCTTTGGGCATGACAACTATTGTCTTTGGTTTGATGAGCGTGTATGCCCTTAAGACTAAAAACGACTTAGCGAATATGGGTAAAATGCTTTTTATCGCTTTGATTGTGGTGGTGGTGTGTTCGCTCATTAACTTGTTTTTGGGTAGCCCCATGTTCCAGGTTGTTATTGCGGGAGCGAGTGCGATTTTATTCAGTCTTTACATCGCTTATGACACCCAAAACATCGTTAAAGGCATGTATGATAGCCCCATTGATGCGGCGGTGAGCTTGTATTTAGACTTTTTGAATGTCTTCATTTCTATCTTGCAAATCATTGGTATTTTTTCAGACAGAGACAAATAGTTTGAAAAAATAGGGGGGGACGCCACGCAAAAACCTAATAAAAAATATTTTAAAACTAATAACGCTTCGTTTATATTCTTTCTTTAAGGATGAGTTATGCCTAAACGCACCGATATTTCCAACATTCTACTGATAGGATCAGGCCCTATTGTGATCGGGCAAGCTTGTGAGTTTGATTATTCAGGGACTCAAAGTTGTAAAACCTTAAAATCTTTAGGTTATAGAGTGATCTTAATCAATTCTAACCCAGCCACCGTGATGACTGACCCTGAATTTTCTCATCAAACTTATATCCAACCCATCACCCCAGAAAATATCGCCGCTATCATTGAAAAAGAAAAGATTGACGCTATTTTACCCACAATGGGCGGGCAAACCGCTTTGAATGTGGTCATGCAAATGCACCAAAAGGGCATGTTAGAAGGCGTGGAGCTTTTAGGGGCTAAGATTGAAGCGATTAAAAAAGGCGAAGACAGGCAGGCTTTCAAAGAAGCGATGTTAAAAATCGGGATGGATTTGCCTAAAGGGCGTTACGCTTATAACGAGTTAGAAGCCCTAGAAGCCATTAATGAAATTGGCTTTCCAGCCATTATTAGAGCGAGTTTCACGCTAGCTGGGGGAGGGAGTGGGGTCGCTTATAATATTGAAGAGTTTCAAGAATTGGCTAAAAACGCCCTAGACGCTTCGCCCATTAATGAAATTTTGATTGAAGAGTCCTTGTTAGGGTGGAAAGAATATGAAATGGAAGTCATACGAGACAGCAAGGACAATTGCATCATTGTGTGCTGTATTGAAAACATTGACCCCATGGGCGTTCATACCGGTGATAGCATCACGATCGCTCCAAGCCTCACCTTAACCGATAAAGAATACCAACGCATGCGCGATGCGAGCTTTGCGATTTTGAGAGAAATTGGCGTGGATACGGGCGGGAGTAATGTGCAATTTGCGATCCACCCAGAGACTTTGAGAATGGTTGTGATTGAAATGAACCCACGAGTGAGCCGCAGCTCCGCTCTAGCTTCAAAAGCGACCGGGTTTCCCATTGCAAAAGTGGCTACCATGCTTGCGGTGGGTTTTAGCTTAGATGAAATTAAAAACGATATTACCAACACCCCAGCGAGCTTTGAGCCTAGTTTGGATTATATCGTGGTGAAAATCCCTCGCTTTGCGTTTGAAAAATTTGCCGGTGTTTCTAGCACTTTAGGGACTTCCATGAAAAGCATTGGCGAAGTGATGGCGATAGGGGGGAATTTCTTAGAAGCCTTACAAAAAGCGTTATGCTCTTTGGAAAACAATTGGCTAGGGTTTGAATCGTTAGGCAAAGATTTAGAGGTGATAAAAAAGGAAATCCGCCGGCCCAATCCCAAACGCTTGCTTTATATCGCTGATGCGTTCAGGCTCGGCGTTTCTGTAGATGAAGTGTTTGAATGGTGCCAGATTGACAGGTGGTTTTTATCTCAAATTCAAAAGCTAGTCAAAGCAGAGGAGGGCATCAATTCTAGCGTTTTAACGGACGCTAAAAAATTAAGAGGGCTTAAAAATTTAGGCTTTAGCGATGCCAGGATTGCCGCTAAAATCAAAGAAAATGAAAATTTAGAGGTCAGTCCTTTTGAAGTGGAATTAGCTAGATCTAATTTACAAATCGCGCCCAATTTTGAAGAAGTGGACACTTGCGCGGCGGAGTTTTTATCGCTCACGCCTTATTTGTATTCCACCTATGCCCCTAACCCTTTGCCCCCTATGGAAAACAAACAAGAAAAGAAAGAAAAGAAAATCCTAATCATAGGCTCAGGGCCTAATCGCATCGGTCAAGGCATTGAATTTGATTATTGTTGCGTGCATGCGAGCTTTGCTTTGAAAGATTTAAACATTAAAAGCGTCATGCTCAATTGCAATCCAGAAACCGTAAGCACAGATTATGATACCAGCGACACGCTCTATTTTGAACCCATTCATTTTGAGTGCGTGAAAAGCATCATTCAAAGGGAGCGAGTGGATGGCATTATCGTGCATTTTGGGGGACAAACCCCTTTAAAACTCGCTAAAGATTTAGCCAAAATGCAAGCCCCCATTATTGGCACGCCTTTTAAGGTGATTGATATTGCAGAAGACAGGGAAAAATTTTCCCTCTTTTTAAAAGAGCTTGACATCAAGCAGCCTGAAAACGGCATGGCTAAGAGTATTGATGAAGCTTATAGCATCGCTAATGTGATTGGTTTCCCTATCATTGTGCGCCCTAGTTATGTGCTGGGCGGCCAACACATGCAAATTTTAGAAAACATTGAAGAATTGCGCCATTATTTAGAAAGCGTTACGCATTCTTTGGAAATTAGCCCTAAAAATCCGCTCCTCATTGATAAGTTTTTAGAAAAAGCGGTGGAATTAGATGTGGATGCCATTTGCGATAAAAAAGAAGTCTATATTGCCGGCATTTTACAGCATATTGAAGAAGCCGGTATCCATTCAGGCGATTCTGCATGCTTTATCCCTTCCACTTTAAGCCCTGAAATTTTAGGTGAAATTGAGCGAGTGAGCGCGAAAATCGCTCTGCATTTAGGCGTAGTAGGGCTATTGAATATCCAATTTGCTGTTTATGAAAATTCGCTGTATTTGATTGAAGTCAATCCTAGAGCCAGCAGAACCGTGCCTTTTTTAAGCAAGGCTTTAGGCGTTCCTTTAGCCAAAGTGGCGACTAGGGTTATGGTGTTAGAAGATTTGAAAGAAGCCTTGAAGTTTTATGATAAAAAAAATATCGTAGAATATTCTAAAGGCGTTTATAAGCCTAAAATGCCTCATTTTGTGGCTTTAAAAGAAGCGGTTTTCCCTTTTAATAAACTTTATGGGTCGGATTTGATTTTAGGGCCTGAGATGAAAAGCACCGGCGAAGTGATGGGGATTGCTAGATCTTTAGGGCTTGCATTTTTCAAGGCGCAAACGGCTTGCTTTAACCCCATTAAAAACAAGGGGCTTATTTTTGTCTCTATTAAAGATAAGGATAAAGAAGAAGCGTGCGTTTTAATGAAGCGATTGGTTGAGTTAGGCTTTGAATTGTGTGCCACAGAAGGCACGCATAAAGCTTTGGAAAAAGCCGGGGTGAAGTCTTTAAAAGTGCTTAAAATCTCTGAGGGCCGCCCTAATATCATGGATTTAATGATGAATGGGGAAATCAGCATGGCTATCAACACTAGCGATCACAAATCGCAAGATGACGCCAAACTCATTCGTGCTTCTGTGCTTAAAAACCATGTGAGTTATTTCACGACTTTAAGCGCGATAGAAGTCTTACTTTTAGCGTTAGAAGAAAGCTCTCAAAAAGACGAGTTGTTAGCCTTGCAAGATTATTTGAAGTAATTTGATGGCGTTAGTGTATCTCGTTCAAAGCGATACCACTATAGGACTGCTTTCTAAAGACAGCGAAAAGCTCAACGCCTTAAAAGGCCGCCCTAAAAACCAAAGCGTTTTAATAGAAAGCGCTGATTTTACTACCCTAAAAAGCCTAGTGCGCGCGCCCAATGCGTTTAAAAACCTCATTAGAAGAAGCGCTAAAACCACTTTTATTTACCCTAATTCTAAAGCCGTTCGTGTGATTAGGGGTAGGCATGGGGATTTTTTAAAGCGTTTTAAAACGCTTTATAGCACCTCAGCCAACCTCACCCAATGCACTTATGATAAAGAGATCGCTTTTAGTCTTGCTGATGTCATTGTGAGCGATGAAAGGGGTTTGTTTGAAAGCGCTAGTTCTAAAATATTCAGGCTTTATAAACATAAAAAAGTGAGAATAAGATAAAAAAACCTTTCGCATTCTGCACGTTTTGAAAGGGGTTTTTGTGGAATTTTTCTAAAAGTTTATCATTTGTTTATCAAAAATGGCTAGCTCTTTTAAGGTGATTGTAATATTTTTTTGATTATAATAACACCTTTTTTAAGAAAAATTATTATTATAAGTAGGATTTTAAGAATGAATGACAAGCGTTTTAGAAAGTATTGTAGTTTTTCTATTTTTTTGTCCTTATTAGGAATGTTTGAATTAGAGGCCAAAGAAGAAAAAGAAGAAAAAAAGACAGAAAGGAAAAAAGAAAAGAACGCCCAACACACTCTGGGTAAGGTTACCACTCAGGCGGCTAAAATCTTTAATTACAACAACCAGACAACCATTTCAAGTAAAGAATTAGAAAGAAGGCAAGCCAACCAAATCAGCGACATGTTTAGAAGAAACCCCAATATCAATGTGGGCGGTGGCGCGGTGATAGCGCAAAAAATTTATGTGCGCGGTATTGAAGACAGATTGGCTAGGGTTACGGTGGATGGCGCGGCGCAAATGGGCGCAAGCTATGGGCATCAAGGCAATACGATTATTGACCCTGGAATGCTTAAAAGCGTGGTGGTTACTAAGGGGGCGGCTCAAGCGAGCGCTGGGCCTATGGCTTTAATTGGCGCGATCAAAATGGAAACTAGGAGTGCTGGCGATTTTATCCCTAAAGGTAAAGACTACGCCATAAGTGGGGCTGCCACTTTTTTAACTAACTTTGGGGACAGGGAAACCATTATGGGCGCTTATCGTCATAATCATTTTGATATGCTTTTGTATTACACGCACCAAAATATTTTTTATTATCGTGATGGGGATAACGCGATGAAAAATCTTTTTGACCCTAAAGCGGATAATAAAGTTACAGCAAGCCCTAGCGAGCAAAACAATGTGATGGCTAAGATCAACGGTTATTTGAGCGATAGAGATACCTTAACGCTCAGTTATAACATGACTAGAGATAACGCTAACCGCCCTTTAAGAGCGAATTTTACAGGCACTTTTTTACCCTATTCTTGCGGTGATTTCAACGCTTTCCCTAACGAACAAAACCCTGATGATTGCTTGTTTGAAAATGACGCCAGTTTGTTTAAAACTTATAGCGTCAATTTAGTGCATAACGTGAGCTTGAATTATGAAAGGGAAGGGGGGAGTCGCTTTGGCGATCCTAAATTAAAAATCAATGGTTATACAAGTATTAGGAATGTCCAAATTGATCCGCTTTTCAGGCCTAACGATATAGCGGCTATCATCCCTTTCACCCCAAACCCGCAGCTCTCTCAAGGTGGAGAAAATCAATGCGTGGTGCAAGGGGGCATTTATGACGCTACTAAACAAACCTGCTCCATCACTTTTAAAAGCCTTGGAGGAGGATCTGTGGTCGCTAATAAAAATTTATTCATCATCAATTCTGGGTTTAATGCGAACGTGATCCACACCATAGATCATAAGAATGACAATCTTTTGGAATACGGGTTGAATTACCAAAATCTAACCACTTTTGATAAAGCGATCCCTAATAGCGAATTAGTCAAACCGGGCGATGCCCCTGATGCATGCTTAAGGGTTACAGAACCCAATGATCCTAACATGAACGGGCGCTGCCAACGAAATGGCGCTACGGCGAATGTAATTGGGGTGTATGCGCAAGCGAATTACACTTTGCATCCTATGGTAACTTTAGGGGCAGGGACTCGTTATGACGTTTATACTTTAGTGGATAAAGACTGGCAATTGCACATAACTCAAGGGTTTAGCCCTAGCGCAGCTTTAAACGTCTCGCCTTTAGAAAATTTGAATTTCAGGCTTTCTTACGCGTATGTAACTAGAGGCCCTATGCCTGGAGGTTTGGTGTGGATGCGTCAAGATAATTTGCGCTATAACCGCAATTTAAAACCAGAAATTGGGCAAAATGCGGAATTTAACACCGAATACAGCAGTCAGTATTTTGATTTCAGGGCTGCCGGTTTTATCCAATTGATTTCTAATTACATCAACCAATTTTCTTCAACGCTTTTTGTAACCAACTTGCCCGCGCAAGATATTATTTATGTGCCGGGTTATGAAATTTCAGGGACGGCTAAATACAAGGGTTTTTCTTTAGGCTTGAGCGTGGCGCGATCATGGCCTTCTTTAAAGGGGCGTTTGATCGCTGATGTGTATGAATTGGCGGCCACGACCGGCAATGTGTTTATTTTAACGGCAAGTTATAAAATCCCACGCACCGGCCTTAGCATCACTTGGCTTTCACGCTTTGTTACGGATTTGAGTTATTGCTCTTATAGCCCTTATCGTAACGGCCCTACGGATATTGACAGACGGCCTAGCAATTGCCCTAAAACGCCCGGGATTTTTCATGTGCATAAGCCCGGCTATGGGGTGAGCAGTTTCTTTATCACTTACAAGCCTACTTATAAAAAACTCAAAGGGTTGAGCCTGAATGCGGTGTTTAACAATGTTTTTAACCAACAATATATTGATCAAGCAAGCCCGGTGATGAGCCCTGATGAACCCAATCAAGACAAATACGCAAGGGGCATGGCAGAGCCTGGCTTTAACGCTAGATTTGAAATTTATTATAAGTTTTAATAATAAAGCTAAAAAATGAGGATTTCATGGGTAGCGGATCTAATCAAAAATAAAACATTCTTTAGAAGTAACAAATATATGATTTTAATCCTTTAATTTTAAACCAATTTACAATAAAGGGTTTTTCTTTGTAAAATAGGGTTGTGGGTTTTAATTAATATCTTAACTTCATGCTGTTTTTTTTTTTTTTGATTATAATTATAATCTCAACAAAAAAGATCATACAATTAAAATTAGGGAGAGTTTAGTGAGGCAAGAAAAGTATTTTTTGACTTCTTCTTTATCGCTTTTATCGTTTTTATTATGTCCTGTAGAAGCTTTTGATTATCGGTTTAGTGGTCGTGTGGAGAACTTTTCTAAGATTGGTTTTAACAATTCTCAAATCAATACCAAAAAAGGGATTTATCCTACTGAAAGTTTTATAGATATTGTTACTTTAGCGCAAGTCAAAGTCAATTTACTCCCTAAAGGCACCGAAAACCACAGGCTTTCTGTTTCTTTGGGTGGGGCGATTGCAGCCATTCCTTACGATAAGACTAAATATTATATTAACCAGGCTAACGGGAAGGTTTTTGGCTCAATTGTAGAGAATTTCATTGGGGGCTATCATGGATACTTTTTTAATAAGTATCTTGGCCCTGCTTATGCGGGGACTTCTCAATCAGCGAGCTATCATGCAAGGCCTTATGTGGTGGATACCGCTTTTTTACGATACGATTACAAAGATGTTTTTGGGTTTAAGGCGGGGCGCTATGAAGCGAATATTGATTTCATGAGCGGTTCGAATCAAGGGTGGGAAGTGTATTATCAGCCCTATAAGACTGAAACGCAAAGGTTAAGGTTTTGGTGGTGGAGCTCTTTTGGGAGAGGTTTGGCGTTTAACTCTTGGATTTATGAGTTTTTTGCGACCGTGCCTTATTTGAAAAAGGGAGGCAACCCTAGTAACAGCAACGATTTCATTAATTATGGCTGGCATGGGATCACCACAACCTATTCTTATAAAGGCTTAGACGCTCAATTTTTTTATTATTTTGCGCCTAAGACTTATAACGCTCCCGGTTTTAAGCTAGTTTATGACACGAATAGGAATTTTGAAAATGTGGGCTTTCGCTCTCAAAGTATGATCATGACGACCTTCCCTTTATACTATAGGGGGTGGTATAACCCAGAAACAAACACTTATAGTTTAGAAGACAGCACGCCCCATGGCTCGTTGTTAGGAAGGAATGGCGTTACTTTAAATATCCGCCAGGTTTTTTGGTGGGATAATTTCAACTGGTCCATTGGCTTTTATAACACCTTTGGCAATTCAGACGCTTTTTTAGGCTCTCACACGATGCCAAGGGGTAACAACACTTCCTATATCGGTAATGAAATCTCAATAACGACTAGGCATGCCGGAATGATCGGCTATGATTTTTGGGATAATACGGCTTATGATGGGCTGGCTGATGCGGTCACTAACGCGAACACTTTCACTTTTTACACTTCTGTTGGAGGGATTCATAAGCGTTTTGCATGGCATGTTTTTGGGCGCGTCTCTCATGCGAATAAAAATGCGTTAGGGCAAGTGGGGAGAGCTAATGAATATTCCGTGCAATTCAATGCGAGCTATGCGTTCACTGAATCGGTTCTCCTTAACTTTAGGATCACTTATTATGGGGCCAGGATCAATAAAGGGTATCAAGCAGGGTATTTTGGAGCGCCCAAGTTCAATAATCCTGATGGCGATTTCAGCGCCAATTACCAAGACAGAAGTTACATGATGACCAACCTCACGCTGAAGTTTTGATTTTCATCAAGTGGTAGCGTTAAGATTACTACTAAAACTATCGCTATAAAAATAATTTTCATGGTGGTGTCTCCTAACGGAGTGTCGTCCGCTTGCATTCTCCCAACCCATTTATTCAATGTTTTTACTTTGCTCCAATTGAGCATGATGATAAAAAATATTTTTAGTATTTTTTACAATCAATACTAAAGAGTCTGTGCAAGCAAGCGAGAGTTTCTTAAAAGTGCTTCCTAGAGGTTAGGGGGATTTAGTTTTGGGGGGGTTTCAAAATGCCCCTTATCCCCTTAAAAATGGGTTTTACCATAAGATTTACAAAATAAAGTTTTAAACCACAGAAATTCTAAATATCTTTAGCGTTTGAGCGCTTTCGCCATTAAAGCGTTATTAGGGGGTAATCTCAATATTTGACAACATTTGATAAATATTTTGGGTTGTTTTTCTAAGTATAAAAATTTTGAAGCGCTAAAGTTTTTTAAAAGTTTTTAATCAAGCGTTTTAAAATCTCAATAAGCCTTGAATGTTAAGCTTTTTGTGAGTGGTAGCTTTTAATAAAGCGTTCTTATTTTTAAGCGTTATTAGGGGGGGTCAATTCCATTATTTGATTATTTAATAAGGGTTTAAGTTGTTTTTAAAGTGGGGGTTAAAGGGTTCAATCAAAGCCTATAAAAGGCCTTGAGCTTTTTTAGAAGGCGTAGCCATAGACCCAATACACGCTATAAGGGCGGAAGTATTTCACTTCAGCGCCGCCAGCTTTATAGTAAGTGTTGTAAATCGTAGGGATTTGCACACCGATTTCTATAGAATGCTGGTTATGGCTTTTTAGGTCTTTTTTCAAGATACCAAAGTTCATGCGTAAGCCTAAGTCAAACAAGAATTGGAATTTCGTCGCTGTAGGCCTATTCGCAAGCTGAGGGCTGTTTCTTAGCGTGCTGATATAAGTGTCCCCTGCGAGTTGGATCCCCCCAAAGAAGCCCGCATTAAGACTTCGGCTACCAAAAGAGCGGCTAAACACATTGTAAAGCACATCAGTCCCCACCCCATAAGTGAGCAGATTGACTTGATTGTAAGTAGGGCCATTACCCACGCCCGCACCGTTATAGCTGAAGAAGCCGTAGTAGCGTAAGCCCACATTCTTGTTTTCCCCAAAGAATTGCTTATAACCGATTTTAGTGATAAACCCGTTAAACGCATTCACTTGAGAGCTGTTACCGGCAGCGAAATTCCCAAGCCATGGGTTAGCTTTAAGCTCGTTATTCAAAGCGGTAACTTTAGCCAAAGTGTTTGTGGTGTTGTTTAATAGTTGGGTAGAGCGCGCTTGATCAATATTCCCGCCATAGCTCACTTGATAGCCGGTTGAATTGCTGATGTTAGCGTTGTTGGCTAGCGTTAAAGCGTTTTGAGAATTACTGACGATGTTTTGCACCAAGCTAGTGAATTCCTTAGCGCTCAAATCATTCCCAGCGTTAGCGGAGTTGAAGACATGTTGCGCTAAAGCGGCATCCAAAAACGCTTGCGCAGCCCCGCTATCACCGCTTGGCCCCATGGTGATTGAAGCTTGCTTTAGGACATAAGCGATTTGTTGGGCGGTAACCCCATTCCCATAAACTTGATTGGTGTTATTTTGAAAAATCCCACCCGCTTGGTTGTTGGCGTTTAAGAAGGAGTTCATGTAAGTCAAATAAACGCTAGCGGTGTTAAGCTCGCTGAGCTGATTGGAGAGGTTTTGGCTCGTGGTGTTGTTGTTGCCTTGAAAAATATTGTTTTTGATTTGCTGGCTCAAGGTTTTGATAGAACTAACCATTTCCTTATAAAGATCCAGGTTGCCTTGGAAACAAGGGCTATTGTTAGTAGCGGCAGCTGCGGTCGTACCACTAGCGGCTGTGCCGTTACTACCACATTGTTGAACACTAGCGATATTCAAAGTAGGATACAAATCAATCAAATTGCCCAATTGGTTCATAAAGAGGTTACCCAAAGTCCCAGCGACATTACCTCCTGTGCCTGCAATATTGATATTGGTGTTGTTTGTTGTGGTAGAGTTTAACAGGCCTGCTAATTCTTCGGCTTTGATTTTACCCGGGTTTTTCACTTGCTGGACCACCTGACCTAATTCATACCCAAAGGTCATAAAGCCCCCATCTTCTTCAGCGCCCACCGGATTGAAGCTCAAGCTTAACGCTAGGCTTAAAGGGGCTAAGAATCTTACTTTTTGAGATTGTGTCATTAAATTTTCCTTAATCATTTTGAATGGCTTTAAATTTTGTTTCATGTTTGTCTCTTCCCCCCTTTCTTAGAATGAATACCCATAAGACCAATAAACGCTATAAGGACGGAAATACTTCACGGTAGTCCCTGCGGATTTGTAATAAGTGTTATAAATCGTAGGCACCACTACGCCAAATTCCACCGTGTGCTGGTTGTGGCGGTTGGATTTCCCGTCCAACTTACCGAAGTTCATCCTCATACCGAAGTCAAAGAGGAACTGGAAGTGCGTGTTATTGACTTTCCCATGCAATTTCACATTGGGGTCATCTCTGAGCGTGGATTGGACGGTTTCGCCGGCTAATTGGATACCGCTAAAAAAGCCCATATCCACAGAGCGGTTTTGATACGAGCGGCTAAAGATATTATACAACACATCTGTGCCTACCCCATAAGTGTATAACCCTACGCTATTTTGAGTGGATCTAAAGCCCACGCTCGCTCCGTTATAAGAAAAGAAGCCGTAATAGCGTAAGCCGATATTTCTTTTCTTCCCGAAGAATTGCTTGTAGCCTATTTTGGTGTAAAACCCATTCAAAATATTCGTTGAACGGCTGTTACCGGCTCTGAATTGGGGCAAGTAAGGCATGCTTCTCACTTGATTATTGAGCGCATTGATTTTATCCAAAGTTACTTGCGCGTTATAAAGAGCGTTAGGGAGCTGACTGGCACGCGTGTTCACAGCGTTGGCTTGGTTGGAATTTATCCCAGCGCTATTAACCGCGCTCCCGCTAATGGTGTTTTTAGTCAGCTCGTTATAAACCGCTTGAGACTGATCAATAATGCCTTGCACCAAACCTGTAAAAGCGGCTGAATTGAATTCCTTATTCCCAATGTTGGCGGCTACGGCGGAGTTGAAAGCTTCTAAGAGCAATTCATCTTGCTTGAGCAAGTTCGCTGCGTTATTGAGGATATTTTGTTGGTTTTGAAGGTATTGGATGGCTTGTGTGGAGTAAGTTTGACCATCTGAACCAGTCGCACCATTAGTTCCACTAGCACTACTAGTTCCATTCTTATTCATTGTCTCTAAAGCCTTATTCATCGCATTAAAAAACACATTCCCCGCGTTCAAGTAGGTGAGCTGTTGTTGCATGTTAGGGAAATTGGTGTTCGTGCCGTAGTTAGTCTGGCTGCCGATCGTGCTTAAAATCCTGTCAGTCAAGCTAGGGAGCCAGTAATAGCCCGCAGCGGTACAAGCGCTTTGACTATTATCAAGAGAGCTACTATTAGCCGTCCCTGCAGCCGCGCAAGTCCCACTGCCTACCGCACCCTGTAAAAGAGCGTTCGCAGACACATCGTTACCATTGAGTTTTGTGGGGTAAGCCCCTAAAAGCGAATAAAGGTATTGGGAGAAAGCGTTACTCAACGCCCCTGCGACATTGCCTCCGGTGTTGTTGTTTAAAATGTTGTTCGTTACATCAGCGTTAAGCTCTCTGGCGAGTTCGTCGCTTTTAGCACCGCCTGGGTTTTGGACATCTTGCATGACTTGTCCGAGCTGATAACCGACGGTGAAAAACCCTCCATCATCTTCGGCATAACTTATGCTAGCACAAAGGGCTAGACTAAGAAACAGCGTTCTATTCTTCTTTATCATAATTTTCCTTATCAATGGGATGCTCCTTGATTGAGATTAAATTTGGGATTTAGTTACATCAGAGCTTGTAAATAATGTTTAGTAATACAAATTGTTAGATGTAATTGTGATATTCTCACATAATGAAAATTAAACTAACCTTAAAAACCCCCTTAAAGACCCCTTATAAAGGAAATAAAGTTACAACAATTGAGACGCTTTTTACAAAAAAAAAAAAAACGGGATTTCATAGGGGATTAGCCTTAAATTTTGGGGGGTTTTAAAAACGCTTTTTAGCATTTCTAAGTTTTTTAATGTAAAATCACGCTAACGCAAATAGTCATTTTAAGTTATCTCTTTTGTTGCGAAAATTTGGAGCATGTTTAGGGTTTGGGATAATAGTGGGTGGTTATCCCAGAAAGGAGATAACCAACTATGAAGTTACTATTAGTAATCATAGTTTTAATGGCCATCGCAACGCCATTATACTAAAATTTTGGCTCTAGCGCAAGCTAGAGTTAAAATCTATGGTTGCTAGCGTTTTTTTGTATTTTTTGACTAGCGTCAATCTCTTTGATTGTTGATTATAAAAAACACACTTTCAACATCTTTCTAGGTTTTTTAAACTATAATCGCACCAACGCAAATAATAATTTCTAGGTTTCTCTTTTGTTGCGAAAATTTGGAGCATGTTAGGGTTTGGGGTAATAGTGGGTGGTTACCCCGGAAAGGAGATAACCGACTATGAAATTACTATTAGTGATCATAGTTTTAATGGTCCTAGCGACACCATTATACTAAAATTTTGGCTCTAGTGCAAGCTAGAGTTAAATCTATGGTTGCTAGCGTTTTTTGTATTTTTCTTACATCTCATAAAAATCCCATTATAATACTCATTAAACAAACAATACAAAAATCAATTTTATTTTGAATCAGGCTTCAAAAGCCCCGCTTCATACAAAAACACCGAGGGCTTATGCTCTTTGGGTTTGGCGTTTTCCCTCAATTCGTTTTTCGCATAAGAAAGCCATAAATTTTCCTTAGCCCTTGTGATAGCGACATAAAAAAGCCGCCGCTCTTCTTCAATACCCCCACCGGTATTCATGAGCTTATGGTTAGGGAAACGGCCTTCCATTAAATCTATAATATAAACGTCTTTAAACTCTAAGCCTTTAGAAGCATGCACGCTCAATAAATTCACGCCCTCGCCTTGCGTGGCTTCATTAGCACCTATTAAAGTGCCGTTTAAAAAACGCCCTAAATTTTGGTAATTTCTCGCTAAAGAACTCAGCAAGTCCATTTTTTCATTGAAGCGTTTTTGCGCTTGGAGTTTTTTAAATTCGTTATAAGATCCGTCCTTATTTTTAGAGCGCTCTTTTAAAAGGCGTGTTTTAAAGGTTTGAAAAAACACGCTTTCTAGAATGTGTTTGACTAAAGCGCTAGGGGAATGGGTAGGGGCTTTGGTATAAAGAATGAAAAAATCGCTAAGCATTTTAGCCCCATTGAGTGAGATTTTAGGGTGCATCAATACCGGGTGCGAATAAAACGCCTTGTCTATCACGCTATTAAACCTTGAGCTGTTTTCTAGGGCAAAAATTTCTTCAAAAAGCCCCATAGAGGTGATTTCTTTTTTCTTCGTGTAAATTTTGGCTTCTTGATTGGGCTGAGTTAAGGCCAATTTGAGATCGCCATTGCCTAAAAGCATTAAGGCTTCATGAATGTCTTTAGCGGTGTTAGAGCCAATATCGCTGATATAGCTTAAAATGTGGATTGCTGCCATAATGTCTTTAGGGTTAAATAGCAGCATGCAAATATCTAACGCTAACGCCACTTCTTTGGATTCAAAAAAGCTCGCGCTCCCTTTTCGTTTGCTTGGCACGTTGTGGGATCTTAAAGCGGCTTCTAATTGATCCGCGCTGGCGTTATTCCTAAAAAGCACCGCCACTTCTTTAAAATTTTTTCGCATGACAATGCGTTTAGCAATATCTTGGCATTGCGCGATATTGTCGTTGTAATTTAAAAGCGTGGGTTTATTGAATTTCCCTGATTTCACCACTTCTAAATTTTTAGGGTAAATGCGCTCATTGTGCTGTATCACTTGATTAGCGAGATCTAAAATCTCTTTAGAAGAGCGGTAGTTTTTAGTGAGCGTGAAAACCTGGGCGTTTTTGTATTTTTGAGTGAAATTAGAAATGATAGAAATATCCGCCCCATTAAAAGCGTAAATGCTCTGATCGTAATCGCCCACGCAAAACAAACTAGGAGGGTTGATAGCGTCTAAAATGGATTCTTGTAAGGGGTTAGTGTCTTGAAATTCATCGCAAAGCACTTCTTTATAAGGGCTAGGTCTTTCTAGCATCGCTTTTTTAAATAACAGCAGTAAGTCGTTATAGTCAATATAATTATGCTTTTTTTTAGTGTTTTCAAATTCTTCCAAAATGTTTTCATAAAAGGCGGCGTATGGTGCGTGTTCAGGGTTTTTATTAGAAAGCCATGCGCTAAAATCTTCTTGTTTTAGAGCGTTAGTGTAAAGAGAATAGAGGGCGTATAAATGCTGTGAAGTGTAGGGCTTTTTATCGTCATCTGTTAGCGCGTTTTTAGTGTCCACAATGCTTTCTAAAAGTTTTCTCAATTCTTTGGGTTGCTTCAGGCTTAAGTTTGGGTAATGCTCTTTTAAATAGCGATACGCTACCGCATGGAAAGTGCCCGCTTCAATTTTGGAGCTTAATTTAAAATATTTAGCCACCCTGGCGATCATTTCATTACTCGCTTTATTGGTGAAAGTCAAAAGCAAGATTTCTTCAGACTTGATGCCGTTATCAAGCAGGTATAAAATGCGCCCCACAATCGTAGAAGTCTTTCCTGTGCCAGCGCTCGCAATGACTAAATTATGCCCTTGTAAAGCCGAAGCCGCTTTTTTTTGCTCAGGGTTTAATTGCAAAGTTTCTAACAAGTTTTATCCTAAATTGAAAAAGTCTTTAGGCAAAAGAGCGTTTTCTAAAGAGCGCTGCGAAAACAAAAAACGCCCATCGCACACAAAGCCCAATTCTTGCCAGTTGATAGCGTTGAGTTTGTCGCAGAGGTTTTGTAAATCCAAGTTTTGGTCATAAGGGAATAGCGCTAAAATAGAGCCGTCATAATTAGGGCATTGGTGGATGAAAAAGGGGTTTTTTTGGCGCGTTTTGGCGTTGACATAAATGCGTTTTTTAGGGGATATGTGATGCATTCTCCCCCATTCAAACCAATTACTTTCATTGAATTTTTTAATCTTTCTTTGCATCAAGCTGTCTTTATGTTGGAGTAAATAATCATTAGGTTTATTGACAAAAACCATTTTTTCTAAAACATTGGTTCTTTTGGTGATTGAGGTGACAAATTCTAAATTCCCGTATTTTTCATTTTTAAAAATTCTATCGCACCCGCTCACTGCCCCCACTTTAACCTTAAAAATCTCGCTTAATTTTTGCGTGTAAGATTGGTTGAGGAAATACAAAATGCCTTTTTTGCACACAAATTGCAAACCATCGTTGGCGATTCTACTGAAATTGCCCTTACAAAAACGAAAAATCACGCAATTAGGCATGGCGTTTGGGAAAATCTTTTGATCGCCTAATTCAAAAAAATGCGTTATCGTGCCTTCTTTGTAAATCCATTCGTTTAATTTCACGCTGGAAGTGGATTTTAAAAAATCCCTTGGGGTGATGAAAACCAATTCACCTTGAGGCTTTAAATGCCTGATCGCTTTTTCTATGAAAAACAAGTAGAGATTACTCCTTTCATCAAAAAGGCCGTAATGGAGTTTTTCTTTCGTGCTTGGCGCAATATCCTTGTGCTTGACATAGGGCGGGTTGCCAATAATGGTGTCAAATTGATTTTCTAAAGAGTAGTCAAAAAAGTCCATGCAAAGGGCATTTTTAAGGCAGATTTTAGGATCGATTTCAATCCCTACAGCCTTTTTTAAACGCTTTAAAAAACTCCCATCGCCCGCGCTTGGCTCTAAAACACTCCCATGATTGTGTTTGAGAGTGAGCATGAAATCCACTATATTGTTAGGGGTGAAAACCTGCCCTAAAGTTTTAATCTCTAATTGATGCAAAAAATTCTCCAAAAACTTCTTTGAACGCTAAGTGAAACCGCCCCTTGCTAAAGCAAGGAGCTTCCTAACTAAAGCGCCCTAATGGACACTAACACGAAAGGCTTTGTTCTTTAAAGTCTGCATGGATATTTCCTACCCCAAAAAGACTTAACCCTTTGCTTAAAATATTGTTCGCAGCGTTGATGTCTCTGTGTTCTCTATACCCGCATTCTAAACACCAATATTGCCTGTGATTCAATTTAAGCTTGTGGTTGATATTCCCACAACAATGGCAAGTTTTACTCGTATATTGTGGGGGAACTTTCACTAACAATTTGCCATTATGCTGTTGTTTGTAGTCTAAAAAAGAGATGATTTGATAGAATGAAGCGTTTAAGATAGATTGATTAAGACCACTCTTTTGTTTAACATTTTTGAGTTTAGCTCTTTTAGTCATGTTTTTTACTTGCAAATCTTCAACTACTATCCATTCAAATTGCTTTGAAAGTTCGCTTGTGATTTTATGGTATCTGTCTGTTTTTTGATGACTAGACTTGTCAAAGGCTTGGTTTAATTTCTTTTGCGTTTTGTAAAAATTACCTCCTAATTTGGTTTTGTTTTGTTTAGACTTTAACACCCTACGGCTTTGTTTTCTTTGCAATCTTTTAAATTTTTTAGAGTATTTTTTTAAAGAATACAATTTGGAATAAGTAGGGATAAGTCGTTTAGTATCCAACTCTTCATCTATTTCTATCCCTAGTAATTCTTTCATGTCTGTTTGGTATTGCTTAAAGTCCGTTAGTTTTTCATGGTTGTTTATGCCACAAGAACAAGCTATATCAAGGATATTCAAATCTAGCCCCACACCATTTTTAGGGTTTTTGATGATAGTAATGTCTTGTTCGTATTCCACGCTAAAACTAACGAAATATTTTCTATGGCTGCAAGAGATACTAATTTGTTTCACTTTAAAATTAGGGGGAAGTCTCTATGCATGCGCATGAGTAAAGGCATTTTCATCAGAGTGAATGTCTTGAAGCGCTCATCATCGCTCTCTTTGATAGAGAAGCCTTGATTGTTCCACAAAAAAGATTGTTTGGCGAATTTAGAGTTTTTGAATTTAGGAAAGCCCCTGTTTTTAACTTTAAAAGCATCTTTTAAAGCCCTTTCAACATTCATGCGTGCTTGTTGGGCTATCACACTACTAAAGCTTAACCCCCTAGCGTTCAAGTGGTGTTTAATCGCTTTGTCTAACTCGCTTGATTTTTTCCACTTTCTTTCTTTGGGAGGTAAATCTTTGTTTGTTTCATATTGCTCTTGCAGTAAATTCAAGCCAATATTATAAGCTTGATTATAGACAAAAAAAGAGTGTTGCAACTTATCTTGTTGTTCTTTAGTGGGATACAAGCGGAATTTAAAACCCTTATTGACTTTCATAGAAGTATTTTAACCTCTTTTTGTTAAAATAGGTCTATGAAAAAAATTGATGATATGAGACACGGAAGACATTGTGTTTTTTTAATGCATGCGCATTTGGTATTTGTTACTAAATACCGGCGTAAAGCGTTCAACAAGGAAGTGATAGATTTTTTAGGATCGGTGTTTGCTAAAGTGTGTAAGGACTTTGAGAGCGAATTGGTAGAATTTGATGGGGAGAGCGATCATGTGCATTTGCTTATCAACTACCCTCCAAAAGTGAGCGTGAGCAAGTTAGTTAATTCTTTAAAAGGCGTTAGCAGTCGTTTGACTAGACAACACCATTTCAAAAGCGTTGAAGCTAGTTTGTGGGGGAAGCATTTATGGTCGCCTAGTTATTTCGCTGGGAGTTGTGGGGGAGCGCCTTTAGAGATGATTAAGCAATACATACAAGAGCAAGAAACACCGCATTAAATTAGCTAACTTTGATTTTTAATAGAATGCGCTAAAAAGCGAATGGATCTAGGTGAAACGATATTCAAATAGCCTAACGGCTAAACGCTTACATCTCCGCCCTAAAGGACGGAGTTTTTCGCGCTAGTGGGATAAATAGGGCTTTCTCCCTTAATATAATTTTCTCAAAAGTTATCCACTAGATATTTTTTTATTTATTAAATAGTTTGTTTTTGAGTATAATCCTACGAAAATTTTAAGGAACGGCATGGAGTTTTTAGGACTGATTTTAAGTCTAGCCGCTATTTGGATAGCGTTAAAAAAGCCTGAAAAAGAAAATTGGGCGTTTGGGATTTTGGTTGTGGTGTGGTTAGTGGAGCTTATTATTTTTATAGCCCATAGCTCTAGCGTTTTGCCTAACATGAATCTATAAGGGGGATACATGAATAAAGAAACCCGATTTTATAATCTTTTTTCTTTGGCGGTTTTAGGGATTTTGATCTTTCCTGTGGGTTTGGCGAATTTTTATTTTGGTTATGTTTTGAAAGATTCGCCTTGTATTTTTTGCTGGGCGCAACGCATCAACATGATTTTAATAGGGGCGGTGGCGCTTTTGGTGGTGCGTTTTGGGTTTAAACCTAAATACATTGCTTTGCTGTTACTTATGGCTAGTAGCGGGCTGTATGAGAGCTTTTATCATACCGGTAGCCATGCTTTAGAAGATGTGGGGCAGGGCTTCGCGCTCGCTATTTTAGGCTTGCACACGCAGTTTTGGGCGCTTTTTGTCTTTTTTAGCGTGATAACGCTTTTAGGGGTTTTACTCTTTTTTGCCCCTAATGCCCAACCTTTTAAAGATCGTTTGTTAAATGCGCTCCAAAAAAGCGCTTTTTATGTTTTCTTTATGGTGGTGGGTTCTAATGCAATACAGGCGTTTGTTTCTACTGGGCCTTTCCCTTACATAGGGCAAAGCGATCCCGTGCGTTTTTCGTGGAATTTGAAAGAATCGGTCTGGTCTATGGAGAATTGGGATCATTTGAAATTCCCAAGAAGCGTTTTGGGCAGAAGAGATGTAGGCGAGCCTTTGAAATTGAGCGCTTTGCCTAAAGATAATGATTATGAGCATTCGCCTCTAGAAATCGCAAAATCGCTGAAAATTGAGAAAAAAGAAGAGCTTTCTTTGAAATTGAATGGAGCGATCACGGATTTGAGTTTCAATGAAGACAAGGCGATCCTTACCACAGAAAACCAAGGGCTTTATCTTGTAAGTAACGATTTGAAAACCATTCATAGCTACATGGTGTTGGATAGTTATTATAGCGCGACGGTGGGGGCGTTTGTGGGGGCGGATTTTAACGAAGATGAAAACATTGTGATCATGGGCAATAATAAAACGAGCGTAGAAATCACTCCTAACAAAAACGCCAATGCACTTAAAAACTTCCCTTATTTTTTAGAGGGGGCTAACTCTTTTGATGAAGTGGAACGCAGCCGCTTAAAAACTTCTAGGGCGAAAAACTATTATGTTAGCGCTGTAAGAAGAGGGGCTAAATTCACTTATTTAGCCACCGCTCCTAACAAGCGTTATAAGGATTTGATCATTATCTCCATGCTCAATAGCGACAAACAGGTGCATGGGGAGTTTTTACTTGAACTAGGTAATGCCAAACTTAAAGAAAAAAGGAAACTGGGCGAGTTAGTCATCAGCGCGCTAGCTTTAAAGGATAATAAGCTTTATGCGTTCAGTAAGGAATTTAACACGCTTTTAGTCATAGACCCTACAAAAGAAGAGATCCTTGAAGTTTATGGATTGCCTAAAGAGATTAAAAATATCAGCGCTTGTGGGTTTAGGGATAATGAGCTTGTCCTTGTGAGCTATGAGAATAATAAAAATATTCTCTATACCCTTAGTTTTTAAACTCTTTTAAAGCTGCTTTTTTCTAATATATTAACGCATTAGAAGATGGTCGCTATTTTAGAATAGAGGAAAGTCCGGGCTACATTAGACAAAATTCCATCTAACGGATGGCTAGCGCAAGCTAAGGGAAAGTGCCACAGAAAGCAAACCGCCTTTTTAAGGTAAGGGTGAAAGGGTGGGGTAAGAGCCCACCAGAGCTAAAGCAATTTAGCTTGTTTAGGCAAACCCAATTTGTAGCAAGAAGCGCATGGTAAGTCTAAATTGATACACGCTTCGCTTGAGGAATATTGCAAAATATTTCCCAGATAAATGGCCATCCATTGACAGAACCCGGCTTATTCTAATGCTTAACTGCATGTTGGTTTTTTTTAATAAAGTTTCAATCATTTTATTTTTTTTTATTTTTTACCTAATTATTGTTTAAAATCTTAAAGATTTGTGTTACACTCTGTAAAATCAAAATCAAAGGGGATAGCGTGTTAGAAAAATCTTTTTTAAAAAGCAAGCAATTGGTTTTATGCGGATTGGGTGTTTTGATGTTGCAGGCTTGCACTTGCCCAAACACTTCACAAAGGAATTCTTTCTTGCAAGATGTGCCTTATTGGATGTTGCAAAATCGCAGTCAGTATCTCACGCAAGGGGTGGATAGCTCGCACATTGTGGATGGTAAGACAACTGAAGAGATAGAAAAAATCGCTACCAAGAGAGCGACAATAAGAGTGGCGCAAAATATTGTGCATAAACTCAAAGAGGCTTACCTTTCTAAATCCAACCGCATCAAGCAAAAAATCACTAATGAAATGTTTATCCAAATGACACAGCCCATTTATGATAGCTTGATGAATGTGGATCGTTTAGGCATTTATATCAATCCTAACAATGAGGAAGTGTTTGCATTAGTGCGCGCGCGTTCTTTTGATAAGGACGCTTTGAGTGAAGGGTTGCATAAAATGTCTTTAGACAATCAAGCGGTGAGTATTCTCGTTTCTAAAGTGGAAGAAATCTTTAAAGATTCTATCAATTACGGAGACATTAAAGTCCCTATAGCCATGTAGGCTTAGAACAATAAGCGTTCTTCGCTATCGTCTGTTCTTTTGGGGGTGGGGGTGATAGAGTTTGGGGTTGAATAGTAGGGGATTTTATCCACGATTTCTTTACGCAAGCCTTTGGGGACATCAAACTTTCTTTTTAAAGAAGGTTCAATCGCTAAAATATTGCGCATGAAATACGAATACACAGGCGCGCTCACAACGCCCCCTCCCCCTGTCGCTCCTTTGCTAATAGGCGTATTATCGTCTCTCCCAAACCAGATCACGCTTTGTAAGGTGGGGGTAAAGCCAATGAACCAAGCGTCAATATTGTTGTTAGAAGTCCCGGTTTTACCGGCGATTTCTAAACCTTTAATGCGAGCTAAATGCCCTGTGCCGTTTTCTACCGCATTCATCAGCACTGAAAGGGTTAAAAAGGCTTGTTCTTTAGAAGTGATTTTCTTGGTTTCCATAGGCGTGAAAGTTTTGACTTCGTTTTGTTGGTTGGTGATGCTTTCAATGAGCATGGGTTTGAGCATGGCACCGTAATTAGAAAATAAAGAATACTTTTCAGCCGCATCAATGGGCGAGATAGCAAAGCTCCCTAACACAATAGACAAGTCCTTAGGGAGGTTTTTAAACCCCATATCGCTTAAAGATTGATAAATTTTTTCAAAGCCAAGCTGATCGCTTAAATTGATCGTGGCTAGATTTAACGAATGGCTCAAGGCTTCTTGCAAGGTTACAAGCCCTAAAAACTTGCGAGAATAATTGCTAGGGTGCCATGCGTGGTTTTGTTCGCTGTTTTTGCTATAATTGCCATTTTCAAAGTTCCGCGCGGTATCAGGGATTTTAGAAGTCGTGGAATAGCCATTATCAAAAGCGATTTGATACACAAAGGGCTTGATCGCGCTCCCAAATTGCCGTTTGGCTTGTGTGGCGCGATTGAAAGCGCTTTTTTTATAATCAATCCCCCCCACTAAAGCTAAAATCTTACCGGTGCTCGTGTCTGTAACTATCATGCTGGCGTTCAAGTTGTCTTCATCTTCATCAGATGCGTTAGTTTTTGGCTTTTCTTTAGCGATTTTTTCTAAGATTTTTTGATGCCCAAAACGCAAGGACTCTAACGCTAAGCGTTGGTAATCCAAATCTATCGTGATCTTTATGGTATAGCCTTGAGTTTTTAGCCCGTCTAATTGATCCAATTGCTTCAACACTTCATCCACGACATAGGGAGCGATGTTTTGCGTGGAAGTTTGGTTATAGACGATTGGCACTTCATTGAGAGCGGATTTGAGCTCGTTAGAAGAAATCCAGCCTAAAGAATACAACCGCCTTAAAATATCATTAGCCCTAGAAAGTGAAAATTCTAAATTTTTGGTAGGGTCATAAAAACTCGGAGCTCTGGGCAAGGCGACTAACATGGTGATTTCTTTAAGCGTGAGTTTGTCAAGGGGTTTTTTAAAATACCCTAAGCTTGCGGTTTTCACGCCATAATACCCATGCCCAAAAAAAGTTTGGTTCAAATAACGCTCTAAAATTTCTTCTTTGCTTAAGACTTTTTCAATGCGTATGGAGATGATAGCTTCTTTGAGCTTTCTGGTTAGGGTTTTTTCTCGTGTGAGCACCATGTTTTTAACGAGTTGTTGGGTTAGAGTGCTACCCCCTTCAGTGTAACGACCGCTTTTAGCGTTTTTAATCATAGCGCGCATGATAGCGTCTAAATTGATCCCCCCATGCTCAAAAAAGAGGGTGTCTTCTACCGCTAGAAGGCTTTCAATAAATCGTGGGGGGATTTCTTCAAAACGCGCATAAAAACGAAATTCCTTATCATAAATATTAGCGATCAAACGCCCTTTTCGGTCTAAAATCTGTGAAGCGACGCCCGGGCGATAATCTTTAATCTTAGCAATATCCTTATCCGTAGTTACCCAAACTTGAGCGATAAGAATGGCTAACAACCCTATGATAATCAAAAATAAAACGATAAAACCATAAAAAATCTTTTTTAGCATTTAACCACTCTTAAAAGAAGATTGTATTTTAGAATAATCTAAAAGGGTGTTCGCAAGCTTTTTGGTGTCTTCTAGGCTGTTTTTGAGGGACAAAGAGACTCGTAAAAGGGGTTTAGAAACCGTGGGGGGGCGGATAGCTCCCACTAAAAACCCTTTTTCTTTCAAAAAATGATGAGCGTTTAAAAGAGCGGGATTGTTTTCAAATTCTAAAGTAAAAAATCCTGCAAGCGTTTCAATGCCTAAGGTTTCAAAAATAATCTGTTGGTGTTTGCTAAGCTCATTTTTTAATTCTTGCTTTTGCGCGATAAAGTATTCTAAATGGGCTAAAGTTAAAGCGGTGTCTAACAGGCTTAAAGCGGTAGTGTAAATCACGCTTTTAGCGCGATTGGTTAAAAACTCTATGACTTGTAAAGGGGCTAAAATACATGCCCCATAGCTCGCAAGCGCTTTAGAAAAAGTGCTGAGCTTAATGATTTTGTCTTTTTCTTTGATGCGATAATATTCTAAAAAACCCAACAAATTTTCGCCGATAGTCCCAAAACTATGGGCTTCATCTACGATTAAAAAAGCGTTAGGAATCTCTTGAATGATCTCATAAAAATCATAAGGAGCGACGCTCGCATCCATAGAATAAACCCCCTCAATGGCTATGAATTTGAGCTTGTTTTTAGGAGCGTTAAAGAGTTTTTGTTTTAAATCTTTAGCGTTATTGTGCGAGAAAAAAACCACTTGATTAGGTTTAGCTTTGGTGCTAAAAATCCCGCTTGCATGGTAGTGTTCGTCCATGAATAAGAGGGCGTTTTTGACTAAAAGGGTGTCTATTAAAGCCAGATTACCCAAAAAACCACTCCCCACTAAAAGAGCGCTTTCAAATTCTAACAAATTGGCTAATCGTTCTTCTAATTCTGCATGCAAAGGGTGGTAGCCATTCACTAGCATGGAAGCCTTGGGGGAATGAGAAACAAAGGATTGGAGCTTATTAAAAGCGTTTTGAAGCAAGTCTTTTTTCACGCTCAAACCCAAATAATCATTAGAAGCGTAATCCTTTAATAAAGGGTCAAACAACTCTCTTTTGCGGTAGCGTTTGGCATGGTGTAGGGCTTCTAAGGATTTAGAAAACATCAAAATACTTCATTGAATAAAATCATTCGCCTTTTTGAATTTTTTCAATGATTTTATTGAGTTCGTCTTGTTTTTCATAAAACATCTTATCAATATTTTCTTTGACATGTTTAGCACTATCTTCCATTAAATGCACTTTATGTTCTAGGTATTTTGAATCGGTAATGTGGTCTTCTTGAACGGCTTTAACCAAATCATTAGCTTCAGCATGCACGCTCGCATGGTGGCTTTCTAAAGCTCTATAGCCTGAAGTGTTAGCAAAGTTTTCTTTACCCGCGCCCTCATAATACCATTTGCCTAAACGGCAATTCTTATGGCTGGTAATATCAAAGGAATTGAGACCAAAGACCATGCCATAAAGATTGTTTTTAAAGACCACATGATCGAGTTTGGCTAGACCGCAAAACACCCGGTTATTGATATTGTAGATGGTGTATTTTGCGGCTTGTGCGACAATCATGTTATTTTTCACGGTGGATTTAAGCTCTTCCACATCACCCTTAATAGAGCCTACAATAGAATTAATATCGTGGGTGTTGGTTTGAATATCGTTCGCTTCTTGTTGCATGCTTTTAACCACGACAGCGATTTCTTTAGTGGCTTTTTGGGTTTTTTCAGCGAGCTTTCTCACCTCATCGGCCACCACCGCAAACCCTCTCCCATGCTCGCCCGCTCGTGCGGCTTCAATGGCGGCGTTTAGGGCTAAGAGATTGGTTTGCTCTGCAATATCATCAATCAAAGAAATGACTTGAGTGATTTCATTGCTCCGTTGGTTGAGAGAGTCCGCTAGCGAAGTGGCGTTTTGCATCTTTTCATAAAGCGATTCAATGTCTTGACCCGTTTTATTAACGGTCCCTAATCCTTCAGTAGAATGCGCTTCGCCATTTTTAGCCGCATTCAAGAGCAAGCCTGTTTCTTGATGGAAATACTGCATGCTTTCTTGCGCGTTCTCTAAGCCCTCTTTTAAGCTCGCGCAAAAAGTCTTAAACAAATCATTTTTATGGTATTCCCCCACACAACCTGTTTTTTTAGCCAATGAAAAATACTGCACGCCGTCAATATTTTGGCTTTTTAAAGAATAAGAAACCCCTTGCAAATTAACGCTCTCTGCATTTTCTTTAAAATGAACGCTTTGTTCTTCTAAATTGTTTAAGCTTGCAAGATTCCCGCTCTTAAAAACGACTTTATTGTTTTTAATACCCACAAAACCTTCATGCAAACACAAATTTAAAAGGTTTTGATAGAGATTGACTTCTTTTTTTAACTCCGCAATTTCAGAATCTTTTTGACTGATTTGGAGTTGCAACTGCTTATTCCCAAACATGGTAGTATCCCTTATTTAAATTTGAATCTTTTGAGATTATACCTAAAAATAACCAAACATTTTTTGAAATAGCGTTTAAAATCAAGGAAGCGTTCAACCGCTCGTTAGTATTGTTGTTTCAAAAACAATTCGTAAAATAATCCCTGTTTCTTTATAAGGGTTTCAAAGTTGCCCTGTTCTATTAGTTTGCCTTGATCTAACACGATAATTTCATCAGTTTGCTTGACACTATTCATGCGGTGTGTGATAATTAAAGCCATTTTAGATTGCGATTTTTTAAAAATAAAATCTAAAAACTCTTTTTCCATAATGGGATCGATGGCACTGCTTGGCTCATCTAAAACAATGCAATTACTTGGTTTTAAAAAGGCTCTTATGGTAGCTATGCGTTGCTTTTGACCTAAAGAAAAATCTACCCCATTATATTGTGTTCCAAATAATGCGTTGCTATAATCATTAAGACAATTTTGAAAATTTTCATCAAAAGATTTTAGCATTTCTCTCTTTTGCTTTAATTGCTCTCTTGTGGGGTTGTTTTGCATGAAAAGATTATCATCAATGCTATACCCAGCATAAAGAGAAAAATCTTGGAATATGGCACTCATTTGTTGGTGGTAGCTGTTTAGCTCTAAATCCTGTAACGAGTATTTGTTATTGATAATAATTTGACCTGAATTTGGGATATAAAACCCTAACAATAATTTAATCAGCGTAGTTTTTCCGCTAGCATTCTTGCCGACTAGTGCATAAATTTTATCAGAGTGTAAAGAGAGATTAAAGTTTTCAAAAATAAGTTTTGAATTAGGATAAGAGAAACTAATATTTTCAAATGTAATGCTATGGATTTTTTCTTCTAATCTGATTTGTGTTTCTGGTTTTGGCATTTTGTAATCTAAAATACAGAAATAATTTTCAAAGTATTTATTGATAGCAAAAAACCACTTTCCATAAAATGATAAATCTTGTAGTTGCTGTTGGGTAGAGCTAAATGCTTGGATATACCCAGCAATTGCTCCCACACCAATTAATTTTGAAAGGATAATAAAAACCATTAGAAAAAATAGTGCGATACTTAGAGTAGTGATTAAAATATCAGCATATATGGTAAGTATTAAGTTTTTTTGGGCGATTTTCACAAAATGATTGATATATAATTCTTTGTTTTCAATAAATTTATGATGAAAATTTAGCATGAAGTTAAATAATAGGTTGTCCTTGTTCTTTTGGTTATCTAGTCCAGAATATAGATAATTTTGTATGCTCTCTTTTTTGTCTTGAAGCTTATCTATGGAAGCACTATGTTTTTTTGCTATATGGTTGGAGATGAAAATGCAAGGCACTGTTGCAAAAATCATTATAAAGGGTAGATAAATACTAATAGAAAATAATATACCAAATAGACTAATAAGCCCTATAATGCGTTGCAAGTTAAAAAATAGATTACTGACATAATTTAGGGGGCGGATGTGCAGTCCATTATGGATAGTGTTAAGCTTGATAGTATGGTCTTTATCCTCAAAAAAACTTAGATTTTTAACCTGTGTGAGTTTATTGGCAAGCTGAGTGATGATGCTTATAGAAAATTGTTCGGCAATAATGGTTTGCAAGCTTGATAAAATTCCTGAGAACACATGCGTTAAAAATAGCAAGACTCCCCATAGTAGCAAAGTTGGTAACAGCAAGCTGTATTCAAAATGCGTATGATTTTGCAATAGGTCTACCACAATATCAATCAATCTTATCATAACAAGAATATTTATAGATGGAATAATGCCGATAAATAGCACTGTAATTGATGCCAACACAACACATTTTGGTGAGCTTTTATAGAGTGAAACAAAAGTCCTTAATGGAATGTTTTTTATGGTATCCATTGGTGTCTGCATTCATCAATAATAAAATTTTCTTTATTATAACCCATTTTCATTCCCCTAATTTTATTTTTAAAAAATAAAGCCCTTTAAAATTTCAAACTTTAACCGATAATAGTTCCAACCAAAAGCAAGGATGCCTTTGGGTTTTTTATAACAAGGAGTTACAACAATGGCTTTTCAGGTCAATACAAATATCAATGCGATGAATGCGCATGTGCAATCCGCACTCACTCAAAATGCGCTTAAAACTTCATTGGAGCGATTGAGTTCAGGTTTAAGGATTAATAAAGCGGCTGATGACGCATCAGGCATGACGGTAGCGGATTCTTTGCGTTCACAAGCGAGCAGTTTGGGTCAAGCGATTGCCAACACGAATGACGGCATGGGGATTATCCAGGTTGCGGATAAGGCTATGGATGAGCAGTTAAAAATCTTAGACACCGTTAAGGTTAAAGCGACTCAAGCGGCTCAAGACGGGCAAACTACGGAATCTCGTAAAGCGATTCAATCTGACATCGTTCGTTTGATTCAAGGTTTAGATAATATTGGTAACACGACTACTTATAACGGGCAGGCGTTATTGTCTGGTCAATTCACTAACAAAGAATTCCAAGTAGGGGCTTATTCTAACCAAAGCATTAAGGCTTCTATCGGCTCTACCACTTCCGATAAAATCGGTCAGGTTCGTATCGCTACAGGCGCGTTAATCACGGCTTCTGGGGATATTAGCTTGACTTTTAAACAAGTGGATGGCGTGAATGATGTAACTTTAGAGAGCGTGAAAGTCTCTAGTTCAGCAGGCACAGGGATCGGCGTGTTAGCAGAAGTGATCAACAAAAACTCTAACCAAACAGGGGTTAAGGCTTATGCGAATGTTATCACTACGAGCGATGTGGCGGTCCAATCAGGAAGTTTGAGTAATTTAACCTTAAACGGGATTCATTTGGGCAATATTGCAGATATTAAGAAAAACGACTCAGACGGAAGGTTAGTCGCAGCGATCAATGCGGTTACTTCAGAAACCGGCGTGGAAGCTTATACGGATCAAAACGGGCGCTTGAATTTGCGCAGTTTAGATGGCCGTGGGATTGAAATCAAAACCGATAGCGTCAGTAACGGGCCTAGTGCTTTAACGATGGTTAATGGCGGTCAGGATTTAACAAAAGGCTCTACTAACTATGGGCGGCTTTCTCTCACACGATTAGACGCTAAAAGCATCAATGTCGTTTCAGCTTCTGACTCGCAACATTTAGGCTTCACAGCGATTGGTTTTGGGGAATCTCAAGTGGCGGAAACCACGGTGAATTTGCGCGATGTTACCGGGAATTTTAACGCTAATGTCAAATCAGCCAGTGGCGCGAACTATAACGCCGTGATCGCTAGCGGTAACCAAAGCTTGGGAGCTGGGGTTACAACCTTAAGAGGCGCGATGGTGGTGATTGATATTGCCGAGTCTGCGATGAAAATGTTGGATAAAGTTCGCTCTGATTTAGGTTCTGTGCAAAATCAAATGATTAGCACCGTGAATAACATCAGCATCACTCAAGTGAATGTTAAAGCGGCTGAATCTCAAATCAGGGATGTGGATTTCGCTGAAGAGAGCGCGAATTTCAACAAAAACAACATTTTGGCGCAATCAGGTAGCTATGCGATGAGTCAAGCCAATACCGTTCAACAAAATATCTTAAGGCTTTTAACTTAGTTTTAAGAAAGGTGTTTGTATGGGGCTAACGCTTTAAGCGTTGGCTTTTCGCTTTAATTTTTGCTTCTTTTTCAATAAAATACTCTTTTTGATTTCTTTTTATCATAGGCGGTTATTGTGTTGGATAGTTTTGAGATTTTAAAGGCTTTAAAGAGCTTGGATTTATTGAAAAACGCCCCTAGTTGGTGGTGGCCTAACGCTTTGAAATTTGAAGCTTTATTAGGGGCGGTTTTAACGCAAAACACTAAATTTGAAGCCGTTGTGAAATCTTTAGAAAATCTAAAAAACGCTTTTATTTTAGAAAATGATGATGAAACCAATCTTAAAAAAATCGTTTCTATAGAGTTTTCAAAGCTTGCAGAGTGTGTCCGCCCTAGCGGGTTTTATAACCAAAAAGCCAAACGACTGATTGCTTTGAGTAAGAATATTTTAAAAGACTTTCAAAGTTTTGAAAATTTTAAACAAGAAGTAACTAGAGAGTGGCTTTTAGATCAAAAAGGCATTGGTAAAGAAAGCGCGGATGCGATTTTATGCTATGCGTGTGCTAAAGAAGTGATGGTGGTGGATAAATACAGCTATCTTTTTTTAAAAAAATTAGGCATAGAGATAGAAGATTATGACGAATTGCAACATTTTTTTGAAAAAGGCGTTCAAGAGAATTTAAAAGCCGCTTTAGCGCTTTATGAAAACAGCATTTCTCTAGCGCAACTTTATGCGAGATTCCATGGAAAGATTGTAGAATTTTCCAAACAAAAATTGGAATTAAAGCTTTGATTTTTAGATTTTTCTTAATCTTAAGCCTTTTGAAAGGGGTTTTATTGGCCAAAAAGGATTTAAATTTCTTTAAACCTTTAGAGCCTACTAAAAAATATTTTGGCTCTTTTAAAATCGGCTATCTTTATCAGCATGCCCAAACGACTAAAAGATCCCCTATCCGCCCTAAAAACCGCTCTCCTATTTTAATGGATAAAACTTACCATGACGCTTCTTTAGGCTTTCAGGCAGGATATATTTTAAAAAAGAACGCTTTATTAGGGGGGTATTTGGATGCAGGAATGGGCGATTCGTATTTCATGAGCGCTGGGTTTATGGCTGGGGTTAGGCTTTTTAAGGGGTGGGTTATCCCTAAAATCGCCTTAGGCTATCAGCTCCAAATTTTAGGGGCTAAGATTGATAAGTATCAATTCAATATCCAATCAGCAGTGGGGAGCGTGGGGTTGTTTTTCAATGCGGCTAAAAATTTTGGCTTGAGTATAGAAGCAAGGGGCGGTATTCCTTTTTATTTTATCCAAAGCAAATTTTCTAAAGCCTTTGGCACGCCACGATTGAATATCTATTCTATCGGTATCACTTTCACCTTTTATGATTTTACTAGATTTTTAGGGTAAAATATTCGTTTTAAAAACTAACTATAGAGTATAAAAACAATAATTAGACAAACCTTTAAGGATTTATGATGATTTTCATTGACGCATGTTTTAAAAAAGAAACGCCTTACACGCCCATTTGGATGATGAGACAAGCGGGGCGTTACCTTAGCGAATACCAAGAAAGCCGTAAAAAAGCGGGGAGTTTCTTGGAATTGTGTCAAAATAGCGATCTAGCCACAGAAGTTACCTTACAGCCGGTAGAGATTTTAGGCGTGGATGCGGCTATTTTATTTAGCGATATTTTAGTAGTGCCTTTGGAAATGGGCTTGAATTTGGAGTTTATCCCCAAAAAGGGGCCGCATTTTTTAGAGACGATTACGGATTTAAAAAGCGTGGAAAACTTGAAAGTTGGGGCTTATAAACAACTAAACTATGTCTATGATACGATTTCTCAAACGCGCCAAAAACTTTCTAAAGAGAAAGCGTTGATCGGCTTTTGCGGATCGCCTTGGACTTTAGCGACTTACATGATAGAAGGCGAGGGGAGCAAATCGTATGCCAAAAGCAAGAAAATGCTTTATAGCGAGCCTGAAGTTTTAGAAGCGCTTTTAGAAAAATTAAGCCTTGAGTTGATAGAGTATTTGAGCCTTCAAATCCAAGCAGGGGTCAATGCGGTGATGATCTTTGACTCATGGGCTAGCGCTTTAGAAAAAGAAGCGTATTTGAAATTCAGTTGGGATTATTTGAAAAAAATCTCTAAAGAGCTTAAAAAACGCTATGCGCATATCCCGGTTATCCTTTTCCCTAAAGGGATTGGCGCTTATTTTGATAGCATAGATGGGGAATTTGATGTGTTTGGCGTGGATTGGGGTACGCCTTTAGAGACAGCAAAAAAGATTTTAGGCGATAAATATGTTTTGCAAGGGAATTTAGAGCCCACCCGCCTCTATGATAAAAACGCTTTGGAAGAAGGCGTTGAAAAGATTTTAAAAGTCATGGGCAATCAAGGGCATATTTTTAATTTAGGGCATGGGATGCTGCCGGATTTGCCCAGAGAAAACGCAAAATATTTAGTGCAATTAGTGCATGCTAAAACCAGGCGATAGGGGGGCTTGATGAAAACTATTATAAGATATGCGAGTTTATGGGGCTTGTGTGTTACTCTAACTCTAGCGCAAACCCCCTCTAAAACCCCAGATGAAATCAAGCAAATCCTTAACAATTACAGCCACAAGAATTTAAAGCTCATTGATCCGCCGACAAGTTCTTTAGAAGCAACACCGAATTTTTTATCCTCGCCTAAAGAAACGGCGACCACGATCAATCAAGAGATCGCTAAATACCATGAAAAAAGCGATAAAGCCGCTTTGGGGCTTTATGAATTGCTAAAGGGGGCTACCACTAACCTCAGTTTGCAAGCGCAAGAACTCAGTGTCAAGCAAGCGATGAAAAACCATACCATCGCCAAAGCGATGTTTTTGCCCACTTTGAACGCGAGTTATAACTTTAAAAATGAAAACAGAGATACTCCAGAATATAAGCATTATAACACCCAAGAACTCCAAGCTCAAGTCAAATTGAATGTGTTTAACGGCTTTAGCGATGTGAATAATGTCAAAGAAAAGTCTGCCACTTACCGCTCCAATGTAGCCACTTTAGAATATAACCGCCAAAGCATATTTTTGCAAGTGGTGCAACAATACTACGAGTATTTTAATAATTTGGCTCGCATGATCGCTTTACAAAAGAAATTAGAGCAAATCAAAACAGACATTAAAAGGGTTACCAAACTCTATGATAAAGGGCTAACGACCATTGATGATTTGCAAAGCTTGAAAGCGCAAGGAAATTTGAGCGAATACGATATTTTGGACATGCAATTTGCTTTGGAGCAAAACCGCTTGACTTTGGAATACCTCACTAATCTTAGCGTGAAAAATTTAAAAAAGACCACGATTGATGCGCCTATTTTGCAATTAAGAGAACGAAAAGATTTAGTTTCTTTAAGAGAGCAAATTTCTGCACTCAGATACCAAAACAAGCAACTCAATTATTACCCCAAGATAGATGTGTTTGACTCATGGCTTTTTTGGATCCAAAAACCCGCTTATGCCACAGGGCGTTTTGGGAATTTCTACCCCAATCAGCAAAATACGGCTGGGGTTACTGCGACTTTGAATATTTTTGATGATATAGGCTTGAGCTTGCAAAAACAATCCATCATGCTAGGTCAATTAGCGAACGAAAAGAATTTAGCGTATAAAAAATTAGAGCAAGAAAAAGACGAACAGCTTTACAGAAAATCGCTTGATATTGCCAGAGCTAAGATTGAATCTTCTAAGGCTAGTTTGGATGCGGCTAATCTTTCTTTTGCCAATATTAAAAGGAAATACGACGCTAATTTAGTGGATTTCACCACCTATTTAAGGGGTTTAACCACGCGCTTTGATGCGGAAGTGGCTTACAATTTAGCGCTCAACAATTATGAAGTGCAAAAAGCCAATTACATTTTCAACAGCGGGCATAAGATAGACGACTATGTGCATTAAGGGAATGAAAATGATACGAAAAATTTTAATAGGACTTTTTTTGAGTTTTTTGAGCATGGAAGCTGGCGAAAAAGTGTATGCGATTTTCAATGTGAAAGCGATGCAAGATTCCAAACTCACCTTAGATAGCACAGGGATTGTGGATAGCATTAAGGTTACTGAGGGGAGCGTGGTCAAAAAGGGCGATGTTTTGTTGCTTTTGTATAATCAAGACAAACAGGCCCAAAGCGATTCTACCGAGCAACAACTCATTTTCGCTAAAAAGCAATACCAACGATACAGCAAAATTGGGGGCGCTGTGGATAAAAACACTCTAGAGAGTTATGAATTTGCTTATAAACGCTTGGAATCAGATTACGCTTATTCTATTGCGGTATTGAATAAAACCATTTTAAGAGCTCCTTTTGATGGCGTGATAGCGAGCAAAAACATTCAAGTGGGCGAGGGGGTGAGCGCGAACAGCACGGTGTTACTGAGATTAGTCAGCCATGCCAGGAAATTAGTCATTGAATTTGATTCTAAATATATTAATGCGGTCAAAGTAGGGGATACTTACACTTATTCTATAGATGGGGATTCCAATCAACATGAAATTAAAATCACTAAGATTTACCCCACCGTTGATGAAAACACACGAAAAGTGAGCGCTGAAGCCCTTTTATCTAAGCCTATGGCAGTGGGGCTTTTTGGCGATGGGTTTATCCAAACGAAGTAATAGGGTATTTTGATGTATAAAACAGCGATTAATCGTCCTATTACGACCTTGATGTTTGCTTTGGCGATTGTCTTTTTTGGGACTATGGGTTTTAAAAAATTGAGCGTGGCGCTTTTCCCTAAAATTGATATGCCTACGGTGGTGGTTACTACGACTTATCCTGGGGCTAGCGCTGAAATCATAGAGAGTAAGGTAACCGATAAGATTGAAGAAGCGGTGATGGGGATTGATGGGATCAAAAAGGTTACTTCCACGAGTTCTAAAAATGTGAGTATCGTCGTCATTGAATTTGAATTAGAAAAACCTAATGAAGAAGCCCTAAACGATGTGGTGAATAAAATTTCTTCGGTGCGTTTTGATGACTCCAACATTAAAAAACCCTCTATCAATAAATTTGATACCGACAGCCAAGCTATTATTTCATTGTTTGTGAGCAGTTCAAGCGTGCCAGCTACAACCCTTAACGATTACGCTAAAAACACCATTAAACCCATGCTCCAAAAAATCAATGGGGTAGGGGGCGTGCAACTTAACGGCTTTAGGGAGCGTCAGATTAGGATTTATGCCGATCCCACTTTGATGAATAAATACAACCTGACTTATGCGGATCTTTTCAGCACGCTTAAAGCGGAGAATGTGGAAATTGATGGGGGGCGCATTGTCAATAGCCAAAGGGAATTGTCTATTTTAATCAATGCGAATAGTTATAGCGTGGCGGATGTGGAAAAGATCCAAGTGGGTAATCATGTGCGTCTTGGGGATATTGCAAAAATTGAAATCGGTTTGGAAGAAGACAACACTTTTGCGAGCTTTAAAGACAAACCCGGTGTGATTTTAGAAATCCAAAAGATTGCGGGAGCGAATGAAATTGAAATCGTGGATAGGGTGTATGAAGCCTTAAAACACATCCAAGCCATAAGCCCCAACTATGAAATCAGGCCTTTTTTAGACACCACGAGCTATATCCGCACCTCTATTGAAGACGTGAAATTTGACCTAGTCTTAGGAGCGATTTTAGCGGTTTTGGTGGTGTTTGCGTTCTTGCGTAACGGCACGATCACCCTTGTTTCAGCGGTCTCTATCCCTATTTCTATCATGGGGACTTTTGCGCTCATTCAATGGATGGGTTTTTCATTAAACATGCTCACCATGGTGGCTTTAACGCTAGCGATAGGGATTATCATTGATGATGCGATCGTGGTGATTGAAAACATCCATAAAAAGCTAGAAATGGGCATGAACAAACGAAAAGCGAGCTATGAGGGGGTGAGGGAAATTGGCTTTGCTCTAGTAGCGATTTCAGCGATGCTGCTCTCTGTGTTTGTGCCTATAGGGAACATGAAAGGCATTATTGGGCGCTTTTTCCAAAGCTTTGGGATCACGGTGGCTTTAGCGATCGCTCTATCATATGTGGTGGTCGTTACGATTATCCCCATGGTAAGCTCAGTCGTGGTCAATCCTAGGCATTCTCGTTTTTATGTGTGGAGTGAGCCTTTTTTTAAGGCTTTAGAGTCTCGTTATACCAGATTGCTCCAATGGGTATTAAACCACAAGCTCATTATCTTTATAGCGGTGGTTTTGGTGTTTGTGGGTTCGCTTTTTGTGGCTTCTAAATTGGGTATGGATTTCATGCTTAAAGAAGATAGGGGGAGGTTTCAAGTGTGGCTTAAGGCTAAACCGGGCGTGAGCATAGATTACATGACACAAAAGAGTAAGATCTTTCAAGAAGCGATTGAAAAACATGATGAAGTGGAATTTACCACCTTGCAAGTGGGTTATGGCACCTCGCAAAACCCTTTTAGAGCGAAGATTTTTGTACAACTCAAGCCTTTAAAAGAGCGTAAAAAAGAGCATCAATTGGGGCAATTTGAGTTGATGAGCGCTTTAAGGAAAGAGTTGAGAAGCATGCCTGAAGCTAAAGGTTTAGATAGTATTAATCTTTCTGAAGTTGCTCTTATAGGGGGTGGTGGGGATAGTTCGCCCTTTCAAACCTTTGTGTTCTCCCATTCTCAAGAAGCGGTGGATAAAAGCGTGGAGAATTTGAGAAAATTCTTATTAGAAAGCCCTGAATTAAAAGGCAAGGTTGAGAGCTACCATACAAGCACGAGCGAATCGCAACCGCAATTGCAACTCAAAATCTTAAGACAAAACGCTAACAAATACGGCGTGAGCGCTCAAACCATTGGCTCGGTGGTGAGCTCTGCTTTTTCTGGGACTTCTCAAGCGAGCGTGTTCAAAGAAGATGGTAAAGAATACGACATGATCATCAGAGTGCCTGATGACAAGCGCGTTTCTGTAGAAGACATCAAACGCTTGCAAGTGCGCAACAAATACGATAAATTGATGTTTTTAGACGCTTTAGTGGAAATCACAGAAACTAAAAGCCCGTCTAGTATTTCTCGCTATAACCGTCAGCGCAGCGTTACGGTGCTTGCTGAGCCTAATAGGAATGCGGGCGTTTCTTTGGGCGAGATTTTAACGCAAGTGAGTAAAAACACTAAAGAATGGCTGGTTGAAGGGGCGAATTACAGATTTACCGGAGAAGCGGATAACGCCAAAGAGAGCAATGGGGAGTTTTTAGTCGCTTTAGCGACAGCGTTTGTGCTGATTTATATGATCTTAGCGGCGTTGTATGAGTCCATTTTAGAGCCTTTTATTATCATGGTTACCATGCCTTTAAGCTTTTCAGGGGCGTTTTTTGCTCTAGGTTTAGTGCATCAGCCTTTGAGCATGTTCTCTATGATAGGCTTGATTTTGCTCATTGGTATGGTGGGTAAAAACGCCACGCTTTTAATTGATGTGGCGAATGAAGAGCGTAAAAAAGGTTTGAATATCCAAGAAGCCATTTTATTTGCCGGCAAAACCCGTTTAAGACCGATTTTAATGACGACCATTGCGATGGTTTGCGGCATGCTGCCTTTAGCGTTAGCGAGTGGGGATGGATCAGCGATGAAGTCTCCTATAGGGATTGCGATGAGTGGGGGCTTAATGATTTCTATGGTGTTAAGCTTACTCATTGTGCCGGTGTTTTATCGTTTGCTCGCTCCCATAGACGACAAAATCAAGCGGTTTTATCAAAACCAAAAAACTTTAGAATGAAAAAGATTGCTTTCATTTTGGCTTTATGGGTGGGCTTGTTAGGGGCGTTTGAGCCTAAAAAAAGTCATATTTATTTTGGGGCTATGGTGGGTTTAGCCCCTATTCAAATAAAACCGGCTAGTGATTCTTCTTATACGGCTTTTTTATGGGGGGCTAAAGGAGGGTATCAATTCGCTTTTTTTAAAGCTCTAGCGCTAAGGGGTGAATTTTCCTACCTTATGGCAATCAAACCCACCGCATTGCACACGATTAACACTTCTTTATTGAGTTTAAATATTGATGTGTTAAGCGATTTTTACACTTACAAAAAATACAGCTTTGGGGTGTATGGAGGGCTTGGGATAGGGTATTTTTATCAAAATAACCATTTAGGCATGAAGAATAGTTCGTTTATGGGTTATAACGGCTTGTTTAATGTAGGGCTTGGCAGCACGATTGACAAACACCACCGCGTAGAGCTTGGGGCTAAGATCCCTTTTTCAAAGACTAGAAATTCTTTTAAAAATTCTTATTTTTTAGAGAGCGTTTTTATCCATGCGAGTTATAGTTACGCTTTTTAAAGGAGGTGTATTACAGAAAGTAACTAACTGATGGTTTTTATAATGAGATTGGTTACTAACATATAAAAGGATTTGTTTTGTTTTCTTTTAATTGATATAATGACCTTTTTGTTGTAGATAGTGTTAAGAAATGTAATTATATAATATGAAAGGGTTCAAAATATGACTTATAGAAATGGCAAAATAGATTTAAAGGAACGCTTTAGTAAAAACCGCTCTTTTAAGGGCGTTAAAAAGAAAATCGCTAAAAAATATACAATCAAAAACTCGCCTTTGACAATTTATTCCTTAAAAACGCATTCAAATTCTTCTCTATCCATTAATAAAAAAATCTTTTTAGGGCTAGGGTTTGTCTCAGCTTTGAGCGCTCAAAGTGAAGATTATAATAGTTCGGTGTATTGGCTTAATAGCGTGAATGAAAACAATAACAACAAATCCTACTATATCAGCCCCTTACGCACTTGGGCTGGGGGGAATAGGAGTTTTACGCAAAATTACAACAACAGCAATTTATACATAGGGACAAAAAACGCTTCCGCAACGCCCAATCATTCTTCTGTATGGTTTGGGGAAAAGGGCTATATCGGTTTTATTACAGGGGTTTTTAAGGCTAGAGATATTTTTATCACAGGAGCTGTTGGATCGGGTAATGAATGGAAAACTGGCGGAGGTGCGATACTGGTTTTTGAAAGCTCAAACGAATTAACCACTAACGGAGCTTATTTTCAAAATAACAGAGCCGGAACACAAACTTCTTGGATCAATTTGATTTCCAATCACAGCGTGAATTTGACAAACACGGATTTTGGCAACCAAACCCCTAATGGGGGCTTTAATGTGATGGGGCGAAAGATCACTTATAATGGCGGGATCGTCAATGGCGGGAATTTTGGCTTTGATAATGTGGATAGCAATGGCACAACCACCATTAGCGGAGTGACTTTCAATAATAACGGTGCACTCACTTATAAGGGTGGGAATGGTATTGGGGGGAGCATCACCTTCACTAACTCTAGTATCAATCATTACAAACTCAATCTTAACGCTAATAGCGTTACCTTTAATAACAGCACTCTAGGGAGCATGCCTAATGGCAACGCTAACACCGTAGGGGATGCTTACATTCTTAATGCAAATAATATTACTTTTAATAATTTGACCTTTAATGGGGGTTGGTTCGTTTTTGATAGACTTGATGCTCATGTTAATTTTCAAGGTGCAACCACGATCAATAACTCCACTTCGCCTTTTGTCAATATGACCGGTAAAGTTACTATTAATCCTAATGCGATTTTTAATATTCAAAATTACACGCCTAGTATAGGGAGCGCTTACACGCTCTTTAGCATGAAAAATGGCAACATCACTTATAATGATGTCAGCAACTTATGGAATATCATCAGGCTTAAAAACACGCAAGCCACAAAGGACAATAGCAAAAACGCTACTTCCAATAACAACACCCACACTTACTATGTAACCTACAATTTAGGCGGCACGCTTTATCATTTCAGACAAATTTTTAGCCCTGATTCTATTGTTTTACAATCTATCTATTATGGCACGAACAATATCTATTACACCAATAGCGTGAATATCCATGACAATGTCTTTAATTTAAAAAATATTAACGATGATAGGGCTGATACGATTTTCTATCTCAACGGCTTGAACACTTGGAATTACACTAATGCGAGATTTGCTCAAACCTATGGTGGGAAAAACAGCGCTTTAGTCTTTAACGCTACGACCCCTTGGGCTAATGGCAGTATCCCTAAATCTAACAGCACGGTGCGTTTTGGGGGGTATGAGGGGGTCAATTGGGGGAAAACGGGCTATATTACCGGCACTTTTACAGCCGATAGGGTTTATATCACCGGCAACATGATGTCTGGTAATGGCGCTCAAACCGGTGGGGGGGCGACTTTAAATTTTGTGGGCGCGACTGAAATTAATATCGCTGGAGCCACCTTTAAAAACCTAAAAACCACTTCACAAAATTCTTACATGACTTTTATCGCTTTAGGGGATAGTTCTGGGAGCGGTAAGATCAATGTTTCTCAGTCTGATTTTTACGATTGGACGGGTGGGGGGTATGATTTTACCGGTAACAGCACTTTTGATAGCGTGAATTTCAACAAGGCCTATTATAAATTTCAAGGGGCTAAAAACACTTACAATTTTAAAAACACGAATTTTTTAGCAGGGAATTTCAAGTTTCAAGGCAAGACCACCATTGAAAAATCTGTTTTAGATGACGCTTCTTACACTTTTGATGGCATAAATAATACCTTTAATGAAGACAAATTTAATGGCGGTTCGTTTAATTTCAACCACGCAGAGCAAACAAACGCTTTTAATAACAACTCGTTTAATGGCGGATCGTTTAGTTTTAACGCCAAGCAAGTGGATTTTAATCATAACTCGTTTAATGGGGGGGTGTTTAATTTCAACAATACCCCTAAAGTCAATTTTACTGATGACGCTTTCAATGTGAATAACCAATTCAAAATAAATGGCGCTCAAACGGATTTTACTTTCAATAAGGGCGTTGTTTTCAACATGCAAGGGCTTTTGAGCAGTTTAAGCGTAGGCACGACCTATCAATTGCTTAACGCTAAAAGCGTGGATTATAAGGATAATAACGCTTTGTATCAAATGCTGCGTTGGATTAGTGGGGAAAACCCTAGCGGCACGCTAGTAAATAAGGATCAATCCACGCCAAACAATACTAAAATTTATAATGTCCAATTCACCGATAACGGCTTGACTTACTACATTAAAGAAAATTTTAATAACGGGATCACGCTCACTCGTTTATGCACTCTAGGGTATACGCATTGCGTGAATATCCATAATGAGGTATTCCATCTTAAAAATGTCAATAATAACGCCAGTAACACCGTGTTCTATCTCAACGGCATGACGACTTGGAAGATCGCTGGCACAGGCGTTTTCACGCAAGATTATAGCGGCACTAACAGCGTTTTAGTGTTCAACCAAACCACTCCCTTTCTTGATGGGGCGAATCCCGCTTCTAATAGCGTGGTGGGTTTTGGGAAAACTTCAGGGGCTGAATGGGGGCTAGTGGGCTATATTCAAGGCACTTTCAAGGCGAGTCAAATTGATATTACCGGCACGATTCGTTCTGGTAATGGGGCCAAAACCGGTGGGGGTGCGACTCTAGTGTTTAACGCTCAAGAGCGTTTGAATATCGCTAACGCTCATTTGAATAGCGATAAAGCCGGTTTGCAAAATTCATGGATGAATTTCATTGTTAATAATGGCAATTTGAATGCAACAAACGCAAATTTCAGTAACCAAACTCCGTATGGAGGCTTTAACCTTAAAGCGGGTGATATTGCTTGGGATGAGGGATCTGTGAGTGGAGGGGGGAATTTTGGCGTGGATAACGCTAGTGCTAATGGGAATGCCGTGATTAAAAATGTTAATTTTAGCGATAACGGCACTTTGATTTATAAAGGGGGTGAAAACAGTGCCGGAAATTCTTTAACTCTAGAAAACAACACCTTCAATTCTTATAATATCAACGCCAGAGTGCAAAACCTTATTTTCAACAATAACTCGTTTAATGGCGGTAGCTATTCGTTTAGTGATACTAAAAATGTTACTTTTAAAGGCACAAACACGCTCATTAATAGCGATCCTTTCAGCCGCCTTCAAGGATCAATCGCTATTGACAATAATAGTGTTTTTAACATTGAAAGGGATTTGACCGATAAAACCACTTACACGCTTTTAAGCGGGGATAGCATCAAATACAATAACCAAGCTTTAGCGGACAATGCTTTTTCAAAAAATTTATGGAACCTGATCCATTATGACGGCGAACAAGGGACTTTATTAAGAACGGATAATAACACTTTTTTCGTGCAATTCACCCAAAGCAACGGCCAAAAATTTGTTTTTGAAGAGACTTTTAACCCGGGCTCTATCACCTATAAATATTTCACTATCCATTCTTCACTTTTTCACACAGATAATGATTCTAAGGATATTTGGAGTCAAGTGAGGAAGCAATTTGATTTTATTCCAGGAAAAACCCCGGTGTGTGTTGGCGTGTGCTATATCGCGCCTTATAAAAATCAAGATCTTATCGGCTCTAGCGCTTTTGCGTGGTCGCTGAACTTTGGGGCTACGGTGGTAGGGACTTTGCTTTTAGGGAGCGCTCAAGAAAAGGCTAATGACAATGGCGGATCGATCTGGTTTGGTAAGAATAATTTGCTGTATTTGCATGGCAATTTCAACGCGACTAATATCTTTTTAACGAATAATTTTAATGTCGGCAACCCTAATGCTGGCGGTGGGGCGACAATCAATTTTAACGCTGATGAAACCTTGAACGCTGACGGGTTGAATTACACGAATTTCCAAACCGTGGCTATGGGCTTACAAACCAGCGCGAGCCAGCATTCATGGGCGAATTTTAATTCCAGGCTTTCTATGGAAATTAAAAATTCTAACTTTAGGGATTTCACATGGGGAGGCTTTAATTTTAACTCAGGGCGTATCGCTTTTGAAAACACCACTTTTAGCGGCTGGACCAATATTAACGGAGCGACAGAAAGCGCTTCATCGTATGTGAATATGGTTGCAAATACGGATTTGATTTTCACTGATTCCATTTTGGGTGGGGGTATTCGCTATGATTTGAAAGCTAATAACATTATTTTCAATAACTCTCAAATCGTCATTGATGTGTCTAAAAATGTGAATCAGTCTTCATTGAATGGGGATGTGACTTTCAATCATTCCAGGCTTTCAGTCAAACCCAACGCTGCTATTAATATTGGGGGTAGCCAAACCCAAACGACTTTAGAAAACGCTTCAAGCCTTTCTTTTTATAATAATAGCGTGGCGAATTTTAACGGCGCAACCGCTTTTAATGGGGTGTCTTATTTAAATCTAAACCCTAACGCTCAGTTAAGCTTCAATCAAGCGAATTTCAATAACGCTAATGTCACCTTTTATGGCATTCCTTTATTTGGTAAAACGCCTGATTTTGGCAACTCTACACGCCTGATTAATTTCAAAGGGAATACGAATTTCAATCAAGCGACGCTCAATTTAAGGGCTAAAAATATCCATTTGAATTTCAAAGGCGCTTCTACTTTTGAAAATAACTCTACGATGAATTTGGCTGAAAGTTCTCAAGCGAGTTTTAACGCTCTTAGCGTAGAGGGGGAAACGGATTTCAATCTTAATGGCTCAAGCTTACTGAATTTCAATGGTGATAGCGTTTTTAACGCTCCTGTGAGTTTTTATGCCAATCATTCTCAAATTTCTTTCACTAAATTAGCGACCTTTAATTCTAATGCCTTGTTTGATTTAGAAAACAACAGCACCTTGAATTTTCAAAGCGTTTTTTTAAATGGCGCTTTAAGCCTTTTAGGCAATGGCGGTAACGCTCTAGCTATTAATGCAAGCGGGAATTTCAGCTTTGGATCTCAAGGCGTTTTGAATCTGTCCAATGTGAATTTGTTTGATGCAAAAAACAAGCCCTTAGTTTATAATGTTTTACAAGCTCAAAACATTCAGGGTTTAATGGGGAATAACGGCTATGAAAAGATCCGTTTTTATGGCATACAGATTGACAAGGCTGATTACTCGTTTAATAATGGCGTTCATTCTTGGAGTTTCACTAACCCACTCAACACAACCGAAACGATTACAGAAACCTTACACAATAATCTTTTGAAAATCCAGATCTCTCAAAATGGCGCTTCCAATAATGCAATGTTTAATCTCGCCCCTAGCTTGTATGATTACCAACAAAACCCTTATGATGAAAACTCTAATTCCTATAATCACACGAGCGATAAAGCCGGCACTTATTATTTGAGCAGCAACATCAAAGGTTTGAATCAAAACAATGAACCCGGGACTTATAATGCACAAAACCAGCCCTTACAAGCCTTACACATTTATAATCAGGCCATCACTAAGCAGGATTTGAGCGCGATTGCCAGTTTGGGTAAGGAATTTTTGCCTAAAATAGCCAATCTTTTATCTTCAGGGGCTTTAGACAATCTCAATCTCAATAGCCCGAATGGTTTTGACACTCTTTTTGATCTTTTAAAGAAATACGATATTACTTTAGATCAAGCAAATTGGAAGAGCTTGTTGGGTATTATCAATGGCTTTTCCAACACGGCTAATTATGATCTCTCTCAAGGCAATCTCGTTGTAGGAGCGATCAAAGAAGGGCAAACGAATACTAATAGCGTGGTGTGGTTTGGAGGCGATGGCTATAAAAATCCATGCGCAATTGGGGATAACACTTGCCAGATGTTCAGGCAGACTAATTTAGGGCAATTGCTTTATTCCACTTCGCCTTATTTAGGCTACATCAACGCTAATTTTAAGGCTAAAAACATTTACATTACCGGGACAATCGGCAGCGGGAACGCTTGGGGGAGTGGGGGGAGCGCGAATGTGTCTTTTGAAAGCGCAACGAATTTAGTGCTTAATCAAGCCAATATTGACGCTCAAGGGAGCGATAAAATCTTTTCTTATCTAGGGCAAGGTGGCATTGAAAAGCTTTTTGGAGAAAAAGGTTTAGGGAATATTCTTTCTAATATTGTTTATGAAGAGAGTTTGAACAATAACGCTATCCCTAAAGATTTGAATAATATGATCCCTAAAGATTTTGGATCTAAGACTTTAAGCTCCTTGCTTAGCCCTACTGAAGTGAATAATCTTTTAGGCGTGAGCGCTTTTAAAAGCGCGATCATGGAAATTTTAAATTCTAAAACGGTGGGCGATGTTTTTGGTGAAAACGGGCTTTTAAACGCGCTAGATCCTATAAAAAGAAAAGAAATTGATCAAATGCTTTTAGAACAGATTCAAGCCCATTCTTCGGGGTTTGAAAAATTCATTGTTAAAACTTTAGGGATTGAAAATGTAGAGAATTTCATCAATAACTGGTATGGCAAGCAAAGTTTGAGTGCTTTTGCGAATAATTTTGTGCCTGGAGGCTTGAATCAAGCTCTTGATCAAATAGGTTCTAGCGCTGATCCTAAAGAATTGCAAGGCTTTTTGAGCAAAACGACCTTTGGGGATATTCTCAATCAAATGATTGAACAAGCCCCCTTAATCAATAAGCTCATTTCTTGGCTGGGCCCACAGGATTTAAGCGTGTTAGTCAATATCGCTTTAAATAGCATCACTAACCCTAGTAAGGAATTATTGGGCGCGATTTCTGGCATGGGTCAAAAAGTGCTGAATGATTTGCTGGGCGAAGGCGTAGTGAATAAAATCATGAGCAATCAAGTCCTAGGGCAAATGATTAATAAAATCGTCGCTGATAAGGGATTAGGAGGCGTTTATCATCAAGGTTTGGGATCCATACTGCCTAAATCCTTACAAGATGAGTTGAAACAATTGGGCATGGGATCTTTACTCAAACCTAAAGGCTTGCACAATCTCTGGCAAAAAGGGAATTTCAATTTCGTGGCTAAAGATTATGTGTTTGTGAATAACAGCTCGTTTAGTAACGCCACAGGGGGGGAATTGAATTTTGTGGCGGGCAAGTCCATTATCTTTAATGGGAAAAACACGATTAATTTCACGCAATATCAGGGCAGGCTTTCTTTTGTATCTAAAGATTTTTCTAATATTTCATTAGACACCTTAAACGCTACCAACGGCTTAACGCTGAATGCACCACGAAATGACATTAGCGTTAAAGAAGGTCAAATTTGCGTGAATGTCTTAGATTGCATGGGCAAGAAAAAAGCTCATTCTTCAAGCGCAACAGCCCCAACCGATGAAACTTTAGAAGTGAATGCTAATAATTTCGCTTTCTTAGGTGCAATTAGAGCGAACGGATTAGTGGATTTTTCAAAAGTCTTACAAAATACCACGATCGGGACTTTAAATTTAGAGCCAAACGCCACTTTTAAAGCCAACAACTTGATCGTGAATAACGCTTTTAACAACAACTCTAATCATAGGGCTGATATCAGCGGTAATCTCAATGTGGTTAAAGGAGCGGCTCTCAGCACGAATGAAAATGGTTTGAATGTGGGGGGGAATTTGAAGAGTGAAGGGCTATTGATCTTTAATCTTAACAATAAAACCAATCAAACGATTATTAATGTGGCTGGCAATTCTACGATCATGTCTTATAACAATCAGGCTTTAATCCATTTTAATACCCAACTCAAGCAAGGCGCTTACACGCTTATAGACGCTAAACGCATGGTTTATGGTTATGACAATCAAATCATTCGTGGAGGGAGCTTGAGCGATTATCTCAAGCTTTACACCCTCATTGATTTTAACGGCAAACGCATGCAATTAAAGGGCGATTCACTAAGCTATGACAACCAACCGGTCAATATTAAAGATGGGGGTCTTGTGGTGAGCTTTAAAGACAATCAGGGGCAAATGGTGTATTCATCTATCCTTTATGATAAAGTTCAAGTTAGCGTCTCTGATAAACCCATGGATATTCAAGCCCCTAGTTTGGAGTATTACATTAAATACATTCAAGGCAGCACTGGTTTGAATGCGATCAAATCTGCGGGCAATAATTCCATTCTGTGGTTGAATGAGCTTTTTGTGGCTAAGGGGGGTAATCCCTTGTTCGCTCCTTATTATTTGCAAGACACGCCCACTGAACACATTGTTACCTTAATGAAAGATATTACCAGCGCTTTAGGCATGCTTTCTAAACCCAATCTTAAAAATAATTCCACCGATGTTTTACAGCTCAACACTTACACGCAACAAATGAGCCGTTTAGCCAAGCTTTCTAATTTCGCTTCCTTTGATCCAACGGATTTTAGCGAACGCTTGAGCAGCCTTAAAAACCAAAGATTTGCTGATGCGATCCCTAATGCGATGGATGTGATTTTAAAATACTCTCAAAGGGATAAATTAAAAAACAACCTTTGGGCAACCGGCGTTGGGGGCGTGAGCTTTGTGGAAAATGGCACAGGAACGCTCTATGGTGTCAATGTGGGCTATGACAGATTCATTAAGGGGGTGATTGTTGGAGGGTATGCGGCTTATGGGTATAGTGGTTTTTATGAGCGCATCACTAATTCTAAATCCGATAATGTGGATGTGGGCTTGTATGCGAGGGCTTTCATTAAAAAGAGCGAGCTGACTTTTAGCGTCAATGAAACTTGGGGGGCTAATAAAACCCAAATCAGTTCCGCCGACACTCTGCTTTCTATGATCAACCAGTCTTATAAATACAGCACATGGACGACGAACGCAAAAGTCAATTACGGGTATGATTTCATGTTTAAAAACAAAAGCATCATTTTAAAACCTCAAATTGGTTTAAGGTATTACTATATTGGCATGACCGGTTTAGAAGGGGTAATGAATAATACGATTTATAACCAGTTTAAAGCGAACGCCGATCCATCTAAAAAATCCGTTTTAACGATTGATCTTGCTTTGGAGAACCGCCATTATTTCAACACAAACTCTTATTTTTATGCGATTGGCGGCATTGGTAGGGATTTGCTTGTAAGGTCTATGGGGGATAAGTTGGTGCGTTTTATTGGTGATAACACTTTGAGTTACAGGAAAGGCGAGCTTTATAACACTTTTGCGAGCATCACTACAGGCGGGGAAGTGAGGTTGTTTAAAAGCTTTTATGCGAACGCTGGGGTGGGGGCTAGGTTTGGATTGGATTATAAAATGATTAACATTACCGGGAATATTGGAATGCGTTTAGCGTTTTAAGGGGTTGGGGCTTACCCCTTTTTTGAGCCATTAAACGAATCAATGGTGGGATTAAGGATTTAACGCATGCGTTCTTTTGGTGTTAGTAACATGCGATTAGCGCTTAGTAAAAATAAAATAATGCCACCAATAATGAAAAATGTTGAAGTTGCTAAAACCAGTATCGTATCAATCCCTTGAAAAGCTTTGATTAGAAGTTGATTAAGGTAGTAAAAAATAGATGTTTTGATAAATAATTGACCGATATTAGGTAGGTATTCTAAAGGAACAAAAACATTACAAGACATTAGCGCATAGAGATTGATGATATTACAAAATCCTAAGATGCTTTGTTCGTTTTGAAAAATTCTAGCTACAAAAATTGCCAAGCAAAAACAAAACAATGCACTTGAAAAAACACTAACAAACCCCAAAATAAGCGCTTTAAAATTAAGAATAGTGATGATATTGAGTGCATAAAAAGAAAGAACAATAAAGATAAAAGCATATAGAATTACAACGATTAGCCTTGAAGCGATTAATGCTAGAGTTATTTGTTTGAAAGTTGCTGGTGATAGCATGTAGAACAAGAATATATTATGCGATTCTCAAGCTTGTTATAGCTTGTGTGAGACCAAAGATCGCGCTAGAAATAATAAGAAGTCCCATTAGACCTATAATGTTATTAAAGTAAAAAATTTCAGTGGTATTTTTTGAAAAAACAAAAATTAGTAATAGGAGCATTAAAATAGGATAAATAAAAGTCCAAAATAGTGCACTTGTATTGGTGAGATAAGATTTGATTTCAAGTTTTAGGATAGATAGAATTTCTCCCATTAAATATCCTTTAGTAATGCTAATAAGTCTTTTGTGGTTGGTTTTTCTTTAAAGTTAAAAGTTTTAGCTACAGATTTTAATATAGAATTTAAAGGTTTGTATTGAGCAATGTTGCCATTCTTAAGGAACAATACCCATTCGCAACTATCTAAGACAATCAGATCTGAGTGGCGATGATGCTTGTAAGTTGTTGGGTGTTGCGCAAGCTTATTAGATTTGATAGTCTTATAAGAGCGTTTTGCTCTAAACTGGTTTCTGGTTCATCCATAATAATTAATTGGGGGTGGTAGCTAAGAGCTAAGTCAATCTTTAAGTGCTGTTTTTGTCCATCGCTGTTCGTAGGTTTTATTCAAAAGATTTTTTTCAAATAGATTTGGAGTGCAGTTTTTGTGAAAAAATTGATAGAATTTAAAAAGGTCGTTTGCGTTTAATCCAGGCGGGTAGTTGAATAGGTTAGAGACAACTCCCAATTGCTTGCGTTGTGGTATAACATTGTCGTGGTATGGAATATTATTGTTTTGTGCTTTAAAATTATAGTCTGATCTAATGCCTAGAATAGTGTTGATAAGCGTTGATTTTCCAGCACCATTTGTGCCAATAATGGCTGTGCTAGTATGACTTTTAAATGAAAAATCTTGTATATTTAAAGCGTTTTTAAACATGGTTTTTGGGTGTATGCTGATATTAGAAATCATAAAATCCCCTTATATAAAAATGATTTAAAATCCCATTTAGGGTTATTGTATTCAAATGATGGTTTTATTTAGTGCAGTGTTACTAAAAAATTAACTGATCTTGGTTAAAACGAGCTAAAAGCGTTACTGATAGATACATTCTAATCGCATGAAACGATTTTAAAAAGCGTTCCAACCCTAAAAATGGAAAAAGCCAAAGCTTAAAAAAAGAAATCCCCTAAAAACCAGAGAAACGGAGTTTTTGATTTTCATTATCAAAACCCTAAATATCCTCTCGTTTTTTGTCCGTTATTGGTTTATGGGTGTTTTAACATATAAAATTCCAACGCTTTTTCAAAGAGAAGCGAGCGATTAGGAAAACCTTTCTCTTTCATGTATTCATCCACTTTAGCCATAAAACTGGGCGAAAGCAAAACGCTATGGTTGATTCTTCGCTCTTTACTTGTTTTTTCTTCGTATTCTATCTCTTCTATTTCGGCTAACAAACTCGGTGAAAGTGAAATGTTAAAACTGCTCTTTCGTTCGCTACTCACTTTTATTTCTGCTTCTAGCTCGGCTAATTCGGTTAGCAACCTTTTGCGTTTGGCTTGTAAAGCCTGAATGGTTGTGTGCACTTTATGGTGTTCCATCATTGCTCCTTAAAATGTCTTTATTTTTCGCATTCTACTATAAAATAGGATTTTGTGAGTAAATTCATTAAGAATGAAAATTGGAATTTTTCTTTAGAATTTAACTGGGTATTTGATTTTAATTTTAATACAATTCTTTAAGGCACTTTAACAATTCTTCTTCATTCAAAACGCTCACGCCATGTTTTTGTGCTAGAGCGAGTTTTGAGCCGGGGTTTTCTCCAGCGATTAAAAAATCGGTTTTAGCGCTCACGCTTGAAGCAATTTTTGCCCCTAAATTTTCTAACATTTGAGCGTATTCTTGCCGTGGTTTAGAAAGCGTGCCGGTTAAAACAATCGTTTTATTATTGAAAACAGAAGAGCTTTTTTGCTTTTCTTCAGCCATATCGCTATTTTTAGGGTTTAACAGATCAAATAACGATCGGATAAATTCTTGATTGCTCGCATAAAAATTGACTAAAGAACGCGCCATTTCCACCCCAAAACCTTCCATTTCTAAAAACTCGGCTTCGCTTTTTTCTAACACATTTAAGCCGTATTTGGCTAGCGTTTTACTCGCTCCCTTACCAATATGCTCAATCCCTAAAGCGTTGATCAAACGCCATAAAGGAGGGTTTTTGCTCTTTTGGATAGTGTCTAATAGATTTTGAGCTTTTTTGATTTTGAATTTGTCTAGCCGCATTAAATCTTCTAATTTTAAAGCATACAAATCCAGGGCGTTAACAATGAGTTTTTCTTCAAAAAGTTGCTCTATGACTTTATCGCCCAAGCCTTGAATGTTTAAAGCGTCCTTAGAAGCGAAATGAATCAAGCTTTCTTTCAATCTTGCCGGGCAATTAAGGTTTTGACAATAAGTAAAAATCTCTTCACACAAAAGCTCATGCGAGCATATAGGGCAAACTTTGGGGCGTTCAATTTTATGTTGCGAGCCGTCTCTATAAGATTCTAAAGGCTTGATGATTTTAGGGATCACATCGCCGCTTCTAATGATGACGACCCTATCATTGAGCATGATATTCTTTTTTTCAATTTCAGAATAATTGTGCAAGGTTGCTTTGGTAATCATAGCTCCAGCAATTTCCACAGGTTCTAAAAGAGCGACCGGCGTGATCGCCCCGCTGCGCCCCACTTGGTTCATGACTCCCACAATTTTGGTGTGTTTTTCTAAAGCTGGGAATTTATAAGCGCAAGCGAATTTAGGGGATTTTTGCGTGTAGCCTAGCTCCTTTTGGATATCCAATTCATTCACGACGATCACCATGCCGTCTAAAAGGGCAAAAAAGCCCTCCCTTTCTCTAATCAGAGTGTGGTAATTTTCTTCTATTTCTTGGTGGTTTTTGTTTAGGTTTAAGTATTGGATAGCGCTAAAACCTAGCGAGACGATAAAATCCAAACACTCCTTAAAGCTTAAAAAATCTAAAGAATGCTTGCCTACGCCCCAAGGAATGAATTGCAATTTACGCTTTTTAGTGATTTCACTATCAAGCTGCCTCAAACTCCCTGATGCGGCATTTCTAGGGTTAGCGAATAGGGGCTCATTAGCGTTTAGGCGTTCTTTGTTTAAAGCGTCAAAATCCTTTTTAGAAATGATCACTTCGCCCCTGATTTCTATTTCTCCATTATAAGCGATAGCGTGGGGGATATTAGCGATGTGTTTAGCGTTTGCGCTAACGAGTTCTCCTTCTAAGCCATTGCCCCTAGTGGTCGCTTTCATTAACTTGCCATGTTGGTATAAAAGATTGAGCGAAACCCCATCAAGTTTGGGCGAACACACGAACGAAGCGCTAGGGTAGGCTTTTAAAATGCGTTGCAACCACGCTTGCAATTCGTTTTGATTGAACACATCATCTAAGCTCCACATCCGCATTAAATGGGGGTTTTTATTGAATGGAGTGGTGGTAGTAGCCCCCACTTTTTGGGTAGGGGAATTCGCTTGAACATCATTAGGGTTTTTTTCTTCATAAGCTTTTAATTCTTGATAGAGTTCATCATAGATCGCATCGCTTACGATTGACTCATCAAGGTTGTAATAATGGTGTGATAGGGTGTTTAAATATTCAATTCTTTCTAAATATTCTTTTTGGCTTTTTATCATATTCTAAAAACCTTTTAAACTAAATTAGGGTAGTATTATAACATTTAATCTTTGATAGGGCTTTAGGGGAAGTAGGTGGTAAGAGACATTGATAAAACGACTTCGTTGCATTTAAACAACGAAGCGCAATTTCTGTGCTTTAGATTAGATGAAAAAGAAGACGCCCAACTTTATGGCGTGAATATTTTTAAGATCCGAGAAATCATCCATTATGATGGGGAGGTTACAGAGATTCTTGGAGGGAGCGATGGCGTGATGCTCGGGTTTCTTAGCGTTAGGGGCGAGTCCATTCCTTTAGTGGATGTGAAAAGGTGGTTGCATTATGACGCGAACGATCCGAGTCGCAATCTAAAAGAATGCAGCGTTAAAGATAACCACAATTTAGTGATCGTGTGCCATTTTTCTAACCATTCCATCGCTCTAAAGGTTTTAAAAATTGAAAGGATTATCCATAAAAATTGGACTGAGATCAGTGCTGGGGACAAACAAGGCATTGAGGCTAATAACAAACTTAGCGCTCTCACTCGTTTTGATGAAGATCGAGTGATGCAGATCTTAGATGTGGAAAAAATGATCAGCGATGTTTTCCCTAGCTTGAAAGATTTAGACGATTTGACTTTGCGTTGCATCAAAGCCATTCAAAGCCAAAAACTCATTTTAATCGCTGAAGACTCTCTAAGCGCTCTTAAAACCCTAGAAAAAATCGTTCAAACTTTAGAATTGCGTTATTTAGCCTTTCCAAACGGGAGGGAATTGTTGGATTATTTGTATGAAAAAGAACATTACCAACAAGTCGGCGTGGTCATTACGGATTTAGAAATGCCTAACATTTCAGGGTTTGAAGTGTTAAAAACCATTAAAGCTGATCACAGGACTGAGCATCTTCCTGTGATCATCAATTCGTCCATGAGCAGCGATTCTAACCGCCAGTTAGCCCAATCTTTAGAAGCGGATGGTTTTGTGGTAAAATCTAACATTCTTGAAATCCATGAAATGCTTAAAAAAACGCTTTCATAAATTTAATTTTTGTTTTAATTTAAAGGGATAAAACATGCGAAGTCATTTTTGCACAGAAATTAGTGAAAAAGATGTGGGTAAAATCATCAAAGTGGCCGGGTGGTGTAACACTTATAGAGACCATGGAGGCGTGGTTTTTATTGATTTGAGGGATAAGAGCGGTTTGGTGCAATTAGTCTGTGATCCTAGCTCTAAAGCTTATGAAAAGGCTTTAGAGGTTAGGAGCGAATTTGTGCTAGTGGCTAAAGGGAAAGTGCGTTTGAGAGGGCTTGGGTTAGAAAACCCTAAACTAAAAACGGGTAAAATTGAAATCGTTTTAGAAGAATTAGTTATTGAAAATAAAAGCGCTACCCCACCGATTGAAATTGGCAATAAAAGCGTGAATGAAGATTTGCGCTTGAAATACCGCTATTTGGATTTGCGCTCTCCTAATTCTTATGAAATCTTCAAATTGCGCAGTGAAGTGGCTTTAATTACTCGTAACACTCTAGCCCAAAAGGGTTTTTTAGAGATTGAAACCCCCATTTTGTCTAAAACCACGCCTGAGGGAGCTAGGGATTATTTAGTGCCAAGCAGGGTGCATGAGGGCGAATTTTTCGCACTCCCTCAAAGCCCGCAATTATTCAAACAGCTTTTAATGGTGGGGGGAATGGATAGGTATTTTCAAATCGCTCGTTGCTTTAGAGATGAAGATTTGAGGGCGGACAGGCAGCCGGAATTCACGCAAATTGATGCGGAAATGAGTTTTTGTGATGAAAATGATGTGATGGGCGTGGTGGAAGATTTGTTGCAAGAGATTTTTAAAGCGATTGGGCATACTATTTCTAAACCTTTTAAACGCATGCCTTATAAGGAAGCGATGGAAAATTACGGGAGCGATAAGCCGGATTTACGCTTTGAATTGCCTTTAATAGAAGTGGGGGATTGTTTTATGGACAGCTCAAACGCTATTTTTTCTAATATCGCAAAAGATCCTAAAAACAAACGCATCAAAGCTTTGAACGTTAAGGGGGCTGATGCGCTTTTTAGCCGTAGCGTTTTAAAGGAATTAGAAGAATTTGTGCGCCAGTTTGGGGCTCAAGGCTTGGCGTATTTGCAGATCAAAGAAGATGGGATTAAAGGGCCTTTAGTTAAATTTTTGAGCGAAAAGGGGCTTAAGAATATTTTAGAAAGGACTGATGCGCAAGTTGGGGATATTGTCTTTTTTGGAGCCGGGGATAAAAAAATCGTGCTAGATTACATGGGGCGCTTGCGCTTGAAGGTAGCTGAAACGCTTGATTTGATTGATAAAGACGCTTTGAATTTCTTATGGGTAGTCAATTTCCCCATGTTTGAAAAAACCGAAAATGGCTATCATGCCGCGCACCACCCTTTTACGATGCCTAAAAATATAGAATGCGAAGATATAGAAGAGATTGAAGCGCATGCGTATGATGTGGTGCTTAATGGCGTGGAGCTTGGTGGGGGGAGCATAAGGATTCATAAAGAAGAAATGCAAAAAAAAGTCTTTGAAAAAATCAATATCCATGAAGAGGAAGCGCAAAAAAAATTTGGCTTTTTACTAGAAGCGCTAAAATTTGGCGCTCCTCCTCATGGAGGCTTTGCGATAGGTTTTGATCGCTTGATCATGCTAATGACAAAATCTCATAGCATTAGAGATGTGATCGCTTTCCCTAAAACGCAAAAAGCTTCATGTTTATTGACTGATGCGCCTAGCCCCATTAATGAAGAGCAACTAAGAGAATTGCACATTCGCTTGAGAAAATAATTTAAAAGGATATGATATGAAACAACTATTTTTGATTATTGGAGCCCCAGGGAGTGGTAAAACCACGGATGCGGAATGGATCGCTAAAAACAACAGCGCAACAATCGCTCATTTTTCTACCGGGGATTTACTCAGGGCTGAGAGCGCTAAAAAGACCGAGCGAGGCTTATTGATTGAGAAATTCACTTCTCAAGGCGAATTAGTGCCTTTAGAAATTGTGGTAGAAACGATCCTTGTAGCGATTAAAAGTTCTAGCAAAGGGATCATTTTAATTGATGGCTATCCCAGGAGCGTGGAGCAAATGAATGCTTTAGACAAAGAATTGAACGCTCAAAACGAAGTGATCTTAAAAAGCGTGATTGAAGTAGAAGTGAGTGAAAACACCGCTAAAGAAAGGGTTTTAGGGCGCTCTAGGGGGGCTGATGATAATGAAGTTGTGTTTCATAACCGCATGCGGGTGTTTTTAGACCCCTTAATGGAAATCCAAAATTTCTACAAGGCTAAACATTTGCATAAAATCATCAATGGCGAAAGAAGCATTGAAGAAATCGTGCATGAAATGCAAGAATATATTTTGTCTTTTGCAAATTAAAATGCGTTCCAAAGAGAATGATCTGTGATTGGTGTCTATATCATTTCTTTAAAAGAAAGCCAAAGGCGTTTGGATACTGAAAAACTCGTTTTAGAATCCAATGAAAAATTTAAAGGGCGTTGTGTTTTTCAAATTTTTGACGCTATTAGCCCTAAGCACCAAGATTTTGAAAAACTGATTCAAGAGCTTTATAACGCTCCTAGTTTATTGCAATCTGATTGGTACCATTCTTATGTGGGTGCTGGTTTGACTTTGCCTGAATTGGGGTGCTATTTAAGCCATTATCTTTTGTGGAAAGAATGCGTCAAATTAAACCAACCGGTCGTCATTTTAGAAGATGATGTAACGCTAGAATCTCATTTCATGCAAGCCTTAGAGGATTGCTTGAAAAGCCCTTTTGATTTTGTGAGACTCTATGGGTGCTATTGGTATTACCACGAGACAAAATTCCATGTTTTACCCAAAGAATTTGTATTTCCTCCCTTTGATTATCCTTTTAAAAATAACCCTATTTTAGAAAAATTTAAAAAATTTTTTGATGTTTCTAGATTTTTAAATCTTTCTACCCATAAAGTCATCCATTACATTCTCAAAAAAATACAAAAAAGCTATTACGCAACGCATGAAAAAGAAGCCTTTTTTTTAGAGCATTTTTACCTCACTAGCGTGTATGTGGCTTCTACAGCCGGTTATTATTTAACCCCTAAGGGCGCTAAAACTTTTATAGAAGCCACGGAGCGTTTTAGAATCATAGAGCCTGTGGACATGTTTATGGATAATTCTGCTTACCATGATGTGGCGAATCTGACTTATGTGCCTTGCCCTGTTTCTTTAAGCGAGCATTCTTTAGACAGCACCATTCAAAAGCCCCAAAAAAAGAGCTTGAAATCTTACCCATTTCCGCCTAAAAAATCAACTTTTAAGAATCTTTTCTACTACAGCATTAACGCTAAAAAGCGTTTAAAAGCCTTTCAACAATACAGCAAACAATACGATTATTTAAAAACCCCTAAAGAGGTTTAAAAAGAAATTTTATGGTAGAATGCTATATTTAGGAGTTCATTTGACACAAGTTTATATCATTTCTTTAAAAGAAAGTCAAAGGCGTTTGGATACTGAAAAACTAATTTTAGAATCCAATGAAAAGTTTAAAGGCCGTTGTGTTTTTCAAATCTTTGACGCTATTAGCCCCAAACATCAAGATTTTGAAAAATTACTTCAAGAGCTTTATGATTCTTCAAGTTTGTTAAAATCCGATTGGTTCCATTCTGATTATTGTTATCAAGAATTATTGCCCCAAGAATTTGGGTGCTATTTAAGCCATTATTTTTTGTGGAAAGAATGCGTTAAAACAAACCAACCGGTCGTTATTTTAGAAGATGATGCAACGCTAGAGTCTCATTTCATGCAAGCCTTAGAAGATTGCTTGAAAAGCCCTTTTGATTTTGTGAGACTCTATGGGCATTATTGGGGAGGGCATAAAACCAATTTGTGTGCTCTCCCTATCTATACAGAAATTGAAGAGGCTGAAGTGCCTATGGAAAAAACGCCTATTGAAAATCATGAAGTTACCCCCCCCCAATCCCACACAAGATACGCAACAAGATTTTATTATTGAAACGCAACAAGACCCTAAAGAACTATCTGAGCCTTGCAAAATAGCGCCCCAAAAAATCTCTTTTAATCCAGTGGTTTTTAGAAAGATTAAAAGAAAACTTAACCGCTTCATTGGAAGTATTTTAGCTCGGACAGAAGTGTATAAGAATGTCGTGGCAAAATACGATGATCTCACCAAAAAATACGATGATCTCACCACAAAATACGATGATCTCACCACAAAATACGATGATCTCAATAAGAATATTGCGGAAAAATACGACGAACTCACAGAAAAATACGAATCCTTATTGGCAAAAGAGGCAAACATTAAAGAGACCTTTTGGGAAAGGCGTGCTGATAGTGAAAAAGAAGCGCTATTTTTAGAGCATTTTTACCTCACCAGCGTGTATGTGGCTACTACGGCAGGCTACTACCTCACGCCTAAGGGTGCTAAAACCTTTATAGAAGCCACGGAGCGTTTTAAAATCATAGAGCCGGTGGATATGTTCATAAACAACCCCACTTACCATGATGTGGCTAATTTTACCTATTTGCCTTGCCCTGTTTCTTTAAACAAGCATGCTTTCAATAGCACCATTCAAAATGCAAAAAAGCCTGACATTTCATTAAAGCCCCCTAAAAAATCTTATTATGATAATCTTTTTTACCATAAGTTTAATGCAAGGAAATGTTTAAAAGCCTTTCACAAATACAGCAAACAATACACTCCTTTAAAAACCCCTAAAGAGGTTTAAAAAGAGCGGGCTTTATGTTAGAATAATTCTTTTTATTCAAAGGAGATTGCAATGAATTTAGACCAATTAGAAGTGAGCCATGACGCTGATTCTTTGTGCGTGGTGATTGAAATATCCAAGCATTCTAATATCAAGTATGAATTGGATAAAGAAAGCGGGGCTTTAATGGTGGATAGGGTGCTTTATGGGGCGCAAAATTACCCCGCAAATTACGGCTTTGTGCCTAACACTTTAGGATCTGATGGCGACCCCGTAGATGCGCTGGTTTTAAGCGATGTGGTTTTTCAAGCCGGGAGCGTAGTGAAAGCGCGCCTGGTTGGGGTTTTGAACATGGAAGATGAAAGCGGAATAGATGAAAAACTAATCGCTCTGCCCATAGATAAGGTCGATCCCACGCATTCCTATGTCAAAGATATTAATGATTTATCCAAACACACTTTAGATAAAATCAAACATTTTTTTGAAACTTACAAAGATTTAGAGCCTAATAAATGGGTGAAAGTCAAGGGGTTTGAAAACAAAGAGAGTGCGATTAAGGTTTTAGAAAAAGCCATAAAAGCCTATCAAGGCTAAAGATTTTAAAGGGTTTTGGCTCAATTAAGCGATAAAAGCCCTTTTTCAACGCTCTTTTAAAACTTTATTCTCATTGGGTGTTGGTGTAAAATGGCTTTATGGTTTAAAGTGGGTTTTTGTATTTCCCATAAAAAAGCGCTAAAACCTACAATTTAACGATTTTAACCCCACTGCCGCCTAAATTAATGGGAGCGTCGCTAAAACTTACCACTTTGGGGTGGTTTTTTAGAAATTCTTTCACAAACTTTTCTAAAATCCCGCTCCCTTTGCCATGGCAAATCAGCACTTCTTCAAAGCCCCCTAAAAGCGCATCATTTAAAAAAGCGTCTAGTAAATCCAGGGCTTCTTCGCTGCGTTGCCCTCTTAAATCAAGGCGTAAGCTCGCTTCTTTAGGTTTAGGAACGATGGTTTTAGGGGGTTTGAATTTGTTTTTAGGGGGTTTTTGGATTTTTTTCAACCAACTCCCATGCGCTTTCAAACGCATGCCAAGCTCGGTTTCTACCAAATAATAGCCCTTGTCTAAAATTTGTGCTATCAGCACGCTTTCATTTTTATAGCGCGCTTTTTCGTTAATTTGAAAGCTTGTTATTATTTGTGGGATCTCTTGGTCTGTTTTATGCTTGTTTAAAATCTCGCTCGCTTTATGGATTTCTTTATGCATGGAGCTGGTATCTTTTGAAGCGACTTCGCTTTTTAAGATATTTAGGGCTTGCTGGTAGGATTTTTCCAATTCCAATTTTTTATGGTGAAAGATTTCTTTTTGTTTTTCCATTTCTAAAAGCCATGCGTTTTTTAAATCTTCTTGCTCTTTTAAAGCGTTCTCTAAGCTTTCATTTTTTTGTTTTAATTCCCTTTCTAGCGCGCTGGAATTTTCAATCAAAACATTCAATTTTTCCTTATCTTCGCCATAGAAGGCTTTCGCTTTTTCAATCAAAAAATGCGGCACGCCATAGCGCAAAGCGGTTTCAAACGCATAGCTTTTGCCAACAACCCCTTTTAAAAAAGTGTAAGTGGGCCGTTCTTTTTCTTCATCATAAAGAGCGGCTAGTAATTCCACTTCCTTGTTTTCTGCCATTAACACGCTCAAGCGTTTGTGGTGCGTGGTGATAATGATTTGGTTGTTTTGCTTAAGCAATTTTTCTAACAGGGTTTTATACAAGCTGCTCGCTTCATCAGCGTCAGTCCCTAGCTCAATTTCATCAACGCCTAAAAGCATGTTTTCTTTGGATAAAAGAGCGCTAAATTGCTTCATTCTGCCGGCGAAAGTGGAGATATTGTTCGCGCTGTTTTGGGGGTCGTTGATAATGGCGTGGATTTCTTTAAAATAGGGGATAATGGAATGATGGGCGTTGATTTTCATAGGAATGAGATGCTTGCTCAAAAAAGCCGCGCTTAAAAGCGATTTTAAGAGCATGGTTTTCCCGCCCGCATTCACGCCGGTAACAGCGAGCATGGATTTTTCAAACTTCAAATTTAAGGGCTTTGGCTCTTTTAAAATGGGGTGCGAAAAGTTTTCTAAAATCATTTTTTTTTGCGTAAAGCTTGGCATGACAAATTCTAAATTGTAGGCTTTAGCGAAATTAAGTCTGGCTTGCAAGCTGTCTAAAAAATCAAATTCTTTGAAAAGGAATTTTAAAAATAAAAGGTGTTTTTGCAAGCTGTGGCTTAGAGTTTGACACATTTCAATAATACAGCAATCTATTTCATTGTCAATTTGCGCGATTTTTTGCGCGATTTTTTGCGCGCTTTCAGGCAAAAGATAAAAATAGCCATTAGCGCTCCTTTCTAGCACAACGCCTTTGATCGCACTAGAAAACCCACTCTTCAATAAAAGGCATTCATAACCATGTTTAAAATGGCTTTGCGTATCCACTAAATAAGGGGCAAGCTCTTTAGAGTGGGCGTAATGGTGAATGATTTTAGCGCTCTCTTTTTTAAGGCGGTTCAAGCTTTCATTCAAAGCGTCTAGGGTAGCGTTAGCCCCTTGTTTGATTTTGCCTTCATCATCCAATAAAGCGATTAGATCATTAAAAAAAGGGGGCAAAACAATAGCGTTAAGGCGTTCATGAAATTTTAAATGCGTGAAAGGTTTAAAAGCGTTTTGCAAAATGACAATGTAGCGCAATCGTTTGACAATCTCATAGATCTCATCTAAATGGAGCGTTCCTAATTTGGTGAGCTTGATAAGAATAAGATCGCTTTCTTTCACGCTTTTGGGGGCTGGCAAACCGATTGCATCCACTTCAGTCAAATAAGTGAAAGCCTGTTTGAGATCGTTTTCTAAAGTAATAGTATCTCTTTCTTTTGCAAAAAAGGTTTTAAAAAGAGCGATAAACTCTTTTAGATCCAGGCTTTCTTCTAGGGGTTTGGGTAGGGTATTATTATTCATCATTAGGGTTGGATTAAGGGATCTTTTTGAAGCGTCTGACAAGAATCCAAATCCACAAGAACGTCTTTCATAGGGGTTTGTTTTTTGCCTAAAAAACTCAAAGTCCCACTCACTAAATTAAAGGTTTGGTTATTGACTTTAATGCCTTTACACAACAAAGTTTCCCCCCTTAAAAACGCTCTTTGCAGAGCGATTTCTTGTTGGTTTTGTTGGTTTTGCTTGTAAGTATAAACGCTGATGCTTGCCCCTATAATCCCCACGATTAAAAAAGCTAAAATCTTTTGTTTGGGGCTAACTAAACCAAAATCCCTTAACACTAAAAACAATAAAATCAGCGTCAAAAATAAAACAACCGCTACGCCCATTACATTTCGCCTCTCAATTGATAGGTAATATCCCCCGCTCCAAAGCCTATCACAAAGCCTTTTTCAATCGTTTCTACCACATTATCATTGACTAACAGCTCTAAAAAATCCCCCTTTTTACGCACCCTGTCTATAAAGGTGGGGTTATAATGCTTAAAATGGGCTTTCAAATCAATGTCTCTTTTAACTTCACTCGCGCTATAAACGGGTAAAATGATCAATCTGTCGCAATGCTCTAAAAAACATTTTTTAAACTCTTCTAAATTATCCATTAAGCGAGAGTATTTGTGCGCTTGCCAGATCACAATAATTTTTTCTTGCGTGTTCAATAGGTTAGCATAAATCCTAGCGCTTTTTAAAGTGGCGCTGATTTCAGTAGGGTGGTGGGCGTAATCATCAATGAGGATGAGCGCGTTTTTTTGCAAAATATCAAAGCGTTTTTTAATGCCTTTAAAATTCAATAAATTATTTCTAATTTCTTCTAAATGCAATTCATCTAAAGCGCTTAAAATCGCCAAACTCGCATTCGTAGCGTTATGTTCGCCTAACCCCCACACCAAAAAAGCCCCCAAATCTTTCAATTCAAATGAAGTGTAAGGCTCGCCGTCTTTTAAAATGTATTGGATATTATAAATGTCTTTTTTTTCTAAAACAATGGCGTCTTTAGAATAGTTTTTCAAAAAAGGATCTTCTTTATAAATCACTCTTTTTTGAGCATGGTCTAAAAAATATTCATAAGCGAAGAAAAAGCGCTCCAAGTCGTGATCATAATGTTCTAAATGTTCTGGCTCTGTGTTAGGCACAATCGCTGCATAAGGGTTGGAAAATAAAAAACTTGAATCGCTCTCATCGGCTTCAAAAACCAAACTCATATCCGTGCTCTCTCGCACATTGGAATCAAACTCTTTAGAATGCGCCCCAATAATCGCTCCAAAAGCGGGACAAATCGCGCTCAACATGGCCGTGATACTGCTCTTTCCATGAGCCCCGCACACGCTAAAAACGCGCTTGTCTTTAAGGATAGAATACAAAGCGTCTTTACGAGACAAAATAGGGATTTCTAGTTCCTTAGCCCTTTGTATTTCGGTATTGTCTTCTTTGATAATGGCTGAATGGATGATAACATCTTGATGGTTGATCGCTTTTGGATCATGCGGGATATTAACCTCTACGCCTAAAGCTTTCAAATACTTAACGCTAGGGCTTATGGCAATATCAGATCCGCTGATCTTAGCCCCTTGCGCTTTAAGGTATTTGGCTAAGCCTGAAATGCCAATCCCCCCTATACCGATAAAATGGATCTTGCAATCTTGCAAATTTTTGAGTAAAACTTTTGGGGTTTCAAGCATGATTTTCTCGGTAAGCTTCTATGATTTCTAAAGGCTTTTCTAAAAGGGGGGTGTCATAGACAAGGGCTAAACGCACATAGTCAGCGCCGATATGATTACGCCCTAAATACAAAGCCGGTAAGGTGGTAATGCCTTCGTTTTGATAAAGCGTTTTGGCAAAATTTTCGCCGTTTTTAACCGGCAGATACACATAAAAACTATAAGGATAAATGAGCGTGTCTTTAAAGATTTTTCGCGCTAGTTTCAAATTATTCGCATAAATATTACGGAAAAATTCTGCATGCTCATCATCTAGCCAAGCGATTTCACTAGCCTTTTGGATCGCATTAGCGCTCGTATAGCCTAAATAGGTGCGAAACGCTTTGTATTTTTCTAAAAGGCTGCTATCCCCAGCGATAAAACCACTCCTTAGCCCTGGAGCGCTGGAGCGTTTGGAGAGCGAATGGATCACTAAAACATTTTTGAACGCTTCATTACCAGCCAGCATGCAAGCTTCTAAAAGCGAGGGGGGAGGCGTATTTTCATAAATTTCACTATAACATTCATCATTGATTAAAATAAAATCATGTTTTAAAGCGAGTTTGACCCAAGCGATCAGCTCTTCTAAAGAAAGGGTTCTTCCGGTGGGGTTGTTAGGGGAATTTAAGATCACTAAATCCACTTCTTTTAACTCTTTTTCATTCAAGCTTGGAGTGAAATCATTTTCTTTAACTAAAGGCATTAAAAGGCTTTTAGCTCTAGCGAATTGGGCTGATCCTTCATAGATTTGATAAAAGGGGTTAGGGTAGGCGATAGTGGGGTTTGGATAGTCAAATAAAACAAAACTAGGGAAATTGAATAACACTTCCCTAGATCCTAGCGTGGAAACTAATTCGTTTTCTTTCAATTCTATCTTAAAACGGCGTTTAAAAAAACCCCTTTGAGCCTCTCTCAAACCCTCTTCAAATGCGCTTTTAGGGTAGATATTGAGCGAATGAGCATGCTGTTTGAGAGCGTCTTGAATGAATTTGGGCGTTTCAAATCGCGGCTCGCCGATGCCTAAATCTAGCCCCTTTTTTTTAGGGGTGATCTCTTTAAACAAGGCTCTTAATCGTTCAAAAGGATAAGGTTCAAAGGTCATAGGGTTACTTTAATCTTAAAATGGAATAGTTGATCTTACCTAAAATTTAAGCGTTTATCATTGAAAGCGTTAAAAAAGAGCGAAAGAGAGCATAAAAGAAAGGGCATAAGAGAGTATAATAGCGCATAAGAATTTAACTGATGAAGAGGTTTGATGCTAGAAAATAGAGTTAAGACCAAGCAAATTTTTATCGGTGGCGTCGCCATAGGGGGTGATGCTCCTATTAGCACGCAAAGCATGACCTTTAGTAAAACCGCTGATATTGAAAGCACTAAAAATCAAATTGACCGACTCAAACTCGCCGGGGCTGATTTGGTGAGGGTGGCGGTGAGTAATGAAAAGGACGCTCTGGCCTTAAAAGAATTGAAAAAAGTGTCTCCTTTGCCTTTAATTGCTGATATTCATTTCCATTATAAATTCGCTCTCATTGCCGCTCAAAGCGTGGATGCAATCAGGATCAACCCCGGAAACATCGGCTCTAAAGACAAAATTAAAGCGGTGGTTGATGCTTGTAAAGAAAAAAACATTCCTATAAGAATTGGCGTGAATGCCGGGAGTTTAGAAAAGCAGTTTGATCAAAAATACGGGCCGACCCCAAAAGGCATGGTAGAAAGCGCTTTGTATAACGCCAAACTTTTAGAAGATTTGGATTTTACCAATTTTAAGATTTCTTTAAAAGCGAGCGATGTGATGCGCACCATGCAAGCTTACAGAATGCTACGCCCTCTTGTGATCTATCCTTTCCATTTGGGGGTTACTGAAGCGGGGAATCTTTTCAGCTCCAGTATCAAATCCGCCATGGCTTTAGGGGGGCTTTTAATGGAGGGCATTGGGGATACGATGCGCGTATCCATCACAGGGGAATTAGAAAATGAAATCAAAGTGGCTAGAGCGATTTTACGCCATAGCGGGCGTTTGAAAGAGGGGATCAATTGGATTTCTTGCCCCACTTGCGGGCGCATTGAAGCCAATTTAGTGGATATGGCGAGCAAGGTAGAAAAACGCCTAAGCCACATTAAAACCCCTTTAGACATTAGCGTGATGGGCTGTGTGGTGAACGCTTTAGGTGAAGCCAAGCATGCAGACATGGCGATCGCTTTTGGGAATCGCAGCGGTTTGATCATTAAAGAGGGTAAAGTCATCCATAAACTAGCCGAAAAGGATTTGTTTGAAACCTTTGTGATAGAAGTGGAAAATTTAGCTAAAGAAAGAGAAAAAAGTTTAAAGGATTAGGCATGATGAATAAATTTAAAAATTTTGTGAGCAACTACCAGCAATCTAATAACTATAAAGAGCCTTTAGGCTTTGGCATTGCCAGAGTGGATATTGCCCCTATTTCCAAAAAGATTTTATGCGCTACTTACCCTGTTTTGAACTGGAAAGAGGAGAATCTAGGCTCTTATGCGGTGTTTTGCAATGCATTTTCTAAAGACAAAATCCTAAAAGAGAGCGCGAGCGAGCGCGTCGTTGAGATTGATGAAAGTTTTGTGTTAAAAGCGCTAGATTTTTATACGCCCTTTTTGAATGAGGCCTATTCTAATAAAATGACTCATAAAAACATTCAAGTGGTTTTAGAGCTTTTAAAGGCTTTAGAAGAAAATCGTTTGAAAAATAATAATGGGGAGTCTCTTTATCGCTTGGTGATCTTGTATGAAGATAAGCCTTGCGAGAGCGTGGAGAGCGCGTATATGAAACTTTTAGCGCTCTCTTTAGGGAAAGCCCCTTTGAGGAGTTTGAATTTAGAGGGCATTTTTAACCAATTTTCTAATGCGGCCTGGAGCGGCAACAAGCCCTATGAATTAGAATGGCTTAGAATAAACGAAGTGGCTTTAAAAATGCGAGGCCATTTCCCCAGCATTGATTTTATAGATAAATTCCCACGCTATTTGATGCAATTAATCCCTGAATTTGATAATATCCGCTTATTGGATAGCTCAAAAACGCGCTTTGGGGCGTATTTAGGGACCGGAGGTTATACCCAAATGCCTGGGGCGAGTTATGTGAATTTTAACGCAGGGGCTATGGGAGTGTGCATGAATGAGGGGCGTATCTCTTCATCAGTGGTGGTTGGAGCAGGTACTGATATTGGTGGGGGAGCGAGCGTTTTAGGCGTTTTAAGCGGAGGGAATAACAACCCTATTAGCATCGGGAAAAATTGTTTGCTAGGGGCTAATAGCGTTACCGGAATCAGTCTAGGCGATGGCTGTATTGTGGATGCAGGCGTTGCGATACTAGCCGGGAGCGTGATAGAAATTGAAGAAAATGAGTTTAAAAAGCTTTTAGAAGTGAATAATAATTTAGAAAAGCATGCCAACAATCTTTACAAAGGCAAAGAGCTTTCCGGAAAAAATGGCGTGCATTTTCGTTCCAATAGCCAAAATGGCAAGCTGATCGCTTTTAGGAGCGTGAAAAAAATTGAGTTGAATCAAAACCTGCATTAAGGATTAAAAGAATGCTCAAAAAAAGTTTGTTATGGCTTGTTTTTTTAATCTTACAGCTTAGCGGCGCTGAAGAAAACAATCAAGCCCCAAAAAACACGCCCCCTGAATTAAACCCCGCTAATACTAAGGGCACACCAAACCCTAACACCCAAATCACCCCTAAAAACGATAACTCCAATCTATTAGACAAATTAGGATCGCCTGAAAACGCTCAAACCGAGCTTTCTGCCGGTATTGATTTGGCTAAAAAGGGCGATTATCAAGGGGCTTTTAAGCTTTTTTCCCAATCGTGCGATAACGGCAATGCGGCCGGGTGTTTTGCGGTGGGGGCGATGTATGCTAATGGGGTAGGGATCCAAACCAACAGACTAAAAGCCGCTCGCTACTATGAAATGGGTTGCAGTGGGGGCGATGCGACCGCTTGCGCGAATTTAGCTCAAATGTATGAAAACAAAAAAAACGCTGATTCAAACGACAAAGAAAATGCTTTGCAATTGTATGCGGTGGCTTGTCAAGGGGGGGACATGCTCGCATGCAATAATTTGGGGTGGATGTTTGCTAATGGGAGTGGGGTCCCAAAAGATTATTACAAAGCGATAAGTTATTATAAATTTTCATGCGAAAATGGGAATGATATGGGGTGCTATAATTTAGGCTTGATGTCTAATGTGAATAATATTTATGGCATTGATAAGGCACAACTCAGTCAAGTGGATTTGAATTATTTGGCTTGTAACGCTGGGGATATGATGGGGTGCGCGAATTTGGGCTGGATTTATGCGAATGGGGATTTAGGGGCTCCTTTGAATAACCACTATGCGGCGAAGTATTTTCAAATGGCATGCGATGGGGGGATTTTGGGGAGCTGTAACAATTTAGGCGTGCTGTATCAAAAGGGCTTAGGCGTGCCTCAAGACGACCAAAGGGCTTTGGATTTATTCTCGTATGCGTGCGATAATGGTTTTGAGTCAAGCTGTCGTAATTATGGGAATTTTAAAGAGCATTTATTGCGCGTGAACCCTAATTACGGGCGCTTGTTCATGCCGTATAATTCTTATGAGATGCCCTAGTAATAGCAAAACTCTTTCTTAAGGGATAGAGGGTATTTTGAAATCATTCTCGCTCCCATTAACTTAACCCCCCAAAGATCGCATTTTTAAGAGATTAGTGCTTGCTTTGCGCAAAGCTCTTTTACCTTTTTTTAGATAAATTCAGCCACAAATTGCGGTTTTTTCACAAATTTAAGCTATTTTTTTTTTTTTTTGATTTAATATACTCGGTGCGATGATAATTGATTTAAAAAGGAAAAGCGATGAAAGCGACACAAAGCACCATTAACGACTTTTTTGCCTTAACAGGCACGATATTTTCTATCCCTGTATACCAGAGGAACTACACTTGGGAAGAAGAAAATTGTGAAAAATTACTGCAAGATATTGTCAGTATTTCACAAAACAAGAAAACGCATTTCATGGGTTCTATCACTTATATTTTGCATTTGATTGATGATGAAAAGAGCTTAAGACAACTGCAAGAATTTGTCATCATTGATGGGCAGCAAAGGATTACCACCATCATGCTTTTGCTTAAAGCCATAGAGACAAAGATACAAAATGAAGGGATAAAAAAAGAGATTGATGGGCTACTCAATTTTACAGGACAAAGGCTACGCCTAAAGCCCATTAAAAGCGACAAAGAAGCCTTTGAGCTTGTCATGCAAAATCGATCGCATGAAATACAAGGCGTATCCCATGTGAGAAACAATTATAGATTTTTCACCAAAGAGCTTGACAAGTATCTAGAAAAAGGGTATCGCATTGAAGAGATTTACGGCGCGTTTTTGCGGCTTAAAATCGTAGCCATAGGCTTAGAGCTAGGCGAAGATGATCCGCAAGTGGTGTTTGAAAGCATTAACGCTACCGGCGTGCAATTAAAAGGGCTGGATCTCATCCGCAACTATCTGATGATGGGGGAAAATTCTGACAGACAGAAACATCTTTATGACACTTATTGGATTTCTTTAGAAAATTGGCTTGGCGAAAAGGATTTGAATGATTTTATCAAAACCTATTTAAGAATCTATTTTGAGGATAGATTTAAGGAGGGAGAGCGTGAAGTGTATTACACGCTAAAAGCCCACCACAGAGACAATTTCCCTGATGATATACAAGGTCTTATGAGCGATATGCGTGAGTATGGCAGAATCTATCAAATCTTTTTAGACAGAGATCATCATATTTTATATTTTAGAGTGTGGGGATCCGCAGCAGTTAGCGAATTTACGCTTGCGTATTAAAGATCTTATGAAAGTCAAATTTGGCGTGGCAAAGCCTTTTATTTTGCGTTGCGCCAGAGATTTTGAAGAAGGCAAATTGGATTATGAAAACTTCCACGAAATTTTGCAAATCCTTATCAGCTACTATGTGCGCCGGAGCGTGTGCGGAGATCCTACCGGTGCACTTAACAAAGTTCTTTATATTTTATACAGACAGCTAGAAAACGTTTCAGCCGATGCGTTGAAGCGGTATTTGGGTAAGAGCGTTGGTCAAACGGCGTTCCCTAATGACGATAGAATTAGATCGGCGTTTCTTGTGCGTAACGCTTATGCAACAAATCAAGTGTGCAAATTCATTTTGCTTGAGATAGAAAAGCTAAGCAACGCCGAACCGCCAAGAGAAGAAAATCTAGAAGTGGAGCATTTCTACCCCAAAACCCCCACACAAGAATGGCGCGATAGGGTGGGGGACTATTTCACTTTTGAGCAAGACTACCTCAATAATTTTGGGAATTTAACCTTATCAGGGCAAAATCAAAAGCTTAGCAACAAATCTTACGAGGTAAAAATAGAGCTTATGGAAGAATACAGCTCCTTGCATTTAAACGACTATTTCATCAATAACACCCATTCTTGGGGGATAGAGGAAGTGAGGGCCAGGAGCGAATATTTAGCAAATCAATTCTGTCAAGTGGGATTGTTTAAAGATTTGCCTAAAGAATACCGCACAAGAGAGCTTCACAAAACCCTTGGTGATGACTTAACTAACCATAATCTTCAAAGCGTCAAGCTCCCCAATGGCCAAAGGCAAATGGCAAGAAACGCTAAGGAATTAACTAGCGCTGTCATAGACTACTTGCTAGAAAATGCCAGAGAAGCCTTTGAAAGCTACACAGATGAAGAGCCAAGATATATTTGTTGGGATAAAGCAAAAGCGCAATTAAGGGATAGAGATGGCACTTTGGTTGTGCCTTTTGAAAAATACGGATTCTACTTTGTAAGCAATGCGAGTTATCAAACTACGGGCAGTAATCTTAAAGATCTTATCTTAGGCTGCGATCTCAATCCCAGAGACTTTATTGTGTAACAAACAAGCCCCCCAAAGAAATGGGGGGTTAAAAAAATTTTAAAATCACTTGCCAAAAGCTTGGCACAAATGCGTGGTTAGGGAGTTGAGATACTGCTCCACTTGGGGGTTTTTCATCACATCATTACAAATAAAAGTAGGCAACGCTGAAAGCCCTAAAAATTGGAACGCTTTATGCAAATGCAAATACACAACATCCACGCCCACCCCTTCAAAAAATTCATTAGGATCATTAAAGGCTTCAATGGGAGCGTTCCAAGTCAAGCTCAACATGTATTTTTTGCCTTGCATCAAGCCCCCTTTCCCATAGTTTTTAGTGGGGTTTTGCGAACTTCTGCCATCGCTAGCATAAAGCTTCCCATGCCCTGAAGTGAAAACTTCATCAATGTATTTTTTCACAATCCAAGGCTCTCCCATCCACCAGCCAGGCATTTGCCAAATCGTCGCATCAGCGTTAAAGAATTTCTCCACTTCTTGGCTCTTTTCATAGCCTTTATCCACGATCGTTGTATCCACTTCTAACCCTAAAGACTCTAGAGTTTTTTTTGCATGGTGGGTTAAGGTTTCATTGAGTTTCCCCCCAGAATGCCCGAACGCTTTGGCTCCATTAATGATGAGTACTTTTTTCATTTTGTTCCCTTTTTAATAAAATAGGGGGGAATTTTATCCAAATGAAACTTAATGTTAAAGAAATTCCTTTCATCTAAAATAAAAGTTAAAAAATAATCAATTGCCACTACATTATTTTTATTATGTTAAGATAATGCAAATTTTTATGAAGGAGTGGCGATGTTCTACGATGAAAAAAAGACCTATCAAAAGATTGAAGAACGCCTTGAAATAGTCAGCTCGTTTAACGCTCATAACGAGCATAAAAACTTGCAAGACGAGTTTAAGGGTGCGGGCATTTCCAGGCGTGATTTGTTGAAGTGGGCGGGCATGATGAGCGCGACTTTAGCCTTGCCGGCTAGTTTTGCCCCCTTGACTTTAAAAGCGGTAGAAGTGGCTAACAGATTGCCTGTGATTTGGTTGCACATGGCAGAATGCACCGGTTGCAGCGAGAGCTTGTTAAGGAGTGCAGACCCCACCATTGATAGCATCATTTTTGATTACATTAACCTAGAATACCATGAGACCATCATGGTAGCGAGCGGTTTTCAGGCTGAAAAAAGCTTGCATGACGCCATAGAAAAGCATAAAAACAATTACATTTTAATGGTAGAGGGCGGTATCCCCCAAGGCACGGAATACTTTCTCACTCAAGGCCCAAACGCTGAAACGGGGGCTGAAGAGTGCAGGAAAGCCGCTCAACACGCAGCCGCTATTTTTGCCATAGGCACATGCTCAAGTTTTGGGGGCGTTCAAGCGGCTTACCCTAACCCCTCTAACGCGCAACCCTTACACAAAATCATTGATAAACCCGTAATCAATGTTCCCGGTTGCCCGCCTAGTGAAAAAAATATCGTGGGCAATGTGCTTTATTACTTGATGTTTGGGGCTCTCCCTAAATTAGATGTGTATAACCGCCCCTCTTGGGCTTATGGGAATAGGATTCATGATTTGTGCGAAAGGAGGGGGCATTTTGATGCGGGCGAATTTGTGGAGCATTTTGGCGATGAAAACGCTAAAAGGGGCTTTTGTTTGTATAAAATGGGCTGTAAAGGGCCTTACACTTTCAACAATTGCTCCAAACTCCGCTTCAATTCACACACCTCTTGGCCCATAGGCGCAGGGCATGGGTGCATAGGGTGTTCTGAGCCTAATTTTTGGGATACGATGAGTCCTTTTGAAGAGCCTTTGGCGAATCGCTCCATTAAAACCGCCTTTGATGGCTTAGGGGCTGATAAAGTGGCCGATAAAGTCGGCACGACTTTACTCAGTGCAACCGCTATTGGGATTGCCGCGCATGCGCTCCTTTCTAAAGCGATCAAAAATAAAGAGCAATAAGGGATTAACATGTCAAAAAAAATCGTAGTCGATCCTATCACTAGGATTGAGGGGCATTTAAGGATTGAAGTGATCGTAGATGATGATAATGTGATCACCGATGCATTTTCTTCTTCTACGCTTTTTAGGGGGCTAGAGACGATCATTAAGGGCAGAGACCCACGAGATGCAGGCTTTATCGCTCAAAGGATTTGCGGGGTGTGCACTTATTCGCATTATAAAGCCGGTATCACTGCGGTAGAAAACGCTCTAGGCATCACCCCCCCATTGAACGCGCAATTGGTGCGATCTTTGATGAACATGGCGTTGCTTTTTCATGACCATGTGGTGCATTTTTATACTTTGCATGGGCTTGATTGGTGCGATATTATGAGCGCTTTAAAAGCCGATCCCATTCAAGCGGCAAAACTTTCTTTCAAATACAGCCCTTATCCCATTAATACCGGTGCGGGCGAATTAAAAGCGGTTCAAAAACGCTTGAATGATTTCGCTAAAAGCGGATCTTTGGGGCCTTTTAGTAATGGCTACTATGGGCATAAAACCTATCGTTTAAGCCCAGAGCAAAATTTAATCGTCTTAAGCCACTACCTCAAGCTTTTAGAAATCCAAAGGGAAGCGGCGAAAATGACCGCTATTTTTGGGGCCAAACAGCCTCACCCACAAAGCCTAACGGTGGGGGGTGTTACGAGTGTTATGGATATATTGGATCCGACGAGATTGGCTGAATGGAAGAGCAAGTTTGAAGTGGTAGCCAATTTTATTAACCATGCATACTACCCTGATTTGGTGATGGCAGGCGAAATGTTCGCTAACGAACAATCTGTCATTAAAGGCTGCGGCTTAAGGAATTTTATCGCTTATGAAGAAGTGTTGCTCGGGAAAGATAAATACCTTTTGAGTAGTGGGGTGGTGCTTGATGGGGATATTTCTAAACTGCACCCCATTGATGAAAGTTTGATTAAAGAAGAAGTTACGCATTCTTGGTATCAATATGAAGACACTAAAGAGGTGCAACTCCACCCTTATGACGGGCAAACTAACCCGCATTATACCGGTTTAAAAGACGGCGAGAGCGTGGGGATTGAAAATAAAATAATCCCTGCTAAAGTGCTTGACACTAAAAATAAATATTCTTGGATCAAATCGCCCAGATACGATAGTAAGCCCATGGAAGTAGGCCCTTTAAGTTCCGTAGTGGTAGGTTTAGCGGCGAAAAACCCTTATGTTACTGAAGTGGCTACTAAATTTTTAAAAGACACGAAACTGCCTTTAGAGGCGTTGTTTTCAACGCTTGGGCGCACAGCTGCAAGGTGTATTGAAGCTAAAACGATTGCTGATAATGGCCTTTTGGCGTTTGATGCGTTAGTGGAAAATCTAAAGAGCGATCAAAGCACTTGCGTTCCTTATCACATTGATAAAAATCAAGAATATAAAGGGCGCTACATTGGTCAAGTGCCAAGGGGCATGCTAAGCCATTGGGTGCGTATTAAAAACGGCGTGGTGGAAAATTATCAAGCGGTGGTGCCTTCTACTTGGAATGCAGGGCCTAGAGATTCTCAAAATCAAAGGGGGGCTTATGAAATGAGCTTGATTGGCACTAAAATCGCTGATTTAACCCAGCCTTTAGAAATCATTAGGACTATCCATTCTTTTGACCCATGCATCGCATGCTCAGTGCATGTGATGGATTTTAAAGGGCAGTCTTTAAACGAGTTTAAAGTAGAGCCTAATTTCGCTAAATTCTAAAAAGGGACACGCATGGATAAAAAGGTCGTTTTACACAAAGAGTATTCAGGTTTTGTGCGCTTTTTCCATTGGGTTAGGGCTTTGAGTATTTTTACTTTAATCGCTACAGGGTTTTACATCGCTTACCCTTTTTTGCAACCTAATTCTAGCTTTTATAAAGGGGTGTATCTTTTACAAGCTTATGTGCGCTCTTTTCATGTCATGTTTGGGTTTTTGCTCATTAGCGCATTAATCTTTAGAACTTATCTTTTTTTCACTAAAGAAAGCTTAATGGAACGCAGGAGTTTTGGCCAACTTTTAAGCCCAAAAGCTTGGATAGATCAGATGAAAGCGTATTTTCTTATCAGCGGCAAAACCCACACTAAAGGAGCGTATAACCCTATCCAACTCGTGGCTTATTTGACTTTGACTATTTTAGTGGTATTGATGAGTTTGAGCGGAGTGGTGCTGTATTATAATGTCTATCATGCGGGGCTTGGGGCGTTTTTAGCAAGCGCTTTTAAGTGGTTTGAAGCGCTTTGTGGGGGGTTAGCGAATGTGCGTTTTATCCACCACTTAGCGACTTGGGGGTTTATTTTGTTTGTCCCTGTGCATGTTTATATGGTGTTTTTCCATTCTATCAGGTATGATAGTTCAGGGGCGGATTCTATGATTAATGGCTATGGTTACACCAAAGAATGAGTCAAAAAATCCTAATTTTAGGCATTGGCAATATCCTTTTTGGCGATGAAGGGATTGGGGTGCATCTAGCCCACTATCTTAAAAAGAATTTTTCTTTTTTCCCTAGCGTGGATATTGTGGATGGGGGGACTATGGCTCAGCAACTCATTCCTTTAATCACTTCGTATGAAAAGGTTTTGATTTTGGATTGCGTGAGTGCTAAAGGCGTTGAAATAGGATCAGTTTATGCCTTTGATTTTAAGGACGCTCCTAAAGAAATCACATGGGCTGGGAGCGCGCATGAAGTGGAAATGCTGCACACTTTAAGGCTCACGGAGTTTTTAGGGGATTTGCCTAAAACTTTTATCGTGGGGCTTGTGCCTTTTGTGATAGGGAGCGAGACCACTTTCAAGCTTTCAAGCGAAATGTTAAACGCTTTAGAAACAGCCCTAAAAGCCATAGAAACCCAACTCAACGCATGGGGGGTTAAAATGCAACGCACGGGCAATATCGCCCTAGATTGTATCGCTGAACTCTCTTATAAGGGTTTTTGAATTGGTTTTTGTTTTTCTTTTTAGATGCGTTAATGAAAAAACAAGCTTGATTTTTACGCCCCTTTTAGAGCAAATGGCGCTCCATTTGCAAGCACGTTTTTATAGCGTTTATAAGGATAATACGACTTCTTTCTACCTCCAAGCGAGTGCTGAGATCACTTTAGAATTCGCGCAAAAACTCAGTGAGATTCTGCCCTTTTCTTTAGATTTTAGCTTTTTGTCTTTAAAGGAAATCACAGAGCCTTTAGATGAAAATCTTTTCCAAACAGCAAGCCCTTCAAAGCCCCTTTTTATGAACGCTAAAGAGCATCAAGATTTTTTAGACAACAATTCATCTTTGTATGCCAATACTTTGGGCTTGATTGAAAACACCGCTTTTAAAGGGAAAATGATTCATAGCCCTAAAGAGCTTATAGATTGCTTAACCCAATTAAAAGGCATGCTCAAAACACAAGATTTTATCCCTATTTTCACTTCTAGGGGGCCGTTATTTTTTTCTTTAAAAAAGCCCTCTCCAAGCGTTATTTTTAGCGATCTTTCTAGCGTTTTAACCTGCACTAAATTGCCTTTAGAGGACGCTCAATATTTAGCCAGTTTGGAAAAACCCTCCATCAAAGCCCCATTAAAAAGCGTGTTTAAAGACACTTTCAAAAACGATGAAATCATAGCCCAACTACCCTATGACCCCATATTGAATTTATTGTGTCATATTTTACAAGATGAGGGGATAGAATTTGTTTTTACGCATGAAAGCCATTCTTGTGAAACGCTTTTGCATTATGAAGCGCTTTTTAAAACCCCTAAGCGCTTGATCACACCCACTAAAAAATTCGTGCTAGAAAACCATCTTTCAACCCTTCCTTTTAAAGATGAATTAGAGTTTTTAAGAGAAACCCCCAATTCTATCGTTTTGTATTTTAGTTTCAAGCACCCTACAAGGTTGTTATTGCATGCTAATGATTCTTTAAAAACGCTTTTAAGTGTTGGTTTTGATTTCAATCAAATATTTAATCTCCTCAAACAAGATGAAAAAGCCTCCAGAATGCTACAAAACTACGCGGCTAAATTCCCTGATTTTTACGCGCGCATTGCAGAGCTTTCTCAATACAATCTATGGGGCGCGAATTTATTGGATTTTTTTCGCATTTTAGGCTTTATTTTGGGGTATAGCGAGGATTTTCATTCGCATAGCGTTATTTCTTTGGCTAAAGAATGCTTACGCCCTAAAGGCCCTAGGATTGATTATAAAATCCTTAAAGACGATTCTTTGAAAATGGCTTTAAACTTTTCAAAGATCATGCACAGCGCGATGAGTTTCAGGCTCGCAGGCGTGGAAAATGAAATTTTGAGTTTGGGGATTTTGGATTCTTTAGCGGAGTTTTTAGGGAATTTCATTTGGGATAACGCACAAAATTTTAGCGTCCAAGAAGTAACGATCGCTGGGGATTTCTTTGGTGAAAAAGTGTTTTTGGATTTGTTTGTGCGGTATTTCCCTAAAACCCTCGCTCTTAAAACGCATGCGTTTTTGGATTATGAATAAGGGCTTAAAAGCGGATGTGCATCATCAGCCCGCCGTCCATGTATTGGGTTTTTTTGCTTTTAGTCCTTTCAAAATAAGGCCCAAAAGACAGGGCTTTATTGAAATTCACAATCGGCATGCTCACCCCTTCGGCGATATTGTTTTTAGCGAGTTGTTTGTAAAACTTTTTGTCGCTTTTTTTATGGCTTTTAAGGTTAGGGCTTTTTTCTAAATCCACGCCTTCTAATCCGCTATTTTTAGTGAAATCATAAAGCTTTTTGTCGTTTTTAGCCTCGGTTTCTGAGCCATGGTTTTTATGGAGTTTGTAAAATTTTTTACCGCTCTTTTTTTCGCTTTTAGTTTCGGTTTCTAAATCCGCTGCGAACGCACTACTATACGCCACAAACGATACAAGAAATAAATTTCTAACTATACGCATAAGATCTCCTCTTATATAGCCGTAGCCTTTCTTTATCACACTACCATAGCATGTTAGAATAAACTAATCAATAAAAAGCGTAAGGGAAGTATCCAGGTGCTCCATACCCATAAGGCCCATAAGGCATAAGACCTGACCCATAAGGCATGAAACCATAAGGCATGTAATAATAAGGCATGTAATAGCCTCCATACATGCCGTTTTGCATGGGCGAATTGAGGTTATCCACTGAATTGTAAAAGCCGTTTAGAGAACCATAAGCGTTATAATTAGTGAAACGATTGATTAAAGGCGTGGTGCGCGCATCAATAGTGGCGTTTTCTTGCTGGATGGCGTTTTCTTCTCTGGCGACTTCTTGAGCTTTGGTTTCTTTAGGATCTTTAACTATCACTTCTTCTATAGGCACATTCGCCCCACAAGCACTTAACAGATAGGCTAAAAAGCCGGTGTTTAAAAAAAGAACGATTTTAGAAAGATGAGCGGATTGGTTGGGTAAAAAAGTTTTATTGTTTTGATGCATGGGTTTTCCTAAATTTTAAAATAACTAAAGATTAACATGTTTTTGATTTAATGTTGGTTAAGCGGTGGTTTTTAGGGTTAATTCATTTTAACTTTGTTTTTCATTAAAACCCCATACTAAAATCTTATTTTATGATAAAATACCTAGCAATAATATCAAATCTTAAACCAAAGAAAAACCATGAAAAAAGCCCTCTTACTAACTCTCTCTCTCTCTCTCTCTCGTTTTGGCTCCACGCTGAAAGGAACGGATTTTATTTAGGTTTAAATTTTGCAGAAGGAAGCTATATTCAAGGACAAGGTAGCATCGGCGAAAAAGCTTCAGCAGAAAACGCCTTAAATCAAGCGATCAATAACGCAAAAAATTCATTATTCCCTAACACAAAAGCCATAAGAGATGCACAAAACGCCTTAAATGCAGTGAAAGATTCAAACAAAATCGCTAACCGATTCGCAGGAAATGGCGGGTCTGGCGGTATTTTCAATGAACTCAGCTTGGGGTATAAATATTTTTTGGGTAAAAAAAGGATTATAGGGTTTAGGCACTCTCTTTTTTTCGGTTACCAACTTGGTGGCGTTGGTTCTGTTCCTGGCAGCGGTTTAATAGCTTTTTTACCCTATGGTTTCAATACGGATTTACTCATTAATTGGACTAACGATAAACGAGCGTCCCAAGAATACGTTGAACGAAGGGTAAAAGGACTCTCTATATTTTACAAAGATATGACCGGCAGAACGCTAGATGTTAACACATTAAAAAGAGCATCAAGGCATGTAATCAGAAAATCTTCAGGACTTGTGATTGGCATGGATATAGGGGCTAGTACTTGGTTTGCAAGCAACAATCTCACCCCTTTTAATCAAGTCAAGAGCCGCACGATTTTTCAGTTACAAGGGAAATTTGGCGTTCGTTGGAGTAGTGATGAATACGATATTAATCGCTATGGCGATGAAAACTATCTTGGGGGTTCTAGTGTTGAATTAGGGGTTAAAGTGCCAGCGTTTAAAGTCAATTACTATAGCGATGATTACGGGGATAAATTGGATTATAAAAGAGTAGTGAGCGTTTATCTTAACTATACATATAACTTTAAAAACAAACATTAAAACACGCTTTTACCGCTCTTTGATTGTTTTGTAAAAACGCTCAAAGGCATTTTTTAAACAAAAATATAAAACAGCTTGATCTTAATCAAGCGACAAGCTCTTAAAAAAACGCTCTTTTTGGGTTAGGGGTTTTAGTTGGGGGTTGTAGGGGGAATTATTTCAAAATCCCTTGTTCTCTTAAGAAATTTATTATAAAAACAAAGTTTTAAAAACCCCATTTTTTAAAAAATTATTTTTTACAGCATGGCTTGAAACTCTTCAAAGCCTTTTTTTCTTAATTGGCATGCCGGGCATTTATCGCAGCCATAGCCATAAGCATGCAAAATCTTTCGCTCTCCTTGATAGCAGGTGTGCGTTTCTTTGATGATCAAATCTAAAACCCCTAAATCTTTAGCCATTTGAAATTCTTGCGCTTTACTTAAAAACATTAGAGGCGTTACAATTTTAATCGCCGTGTTTGATCCTAAATTTAGGGCATGCTCAATGCTTTTAATAAAATCTTCTTTACAATCCGGATAGCCGCTAAAATCCGCTTGCGAAACCCCTAAAGCGATGTTACTAGCCCCAAGTTTTTGCGCGTAAGAATGCAAAAGGGTGATAAAAATGGCGTTACGATTAGGCACAAAAGAGTTGGGTAAATCTTTATTTTGCGCATGCGAATGCCCCATTAAATCGTTAGAGTTTTTAAAAAGCGCGGAGTGGGTGATATTCTCTAAAAAATCTAATGGGATGATTTCATAAGGGAGTTGTAAAAGAGAAGCGATTTTTTGAGCGCATTCTAATTCCACAGAGTGTTTTTGCGCGTAATCAAACCCCACTAAACAGACTTTTTTAAAACGCTTTTTCGCCCATACGGCTAAAGTGGTGCTGTCTTGCCCGCCGCTAAAACCGATCACGCAAATTTCTTGTTCCATCAAAATTCCTTAAAAATTCTAAAAAGATATAATAACACAAAGAAATTTTAAGAGTAAAAAGCGTGTTTGAGTTGGAAGAAGGATTAAAAGAATTGTTTGATATTTATGAAAAATCCCCTTATGAGCTTTACTTGGTAGGGGGGTGCGTGCGCGATTGTTTAATGGGTATTACCCCTAAAGATTACGATTTGACCTCAAACGCTTTAGTGAATGAAAGTAAAGAGCTTCTTTTAAAGCACCATTTTAGGGTGCTAGAAACCGGTATCAAACATGGCATGATCACGGCTCTTAAAAACCATCAAAGCTATGAAATCACAACTTTTAGAATGGAAAAGGGGCATATCAAACACCGAAAGCCTAAAGAATTGGTTTTTAACGTGCGTTTAACGGACGATTTAAAGCGGCGCGATTTTAGCATGAATGCGATCGCTTATAGCCCTACAAAAGGGATTATTGATCCTTTTAAAGGGCAAAATGCGATTGAAAATCAAACGATTGCATGCGTGGGGGGAGCGCGATTGAGGTTTTTTGAAGACGCTTTAAGGATTTTAAGAGCGTTGCGATTTGGTGCAACTTTAGGCTTTAAGATAGCAGCAAGCACCAAAAGAGCGGTTTTTGCATGTAAGGATTTGTTAAAACACCTTTCTAAAGAGCGCTTACAAAGCGAGTTGAATAAGCTTCTTATGGGGAAAAACGCCTATGAAGTGGCTAAAGAATATCAAGAAATTTTGGAGTTGGTTATTCAAGAAAAAATAGAAAATTTAGGGTTTTTAAAAAACGCGCCTTTGAATTTGGAATTAAGATTATTGGGGTTTTTTAAACATCAAAAAAGTTTAGAAAATTTACGCTACCCTAAAAAAACTTGTATTTTATTTTCCAAAGCCAAAGAATGCCATAAAGCTTTTTTAAATATCCATAACAAAACAGAGTTAAAATTTTTATTGAAAAACCACGATTTAGAGCCTTTTAATTTGGCTTTAGATTTTTATGCGCTAGAAAACCCCAAACACGCTTTAAAAATTAAAAGATTGTTAAAAGAAATCTTTGATTCTAACGAGCCTTTTAAAAAAGAACACCTAGCCCTTAAGGGCGGCGCGCTTCAAAGCTTGGGCTACCAACACCAAAAAATCGGCGAAATTTTAAACGCATGCTTAAATTTAGTCATTGAAAATCCTAAAAATAACGCTTTAGAGTGGCTGATTGAATGGGTTAAAGGTCATTATTTACCTAATGATGCTATAAACCTTTCGCCAATAGGCAGAAAAAATTAAAAACAGAGAAAACATGATAACGATGAATGCGATTCAATGGCCTGAAAAATGGATACCAGGAGAGACTGATAATTTTGTGTCCAATGAAGTCATTGTCAAAGGTTTGGATTTTAAAAAAGTGGTGCAGCATTTAAGAGATGCGTCCCATTGGGAAAAGTATTACAAAAACTCAGGGAATGTTCATGTGTACCATCAAGACAATACCATTCTTAAAGATAAGACTCGTTTCCGCTTTGAAACTTTTGGCTTTCTCATTGAAGTGCAAGTGGAAGAGTTTGAATTGAAAGACACCATACTGCGTTTGGCTTGGAGAGGTTGGAATGAAGCTAAAGGCGATGAGTATCTTGAAGTGTATCACGCATGGCTAGTTGAAAAATTAGACAATAATCGTGTGCGTATTTTAACCCAAGAAAGCCAATCAGGAGTCCCTGCTAAAGCTTTAGCGGAATCTGTGCCTAATGCGATGTTGAATGGCCATCAAGCTTGGTTAGATGGTTTAGTGGCGTATTCACGCTAATTAAGGAGAATTGAATGAAAATTGGATGGATTGGACTAGGGGCTATGGGGACTCCTATGGCGGCTCGCTTGTGCGATGCAAATTTAGAAGTGTCGGTTTATAACCGCACAGAGAGCAAAGCAGTCTCTTTAAAAGAAAAGGGCGTAGCGGTTTATACTAACCCTATAGATTTAGCCGCTAAAGTTGATCTGATTTTTACCATGCTTTCGGATAAAGTGGTGATTGATGCTGTTTTAGTGCCAGAATTTTGGGAACAGATGTCTAAAAAAATCGTGGTGAATATGAGCACCATCGCTCCTTTGGAAAGCTTATCTTTAGAAAAAACCGCTCAAAAGCATCAAGTAACTTACCTTGAAGCGCCTGTTTCAGGATCGGTTGGTGCGGCCAAAGCCGGGGCGTTATTGATTTTAGCGGCAGGTGATGAAGAAGGGGTTGCTCAACTCAAACCTGTTTTGGCGCATTTAGGGAGTCAGATTTTTTATTTGGGTAAGATTGGTCAAGGGGCAGGGGCTAAATTATCCATTAATAGCCTTTTGGCTCAAATGGGGGTCGCTTATTCAGAAGCTTTGCTATTAGCCAAACATTTAGGGGTTGATGCAGAGTCATTTTTACAAATTATTGGCCAATCTGGCATGAATTCGCCTCTCTTTCAAGCTAAAAAAGGCATGTGGCTGCAAGATAGCTATCCGGTCGCTTTCAGCTTGAAACTCATGCTCAAGGATATTCGTCTAGCTAAAAATGAAGCAGGGGAGGCGATTGAATTGCCATTCTTATTTCAAGCAGAAGAGCTTTATTCTCAAGCGGAAAAATCCGGTTTAGGCGAAATGGATATGGCAGCCGTTTATCATTATTTAGAAAAAGGAGAACATTAAAATGGACAGAGAACAAGTGGTTGCTTTACAGCACCAACGATTTGCTACAAAAAAATACGATTCGAATCGTCGTATTTCCCAAAAGGATTGGGAAGCGTTGGTTGAAGTGGGGAGGTTAGCCCCTTCTTCAATCGGGCTTGAACCATGGAAAATGCTTTTATTAAAGAATGAACGCATGAAAGAAGATTTAAAACCGATGGCCTGGGGGGCGCTTTTTGGTTTAGAGGGAGCGAGCCATTTTGTCATTTATCTTGCGCGAAAAGGCGTTACTTATGACAGCGATTATGTTAAGAAAGTGATGCATGAGGTTAAAAAAAGGGATTATGACACTAATTCCAGGTACGCTCAAATCATCAAAAATTTCCAAGAGAACGATATGAAACTCAATAGCGAACGATCTTTGTTTGATTGGGCTAGCAAGCAGACTTATATCCAAATGGCGAACATGATGATGGCAGCGGCCATGTTAGGGATTGATTCTTGCCCGATTGAAGGGTATGATCAAGAAAAAGTGGAGGCTTATTTAGAGAAAAAAGGCTGTCTAAACACCGCAGAATTTGGCGTGTCGGTAATGGCTTGTTTTGGTTATCGTAACCAGGAAATCACCCCTAAAACCCGCTGGAAGACAGAAGTTATTTATGAAGTGATTGAATAAAAAACGCTGTTAGCTTTTTGATAACCAATCATGAAAAGCTTGGCGTTAGCCAAGCGCTAATCTCTTGAATAATGCTTATCCATGTTTGATAAAACAGAACTACCACAACACAATTAAGTATTCTTTAGGTATAATCAAAAACTATTTTTAAATAAAGGGTTTTTATGCTTCGTTTTGCGCCTTCGCCTACAGGGGATATGCACATAGGGAATTTAAGGGCAGCCATTTTTAACTACATTGTGGCTAAACAGCAACATAAACCCTTTCTCATCCGCATTGAAGACACGGACAAAGAGCGTAACATTGAAGGCAAAGACCAAGAGATTTTAGAAATTTTAAAGCTTATGGGGATAAGCTGGGACAAGCTCGTGTATCAAAGCCATAATATAGATTACCATAGGGAAATGGCAGAAAAATTACTGAAAGAAAATAAAGCGTTTTATTGTTATGCGAGCGCGGAGTTTTTAGCAATAGAAAAAGAAAAAGCCAAAAATGAAAAACGCCCTTTTAGGTATTTAGACGAGTGGGCCACTTTAGAAAAAGACAAAAACCATGCCCCTGTGGTGCGTTTGAAAGCCCCAAATCATGCGGTGTCTTTCAACGATGCGATTAAAAAAGAAGTGAGATTTGAGCCTTATGAATTGGATTCTTTTGTGCTTTTAAGGAAAGATAAAAGCCCGACTTATAATTTCGCTTGCGCATGCGATGATTTGCTCTATGAAATCAGTCTCATTATTAGAGGCGAAGATCATGTGAGCAACACCCCTAAACAAATCTTAATCCAAGAAGCTTTAGGCTCTAATAATCCCATTGTTTATGCGCATTTGCCTATTATTTTAGATGAAGTAAGCGGTAAAAAGATGAGCAAAAGGGACGAAGCGTCCAGCGTGAAATGGCTTTTGAATCAAGGGTTTTTGCCGGTTGCGATCGTGAATTACCTCATCACTATCGGTAATAAAGTGCCTAAGGAAGTTTTTAGCCTTGATGAAGCGATAGAATGGTTTGATTTAGAAAACCTTTCTAATTCCCCGGCTCATTTTAATTTGAAATATTTAAAACACTTAAACCACGAGCATTTAAAGCTTTTAGACGATGAAAAGCTATTAGAACTCACTTCAATAAAAGATAAAAACCTCCTAGGGCTTTTAAGATTGTTTGTAGAAGAATGCGGCACGCTTTTAGAATTGAAAGAAAAAATTTCGTTGTTTTTAGAGCCAAAGGATATTGTTAAAACTTATGAGAACGAAGATTTTAAAGAGCGTTGTTTAGCGCTTTTTAACGCCCTAAAAGGCATGGATTTTCAAGCGTATAAGGATTTTGAAAGTTTTAAAAAGGAAGCCATGCGATTGAGCCAGCTTAAGGGTAAGGATTTTTTCAAACCTTTACGCATTCTTTTGACCGGGAACTCGCATGGCGTTGAATTGCCGTTGATTTTCCCTTATATCCAAAGCCATTATCAAGAAGTCTTAAGGCTAAAAGCATGATTTTTTCCACTCTCATTAATGCGATAGCGGTGATTTTAAGCTCGCTCATTACGATTTATATGTGGATAGTGATCATTTATTCGCTTATCAGTTTTGTGCAGCCTAACCCCAATAACCCTATCATGCAAATCCTCGCTCGTTTGTGTGAGCCGGTGTTTTATTTTTTACGCTCTAGATTCAAGCTGGTGTTTAACGGGTTGGATTTCGCTCCTTTAGTGGTGGTCATTGTTTTGAAATTTTTAGATTTAACTCTCATCCAATGGCTTTTTATGCTCGCCAAAAGCCTTTAAAGAAAATCATGCGTTTTTTTATTTTATTTTTTATGGGTGCGTTTGGCGTTGGTTTTTCTCAAACTGAGTTGAGTTTAAAAGATTTAGAAAAAAAGCCCGCCGGGATCGTTAGGGATTATTATTTATGGCGTTATATTAGCGATAAAAAAACCACTTTAGAAAACGCTAAAAAAGCCTATGAATTGACTCAAAATAAAAATAACGCCCTACAAAAGGCCATGCAAGAAAAAGGCTCAGACAATGCAGAAAAAAGCCCTGATGTTAAATTGCCTGAAGATATTTATTGCAAACAAACGGCTTTAGAAAGCATGCTAGAAGAAATAGACACTTTCCAAAATAGCTGTATCGCTATCGCTTTAAAATCAAAAATCAAAGATTTTGATAAAATCCCCCTTCAAACCTTTAAACCTTTACAAGAAAAAATCAAAGAGGCTTACCCCGTTCTTTATGAAGAATTAGAAATCTTGCAAAGTAAGCATGTGAGCGCTTCTTTGTTTAAGGCTAATGCGCAAGTGTTTAGCGCGCTTTTCAATCATTTGAATTATGAAAAAAAGCTCCAAATTTTTGAAGAGCATATCCCTATTAAAGAGTTAAACCGCCTTTTAGATGAAGATTACCCGGCGTTTAACCGCTTGATCTATCAAGTCATCTTAGATCCTAAATTGGATCATTTTAAAGACGCCCTCACTAAAAGCAACGCTACCCACAGCAACGCGCAAACCTTTTTTATTCTAGGTATTAATGAAATCTTGCACAAAAAACCCTCTAAAGCGCTCAAGTATTTTGAACGATCAGAAGCGGTTGTTAAAGACGATGATTTTTCAAAAGACAGAGCGATTTTTTGGCAGTATTTAGTCTCCAAAAAGAAAAAAACTTTGGAACGCCTTTCACAAAGCCCAGCTTTAAACCTCTATAGTCTTTATGCGAGCCGAAAACTCAAAACCACGCCCAGTTATCGCATCATTTCTCATATCCAAAATTTAAGCCAAGAAGATCCTCCTTTTAACACTTACGATCCTTTTTCGTGGCAAATTTTTAAGGAAAAAACCTTGAGTTTGAAAGGTGAAGACGCGTTTAACACGATGCTAAAAAGCCTGTATTACGAAAAAAGCGCTCCTGAATTGACCTATCTTTTAAGCCAACGCAATAAAGACAATACTTATTATTACTTATCCCCTTATGAGGGCATTATTGAGTGGCAAAGCGTGGATGAAAGGGCGATGGCGTATGCGATCGCTAGACAAGAAAGTTTCTTGCTCCCGGCTTTAATCTCTCGCTCCTTTGCTCTAGGGCTTATGCAAATCATGCCCTTTAATGTAGGGCCTTTCGCTAAAAGCCTTGGCATGGATAATATTGATTTAAACGACATGTTTAACCCCAATATCGCCCTCAAATTTGGGAATTATTACTTGAACCATTTGAAAAAAGAATTCAACCACCCCCTTTTTGTCGCCTACGCTTATAACGCTGGGCCTGGGTTTTTAAGGAGGTGGTTAGAAAGCTCCAAACGATTCAAAGAAAAAAATCATTTTGAGCCATGGCTTAGCATGGAGCTTATGCCTTATAGCGAGACTCGCATGTATGGCTTTAGAGTCATGCTCAATTACTTGATTTATCAAGAAATTTTTGGGAATTTCATCCCTATTGATGCGTTTTTAGAACAAACTCTTAACTCAAAGGACAAACCATGATTAAAAAATGCCTTTTTCCTGCCGCTGGCTATGGCACGCGCTTTTTGCCGATCACTAAAACCATTCCTAAAGAAATGCTGCCCATTGTGGATAAGCCTTTAATCCAATACGCTGTGGAAGAAGCGATGGAAGCGGGCTGTGAAGTGATGGCGATCGTTACGGGTAGGAATAAACGAAGTTTAGAAGATTATTTTGACACGAGCTATGAAATAGAGCATCAAATCCAAGGCACTAACAAAGAAAACGCCCTAAAAAGCATTCGTAACATTATAGAAAAATGCTGTTTTTCCTATGTGCGTCAAAAGCAAATGAAAGGCTTAGGGCATGCGATTTTAACCGGGGAAGCCCTCATAGGCAATGAGCCTTTTGCGGTGATTTTAGCCGATGACTTGTGCATAAGCCATGATCACCCTAGTGTGTTAAAGCAAATGACTTCATTGTATCAAAAATACCAATGCTCCATTGTAGCCATTGAAGAAGTGGCGTTAGAAGAAGTTTCAAAATACGGCGTGATCAGGGGCGAATTGTTAGAAGAGGGGGTGTATGAGATTAAAGACATGGTAGAAAAACCAAGCCAAGAAGACGCCCCAAGCAACCTAGCCGTGATAGGGCGCTACATTCTGACTCCGGATATTTTTGATATTTTGCGTGAGACTAAACCGGGTAAAAACAATGAAATCCAAATCACAGACGCTTTACTCACTCAAGCCAAAAGAAAGCGCATCATCGCTTACCAATTCAAAGGCAAACGATACGATTGCGGGAGCGTGGAAGGCTATATTGAAGCGAGTAACGCTTATTATAAAAAACGCTTATAAATCTTATCAACATGGGCAATTTGACTTATTACGCTTACATGTATTTGATCCTCTTTGTATGCTTGCTGCCTGTGTTATTGGTGGGGCTTGTTTGGAGGCTTACTCGCCCCCCCTTAAAGCAAAATATTCCTAATAAAAGCCTCTCTTTAGAAAATTTAAACGAACAAATCAAAAACCTTAAAAGTGCACCAGCTTTAGAAAAACTGAAAAACGACTTCAATGAGCGTTTTAAAATTTGCCCCAAAGATAAAGAAACTCTGTGGTTAGAAACGATCCAAAAATTAGTCGCTTCAGAATTTTTTGAATTAGAAGACGCTATTAATTTTGGGCAAGAATTAGAAAACGCTAACCCTAATTACCAACAAAAAATCGCTAACGCTACCGGCTTAGCCCTTAAGAATAAAAAAGAAAAAGGATAGAATTGGATTTTTTAGAGATTGTAGGACAAGTCCCTTTAAAAGGAGAGGTAGAAATTTCAGGGGCGAAAAATTCCGCGCTCCCCATTTTAGCCGCCACGCTTTTAAGCCGCCAAGAAGTCAAAATCAAATCCTTGCCCCAAGTGGTGGATATAAAGGCGATGGCGTTATTGTTGCAAAATTTAGGCGCAGAATTAGAATGGCTTAACCCCCACACGCTCCAACTCAGCGCTAAATCCCTGCACCACACCGAAGCCACTTACGATTTGGTGCGTAAAATGCGCGCTTCCATTTTGGTGTTAGGCCCTTTATTAGCACGCTTTAAAGAATGCTTAGTGAGTTTGCCCGGTGGGTGCGCTATAGGAGCTAGACCTGTGGATTTGCACCTAAAAGCGATGCAACAATTAGGGGCTGAAATCAAAATTGAGCAAGGCTATATCCATGCAAAAGCCCCTAAAGGCTTGAAAGGGAATGACATTTTATTTGATAAAATCAGCGTTACAGGCACAGAAAACGCCCTCATGGCAGCAAGTTTAGCTAAAGGGATCACGCGCATCATTAACGCCGCTAAAGAGCCAGAAATCGCTCAATTGTGCGCGTTTTTACAGAGTGGGGGGGTAGAAATTGAGGGCGTTGGCAGCAGCGAGTTAAAGATTAGGGGGGTAGAAAGCGACGCTTTAAATTTAAAAGACATTCAAATCATACCCGATAGGATTGAAGCAGGCACTTATTTGTGCGTGGGGGCTATCACTAACAGCCAGCTTAAAATCAATCGTATCATTCCTAATCATCTTCAAGTGATTACGGATAAGCTTATAGAAATTGGTTTTTCGCTAGACATTCAAGAAAATTCTATAGAAATTTATCCGGCTAAAAAACGCCAAGCCTTTGAAATCACCACGAAAGAATACCCAGGCTTTCCCACAGACATGCAAGCGCAATTCATGGCGCTAGCCACGCAGTGTTTGGGGACGAGCGTGATTGAAGAAACGCTTTTTGAAAACCGCTTCATGCATGCAAGCGAATTGCAACGCTTGGGGGCTAATATCAGTCTAAAAACCAATATCGCTACCATTAGCGGATCCACAGAGCTTACCGGGAGCGATGTGATGGCGACCGATTTAAGGGCCTCTTCGGCTCTCATTTTAGCCGCTTTAGTGGCTAAGGGTGTGAGTAGGGTGCATAGGATTTACCACTTGGATAGGGGTTATGAGAGATTGGAGGATAAAATCAACGCCTTAGGGGCAAAAGTTGCACGCTTAAAAGAAAAATAGCTCAAGATTTGGTTACAATAGCTAGAATATTTTTCAATTATTACACAAGGAGCTTTTATGCGTATTGAGCATGATTTCATTGGGCAAATGGAAATTAGCGATGAAGTTTATTATGGGATTCAGACTTTAAGAGCGAGTGAAAATTTTTTCATCACCAACGACAAGCTTTGCAGTTATCCTGTTTTTATCAAATCTTTCGCGCAAGTCAAAAAAGCGGCTGCTTTAGCGAACGCGCAATTAGGCCTGATTGATGAAAAGCTTAAAATTGCCATTTGCCATGCGTGCGATTTGTTGATTGATGGTAAATACCACGATCAATTCGTTGTGGATATGATTCAAGGGGGGGCTGGCACAAGCACGAACATGAACATGAATGAAGTCATTGCTAATTTGGCTTTAGAATACATGGGGCATCAAAAGAGCGAGTATCAATTTTGCCACCCAAACGACCATGTCAACCGCTCTCAATCCACTAATGACGCCTATCCTAGTGCGTTAAAAATTGCGATTTATGAGCGCTTGAGTAATTTAGTCAATCCTATGAAAGCTTTAAGGGACGCTTTCGCTCAAAAAGCTAAGGAATTCGCTCATGTGATTAAAATGGGGCGCACCCAGCTTCAAGACGCTGTGCCTATGACTTTAGGCCAAGAATTTGAAACTTATGCGTTGATGGTTGATAGGGATATTGAGCAGGTTTTAGACGCTAGGAATTGGGTGAGAGAGCTTAATTTAGGCGGCACGGCCATTGGCACAGGGATCAATTCGCACCCAGATTATCGCAGTTTGATTGAAAAGAAAATTCAAGAAGTAACGGGTCGCCCCTTTGTCATGGCTAACAACTTGATAGAAGCCACTCAAAGCACCGGGGCATATGTGCAAGTGAGCGGGGTGTTAAAGCGTATTGCGGTGAAACTTTCTAAGGTTTGTAACGATTTGAGACTACTCAGTTCAGGCCCTAGAGCCGGGTTGAATGAAATCAATTTGCCTAAAATGCAACCGGGTAGCTCTATTATGCCCGGTAAAGTCAATCCGGTAATCCCTGAAGTGGTCAATCAGGTGTGCTTTGCGGTGATTGGGAACGATTTGAGCGTGGCGTTAGCCGCAGAAGGAGGGCAATTGCAACTCAATGTGTTTGAGCCGGTTATCGCTTACAAGCTTTTCCATTCCTTTGTGATTTTAGGGCGCGCGATTGAAACTTTGACGACTAAATGCGTGGAAGGCATCACGGCTAATGAAAAGATTTGCCACGATTATGTCTTTAATAGCATTGGCATTGTTACCGCGCTAAATCCGCATATCGGCTATGAAAAATCCGCTATGATCGCTAAAGAAGCCTTAAAAAGCGATCGTTCTATCTATGACATCGCTTTAGAAAAGAAAATCCTAACTAAAGAGCAACTGGACGATATTTTCAAGCCAGAAAACATGCTAAGCCCTCACGCTTTCAAAAAGCATAAAGACTGAACGCTTTGCAACTTTCATGCCTTCAAACTTTACGCTCCCTTTATATGGAGCGTCTTTTGGGCGAAACTTACACGAATATTAATCTTACCAAACCCCAAAATAAACCCCTTAACAAACAAGTTCATGAGGGTATAGAAAATTGCAATTTGTGCAAACGCCATCAACATTCAAAACCGGTGATCGGGCTTTTTAACCCCACTTCCAAGCTCACTTTCATCACGCTAACCCCTATGTTGGATAGCCAATTACATTTCTTAAACAATTTAAAAGCAGCCATGTTAGAGAGCATTATCCAAAAGGTTTTTAATTACCCCTTAAAAGATTGCAGTATTTTATCGCTCCTTAAATGCGACTCTAACAGCCTCAATTTAGACGAAGAAATCAACGCATGCCTGCCTCATTTAACATGGCAATTAGACAACAGCGCTTCAAAAGTCATTATCGTATTTGGCGAGATTTTTCCCAAACGCCTTTTAAACCTTTCTAAAGAAGAGTCCTTTGGGCGCATCGTGTCTTTAAAAACCAAACATTTTTTAAGCACCCATGCTTTAGAGGACATGCTCAAAAACCCCACGCTCAAAAAAGAAGCGTTAGCGCATTTTAAAATAGCGCTCCAATTCCTCAATCAGTCTTAAAATGCGCCTTATTTTTTGATCAACTTTCTTACAGCACGCAACAAAGGCAAGGTTTTTTGATAAGCTTTGCGATAGATTTTAAAAGTGGTGTTTTGAGAGAGTTCTAATAAAGGCGAGGCGTTTTGTAAAAGGCGCTCATAATTAACCCTCAAATCATCATAATTAACCCTCAAATCATCATAATTAACCCTCAAATCATCATAATTAACCCTCAAATCATCATAATTAACCCTCAAATCATCATAATTAACCCTCAAATCATCAATAGATATTAAAGGCTCATGCAAATCACGATAGAGAGTGAAAGGGTTATTATGATAAATCGTGTCGTTTTCTAAAATCGTTTTAAAAAAATCCAGGATTTTTTTAAAACTCAAATCTTGGTAAAAGTAAGCTTTCCCATCAAGGGTGTTTAAAGGGTTTTCATAGAGCATGTCTAAATAAGCGTTTGGGTGCGTGTGCAAGTATCTCACATAATCAATCGCTTCATCAAAATCTTTAAAATCATGCACATTCACAAAACTCTTAGGGTTAAAGTCTTTCGCCACGCTGGGACTCCCCCAATAAATAGGAATGGTATGGCTGAAATAAGCGTCAATGATTTTTTCAGTAACATAGCCATAGCCTTGAGTGTTTTCAAAACACAGATTGAATTTGTATTGGCTTAAAAACTCGTTTTTGTTTTTGACCTTATAGCCTAAAGTGTTTTTCACGCTCCCTCCCCCAGTAACTGGCTCAATAGAATTTAAAGCGTCATAGAAAGCGTTTCTTTTAGGAGCGTTAGGGTTGCTTGCGACAAAACTTGCAAACCCTCTTTTCAAAGGATCGCTCTCATTATTCACTACTGCGCATAAATGGGGGTGTTTTTCTTTAAAATGATGGGAGGGTTTTTTTAAGGTATAAAGGCTGTTGTCTTTGAGTTTGTAGGGTGAAGTGGTGTCATTCACGCTCTCGGCCTTATGGTGTAGTCTATCATAATACAAAGGCATTCTCAAATAACGATTGTTAAAATCCAATTCATCAAATCCTATGGCGTAATCAAAGAGGTTGAAATTAGGGACTTCATTTTCACCGGTGTAAAACACTCTTTTAGTGTTTTTGTAGGATAGGATTTTTCTGGCTGATCCAATAGGACTGCCAAAGACGAGATCTGAAAATTCGTTAGGGTTTTGGTGGAGGGTGATTTTGTAGCGTTGGCTTAAGATGGAATACAAGATAAATTTTTTTCTAAACCCTTTGGTTTCTTTTTTATCCAAAGGCCACCAATTGGCTAGGGCTATATTTAATGGGGGCTTATGGGTTGTCTCTTCTATTTGGGTGCTGTCTATATAAGCGTCTAATAGGGGCTGAAACATTCTTATCCTTTTAAAGGAGTATTTTACAAAAAAATTTTTTTAAATCAAAGGCTTGATTAGGGCTAAGTTAGGCTCATTGATGCAATGCGTGGCGTGCTGTTTTAAAACCTCTTTAGCGTTGAAAGCGATTTTAATATGGGCATGTTTGAACATGCTCAAGTCATTAGCTCCATCGCCCACGACTAAAGTGCGATCTTTACTGATATTCAATAAGCGTTGCAAGGCGAGAAGCATTTCGCCCTTAGAATGTGAAAACATCATATGCCCGGTAACCAAGCCGTTTAAGGCGTTATTTTCCACGATCAGCGTGTTACTGAAAGCCGCATCTAAATTTAATAAATCCCTGTAATGATTGGTCGCTAGATCAAAGCCCCCACTAAAGCAAACCACCTTGTAATTTTTCTCTTTTAAGGCGCTAATGAGATCAAACGCCCCCTCAAACAAAGGCAGACTTTCACAAACTTCTTTGGCTAGTTTTAAGGGCATGTTTTTGAGTTTGGACACCCTTAAAATAAGACTCTTGTGAAAATCTGTCTCGCCATTCATGGCTTGCGAAGTGATTGTTTTCACTTCATCAAACACCCCCCACGCCCTCGCTAAAGACTCAATCGTCTCAGCATTGACTAGCGTGGAGTCAAAATCAAAAACGGCTAGTTTTTGCACCCAATACCCTAAAATTAAGATTTCCTGCTTTTAGCGATCCCTTTGACATACTGATCAGCCAAATACAAGCCATGGTTTTCATTACCAATCAACTCAATTTTATCCAAAATATCCTTGAAAAGCACTTCTTCTTCATGCTGTTCAGCCACATACCATTGCAAGAAATTGAAAGTCGCATGATCTTTGCTTTTTATGGCGTGATCGACGATATTATTAATGGACTCGCTGATGTGTTGCTCATGTTCATAGGCTTTTTGGAAAATTTGAGTCAAACTTTCAAACTTATGCTCAGGCGCACTGATACTGGTCAATTGCACAGGCACATTGTTTTCATTCAAGAAAACGATAAGCTTTTTAGCATGCTCGTATTCTTCAGCCGCATGATCAAACAAGAAAAGCCCCGAGCCATCTAAGCTATGGGTATAGCACCAAGAACTCATGCTCATATACAAGTTGGAAGAGTTCATTTCCTTATTCACTTGTTCGTTTAGCAACTTAATGATGTCTTTTGATAACATAGTATCTCCTTTGTGTTGGTTTAAGTTGTCCCATAATTATAGCATAAATGATAATGAAAAAGTAAACAAGAGTATGAAAATTTTTAAAAACTTATAAAAATGAGAAAGAACGCCAGCTAATGGCTTGATAAAGCTTAGATTTTATCATAAAAGTGCTTTTAATGAGAATTAGGTCAAAAAAAGGGGGCTGGTATCAATAGGGGGTTAAAAGGGGATATTTTTATATAATATAAAAAGCATTCTTCAATCTAAAAATGCTACAATGTTTATCTTTAAAATGAAAGGCAATTTAACCATGGACTTTTTAAAAAAAGTATTAGACAATCAAGTTACTGAAAGTAAAGAATTAGTGAAGCTTTATGATTATGATTTATACACGCTAGGGGAAGCAGCGGATCACATGCGCCAAAACATGCACCAAAAAATCGTGTATTTTAATGTCAATAGGCATTTAAACCCTAGCAATATTTGTGCGGACGCTTGCAAATTTTGCGCTTTCTCAGCCCACAGAAAAAACCCTAACCCTTATGAAATGAGCTTAGAAGAAATCCTAGAAAAGGTTAAAAACTCCTACAACAAGGGGATTAAAGAAGTCCATATCGTGAGCGCTCATAACCCTAATTACTCTTATGAATGGTATTTAAAGGTGTTTGAAACCATCAAACAAGAAATGCCTAACTTACACCTAAAAGCCATGACCGCTGCAGAAGTGCATTTTTTAAGCACTAAATTCAACAAACCTTTTGAATTGGTGTTAGAAGACATGCTCAAAGCCGGGGTGGATTCCATGCCGGGTGGGGGGGCGGAGATTTTTGATGAAGAAATCAGGCGTAAAATCTGTAGTGGTAAGGTGGGATCTTCTCGGTGGTTAGAAATCCATGCTTATTGGCACAAATTAGGCAAAATGAGTAACGCTACCATGCTGTTTGGGCATATTGAAGATAAAATCCATCGCATCGATCACATGTTAAGAATTAAAAAAATTCAAAGCCCTAAAAATAAAGTGGACAATAAAGAAGGGGGCTTTAACGCTTTTATCCCCTTGTTGTATCAAAAAGAAAACAATTATTTGAAAGTGGAAAAATCCCCTAGCGCGATAGAAATCTTAAAAACCATCGCTATATCCCGCATTCTTTTAAACAATATCCCCCACATTAAAGCTTATTGGGCGACTTTGGGCTTGAATTTGGCTTTAGTGGCTCAAGAATTTGGCGCTAACGATTTAGACGGCACGATAGAAATAGAGAGCATTCAAAGTGCGGCTGGCGCAAAGAGCCGGCATGGTTTAGAAAAAGAAGATTTGGTATTTAAAATCAAGGACGCTGGTTTTGTTGCGGTAGAAAGGGATAGTTTGTATAATTTTATACAGAAATTTTAATAATTTTTAGCGTTTTTAAGAATGATTAGTTATAATAATGCTACTAACAACACTCAAGCTAAAATCTATTAAGGAAATCAGTATTAAAAAATTTATTCTATCTTCTCTTGTTTTCGCATGTATGAATACCAGCGTTGAAGCTTTAGAAAATGACGGCTCTAAACCAAACGATTTGACTCCTCCAAAAGAAGCCGAAGCTCCAAAAAATGAAGCTCCAAACGAAACTTCTCAATCCAATCAAACGCCTAAAGAAATGAAAGTCAAATCCATTTCGTATATCGGGCTTTCTTACATGTCTGACATGCTCGCTAATGAGATTGTAAAGATTCGTGTGGGCGATATTGTGGATTCTAAAAAAATAGACACTGCTGTTTTGGCTTTGTTCAATCAAGGGTATTTTAAAGACGTTTATGCCACTTTTGAAGGCGGCATATTAGAGTTTCATTTTGATGAAAAAGCCAGGATTGCCGGAGTAGAAATCAAGGGTTATGGGACTGAAAAGGAAAAAGACGGCTTAAAATCCCAAATGGGGATCAAAAAGGGCGACACCTTTGATGAGCAAAAATTAGAGCATGCTAAAACGGCTTTAAAAACGGCTTTAGAGGGGCAGGGCTATTATGGGAGCGTGGTGGAGGTGCGCACAGAAAAGGTCAGTGAGGGCGCGTTATTGATCGTGTTTGATGTGAATAGGGGGGATAGTATTTATATCAAACAATCCATTTATGAGGGAAGCGATAAATTAAAACGCCGTGTGATTGAATCTTTGAGCGCGAACAAACAGCGCGATTTCATGGGCTGGATGTGGGGCTTGAATGACGGGAAATTGCGCTTAGATCAATTAGAATACGATTCTATGCGTATCCAAGATGTGTATATGCGTAGGGGTTATTTGGACGCTCATATTTCTTCGCCTTTTTTGAAAACGGATTTTTCTACCCATGACGCTAAGCTTCATTATAAAGTCAAAGAGGGGATCCAATACAGGATTTCAGATATTTTAATAGAGATTGACAACCCGGTAGTCCCCTTAAAAACCTTAGAAAAAGCCCTTAAAGTGAAAAGAAAAGATGTCTTTAATATTGAGCATTTGAGAGCGGATGCACAAATTTTAAAAACCGAAATTGCCGATAGGGGTTATGCGTTTGCGGTGGTGAAGCCAGACTTGGATAAAGATGAAAAAAACGGGCTTGTGAAAGTCATTTATCGTATTGAAGTGGGCGATATGGTGCATATCAATGATGTCATCATTTCAGGGAATCAGCGTACGAGCGATAGGATCATTAGGAGGGAATTGTTACTAGGGCCTAAGGATAAATACAACTTGACCAAATTGAGAAATTCTGAAAATTCTTTAAGGCGTTTAGGGTTCTTCTCTAAAGTCAAAATTGAAGAAAAAAGGGTCAATAGCTCGCTTATGGATTTATTAGTGAGCGTAGAAGAGGGGCGCACCGGGCAGTTGCAATTTGGGTTAGGCTATGGCTCTTATGGAGGGCTTATGCTTAATGGGAGCGTGAGCGAAAGGAATCTTTTTGGGACCGGGCAAAGCATGAGCTTGTATGCTAACATCGCTACAGGGGGGGGTAGATCTTATCCGGGCATGCCAAAAGGAGCGGGGCGTATGTTTGCCGGGAATTTGAGCTTGACTAATCCAAGGATTTTTGACAGCTGGTATAGCTCTACGATCAATCTTTATGCGGATTATAGGATAAGCTATCAATACATCCAACAAGGCGGAGGCTTTGGGGTGAATGTCGGGCGCATGCTGGGTAACAGAACCCATGTGAGCTTAGGGTATAACTTGAATGTTACCAAACTCCTTGGTTTCAGCAGCCCTTTATACAACCGCTACTATTCCTCTGTTAATGAAGTGGTCTCTCCAAGGCAATGTTCTACCCCCGCATCAGTGATTATCAACCGCTTATCAGGCGGTAAAACTCCCTTACAACCTGAAAGCTGTTCTAGTCCTGGAGCGATCACCACTTCACCAGAAATAAGAGGTATTTGGGATAGGGATTACCATACGCCTATCACCAGCTCTTTCACTCTTGATGTGAGCTATGACAACACCGACGATTATTATTTCCCTAGAAATGGGGTTATCTTTAATTCCTATGCGACAATGTCTGGCTTGCCAAGCTCTGGCACGCTCAATTCGTGGAACGGGTTAGGCGGGAATGTCCGTAACACCAAAGTTTATGGTAAATTCGCCGCTTACCACCATTTGCAAAAATATTTATTGATAGATTTGATCGCTCGCTTTAAAACGCAAGGGGGTTATATCTTTAGGTATAACACCGATGATTACTTGCCCTTAAACTCCACTTTCTACATGGGGGGCGTAACCACGGTGAGAGGCTTTAGGAACGGATCGGTTACGCCTAAAGATGAGTTTGGCTTGTGGCTTGGAGGCGATGGGATTTTCACCGCTTCTACTGAATTGAGCTATGGGGTGTTAAAAGCGGCTAAAATGCGCTTAGCGTGGTTTTTTGACTTTGGTTTCTTAACCTTTAAAACCCCAACTAGGGGGAGTTTCTTCTATAACGCTCCCTTCACGACGGCGAATTTTAAAGATTATGGCGTGATAGGGGCTGGGTTTGAAAGAGCGACTTGGAGGGCTTCTACAGGCTTACAGATTGAATGGATTTCGCCCATGGGGCCTTTGGTGTTGATTTTCCCTATAGCGTTTTTCAACCAATGGGGCGATGGCAATGGCAAGAAATGTAAAGGGCTATGCTTCAACCCTAACATGGACGATTACACGCAACATTTTGAATTTTCTATGGGGACAAGGTTTTAAAATGCGCATTAACAGAGAAGAAATTTTGGATTTAATGAAAAACGCGCCCTTGAAAGAATTAGGGCAAAGGGCTTTGAGAGTGAAGCAACGCTTGCACCCTGAAAACTTGACGACTTTTATTGTGGATAGGAATATCAATTACACCAATATTTGTTTTGTTGATTGCAAGTTTTGCGCGTTCAAACGCACCTTAAAAGAAAAAGACGCCTATGTGTTGAGCTATGAAGAAATTGATCAAAAGATTGAAGAATTGCTCGCTATTGGCGGCACGCAGATCCTTTTTCAAGGGGGGGTGCACCCGCAGCTCAAAATAGATTATTATGAGAATCTAGTCAGCCATATCGCTCAAAAATTCCCCACCATTACCATTCATGGTTTTAGCGCGGTTGAGATTGATTACATTTCTAAAATCTCTAAATTGTCTTTAAAAGAAGTTTTAGAAAGGTTGAAAAACGCCGGTTTAAGCTCCATTCCAGGAGCGGGAGCAGAAATACTAAGCGATAGGGTGCGCGATGTCATTGCTCCTAAAAAATTGAGCAGCGATCGGTGGATTGAAGTGCATAGAATGGCGCATCTTTGCGGGATTAAAAGCACGGCTACCATGATGTTTGGGAGCGTGGATAATGAAGAAGATGTAATAGAGCATTTACAAAGAGTGCGCGATTTGCAAGACGAAACCGGCGGCTTTAGGGCTTTTATTTTATGGAGTTTTCAGCCCAACAACACCCCCTTAAAAGAAGAAATCCCAAGCATTAAAAAAGCGAGTTCCAATCGGTATTTACGCTATTTGGCATGCAGTAGGATTTTTTTGGATAACATTCAAAACATACAAAGCTCATGGGTTACTCAAGGCTCTATGATAGGGCAGTTAGCCTTATTGTTTGGAGCGAATGACTTAGGGAGTGTGATGATGGAAGAAAATGTAGTGAAAGCGGCCGGAACGAGTTTTTGCATGAATGAAGCGGAAATGATAGAGCTTATTGAAGACATTGGGAGCGTGGCGGCTAAACGAAACACCGCCTATGAAATCTTAAAGCGTTATCCGGCAAAAGCAAAGGTATAAACAGCATGAAAAAAATTTTAATCATTTTATTATTAGGAGTTTTTATGGGGTTACAAGCGAGCGCTTTGACACACCAAGAAATCAATCAAGCTAAAGTCCCTGTGATTTATGAAGAAAACCATTTGTTGCCCATGGGGTTTATCCATTTAGCTTTTAGAGGGGGTGGGAGCTTAAGCGATAAAAACCAGTTGGGTTTGGCGAAATTATTCGCGCAAGTTTTAAACGAAGGCACTAAAGAGCTTGGTGCGGTGGGGTTTGCGCAACTTTTAGAGCAAAAAGCGATTAGTTTGAATGTGGATACCAGCGCAGAAGATTTGCAAATCACTTTAGAATTTTTAAAAGAATACGAAGATGAAGCCATAACGCGTTTAAAAGAGCTTTTAAAATCCCCTAACTTCACGCAAAACGCTTTAGAAAAAGTCAAAACCCAAATGTTGGCCGCGCTTTTACAAAAAGAAAGCGATTTTGATTATTTGGCTAAATTGACTTTAAAGCAAGAACTTTTTGCTAACACCCCTTTAGCTAACGCAGCCTTAGGCACTAAAGAGAGTCTCCAAAAAATCAAGCTAGAGGATTTGAAACAGCAATTTTCTAAGGTCTTTGAACTCAATAAACTCGTGGTGGTGCTTGGGGGCGATTTGAAAATCGATCAAACTCTTAAGCGTTTAGATAACGCTCTTAATTTCTTACCACAAGGTAAAGCGTATGAAGAGCCTTATTTTGAAGCGAGCGATAAAAAAAGCGAAAAAGTCCTCTATAAAGACACTGAACAGGCTTTCGTGTATTTTGGCGCACCCTTTAAAATCAAGGATCTAAAACAGGATTTAGCGAAATCTAAAGTCATGATGTTTGTGCTTGGTGGGGGGTTTGGCTCTCGTTTAATGGAAAAAATCAGGGTTCAAGAGGGCTTAGCTTATAGCGTGTATATCCGCTCTAATTTTTCTAAAGTGGCGCATTTTGCTAGCGGGTATTTGCAAACCAAGCTCAGCACTCAAGCTAAAAGCGTTGCCTTGGTTAAAAAAATTGTTAAGGAATTTATAGAAAAAGGCATGACGCAACAAGAATTAGACGACGCTAAAAAGTTTTTGCTAGGCTCTGAGCCTTTAAGGAATGAAACGATCTCTAGCCGCTTGAACACCACTTACAATTATTTTTATTTAGGTTTGCCTTTAAATTTCAACCAAACGCTCTTGGATCAAATCCAAAAAATGAGTTTGAAAGAGATCAATGATTTCATTAAAGCGCACACCGAAATCAACGACTTGACTTTTGCCATTGTGAGCAATAAAAAGAAGGACAAATAATGCCATTTGAAGCTGTAATCGGGCTAGAAGTCCATGTCCAACTCAACACCGAAACCAAAATCTTTTGCTCTTGCTCTACAAGCTTTGGAGAAACCCCCAATTCTAACACATGCCCTGTGTGTTTGGGCTTACCGGGAGCTTTGCCGGTATTGAATAAAGAAGTGGTTAAAAAAGCCATCCAATTAGGCACAGCCATTGAAGCCCATATCAACCAGTATTCCATTTTTGCGAGGAAAAATTATTTTTACCCTGATTTGCCTAAGGCTTATCAAATTTCGCAGTTTGAAGTCCCCATTGTGAGCGATGGGAAGTTAGAGATTGACACCAAAGAGGGCGCAAAAATCGTGCGTATTGAAAGAGCCCACATGGAAGAAGACGCCGGCAAAAATATCCATGAGGGCAGTTATTCTTTGGTGGATTTGAATCGCGCTTGCACCCCTTTATTAGAAATTGTCAGCAAGCCGGACATGAAAAATAGTGAAGAAGCCATAGCGTATTTGAAAAAGCTCCATGCTATCGTGCGTTTTATAGGGATTTCTGATGCGAACATGCAAGAGGGGAATTTCAGGTGCGATGCGAATGTGTCCATAAGGCCTAAAGGCGATGAAAAGCTTTACACGAGGGTGGAGATTAAAAATTTAAATAGCTTTAGATTTATCGCTAAAGCGATTGAATACGAGATAGAGCGCCAAAGCGCGGCGTGGGAAAATGGGCGTTATAATGAAGAGGTGGTTCAAGAAACGCGCCTTTTTGACACCGCCAAAGGGATCACCCTTTCTATGCGCAATAAAGAAGAATCAGCGGATTACCGCTATTTTAAAGATCCGGATTTGTATCCTGTTTTTATTGATGAGAAACTTTTAAAAGAAGCTCAAAAGATCAATGAATTGCCCAGTGCGAAAAAAACCCGCTACATGAAAGATTTTAACCTTAAAGAAGACGATGCGAATTTATTGGTGAGCGATCCTTTATTGGCGGAGTATTTTGAAAGCATGCTCAATCTTGGGGTTAAGGCTAAAACGAGCGTGACATGGCTTTGCGTGGAATTATTAGGGCGCTTGAAGGCTGAAATCACTTTAGAAAATTGTGGGATTAGCGCTCATGCGCTAGGCGCTTTAGCCAAACGCATTGATGAGGGCAAGATTTCGGGTAAGAGCGCTAAAGATGTGTTAGACAGGCTTTTAGAAGAGCATGGGGGCGATGTGGATACCCTTATTGAACAAATGGGCTTGTCTCAAGTCAATGACACGGAAGCGATTGTTAAAGTTATAGAAGAAGTGTTAAAAAACAACGCCGACAAGGTGCTTGAATACAAAAGCGGTAAGGACAAGCTTTTTGGGTTTTTTGTAGGGCAAGCGATGAAGAATCTAAAAGGGGCTAATCCTAGCGTGGTGAATGCTATTTTGAAAGAGAAATTGGATTGATGAGGAAAATTTTTTCTTATATTTCTAAGGTTCTATTATTTATTGGGGTGGTTTATGCAGAGCCTGATTCTAAAGTAGAAGCCTTAGAAGGGAGGAAGCAAGAGTCTTCTTTGGATAAAAAAATCCGCCAAGAATTGAAGAATAAGGATTTGAAGAATAAAGAAGAAAAGAAAAACACCGAAGAAAAGAAAACAACCAAAACCAGAGCAAAACCTAGAGCAGAAGTCCATCATGGGGATACCAAAAATCCTGCTCCAAAGATCACGCCTCCTAAAATCAAAGGGAGTGGTAAAGGAGTTCAAAATCAAGGCATGCAAAATCAAGGCGTTCAAAATAACGCGCCAAAACCTGAAGAAAAAGAAACAACCTCTCAAACTCTTGAAAAAAATAAAGGAGCAGGTCCTGGCTCGCAATTCAATTCTATTTTTGGGAATCCTAATGACGCTACCAACAACACCCTTGAAGATAAGGTCGTAGGGGGCATTTCATTGCTTGTTAATGGTTCGCCTATCACGCTGTATCAAATCCAAGAAGAGCAAGAAAAATCTAAAGTGAGTAAAGCTCAAGCTAGGGATCGTTTGATCGCTGAACGCATTAAAAACCAAGAAATTGAACGCTTAAAAATCCATGTAGATGATGACAAGCTAGACCAAGAAATGGCGATGATGGCGCAACAGCAAGGCATGGATTTGGACCATTTCAAACAAATGCTTATGGCTGAGGGGCATTATAAACTCTATAGAGATCAGCTTAAAGAGCATTTAGAAATGCAAGAATTGTTGCGTAATATTTTGCTCACCAATGTGGATACCAGCTCTGAAACCAAAATGCGCGAGTATTACAACAAACACAAGGAGCAATTCAGTATCCCCACAGAAGTAGAAACCGTGCGCTACACTTCCACCAATCAAGAAGATTTAGAAAGGGCTATGGCAGATCCTAACTTGGAAATTCCAGGGGTCACTAAGGCCAATGAAAAAATAGAGATGAAAACCTTAAACCCTCAAATCGCTCAAGTCTTTATTTCTCATGCTGAAGGTTCTTTTACGCCCGTTATGAATGGAGGTGGGGGGCAGTTCATCACCTTTTATATCAAAGAAAAAAAGGGTAAAAACGAAGTGAGCTTCAGCCAAGCCAAGCAATTCATCGCTCAAAAATTAGTAGAAGAGTCTAAAGATAAGATTTTAGAAGAGCATTTTGAAAAATTGCGCGTCAAGTCTAGGATTGTGATGATTAGAGAGTGATCTTTAGATCGTGCAACACTTCAATTTCCTCTATAAAGATTCTTTATTTTCTATCGCTTTATTCACTTTCATTATCGCTCTTGTCATTCTATTAGAACAGGCTAGAGCGTATTTCACCCGAAAGAGAAACAAAAAATTTTTACAAAAATTCGCCCAAAATCAAAACGCTTACGCGAGCAGCGAGAATTTAGACGAGCTTTTAAAGCATGCTAAAATTTCTAGTTTGATGTTTTTAGCTAGGGCGTATTCTAAAATCGCTGACATAGAAATGAGTATTGAAATCTTAAAAGGGCTTTTGAATCGCCCCCTAAAAGATGAAGAAAAAATCGCTGTTTTAGATTTATTAGCTGAAAATTATTTTAGCGTGGGGTATTTGCAAAAAACAAAAGACACCGTGAAAGAAATTTTGCGCTTTTCCCCAAGGAATGTGGAAGCGTTGTTGAAACTTTTGCATGCGTATGAATTAGAGAAAGACTATTCAAAGGCTTTAGAGACTTTGGAATGTTTGGAAGAATTAGAAGTGGTTGAAATTGAAACGATTAAAAATTACCTTTATCTCATGCATTTAATAGAGAATAAGGAAGAGACGGCTAAAATCTTACATGTTTCAAAAGCGTCTCTAGATTTGAAAAAAATCGCTTTAAATTATTTAAAATCTTATGATGAAAATCTTTTTTGGCAAGAAATTGATGCAACCGAACGGCTAGAAAATTTACTCGATCTTTTATGGGATATGAATATCCCTGCTTTCATTTTAGAAAAACACGCCCTTTTGCAAGACATCGCGCGATCCCAAGGGCTGCTTTTGGATCACAAACCTTGCCAAGTTTTTGAATTAGAGGTTTTACGCGCTTTATTGCATAGCCCTATGAAAGCGCGTCTGACTTTTGAATACCGTTGCAAGCATTGCAAACAAATCTTTCCTTTTGAAAGCCATAGGTGTCCTGTGTGTTACCAGTTAGCGTTTATGGATATGGTGCTTAAAATTTCTAAAGAAACGCATGCTATGGGAGTGGATTAAGATGCAAGAAATTGAAATTTTTTGCGATGGCTCTTCTTTAGGCAATCCCGGGCCAGGCGGGTATGCGGCGATTTTACGCTATAAAGATAAAGAAAAAACCATCAGTGGGGGCGAAAATTTCACCACGAATAACCGCATGGAATTAAGAGCGTTGAATGAAGCGTTAAAAATTTTGAAACGCCCATGCCATATCACGCTTTATAGCGATTCACAATACGTGTGCCAAGCGATCAATGTGTGGCTGATTAACTGGCAAAAAAAGAATTTTTCTAAAGTTAAAAATGTGGATTTATGGAAAGAATTTGTAAAATTCTCTAAAGGGCATTCTATTGTGGCTGTTTGGATCAAGGGGCATAACGGGCATGCCGAAAATGAACGATGCGATAGCCTCGCTAAATTAGAGGCGCAAAAACGGGTCAAAACGACCACTTAAAGGGAAAAATGATGAAAAACAAACGCTTTCAAAACAGCCCTTATGCAACGCCTAATAACCCTTATCTAACGCTAGAAAAAGCTTTAGGGTATTCTTTTAAAGACAAGCGTTTATTGGAGCAAGCCTTAACGCATAAATCATGCAAGCTCGCTTTGAACAATGAGCGCTTGGAATTTTTGGGCGATGCGGTGTTGGGCTTGGTGATAGGGGAGTTGCTATACCATAAATTTTATCAATACGATGAGGGCAAACTCTCTAAATTAAGGGCTTCTATCGTGAGCGCGCATGGTTTTACGAAATTAGCGAAAGCGATTGCTTTACAAGATTATTTGCGCGTTTCTTCTTCTGAAGAAATTTCTAATGGGAGGGAAAAACCCTCTATTCTGTCAAGCGCTTTTGAGGCTTTAATGGCTGGGGTGTATTTAGAAGCAGGGTTAGCTAAGGTGCGTAAAATCATACAAAAATTACTCAATCGCGCTTACAAGCGTTTGGATTTGGAGCATTTGTTTATGGACTATAAAACCGCTTTGCAGGAATTGACCCAAGCGCAATTTTGCGTGATCCCTTCGTACCAATTACTCCAAGAAAAAGGCCCCGATCACCATAAAGAATTTGAAATGGCTCTATACATTCAAGATAAAATGTATGCGACCGCTAAAGGCAAAAGTAAAAAAGAAGCCGAACAGCAATGCGCTTATCAAGCGCTTCAAAAACTTAAGGAAGCCAAATGAACACTTTGGGGCGTTTTTTAAGGCTCACGACTTTTGGGGAATCGCATGGGGATATGATAGGGGGGGTATTAGACGGCATGCCTAGCGGGATTAAAATAGACTATGCATTATTAGAAAAGGAAATGAAGCGCCGCCAAGGGGGGAGGAATGTTTTCATTACGCCACGAAAAGAAGACGATAAAGTGGAAATAACAAGCGGAGTTTTTGAAGATTTTAGCACAGGGACGCCCATAGGGTTTTTAATCTACAACCAAAGGGCTAGGAGCAAGGATTATGATAACATTAAAAACCTTTTTAGGCCTAGCCATGCGGATTTCACTTATTTTCATAAATACGGTATCAGGGATTTTAGGGGTGGGGGGAGGAGCTCGGCCAGAGAGAGCGCTATAAGAGTGGCAGCTGGGGCGTTTGCTAAAATGATTTTAAGAGAAATTGGTATTGTTTGTGAAAGCGGGATCATTAAAATTGGGGGCATTGAAGCCAAAAATTACGATTTTAATTACGCTTTAGAAAGCGAGATTTTTGCCCTAGACAAAGAACAAGAAGAAGCGCAAAAAACAGCCATTCAAAACGCTATTAAAAACCATGACAGCATCGGGGGCGTGGCTTTGATTAGAGCAAGGAGCGTGAAAAGAAATCAAAAACTCCCCATTGGCTTAGGTCAAGGGCTATACGCTAAATTAGACGCTAAAATCGCTGAAGCGATGATGGGGCTTAATGGGGTGAAAGCGGTTGAAATAGGCAAGGGGGTAGAAAGCTCTTTATTAAAAGGCTCAGAGTATAACGATTTAATGAATCAAAAAGGGTTTTTGAGCAATCGTAGTGGGGGGGTTTTAGGGGGCATGAGCAATGGGGAAGAAATTATTGTTAAGGTGCATTTCAAACCCACGCCAAGCATTTTCCAACCTCAACAAACCATAGACATTAATGGCAATGAATGCGAATGCTTGTTAAAGGGCAGGCATGATCCTTGTATTGCGATTAGAGGGAGTGTGGTGTGCGAGAGTTTGCTTTCGTTAGTGTTAGCCGATATGGTATTACTCAATTTGACTTCAAAAATAGAGTATTTAAAAACAATTTATAATGAGAATTAAACGAAATTGGATACAATCAGCTTAAAAAGGATATAAATGGAAAAATTACCTAAAAAACGAGTTTCTAAAACCAAATCACAAAAACTTATCCATAGCTTAACCACCCAAAAAAACAGAGCCTTTCTCAAAAAAATCAGCACTAATGAAATGCTTTTAGAGTTAGAAAAAGGGGCGTTTAAAAAGAATGAAGCCTATTTTATTTCTGATGAAGAAGATAAAAATTATGTTTTAGTGCCGGACAATGTGATCTCTCTTTTGGCAGAAAACGCCAGAAAGGCTTTTGAAGCCAGGCTCAGGGCGGAATTAGAAAGGGATATTATCACCCAAGCGCCGATTGATTTTGAAGACGTGCGCGAAGTTTCCTTGCAATTATTGGAAAATTTACGCCAAAAAGACGGGAATTTGCCCAATATCAACACCTTAAATTTTGTCAAACAAATCAAAAAAGAACACCCTAATTTGTTTTTTAATTTTGACAACATGTTCAAACAACCCCCTTTTAATGAGAATAATTTTGAAAATTTTGACAATAGCGATGAGGAAAATTTTTAATGCAAACGATTGATTTTGAAAAATTTTCACAATATTCCAAGCCCGGTCCGCGATACACTAGCTACCCCACAGCGGTGGAGTTTAACGAAAATTTTAACGAAGAGAGTTTGAAAAAAGCGTTTTTTAACCATGACAACCTCAAAAACCCCATGCCTTTATCGCTTTATACGCATTTGCCCTTTTGCAGGAGCGCGTGTTATTTTTGCGCTTGTTCAGTCATTTACACCAGCTTAGAAGAGAAAAAAGTCCGCTATATCAGTTACCTTAAAAAAGAACTCGCCCTTTTAAAAAACGCCATGGATACCAACAGAGAAGTGGCGCAATTCCACTATGGAGGCGGCACGCCGACCTTTTTTTCGCCCCCTCAATTAGATGAAATCACGCAAAGCATTCAAGAAGTTTTCCCTAATTTCAGCAAAGATATTGAAATGAGTTGCGAGATTGATCCTAGGCATTTCACTAAAGAACACATGCAAACCTTGTTTGATAGGGGGTTTAACCGCTTGAGTTTTGGGGTTCAGGATTTTGATTTGGAAGTCCAAAAAGCCATTCATAGGATCCAGCCTTTTGAAATGGTTCAAGAATCCGTAAAACTCGCTAGAGATTACGGCATCAAATCCATTAATTTTGATTTGATTTATGGCTTACCCAACCAGACTAAAGAGAGTTTTTTAAAAACTTTGGAATGGGTTTTGAAATTAGATCCGGATCGATTAGCGGTGTTCAATTACGCGCATGTGCCTTGGGTGAAAAAAACGATGCGTAAAATTGATGAAACCTTATTGCCAAGCCCTAGAGACAAACTAGAGATTTTAGAAGCTCTCATTAGTTTTTTAGAAAAAGCTAACTACCAAATGATAGGCATGGATCATTTCGCTAAAAGCGATAACGAATTGTATTTAGCCCTTCAAAAAGCGGAATTACGGCGTAATTTTCAAGGCTATACCACGAAAAAATTCACTCAAACCATTGGTATTGGCGTTACAAGTATTGGCGAAGGGAGCGATTATTACACGCAAAATTATAAAGATTTGCATCAGTATGAAAAAGCCCTTGATTTGGGGCATTTACCGGTAGAAAGGGGCGTAGCGCTCAGCCAAGAAGATGCGTTAAGAAAAGAAGTGATCATGCAGATGATGAGTAATTTAAAATTGGATTACTCTAAGATTGAAGAAAAATTTTCTATTGATTTTAAAGCGCATTTTAAAAAAGAATTAGAAAAATTAAAGCCTTATGAAGAAGCGGGCTTACTTTCTTTCAATGCTAAAGGCTTTGAAATGACAAGAACAGGGGGCATGCTCGTAAGAAACATGGCCATGGAGTTTGACGCGTATTTGCGTGGGGGCGAAAAACATTTCAGTAAAACGCTATGAATGAGAATATTAATGAAAATATTTTTGAAGAAGTAGGGGACGCTTGCGTTAAATGCGCTAAATGCGTGCCAGATTGCACCATATACCGCATTCATAAAGACGAGGCGACTTCGCCTAGGGGCTTTTTAGATTTGATGCGCCTAAACGCTCAAAACAAGCTCAAATTAGACACGAATTTAAAACACCTTTTAGAAACTTGTTTTTTATGCACCGCTTGCGTTCAAACTTGCCCCTTTCATTTGCCCATAGACACCTTAATAGAAAAAGCCAGAGAAAAAATCGCTCAAAAGCATGGCATCGCTTGGTATAAAAAATCCTATTTTTCCCTTTTAAAAAACCGCAAAAAAATGGATAGGGTGTTTTCGGTGGCGCATTTTTTAGCCCCTTGCGTTTTCAAGCAAGTGGGGGATAGTTTAGAGCCTAGGGCGGTGTTTAAAGGCTTGTTCAAACGCTTTAAAAAAAGCACACTGCCTCCTTTAAATCAAAAAAGTTTTTTACAAAAGCATGCAGAAGTTAAGCCTTTAGAAACCCCCATTCAAAAAGTGGCGATCTTTATAGGGTGCTTGAGCAATTACCATTACCAGCAAGTAGGGGAAAGCTTGTTGTATATTTTAGAAAAACTCAACATTCAAGCGATCATCCCTAAGCAAGAATGCTGCTCAGCCCCTGCGTATTTTACCGGCGATAAAGACACCACGCTTTTTTTAGTGAAAAAAAACATAGAATGGTTTGAAAGCTATTTAGAGGAAGTGGATGCGATCATCGTGCCTGAAGCCACATGCGCTAGCATGCTTATTAATGATTATTACAAGGTGTTTTTAGGCGAAACAGATAGGGATTTGTATGTGAAGCGCTTGGAAAAGATCACGCCTAAAATCTATCTTGCGAGCGTGTTTTTAGAGAAACACACCCCTTTAAAAAGTCTTTTAGAAAAAATCCCTAAGGGGAAAAAAGAGGCTATCACCTATCATAACCCTTGCCATGCCAAAAAAACCCTAAACGCTCATAAAGAAGTGCGAAACTTGCTCAATTCGCATTATGAAATTAAAGAAATGCCGGACAATTGCTGCGGTTTTGGGGGGATTACGATGCAAACCGAAAAGGCGGGGTTTTCTTTAAAAGTGGGGCTTCTTAGGGCTAAAGAAATCATAGACACCAAAGCCAGAATTTTGAGTGCAGAATGCGGGGCATGCCACATGCAACTCAATAACGCTTTAAAGTCTTTAGATGACCCTAACACCCCCACTTTTTCACACCCTTTAGAACTCATCGCTAAAGCTTTAAAAAGCGCTGAATAAAAGCCTTTTTAACCCCATTTTTCAATATCTTTTTATATAATGTAAAACTTTATAACACCACTATAAGGAATGAAAAATGCAAGAAATCAGCGCCTATAAACTCATTAAAGAAAAACTGCAAGCCATACCCAACCAACGCCTTAAAGGGAGCTGGTTTGAAAAAGTTTCTAAGCATTTTTTACAAGAACATGACAGCGCTAACGAATACGAGTCTATTGAGCTTTGGAACGATTGGGAATTAAGGAATAATGAAGGCGATAGGGGGATTGATATAGTCATTCAAACGGCTTCAAAAGAATACATCGCCGTGCAATGCAAATTCCATCAAGATAAAGTCTCGCTTAACAACATTCAAATTTTTTAACTAAATTGCAAAGCGGGGTAGGGGAGATCAGGTTTAAAAAAGGGATCATCATCTCCACTTCTGATTTAACTTCTACGGCCCAACAAGAAATTGAGCAGATCAGAAGCATAGGAATGGGTATTGATATTGACATTATCAGTGAAGAGGATTTTATCTATTCTCGCATTGATTGGGAAAAGTTTGATCCCACAAAAACCGAAGACGAAATCCCCTTATGCGATAAGAAAAAGCCACGCCCCCACCAAACAGAAGCCATAAACGCTACCAAGGAGTATTTTTCTAACCCTAAAAACGCTAGAGGCAAGCTCATTATGGCATGCGGGACAGGCAAAACCTACACTTCTTTAAAAATCATGGAAGCTTTAGATCCCAAGATCACGCTTTTTCTAGCACCAAGCATCGCTTTGCTTTCTCAAACTTTTAGAGAATACGCGCAAGAAAAAAGCGAGCCGTTTTACGCTTCTATCGTGTGCAGCGATGATAAAGTCGGGCAAAATAAGAATGAAGACAATGACGACATTAAATTTTCTGAGCTCCCTATAAAGCCCTCCACCCGCCTTGAAGACATTTTAAGCGTTTATGAAAAAGCACAAAAAGAAAACAAGCGTTTCATTATCTTTTCAACTTACCACAGCGCGTTGCGTATTAAAGAAGCGCAAGAAGCGGGTTTGAATGAGATCGATCTCATCATTTGCGATGAAGCGCACAGAACGGTAGGGGCTATGTATTCCACGAATGAAAGGGACGATAAAAACGCTTTCACGCTGTGCCACAGCAATGAAAATATCAAAGCTAAAAAACGCCTGTATATGACCGCCACGCCTAAAGTATATAGCGAAAGTTCTAAAGCTAAAGCCAAAGAGAAAGATAATGTTATCTATTCTATGGATGATGCGGAGGTTTTTGGCGGAGAAATTTATACGCTCAATTTTGGAAGAGCGATCGCTTTAGATCTCCTCACCGATTATAAAGTCATCATTTTAGCGGTGCGTTCAGAAAATTTAAGCGGCGTTACTAACAGCGTGAATAAAAAGATCAAAGAGCTTGAAGCCAAAGGCACTAAATTGGATAAAAAGCTCATCAATAACGAATTTGTGTGTAAGATCGTTGGCACGCATAAAGGGTTAGCCAAGCAGGATTTGATCGCTTTAGACGAGGAGAACAAAGAAGACAACGACTTGAAAAACAAAGCAGACACCTTTGTTTCTCAAAGAGCCATAAGCTTTTGTAAAAGCATACAAACGAGTAAAAATATTAACGACTCCTTTCAAACGATCATGAAATGCTATAATGAAGAGCTGAAGAAAAAGAGTTTTAAAAACCTAGAAATCAGCATCGATCATGTTGATGGCACCATGAATTGTAAGAAGAGGCTTAAGAAATTAGAAAACTTGAACCAATTCCAACCCAACACTTGTAAGGTTTTAAGTAATGCCAGGTGTTTGAGCGAAGGGGTGGATGTCCCGGCGTTGGATAGCGTTATCTTTTTTGATGGCAAAAGCGCGATGGTGGATATTATCCAAGCGGTGGGTAGGGTGATGCGCAAAGCCAAACACAAAAAAAGAGGCTATATCATTTTGCCCATCGCTTTAGCAGAGAGCGAAATTAAAAACCTAGATGAAGCCGTCAATAACACCAATTTCAAAAACATTTGGAAAGTGATAAAAGCCTTAAGAAGCCATAATCCAAGCTTGGTTGATGAAGCCACTTTTAAAGAAAAAATCAAAATCTTTGGAAGCGATGATGGCAAAAAGCAAGACGATGAGGAAGAGTTAAAAAAAGATAAAACCGAACAATCTCCAAACGATCCCAAACAAGCCCAAAAAACCCTTTTTGACGCTATCTTTTTACAAGATCTAGCGAACGCTATGTATAATGTCATGCCCACTAAATTAGGGGACAGGAACTATTGGGAAAATTTCGCTAAAAAAACGGGCCACATCGCAAGAACCTTGAATGAGCGCCTGAAAGACATTTTTAGTAAAAACCCTGAAATTTTTGACAACTTTTTAACTTCTTTAAGGGACAATATCCATCAAGGCATCAAAGAAGATGAAGCCTTGGATATGATCGTTTCTCACATCATCACTAAGCCCATTTTTGACGCGATTTTTGGGGACAATATTAAAAACCCTATCGCTAAAGCGTTGGATAAAATGGTTTTAAAACTCTCCGATCTAGGGCTAGAAGGAGAAACTAAAGATCTTAAAAACCTCTATGAAAGCGTGAAAACCGAAGCAGCGCATGCCAAAAGCCACAAAAGCCAACAAGAGCTCATTAAAAACCTCTACAACACTTTCTTTAAAACCGCCTTTAGAAAGCAAAGCGAAAAACTAGGGATCGTTTATACGCCTATAGAGGTGGTGGATTTCATTTTAAGGGCCACTAACGGCATTTTGAAAAAGCATTTCAACACGGATTTTAACGATAAAAACATCACGATTTTTGACCCGTTCACCGGTACCGGGAGTTTTATCGCTCGTTTGCTTTCTAAAGAAAATAATCTCATTAGCGATGAAGCCTTGAAAGAGAAGTTTTTAAACCATTTGTTCGCTTTTGACATCGTGCTTTTATCTTATTATATCGCTTTAATCAATATCACCCAAGCCGCGCAAAATAGGGACAGCTCGTTAAAAAATTTCAAAAACATCGCGCTCACGGACAGCTTGGATTATTTGGAAGAAAAAACAAATAAGGGGGTATTCCCTTTCTTTGAAGATTTGAAAGAAAACAAAGAAATCAAAACCACTCTAGCCGGCCAAAAAATCCAAGTCATCATCGGCAACCCGCCTTATTCAAGCGGCGCTAAAAGCGAAAACGATAACAACCAAAACCTCTCACACCCTAAGCTTGAAAAATTAGTTTATGAAACTTACGGCAAAAATTCCACCGCCAAAAACAAGGGAGCTACCACACGAGACACGCTCATCCACAGCATCCGCATGGCGAGCGATCTTTTAAAAGATAAAGGGGTGCTAGGCTTTGTGGTGAACGGGAGCTTCATTGACTCTAAAAGCGCGGATGGGTTCAGAAAATGCGTGGCCAAAGAATTTTCGCATCTTTATGTGCTGAATTTGAGGGGCAATCAGCGCACTTCAGGGGAAGTGTCAAAAAAAGAAGGAGGGAAAATCTTTGATAGCGGATCCAGGGCGACGGTAGCGATCATCTTTTTTGTCAAAGACAAGAACGCCCCCAATAATACGATTTTTTACTATGAAGTGGATGATTATTTGAAAAGAGAAGCCAAACTCCACTTGCTTGCGGGTTTTGAAAATTTGGATTTTGTGCCTTTTAAGGAAATTACCCCCAATGACAAAGGCGATTGGATCAACCAAAGGAATGACGATTTTGAAAAGCTCATCCCTTTAAAAAGAGACAAAAAACTCAAAATATTCAATAGTATTTTTGATCTCAATTCTGGCGGGGTGGCAACAAATCGTGATCCTTGGGTGTATAATTTTTCGCCAAACGCTTTAAAGCAATCGGTGCAAAACTGCATTGACACTTATAACGCTGATTTGAAGCGCTTCAATGAGCGTTTCAGGGAAGCCTTCAAACACCGCACTAAAGGCGTTAAAAAAGCCGTTCTCTACAAGCACCTAAACGATAAAGAAATCACCACCGATCAAACGAAAATTTCTTGGACTGATGGCTTGAAAAACAAACTCATCAACAATGAAAATTTGCCAGAAAGCAGCAAAGAGCGCATAAGGTTAGCCTTGTACCGCCCTTTTAACAAACAATGGCTTTATTGGGATAAGGATTGGATACACAGACAATCTCAATTGCCCAAAATTTTCCCAGACAAAAGCGCGCGTAATGTGGTGATTAATACCACCACAAGAAATTTTTCCTGCTTGATTGCAAACGAGATTACTGACATCCAAACAATGGCGAACAATCAAGCTTATCCCTTGTATTATTATGATGATCTAGGGAACCGCTATAACGCGATCAGTGGCTATGCGCTCAATCTCTTCAGGAGGCATTATAAAGATAATGCTATCACTGAAGAAGAGATTTTTTACTACATTTATGCGATTTTCCACCATAAAGGCTATGTGGAAAAATACAAAAACTCTCTCACCAAAGAAGCGCCACGCATCGCTTTGAGCGAGGATTTTAAAGAACTCTCTATTCTTGGCAAAGAATTAGCCGAGTTGCACCTGAACTATGAGAGCGGGGAAATGCACGCAAGCGTTGAATATAAAACGCTAATGAACGCCGCAATAGAGGGCTATTATGATGTGGTTAAAATGAAAAAAGAAAAGGATCGCATCCTTTACAACCACCATATCACCATCACCAAAATCCCCCAAAAAGCTTTTGACTATGTGGTGAATGGCAAAAGCGCGATTGACTGGGTGATCGAACGCTATTCAATCACTACCGATAAAGACAGCTTGATTGAAAACAACCCGAACGATTACGCCGGCGGAAAATACGTTTTTGAACTCCTTTGTAGGGTCATCAAACTTTCTGAAAAAAGCGTGGATTTGATTGAAAAGATCAGCATGAAGAGATTTGAGTGATGGATACTAATCTAAAATACAGCTATGAGATAGATTTTTTACCAGTAGGCGATGGAAAAAAGAGTGGGGACGCCATAGCCATGAGATGGTGGTGTGGCAAATGGAATAAGGAAAGACAAAAAGTTATGGTGATTGATGGAGGAACAAAGGAGTCTGGAAAAAAACTAGTGGAACATATAAAAGAATACTATAAGACAGAGCGTGTTGATCATGCAATCAATACGCATCCGGATCAAGATCATGCATCAGGATTGACTGAAGTGTTAGAAAATTTGGAAGTTAGAGAATTATGGATGCATAGACCTTGGGAGCATATCGAAGAAATTGTCAAGTTTGTTGATAAAAACAGCAATTTCAAAGGAGACAAAAGGGCAACTGTGGATAGTATAAGAGATAGATTTTCTTGGGACTACTATCAATATGCCAAAGAATTAGAAAAGATTGCTTTGAGTAAAAAGATTTCTGTCCAAGAACCCTATGCGGGAAAAAAGATTGGAGAGTTTTGTATTTTATCTCCAAGTCAATCTTGGCATTTGTTTGATCTTATACCAAACTCTGACAAAACAAAGGAATTTAAACCTACTAAAGAAAATCCAAAGAGCGATGGAAAAACAAGCAGAGAAAACGAAAGCAGTGTGATCCTTTATGGGAATTTAGGGTATGGAGGAATTCTTTTTACTGGAGATGCTGGGGTTGAAGCTTTAGAAGGAGCTTATGAATATGCTAAAAACCAAGGAATTAATATTGCAAAAAATTTAAAATTTATACAAGTTCCTCACCATGGAAGCCGGAGGAATGTTAGCTCACAAGTTTTAGATCATTTGATAGGAGAGATAGAAACAAACAAAGAAAAATCAATAAGCGCCTTTGTTTCTGCGGGAAAAAATGACAGCTCACACCCTAGGCAAGTGGTTGTTAATGCTTTTATTGATAGAGGATGCAAGGTTTTTGCTACACAAGGAGCAAAAATAAGACATAGTAGGGGAGATGATGTCCTAGAAAGAGAAGGTTGGACAACTGCCGATTCTCTTCCTTATAAAGAAGTTAAAAGTCATGATTGAATTAAAACAACGCTAGTCGTTATGTTGTCTAGTATTTTTGGCTTTATTTCTGCTTCATCAAGTAAAATGCTTGAGCGATTTATTTGGATCAAATGTGAAAACCCAACGATCAAATACTTTAAAAAAGAAGCCCCAAAATTATATAAAAAAATATGTCAAGAGCATGGAGAAAAAGAAGCAATATCACACATTAGAGCCAAAACAAGAGATGATGCAAAACTTTTTTGGAAAAATATAGCCTATGGTTTCTTTAGAAATTCTATTCTTTTATCTTTAGCTACTTTGTCCCTCTCGTGTTCAAGCGAATATTTTTACCTAAATATTTCCATTATTTTGATTACAATCGCAATGACTAAAATATGCTCTGAAAATTATGCACAACAAGCACTTGAAAGTTATAAAGAAAGAAGGATTACCCTTTTTTCTTAAGTTTATCCCAAAATCCCCCAAAAACAGAAAAAATCGCAGAGCCAAACCACTAAAACCCCCTAGAAAATTTAAAATTTTAAGTTTTAGGGGTGTTTTTCTTAAGAATTTAGGTTTTTTATAGATTATTATGTTATTATTATACGAAATGTAGACTTTTAGAAGGAAAAATGTTGTATGAAAAAGTTTGTAGTGTTTAAAACGCTCTGTTTATCGGTAGTGTTAGGTCATAGTCTTTTGGCAGCAGAAGGTAGCACAGAAGTGCAAAAGCAATTGGAAAAGCCAAAAGAGTATAAAGTAGTGAAAGGCGAGAAAAACGCTTGGTATTTGGGGATTAGCTATCAAGTCGGTCAGGCTTCACAAAGCGTTAAAAACCCCCCCAAAAGCAGCGAATTTAACTATCCTAAGTTCCCTGTGGGTAAAACCGACTATCTAGCCGTTATGCAAGGCTTAGGGCTTACTGTGGGTTATAAGCAGTTTTTTGGGGAGAAGAGATGGTTTGGTGCCCGTTATTACGGCTTTATGGATTATGGGCATGCCGTGTTTGGAGCGAACGCTTTGACTTCAGATAATGGTGGGGTGTGCGAGCTTCACCAACCATGCGCGACCAAAGTAGGGACAATGGGCAATCTGTCTGACATGTTCACTTATGGTGTGGGTATTGACACTTTATACAATGTCATTAATAAAGAAGATGCGAGTTTTGGTTTCTTTTTTGGGGCTCAAATCGCGGGCAACTCTTGGGGTAATACGACAGGGGCCTTTTTGGAAACTAAAAGCCCTTATAAGCACACTTCCTATAGCCTTGATCCGGCGATTTTCCAGTTCCTTTTTAATTTAGGGATCCGCACCCATATTGGTCGGCATCAAGAATTTGACTTTGGCGTGAAGATTCCTACTATCAATGTTTATTATTTTAACCATGGGAATTTGAGCTTCACTTACCGCCGTCAATACAGCCTTTATGTGGGGTATCGTTACAATTTCTGATTTAAAACGCTTGTTTTTCTCTAATTGGATTTTCAATTAGAGTTTTCTCGCATGAACCATCGCTTTCTTTTGAAACATTTTTGAAAGTTTTTTGAAAATTAGAATTAAAATCTTTTTGATCATGTTATGATAGTTCAAAAATTTAACAAGGATTAAGCATGTTATATTCCTCTAAAATCCAATCCCTTTCAGAATCCACAACGATCGCTATCAGCACGCTCGCTAAAGAATTAAAATCGCAAGGAAAAGATATTTTGAGTTTTTCAGCGGGCGAGCCTGATTTTGACACCCCACAAGCGATTAAAGATGCGGCTATAAAAGCCCTAAATGACGGCTTTACGAAATACACTCCAGTGGCTGGGATTCCTGAATTACTCAAAGCGATCGCTTTTAAATTGAAAAAAGAAAACAACTTGGATTATGAGCTGAGTGAAATTTTAGTGAGTAATGGCGCTAAGCAAAGCTTGTTCAATGCGATTCAAGCTTTAATAGGGGAGGGCGATGAGGTGATTATCCCTGTGCCTTTTTGGGTAACTTACCCTGAGCTTGTGAAATATAGTGGGGGAGTGAGTCAATTCATTCAAACCGATGAAAAAAGCCATTTTAAAATCACTCCCAAGCAGCTTAAAGACGCCTTAAGCCCCAAAACAAAAATGCTCATTCTCACCACCCCATCAAACCCCACCGGCATGCTTTATAGCAAGGCGGAATTAGAGGCTTTAGGCGAAGTTTTAAAAGACACTAAAATTTGGGTGCTTAGCGATGAAATTTATGAAAAGCTTGTTTATAAGGGGGAGTTTGTTTCTTGTGCGGCGGTGGGTGAAGAGATGAAAAAACGCACCATTACCATTAATGGCTTGAGTAAGTCAGTGGCGATGACAGGCTGGCGTGTGGGCTATGCGGCGAGTAAGGATAAAAAATTAGTCAAATTGATGAACAACTTGCAAAGCCAATGCACTTCCAATATCAATTCTATCACGCAAATGGCTTCTATTGTGGCACTTGAGGGGTTGGTGGATAAAGAAATTGAAACGATGCGTCAGGCTTTTGAGAAGCGCTGTCATTTAGCCCACGCAAAAATCAATGCGATTGAAGGGCTGAGTGCTTTAAAACCTGATGGGGCGTTTTATCTTTTTATCCATATCGGCAGTCTTTGTGGGGGGGATTCGATGCGATTTTGCCATGAGTTGTTAGAAAAAGAAGGCGTGGCGTTAGTGCCTGGAAAGGCTTTTGGATTGGAAGGTTATATTCGTTTGTCTTTTGCATGTTCAGAAGAACAGATTGAAAAGGGGATTGAACGCATCGCTCGCTTTGTCAAATCAAAGGGGTAAAAAATTGGTATTTAAAAAAGGGGGGACTTAATCTTGTTTGGAATTTGATATTGTGGTTAGTGGCATAGCGTGGTATAATGGCTTGACTTAAAAGTTTGAAAAGTGTAGTTTTCATAACTAAATGAACTTAAAAGGAAAAATATGGCAAATGAAAATGTAATGGCTGATTTGATCAATGACGGCTCGTCTTTTGGGGTTATCTTTATCGCTAATAATATCGATAATTTTTTTAATGATAGAAGAAAAACTAAACAACAATTAATAAGATCGATTTTAGAGCGTAAGAGCGGGCTTGATTTTATAAGGTTTATTGAAGCTAATGCTTCTGAATTTAATTTTCATAAGAAAATTATAAATAATGGCTTACCTTTTGGGATTATTTTTATCGTTAGCGACCCTGAAAACCTTATTGATATTAATGATAAAAACAAAAAGTTAGAATCATGTTTTCATTATAATGAGAACGAAAAACCATTCAATTTAAAACAACACTTGTTGGAACTCAAAAAGGAATTAGGGTTTGAGCCATCGGGTATTTTCTATTGCGAAAATGCAAGTACTCACAAAATTGAATTGATTAGTAATGAGCCTAAGGATTTCAAAGGGGTATTGCTTGAATTTTCACAAATTACATCTTTATCCCCTAATGAATTACCACAATTTCTTGCAAACTTTAAGTTTTCAAAAAGTACCTATGGAATAGATAAGGCTGAATTTTCTCTATCAAGTCTCTCTTTAGAAAATATGACCCTTATTGACAACTTATCTACTCTTAAACGCAATATAAAGAATACCTTTGATCGTTATTCATGGCATGGTTATTCTAAAATTCCACAAGAAAAAAGGATAACTCAAATAAAAAAACAAGTGTCTGAAGAATGTAAAGTAAACCCTTTTTTTCATAGTTGGAGAGTAAGCTCTGAACAAAACCGCAAAGTCAATAAAATTGCTGAAGATTTGAAAAGTGGTAAGATAGTTGGTGAAAAGATTATTGATAATGTATTTGATATTAATGCTAGCTTATTGTTTTATCACTCCTGAAGATTTAAAGAATTTAAAGGAACGATTGTTTATACAGCAAGATATTGATATCACCCATGTTATCAATCAAAAAAAGGGAGAAGCGTTCGATCATATCTTAATAAATGACATTAAGTATAATTTGCTTGATAACACATTCCATTTTATCTTTAATGCTGGCAACTCTTTATTAAAAGAGTCAAGTCAGTTAATTATTGAAGTGCCTAGAGAAGCGTTGGATCTAGAGAATGTTGATCGGCTTATTGAAAATACGCTATCGCTATCGCCCTCGCCCTATGATAATATTTTGAGCGAAAATTCTTCAATATGTCATCTTAATCAAGGTTCTTATATCATTGATTTGCACTTAATAGATGACTAAACCCCAATGAAACACCCCCTAGAAGAATTAAAAGACCCTATAGAAAATCTTTTGCTGTGGATTGGGCGCTTTTTGCGTTACAAATGCACAAGCCTGTCTAATTCTCAAGTGAAAGACCAAAACAAGGTTTTTGAATGTTTGAACGAATTCAATCAAGCGTTCATCAGCTCAAGCCAATTGGAAAAAGTTTGCAAAAAAGCCCGTAATGTTGGATTACTAGGTATCAACACCTATGCGCTGCCCCTACTCAAATTTTACGAATACGCTCAAAAGCTTTCTTTAAAATCGCTCAAAAACATAGACGAAGTCATGTTGGCTGAATTTTTAAGCATCTATACAGGAGGTTTGAGTTTAGCCACTAAGAAAAACTACAGAATTGCTCTATTAGGGCTTTTTGGCTATATAGACAAGCAAAATCAAGATGAAAATGAAAAATCTTATATTTATAATATCACGCTTAAAAACATCAGCGGAATCAATCAAAGTGCAGGCAACAAGCTCCCTACTCATTTGAATAATGAAGAATTAGAAAAATTTTTAGAAAGCATTGATAAAATAGAAATGTCCGCTAAAGTGCGTGCGAGAAACCGCCTGCTCATTAAAATCATCGTTTTTACAGGCATGCGCTCTAATGAAGCCTTGCAGCTTAAAATAAAGGATTTTACTTTAGAAAATGGTTGTTACACGATTTTAATTAAAGGTAAGGGCGATAAATACAGAGCGGTGATGCTCAAAGCTTTCCACATTGAGAGCCTTTTGAAAGAATGGCTCATAGAAAGGGAATTGTATCCTGTTAAAAACGATTTATTGTTTTGCAACCAAAAAGGCATGGCTTTAACGCAGGCTTATTTGTATAAGCAAGTGGAACGCATCATCAATTTTGCAGGACTCAGGCGGGAGAAAAATGGGGCGCACATGTTAAGGCATTCTTTTGCGACCTTGCTCTATCAAAAACGCCATGATTTGATTTTAGTTCAAGAAGCTCTAGGGCATGCGAGCTTGAACACGAGTAGGATTTACACGCATTTTGACAAGCAGCGTTTAGAAGAAGCGGCGAGCATTTGGGAAGAAAATTAAAAACACCCCCTACTCCTTAAAAAAAAATGATTTTTACCATAAAACAACTAAAACCCCATTTTTTAAGAAATTAAAAAATTTTTAGCTTGTTCATTTAAAATTTTGCTTTCAAATTCCAACAGCCACTTTTTGACTTCTATGCCCCCATTATACCCCCCTAAAGCGCCATTTTTACGCACCACTCTATGACAAGGCACGATCAAAGAAATAGGGTTATTATGATTAGCGTTGCCAATCGCTCTGCAAGATTTAGGGTTATTAATGAGCTTTGCGATTTCATCGTAACTTTTTGTTTTACCATAAGGGATAGTCATTAACGCAGACCAAACTTGTTTTTGAAAGGGAGTTCCTATCAAATCTAAAGGCGTATTAAATTCAAAAAGTTGTCCCAAGAAATAATGCTCTAAGGCTTGAACGCTGAGTTTTAATGGGGTATTCATAGGGGTGTTATGAGAAAAATTGGCCGTATCAAAATCCAATCTCAATAAATGGCTCTCATTAGCGCACAAATGCAAATACTCTAAAGGGAAACTCTTAGGGGTCTTAAAATAGTAGTGGTATAAAACCATTAATTAAAAAAAGAGTTTGTATAAAATAATCAATAGCGACAAACCATACACCCCTAAAATCAAAATTTTATGCATTTTTTCATTCAAAAGCCCTATGATCCATTTAATCCCAATGCTCACGCCCATAACAGAGCCTAATCCCACAATCGCCCCTGCTACTAGCACTTCTTTATTGATGATGTGGTGATAGATTAAAGAAAAAGCTCCTGAAATGGAAGAAAATAGAATAAAAAATAGCCCTAACGCCACGCATTTTTTAGAATCATACCCTAAAAAATAATGCATCAAAGGCACCATGAGCATCCCCCCACCAATCCCTAAAGTGATGGCAAAAAACCCTGTGAGCGCGCCAATTAAAAATAATTTCAAACCTTGCAAATGGTAGCGTTTAGTGTCCGCTATCAAATCTTTTTTTTTGGGTTTTAGAACAAATTGGATCATAGAATACACGACTAAAAGCGCGAAAATAACCATTAAAATTTTACTGGAAACGATTTTTAAAACAAATCCGCTAAAACTCGCCCCTATCAGCCCCCCTACCCCTATCAACAAGCCTAAAGAAAAATCAAGCGATTTTTTTTTGAAATTCAAAACAGATCCCACGAACGATGAAAGCGCCATTTGCAAAATGGAAATACCGATGGATTCTTCAAAAGAATGCCCGGTTGCGAGCATGATAGGGACAATGATCATCCCCCCACCAATGCCAAAAATCCCTGATAGAATGCCAGTAAAAAGCCCTATCGCTATGTATAACGCATAAATATCCATAAAAAACCCTTAAAAAGTAAACCCCTCTAAAAGAAAATTAAAAATAACCCTATTCTAATCAAACGCTAATACCAAACCCCCTAAACAACGCTTTTAAAAGTGATGCTTTTATTGGTCTGTTTTGTTTTTGCAACACAAAACATGCGAATCATTATTGGGTTCGCTAAGAGAGAGGTTTCTCAATTCATAAGCCAATTTGATAGACGCCATAGCGTCATCCAAGCCAAACCCCCCTTGAGCTAAAATCTGTTTGTAGCTTTCTATATACAGATTATCAAAGCTCTGCGTGAGATTGACTTCTTCGCCCTCTAGGATCATTTTATGATAAACTTTTTCTTTAGCCACTCCCATGTGTTCTGGATTGATGGAAAAAAACCATCTTATTTTGGCATGCTCTAAAAAGAGTATCCCGCACACGCAATCAGGCTCTTCTCTATTGATAACCTTGTCTTTAACGCCTCCAAACAAATACAATAAAGTGTCAAAGATATTCACTCCCATTTGAGTGGCTAGCCCCCCACTCCTATTCACATCCGCCCGCCATGAAGAAAAATACCATTTCCCTTGAACGCTGATATAAGTGAGCGTGATGTCAAACACCTTTTCAGGGTTTTTGTCTAATTCGCTCTTAATTTTTTCTTTCAAAGCCAGCGTGTCGTAATGCAGGCGCAAGGGTAAAAGACTGAACACCCTTTTTTGGTGTTTCACCTCTAAATCTTTTAATTCTTGTATTTCGCCAGGGTCTAAAACTAAGGGTTTTTCACAAATCACATGCATGCCGTTTCTTAACCCGAAACGGATGTGATCAAAATGCGTGTGCGTGGGCGTGCAAACACTCAAATAGTTGATTTCTTTACCCATAGCCTTAGACTGATCTAAATGCTTTTCAAAATCTTCAATATTGGTAAAAAACTCTGATTGTGGGAAATACTCATCTAAGACCCCCACGCTATCATGAACATCAAAAGAGCAATCCAAAAAATGCCCTGTATCTCTAATCGCTTGCAAGTGCTTGGGTGCGATAAACCCCCCTGAACCAATCATAGCAAAAAGCATTCATCTTCCTTAAATCATTTTGAATCTCATTTTAGCAAAGATTAGCTTATTTAAGCTTATATTATTGGCAATTAAAACATTCCACCGATCGATCCAGCACGCTTTTTTCATCTATGCTAGGGCTTTCGCTGCGCAAGTAATAAGTGGATTTGAGCCCTAATTTCCAAGCGAGCGTGTAGATTTCATGCAAGGTTTTACCGCTGGCGTTTTCTATGCGCAAAAACACATTGATGCTTTGGCCTTGATCGATCCATTTTTGGCGCACGGCCGCTGCTTTAATCAAATCTTTAGCGTCAATATCATAGGCTGATGTGTAAAAATTCCAAGTTTCTACATTCAAATTAGGCACTACCACAGGAATTAGCCCGCTCAAATTTTCTTCAAACCATTTTTTCTTATAAATGGGTTCAATCGTTTGGGTTGTACCCACTAAAATAGAAATAGAGCTTGTGGGAGCGATCGCCATTAAATAGCCATTACGCATGCCATTAGATTTGACTTTTTCCCTCAAACCTTGCCAATCGCAAGCGTGATTGAAAAGCCCTTTTTCGGTGAGCTTTAAGGCTTCATTGTTGGCTTTATCAATGGGGAAAATCCCCTTACTCCATTCTGAATTTTCAAAATCCTTATAAACCCCTTTTTCTTTCGCTAAATTCGCGCTCGTTTCAATCGCATGGTAGCTGATTTGCTCCATTAAAGCGTCAATTTTTTCTAAATGCTCTTTAGACCCCCAAGCGATTTGGTGTTCTGCGAGCATTTGCGCTTCACCCATAACCCCTAACCCTATGGCTCTATTTTGTAAATTAGTGGCTTTGACTTTGCGGTTAGGGTAGAAATTCAAATCAATCACATTGTCTAAAAGCCTAACCATGATCGGCACGACCCTTTTAATGTCTTCTTCAGTGTTGATTTTGCTTAAATTGATGCTCGCTAGATTACACACCGCCGTTTGCCCGTCTTTAGCGACCTTAGTAGCGATATAGATTTTTTTGCCTTTAAGAATATCGGTGCTAGTGAGCTTGTTAGCGCATTTAGTGATATTATTATCTGTCGTTACCAACTCTTTTTCTTCAAAAAACTCTATAGTGCCATCAGTGTATTCTATTTGCATGTAGTAGTGGTTGGGCGCGGTGTTTTGAAAAATCTCTGTGCATAAATTAGACGATCGAATGATTCCTGCATGAGCGTTTGGATTGCACCGATTGGCGTTATCTTTAAAGGCTAAGAAAGGCAAACCAGCTTCAAAATAATTCATTAAGATTTTTTTCCATAAATCTTTAGCGTTAACGTATTCTTTAATGATTTTGGGATCTTTTTCATACTCTAAATAGCGTTTTTCAAAATCCTGCCCATAAAGCTCAGTCAAATCCTTACACTCATAAGGGTCAAACAAAGTCCACATCGCGTCTTCTAAAACCCTTTTCATGAACAGATCGCACACCCAAAGAGCCGGGAACAAATCATGCGCTCTTCGCCTTTCATCGCCGCTATTTTTCCTTAAATCAATGAACTCCATCACATCAATGTGCCAGATCTCCAAATACACCGCAATCGCACCCTTTCGTGTGCCTAATTGATCAACCGCAATCGCCACATCGTTAGCGATTTTTAAAAACGGGATCGTGCCAGCGCTCGCATTCTTATGCCCATCAATATAGCTCCCAATAGATCGCACCAAAGAAAAATCCCAGCCAATCCCTCCGCCGTATTTGGACAATAGCGCCATTTCCTTATAGCTGTCAAAAATCCCCTCAATATTATCCGGCGTGCTGCCAATATAGCATGAGCTTAGCTGGTGCTTGGTGGTGCGTGCGTTCGCTAGAGTGGGGGTCGCGCACATCGCTTCAAACTTGCTTAAAACTTCATAAAATTCTAAAGCGATTTTGTTGGGTTCTTGTTCGTTTTGCGCTAAAAACATCGCAATGCTCATAAACATGTGTTGGGGCAATTCAATAGGGTGATTGTTAGCGTCTTTTAACAAATAGCGATCATACAAGGTTTTAATCCCCAAATAATTGAATTGGAAATCCCTTTCAGGCTTGATCTGGCTATTTAAAAACTCTAGATCAAATTTTTCCTTAAAGCCCTTAAGGATGCGGCCCTTTTCTTCAGCGTTTTCAAAATACTCTTTCAAATGTCTATACCCTGTAAAACCGCTCACTTTATGGTATAAATCATACAAAAAAAGTCTTGAGGCGACAAAGCTCCAATTAGGCGTGTCAATATCTATCTTATCCACAGCGGTTTTAATCAAAGTTTGTTGGATTTCTTCAGTAGTGATCTTGTCTCTAAATTGCAACCTCGCATCCACTTCCAGCTCACTTTGGCTCACGCCCTCTAAATTGTCCGTAGCGTCCTTAGTGTATTTTTGGATTTTGGTAATGTCCAAAGGCTCAATGCGCCCGTTTCGTTTAACCACCGTAATCAAAATTTTTCCTTTAAATCAAATCGTTTTCTTTTAAATTTGGCATTGTATCAATAAAAAACTTAAGACTTAAGAAAGAGAGAAGTTCAAGTTGGATCTGTTTTATTAATGAGAATGAGTTTTAAAGTTTCTTTAATGTTTTTATTCCCCCTCCATTTAATGACATTTGGGTTAAATCACCACCCCCATTTAGCGCAAAGCTTAAAAAAACCTTGAAACCCCAAAATGACCAAACACTCTACAAGAAAGTTGCTAGGATGCCCACAATACGCCGAAATCTCATGCATAGCGATAATAAAGGGTATCGTTAAAAGCACCATATAAAAGTCTCTCAATCTTGCTCCTAACACAGCGTCATAAAACGCACCAAAAAACCTAGCCTTAAAAATGGCTTTAAAAAACTTGGGGAACCCTTGCCAAGTTTCAGCAATTAAATAACCCGCCGACCTGCCTTTTGGGTTGAACAAGAGGTTAGACAATAAGGCCGCTATTAGAGCCATTGACCACACATAATAGCTGTATTTAGGGTTAAAGATCGGATCGCTAGCTGAACCATTTAGTTCATAAAAAATCCTATTGGTTATGGAGAGACATCCCCCATAGACTAGAGCCACTGCCCATTGATATTCGGAGATGCTCAAACGCTCTTTGATATTCATGCTCTCTCTCCTTTCTCACCCAAAACTACCTGTCATACCCAAAATGACGATCATAATATTCATAGGTGGGTTCTCTTGGGGCTTGTGGCTCTCTATCAACGCCACGGATGTAATCTTCTACTCTATCGCCTATTTCCCGACCAAACTCTCTCCCCACAGAACCACCAACTAATCTGCCAGCCCAACCACCCACAGGACCACCAACGGCTCCCCCCATTGCACCACCAACACCACCCCCAATTGCACCACCAACAGCGCCCCCCCAAAATCTGCCTAATTCACCCCTTGCCTCTATTTTAGGACCAGCTACAGCCACATTAGCCATTGCACCGCATAAAACCACTACACAACTAAATGTTCTTAATCCACTCATAACAAATCCTTTCATAAATTGAGATTCAAGGCATGTTTGGCACACCTTGATAAGAATATTTATACCACAACCCTATTAAAAGCATTGTTACAAATCAGCAAAAGATCACAAAAAGCTCAGTAAGTGTTTTGTTTCTACACAAATTATAGGATTAAAGTAAATGATTATAGTGGTTTTTGGATTTTTCATTATTTAAGATTTAAGCAAATCCAAAAGGATAAAAAAGAACTTTTTAATCCATTAAAAATACGCTCAATAAGGTTTTAAAACAGCAATTCTTTTCAAGCTCTTTAAGATTTCTTAAAAAACTTAAAATACCCGTTTTCAATGTTAGTTTGAGGGGCGCGTGAAAGGCTCAACGAACCGCTAGGAATGTCTTTAGTGATGGTGGTGCCGCTGCCGATTAAGACATTAGAGCCGATAGTTACAGGCGCGACTAGCTGGCTATCGCTCCCTATAAAAACATTTTCACCGATGATCGTTTGGTGTTTCTTTTTGCCATCGTAATTGCAAGTGATCACGCCAGCCCCTACATTTGTGTTTTTCCCTATCTCACAATCCCCTAAATAGCTCAAATGCCCTGCTTTAGCGCCTTGAAGTTTGGCGTTTTTAGTTTCTACAAAATTCCCCACATGGCTGTTACAAATCACGCTTTTAGGGCGCGCATGGGCAAATGGCCCCACACTGCTATTAACAATCTGGCTCTCTTCTATCACGCTATAAGCCTTAATGCGCGCGTTTTCTATCAAACAATTCCCACTCAAACGCACCCCTTGCTCTAAAACGCACTCCCCCTTAAAACTCACGCCTTTTTCTAAATAAATACTACTAGGTAATTGCATCACTACCCCTAAGTCCATGGCGTTTTTTCGCAGTCTTTCTAGCATGATTTCTTCAGCCTTCGCCCTTTCTGTTTGGCTATTCACCCCTAAAAAACACTCTTCTTCTAAAAAAATAGCGTCAATTTTTTCATTCCCCTTAATACCCAAAGCGATTAAATCCGTGAGGTAGTATTCTTTTTGGGCGTTTTGGTCATTAAGCTTGGGCAAGTATTTTTCTAAAAACTTTCTTTCAAAAAAATACACGCCAGCGTTCACGCTTTTAATGGTCTTTTCTTCATCATTAGCGTCCTTTTCTTCTACAATCTTTTTAACCTGATGGTTTTCTAAAACAACGCGCCCATAACCTTTGGGGTCAGCTAAATGCAGTAAGCCTATGGCGTTATTCTGGATTTCTAATAAGGGGGTGAGGGCGTCTTTAGTGATTAAGGGCATGTCCGCATTCAAAATCAAAACCCGCTCATGTTGAGTGAGGATAGGCGTCTTGTCTTCTTGCATGATAGCCCCACCTGTCCCTGAATATTTTTCCACGATTTGAGTGTGAAAAAGGACGCCCTTAAAACGCTTTAACACCGCTTCTTTAATGCGTTCTTGTTGGTGGTGTAAGATAAGATGCACATCATTGCTGATTGAAAAAGCCACTTCTAAAATGTAAAACAGCATAGGCTCCCCGCAAATCGTGTGCAAAGTTTTAGGCAGGCTAGAATGCATGCGAGTGCCTTTGCCAGCGGCTAGTATGATTACAGAAAGCATTAAAATCCTTAAACTTATTTTAGGGAATTTTAACATGCCTTATCTTATAATTTGACTTTGTTTCATCAAAGATTTAAGGCTAGAATTTTGCGTTTTTTCATTTTTTTCATTCTCATTTACCCTTTAATATGCCCTTTAATGAGCGCTGATAGCGCTTTGCCTAGCGTCAATCTCTCTTTAAACGCTCCTAATGATCCTAAACAGCTTGTAACCACCCTTAATGTCATCGCCCTGCTCACGCTTTTAGTTTTAGCCCCGTCATTGATTTTAGTGATGACGAGTTTCACCCGTTTGATCGTGGTGTTTTCTTTTTTAAGGACCGCTTTAGGCACGCAACAAACCCCCCCCACTCAAATTTTAGTCTCGCTCTCTTTGATACTGACTTTTTTTATCATGGAACCTAGCTTGAAAAAGGCTTATGATACAGGGATCAAACCTTATATGGATAAAAAGATTTCTTACACCGAAGCGTTTGAAAAAAGCGCTCTGCCTTTTAAGGAGTTTATGCTTAAAAACACACGAGAAAAGGATCTAGCCCTTTTTTTTAGGATCAGAAACCTGCCTAACCCTAAAACCCCTGATGATGTGAGTTTGAGCGTTTTGATCCCGGCATTTATGATAAGCGAGTTGAAAACAGCGTTTCAAATCGGCTTTTTACTCTACTTGCCTTTTTTGGTGATTGATATGGTTATCAGCTCTATTTTAATGGCGATGGGTATGATGATGCTCCCGCCTGTAATGATTTCTCTGCCTTTTAAAATTTTGGTGTTTATTCTAGTGGATGGGTTTAATTTATTAACCGAAAATTTAGTAGCGAGTTTTAAAATGGTTTAATATCAAAAACATTCAAGCTATAAAAGCTTGAAATTAATTTAAAACTCATAATTCAAATACGCTGTAATGGATCTCCCTGGTGCGGGCTCTCTCCCTGTAGGGCTTGTGCCAATCCCCCTAAAATAATACTTCATGTTAAAAAGGTTGTTGATTTGCAAACTCCCTGTGATTTTATGCCTACCGCTTTGCCATAAAACTGAGCTTACTTGGACGTTCAACACAAAATACAAGGGCAATAACCCCACTGAATTACAACCATACTCTAGCCCCCCTGTGTATTCTGGGTTTAAGGGAAGGCACACGGTTTGATCTTTGACTTGATTGAGCATAGAGCTATAAGCGCGGCTATAAAAATAACTGCTAATTCCAAAAGTCGTGTGCTTGTAAGTATACATCATGTCAAATATGAATTGGTTAGGGCTTACATAAGGCAAACGCTTCCCTTTAATGTCAAAGGGTTTATTGACAATGCCTGTAAAATAATAAGCAATGTCATCAGCGTTAGAAGTGATGCGCGCATCAATGTAAGTGTAAGCCACATGGAATTGCAAACCCCTAATCGGCGCGTAATACAATTCCAATTCCACCCCTTGGCTCCTAGCGTTAATAGGTTGCGGGCTATAGCCTCCCGCATAGTAACGATTGGCAAAAATCACAAAATAATTGGTATTAAAGCTCAATAGATTTTTATAACTATAGCGTTGCCCCACTTCAATTTCATTAAAAATTTGGTTGTAATTAGTCCTAGTAATGCCTACCATTGTGTGTTGTGGGGGGATAAAACTGCGGCGGTAGTTCGCATACCATATCCAATTTTCCATAGGTTTATAGCCAATGTTAAGGGCGGGACTCCATTCGTTTTGACGCTGTTTTTTACTGGTCCATACGGAAAAATCGTTCTTTTCTGGCTCTTTGTTATCGTAGTTTAAAAAGGTGTATCTAAGCCCTGGAGTTATCACCAATTTAGAATCAAAAAGCTCTATTTTATCGCTCAACCATACCGCTGTATAGTTGTTAAACATTTCTTGATTGTTACTAGGCTTTTTAGAAAGAACATATGGGGGCATATGGCACACCCCATCAATAATATCTGATTTTTCGCATGTGCTTTGATCGGATCTAATGAACATGTCCATCGTCATAAAACGCATGCCCACATTAAAAGTTTGCTTAACCTTATTGGTATTGACAACCAAATTCAAATTCGGCTCAAAGGCGTTCATCACATAACGCCTTAAATGATCAAAAATAAAAAATCCTGGATAATTTTGATCCGTATAAACAGGACCTAATTTAGGATTGGTATTGACATTTAAATAGTTAGAATCAAATTTAAAATCCCTTGACATGTCATGCCCATAGTAGCTAAAAGTGAAATCCCCACCTACCCTATCCGTGTCCCCAAAAAAATTTTGATACACAGCTCCCCATCGCTTCGCTCTCCCGCTTTTATCGTTATTAGGGCGGTTATTTTGAAAACGATTTTGATTATAAGCGGCTATACCTAAAGACCCAGGGTCTGTTAAAAAATAGCTGTAATATTGAAAAAAAGCAGTGATTTTATTGTTATCATTGATTTGATACAACGAATCTAGCAAGTAGTTTTGAATGTTGGTAGGGCTGTTGTATCTAAACCCTTGCCCTTTGAGCCAATTGACTTGAGCTTGGATTCCAAAATGCTTATTCATCATACCACCCGTTCTTAAATAGGTGTTAAAAAGCATGTTATTAACTAAGCTTTTATCAATGTTTTTAGAATTTTGATTGAAAAACCCCCCATTTTCAGATTTGCCCCAAAAAGTGGTCCTCTCGCTCACTTGACTTTCCCAATTGGTAGGAATGCCTTTGGTGATAATGTTGATCACACCGCCAAAAGCGTTAGGGCCATAACGCACGCTCTCCCCACCTTTAGTTACACTGATTCTATCCACAGATTGGAAGGTTACAGGAAAAATAACCGTGCCAATTTCAACATAGGGCGCGACATAAATAGGAATCCCATTGACTAGAATCATTCCCGTATTAGAATGCCCTGGGCCTCCCGCACCAAACCCCCTAATGGAAATGCTAGGCACAGCCCCAATACCTGTAGAGTTTCTAATATGCACGCCTGGCACATTTTGCAAAGCTTCTTCAATGCTTTGATTCGCGCTTTTAGTGAGTTGTTTGTTAGAAATCACCGTGCGAGATCCCATATAGTTTCTCACTTCCTTACTCCTCCAGCTTAAAGGCGCTTCTTTATCGTTAGCCACCCCTGAAGCTTCCACCCTTTCTAAATTATGAGTTTTGACAGCATGCGCGCTATGACTCAAAACAGCCAAAGAGACTAAAATTCTTTTCATTTACCACCTTTTATGAAAAATGTTCTTTTTTACAACAATGTGTAATTTATAATAACCATTATTAGTTTTAGCTTAAATTTTTAAAAAATTATTATTTAGATAATATTAATGACTTTTTTATCAAAAATGCCGATTAATGCGAATGTTGATAGAAAGGATTGGGATATAAAGAAAAATAAAAATTTTTTAATATTTCTAATGGGGTGAATTTAAACGGATAAAGGGTTTAAAAACCCTTTATGGCTAGCCTTTAAACCAAAATTTGAGTTGCATAAAAAGCTATCAGTGAAAAGAAATACGCTACAACGGTTGTAAAGATAAATAAATACGCTACAAACTTTATCCCCCCAGCTTCCCTACCAAAAGTGATGGTCGCTGCAAAACAAGGGATATAAAACATCACAAACACGATAAAAGCGATCCCGCTTGGCACGCTGACTTCTTTTCTAATCACTTCTCTAAAAGCGTCAGATTTTTCATTTTGATCCCCTAAAGAAAACAACACCCCCAAAGTAGAAACCACCACCTCTTTAGCCATAAACCCGGTTACAAGTGAGACGCTCAAACGCCAATCAAAATCCATAGGGCTAAAGACTTTTTCTAAATACGCCCCCCCTCTCCCTACAACGCTATTTTTTAAATTCTTTTTATCCAATTCTGTTTTTAATTCTTTTAATTTTTCTTCTTTGGCTTCGCTTGAAAGAGTGGTATCCTTATTCACTAACAAGCTTTCTTGTTTATAAGTTTTCATAGCCGCATCGCTTTTAGGGTATTGAGACATAAACCAGATTAAAATCGCTCCCACTAAAATATAAGTCCCGGCCTTTTTAAGGTAAGAAAGCGATTTGGTATAGATACTGAAATAAATCATTCTAGAACTTGGCAAGCGGTATTTGGGCATTTCCATGATAAAAGATTCACTCTGTCCTTTAAACACGCTTAATTTGAGTAATTTGGCCATCACTAACGCCACAACCGCCCCCAAAATATAAATACAAAACAGCACAAACCCAGCGCTAGAAGAAGGGAAAAACGAGCCTACAAACAGCACATAAATAGGCAGTCTTGCCGAGCAACTCATAAAGCCGATCACAAAAAGCGTGATCAGTCGTTCGTTATAGTTTTGTAAAGTTCTTGTCGCCATGTAAGCGGGAACTGAGCAGCCAAAACCGGTGATTAAAGGGATAAAGCTCTTCCCATGCAAGCCAAATTTATGCAAGATCCCATCTAATAAAAACGCTACCCTACTCATATAGCCTGTCGTTTCTAGTAAAGAAATCCCAAAATACAACACCACAATTAAAGGCAAGAATGAAACCGTCGCTCCCACTCCCCCAATAATGCCATCGCCCACCAAAGACGCTAAATCTTCATTAGCCACATTTTCTTTAATACTATCGCTCAAAAACTTGAACCCCTCTTCAAGCGCTTTTTGCACTCCCCCCCCTATTAAAAAGCTCAAGGAAAAAATGATAAACATGAACCCTAAAAAAATGAAAATCCCATAACGCGGGTGCATTAAAATCTTATCAATCTTATAAGTGTGTTCAAAACTCGCGTTTTGCTTGTTTTCACTGATCACTAATTTAGCGATTCTTTGAGCGCTCTGGCTGTATTTTAAAGACTCCTTAAAGCTTTGAGATGGGACTTTTATGTTTTCATTGTTTATAGTGTTTTGAGAATAAAGCCTGACAATTTCGTCTAATAAAATCTCGGTATTCAAGCGATCCTCTTTGGATCTTGCGCTTGTTGGCACGCACACAACCCCTAATTCTTGAGAAAGCTTTTCTGTATTGATTTTAATGCCCTCTTTTTGCGCTTCATCCCACATGTTGAGCGCAAGAAGCATTTTTTTATTCGTGTCTAATAACTGCGCGCTTAAGGCTAAATTACGCTCTAAATTGGTGGAATCCACCACATTAAGAATGAGATCGTATTGCCCTTTTTCTAAAAAATCTTTAGTAACCTTTTCTTCAGTGGTGAAGTCATTGAGCGCGTAAGTGCCAGGTAGATCAATGATAGTGATTTGATGCTCTTTATGGATCAAACTCACTTCCATTTTATCCACGGTAACCCCGGCAAAATTCCCCACTTTCAAATGGGCGTTACTCAAAGCGTTGATGAGGGACGATTTCCCCACATTAGGTTGGCCCACAAGGGCGATAGTGATTTCTTTCATTGGGTTTGAATGCTCCGCATTAAAGTTTTTTAATTTTTGGTTATATCGTTTTTAGATTAAAAGTTGGCACTATAGCGCTATAAGACTAATTGTTATATAATAAAAGCGAGACAAGAATGTTAAAAAGCGAAAGGAGCGTGTGATGTTGTGCGTGTTTGATATAGAAACCATTCCTAGCGTGAGCTTGTGTAAAGAGCATTTTCAATTAAAAGAAGATGATGCGCTAAAAATCTGTGAATGTAGTTTTGAAAAGCAAAAAGAAAAAAGCGGGAGCGAGTTTTTGCCCCTTTATTTGCATGAAATTATCTCTATTGCAGCAGTCATTGGCGATGATTATGGGCAATTTATCAAAGTGGGGAATTTTGGTCAAAAACACGAGAATAAAGAGGGTTTTACAAGCGAAAAAGAGCTTTTAGAAGACTTTTTCAAATACTTTAACGAAAAGCAACCGCGCTTAATAAGCTTCAATGGCAGAGGTTTTGATATGCCCCTACTCACGCTCAAAGCCCTTAAATACAATTTAACCTTAGACGCTTTTTACAGCCAAGAAAACAAATGGGAGAATTACCGCGCGCGTTATAGCGAGCAGTTTCATTTGGATTTAATGGATAGCTTGAGCCATTATGGATCCGTTAGGGGGTTGAATTTGAATGGCATTTGTTCTATGACGAATATTCCTGGTAAATTTGATGTGAGCGGGGATTTAGTGCATGCGATTTATTACAACCCTAATATAAGCCAAAAGGAGAAAAAAGAGATTATTGACAGCTATTGCCAAAGCGATGTGCTTAACACTTACTGGCTTTTTTTAAAATACGAAGTGCTAAAAGGGGCTTTAAATAAGGAACAATACCTTGGGCTATTGAATGATTTTTTAGCCAAATTCCCTAAGGAAAAATCCTATTCAAGCGTTTTTACTAACGCTTTAGAGAAAGAAATTAGGGAGTTTATTTAAACCTTATTGGATAATCAATACCAATTAGTATAAAAAGGTATCAGCAAAGCCATCATTATTTATTAGTAGAAGATAAAGATGAAAATATAGGTATTTATACTAATTTACGCGCTAATAAAACTTTTAGTTTTTAATAAATAATATAGTCTATCATTAAGACAGGCTATAGCTTAACAACTAATAATTATAGTTTTAAACTAATCTGTGTTGAATGAAAAATTGTGCAATAATCATTGAACGCTAAAATAATATTTTTGTGAAAAAAATAAACGGATCGCCCTCAATCCAAAACAAAACCTAAAATAAAATCAAACTTGTTAGGGTGTCAATCATCTAAAAGTGATACCATGATCTGAGTAAATCAACTTAAAGGCAAAGACATGAATGAAGTGGTTATAGTGGCGGCAAAGCGTAGCGCTGTAGGGAGTTTTTTAGGCTCTCTAAAGAATGTAGGCGCTAGAGAAATGGGTGTTTGCGTGCTTAAAGATGCTTTGAATGCGAGCACTCTTAAGCCTAGCGATGTGGATTCTGTCATTTTAGGCAATGTTTTAGGCGCTGGTTTGGGTCAAAATATCGCCAGACAGATCCAACTAGACGCCGGTATCCCTAATGACAGAAACGCTTTTAGCGTCAATATGGTTTGCGGATCGTCTATGAAAGCTATCCAGTTAGCGCATGACAGCATCATGCTTGGGCGCGATGAGGTGGTGGTGTGCGGTGGCGTGGAAAACATGAGCGCAGCGCCCTATTTGTCGTTTGACATGCGAGATGGGAAAAGAATGGGGAATGCGAACATGATAGACTCCATGATCCATGATGGATTGTGGGATGCGTTCAATGATTACCACATGGGGATTACCGCTGATAATGTCGCTCAAGCATACCACATAAGCCGAGAAGATCAAGACGCATTCGCGCTCCAATCGCAACTCAAAGCGAGAGCCGCCATTAATGCTGGGAAATTCCAAGAAGAAATCACGCCTATTGAAATAGCGAATAAAAAAGGCGTGGTGGTTTTCAAAGAAGATGAATACCCTAGAGACACGACGCTAGAATCCCTTGCAAAGCTCAAACCCGCTTTCAAAAAAGACGGCTCGGTAACGGCAGGAAATTCATCAGGGATCAATGATGGCGCGAGTATTATCATTTTATGCAACGCTAAAAAAGCGCAAAAACTGGGGTTAAAAACAATGGCCACCATCAAGGGGTTTGGTTTGGGTGGTTGCAGTCCGGATATTATGGGCATATGCCCAAGCATCGCTATTAAAAACAATCTTAAAAATGTCAAAATGAATCTCAACGACATCAATCTTTTTGAACTCAATGAAGCCTTTGCCGCGCAAAGCATTGCCGTGTTAAAAGAGCTTGAATTAAACCCCAATATCGTGAATGTGAATGGAGGCGCGATAGCGATTGGCCACCCTATTGGCGCGAGCGGCGCTAGGATATTAGTCACTTTATTGCATGAAATGAAAAGGAGTGGGCATGGCGTGGGTTGTGCGTCATTGTGCGTGGGTGGCGGTCAAGGGCTATCAGTAGTAGTGGAACAAAAATAAGGAGAATGAGATGAACAAGGTTATAACCGATTTAGACAAAGCATTGAATGGGTTAAAAGACGGAGACACTATTTTAGTGGGCGGTTTTGGGCTGTGCGGGATACCCGAATACGCCATTGATTACATTTATAAGAAAGGCATTAAGGATTTGGTTGTCGTGAGCAATAATTGCGGCGTTGATGACTTTGGGCTTGGTATTCTTTTAGAAAAAAAGCAGATTAAAAAGATTATCGCTTCGTATGTGGGAGAGAATAAGATTTTTGAATCGCAAATGTTGAATGGAGAAATTGAAGTCGTTTTGACACCGCAAGGCACGCTGGCTGAAAACTTGCGCGCTGGAGGGGCTGGGATACCCGCTTACTACACCCCAACAGGGGTTGGGACTTTGATCGCTCAAGGCAAGGAATCAAGGGAGTTTAACGGCAAAGAGTATATTTTAGAAAGAGCGATAACAGGCGATTATGGGCTTATCAAAGCCTATAAAAGCGACACTCTTGGGAACTTGGTATTTAGAAAAACGGCTAGAAATTTCAACCCCTTGTGCGCGATGGCGTCAAAAATATGCGTTGCTGAAGTGGAAGAAATTGTCCCGGCTGGGGAATTAGACCCCGATGAAATACACTTGCCAGGAATCTATGTGCAACACATCTATAAGGGCGAGAAATTTGAAAAACGGATAGAAAAAACCACCACAAGGAGTGCGAAATGAGAGAGGCTATCATTAAACGAGCGGCAAAGGAATTAAAAGAGGGCATGTATGTGAATTTAGGGATAGGCTTGCCCACGCTGGTGGCTAATGAAGTGAGCGGGATGAATATCGTTTTCCAAAGCGAGAACGGGCTATTAGGGATTGGCGCTTACCCTTTAGAAGGGGGCGTTGATGCGGATCTCATCAACGCAGGAAAGGAAACTATAACCGTGGTGCCGGGCGCTTCGTTTTTCAATAGTGCGGATTCGTTTGCGATGATTCGTGGGGGGCATATTGATCTAGCGATCTTAGGGGGGATGGAAGTCTCACAAAATGGGGATTTGGCTAATTGGATGATCCCTAAAAAACTCATAAAGGGCATGGGAGGGGCTATGGATTTGGTGCATGGCGCTAAAAAAGTGATTGTCATCATGGAGCATTGCAACAAATACGGGGAGTCTAAAGTGAAGAAGGAATGCTCATTGCCCTTAACGGGAAAAGGCGTGGTGCATCAATTGATAACGGATTTAGCGGTGTTTGAGTTTTCCAATAACGCCATGAAATTAGTGGAATTGCAAGAAGGGGTCAGCCTTGATCAAGTGAAAGAAAAGACAGAAGCTGAATTTGAAGTGTGCTTATAGCTTATAAAAGGGGGTGTTTATGTTTTTATTAAGGCATTTGACTTCAGCGTGCGTGTTTTTGGCGTCTAAATGTTTGCCGGACTCTTTTGTCTTGGTCGCTCTTTTATCGTTTGTCGTGTTTGTTCTTGTTTATTGCTTGACAGGGCAAGACGCTTCGTCTGTCATTTCTAGTTGGGGGAATGGCGCTTGGACGCTTTTAGGTTTTTCTATGCAAATGGCCCTTATTTTGGTGCTAGGTCAGGCTCTAGCTAGCGCTAAATTGGTCCAAAAACTTTTAAAATACTTGGCGTCTTTGCCTAAGGGGTATTACACGGCTTTATGGTTGGTTACTTTTTTATCGTTAATCGCTAATTGGATCAACTGGGGTTTTGGCCTAGTGATCAGTGCAATTTTTGCAAAAGAGATCGCTAAAAATGTTAAAGGGGTGGATTACAGGCTGCTCATCGCTAGCGCTTATTCGGGTTTTGTCATCTGGCATGGGGGTTTATCAGGCTCTATCCCTTTAAGCGTTGCCACCCAAAATGAAAATCTGTCCAAAATGAGCGCTGGGGTGATTGAAAAAGCCATTCCTATCAGTCAGACGATTTTTTCTGCTTATAACTTAATCATTATAGGGATCATTCTTGTAGGGTTACCCTTTTTAATGGCGATGATCCACCCTAAAAAAGAAGAAATCGTTGAGATTGATCCAAAGCTTTTAAAAGACGAATACAAAGAGATTGAACTCATTGACCACCAACAAGACAAAACGATCGCGCATTTTTTAGAAAACAGCACTTTGCTTTCTTATCTTTTGGTTTTTTTGGGTTTTGGATATCTTGGTATTTATTTTTTTAAAGGGGGAGGGATTAGTTTAAACATTGTCAATACGATTTTCCTTTTTTTAGGGATTTTGCTCCATAAAACCCCTTTGGCTTATGTGAAAGCGATCGATCGTTCCGCTAGGAGCGTGGCTGGGATTTTACTCCAATTCCCTTTTTATGCCGGGATTATGGGGATGATGGCAAGCCATAGCGTGGGGGGGCATTCTTTAGCGCAAATGCTTTCTTTAGCTTTCACGCACATCGCCAATGAAAAAACTTTTGCGCTCATGACTTTTTTGAGCGCAGGGATTGTCAATATTTTTATTCCATCAGGCGGAGGGCAATGGGCGATTCAAGCTCCTATCATGCTCCCAGCTGGGCAAAGCTTGGGGGTGGATCCGGGCGTGGTTTCTATGGCTATCGCTTGGGGAGACGCTTGGACGAATATGATACAGCCTTTTTGGGCTTTGCCCGCTTTAGCCATTGCCGGTTTGGGCGCTAAAGATATTATGGGCTATTGCGTTTTGACTTTAATTTTTGTAGGCTTAGTCGTGTGTGGGGTGTTTTATTTTTTAGTGTGAGTTTTTTATGCCTAAAACCACGCTCTTTTCAATGGGGGTAAAAGTTTTCTCTTTTTACCCTTTAAACGCTCTTGTAATTAAGCCTTATTTCGTTACAATAACCAACCCCACAATAACCTAAGGAAGTGTTTTGTTTTTCAAATTTATTTTATGTTTATCATTAGGAATATTTGCATGGGCAAAAGAGGATATTCCCACCCCATTAACGCCCTCTAAACGCTATTCTATCAATTTGATGACTGAAAATGATGGTTATATCAATCCTTACATTGATGAGTATTACACGGCAGGCAATCAAATAGGCTTTTCTACTAAAGAGTTTGATTTTTCTAAAAATAAAGCGATGAAATGGTCTTCGTATTTAGGGTTTTTCAATAAAAGCCCTAGGGTTACTCGTTTTGGTATTTCTCTCGCCCAAGACATGTATACCCCATCACTTGCAAACAGAAAACTGGTGCATTTGCATGACAACCACCCTTATGGGGGGTATTTACGGGTGAATTTGAATGTGTATAACCGCCATCAAACTTTTATGGAATTGTTCACGATTTCTTTAGGCACGACAGGGCAAGATTCTTTGGCCGCTCAAACACAGCGTCTCATTCATAAATGGGGTCATGACCCTCAATTTTATGGCTGGAACACGCAGCTCAAAAACGAATTTATCTTTGAATTGCACTACCAATTGCTCAAAAAAGTCCCCCTTTTAAAGACTCGTTTTTTTTCCATGGAGTTGATGCCTGGGTTTAATGTGGAATTGGGTAATGCGAGGGATTATTTCCAACTCGGCTCGCTCTTTAGGGCTGGGTATAACTTGGACGCTGATTATGGTGTCAATAAGGTCAATACCGCTTTTGATGGGGGCATGCCTTATAGCGATAAATTTTCCATCTATTTTTTTGTAGGGGCTTTTGGGCGCTTCCAACCCCTTAACATATTCATTCAAGGCAATAGCCCTGAAACTAGGGGCATTGCCAATTTAGAATACTTTGTTTATGCCAGTGAAATAGGAGCGGCTATGATGTGGCGTAGCTTTAGGGTGGCTTTTACGATCACTGATATTAGTAAAACCTTTCAATCCCAGCCTAAGCACCATCAAATCGGCACATTAGAATTGAATTTCGCCTTTTGATTTAATATCAGTTTAGTATTTTTCTTCCTATATAATATTTATATGATATTTTTGGGTAATTTAAGATGAATATCAGTAGCGTTTTGAATGAATTTGTTACTACTTTTCACTTTATTACGCCAAATTTTCCCTTATTACAAACAACTTTGAAATAAACGATTTCCATTTTACAATCTGTCCTATACTTCTAATAGGTTGCCTTGAGCAACACTTTAATTCAAAGGAGTATAACAATGAAAGACGCAAAAGTTCAGGTGATGGGTATTGATGCCGGTGGCACCATGACGGACACATTTTTTGTGAAAGAAAATGGCAGTTTCGTAGTCGGTAAAGCCCAAAGCAACCCAGAAGATGAGAGTTTAGCTATTTATAATAGCTCACAAGACGCTTTATCGCATTGGAAATCAGATGTCAGTAAGGTTTATCCAGAGTTGGTCACTTGCGTGTATTCTGGCACGGCGATGCTCAATCGGGTCGTCCAAAGGCGCGGGATGGAAGTGGGTCTGATTTGCAATAAGGGTTTTGAGCAAATGCATTCTATGGGCAGGGCGTTGCAATCCTACTTGGGGTATGCGCTAGAAGAAAGGTTGCATATCAACACGCACAAGTATGACGATCCGCTGATTCCTTTAAAAAGGATTAGAGGCGTTACAGAAAGAACTGATGTCAAGGGGCAAGTGGTTATCCCGGTGCGTCCAGAAGAGGTTAAAATCGCTGTTAAGGAGCTTTTAGAAGCAGGCGCGAAAGCCATTGTTATTTGTTTGTTGCAATCTCATAAAAACGCTGAAAGCGAGCGGATTGTTAGAGATATAGCGTTAAAAGAAATTGAAAAATTGGGTAAAAATATTCCTGTGTTCGCTTCTGTGGATTACTACCCTCAAAGAAAAGAAAGCCACAGAATGAACACTACCATCTTAGAAGCTTATGCGGCTGAGCCAAGCAGGCAAACCCTCTCTAAAGTCAGTAACCGCTTCAAAGAGCATGGCGCTAAATTCGATCTTCGTGTGATGGCAACGCATGGAGGCACCATTAGCTGGAAAGCTAAAGAGCTTGCTAGGACTATTGTGAGCGGCCCTATTGGAGGCGTGATTGGATCTAAATTGCTAGGCGAAACGCTGGGTTATGACAATATTGCATGCAGCGATATTGGCGGCACGAGCTTTGATATGGCGCTTATCGTTAAGAGCAATTTTAATATCGCTTCTGACCCTGATATGGCACGCCTTGTTTTATCTCTACCGCTTGTGGCTATGGATTCTGTTGGTGCGGGTGCGGGGAGTTTTGTGCGCATTGATCCGCACAGCCAATCGGTTAAACTAGGGCCTGACAGCGCAGGGTATAGAGTTGGCACTTGTTGGAAAGACAGCGGATTAGACACGGTTTCAGTAACCGATTGCCATATTGTTTTAGGCTATTTGAACCCGGATAATTTCTTAGGCGGTTTGATTAAATTAGATGTGGATAGGGCTAAAAAACACATTAAAGAGCAAATCGCTGATCCGCTAGGCATTAGCGTAGAAGATGCGGCTGCGGGTGTGATTGAGCTGCTTGATTTGGATCTTAAAGAATACTTGCGATCCAATATTAGCGCTAAAGGGTATAGCCCGTCTGATTTTGTGTGCTTTTCATATGGTGGCGCGGGGCCTGTGCATACCTATGGTTATACAGAAGGTTTAGGGTTTAAGGATGTGGTAGTGCCTGCGTGGGCGGCTGGATTTAGCGCTTTTGGTTGCGCTTGCGCTGATTTTGAATACAGATACGACAAGAGCGTGGATATTGCTATTCCGCAGTATTCTTCAGACAAGTCCAAAATAGAAGCATGCAAAATCATTCAAGACGCATGGGATGAATTGACCTTAAAAGTGATTGAAGAGTTCAAAATCAATGGATTCTCTGAAAAAGATGTGATCTTAAGACCTGGATACAGGATGCAGTATATGGGGCAATTGAATGACTTAGAGATCACTTCTCCTGTATCAAAAGCTGCAAGCGTGGCTGATTGGGAAGAGATTGTCAAAGAATATGAAAAGACCTACGCTCGCGTTTATTCTGAATCAGCGTGTTCTCCAGAGCTTGGTTTTAGCGTGACTGGCGTGATCATGCGTGGTGTTGTGGCTACGCAAAAACCTGTGATTCCGGTTGAAAAAGAGCATGGCGCTACGCCTCCAAAAGAAGCCAAAATAGGCGTTAGAAAATTCTATCGGCATAAGAAATGGGTGGATGCAGATGTGTGGCAAATGGAAAAATTATTGCCCGGAAATGAAGTCATAGGGCCTGCGATCGTGGAATCAGATGCGACCACTTTCGTGATACCCAAAGGCTTTGCAACAAGACTAGACAAACACCGATTGTTCCACTTGAAAGAAATTAAATAAAGGAGTTCAAAATGGCAAATTTATTGAAAAACGGCAAAACTTTAAAACAAGCTAGAGATGAAATTCTAGCTAGGACAGAAAAAACAGGACATTATAATGGCCTTAAAAAACTAGAGTTTAAAGAAAGAGATCCGATCGGCTATGAGAAGATGTTCTCTAAATTAAGAGGCGGTATCGTGCATGCCAGAGAAACAGCTAAAAGGATTGCTGCAAGCCCTATTGTTGAGCAAGAGGGTGAATTGTGCTTCACGCTTTATAACGCTGTGGGCGATAGCGTGCTGACTTCTACGGGCATCATTATCCATGTAGGCACTATGGGATCGGCTATTAAATACATGGTAGAGAATAATTGGGAAGATAGCCCTGGTATCAACGACAAGGATATTTTCACCAATAACGACTGCGCGATTGGGAATGTGCACCCATGCGATATTATGACTCTTGTGCCTATTTTTCACGATGAAAAATTGATTGGGTGGGTAGGCGGTGTTACGCATGTGATTGATACCGGATCGGTTACTCCAGGATCGATGAGCACCGGGCAAGTTCAAAGATTTGGGGATGGATACATGATCACTTGCCGTAAGACAGGGGCGAATGATGAGAGCTTTAAAGATTGGTTGCATGAATCTCAAAGATCGGTAAGAACGCCTAAATATTGGATTCTAGATGAAAGGACTAGGATTGCAGGGTGTCATATGATTAGGGATTTAGTGATGGAAGTCATTAAAGAAGACGGCATTGATTCTTACATGCGATTTATTGATGAGGTGATTGAAGAGGGGAGGAGAGGCCTTATCTCTAGGATCAAATCCATGACCATACCGGGCAAGTATAGAAAGGTAGCGTTTGTGGATGTGCCTTATGCGCATAAGGATATTGGCGTGTGCTCTGAATTTGCTAAACTGGACACGATCATGCACTCTCCTGTGGAAATCACTATCAATAAAGACGCTACATGGAAATTGGATTTTGATGGCGCGTCTAGGTGGGGATGGCACTCTTTTAATTGCAACCAAGTGTCTTTTACTAGCGGTATTTGGGTGATGATGACTCAAACATTGATCCCCACTTCTCGCATCAATGATGGCGCTTATTTTGCGACTCAATTCAGGCTCAAAAAAGGGACTTGGATGAATCCAGATGACAGGCGCACTGGGCATGCTTATGCGTGGCATTTCTTGGTATCAGGCTGGAGCGCTTTGTGGAGAGGCTTGTCTCAAGCGTATTACAGCCGAGGGTATTTAGAAGAGGTCAATTCTGGAAACGCTAACACTTCCAATTGGCTGCAAGGCGGTGGTATCAACCAGGATGGAGAAATCCATGCGGTGAATAGCTTTGAGACGAGTTCTTGTGGGACTGGAGCTTGTGCGATAAAAGACGGATTAAATCACGCAGCGGCTATTTGGAATCCAGAAGGCGATATGGGCGATGTTGAAATTTGGGAAATGGCAGAGCCTCTTCTTTATTTAGGCAGGAATGTCAAAGCCAATACCGGTGGGTATGGGAAATATCGAGGCGGTAACGGGTTTGAAACCTTAAGAATGGTGTGGGGTGCGCATGATTGGACCATGTTCTTTATGGGTAATGGCTATATGAATAGCGATTGGGGTATGATGGGAGGCTATCCAGCGGCTAGTGGCTATAGGTTTGAAGCGCACAACACCGATTTAAAAAACAGGATTAAAAATAACGCTAGCTTGCCTTTGGGAGGCGATTTTAACCCAACTGATCGAGATTATGAAAAGCACATTTCTCATGCATCTCAAGTCAAAAGGGATAAGCAGTGCATCACCACCGAGAATTGCTTTGACAATTACGACTTGTATTTGAACTACATCAAAGGCGGTCCTGGATTTGGCGATCCTATTGAAAGGGATTTGAATGCGATTTTAGAAGATCTAAACAGCAAACAGCTATTACCAGAATACGCTTACAAGGTTTATGGTGCGATTGTGAGCCAGAATAAAGACGGCATTTGGGTAGGAGATGAAGCTAAAACGAAAGCCAGAAGAAAAGAAATTCTTGAAAACAGAAAGGCTAGATCCATACCGGTAAAAGAATGGATGGAGCAAGAAAGAAACGCTATTCTTGAAAAAGAGGCCTCCAAACAAGTTAAGCACATGTATGCGACTAGCTTTGATCTCTCGCCTAAGTTTTTGAATGATTTTAAAACATTCTGGAACTTGCCAAAGAATTGGAGCGTGAAAGAAGATGAGCTTGGCGTATTCACCTATGGATCTAAATACAGGATGGATTTGAGCAAATTGCCTGATGTGCGCACAGTTGTGTTGGTTGATGAGAAATAAGATTTTTGTGAAGGAGAATAATCATGTCAAAATACACACAAGAACAAATTAAAAATTTGGTAGAGGGGAACTTGGATTGGAACACTGTCTTAAAAATGCTGAGCATGCCTAAAGATCATGAAAGGTTCCAAATGTATTTGAAGGTGTTGCAAGATAAGGTAGATTTTGATGATAAAATCGTCTTACCCTTGGGGCCGCATTTGTTTGTGGTGCAAGATCCTCAAAAGAAGTGGGTTATTAAGTGTTCATGCGGTCATGCGTTTTGCACTCCGGAAGAAAACTGGAAATTGCATGCAAACATTTATGTGCGCGATACAGCAGAAAAAATGGAAGAGGTGTATCCTAAACTCTTAGCCAGTGATACTCACTGGCAAGTGTATCGGGAGTATATTTGCCCGGATTGCGGCATTCTTTTAGATATTGAAGCCCCAACTCCTTGGTATCCTGTGATCCATGATTTTGAGCCTGATATAGAGACATTCTATAAAGATTGGCTAGGCATACAGCCCCCAGAAAGACACTAAAATCGCTCAATCCTTTTTATGAAGAGGCTTTATGCCTCTTTGGTGCATTAAAAAGCTTGGGTTAATTTAACTCAAGCGAATTTTTCTTCAATCCCAACAAATTCAGCCACAAATTAGGACTTTTTCAAAATTTTAAGCTCTTTTTCTTTTTTTTTGATTTAATACTAGGTATAATTTTAATTCCACCTAACAAGGAAAAGCTATGAAAGTAACACAAGGCATCACTAACGACTTTTTTGCCCTAACAAACACGATATTTTCTGTCCTTGTACACCAGCGAAACCACACTTGGGAAGAAGAAAGTTGTGGAAAATTACTGCAAGATATTGTCAATATCTCTAAAAATAAGAAAACGCATTTTATGGGTTCTATCACTATGCTTTCAATAGAATAAAGGGTGTTTTTGACTAAAAAATTCATGTCTTGGATGGTGGTTATTGGGGCTTTAATTTGCGTGCTTTTAGGGGTGTTTATCTTCTTTACTAGCATATCGGTTAAAAAATCTTTAACCGCTTATCTTAACGCTTATTTGAATCAACGCCCCCATATTAAGGGCATGGGGATTGTAGGCTCTCCTTTTGAATGCGAAGGGTTTTTTAAAATTGCATGCGTTTCTAAAGGGCTGAGTTTTTTAGATTCTCAAAACTCCCCTATTGTGGATTTTAAAAATTTGAGTATTAAGCTCCATTCTTTAGATAAAAGCTCTCTTGTCCTTTCTGTCCATTCTCAAATCCAATCCCCTATTTTAGAACAAGATATTCAGCAAAAAATCAGCCAAATCCCCCTAAAAGATTTGAATACCTTATTAGAAAAAATGAAACCCACGCGCTTGAATTGCTCTTTAACATTCAACGCTTTAGATGAAAAAACCTTAAACGATAATTTAAAATGCGATTTGACTAATGCGGAAAATATCCTTGCTTACACTTTTTTTCAAGAGGGTTTAATGGAGACTCAAGAAAATCTCTCCCTTAAAAATATTTTTAAAACCTTGAGTTCTAAAGACGCTAAAGCCATAGAAGAGTTGCAAGACAAACTGCGTTTTTTAGCGCCAAAGTTGAGCGTTTCTATCCAAGCGCGCCATCTTAAAAATGTTTTAGAGTCCTTTTACCACCAAAATAAAGAGAGTTTGGGCTTTTTTTCCCCTTATTTTAGCTTGCGCTCTCAAACCCCTAGCGTCTCTTATGAAAGCGCGTTAGCTTCTTTAGAAAACTATTTTATGGCCTTGTTCCAATCCCATTTTAAAGACGATACCGTGCTCCAACAAGATTTTAAAGGATTGTTGCAAGCCTTTGTTTCTATGGCTAAAGACAAACGATCCCAGATCACTTTTAACGCCCAAATAAAAGACAACGCCAAGCTGACTTTTAACGCCTTGTTAGAAAGCCTTAGCATGAATTTCTTTCAATCTTACACAATAAGCCATGAGTGATTTCAAAGTCCCCCCCAAAGCTAAAGGGTTTAAACGCCTTTTTAAAGCCCTTTTTTATTCTAAAGACGGACTTAAATGCGCGTGGGCTGAAGAGAGCGCGTTCAGGCAAATTATTATCTTGGCTCTTTTTTGTATCGTTCTAGCGAGCTATCTAGCTAAAGATTTTTTAGAATGGGGGCTATTGATTGTGCCTTGTTTTTTATCAGTGGTGGTTGAACTCATCAACAGCTCCATTGAAAAGGCTGTGGATTTTACTGGCACCGAGTTCCACCCCTTAGCCAAAAAAGCTAAAGACATGGCCAGTTCAGCCCAACTGATAGGGCTTATTTTTTGGGCTTTGATTTGGGGGCGTTATCTTTTAACGCTTTATTTTAATTAAATTTTAGGGAGACACATGCAAGATAATTTAGTCAATGAAACAAAAAATATTGTAGAAGTGGGGATTGACTCTTCTATTGAAGAGAGCTATCTAGCCTATTCCATGAGCGTGATCATAGGGCGCGCTTTACCGGACGCTAGAGATGGCTTAAAGCCTGTGCATAGGCGTATTTTGTATGCGATGCATGAATTAGGCCTTACTTCCAAAGTCGCTTACAAAAAAAGCGCTAGGATCGTGGGTGATGTGATTGGTAAATACCACCCCCATGGCGATAATGCGGTTTATGATGCGCTAGTGAGAATGGCGCAAGATTTTTCTATGCGTTTGGAATTAGTGGATGGGCAGGGCAACTTTGGCTCTATTGATGGCGATAACGCTGCGGCGATGCGTTACACTGAAGCCAGAATGACTAAGGCGAGTGAAGAAATTTTAAGGGATATTGATAAAGACACCATTGATTTTGTGCCTAATTACGATGACACCTTAAAAGAGCCAGATATTCTACCAAGCCGTCTGCCTAACCTTTTAGTCAATGGGGCTAATGGGATCGCCGTAGGGATGGCGACTTCTATCCCCCCTCATAGGATTGATGAAATCATAGACGCTTTAATTCATGTCTTAGAAAACCCTAACGCTGAATTAGATGAAATTTTGGAATTTGTCAAAGGGCCTGACTTTCCCACCGGTGGGATCATTTATGGCAAGGCGGGTATTATTGAAGCCTATAAAACGGGGCGAGGGCGCGTGAAAGTGCGGGCTAAAGTGCATGTGGAAAAAACGAAAAGTAAAGAAATCATCGTTTTAGATGAAATGCCTTTCCAAACCAATAAAGCCAAATTAGTGGAACAAATCAGCGATTTAGCGCGAGAAAAACAAATTGAAGGCATTAGCGAAGTGCGCGATGAGAGCGATAGAGAGGGCATTAGAGTGGTGATTGAATTAAAAAGAGACGCAATGAGTGAAATTGTCTTAAACCACCTTTACAAACTCACCACCATGGAGACCACTTTTAGCATCATTTTACTCGCTATTTACAATAAAGAGCCTAAGATTTTCACGCTTTTAGAGTTGTTGTGCCTTTTCTTAAACCACAGAAAAACCATTATTATAAGACGCACGATTTTTGAATTGGAAAAGGCTAAGGCCAGAGTGCATATTTTAGAGGGCTATTTGATCGCCTTGGACAATATTGATGAAATCGTGCAGCTCATTAAAACAAGCCAAAACCCAGAAGCGGCTAAAAACGCCTTAATGGAGCGTTTCACTTTGAGCGAAATCCAAAGCAAAGCTATTTTAGAAATGCGTTTGCAACGCTTAACAGGCCTTGAAAGGGATAAGATCAAAGAAGAATACCAAAACCTGCTAGAGCTTATTGATGATCTCAATGGCATTTTAAAGAGCGAAGATCGCTTGAATGAAGTCGTCAAAACAGAGCTTTTAGAAGTCAAAGAGCAATTTTCTTCTCCAAGGCGCACTGAAATTCAAGAATCTTACGAAAGTATTGACACAGAAGATTTGATCGCTAATGAGCCTATGGTGGTGAGCATGAGCCATAAAGGCTATGTGAAAAGAGTGGATTTAAAAGCTTATGAAAAGCAAAATCGTGGCGGTAAAGGCAAGCTTTCAGGCAGCACTTATGAAGACGATTTCATTGAAAACTTTTTTGTGGCTAACACGCATGATATTTTGCTCTTTATCACCAATAAGGGGCAATTGTATCATTTGAAAGTCTATAAAATCCCAGAAGCGAGCCGGATCGCTATGGGTAAAGCCATTGTGAATTTAATCTCGCTCGCTCCGGATGAAAAGATCATGGCGACTCTAAGCACTAAAGACTTTAGTGATGAACGCTCTTTAGCTTTCTTCACAAAAAATGGCGTGGTGAAGCGCACCAATTTGAGCGAATTTGGCGGTAATAGGAGTTATAGCGGTATCAGAGCGATTGTTTTAGATGAAGGCGATGAATTAGTGGGCGCAAAAGTTGTGGATAAAAACGCTAAGCATTTGCTCATCGCATCTTATTTGGGCATGTTCATTAAATTCCCTTTAGAAGATGTGCGCGAGATCGGAAGAACTACTCGTGGGGTTAGAGGGATTAAGCTGAATGAAAATGATTTTGTTGTCGGTGCGGTCGTCATTAGCGATGATGGCAACAAGCTTTTAAGCGTGAGCGAGAACGGGCTTGGCAAGCAAACTCTAGCCGAAGCGTATAGAGAGCAATCTCGTGGAGGTAAGGGGGTCATTGGCATGAAGCTCACTCAAAAAACCGGCAATTTGGTGGGCGTTATCAGCGTGGATGATGAGAACTTGGATTTGATGATTCTTACTGTGAGCGCGAAAATGATTAGAGTTTCCATTAAAGACATTAGAGAAACCGGAAGAAATGCCAGTGGGGTAAAACTCATAAACACCGCTGATAAAGTCGTGTATGTCAATTCTTGCCCTAAAGAAGAAGAGCCAGAAAATTTAGAAATCTCGCATGCGCAAAATTTGTTTGAGTGATGCGTTTCTTTTCATTCTGTTATTTTTTATTTTATTTTTTAGGGGTTTCTTTGCAAGCCCTAAGCCCCCTAGAAGATCAAGAATTTTTAATTTCGTACCGCTTGAAAATCGTTGATTCCAGGGTGATGGGCGAAGAGTATTCTGTCTCTAAACCTATAATTAGCCGCATTAAAACAGCCCCCTATGTTTTAGATTATCATTGCTCCATCATCACTCGCAACTTACCCGATTTGAAAAACCCCTTGCTCCAAACCAAACTAGAACGCTTCCTTTTAGAAATAGCGTTAAAAAAGGAAAAAGAGCGAGTCATTGACTGCCTTTTAAAAAGCCAAGTCGCTATCACGCATTATGATCACAGCTATAAAAACGGCACCACTACCACGAGCATTCTTAACCTCAAAGCCTTAAGTGTTAAAGCAAGTTTAGTGGGAGATGCGCTGTTTTTAGATATTTTTAGAAAGGAAGAATAATGAAAATCGCCATTGTAGAAGATGATATTAACATGCGTAAAAGCCTGGAGCTTTTTTTTGAGCTTCAGGACGATTTAGAGATTGTGAGTTTTAAAAACCCTAAAGACGCTTTAGCGAAACTTGATGAGAGCTTTGATTTAGTCATCACGGATATTAACATGCCCCATATGGACGGCTTAGAATTTTTACGCCTTTTAGAGGGCAAGTATGAATCCATTGTGATTACCGGTAATGCGACCTTGAATAAAGCCATTGACTCCATTCGTTTAGGCGTGAAAGACTTTTTCCAAAAACCTTTTAAACCAGAATTGCTTTTAGAATCTATCTATCGCACTAAAAAAGTTTTAGAATTTCAAAAAAAACACCCTTTAGAAAAATCTTTAAAAAAACCACACAAACACAGCTTTTTAGCCGCTTCAAAAGCTTTAGAAGAGAGCAAACGGCAGGCCTTAAAAGTCGCAAGCACGGACGCTAATGTCATGTTATTAGGCGAAAGCGGGGTGGGTAAGGAAGTTTTTGCTCATTTCATCCACCAGCATTCTCAGCGCTCCAAACACCCTTTTATAGCGATCAACATGTCCGCAATCCCAGAGCATTTATTAGAAAGCGAGCTTTTTGGGTATCAAAAAGGGGCGTTCACAGACGCCACAGCGCCTAAAATGGGGCTTTTTGAAACCGCTAATAAAGGCACGATCTTTTTAGATGAAATTGCTGAAATGCCCCTTCAATTGCAAAGCAAACTTTTAAGAGTGGTTCAAGAAAAAGAGATCACGCGCCTTGGGGATAATAAGAGCGTTAAAATTGATGTTCGTTTCATTTCCGCTACCAACGCTAACATGAAAGAAAAAATCGCTGCGAAAGAATTCAGAGAGGATTTATTTTTCCGCTTGCAGATCGTGCCTATCACTATCGCGCCTTTAAGAGAGAGGGTAGAAGAGATTTTACCCATTGCTGAAATCAAGCTTAAAGAAGTGTGCGAGGCGTATCATTTGGGGCCAAAATCTTTTTCAAAAAACGCTGCAAAACGCCTTTTAGAATACTCTTGGCATGGGAATGTGCGAGAGCTTTTAGGCGTCGTGGAAAGAGCGGCGATTTTAAGCGAAGGGACAGAAATCCAAGAGAAAGATTTGTTTTTGGAAAGGTAGTTTGTAGGGCTTCTTTATAAATCATCTGCAACCAGATAAGTTTAATAAGTTTGAGCGATCACGCTATAATTTCATGGAGTTATTAAAAGCATTTATTAGAAACGCTTAATTTGGGATTTTTGCTTAAAAGGGTTTAAAGATTGGGGTTCAATTAATGGGGAGTTTTTATGTTAGCGAATGATTTTATGGTTAAGCAATTAAAAAACAAGGAATTGCATGGTTTGTTGTGTAACAAATTGAGTAAAAGAGTGGATAGATTTGGCTATAGAGCGATTGGTGTTGGAGTGAATCAAGAGACTAACGAAGTGATTGTTCAATTGAGTGAGGAAAAGATTGTTAGATTGAATAGTAAAACCGCTTTAGCAAATGATGATGATCTCATGGCGGGTATTTTTGATGAATTTAATGGATTAAAGGCTAATAAAGAACCACAGAAACCTCACTCGATCTATTATGGGTATGGCAGCTCTTATCAAATCATTGATGTTCTTAACGATAGGGATGGTGATTTTATCAGTTGCAGATTGTTTATTATTAAGGAATTAGGGGTTGATGAGTGTTTAGGGTTTTATGTGCCCCCTATGATTGATAATAACAACACCACTCTTGCTGATTTGCTTGAAAATGGCGAGCCTACAATATATTATGAAACCAATTCTGCAAATATCAGGCGTTTTTTGGATAGAGGGCCTTACAACATTGAGTGGTTGATGAGAAAGTATTTAGAGGTTGGGTTTAGGAGTTACCAAATAGAGCGGATACGAGAAACGGAATTTTTGATCAAATTCCGCTATAAAAAGTGGGGGTCTATGATTGATAGAGAAGTTAAAAGGCAATTCCCCAAATATCTTAAAGCCTCAAAGAGAACAGCCGTTAAAATAACAAGCAAGGTGTTTTACGAGTTGTTGAGGGGGCCATTGTTTGGCAACCTTCTTGGCAACAAAGATCCCATTAAGCGATTATAAGGCGGATGGAAAACAATAATAAATAAAATCTTGTTGGGTCTTAATTAGTTTTTTAAATTAAAAGTCATTTTTTAACCCCTAAGACCACACTACAAAAATTATCGTGCAATTAAAATCAAACTCTTTACTATTGATTATAAAAAAATGTTTTTTAGCATTTTTTATAATTTATGATTAACACTTAATGATAATAAAGCCTTATTAGTAGTTTTTGTGTGGGACTAAAAATAGTGGGTTTAGGGGGTTTTTAACCCTACTCCTTGTAATTTGGGCTACATGGCGAAAATAATAGCACCCGCTCTCACGATTATGGATTTAACTATGGCGTATTTTTCTTGCTTCATTCGTTGTGGCTCTTGTGTTTTAAACTCGTTTGTGGTGGGATTATTCCCATTAAGGTTTGAGACGCTATTGCCGTTTCTGTAATGATTAGAGAGTGTCGGCTTGGTCTATATTTTCCTTAATATTTTCTCATTTTTCAAACTCTCATGCGATGGATTTTAAAGGCATGGCTTTCTTGCTAACTCTTGCATGATCAAGTGGCTATTACTGCCGCTAGCCTTGTAATTTTTTGCTCTCTAATATTTGGCTGTCTGTTATTTTATTCAGCCTTACATCATTTCTACAAACAAATGCAAGCTATTTCAATTCCAAAGCTAAAAATTTTCCCGTATAGCTTTGGGTTTTTTCGCAATTTTGTGCCACCTCTAAAGGCGTGCCGCTCGCAATGACTCTCCCGCCCTTATCCCCCCCATCAGGCCCCATGTCTATAATATAGTCAGCGTTTTTGATAATGTCTAAATTATGCTCAATCACTAGCATGGAATTGCCTAACGCCACTAAAGAATGCAAAACCTGTAAAAGGTGATTCACGTCTTCAAAATGCAAACCGGTAGTAGGCTCATCTAAAATATAAAGGGTTTTGCCTGTGTCTTTTTTACTCAATTCTTTAGCCAATTTGATCCTTTGAGCCTCCCCCCCGCTTAAAGTCGTAGCGTTTTGCCCTAAAGTGATATAGTCCAAGCCCACATCTATAAGCGTTTTTAACTTCACAGCGATTTTAGGGAATTTAGCAAAAAATTCATAAGCCTCTTCTACGCTCATGTTCAACACATCGGCAATGGATTTGCCTTTCACCTTGATTTCTAAAGTTTGGGGGTTGTATTTAGCGCCCTTACAGCTATCGCATTGGACTAACACATCAGGCAAAAAGTGCATTTCTATTTTAATGTCCCCATCGCCTTGGCATTTCTCGCACCGCCCCCCTTTAACATTAAAGCTAAAACGGCTCGCGCTATAGCCTAAAATTTTAGCTTCTTTTTGCTCGGCAAATAAAATCCTGATTTCATCCATCACTCCCGTGTAAGTGGCAGGGTTGCTTCGTGGGGTTTTGCCTATGGGGGCTTGGTCTAAATAGATCACTTTATCCAAATGCTCCAACCCTACAATCTCCACCCCATTCAAGCTTTGAGTTTTTTTAGCATGGTTTAAAAGGGTTTGAGCGGTGGGTAAAAGGGTTTGTAAAATCAGCGAGCTTTTACCGCTCCCGCTCACCCCAGTAATGCATACCAATTGTTTTAAGGGGATTTGAACGCTCAAATTCTTAATGTTATTGATATTGACATTTTTAATTTCTAAAAAATGTTTTTCTTTAGGGAGTTCAAATTTAGGGCGCTCAATCTTTTTAGTGCCGTTGAGATACAAGGCGGTAGAATGGTTATTTTGCAATAACTCTTTCACGCTCCCGCTAAAAACCACTTCGCCCCCATGCCTTCCAGCCTTTGGCCCAATATCCACAACAAAATCCGCATGCTTAATCGTCTCTTTATCATGCTCTACGACAATGAGCGTGTTCCCCTTTTTTTGTAAATTCCTAAGGGTGTTGATGAGTTTGAGCGTGTCTTTTTCATGCAAGCCAATGCTAGGCTCGTCTAAAACATACAAAACCCCTGTCAAGCCACTCCCGATTTGACTAGCGATTCGTATCCTTTGGCTCTCCCCTCCGCTAATCGTTCGCGCATCCCTCCCTAAAGTCAAATACCCCAACCCCACATCGTATAAAAAAAACACCCTTTCTAAAATCTCTTTTAAAATGGGTTCAGCGATCTTTTTTTCTTGCTCGTTAAGATAGCTAAAATGCGTGGGATCATTAAAAAAATGATAGACTTCTTCAATGGGCTTAGTTAAAAAATCCGCTATTTTCAAGCCAGCGACTTGGACGCTCAAACTAGAGGCTTTCAAACGATGCCCCTTGCATGAAGAACAGGTTTTTTCGCTCATGTAATCGCTCAAATCTTTTTGCTCTTTAAACATGTCATAAGCGATTTGGATAATGCCTTTCCAGGGGCGTTTCAAAGAGCTGTTTTTAAAATGAAAGTTGATTTCAGTGCCATTCCCATACAAAAGAGCGTCTTGTTGCTCTTTATTCAATTCATTAAAACAAAGCGCGCTATCAATGCCATTATATTCGCAAAAGCCTTCAAACATTTGAGCGTAATAACTGCGGTTATACCCAAAAATCACCTTAATCGCTCCTTGATTTAAAGGCATGTTAGGATCTAAAATCTTACTAATATCTAAGCTAAATTTTGTCCCCAAACCCAAACAGCTCTCGCACGCCCCTTTAGGCGAATTGAAGGAAAAACTCAAAGGCTCTAATTCTTCAAAACTCATCTTGCATTTAAAGCATGCTTTATGCTCGCTGTAATGCTTCCTTATGCTTGGCGCGTTGTCTTGCAAGATTTCCACTTCTAATTCCCCATAGCTTTCTTTAAGGGCTTTTTCTACCGCGCTAGCGATCCGTGAAGCGTTTTCGCTATTAATAACCACCCTATCCACCACCGCTTCAATGGTGTGTTTTTTGGTTTTGTGCAAATGGATTTCTTCATCTAAACGCACCATCACCCCATCAACAAAAGCCCTCACATACCCCTTCAAACGCAAGCTTTCTAATTTATCGTTAAACGAACCTTTTTTATCTTTAATAATGGGGGCTAGAATAATGATTTTAGAATTTTCTTCTAAATGACAGATTTGAGAAATAATATCGCTTGTGCTCATAGAACTAATAGGCTCTAAACATGTGGGGCAAAATTGCTCCCCAACCCTTGCAAACAACAACCTTAAATAATCATAAATCTCAGTGATCGTCCCCACAGTGGATCTGGGGTTTTTAGAAGTGGTTTTTTGATCAATAGCGATCGCAGGGGTTAGGCCTTCAATCTTATCCACATTAGGCTTACCCACTTTGTCTAAAAATTGCCTAGCATAGCTAGACAAACTCTCTAAATAACGCCTTTGGCCTTCAGCGTATAAAGTGTCAAACGCTAGAGTGGATTTACCCGAACCGCTTAATCCGGTAAAAACAATAAATTGGTTTTTAGGGATTTCTAAAAAGATATTTTTGAGGTTATTTTCCCTAGCCCCTTGAATAATGATCTTATCCATAATGGTTTTATGTTGCAAGAGTTTCCTTAAAATAAGAAAATGGATTAAAAGGAGCTATTATACTTCAAAAAAGAATGGTTTTATTATCATTTCTTATTCATAAGAGTTAAAAATATTTGCTTGATTAAGGATAAACATGCTATTATTTTATGAGACAATTTTAAAGATAGGAATGTAAAGGAATGGAATTTATGAAAAAGTTTGTAGCTTTAGGGCTTCTATCCGCAGTTTTAAGCTCTTCGTTGTTAGCCGAAGGTGATGGTGTTTATATAGGGACTAATTATCAACTTGGACAGGCCCGTTTGAATAGTAATATTTATAATACAGGGGATTGCACAGGGAGTGTTGTAGGTTGCCCCCCAGGTCTTACCGCTAATAAGTATAATCCAGGACATACCAATATCAATTGGCATGCTAAATACGCTAATGGGGCTTTGAATGGTCTTGGGTTGAATGTGGGTTATAAGAAGTTCTTCCAGTTCAAGTCTTTTGATATGACAAGCAAGTGGTTTGGTTTTAGAGTGTATGGGCTTTTTGATTATGGGCATGCCGATTTGGGTAAGCAAGTTTATGCGCCTAATAAAATCCAGTTGGATATGGTTTCTTGGGGTGTGGGGAGCGATTTGTTAGCTGATATTATTGATAACGATAACGCTTCTTTTGGTGTTTTTGGTGGGGTCGCTATCGGCGGTAACACTTGGAAAAGCTCAGCGGCAAACTATTGGAAAGAGCAAATCATTGAAGCTAAAGGTCCTGATGTTTGTACCCCTACTTATTGTAACCCTAACGCTCCTTATAGCACCAAAACTTCGACCGTTGCTTTTCAAGTATGGTTGAATTTTGGGGTGAGAGCCAATATCTACAAGCATAATGGTGTAGAGTTTGGCGTGAGAGTGCCGCTACTCATCAATAAATTTTTGAGTGCGGGTCCTAACGCTACTAATCTTTATTACCATTTGAAACGGGATTATTCGCTTTATTTAGGGTATAACTACACTTTTTAAACCCTTTAAAAGGGTGTCTTTAAGCCCTTTTTAATCTTTATTAAAAAGGATTTTAGTTTGAATTTTCGTATCTTAAAAAGCTAAGATTGATTATAAAGAAACTTTTGAGCGTAACCAACAAAACCAATACCATTGAGTAGGCATTTGGAAAATTCATCTAGGGGTTTTAAGGGGATTGTTTGCAAGAAATAGAAAATCTGCACCAAAGCGTTTTGTTGCAAGAAGTTTTGCAAGCGTTCACGCCTTTAGAAGAAGGGGTTTTGATTGATTGCACTTTAGGGTTAGGGGGGCATTCTAAAGCCCTTTTATCCCAAAAACCGCACCTGAAACTCATTGGCATTGATAAAGATAAGTTCGCTCAAGAAATCGCTAAAGAACGATTGAAAGCCTTTGAAGGGCGTTATCATCTCTTAAGCGGAGGTTTTGCCAAACGCTTTAAAGAAGCCCTAGAAATGCATGGCGATCGAATCAAGGGGGTTTTAGTGGATTTAGGGGTGAGCTCCTTACAGCTTGATGATGATAACAGAGGGTTTAATTTCCACTCGCACGCTTTGGATATGCGCATGGATTTAGAGAGCGATTTGAACGCTCAAAAAGTCATCAACTCTTATCCTGTAATAGCGTTAGAAAAAATCTTTAGAGACTATGGCGAAATCAAAGAATACAAAAAAATCGCCCATAAAATTGCAGAAAGGCGCGCTAAAAAACCCTTCAAAGACGCTAAGGATTTGAGCGAGTTTTTAAGCTCTTTTTCTAAAAATAAAAAAATCCACCCAGCGACTTTGGTGTTTCAAGCTGTTCGCATAGAAGTCAATAGCGAATTAGAAGAGTTAAAAGAGTTTTTACAAAGCGCTAGAAACCTTAAGGGGGCGATTTTGTGCGTGATTTCTTTTCATTCTTTAGAAGACGCATTAGTGAAAAACGCTTTCAAAGATTACGCTAAAAATTGCATTTGCGATCCTTCAAGTTTCAAATGCACTTGCTCTAACAACCACGCTTTAGGCGCAATTTTAACCAAAAAGCCCATCACTCCAAGCCCAGAAGAAATTAAAAACAACAGGCGTTCACGAAGCGCTAAAATGAGGGTTTTTCAATTCAAACCATGAGTAAGTTATATGAGTAAGCCATGAATATCAAAACCCATTCTTCAAATGAAAAAGAACGCTTTGTGCGCATAGAAGAGGACGAAAAGAAAGAATTATTCGCTGGAACTGCAAATGAAAATTCGCATGGTCTTTCTTTAATGAATTTAATAGGGGTATTGGTTTTTGGGGGCGCGTTTTTAGCCTTATTAGCGCCTAAAATCTATTTGAGCAATAATATCTATTATATTAGCCGTAAAATCAACACCCTAGAAGATCAAAAACGCCTGCTTTTAGAAGAACAACAAATCCTAAAAAACGAATTAGAAAAAGAGCGTTTTAAATATTATATAGAGAATAGTGAAAACATTGGCGATATTGCGTTTTAAATAAAACCCCCTACTCCTTAAGAGAGCCTAATTAGCGGTAAATCATTTTAAATTATTTTAACATAAAGACTTATTTTAAAATTCTGTTTCAATACGAAATTTTAATCCCTTGTAAAAACTTTAAATTGTGAAAAACAAACAAATAATCCCCTTAAATTGTATAATAAAGGCACTTTAATCCAACAAAGGATAACCATGAGAAAACGCTTCACTCCACTTTTGTTATTCAGGAAATAATACAGATGAAAAAAACGATTTTAGCGTTGTTTTTATCAGCGTGTATAGGGTTATCGTCTGTTTGTGCGAGTAACGCTTTGATTTTACAAACGGATTTTAGCCTAAAAGACGGAGCTGTCTCGGCGATGAAAGGCGTCGCTTTCAGCGTTGATTCTAATCTTAAAATCTTTGATTTAACGCACGAAATCCCCCCGTATAACATCTGGGAAGGCGCTTACCGCTTGTATCAGACCGCCAGTTATTGGCCAAAAGGTTCGGTATTTGTGAGCGTAGTGGATCCGGGCGTAGGCACTAATCGTAAATCGGTGGTGCTAAAAACTAAAAACGGTCAGTATTTCGTCTCGCCGGATAACGGCACGCTGACTTTGGTGGCGCAGACTTTGGGGATTGATAGCGTGCGTGAAATTGATGAAAAAACTAACCGCTTGAAAGGTTCTGAAAAATCCTACACTTTCCATGGCCGTGATGTGTATGCTTACACCGGTGCACGCTTGGCTTCTGGGGCGATCACATTCGAGCAAGTTGGGCCAGAGCTTCCCCCAAAAGTCGTTGAAATTCCTTACCAAAAAGCGAAAGCCACAAAAGGGGAAGTGAAAGGCAATATCCCGATTTTGGATATTCAATATGGCAATGTTTGGAGCAATATCAGCGATAAATTACTCAATCAAGCAAAAATCAAACTCAATGACACGCTGTGTGTAACGATTTTTAAAGGTTCTAAGAAACAATACGAAGGGAAAATGCCGTATGTTGCGAGCTTTGGCAATGTGCCAGAAGGCCAGCCGTTGGTTTATCTAAACAGCTTGTTGAATGTTTCCGTGGCGCTGAATAGGGATAATTTCGCGCAAAAATATCAAATTGAATCTGGAGCGGAATGGAATATTGATATAAAGAAGTGCGCTAAATAAAGCGCTTTTTAGAAAATTAAGGGGCGTGAAACGCCCTAACCGCTAAAGATGTGCAAGTTTTTGCTAGGGGTTAAGGGTTTTGAGTGTCAAGTTTTTATTAAAATAACCTAATTAATGATAAATTAGCCTTAAAACAAACGCTTATTTTTGAAGATTTGTTTCTATTTGAAATACAAAGCTCTTTTAAACCCTTTTAAAACTTTAATTTTTGGAAAAAAATAAACAAACCATTCCCTTAAATTGTATAATAAAAACACTATAAACTAAAAAGAGATAACCATGAGAAAACTATTCATCCCACTTTTATTATT
>NZ_MVWW01000021.1:0-713 GCF_003637685.1 Helicobacter pylori | reverse complement strand
ATAAGCGATTTTAGCAAGAATTTAGAACTAAGCGCCAAAAACGCTAAATTTAGCAACAACACGCTTAAAATCATTGAAGAGCTTAATAACGGCGTTAAAAGCGCGAGTGAAGAAATCAATAAGGAAGTAAAAGAAAAAGTAACTAAATACGAAAAAGCCTTACAAGAATTGCAAAAGATTGATACAAGCTTGCTTACTAAAGAACAGAAACAAGTTTTAAAGGTGTTTAAGGGCGAATTAGATCAAACAGAGATTAAAGGCATAGACTTAAACGACCTTTACATTTTAGAGCAAGGATCAAGGCATGCGGGCGCTAGAAAAATACTAAGGAAGCATTACGGAGTAGAGAACACAGGCGCCCTAACGAACGACGAGCTACTTAACATGAGCGAAGTAATCAAAAACGGAAGCGTGTTATTAGAGAGTTTTGAAAGGCTTAAAAACGGGTTTAGATACGCTTACGAATGGGAGAATAACGGCGTAAAGCTTAGGTTAGTTGTAGATGATTTAAACAATGGAAATAAGATTTTTGATTTTTATAGCGATAGGAATTTTACAGATTTTAGGGATGCCAGTCTACACTCTGGAAACCATCCCCATGAACCTAATCCTACACAAAAAGATTTAACAGATCAAGAGGATTTATTAAAAACAAGCGAAAATTTAAACGAAACCACCAAAGAAGCTACAAAATTAAGCCCGCTTGAACAAGC
>NZ_MVWW01000020.1:0-1126 GCF_003637685.1 Helicobacter pylori | reverse complement strand
TACCCCCCTAAAAACTATAAACATAACTCACATTAAACACCACAAGGCGTTTGAAAAAGAGGGAAGTGTTTAACCCTTTGCCATGCGTTTCATAAAAGGAATTGACCGCTAAAGGGATCTTTAAGCCCATTTCAAAGCCATTGTGCCTATTGACATTCACACGAACCCCAAAATTCAAAGGGATTTGAAAGAAACTCGTGTGCATTTTAGCCTGATAATTTGTCAAATAATTGTTGATAAAATCCGTTTGGCTCACCCACATGCTCAAACCACTCCCTACCCACGAACTCCCCGCTAAAGCAAAGCCCACATAAAAACCCACGCTCGAATGTTTTTGCTCATTATCAATGAAATTAAAAAGGTAGTCTATTCCAAGCCCATAGAGGTGGTTATTCATTTTGCCTAAACCATCAAAGCCATTGCCCACAAAACCAAAGTTAGTGTAACCATAATCATAGAACAAATAATAGCGAAACCCTTGATTTTTTTTCTTGGTAAAGAAATGCTTATACCCCACGCTCAAACTCACCCCATACATGCTTGAAATGTTTTTAGAATAAGAGGTGGGATCCAGCGCGTTTAAGGAATTTGAAATTTGAGCGATCTGAGAAGATAAAGAAGAAAGCATGCGGTTTTGAGATTGAGCGAATTGCAATTCTAAATTTTTTAAGTTTTCTATTAATTCTAAAGGGTTAGTAACGGGTTCTTGCATTTTTTCTAACGCTTGGGCTAATTGCGGGTTAGATGCAACGCCCCCGCTAAGCATGACTATTTTTTCAATGTTTTGAAGGGTGGATTGGATGTAGTATTGCTCGGCTTGCATTTCAGTGGGGGTTAATTTAGAATGGTTTTTCAAAGCGTTGTTGATGTAATTAAAGGTGTTGGGCATGCCTTTGATTTCATTTTTGACTTGATTGAGTTTGTAGATTTGGTTTTGAGTGTTAGAAATCGTTTGGATGCGTTCTTGATTCAAAAAAGGGTCATTATGCTCAACGGCATGACTGATAGAATATTCAACGCCCACGCTCGCATACGCCCCATTTTCTTCAGCGATACAATAAGATAAAAATAATAAAGATAAAGGAAATAAGGTTTTTTGAAATTGCATGGGTGATCCTGCTATGAA
>NZ_MVWW01000002.1:0-190144 GCF_003637685.1 Helicobacter pylori | reverse complement strand
CACCGATTTGATAGCCCACGCTCATAAAAAATCCGTCGTCTTCAGCTCTTGATAATGAAGCTACGAGAGAAAGAGAGAGTAAGAGGGATTTTTTGATTTTCATGTTTTCTCCTTTTATTAGATTTTTCTTTGATACAAAGAAACTTCGTATTATAAGCAATAAATGGAATTTTATGGCTAATTTTAGCTCTAAATTTTAGAGATTTTGTTTTTTTTTTTTTTTTGTAAATTGCGAAAAATAGGGGTTTTGGCCTAACTTTTAAGGCTTAAAAACCGCCCTTAAAAGAAAGACTAATCAGTCTTCTTTCAAGCTATAAGCGATAGGGATTTTTAGATGCACGGTTTCTTCTGGTTTAGGGAATAGATGCGCCGCGCTTTTAATGGCCTCTAAAGCCGCATGGTTTAAAATATCTGTCGTGTTGCTTTTGACGACTTTAATGTCCGTAACGCTCCCATCAGCATTGATCGTAAAACTCACCAACACTTCGCCCTCAATGCCCCTAATCTGCGCCATTTTAGGGTAGCGGTTCTTAGAAGAAATAGCGGTTTGGATCTTCATTAAAAACTCGTTGCTCACCCCTGGGTTATAGGCTTGCGCTTCAGAAGTGGCCCCATCAGAAGTTTTGTTAGACTCTTCTTGCTTGTCTTTTTCTTTGACTATATCTTTAGTCGTTACTTGTTTAGGAGCGCTTTTTTCTTTAGCTTCCTCTTTAGCCTCTTCTTTTTTGGGTTCTTCTTTAGGCTCTTCTTTTTTAACCTCTTCAACTTTAGGCTCAGGCTTAGGCTCGGGTTTTGGCTTAGGCTCAGGCTTAGGTTTTGGTTTTGGCTTGGGTTTGGGTTTAGGTTTAGGCTTTGTAACCTCTTTTTTGGGTTCTTCTTTTTTTGGCTCTTCTTTCTTGGGTTTTTCTTTAGGCTCTTCTTTGGGTTTAGCGGATTCGGCATTCGTCTTCACTTTAGAATTGGTGTTAATGCTGGCTAAACTCATGGTAACCTTAGTGGTCCCGGCTTGCGCTAAAGGCGCTGGGGCGTCTTCGTGCAGTAAAAAATAGCCAAACCCTATAGCGTATAGGGCAAAAGAGATTAAAAAGCTAACACTCGTTGAAACTTTACTGAGCTTGCGTGGAGATGGAGAAATTTTCATGATTATGCTCTTTTAAAATATCCATAATGCTGATAAAAGTTTCAAAACGAGAGCCTTTGTCGCTTTTTAAGTCTATAAGGGTTTTAGGGTCTGTTTGTTTGACCATAGCGCTCAAAGCTTCTAAATTCGTCGGTTTGTCATCTACGAAAATATTGTCATGCTCATCTACAGAGATGACCACCACTTTTTGATCGTTTGACTGCGTTTTTTCCGCATTTTTAGCGTTAGGGAGATTGACTTTAATCTTACCTTGCGCAATAAAAGTAGAAATGCTTAACACAATCGCTAGCAAAACGAGCATAATATCAATGAAAGGGACAACATTCAGCCCATCGCCTCTTCTGATGCTTTTCATTTTTTCATGATCCTAAATTTTTCACTCAACACATCGGATTTTCTCAATAAGCTATTATAAGCGATCAAAGTGGGAATCGCCACAGCAAGCCCTAAAGCGGTCGCTTTTAAAGCCAAAGACAAACCTACCATGATCGTTTTAGCGTCCATCCCGCCGCTCACGCCCATGTCATAGAAAATCACCATAATCCCTAAAACCGTCCCTAACAAGCCCACATAAGGCGCATTAGAATAAATCACATAGAGAATGGTTAGATTCTTGGTTAAATCCAGATTGAGGGCATCTATATCATCGTAAGCCTTCAAATTGACTTTGGAATAAAAAATAATCCTTTCAATCGCAAACCACAAGGCTAAAAAACTGGCCACGCCAAGCACCGCAAAAACAAACACATCCACATAATCTTTCAACATTGCCATTGAAAAACCGCCCATAAAAACTCCTTGTTACGATAAAATAATCCCCTTAAAACTAAAGCCGCATGCCATACAGCCGCATTCTATAGAGCATGCACTCTTAAGAAGCGCTTTTTCGCATGAATGCTCCAAAATGATAAAGGAACATTGGATTGTTGATTATATTGTTTTAATAATAAACAAGTCAATGATAATTAACCTAGTAATTGTAATTAAATTCAAACGCTAAAACCACCTTATAACCAACTATTCCAAATACTAGCCGAGTTTATACTATAATCGTTAATTTTAAATTAACTCACAGATAGTAGCATGAGCGGCTTTTAATAGACTCATGCCAAAAAGGATTTTCTCAAATGGATACACACAATAAAGACGATTCAATCATCCGCTTTTCGGTTTCTTTACAACAAAATTTATTGGACGAATTGGACAACCGCATCATTAAAAACGGCTATTCTTCTCGATCAGAATTGGTGCGCGACATGATCAGAGAAAAATTAGTAGAAGACAATTGGGCAGAAGACAATCCTAGCAATGAGAGTAAAATCGCCGTGCTGGTAGTGATTTATGACCACCATCAAAGGGAATTAAACCAGCGCATGATAGACATCCAGCATGCGAGTGGGACGCATGTTTTATGCACCACGCACATTCATATGGACGCGCATAATTGCTTGGAGACGATCATTTTGCAAGGCAATTCGCATGAAATCCAACGCTTGCAATTAGAGATTGGGGGGCTTAGGGGGGTTAAATTCGCTAAATTGACTAAGGCGTCTAGCTTTGAATACAATGAATAGCGTGTTAGAATGCCAAGAATTAGCGCTCTATGGAGGGAGTTTTGATCCCTTGCACAAGGCTCATTTAGCCATTATTGAGCAAACTTTAGAATTACTGCCATTCGCTGAGCTGATTGTCTTACCCGCTTATCAAAACCCTTTCAAAAAGCCATGCTTTTTAGACGCAAAAACCCGTTTTAAAGAATTAGAAAGAGCTTTAAAGGGAATAGACAGGGTGCTGTTGAGCGATTTTGAAATCAAGCAAAAAAGGGCTGTACCTACGATAGAAAGCGTGCTTCATTTTCAAAAGCTCTATCGCCCTAAAACGCTGTATTTAGTCATAGGAGCGGATTGCTTGAGGCATCTTTCTTCTTGGACAAACGCTACAGAGCTTTTAAAAAGGGTGGAATTAGTGGTTTTTGAAAGGATTGGCTATGAAGAGATCCAATTTAAGGGGCGTTACCACCCTTTAAAAGGGATTGATACACCGATTTCTTCTAGCGCGATTAGGGCTAGTTTGGGGGTTTAAGCGTGTTTTTTAATGTGGCGGTAAGCCTCTTGAATGATTGCGAAGCGTTTGGCATAAAGAGCCTTTTTTTCTTTAAGATCGCACAAATCAGGGTGGTAGGTTTTGGCTAATTCCAAATAGCGCTTTTTGACTTCGCTGAAATTCTCATGCTTGATAAACCCTAGCGTTTTATAGCATTCTCTTAATTTGCGCTCCGCTATAGTGGTGTAGCTGTCCTTGCCAAAACCATTAGGGTAGATGAAATCTAAGCATGCGTTATGGACGATCTTGTTTTCATGGAGCGTTACAATAAGTTCCCAAAAACGCTCTGAATCGCCTCTTATATGCAATTCATCTTGGGTTTCTAAAAACACATAGCCGTTGAATTTTTGGCGTAAAAACCGCTTGGCGATAGGGTGCTTGGTGATAAAAAGCGCATATTCTGCACTAAAGATTAAAACTTTCACTTCTATTTTTTCTAAAAGCGTGTTTTGAGCCATGATTTTGATGCGTATGGGCAAGCGGCTTTTTTGCAAGATTTCTTCTAAAGAATGCACGCTAATATCCTTTTCATGCGTGCATTCAAGGGCATGATAAACCCAGTTAAGCAAGTAATTTTTCTTAAAGCATTCCGTGTCGTTTAAAATGAGTAACGACGAAGAGAGCATGTGGCACTGGCTGAAATGCTTTTTAGCGTAGTTTAAAACTTTTTTCAATAAAGGGTGGCTGTTAGGGAGCGCGATTTGCGTGAATCTGGCTAACAATTCAATTTTGGCCATTACCCTTTGTTTCTCCTTTTGATGCGATTTTAAAAAATCTTTAGGTATTTTAGCATGCCAATGGTTAAAAAAGGGCAGTTATGAATGGTTTTTGCGCTAGACTACAAGCCATAATCCATTGAATGAAAGAATAACAATGAAAATAGCGGTATTACTCAGTGGGGGGGTGGATAGCTCTTATAGCGCTTATAGCTTAAAAGAGCAAGGGCATGAATTGGTGGGGATTTATTTAAAACTCCATGCGAGTGAAAAAAAACACGATTTATACATTAAAAACGCTCAAAAAGCGTGCGAGTTTTTAGGCATTCCTTTAGAAGTGTTGGATTTTCAAAAGGATTTTAAAAGCGCGGTTTATGATGAATTTATTAACGCGTATGAAGAAGGGCAAACCCCTAACCCATGCGCGTTGTGCAACCCTTTAATGAAATTTGGATTAGCTTTAGATCACGCTTTAAAATTAGGGTGTGAAAAGATCGCTACCGGGCATTATGCGAGAGTCAAAGAAATTGACAAAATAAGTTATATTCAAGAAGCTTTGGATAAAACTAAAGATCAGAGCTATTTTTTATACGCTTTAGAGCATGAAGTCATCGCTAAATTGGTGTTCCCTTTAGGGGATTTGTTAAAAAAGGATATTAAGCCTTTAGCCTTGAATGCGATGCCTTTTTTAGGCACTTTAGAGACTTATAAGGAATCTCAAGAAATTTGCTTTGTGGAAAAAAGCTACATTGACACTTTAAGAAAGCATGTTGAAGTGGAAAAAGAGGGCGTGGTGAAAAACCTACAAGGCGAAATCATTGGCACGCATAAGGGCTATATGCAATACACGATTGGCAAACGCAAAGGCTTTAGTATTAAAGGCGCGTTAGAGCCGCATTTTGTGGTGGGGATTGACGCTAAAAAGAACGAGCTAGTCGTGGGCAAAAAAGAAGATCTAGCCACGCATTCCCTTAAGGCTCAAAACAAGTCTTTAATGAAAGATTTTAAAAAGGGCGAATATTTTATCAAAGCTCGTTACAGGAGCGTGCCTGCTAAAGCGTTTGTGAGTTTAAAAGATGAGGTGATTGAAGTGGAGTTTAAAGAGCCTTTTTATGGCGTGGCTAAAGGGCAAGCTTTGGTCGTTTATCAAGATGACATCTTGCTGGGTGGGGGCGTGATTGTTTAAAAACTAAAGAACTAAGAGATACGCCTTTTGGCAGTCTCTTAATGTTTTATTGAATAGGCGTTATCATTGTTGTTTAAATTGTGGCAACCTGGTGGTCAAGTAATCAATATGTTCTTTTAGATCCTCTCTAATATGATTTCCCATAGGATCAAGAGTGAAAATGATACCTTCAACTCGAGCAAGTTTTGAAGCAGGGACAAAATCGCTATCACCAGAAATTAAAACGATTTTTTGCACTAATTTTTTCAACGCTAAAGTGGCTATATCAAGTCCTATCTTTATATCAACGCCCTTTTGCTTTGCGTGATAGATAAAATCATCATTTTGAAATTCCTCTATACTTATTCTCCTGTTAAAAAGTTTCTTTTCTTTTTCTTGGTCACGAATGACCCATCTGGCATTTTTCTCGTCAAGATACCCCAACCTTAACGCCAAGCAAGGTTTGGAAATTAAGTGTTCGTGTAACTCTTCCCTTTCTTTATAGGTTGGGCTTTTTGATAGATCTAGAGCTTTTTGAGTGTATGGATAATGAGCCTTTTTCTTTAATGGCTTGCAATCGTAAAAAAATATGCGGTATAGTTCTTCATCATTCTTTTTATTGATATGCTTTAGGCAATAAGTATGAGTATGGTGTGCTAATTTTTTTGGGTTAAAACTTTCATACTTGTCACTAGACTGCTTTTTAAGATGAGATTTGTAGCATCTTATAAAAAAGTCTCCATCCACAAGTATAGCTACTTTTTTTGACATTCTTAAATCCTAAGTAATATAAGGAAAGCTCCGCTCCTTTCAACATGTCAGTGTTGAAAAAAGGAACGGATAAAAATATCTAGGGTTCGCACTTGTATTCTATGGGTTCACAAGGGTCGTGGGATCTCCTAATATAAAAGAGATCCTTCCTAGAAGTTATGCTCTTATTTTACTCTAATTGTTTTTGCTTGTCAAATATTGTCCTACTCTCGCTTAAAATTTTCAAAGCTAGGGAATCCATGCGGATCTAAGCGGATATTTTTAATGGAAGCCTTTTCATTGCTCAAATCACCGCTTAAATTTAGGGGCTTTTTAGTCGGTTGTTTGGCTAAAAGGGCTAAAACTCGGGCGTTTAGTGCCATGGTTTCATTCAAAAACGCCATTTGCTTGCTCAATTCGCTTAAAAATTCTATATTCAAGGTTTTTAAAGTGTGTTCGTAATTGGCTAAGATCAGAGCATGCTTTTCTTTATTGTTTTTAGCGTCTTTTAATTCTTTGTCCCGCTCTATTAGGGCGTTTTGGTAGCGTTGGCGCAATTGGTTAGCGCATGATTTGAGATTTTCTTTATCGCATAAAAAATGCGTTTTTAAAGTTTCTAGGCGTTTTTCTAAGGGTAAAAAGGTTTTTAGGGCGTCTTCTTTAGCTTGGATTTGGTTTTGAAGCTTGTTTTTTAATTTTTTCAAACGCATGGCTTTATAGGCTTGAAAATCATGGTTTATAAGAGCGTTGTATTCTAGGGTTTTGTTATGGGATTGTTGGTTATGCATTTGATTTTCTAAAACTTGATCGCACAAAGCGTTTAAAGCGCTCATCAAATCCAATTGCGAGAGCAAATGGGCGAGTTTGGGCTCTTTGAGTAAGAAAAGGGCGTTGTTTTGCTCTTGGACTTCTAAAGCGTTTGAAGCCTCTTCTAAATTCTTAACACCGCTCAAATAAGGGCAATGTTCTTGCAAGAAAAGCGTTTGGGATTCTTTTGTCAAGCGTTCTTGTTCCATGCTCTCTTTTAAGCGTTTTTCTAAAGCTTGTAATTTTTCTAATTCCAAAGCGCTTTGTTTCAATAACGCATCAGTGTCCATAAGGCGGATTTGACTAGCGTTAAAAAAACGCCTCTGGCTAGTTAGGGTGCTGTTAGCCTTTTTAATTTCTTTAAGTTGATCCTGGTTGTTGGAAAGCACGCTTTGATAGATCCTTAAACTTTCATTGAGTTTATAGAGCATGTCAGAAAGCTGTTCGTTAGAGCGCGAGAGCTTGGCGTTAGTTTGAGAATCAAAAGTCATCATTATCTGTGCGTTTGAAAAGGTTAGAAAAAATAAGAAGAAGCAAAAAAATCTCATGAGGTTATCTTTATTACTATAGTTTCATCGTGTTATTTTATCTAAGTTTTGGCATGTGCTAAAACACGCAAAATTATCGCTTTTAAGGTAAAATAAGCGTTTTGATGCCATTTTTGGAGCGATCGTGGAATTGAGTTATTATGAAATTTTAGAAGTGGAAAAACACAGCAACCAAGAGACCATTAAAAAGTCTTACAGAAAACTGGCTTTAAAATACCACCCAGACCGAAACGCCGGCGATAAAGAAGCCGAAGAAAAGTTCAAGCTCATCAATGAAGCCTATGGGGTGCTAAGCGATGAAAAGAAGCGGGCCTTATACGACAGGTATGGTAAAAAGGGCTTAAACCAAGCCGGCGCGAGCCAGAGCGATTTTTCTGATTTTTTTGAAGATTTAGGCTCGTTTTTTGAAGACGCTTTTGGGTTTGGCACTAGGGGGAGTAAAAGGCAAAAAAGCTCTATTGCGCCGGATTATTTGCAAACCATTGAATTGAGTTTTAAAGAAGCGGTTTTTGGCTGTAAAAAAACCATTAAAGCCCAATACCAGAGCGTTTGTGAAAGTTGCGATGGCACGGGCGCTAAAGATAAAGCCCTAGAGACTTGCAAACAATGCAACGGGCAGGGGCAGGTGTTCATGCGTCAAGGTTTTATGAGTTTTGCGCAAACTTGTGGGGCGTGTCAAGGCAAGGGCAAAATCATTAAAACCCCATGTCAAGCGTGCAAGGGTAAAACCTACATTCTTAAAGATGAAGAAATTGATGCGATAATCCCTGAGGGCATTGATGATCAAAACCGCATGGTGCTTAAACATAAAGGCAATGAATACGAGAAGGGGAAAAGAGGGGATTTGTATTTAGAAGCGCGAGTCAAAGAAGATGAGCATTTCAAGCGCGAAGGCTGTGATTTGTTCATTGAAGTGCCGGTGTTTTTCACCACTATCGCTTTAGGGCATACCATTAAGGTGCCGTCTTTAAAAGGGGACGAACTGGAATTAAAAATCCCTAGAAACGCTAGAGACAAACAAACTTTTGTGTTTAGAAACGAGGGCGTGAAACACCCTGAAAGCTCTTATAGGGGGAGTTTGATCGTGGAATTGCAAGTGATTTATCCAAAAAGCTTGAATAAAGAACAGCAAGGGTTATTGGAAAAATTGCATGCGAGTTTTGGCTATGAGAGCGAACCGCATAAAAGCGTTTTAGAAACCTGTATTTCTAAAATTAAAGACTGGTTTAAATAGAGGGTTGTTGATGCATGATTTTCTAAAAGCCTTCAAAGACGCTTTCCCTCATACCATTTCTATTTTGTTAGGGTATTTGCTTATGGGAATGACTTTTGGAATGCTTTTAGTCCAGCATGGCTATGATTATAAAGTCGCTTTGTTCATGTCGTTATTCATTTATGCTGGGGCGGTGCAGTTTGTAGCGATCACGCTTTTGAGCGCACAAGCGAGTTTGATGAATGTCGTTATTGTGAGCTTGCTAGTGAATGCGAGACAGACTTGTTATGCGCTTTCCATGCTAGATCGATTTAAAAACACCAAATGGCGTTTGCCCTATTTAGTGCATGCGCTCACGGATGAAACCTTTGCGCTATTGAATTTATACGCTCCTAAAGAGGGGGTGAGTGAAAAAGACTTTATTTTTAGCATTTCCTTACTCAACCATTCTTATTGGGTTATTGGCTCTTTAATCGGTTCGTTAGCCGGATCGCATTTTTCCTTTGACACTCAAGGCATGGAATTTGTGATGACAGCGATTTTTATCGTGCTGTTTATGGAGCAATACAAACGAAACACGAACCACAAAAACGCATGGCTTGGGATTATTATTGCGGTTGTTTGTTTAGCGCTCTTTGGGACTGAATACTTTTTGCTCATCGCTTTAGTTTTAATGGTGCTTGCCCTCATTTTGTTTAGAAAGCAGTTAGAATGTTAACGCATTCTATACTCATTATTTTAGTCATCATAATAACGACTTACTTCACGCGCATTTGGCCTTTTATGGTGTTTAACGCTAAAAACCCGCCCAACGACTTTGTGCGTTATTTGGGTAGGGCTTTATCATGCTCAGTGATAGGCATGCTCGTGGTTTATTGTTTTAAAGACATTCACATTTTAAAACCCCCTTATGGGATCAATGAAATCACCGCTTTTTTATCCGTCATCTTTTTGCACCGCATTTTTAAGGCGTTCGTTTTAAGCATCACGCTCCCTACCATTCTTTACATGGTTTTAGTCCAAAGCCATGTATTAGAAAAGGCTTTTTTTAATATTCATGTTTCCTAACCCTAGCGTTTTTAATCACAAAATACGCCGTAGGGATAATAAAAAGCGTTAAAACAACGCTACTCATCATGCCCCCTAGCATGGGCGCAGCGATGGATTTCATGATCTCACTACCTGTGCCATGGCTATACATGATCGGAATGAGTGAAGCTAAAATGCTAAAAAAGGTCATCAGCTTGGGCCTTACCCTAAGCACCGCCCCATGCATGATGGCCTCTTTTAAGGCGACGCTATTTTGCTCTTTTAAAGGGGTTTTAATGAATTTTTGAAACGCGTCTTCTAAATAAATGATCATCACAATAGCCGTTTCGCTCGCCACCCCTAAAAGGGCTAAAAAGCCCACTAACGCCGCCACGCTCATGTTAAAGCCCATGAGATTCATAAAAATCAACCCCCCCAAAAACGCAAAAGGCAGAGTGAAAAAGCATAGTAAGGAATTGGTGAGATTCTTTAAAGCAAAGACAATTAAAATAAAAATGATAAACACGCTCACCGGCACGATGTATTGTAGGGTTTTAAACGCCTCTTCTAAATATTGGCTTTCGCCGCTAAATTCATAATAATACCCGTTAGGCAATTGGATTTTTTCTAGCGCTTTTTGAGCCAGTTGCCTGTAAGTGTCAGAGCTGATACCATTTTGTGGCACAATATAAATAAAATTCACGTTCAAGCCCTTTTCGCTTTTTAACACCGCCGGCGAGTTGTCGTAATACACATGGGCCAATTCCCTTAAGGGCATGTAATTGTAAGCGGTTTTGATGTAGAGATTTTTTAATTTTTCAATGGTGTTTCTTTCGGTGTCTTCTAAGCGTAAAGAAATGGGATAACTTTCTACGCCTTTAATCATGGTCGTGAGCGTGGCTCCGCCCAGAGCGAATTTAATCGCATCTAACACGGCGTTTTTATTGATGCCATAACGAGCCAGATTTTCATCGTTCAAATCCAGCGTGATGTAGTAGCCGTTATTGGATCGCTCGGCAAAGACGGATAAACTCTCTTTTAGGGCTTTGAGCTGTTGCTCCATAAGGATCGCTAATTCTTGTAATTTGTCCGTGTCATTACCATAGAGCTTGATGCCTAGGGGCGTTCTAATGCCGGTTAAGAGCATGTCCGTTCTGCCACGAATGGGGTAAGTCCATGAATTAGTCAAGCCTTTTAATTGCAGGGTTTTTTCCAATTTGTCCCTAACTTCTTTATAACTGAGCTTTTCTTTCCATTCGTTTTTTGGCTTTAATTCAATGTAGGTTTCTATCATTCCTAAACCGGCGGCATCGGTGCTGGTGTTAGCGCGCCCCACTTTACCAAAAACCTGTTTGACAAAATCCAGTTGCTTGATAGCGGCATTACTTTTTTTTAAATATTCTAAAGCGGTGTCAATGCCCACGCCATTAAGCGTTACAGGCATATACATGATTACCCCCTCATTGATTTGGGGGATAAATTCCCAATTAAGTTTTTTATACGCTAGATACAAACCCCCTAAACCTAAGACGCTCGCTATTAAAAAAGCGTATCTGAATTTAAGCACAACCTTCAAACTCACACCATAAATTTTCATGAAAAAAGCGTTAATAGGGTTTTTAGACTCTTCTAAAATCCGCCCTTTAATGAGCCATACCATTAAAATAGGGACTATGGTGATAGAGAGTAGCGCTCCTACTAGCATGGCAAAGGTTTTGGTGTAAGCTAAAGGGGCAAAAAGCTTTTCTTCTTGACCGGTGAGCGCGAAAATAGGCAAGAAAGAAACCACGATAATCATTAAAGCAAAAAATATCGCGCCCCCCACATGCTTAACCCCTTGCATGATAGCATTAACCCTTTGAATATTGTCTTTTGTGTCAATGTGTTGCAAATGCTTGTGAGCGTTCTCCACCATCACAATCGCCGCATCCACCATCGCCCCTATAGCGATCGCAATGCCCCCCAAACTCATGATGCTCGCTTCAATATTGAAATAACGCATGAGCAAGAAACTGATGCACACGCTTAAAGGCAGAGTGATAATCACCACTAAAGCGCTCCTGAAATGCAGTAAAAAAATCGCAATAATGACTAACACGATCGCGCTTTCTTCTATGAGCGTGTGGATCAAATTGTCAATGCCTTTTTCAATCAATTCGCTCCTGTCATACACGCTGGTGATTTTCACATCAGGGTTACTCGCTTGTAGGGTGGCGATTTTTTCTTTAATGGCTTTAAGCACCTTATAAGTGTCAGCGTGATAGCGCACCATCACAATCCCGCCTACCACTTCCTTATCGCCATTGAGATTAGCCGCTCCTCTGCGCGGTTTTGGCACTAGCCTAACGCTGGCTATATCTTTGATTTTTAAAGGGATAGCCCCTTCTTTTTTAATCACAATTTCTTCTAAATCCTTCAAAGATTGGATATAGCCATGCGATCTTATAATTTTTTCAAACCCGTTTTCTAAAATAACCCCCCCACCGGTATCGTTATTGGAATTTTTAATCGCGTTAGCAACTTGTTCCAAACTCAAGTTATAACGGATCAGAGAATCGTTTTGAAGCGTTACTTCATAATCTTTCACAAAGCCCCCCACGCTTGCGACCTCACTCACCCCATCAACCCCTAAAAGCGCATAGCGGTAATAGAAATCTTGCAAGACTTTCAAATCGCTTAAATTCTTGCTATCGCTAGATAAGGCGTATTGATACGCCCAGCCAATAGAAGTGGAATCGCTCCCTATTTCTACTTTAGCGTCCTTAGGCAAATTGCTCACTCGGTTTAATTGCTCTAAAACCCTATCCCTAGCCCAATACAGATTGACGCCGTCTTTAAAAATGATGTAAATCAAACCGCTTTCATAACTAGAAATCCCCCTAACCGTTTCAATGTTAGCGATGCTCATGAAAGTAGAAACTAGCGGGTAAGTAACCTGCTCTTGCACGATTTTAGGGCTTTGATTGGGGTAAGTGATCTGCACGACCACTTGAGCGGGGCTTAAATCCGGCAAAGCGTCTAAACGAACGCTTTTTATCGCCCACAAAGAGGCTAAAAAAATGAGTAGAGTGACTAGAGTGGTAAGGAGTTTGTTCTTAACGCTTACATCAATGATTTTTTCTATCATTCAATAATCCCCGTTGTTTTGAGCGTCAGCGTCTAGCACGAATAAAGCGTTATTAGCGACTTCTTCGCCCGCTTCTAAACCCTCTACAATTGCATAACTCCCATCGCTCAAGCGGACGGCTTTAATCTCTAGGGGGGTTAAACCAAAATCATCTTTTTTAAACACGATAGCTTTCCCCCCCTTAATCAAAACCGCTTCTTTAGGCAAAATCTTCATTTTTTTTGGTTTTTGAAAGATTTCTACTTGAGCGAACATGTTAGGGTAATAAAGCTGTTTAAGATTAGGCACATTGAAACGCGCTTCTAGCATTTTGTCTTGCGCATTTATGATGGGGTTGATGTTTTCAAGCGCGATTGCTTGCTTGCCTTTAACCCCTTCTACGAACAAGATCGCTTGATGCGTGTTTTTTAAAAATTCTAAATCCTCTTGATTGACTTTAACAAGCGCCCACAATTGGCTTAAATCTATGATTTGAAACAACTCTTGCCCTTTTTTAAAAAAGCTCCCCTCATTGAGATCCGGGCTTTTTTTAAAAATAACGCCGTTGAAACGAGAGTAAATAGTCATTTCATTTTGGACTTTATGGCTGCTAATGATCTTTTCAATGCTAGAGTTTTCTAACCCTAGTAGTTTTAATTTTTCTTTAATCGCTCCCACTTGCTGGTTGAATTTCAATGATGATAACAGCTCACTTTGAACGCTTGCTAATTCAGGGGAATACACGCTCAAGAGTCTATCGCCCTTTTTAATGGGGGTATAGGTTTTATTCGCATAAAGCTTTTCCACATAGCCATCAAAACGCAGGGTTTGAGAAAAAATCAGCGCTTCATTAGGCTCTAAAATCGCATAATAGCGCCGGCTTTGAGAAAATTCTTTTTCTATAACCTTAGTGGTGGAAATATTAAAATGAGTTTGGCTTTTAGCTTCTTTAGTTTTTTTAGTCTCTTGAGTCTCTTTAATTTCTTGAGCGTTAGCCAATAAGAGGCTAAAAAATAGGGCTAATAATAAAAGCCGTTTCATTCTAATCCTTTGAGGTTTTGTAAGGACAAATAAGCGCTATTTAGAGCGCTCAAGGTTTCAAGCTGGGTGATTTGAATGGTGATTTTGTCATTAAAAGCGTTGTAATAAGCGTTGTAATCGCCATTAGATTTCAAATCAAGCGCATAAATTTGCGCGATTTTTTCATTCTGCCCCACAATTTTATTGATCGCTTCCAAGTTTTTTTGCAAGGTTTCTAATTTTTTAAGGAGTTTTAGGGCCAGGTGGCGCGTTTTGTTTTTGGTGTTTTCCACTTCGCTCTTAAACACCAAGCTTTCTTTTTTCTTCTGCTCCACTAATTTAGCCTGCTTGCCATAAATGGGCAAAGGGATAGACAAAGCGACGCTAAACATGTCGTAGTTATAGTATTGTTTGGAGCGGAAATAATACACCCCAGTAACGTTCACGTCTTCTAAAAAGCTTTTTTTAGCTAAAGTAATGTCTTTTTGCGCTTTTTCTTCATCAATCCTGGCGATCGCAATATCGTAATTAGTAGCGTTAATGTTATATAGCTCTTGTTCATTATTGAATTCAAAATTTTTAGGGGCAATGCTTAAAATCTCATCTTCTTTAAAAGTCAATTCACCCATGGAATAATGGCTGCTAGACAAGGCTTCTTCTAAATTGTTTTTTTTGATTTCTAATTGCGATTTTAAAATTTCTAACTTGGCAATCGCTATTAAATTAGGCGAACTGGAATGGTTGGCCTGATAAAGGGTGTTTTCTAAATTTTTAATCGCTGTGTTTAAAAGCTCTATTTCTTGTTGGTTTTTATAGTTTTCAATGCCATTTATCATTAGATTAATCACCAATTGTTGCTTGGTTTTTTTAAGCTCTAAGATCTTTTTTTGTTTTTCTAGATGGATCATTTTAGATTGCGTGAGTTTTTTACCATTTAAATCCACTTTTTGAGACAAACCCAAGCTCATGTTTTGCATTAAGGTGCTATCCAGCCTGAAAAAATCGCTCACGTTAGCGTTGTTGTAGCCTAAATACAAAATAGGGTTATCCCATTTGCTAACGACTTTTTCTTGAGAATTTAAAGCGTCAATTTGCTCCTGTAAGGCTTGTATTTTTTGATTTTTAGAAAGGTATTTAGCCACAAAAGATTGGATCTCTAAATCTTTAGCCAAACCCAAACTAAAAAGCAGTAAAAAAGTTCTTAGAAGGCGTATTGAAACGCCCCTTTTATCAAACGCGCTTATAAAAGACAGCATGCGCTTATAAATCCAGGCTTGTTTTAGCGCGATAAACTTTGCCTTCTTTAGATTTAATATCCACCCTAACCTGCCATGTCCCGTTCATAGAAAGATTGGTTTTCGCTTCATAAAGGCCGTTTTTTTCACTCACTTGCGCCATTTCTTTCATCGCTGGCATGCCAGGCATTTCAGGCATCATAAACTGCACCCTAACGATAGCTTTTTCTAAAGCCTTACCTTTTAAAGTGGGGCTAAGCACAAAAGTGTTATCGCCTTTAATGGGGTTACCCACGGATTTGATTTTCACTTCCAAGTCATTGGCTTTTAGGGTTTGCTCCCATGCGTTTAAACTCATAACCCCCAACACGCTTACTAAAAATAAAGCGGCTAACTTTTTCATCGTTTTGACCTTTACATTAAGATAACAAGAAAATTCTTGTTGCAAACGAATGATAACCCTCTTTTGTGTAAAAATTGTGGAAATGGTTTTTAAAAAATTAAGGTTTTTAAGTAGAAGGTATAAGAGTTTATGCTATTTTTTTAAGGTTTTAAAATCAAATTTCAAAGGATTAGTATGCAATTTAGAATCGAACATGACACGATGGGCGAAATCAAAGTAAATGACAGCCAATACTGGGGGGCTCAAACGCAACGCAGTTTTGAAAACTTTAAGATCGGCACTGAGAAAATGCCTAAAGAACTCATTGGCGCGTTTGCCAAACTCAAAAGGAGTCTGGCGGTAGTTAATTACAAGTTGGGGAAATTAAGCCTGGAAAAATCGCAAGCCATTATCAAAGCGTGCGATTGCATTTTAAAAGGCGAGTTGTGTGGCGAATTCCCCCTAGCGATATGGCAAACAGGGAGCGGGACTCAAACGAACATGAACCTCAATGAAGTCATTGCCAATAAGGCTACCGAAATTTTAGGGGGTAATTTTAGAGAGAAAAAACTCATCCACCCTAACGATGATGTGAACATGTCTCAAAGCTCCAACGACACTTTCCCTACCGCAATGCACATTGTGAGCGTTCTAGAAATCACGCACAAACTACTGCCCAGTTTAGAGAATCTGTTAAAAACCTTTAAAGACAAAAGCCAACAATTTAAAGAGATTGTCAAAATCGGGCGCACGCATTTACAAGACGCTACGCCTTTAACTTTGGGGCAAGAATTTAGCGGGTATGCGAGCATGCTAGAGCATTCTAAACAACAAATTTTAGAGAGTTTGGAGCATTTAAGGGAATTAGCCATAGGCGGGACTGCCGTAGGCACCGGGCTAAACGCTCATAAAGAATTGAGTGAAAAAGTGGCTGAAGAATTGAGCCAGTTTAGCGGCGTGAAATTCATCTCTGCACCCAATAAATTCCACGCGCTCACTAGCCATGACGCTATCGCTTATGCGCATGGGGCTTTTAAGGCTTTAGCGGCGAATTTAATGAAAATCGCTAACGATATTAGATGGCTTGCAAGCGGGCCGCGCTGTGGTTTGGGCGAGCTTAATATCCCTGAAAACGAGCCGGGTAGTTCTATTATGCCCGGTAAAGTCAACCCCACGCAATGCGAAGCGATGACAATGGTGGCGGTGCAAGTGATGGGGAATGATACCGCTATTGGCATTGCGGCCAGTCAGGGTAATTTTGAATTGAATGTGTTCAAGCCGGTGATTATTTATAATTTCTTGCAAAGTTTAAGGCTATTGAGCGACAGCATGGAAAGTTTCAATATTCATTGCGCGATCGGTATTGAGCCTAATAAAGAAAAAATTGATTATTACTTGCACCATTCTTTAATGCTAGTAACCGCCCTAAACCCGCATGTAGGCTATGAAAACGCTGCTAAGATCGCTAAAAACGCCCACAAAAAAGGCATTTCTTTAAAAGAAAGCGCGGTGGAATTGAAACTCTTGAGCGCTGAAGATTTTGACAAATTCGTGGTGCCTGAAAAGATGATCGGGCCTAAGGCTTGAGACCTTGGGTGGGCGTGCGAGATGAATCCTGAAGAAGCCACTCATAGCAAAGAGATTCGTAAGATCTTAAAAGAGGCGTTGCATGACAATAAAGATTTGAATCTTTATTTGGAATCTGGAAGCAAGCATGCCAAGCTAACTGATGGGGCGTATTCTTTGACTATCCCCTCATCGCCAAGCGACAGAAAAAGCGTGAAAAACTTTGAAAAAGAATTGACAGAGTTTATTAAGAAGCTAAGAGAAAGTAGGAGAACGCATGGAGCGCATGAGTAGGGATTTTGATACCGGTTGGGTTGCGTAAAAATGATTTTAGGCATTGATGAAGCGGGTAGGGGGTGTTTGGCCGGTTCGCTTTTTGTGGCGGGGGTGGTGTGCAGTGAAAAAACAGCCTTAGAATTTCTAAAAATGGGGCTTAAGGATAGTAAGAAGCTCAGCCCCAAAAAGCGCTTTTTCTTAGAAGATAAAATCAAAACGCATGATGAGGTGGGGTTTTTCGTGGTTAAAAAAAGCGCGAATGAAATTGATAACTTAGGCTTAGGGGCGTGTTTGAAACTCGCTATTGAAGAGATTGTAGAAAATGGTTGCTCTTTAGCTAATACAATAAAGATAGATGGCAACACGGCGTTTGGCTTGAATAAACGCTACCCTAATATACAAACCATCATCAAGGGCGATGAAACAATCGCTCAAATCGCTATGGCGTCTGTTTTAGCGAAAGCTGCTAAGGACAGAGAAATGTTAGAATTGCACGCTTTGTTTAAGGAATACGGCTGGGATAAGAATTGCGGGTATGGGACTAAACAACATATAGAAGCGATGAGTAAGCTAGGGGCTACGCCTTTTCATCGGCATAGCTTCACGCTTAAAAACCGCTCATGATTTCAAACCAAACCCCTAGATGTGGAACAACGCCTTGTTTAAAATGGTGCTGAGATTGGTAGTGCTCGCTGAAGAAAGGTTGATGCGTTTGGTTTTAAAGTAAGCGATGAGATCTTCAGGCTGAATGAAAGGGAATTGCACCATAACATACACACGATGGTTGATGGCATCCACATACCTTTTGGCTAAAATGGATTTAGACGCTAAAAAATCAACAAGCCCAAATAAATGGCTGATAACGTTATTTTTAACTTGAAACGCTTTAACAATGCGATTGCGCATTTTGGTAGTGATTAAAACGCTTTCTAACGAGCTGTAAGCGTTCAATTTAGCCCTTAAAAAAGCCACTTTTTCAGCGTTTTCTTCAGGGGGCAATTTGTCATCATAGGGAATATAGTTGGAATAAAAATCGTTTCTTTTACCAGAAATTGAAGCCGATCCGACATATTGATTGGGCGGGTTCTTTTTGTTAAAAAGATTGACTTTAAGCCAATCAGGATAGTTGATCGTGTCTTTTAAACTCTCAGCATGCGCTGCTTGAGCGAAAAGACCTAAGGATAACAAGGTGCAGAAACTTAATCTTTTCAATGCGTTCATTATAGCTTCCTTTCTACAAAAGAATATTAAAAATGCCCTACGCTTTTAGGGTAGGCGGTATTTCCCAAAAAGGCGAAATACCAGGATAGCTTATAGTGGGTTAGCTTAAGAAAAGATAAAAAATATTAAATAATCAATTAAAAATTTTAGTAATAATATTAAATACATAAATACATAAATACATAAATACATAAATACATAAATACATAAATACATAAATACATAAATACATAAATACATAAATACATAAATACATAAATACATAAATACATAATAACTATTATATCAAAATAGATTGAATATCCAAAGAAAAATCAATGAAATTAAGGTGTTTGTAGGGGAGACTAGTTGCTGAAATGGGGGCGTTGATAGAAACCACCACGATATTAAAAAACCCATGCTCATGGCACCATAGAAGCTGTTTTTCTAAAAAATGGGGCGTGGGGAAAGCGTGGGCGATGAGGGCGAGCTTGTCGGTAGAATTTTTATGCAAAATAAAAATCCCATTGTCATGGGAGTAAAGCTCGTAATTTGGGAATTGCTTGTAAAGCTCTAAAAAAACCATGTTTTCAAAAACGCTTAAAAGCGAGGGGCTGGGAGTTAGGCTATAAGGCAAGGCAAAATCGCACAGATACAATTTGGTTTTATGGCTTTCAAAACTGGGGACTAAAAAAAGGATGCGTTGTTTTTCTAGCGCGTGTAAAAATTTATAAAGGGTGTCTTTAGAAATTTTAAGCTCTTTTTTGAGTTGCGTATAAAGATAAAAAGCGCTCACAAATTTGGATTGATGTGCACAGATTTTAGCCATTAAGGGGGCGTAAGCCTGAAAGATTAGTTTGATATTTTCTTGTTTTTTTAGGATTTTTTCTTGCTCGTTTTCTATAAAAAGCGAATCTAAAGCGTTGCCGTCTCTTAAAAAGCGGTTAAACAGGGTGTTTTTAGGGGTGTTGGGTTTGAAAAAGCTGCCGTATTCTTTAAAACTCAACCCTAACGCATAGCACAAACTAAAATCGGGCGCTGTTATGGGGCTTAAATAATTAGGGATAAGAATAATTTTGGGGAGTTTAGGCAGGCTGAAATCCAGGCGATCAATACGATCTAAAATGAGCAAGTCCATTTTCTTTTCTAAATGCCATTTTAAAAGCCACGAGCTTAAGAGATTTTTATTCAAACGCATGTCGTTGCAATTGATATACACAGGGTTTTTGAAATCCTTCGCTAGTTTGAGGGCAAAAGTGGTTTTACCGGATTCCATCGGCCCTAAAAGACAGATCTTATCGCTTGAAGGTGGGTTTAAAAGCGGGTTGTTTAACGCCGGCTCTTTAGGGGTTTCAAAAGGCCCAAAAGGGTGCAAGCAAGAAAGGGGCATGAACTTCCTTACAAAGGGGATTGAATAAGATAATCGTAGCGCCTTTTTTTATATTTCCTTATAAAAAGGAAGTAAAAATCTCTAAAAAGCCCTAAAAATAGCAAAAGTTATTGACTAAAGGGCGCATTTTGAGTAGTATTTCAGTTTTTATTTTATTGTTTTATTCTGCTTCAGCAGTGAATAAAACGAGTTCTTTTAGGAGAGTTTATGGAAAAAATCAGGTTGAAGCTCAAAGCTTATGACCATAGAGTGTTGGATCGATCTGTTGTGGCTATCGTGGAGGCTGTAAAGCGTTCAGGTTCTGAAATTAGAGGGCCTATCCCTTTACCGACTAAGAATAAGCGTTACACCGTTTTGCGCTCCCCGCATGTCAATAAGGATTCAAGAGAGCAGTTTGAGATTAGGGTTTATAGCCGATTGATTGATATTATTTCGGCCACCCCAGAAACCGTGGATAGCTTGATGAAGTTGGATTTAGCTCCTGAAGTGGATGTAGAAGTAACTTCTATGGAAACGAAGTAGTCCTAACGCATTGAGATCATAAAATAAGGGTTAGATATGGAATTTTTAGTTCAAAAGATAGGCATGAGCCGCACCATTGATGCTAACAGCACGCCTGTAACCTTGCTTAAAGTCTTGCAAGCGAAAGTGTGCCAGCTAGAAAACGGGAAAGCTTTGGTGGCCTATGCGATGCATAAAAAACACAATAAGGCGATTGAAGGCCAGCAAAAGAAATACCAGCTCAGCAAAGAGTTTAACCATTTCGCTACCTTAAAAGCTTCCCAACAACAAGAGTTGGGCGATTTGGATTTGAGCGCTTTAGAAACGCTTAAAAGGGTTAAAGCGAGCTTTAAAACGAAGGGAAGAGGCTTTGCGGGGGTGATGAAGCGTTGGAATTTCCAAGGCGGGCCTGCAGCGCATGGGAGCCGTTTCCATCGCCGCCCTGGTTCTATTGGTAACAGAGAATGGCCAGGAAGAGTGCAAAAGGGTAGGAAAATGGCAGGGCATTATGGCAATGAGCTAGTTACTTGCCAAAACGAGGTGCTCTCTTTTGATAAAGAAAGTATGGTGTTAGTGCTAAAGGGTTCAGTGGCCGGCTTTTCTGGGGCTTATGGACGCATTAGAGCAGTATAAAACCATACATTGAATATAATATAAAGGGTTTGATATGAGTAAGGCCATCGTTTTAGACAGCCATTTGAAAGAAAAGGGTAGCGTGGAGTTACCTAAAAGATATGAGAGTATCAACAGCCATAACCTCTATCTTTACGTGAAACATTATTTATCTTCTGCGCGCGCTAATACCGCTAAAAGTAAAAACCGCGCTGAAGTGAGTGGGGGCGGTAGGAAGCCTTGGGCGCAAAAAGGGGGCGGAAGAGCTAGAGCAGGGAGCATCACTTCGCCTGTGTTTGTGGGTGGGGGTGTCTCTCATGGGGCTACGAATGAGCGCAATTACAACCTTAAAATCAACAAAAAACAAAAACGCTTGGCTTTAGAATACGCTTTAGAAGAAAAAGCGCAAGCGAATAAGCTTTTTGTGGTGGAAAAAATCGCTATAAAAGGCGTGGTTGAAGACAATAAGAGGAAGCATTTGACTAAAGAAGCCAACCAAATGTTCCAGGCTTTAGAGCAACGAGACACTTTGTTTGTGTGCATGAACATGGACGAATACACCGAGTTGGCCTTTAGTAACCTTAAAAAATGCCTTATTGTTGATGTGAGCGAGTTAAACGCTTATCTTTTGGCAGCGTTTAGTTCTGTAGTGATGGAAGAAGCAGCGTTTCAGCATGTGGTGCAAGATAAGACAGAGGAGTAAAAAATGGCAGACATCATGGATATAAAGTCAATTCTTTACACTGAAAAGTCATTAGGATTGCAAGAAAAAGGCGTTTTAGTGGTTCAAACGGCTCAACATGTAACCAAAAACCAGCTTAAAGAAGTGTTTAAAACTTACTTTGGCTTTGAGCCTTTGAAAATCAATTCTTTGAAACAAGAGGGTAAGGTGAAACGCTTTAGAGGGAAGCTTGGACAAAGAAAGTCGTTTAAGAAATTTTATGTGAAAGTTCCAGAGGGCGCTAGCATTGCCGCCCTTGGCGCTTAAGAAAGGAGAAAGCGTTATGGCGATTAAAACTTATAAGCCCTACACCCCAAGCAGACGCTTCATGTCGGTGTTGGACTCTAAAGACATTACCGCAAAAAGCAGTGTCAAAGGCTTACTCACTAAGCTTAAAGCAACAGCAGGGAGAAACAATAACGGGCGCATCACCAGCCGCCACAAAGAGAGAGGGGCTAAAAAACTCTATCGCATTATTGATTTCAAGCGCAACAAATACAATATTGAAGGGAAAGTGGCTGCGATTGAGTATGATCCTTACAGAAACGCGCGCATCGCTCTTGTAGTCTATCCTGATGGGGACAAACGCTACATTTTACAGCCAAGCGGTTTGAAAGTGGGCGATAGCGTTATCGCTGCTGAAGGCGGTTTGGATATTAAAGTGGGCTTTGCGATGAAATTAAAAAATATCCCTATAGGAACGGTGGTGCATAACATTGAAATGCATCCAGGGGCTGGCGGGCAATTAGCCAGAAGCGCTGGGATGAGCGCTCAAATCATGGGTAGGGAAAATAAATACACTATCCTTAGAATGCCAAGCTCTGAAATGCGCTACATTTTAAGCGAATGCATGGCGAGTGTTGGCGTGGTGGGGAATGAGGATTTTATCAATGTCTCTATCGGTAAGGCAGGGCGTAACCGCCACAGAGGCATTCGCCCACAAACTCGCGGGAGCGCAATGAACCCAGTGGATCACCCGCATGGTGGGGGTGAGGGTAAAACAGGGACAAGCGGCCATCCTGTATCGCCTTGGGGTACTCCAGCTAAGGGCTATAAAACTAGAAAGAAAAAAGCTAGCGACAAGCTCATCATTTCCAGAAAGAAACATAAATAAAGGGTTAAAGAATGTCTAGGTCAATTAAAAAGGGTCCTTTTATAGACGACCACTTGATGAAAAAAACGCTCAAGGCAAAAGAGGGTAAGGATAACCGCCCAATTAAAACATGGTCTAGAAGAAGCACCATTTTGCCTGAAATGATTGGTTTTACTTATAATGTGCATAACGGAAGGGTTTTTGTCCCTGTGTATATCACAGAAAACCATGTGGGTTATAAGTTAGGGGAATTCGCTCCTACAAGAACTTTTAAAGGGCACAAAGGCAGTGTCCAAAAAAAGATTGGCAAGTAAGGGGGTAGAATGAGTAAAGCGTTATTAAAATTTGTGCGGTTATCTCCTACTAAAGCCAGATTGATTGCAAGACAGATTCAAGGCATGAACGCTGAATTAGCGATCGCTAGTTTGGAATTTACGCCCAATAAAGCGGCTAGAGTGCTTTCAAAAGTGGTGGCTTCTGCGGTCGCTAACGGCTCTTTAGACGCCAAGAGCGCTCTGATTGTTTCTTGCAGAGTGGATGCTGGCCCTGTGCTTAGGCGCTCCATTCCAAGGGCTAAAGGCAGAGCCACAGCCATTAGAAAGCCAACATCTCATGTATTCGTAGAAGTAGCAGAAGGGAAAGAAATGAAATCTTCTAAAAGCCATAAAAAAAATCAAGCAGAAGGTAAGTAGGGCATGGGACAAAAAGTTAATCCGGTAGGTTTAAGATTAGGTATTAATAGGAATTGGACTTCCAGATGGTTCCCTAGCGCTCGCACCGCTCCAAGCAATATTGATGAAGACAATAAGATTAGGAAATTCCTTAAAAAAGAGCTTTATTATGCTGGCGTGAGCGAGATTGTGATTGAAAGAGCGGCTAAAAAACTGCGTGTTACGGTTGTAGCGGCTCGCCCAGGGCTTATCATCGGTAAAAAAGGCGTGGATATTGAAAAAGTCAAAGAAGGCCTAAAAACGCTCATCAAAAAAGAAGTCTCCATTAATATTAAAGAAGTCAAACGCCCCCAAGCTGACGCCCAATTAGCCGCAGAAAATGTGGCCACCCAGCTAGAAAAAAGGGTCGCTTTCCGCCGCGCAATGAAAAAGGTCATGCAAGCGGCGTTAAAATCCGGTGCTAAAGGGATCAAGGTGCGCGTTTCTGGCCGTTTAGCAGGGGCTGAAATCGCTCGCACCGAATGGTATATGGAAGGGCGCGTGCCTTTACACACCTTAAGGGCTAAGATTGATTATGGCTTTGCTGAAGCGATGACGGTATATGGTATTATTGGCGTGAAAGTGTGGATTTTCAAAGGGGAAGTTTTGCAAAAAGGCATCCAATTTGAGAAAAAAGAAGAGGCTAAAGAAGAAAGAGAGCCTAGAAGAAGCAGAAGAGGGAGGCAATAATCATGTTAATGCCAAAAAGAACAAAATACAGAAAGCAAATGAAAGGGCGCAATCGCGGGAAAGCCCATCGTGGTAATTCCATTGCGTTTGGGGATATTGCGATTAAAGCCATAGAGCATGGGAGGATTGACTCACGCCAGATTGAATCCGCAAGGGTGGCTATGACAAGGCACATTAAAAGAGCGGGTAAGGTGTGGATTAGAGTATTTCCTGATAAGCCTTTAACCGCCAAACCTTTAGAAACGAGGATGGGTAAAGGTAAAGGTTCTGTGGAAAAATGGGTGATGAATATCAAGCCAGGCAGGATCGTTTATGAAATGCTAGGCATTGAAGAAGGACTAGCGAGAGAAGCTTTAGCGCTAGCTCAGAGCAAACTTCCTTTTAAAACCAAAATTGTAACTTGTGAGAGCGAAAATGAAATATACTGAATTGAAAGATAAAAGTATCAAGGAATTAGAAGAGTTGTTGCATGCTAAGAAAGCGGAGCTTTTTGAGTTGCGCGTTAAGTTAAAGACCATGCAATTGAGTAATCCTAACGAGATTAAGAAAGCCAGAAGAAATATCGCTCGCATTAATACGGCTATTAACGCGCATTATTCTTCTAGCGTTGAGTAAAAAAAGGGTAAGCAATGAATACGAAAGAGCCGCATAAAAGGCTGGTGCAAGGCAAGGTTATCAGCAAGTTTGCTGAAAAAAGCGCTGTGATTCTTGTGGAAAGAAAAGTGGTGCATGAAAAATACCGCAAGATTGTTAAAAAGTTCAAAAAATACACCATCCATGATGAAAACAATCAGGTGAAAGTAGGGGATTTTGTGAGCGCGATTGAGTGCAGACCGCTTTCTAAAACCAAGTCCTTCACGCTTAAAGAAATTTTAGTAGTGGGAGTATAAGCATGATACAGAGTTTTACAAGATTGAATGTCGCTGACAATAGCGGCGCTAAAGAAATCATGTGTATTAAGGTGTTAGGGGGCAGCCACAAACGCTATGCGAGCGTGGGTAGCGTGATCGTGGCTTCCGTGAAAAAAGCTATCCCTAATGGTAAGGTGAAACGCGGTCAAGTCGTCAAAGCTGTTGTGGTGAGAACGAAAAAAGAAATCCAAAGGAAAAATGGTTCTTTGGTGCGTTTTGATGACAATGCAGCGGTGATTTTGGACGCTAAAAAAGATCCTGTTGGCACAAGGATTTTTGGGCCAGTGAGCCGAGAAGTGCGTTACGCTAATTTCATGAAAATCATTTCTCTAGCGCCGGAGGTTGTATAATGAAAAGCGAAATCAAAAAAAATGACATGGTGAAAGTCATTGCAGGAGACGATAAGGGTAAGGTCGCTAAGGTTTTAGCGGTGTTGCCTAAGACTTCTCAAGTGGTTGTTGAAGGGTGTAAAGTGGTGAAAAAAGCGATTAAACCTACTGATGATAACCCTAAAGGGGGCTTTATCCATAAAGAAAAGCCCATGCACATTTCTAATGTGAAAAAAGCTTAAGGAGTTGGATACATGTTTGGTTTGAAACAATTTTATCAAAGTGAAGTGAGGGCAAAACTCGCTCAAGAATTAGACATTAAAAACCCCATGCTTTTGCCCAAGCTGGAAAAAATCGTTATCAGCGTGGGCGCTGGGGCTCATGCAAAAGACATGAAAATCATGCAAAATATCGCGCAAACGATTTCTTTGATTGCAGGGCAAAAAGCGGTTATCACTAAAGCGAAAAAATCCGTTGCAGGCTTTAAGATCAGAGAAGGCATGGCGGTAGGGGCGAAAGTTACCTTAAGGAATAAACGCATGTATAATTTCTTAGAAAAGCTGATTGTGATTTCGTTACCCAGAGTGAAAGACTTTAGAGGGATTTCACGAAATGGTTTTGACGGGCGTGGGAATTACACCTTTGGGATCAATGAGCAGTTGATTTTTCCGGAAGTGGTTTATGATGATATTATGGTCAGTCATGGCATGAACATCACTATGGTAACTTCTACAAACAACGATAAAGAAGCGTTCAAGTTGTTAGAATTGCTTGGATTGCCTTTTGCAAAAGTGAGATAAGGGGTTAATATGGCTAAAAAATCAATGATAGCAAAGGCTCAAAGGAAACCAAAATTCCAAGTAAGGGCTTATACTAGGTGCCGCATTTGTGGGAGACCTCATTCGGTTTATAGGGATTTTGGACTTTGTAGGGTGTGCCTAAGAAAAATGGGCAGTGAGGGACTCATCCCAGGCTTGAGAAAAGCCAGTTGGTAAGGATAAGATATGGTAAATGATATAATTGCAGATTCATTAACTCGTTTGAGAAACGCTTCTATGCGCCGCTTAGAATTCACACAGCTTTATTACGCAAAGATCGTGGTTTCTATTTTAGAGATTTTTAAAGAAAAAGGTTTCATTAAAGATTTCAATGTCAAAGATAAAGACAAGAAACAATCGGTTTATGTGCAATTGGCTTATGATGAAAAAGGGCATTCAAAAATCAGCGAAGTGAAGCGCTTAAGCAAGCCCGGTCGTCGTGTGTATAAGCAAAAAAACGAGTTGAAGCGCTTTAAAAATGGCTATGGCGTGATTGTGGTAAGCACTTCTAAAGGGGTGATCACCAACGAAGAAGCTTACAGACAGAATGTCGGTGGCGAAGTGCTTTGCAGCATTTGGTAAAGGATTGAAAATGTCAAGAATTGGGAAAAGAATCATTGAAATTCCAAGCTCTGTGCAAGCGAGCGTTGAAGGGAGCAAGCTTCTTTTTAAAAACAGCAAAGAAAAGCATGAGCTAGAAACTCACAACCGCGTGAAAATCACGCTTGAAAACAACCAATTGAGCTTCCAGCCTGTGGGCGAAGACGCGCAGTCTAGGGCTTATTGGGGGACTTATGGGGCGTTAGCCAACAACATTGTAACAGGCTTAAGCACCGGTTTCAGTAAGACTTTAGAAGTCAATGGCGTGGGCTATAAGGTGGCTTTGGGCAATAAAACTTTGGATTTGAGTTTGGGTTTTAGCCACCCGGTGAAATACCCCATTCCAGCAGGGATTGAAATGGTGGTGGAAAAAAACACGATCACTATCAAAGGGAGCGATAAGCAAAAAGTAGGGCAAGTCGCCGCTGAAATCAGGAGCTTCAGACCCCCAGAGCCATACAAGGGCAAGGGCGTGAAATACAGCAATGAAGTCATTATTAGAAAAGCTGGTAAGACAGCTAAAAAATAAATAAGGTGAAGTGATGAACGCAAAAGCATTGTATAAAAAGAAAGCCTTAAGGGATCGCCGAAAATTAAGGATTAAAAGCAAACTCTTAGGCGATAAATTAAGGCCTAGGGTGAGCGTTTTTCGTTCGAATCGCTATTTCTATGCGCAAGCGATTGATGATGTGAAACAAAGCACTATAACGCATATTGATGGCAGGAAAATGGGTTTTAAAAACACGCAAGAAGACGCTAAAAAATTAGGCGCTCTCTTTGCTGAAGAATTGAAAAAAGCAGGGATTGAGCGAGCGGTTTATGACAGGAATGGTTATCTCTATCATGGCGTGGTGGCAGCGTTTGCTGAAAGCTTGAGAGAGAACGGGATCGCTCTATGACAGAAAGGAAAGGTATGGAAGAGATTAACAGAGAAGAGTTTCAAGAAGTCGTCGTGAATATTGGCCGTGTAACCAAAGTGGTTAAGGGCGGTAGGCGGTTTCGTTTTAACGCTTTAGTGGTTGTGGGCAATAAAAATGGGCTTGTAGGCTTTGGTTTAGGCAAGGCTAAAGAAGTCCCTGATGCGATTAAAAAAGCGGTAGATGATGCGTTTAAAAACCTGATTCATGTAACCATTAAAGGCACGACTATCGCTCATGACATTGAGCATAAATACAACGCAAGCCGTATTTTACTCAAACCGGCAAGTGAGGGAACGGGAGTGATTGCTGGGGGTTCAACGCGCCCTATCGTGGAATTAGCAGGCATTAAGGATATTCTAACCAAATCTTTAGGCTCCAACAACCCCTATAATGTGGTGCGCGCGACTTTTGACGCTTTAGCTAAAATCAAGGCGTAGTTAAAAAGGAGATATGATAATGGGATTAGAAAATTTAAAACCGGCTAAAGGTAGCGTTAAAAAAATCAAACGAGTGGGCCGTGGTCAAGGAAGCGGCATGGGAAAAACGGCTACAAGAGGCGGTAAAGGCCAAACCGCAAGGACAGGTTATAAGGCTAAAAGAGGCTTTGAAGGAGGGCAGCAACCCTTACAACGCCGTTTGCCTAAAATAGGTTTTAGGACTAAAGATTCTCATATCTATTCTATCAATGTAGAAAAGAATGAAGCGATTAAAAATTTAGAAGAAATCACTTTTTCAAGCTTGCGCGCTTTACACCATTTCCCTCTTTATATTGAAGGCGTGAAATTGATCGGTAAAGACGCTAAAAACCTAGCTTCTAAAATTAAAGATGAGAGAATCAAAACAAGTGGGCAGAAGTAATGCCCCTGTTGTATCAGCTTGATTTAAGAGGAATAGGTTATGAATAAAGCCATTGCTAGTAAGATACTCATCACTTTGGGTTTTTTATTTCTCTACAGAGTCTTAGCTTATATCCCCATTCCTGGCGTAGATTTAGCAGCGATCAAGGCTTTTTTTGACAGCAATTCCAACAACGCTTTGGGGTTGTTCAACATGTTTAGCGGGAATGCGGTTTCTCGCTTGAGCATCATCTCTTTGGGTATCATGCCCTATATCACTTCTTCCATTATCATGGAGCTTTTGAGCGCAACTTTCCCTAACCTGGCTAAAATGAAAAAAGAGCGAGACGGCATGCAAAAATACATGCAAATCGTGCGCTATTTGACCATTTTAATCACCCTAATCCAAGCGGTGAGCGTTTCAGTGGGCTTAAGGAGCATTAGCGGAGGAGCCAATGGAGCGATCATGATTGATATGCAAGTCTTTATGATCGTTTCAGCGTTTTCTATGCTTACAGGGACAATGCTGCTCATGTGGATAGGGGAGCAAATCACGCAAAGGGGCGTGGGGAATGGGATTAGCCTTATTATTTTTGCCGGGATTGTTTCAGGGATTCCGTCAGCCATTTCAGGCACATTCAATTTAGTCAATACGGGCGTGATCAATATCTTAATGCTCATTGGTATTGTGCTGATTGTTTTAGCGACGATTTTTGCGATTATCTATGTGGAATTAGCTGAGCGCAGGATCCCTATTTCTTATGCGCGTAAAGTGGTGATGCAAAACCAAAACAAGCGCATCATGAATTACATTCCTATCAAGTTGAATTTAAGCGGGGTGATCCCCCCTATTTTCGCTTCAGCTTTGCTCGTGTTCCCTTCTACGATTTTACAGCAAGCCACAAGCAACAAAACCTTGCAAGCGATTGCGGATTTTTTAAGCCCGCAAGGGTATGCGTATAATATTTTGATGTTCTTGCTCATTATCTTTTTTGCTTACTTTTATTCTTCTATCGTGTTCAATTCTAAGGATATTGCAGACAATTTGAGGCGTAATGGCGGGTATATTCCAGGGCTTAGGCCTGGAGAGGGGACTTCATCGTTTTTGAATGCTGTAGCGAGCAAGCTCACTTTGTGGGGTTCGTTGTATTTAGCACTCATTTCTACCGTGCCTTGGATTTTGGTTAAGGCTATGGGCGTGCCTTTTTACTTTGGAGGCACGGCGGTGCTGATTGTGGTTCAAGTCGCTATTGATACCATGAAAAAGATTGAAGCGCAAATTTATATGAGCAAGTATAAAACTTTAAGCGCGGTAGGTTTTTAATGGCAATCTCTATTAAAAGCCCAAAAGAAATCAAAGCTCTAAGAAAAGCCGGGGAATTAACCGCTCAAGCGTTAGCCCTTTTAGAGCGAGAAGTAAGGCCTGGGGTTTCACTTTTAGAGCTGGATAAAATGGCTGAAGATTTTATCAAATCCTCTCATGCTAGGCCTGCTTTTAAGGGGCTGTATGGTTTCCCTAACTCTGTGTGCATGTCCTTAAATGAGGTGGTCATTCATGGCATTCCTACGGATTATGTTTTACAAGAAGGGGATATTATAGGCTTGGATTTGGGGGTGGAGGTGGATGGCTATTATGGCGATTCAGCCCTCACGCTTCCCATAGGCGCAATAAGCCCGCAAGATGAAAAATTGCTCGCTTGCTCTAAAGAGAGCTTGATGCATGCCATTAACTCAATTAGAGTGGGCATGCATTTTAAAGAGTTGAGCCAGATTTTAGAGGGCGCTATTACAGAAAGGTGCTTTGTGCCTTTGAAAGGATTTTGCGGGCATGGCATTGGTAAAAAACCCCATGAAGAGCCAGAAATCCCCAACTACCTAGAAAAAGGCGTCAAAGCTAATAGCGGCCCTAAAATCAAAGAGGGCATGGTATTTTGCTTAGAGCCTATGGTGTGTCAAAAACAGGGCGAGCCTAAAATACTAGCGGATAAGTGGAGCGTGGTTTCAGTGGATGGGCTTAACACAAGCCACCATGAGCATACTATCGCCATAGTTGGCAATAAAGCAGTGATTCTTACGGAGCGTTAATGGCAAGAGATGATGTTATAGAAGTGGATGGGAAAGTGATTGAGGCGTTGCCTAACGCCACTTTTAAGGTGGAGTTAGACAATAAGCATGTGGTGTTGTGCCGTATTTCTGGAAAGATGCGCATGCACTATATTAGGATTGCTTTAGGCGATAGGGTCAAGCTAGAGCTTACGCCCTATAGCTTAGACAAAGGTCGGATAACTTTTAGATATAAATGAATTTAAGGGTTATTTCAATGAAAATATGTTAGTATAAAAGTTTTTAGTAGTGCCTAATTTTTTCAAAGGAGAAAAATCATGAAAGTCAGGCCATCAGTGAAAAAGATGTGCGATAAGTGCAAAATCATTAAAAGAAGGGGCGTTATTAGAGTGATCTGCGCTACCCCCAAACACAAACAAAGACAAGGATAAAGCATGGCAAGGATTGCTGGTGTGGATTTACCAAAAAAGAAAAGAGTAGAGTATGCCCTTACCTATATTTATGGGATTGGGCTTAAGAGTTCCAGAGAGATTTTAGAAGCGGTAGGCATTTCTTTTGACAAACGTGTGCATGAATTGAGCGAAGATGAAGTGTCTAGTATCGCTAAAAAAATCCAGCAAAGCTACTTAGTAGAGGGCGATTTGCGTAAAAAAGTTCAAATGGATATTAAATCTTTAATGGACTTAGGGAATTATCGTGGGATCAGGCATCGTAAGGGTCTTCCTGTAAGAGGTCAAACCACCAAAAATAACGCTAGGACTCGTAAGGGTAAGAAAAAAACCGTGGGCAGCAAGTAGCAAATAAGGAGATGATGATTTAATGGCTAAGAGAAATGTAACGGCTAAAAAGAAAGTAGTCAAAAAGAATATCGCTAGAGGGGTTGTTTATATTTCAGCGACCTTTAACAACACCAACATCACTATCACTGATGAAATGGGCAATGTGATTTGCTGGAGTACGGCGGGCGGTTTAGGGTTTAAGGGCTCTAAGAAATCCACCCCTTATGCGGCCCAACAAGCTGTAGAAAGCGCTCTAAGCAAGGCTAAAGAGCATGGCGTTAAAGAAGTGGGCATTAAGGTTCAAGGGCCAGGTAGTGGGCGTGAGACCGCTATTAAGAGCGTGGGTGCGACAGAGGGCGTTAAAGTGCTTTGGATTAAAGACATCACCCCGCTCCCTCATAATGGTTGCAGACCCCCTAAAAGAAGAAGAGTGTAAGGAGGCTTTATGGCAAGATATAGAGGCGCAGTAGAAAGACTAGAAAGGCGTTTTGGGGTTTCTTTAGCTTTAAAAGGTGAAAGGCGGTTGAGCGGGAAGAGCGCGCTAGATAAGAGAGCTTATGGGCCAGGCCAGCATGGGCAAAGACGCACTAAGACTTCTGATTACGGGTTGCAGTTGAAAGAAAAGCAAAAAGCTAAAATGATGTATGGCATTTCTGAAAAGCAATTCAGGAGTATTTTTGTGGAAGCCAATCGCTTGGACGGCAATACGGGTGAAAACCTTATCCGCTTGATTGAAAGAAGATTGGACAATGTTGTCTATCGCATGGGGTTTGCGACCACTAGAAGCTCTGCTAGGCAATTGGTAACGCATGGGCATGTGCTTGTGGATGGTAAGCGTTTGGATATTCCCTCTTATTTCGTGCGTTCAGGGCAAAAAATTGAGATTAAAGAAAAAACCAAGAGCAACCCTCAAGTGGTGCGTGCGATGGAACTGACAGCTCAAACAGGAATTGTGCCATGGATTGATGTGGAAAAAGATAAAAAATACGGCATCTTCACCCGCTACCCTGAAAGAGAAGAAGTGGTTGTCCCTATTGAAGAAAGACTCATTGTAGAATTGTATTCTAAGTAAGGGGTTAGAGCATGAAAGTTATCAAAACAGCACCTTTGATCCCATCAGAAATTAAGGTGCTAGAGAAAGAGGGCAATCGGGTTAAGATTTCTCTGGCTCCATTTGAGTTTGGTTACGCTGTTACGCTCGCTCATCCTATTAGAAGGCTCTTGCTTTTAAGCTCTGTGGGGTATGCTCCTGTGGGTTTAAAGATTGAAGGCGTGCATCATGAGTTTGACTCATTAAGGGGGGTTACTGAAGATGTGTCGCTTTTTATCATGAATTTAAAGAATATCCGCTTTATAGCCAAGGCGTTAGTGGGGCAGGATAGCTCTTTGGAAAACCAATCGGTTGTGGTGGATTATTCTTTTAAAGGGCCTATGGAGCTTAGGGCTAGGGATTTGAATTCTGAGCATATAGAAATCGTCAATCCGGAAATGCCCCTAGCGACAATCAACGAAGACGCTCAATTGAATTTTTCGCTCATTATCTATAAAGGAATGGGGTATGTCCCAAGCGAAAACACAAGGGAATTGATGCCTGAGGGCTACATGCCACTAGACGGCTCTTTCACGCCGATTAAAAAGGTCGTTTATGAGATTGAAAATGTTTTGGTTGAGGGCGATCCCAACTATGAAAAAATCATTTTTGATATTGAAACAGACGGACAGATTGACCCTTATAAAGCGTTTCTATCAGCGGTGAAAGTGATGAGCAAGCAACTAGGCGTTTTTGGTGAAAAACCTATTGCTAACACGGAGTATTCAGGCGATTACGCTCAAAGAGATGACGCTAAAGACTTGAGTGCTAAAATTGAAAGCATGAATTTGAGCGCTAGGTGTTTTAATTGCTTGGATAAAATCGGCATCAAGTATGTGGGCGAATTGGTTTTGATGAGCGAAGAAGAGCTTAAGGGCGTGAAAAACATGGGCAAAAAATCCTATGATGAAATCGCTGAAAAATTGAATGATTTGGGCTATCCGGTAGGCACAGAATTAAGCCATGAACAAAGAGAGAGTTTAAAGAAAAGATTAGAAAAATTAGAAGATAAAGGAGGTAACGACTGATGAGACACAAACACGGATACCGCAAGCTTGGGAGAACCAGCTCGCACAGAAAGGCGTTATTAAAGAATTTAGCGATCGCTTTGATTGAGCATAACAAAATTGAAACAGGGATTTATAAGGCTAAGGAATTGCGCAGTTACATTGAGAAATTAACGACAGCGGCTCGTGTGGGCGATTTTAACGCACACCGCCATGTTTTTGCGTATTTGCAAAACAAAGAAGCCACCCACAAGCTTGTAACTGAAATCGCGCCCAAATACGCGCAAAGGAATGGCGGATACACTAGAATCCAACGCACCACTTTTAGAAGAGGGGACGCTTCCACTCTAGCCACCATTGAATTTGTATGAAATTTGATGAACTGCTAGCCAAGATTTAGTCTTGGTTGGTGGTTATCGCTTTGATTTTATTCTTTTAAAAGAAGTGCTCAGAAGCTTTGACTTTGTTTTATTGATCATGAAATTTAAAAAATCTAAAAAGCATTTTCTGTAATCAAAATATAAAAGAGCTTAGTTAAGCGATAACCTCCAAACTGCAAAAATAAAGTAACTAAAACCCCAATTTTAAAAAATCAAAATAAATTCAAAACTCGCACTGGCTTTTATCCCACCCTTTAATGACCCTGTTGTATTCTTGAATCGCCTAAACTTCATCGTTCAAATAGATTTTTCTGTCTTTACTTGAGCGGTATTCCTTACATTTTTATTAAGGCTTCTAATTGGTTTGATGATTTTAAGAAATCCAACTGCTGGAAATTGAGCCAGATGGATTCAAGTGTATTTTGAGACACGCTAGATTTGGCTATTCCTTTATGTTAAATTACTTTGGATTTTAGCCGATATGGGTAGTGGGTTGATTTGTTCGCTTTGTAGTGGTTTTGTTGAAAAAATATGAACTCTTATTATTGTGTCCGCCACACAATGCACATTAAAAACACTAAACCTACCACCTCCACGCAAAGCGAAACTGAATCAATCTTTCTCTATTTGCTAACTCAAACGCTTCTTAACTTGACACAATATACAGACAAAAACTTGCCTAGCAAAACCCTCTTATAAGAATTTTTGATACACCAACACCACCGATTTAGGGATAGAGCTAAGGCTAAAAAAATGATCTGTAGCTTCATTGAGCGATCCAGAAAAGAGCGTTTTTAAACGCAAGTTTTTTAAGGGGTATTTGAGGTTTTTGGAAGTGAATTGGGCTTTAAAATCCAAGCTAAAAAGCGAGATTTGCTCCCCTTTAAAACTGGGCAAAGTAAAAGGGGTTTCTAACACCCTAAAAAGACCATAGTCGCTTATGGCTTGGTATGTATAAAAATTAGCCTTTTTTATTATCAAAATGCCTGCGATTTTAAGCCGCTATCAACCACACTACAAGGCTACTTTTATATTGTTGTTAGGCTTATGGCAGTATTTCCTGCACTAACGCCTGACTGCGCTACACATTTGGTGAATGGTATGCCTAGAATCGGAAAGCCCAATACAACAAGAACAGTGCCTTTCACAGATTTAGAAAAATACACCCAATAATAACGCGCATGCAATAAAACCTGATGATGATTGTTAATCTGCGATCTTTAATTTTTTGACGCAACAAAGCCTAAAAGCCTTAAAAAATCATTCCTCCTATAAACCCTTTAATTTTTTCTAGCATGGCGTTTTCATTGTTTAAATTTTCTTCTATGATTTTGACTAACGCTGAGCCGCAAATCACGCCATCAGCGCCCATTTCTTTAGCGTTTGTGATGTGTTCTTTTTGAGAAATGCCAAAGCCCAATAAGGCTGGGGTAGGGCTAAAGGTTTTTAAGGTTTTAATAATAGCGCTCGCGTCATTCTCTAAAATACGGCTCGCCCCTGTAACCCCACTCCTGGCTAAAGTGTAGATATAGCCTTGCGAATGCGTAGCGGCTTGTTCTAAATCTTTAACGCTCGCATTAGGACTGGCGATAAAGATTTGCTTGATTTGGTGTTTTTGAGCGGATTTGATGACTAATTCTTTTTCTATTAGGGGCATGTCCGCTATTAAAACGCTATCTATACCGCATTCTTTAGCTTGAGCGTAAAAGCCATCAACGCCATAAGAAAAAATTAAATTCGCATACGCTAAAAGCCCTATGGGAATATCATCGTTATAGCCTCTAATCTTTTTTAAAAGCTGGAAATTTTTAGCCATGCTAGCGTGTTTTAACGCTCTTAAATGGCTCGCTTGTATGGTAATGCCATCCGCTATCGGATCTGAGAAAGCAAACCCCAATTCTAAAGCGCTCACCCCGCTAGTAATTAGGGTTTTAATGATTTCAAAACTCAATTCATAATTAGGATCGCCCAAGGTTACAAACGGGATAAACGCCATTTTTTCGTGTTTTTTTAAGGTTTCAAACATGTTTTGATACCTCATTTTAAACCTCCTTTTAAAGCGTTATAAACGGTGCTTAAATCCTTATCCCCCCGACCGCTTAAATTCACTACAATGATGCTTTCTTGCGCACATTTTTGAGCGAGTTTTAAGGCATACGCCAAGGCGTGCGAGCTTTCTAGTGCAGGGATAATGCCTTCTTTTTGGCACAACAAACTAAAGGCTTCTAGCGCTTCAGCATCGCTTGCGCTTTCATAAACCGCACGCCCAATCTCTTTTAAATAGCTGTGTTCTGGCCCCACACCTGGATAATCAAGCCCGGCGCTAATGCTGTGGCTTTCTGCAATCTGACCTTCATCATCTTGTAAAAGATAGGTTTTATTCCCATGCAAAATCCCCACACGCCCCTTATTCAAAGTCGCCCCATGCTTATTGGTTTCTAGCCCTAATCCGGCTGGCTCTACGCCTATGAGTTTCACTTCTTTATCGTTTAAAAACGCGCTGAATATCCCTATAGCGTTAGACCCCCCTCCAACGCATGCGATCACATAATCAGGCAAGCGGTTTTCTTTTTCTAAAATTTGGCTTTTAACCTCATCGCCTATCATTTTTTGAAAGGTTTTGACCATTGTGGGGTAAGGGTGTGGCCCAGCGGCTGTGCCTAGCAAATAGTGCGTGTCCTTATAGCTGCTCGCCCAATCTCTTAAGGCCTCATTCACAGCGTCTTTAAGCGTCGCACTCCCTGAATTAACTTCTCTCACTTCAGCGCCTAATAAGCACATTCTAAAAACATTCATTTCCTGGCGCTTGATGTCTTTGCCTCCCATAAAAATCACGCATTTTAAATTCAATAACGCGCAAGCGATAGCCGTCGCCACGCCATGCTGCCCAGCACCTGTTTCAGCAATAATCCTTGTTTTACCCATTTTTTTCGCTAAAAGGGCTTGCCCTAAGGCTTGATTAGTCTTGTGCGCCCCGCCATGGATTAAATCCTCTCGTTTTAAATAAAGCTTGACTTTAGGGTTAGAAACGATGTTTTGACACAAGGTTAAAGGGCTGGGACGGCCCACAAAATCTTTTAAAAGACGAAAATACTCTTTTTGGAATTCTTCATCTTTCAAACACGCATCAAACGCCTGTTCTAATTCTCTTAATGCAGGCACTAACAATTCTGACACAAAACTCCCTCCAAACTCCCCAAAATACGCTTTTTGATTCATTTTAATACTCTCTTAAAATTCGGGCTAATTGCTTGATTTTATCCTTATTTTTAATCCCAGGGCTTATTTCTAAACCGGAATTGAAATCCAAACCCAACGCTTTAACTTTCAAGGCTTTTTGAATATTATCCAAATTAAGCCCCCCAGCTAGCATGAAAGGCGTTTTGATATTTTCTAAAATTTCCCAATCAAAACTCACGCCATTGCCTCCCATTTTATCCCCTTTAGTGTCGTATAAGATTAGAGAGGCTTCTTGAATTTTAGGGACTAAATCTTTAGAATCCGCCACATTCACTACTTGCCAGATCGCGCAAGTTTTAGGGAGCGCTTTTTTTAATTGAGCGATTTCTTTAGGCGAATAGCCATAAAGCTGCACCGCTTTTAAATCAAGCTTTTTGGCGATTTTTTGAATTTTTTTAATGCTATCTTTCACAAACACGCCCACAAAATCCAATTTTTTAACCGCTTTTGTGATTTTTAGGGCTTTTTTAGGCTTGATGTATCTGGGCGAAGATTTTTCAAAAATCAAACCCCCATAAATAAAATGGTTTTTATAAACGGCTTTAGCGTCTTTGATTCTTGTAAGCCCGCACACTTTATTTTCGCCTAAAATCAATTTAATGCACGCTTTTTTCAAATCCTTTTCTTTCATTAAAGAGCTGCCCACTAAAAAGCCACTCACATAAGGGGCTAGGGCTTTGATTTGCGCATGCGAATAAATACCGGACTCACTCACCACAAGCACATCTTTAGGCAAGAGAGAGCGTAATTTGAGCGTGTTGTTAATGTCGGTTGTTAGGGTGTGTAAATCCCTGTTATTGATGCCTATAATGTCGTATTGGAGTTTGAGCAAGCGCTCAATTTCTTGCTGGTTGGAAACTTCAGTCAGCACGCTCATGTTTAAGGATTTGGCGAGGTTGAAAAGCTCTAAATAATTTTTATCATCTAATGCGCTTAGCATTAAAAGCACCGCATTAGCTCCCATCATTCTAGCGAGTTTGATTTGAAAAGCGTCAATGATAAAATCTTTACATAAAATTGGCTTATTGGAATGCTGCGAGACAATTTTAATGTTTTCATAAGAGCCTAAAAAATATTTAGAATCAGCTAAAACTGAAATGCAGGAGGCAAATTTTTCATAAGTCTTGGCTATTTTTAACAGATCAAAATCTTTTCTTATTAAACCTTTAGAGGGCGATGCTTTTTTACATTCTAAAATAAAGCTTGTCCTTTTTTCCAATAACGCTTTTTTAAAATCCCTATCGCTTGGAGTTATGTTTACCGGTAAGGCGTAATTTTTTTTGAGTGCGGAGACTTCTAAGAGTTTGTCTTTAAGGATGTTTTCTAACACGCTAGGCATGGCTTAACCTTATGATTTTTTGCAAATGCGTATAAGGCGCTTTGGTTTTTAAATGCTCTAAAGTCATGCCCACACCCTCTTTTAAATCTTTAGCCTTATGGCTTAAATACAACAAACTCGCCACATTCGCCACAACCACCATTGTGTGCGAATTTTTGCCTTTATTTTCTAAAATATCTAAACACGCTTGAACGCTTTCTTTGGCGTTTTCAATCTGTAATTCTTTCAAATCATAGGGGGGTAAGTCAAAATCTTTAGCGCTCAAGTCATACTCTAAAATTTCGTTATTTTTCAATTCACACGCATGCGTAATGTCATGCAACACGATTTCATCTGTGCCTCCTCCATTAATTACCATCGCCCTTTTAACGCCCAAAGCCTTCAACGCTAGCACCATAGTCTTACACAAGGATCTGTCATACACGCCTAAAAGCTGGATTTTTGGCCTTAAGGGGTTGATTAAGGGCCCTAAGCAATTAAAAATCGTTTTAGTGAAAAGCTCTTTTCTTAAGGGGGCGGATTTTTTAAAACTTTGATGGTATAAAGGCGCGAATAAAAACCCAAAGTGCGATTCTTTGAAGCAATTTTCTAATTGTGTGGGGTTCATTTCAATATTCACGCCTAAATTTTCCAACAAATCCGCGCTCCCGCTATGACTGGACACACTCCTTGATCCGTGTTTAGCCATAGGTAATCCCATAGAGCTGGCAATGAGCGCGGCAATCGTGCTAATATTAATCGTTTTTAACCCATCGCCCCCTGTACCGCAATTGTCTATTAGATCCAAGCCGCTGTTAAAGGGCTTAGGGGCATGCTCTAAAAGCGTGGTTGCAGCAACGCTAATCTCCTTAAAGCTCTCGCCCTTGATTTTTAAAGCGCATAAAATGGCCCCAAGTTGAGCCGGGCTTACTTTTTCATTAATAATAAGGGTGAATAACTTTTTGACTTCTTCATCATTCAAGTCTTTTTGATGATAAAGAGCGTTTAAAATATCTTTCATGACAGCTCTTTTAAAAACCCCACGCTTTGCTCTAACAACGCCCTCCCTTGTAAAGTCATGATGCTTTCAGGGTGGAATTGGTAAGCTAGGATCTTATCTTCTTCATTGACAATAGCCATAGGGATATTGTCATGCTCAGCGATCACTTCTAAATTTTTAGGCAACCCGCTTGCCATTAAAGAATGGTAACGCCCCACCACCATGCTCTCCCCTAATCCTTTAAAAACGGCATGCTTTTTGAGCACGATAGTCGTCGCTTTGCCATGCACGATTTCTTTACTCCTTATGATTTTAGCCCCATAGCTTTGCGCTAAAGCTTGCAAGCCTAAACAAACCCCTAAAATGGGGAATTTCTTTTTAGCCATTTCAATGATTTTTAAAAGATTGCCTGAACTATTAGGGTTACCAGGCCCGGGTGAGATGAACAATAAAGGGGTTTTTGATTCTTCATGCATTAAGCCCATGAGATAACTCGGATCAATATCGTTTTGATAAACGGCCACTTCATAACCCAAACACTCTAATTCATACACCAAGTTGTAAGAGAAAGAATCAAAATTATCTATAAAAAAGATTTTCATAAGCTTGTTTTCCTGATCGCATCAATAAGGGCTTGCGCTTTGGCTCTTGTTTCATTCGCTTCGTTTTGCGGCACGCTGTCTAACACGATACCGGCTCCTGCTTGGATCACTGCTCTATTGTTTTTAACAAAACATGAACGGATAGTGATGCAAGAATCCATAGAACCCTCGCTATTTAAATACCCTACGCTCCCCCCATAAGAGCCTCTCCTTTGCTTTTCTAGTTGGTAAATGAGCCTGATCGCAGAGATTTTAGGCGCTCCGCTAAGCGTGCCGGCGTTCATAAAACTCCTGTAAGCATGCAAACTATCGCACCCTTTTTTCAATTCACCCACAACCCTTGAGACTAAATGCATGACATTGGAATATTTATCCACTTTTAAAAGCTTGTCGCAATAGCGTTTTTTTGAAACTCTAGCCATGTCGTTTCTGGCTAAATCCACTAGCATGATGTGTTCAGCCCTTTCTTTATAGTCGTGTTGCAAATCAAATTCCATTTTACTATCCAAATCGTAATCAATATTCCCTTGTTTGTCCTTACCTCTTAAACGAGTGCCAGCAATGGGATAAATTTCAGCCGTATTCATTAGGGCGTTGTATTTTAAAGCGCTCTCAGGGCTTGCCCCAAAAAGGATAAAATCGCTGTCTTTGATATAGAACATATAAGGGCTAGGGTTAGTTAGTTTTAAATAATAATACGCACTCAAACCCTCCAAGCACTCCATATAAAAACTGCGCGACAACACCGCTTGAAAGATCTCGCCTTTTTTGATTTCTTCTTGTAAGGACAGCACCTTTTTTTCAAACTCGCTATCATCACAACTAACGCTAACTTCTGTGCTTTGCTTAGCTTTTTTAGGGATAAAATCGCTTTTAATGTTTTTAGCCAACTTTTTTAAATCCTGTAATTCTTCAGCTATCTCTGTTTTAAAGCATTCATCAAAACACGCCCCCAAGATTTCAGCGCTTTTTTCTTTATGGTCTATGATGATCAAATTTTGCGCGACATAAAAAATAAAGTCATGCGCGGTGTTGTCTTGTGCTTTTAAGTTAGGTAAATCTTCAAAAAAATTGAGCATTTCAAAAGAAAAAACGCCCGCACTAAAAAGCATAAAAGGGTGTTTAGGTTCTGTTTTAACGCTTTTAAAAAGCCCCCTCAAAGCGTTAAAAGGGCTAGGCTCAAAGAGTTTTAAAAACTCATCTTGGATTTTTTTATCTTTGGTATAAATTAAGGTTAGGGCATTGTCCTGTATAGGCGTTTTAAAAAACGCGCTCAATCTTTGCAAAAACGCCCCGCCATTAGGCGTCAGGCTAGTGATGGTTACGATATTGTGGTTGCAAATTAGCTTCAAACAGGCTTTAGCCATTAATAGAGATTTGGTGTGCGCTTTGCTCTCAATCTCAGCGCTTTCAAAAAGCAAGGTGTGTTCGCGCTCTAATTTTTCATAAAGAGCCAGGGGGTAAGGAATGTAAGGGGCTTTTTCTATCAGGCTAATCATCAATTTCTTCACGCTAAAAATAAACTCGTATTCTACAAGAAATAGATAAATGGGCAATAAATTAATAGCCTTATAGAGCCTGCAAGGGCTAATCTAACTTAAACTCAAATTGGATTTCTCAAGGCTCAATTTATGAGGAAATTAGAAATTTTAATTTAGGAATGTGAAAAACCACTTTAATCAGATTAAATTTTTTAGCGTTGTTAAGGTTGCTTGTGTGGTGTTTGCTGTCGTTATCTTTCTTGTGTGTGGCAAGAAAGATTGGGTGCGATAAATTCAAGGATGGTTTCACCCTCTTTTTTGATGTCAATCAAACCCATATCGTTTGAGCCATTAGGCGGGGTGATGCCTAAAAAACGCTCATTAAAAGGCCGCCATCTGGCAATAGAAGCGCTGAGTTCGTTAGGATAAAACCCGATAGATTGGTTGTCAAATAAAGCGTTCACATGCAAAGGGCCTGAGGCGTTCCCAATATAGACGCTTAAATTCGCGCACAATTTGGCTAAATCCACTAAACTATGGCTCGTATCATAGAGGTGAGCGAAAGGGACTTTTTTAAGGAGTTCTTCTGTGGCTTTTCTCTCGCTTGGCCCGCAAATAAGAATGATCTCACAACTCAAATTCTTGTGTAAAAAATCAATCAGCTCAATAAAGTGTGAGGCAGGCAATATGGGCGAACTGCCTCCGCTATGCATATGCACGCCAATCCACAACAAACCAACATTGGCGTTGAGTTTTGAAGCGATGATCAATCGCTCTTTGGCTTTGTCTTTAAGCTTCCATGCGATTTTTTTAAGTTGGGCGTTAGGGAGATTGTGATCTTTACAAAACGCATGGATTAAGTCCAAATTGTATTCGTATTCGGTTTTTAAGCATGACGATCGGCTTTGGCGCACGCTCTTTTGATACAGCCAAGAATAGATTTTAGTCTTTGGGGCTAGGATATAAGGAATAAATTTCCTCAAACTAAAAGCGAGTCTGGCGTTTTTAAAATTAGAAAATAAAAAGATAAGAGCGTCAATGGATTTACTTTTGAGAGTAGCGCTCAAATGGTTGTCTTCTATAATGACTTCATCAATGAAAGGGAATTCTAAAGCGATTGGGGTGGTATAGCTAGGCACAACCACGCCCAAATACACTTCCTTGCCTTTTTCTAAAAAAGCATGCTTTAGAGCGATTAAAGCGGGTATGGCTAAAATAAAATCGCCTAACTTGTCGTTACGGATCACAAAAACTTTTTGAGAGTTTTCTTTATCTTTGCATTTTAAATCTTCAAACCCTACAAAATCCATAGCTCCGCCTCCGCCTAAGAGATCAAATTTTTTGTCATGTTAGCAAAAATCGTTCTTATGCGATGGATAAATTTTATTTTTTATTCTGCCATGCTTTTATAGGCTCATCTTCCCATGTGCCATAAAGAGAGTTGGGTAAAATGATCCATTCAGTGCCGAATTTTTGAGCGTTTTGCAAGACTTTAGCTCGTTGTTCTTGGCTGTTTTTAGCGTCTTTAGCAAAAATAGCGTCAAAATCATGCAAAGTGTCGCCCACTTGTAAAACGATTTCATAATCCTTAGCGACTAATTCTCGCCTAACGGCTTTAGGCTTGCCTTTTTCTTTCAATAAAACGGATTCTTCACTCACTTGGGGGAGTTTAAAACTTTTGAGCGTTTTTAAAGTGAATGCCTTATTTTTTTGCGTTCGGTTAGAAATGTAAAAAATCTTAACGCCCTTAGAATTAGCGTATTCTAAAAAGTCTAGCGCTCCAGGAATGAGCGTAAGAGAGCCTTCTTTTTCAAATTTATCCCAAGTTTCTGGGGTGTATTTAATGCAATTTTTGACTAAATAGCCCGCATAATCAAAAGTGTTTAAAACGGTTTCATCTAAATCCAAGATGACGGCTGGCTTTTTGTCTTTAACGAGCTTGAGATTATTGTCTAGGGCCATTTTTGCCATTTTGTAACTTTGCAATTGCAAGGCTCTGATCTCAGCGCTTTGCTGATGGTATTTAACGCTTCTTGTTAGGGGCGAAACGCATTCTTTGGCATTTAACACACTCATCAAACTCAATCCTAATAAAACTGATACAAGGGTCTTTTTTATCATAACAACACCTACCTAATGGGGATTTTTTGTATTATACCTTAAAACAGATGATTAGGAGTATTTTACCATTAACCAATTTGTTGTATAGTTGGCGTTTTAATTCAAAATGAAGCGAGGAAACAATGAAAAAAGCGTTAATGTTCACCCTTTTGGGTGTTAGTTTGGCGTTTGCAAAACCTTATACGATTGATAAGGCAAACTCTAGCGTGTGGTTTGAGGTCAAACACTTCAAATTCAATGAAACAAGAGGCGTGTTTGATAGTTTTGATGGCAAAATTGATGCCGATCCTAATACCAAGACTCTCAATGTTTTTGAAGGTAAAATTGATATTAAAAGCATTAACACTAGGAACAAAAAAAGAGATGACCACCTAAGGACAGCAGAGTTTTTTGATGCCATGAAATACCCCAAAGGGAGCTTTAAAATGACCAAATACGAAGATGGTAAAATCCATGGGGATTTGACCCTTCATGGCGTAACCAAACCTGTCGTATTGGAAGCCAAGATCCAAGCCCCTTTACAAAACCCCATGAACAAAAAAGAATTCATGGTGTTACAAGCTGAAGGCAAAATCAACCGCAAGGATTTTGGTATCGGTAAAACATTCAATGATGCTGTCGTTGGAGATGAGGTAAAAATTGAGCTCAAACTAGAAGCTTACGCTCAATAATCGTTTTGCAAGAGATAGATATTTTCTTCTCTTGCGTTTTTCTAACAGCACAAAAACTTTTATTCAACTTTGATACGCCATATCCCAAAACAGATATTCGTATTCGCTTGTAGTGATAAAAATCTCCTTTAATTTTTCAATTTCTTGTTTTGAAGAAGCGAGGGTGAGGGAATCAAGCAAATTAATATTCCAATTTACGCACGCTTGAAATTCTTTGGAACTATAGCCCTTAATCCAATGCCCATAAAAGGCATGTTCTAAAGCGTTTGGGATTTGGCTTAAATTTTGTGCGATCACTAAATAGCTCCAAGCGCAAGCCAGAACAGCCGCCGCAACTTCTTTGATAGAACCCTTAAACCCTTCAGCGAGCATGTAGCTTGTATAGGATTTATTCGCTAGAGTGGGGCGCGCGTTTTGCAATTCTTTTTGAGTGATTTGAAGTTCTCTAATGTAATGGTTATGGATACTCATCTCGTTATTCAAAATATCTTGTATAGCGTTAGAAAACTCCCTCATCACTATTTCATCACAAGCCTTAACTACACCTAAAGCAAATACCTTAGCGTATTCTAAAAGAAACAAATAATCCTGAATGATATAAAAACGAAATTTATCCCTTTCTAAAGTCCCACGCCCTATGCCTTGAACGAACGGATGGGAAATACAATCCCCCCAAATAGATTGCGCGTTTTGATACAGATATTGTGAAACTTGCATTTTTACACTCCTAAAACCAATTCAACACGCATTCTAACACGAAAGCCCGCAACATGGTATAAAAATTTGCTTTTAAAAGATTTGTGAGTGGGCTCTTGTTTTCAAAAATTGAACGCTGTATTAAAATATCTGTGATTTTGAATAGCGATTAATGATATTATGGGGCTTGTATTGCCTTTATGTTGTTTAAGATTGGCTATTCTTTGTAATCATAAAAAGGTTAATTCCATCTCGCTCTGTAGGTTTTTATTTTTAGAAGTTTTTATTATGGGAACTTGCAGTATGGCACTTACAAGATAGGAGTCAATCTTAGATGCATGGTTTCAAACCTATTACAGAGCGAGATGGAATTAACCCTACCATTTATGATTGGTTTAACCTCTGTATGAAGTCATATCGGTCAAAACTCAAAATAGTTTAGCATAAAAATAAAAAAGCGTCTAATGTATTCAAAATAGGCGTTCAATTTTTAAGCGGTTGGTGTAAAAACGCAATTAAAGGCTTTAATGCTTGAAACTTAACACTCTAAAACGCTTAAAAATGCTAAAAACCAATCATTTACTTTAATCCTGTAATTTGTGAATAAACAAAACATCTACTTATCTTTTTTGTGATCTTTTGCTGATTTGTAACAATGCTTTTAATACAATTGTGGTTAAATATTCCTATCAAGGTGTGCCAAATACGCCTTGAATCTCAATTGATGAAAGGATTTGTTATGAGTGGATTAAGAACTTGTGTAGTGGTTTTATGCGGTGCAATGGCTAATGTGGCTATAGCTAGTCCTAAAATAGAGGCAAGGGGTGAATTAGGCAGATTTTGGGGGGAAGCTGTTGGTGGTGCAATGGGTGGTGCAATGGGTGGAATGATTGGGTCTCTTGGAGGTCCGTGGAATACTGTGTTTGGTGCAGGTATTGGTGGTGGAATAGGGGCATATTCTGGAGCTGAAATAGGCGATAGGGTAGAAGATTTTATCCGTGGCGTTGATAGAGAGCCACAAGCCCCAAGAGAACCTATCCGTGATTTTTATGATTACGGCTATAGTTTTGGGCATGCTTGGTGATCTTAAATGAGCCAAGGTGATGGGGGGGAAGGAAATAACATGGATACCACAAAAGAGAATTTGAATGGCTCAAAAAAGCGTTTGAGCGACTGGGAATATCAATGGGCAGTGGCCATAGTCTATGCGGGATGCATATCCACATTCCCTTATAGCCTAGGCGCTGTCGATCCACTTTTTAGCCCTAAAGATAGTTATTATGCATGGCTAACAGTCTTAATAGCGGCTTTGTTGTCTAACCTTTTATTTGACCCACGAGATAGGGATCCTTATAAATCTTTCCAAGTAAGATATCCTAGGTTTCTCAAAGCCATTTTTAAGGCTAGGTTTTTTGGCATGTTTCATGACGCTGTGTTAGGGGCAAGACTGAGAGATTTTTATATGGCACTTTTAACGATGCCCTTTATTGTCGCTATCCATGAAATTTCAGCGTATTGCGGGCATCCTAGCAACTTACTTGTAGAGGGTTTGGTCATTCTTAGCTTTGTGTGTGTTTTTGGGCTTTGTTCTAGGCTTTGCGTTAAATTAGGGTGGTGATTTAACTCAAATAGCATTAAATGGAGGGGGATATAAAAAACTTTAAAGCGCGTTCTCATGGATTTGTGTTACAATAAGGAGCATTTAAGGGGTGCTTTTTAAAACGCTCAAGTTTTTAAAAGGCTGAGATCAAACCCGTAGAACTTGTCAAGGTAATTCTTGCGTAAGGAATAACATGTTAATAACCACCCAACTATCCAAACGATTTTACGCCACGCTCATTCTCGCTTGCGTGTTTTTAACCATCACTAACATCCTTGTCAAAGGCTCGTTTATCAATCTTTTAGCGGGGCTTAGTGGGGTTTTGTATGCGTTTTTTGCCGGAGAAAGGCAAACGATTTGCTTTATATTTGGTCTTGTTTATAATTTGAGTTACGCTTATGTCGCTTATCAGTGGAAATTAAACGCTGATGTGATTTTATGCCTTTTTTTGTATATGCCAGTAACGATTTATGGGCTATTCGCATGGAAAAAAACAGAGCAGCGTGAGGGCGTTATCAAGGCTCAAAAACTTCCCAAAAATTGGCGTTTTGCGCTCATTTTAGGCATAGGGGTTTTAACTTATGTGAGCGCTTTGTTTTTTAAAGAGATTAAAACAAATTTTTTATGGGCAGAGAGTTTTAATTTCGTCATTTTTATTATTGCTTTTATTTTACAAGTTTTGCGCTATATAGAAAATTATGCGCTAGTAACTTTGGGGAATATCGTGTCCATTATCGTGTGGTTTTGTATTTTTCAAATTTCTACAGAGAGTTTGGTACAACTCTTCACAACGATTCTATACCTTTTTATTGGCTTGTATTATTTTAACCGCTGGAACCAGTCATGCAAGCAGTGATTTTAGCGAATGGGGAATTTCCTAAATCCCAAAAATGCTTAGACATTCTAAAAAACGCTCCCTTTTTAATCGCATGCGATGGGGCTGTTATATCATTGCATGCGCTTCAATTCAAACCCAGCGTTGTTATAGGCGATCTAGATAGCATTGATTCGCATTTGAAAGCCTTATATAACCCTATATGCGTGAGCGAACAAGACAGCAACGATTTGTCCAAAGCCTTTTTTTATGCCTTGAATAGGGGCTGTGATGATTTTATTTTTTTAGGGTTGAATGGCAAGCGAGAAGATCACGCCCTAGCGAACACTTTTTTATTGTTGGAGTATTTTAAATTTTGCAAAAAAATCCAAGCCATAAGCGATTATGGTCTTTTTAGGGTGCTAGAAACCCCTTTTACTTTGCCCAGTTTTAAGGGTGAGCAAATCTCGCTTTTTAGCTTGGATCTTAAAGCCCGATTCACTTCTAAAAACCTCAAATACCCCTTAAAAAACTTGCGTTTAAAAACGCTCTTTTCTGGCTCGCTCAATGAAGCCACCAATCATTGTTTTAGCCTTAGCTCTACACCTAAATCGGTGGTGTTGGTGTATCAAAAGTTTTCATAAGTGGGTTTAATTCTTATAAGTCTTTACACCCACAACTACCACCGCAATAAAAATTACGATAAGCAAAACAATGGAGACTTTATATTCTTTTGAGTCAGTTTTATTGGGGTTTTAATTGCTGTTTGCAATATCTTTTACAAAACGATAGAGAGAGTGTAATAAAATGAGAGTGAAAAACGATGCGAACATGAATAAGCATAAGGCAATTAAACCATCTAGCCCTTTCTTATCAAAAATAGCCAAATTAATTTTAATCCCACCATCAAACGCCATAAAGATAGCAGCAAAGATCCCAAGAATAGCAACAAAATCTCTTTTTGTGTTGTCAATTTGCCCCTTTATGGTGCTGGTTTGGTTTGTTATGCTATTAATTTCTTCTTTAAGGTTTTTAGGCTTTGTTGCACCAAAAAATTAAAGATCACAGATTAACAATCATCAGGCTTTTTATTGCACATGCCTTATTATGGTGTTAGAGTAGAAAATACTGCCATAAGCCTAACAATAATATAAAAGTAACCTTGCAGTGTGGTTGATAGCGGCTTAAAATCGCAGGTATTTTGATAATAAAAAAGGCTTCATACATACCAAGCCATAAGCTTTTTATAATGCTTTTAAAAAGAACTATTGATTACTCGTCCTTTTCGTCTTCGGGTTCTATGTCTATTATGTTATTGTCATGGTTGATTGCTTTCAAAGTATTTAAGATTTTATCTGCCTTTTCTTTTGCTTCAAGCACCTGTTTATATCCTTCAGCTGCTTTTTTATATCCTTCAGATTCTTCTTTAGCCACATAGTATAGTGCTTCCAAGATTGGTTGCATTTCAGCTTTTTCACTTGCTTTTGCAAGACCCCCATGTTCCTTTTTCATTTCGTGAGTGAGATGAGAAGCATTTTTATTTTTGCCCTTTGTATTCATAAAAATCCTTTACGATTGATTTAAAACTTTTCATTATAATAGGCTTAGGCTTAGCTTAAATAGTGCAAAAAATTTGAGATCTTATGATTTTATGTGTGGTTTTAAAGCAACTTGTTTAATTGATTTATGCTTTTAAGAGCAAGGGATATAAGATGAGATTATCCCAAGCTCTATTTTAAAGTTTTTCTAATATCCCAAGCAACGCCCTTTTATATTCTAACGCCGTTGTTTCATCCTTGCCTTCAAAGCGGCTGACTAAATAGGGGGTGGTGTTGCTTGCGCGAATAAGCCCAAAACCATGTTCAAAAACCACCCTCACGCCATCAATGCTGATGATTTCTTTGATTTTAGGGAAATGGCTTGGCGGGTTTTTAAGCGCTTCTTGTAAGTTGTGAATGATTTCAAATTTTTCTTCTTCGCTCACGGCGATTTTTTCTTCAGGCGTGGTGTAGGAATAGGGGAGGTTTTTAATAATGTTTTCCAAATCGCTTGGACTTTGTTCAAGCAATAATTCTAAAGCCCTTAAGCATGCATAAAGAGCGTCATCATAGCCAAAATAGCGCTCTTTAAAAAAGATATGCCCGCTCATTTCAGCCGCAAAATGCGCGTTGGTTTCTTTGAGCTTGATTTTTAGATTGCTATGCCCGGTTTTATACATGAGCGTCTTGCCAAAAGTATTAATCGTGTTATACATCACTTGAGAGCATTTGACTTCGCCTATCACAAAGGGGGTGATGCCTTGAGCATGCAAGCGTTTAGCGAATAAAATCGCTAATTCATCGCCCGCATAAATATGATGAGAGCTTAGCATCGCAATCCTATCCGCATCGCCATCAAAAGCAAAGCCTATAGAAATAGCGTTTTCTTGCATGTGTTTTTCTAGATCTTTTAAATTTTTCGCTTCGCTAGGGTCTGGGTGGTGGTTAGGGAAATTCCCATCAGGATCGCTATAAAGGCTGCTAAAATCAATGTTTAAAGCCTTTAAAATCGGCTCTAACCCTAACGCTCCCACGCCATTGCCAAAATCTAGGGCGATTTTGTATTTAAGATTTTTTAAATGCTGAAAATCCTTGATCAAATAGCGCTGATACGCTTCTAGGGCATTGGCTTTCTCTGGTGTTTCTTTGAGAGGTTTTATTTCATGCTTTGCGTTTAAAAGCGTGTTTTTTAAAGCCTGAATGTCCTTTCCATAAAACGGGTTTTGGTTGAGCGTGATTTTAAAGCCGTTGTATTCTTTGGGGTTGTGAGAGCCAGTGATCATGATGGAATTAGGGCATTGAATGCCATTGATTTCATTAAAGGCCGCAAAATACGCTACCGGTGTGGGGATTAGCCCTAAATCATACACTTTCAAGCCGCTTGATTGCAGCCCCGCGCTCAAAGCTTCAAACAAAAAACGCCCATGCACCCTTGCGTCATGCCCTACAAACACGCTTTTATCGCATTCTCGCATGATTTTCCCTAACTCCACACCGATACTAAAGGCGCTCTTTTCATCTAAAGTGGTGGGGTAAATGCCTCTAATATCGTATTCTCTAAAAATGCTGATGTCCATGTCATGACTCCTTGTTTTTGAATAAATTTAAACCCTGTTCGCATAAATTTTGCCATGCGTTTGTTTGATCTTTTTGTTTTAACTGAACGCATTTTTCTAAACTGGCTCTAGATTTTGCTTTTTGATTGGTTAAATCTAATAAGCTGGATTGCAAGTATAAGGCTTTTTGGTGATCTTCTAAAGAAAGCCTGCGGTTTAAGAGTTTGTCTAGCGTTTCTAACGCTTTTGAATAATCTTTGGTGGTTCTGTAAGCGTCAATGAGAGCAAATTCGCTAAAGGGCGTGTAAGAATAGTCCTTGTAAGCGTCTTGGAGTTTGAGTAAGCTTGTGGCATAAATTTTGACGCTTTTAGGGTCTTTTTCATTCTCTAGCAATTTAAAATAAACCAACGCCATGCGTTTATCGTCTTTGAAATATTTTTCTAAAAACGCATACAAATTGAGCGCCAATTCTTTTTCATTGTTTTGCATGTAATCTGAAAATAAAACAAAAGCAATATCATAAAATTCTTTTTTATTTAAGCTTTGAGCGAGGATTAAAGCGTCTTTAGAGGCCAGAGTGGAATTTTTAAAATCCCCTAAGCGGTAGTAATTGCGCCCCAAACGATAAAGCCATATTAATTTTTCGCTAGGGGTTTTAGCCGCTTTTAAAGCGTTTAGGGCAATAATTTGCGCTTTTTCTTTGAGCGATGCGAAATACAAGCAATCAAAGGCTTGGATTTCTTCTTTGGGGGTAAATTCAAAGGCGGTGATCTGGGATAAGTATTTTAAGGCTTCTTCGCAACGATTGTCCTCTAATGGGGTTTTAGCAAGGATATTGAGCGTTTTTTGGATCAAAGGAGAATCTTTAGGCAAATTTTTTTGCATGCTTAACACTTCAGCATAACGCTTATTTTCAAACAAGAGCTGGGCTTTCAATTCTAAAGCTTTTTGGGCTTCATTAGAATTAGGGAAATTTTGAATGATTTTATCGTAGTGAGCGATTTTTTCTTGCGTGTTCCCTTCCATGGAAAAAAGGGCTTTTTCATCGCGCGCTCTAACGACAGAGGCTTTATCCAATTCCGCATGGTCTTGCAAATATCGCAGATTATAAAGATGGGCGTTTTTAAAGTCCTTGATCCTTGCATACAGCACCCCTAAATCATAGAGCGCTTGCTCTTTAGCTTTCAAGTCATCATCTTGATTAAGGAGCAAGTGAGCGATCTCAATCGCGCTTTCATTCATCTGGTTTTTTTTCAATAACTTGAGCAAGTCTAGGGCTGATTCGCTGTGTTTAGAAATATAATCAGGGTTGGATTGAACCACCTTATCAATGAGGTATTTAGCGTTATTAAAGTTTTGATAGTTTATCTCTGCTTCAGCCCAATTAAGCGCGATTTCACTCGCGCTCTCTTTGTCTTTGGCGTTAGAAAAAGCTTCTTTAAAAAGCATGTTAGCGTTGCTCAAATCAGAGCCTTCAGCCGCTTCAATGGCTAAACGCATTTGGGCTAAGGGCGCGTAGCGGGAGTTTTTGTATTCTAAAAGAATGCGTTTGTAATAACGCATGGCCTGTTTGTAATTGTTGTTTTCATCTAAAGCTTTGGCGACATAATATAGTGCTTCAGGGATATTGGGGTCAGTTGGGTAATTTTTAATCCACTTGGTGCCAATATCTATGAGTAAGGATTTTTTAATGCCTAATTGGCCCAATGCGATAATTTCTAATAAATACAAATCCTTTTTAAAAATCGTTTGAGGGTAGTTTTTAAATGCGCGGCTGATCGTGCGTAAAGCGTCAAAATAGGCTTGCGAATCCATTTGTTTTTTAGCCTCTAAATAGGCGTTTAAGTCATAGCCCTTTGTGGTGAGTAGGGGTTTGTTATTCACATCCAGTTCTTGAATGATAGGGGTTTGAGCGTCTTTAATGACAATGGGGAAATTCAAGCCTTTTTGGGTGTTGTCTTTTTCGCTCAAAAAAGGGATATTTTGATCATAGCCTATGATTTGCCATATTTTGGCTTTAGGATCGTTTTCCACAAAAAGGGGGATCGCTTTTTTATAATCCCTATCAAAAGAAAAAAGGGTGAGCCTTCGCATCACTTTGGGTTTGATGTGTAAAATGAATTGTTGTTGGCGCATAGAATAGGTGATATTGAAAAAAGCGTTTTCTAAAGGGGTAAAGCCCTCCTTAGGGATGGAGTATATCACGCATTCTATGGGGCGTTTAGCGTGTATAATGGATAAAGACGCTTCAATCCCGCTTGGCGGTTTTTCATTAGCATAAAAACAAGAAAACGCCTTGTTGTGTCGTAAGGTTAAAACCGAAAAATCTTCCCCCCCTTCTTTGCCTTGCGTGAGCGTCAAGCTTAAGGCATTGAGAGAATGGGAGAGCAAGCCCATTAAAAGAAAGATTTTTGACTTAAGCCACAAACTCTAAAAGCCCTCGCATCATAAAAACAGAAAACAAACACGCTAACGCCATGGCAATAATAACCGCATAAATGGGCATGGTAGCGTTTTGGGTGTAAATATCGTTTTGAGCGTAGCCTTGGGCTTGTAAGGGCTTATTGAAAAACATCGCCACGAGCCAACGGAAATAATAAAACGCAGCCACCGCGCTATTAACTAACATCACCACCGCTAAAAGAATGTGATTGCTTTCTAGTGCGCTTTCAACGGCTAAAAATTTCCCCCAAAACACGCTAAAAGGCGGGATCCCTGCAAGCCCAAAAACAAAAATAGCGCCCAAGATCGCCACTAAAGGGTGGGTTTTGATAAGGCCGTTGAATTTAGAATAGGGGTGATCGTAGCGTTCATCCCATGTTTTTTCCCGGCTTTTTAAGAGCCATAAAAGGCCAAAAGCCCCAATGTAAGTGAAGGCGAACATGAACCAATAAACAAACATCGCTTGTTGGCTATCTTCAGTGTGGATAAACACGCATGCTAAAGCGAACCCAGAATGCGAAATGGAGCTGTAAGCGAGCATTCTTTTGACATCTTCTTGCCATAAAGCAATGAAATTAGGGATGGTGATAGTCATAAGGATCAAAACATAAAAAATGTCTTCTACCCAAGCGATACGGGTGTCTATAAACGCCCCAAAAAGACGAGTCGCTACCACAAAGCCAGCGATTTTAGGCACAATGGAAATATAGCTCGCAAAGACTGGGTTATTGCCCTCATACACATCAGGCATCCAGGTATGGAAAGGCACTAAAGAAACCTTAAAGCCAATCGCTCCAATCAAAAAAATAGCGCCCATCGCAAAGAGCATGGGGTTTGTGATACCCTCAGTGTGCAAGTATAGGGTAATGACTTCAAGATTCAAGCTCCCTGTAAGCAAGTAAAAAGCCATAGCCCCCATAGCAAAAAACGCGCTCGCCATCGCCCCCATAGTGAAATACTTGATCCCTGCTTCCAAGCCGTAGCGTTTATCGCTCAACGCCATTAACACACAAAGGGGCAAGGATGCTGTTTCTAACCCAATAAGGATTAACAACAAATGGTTGCTTGAAACCATGAACTGAAAGCCAGCGACAATAAACAAGTATAAGGAATAAAATTCAGCGGTTTGAAATTCGTTGAAGCACTCTTTTGAAAGGGCTAAGAAAATGAGCAAAAAGGCTGAAATCAAGACAATGCTTTGAGAGATGAGCGAGAGGGTATCTAGGCTTAAAAACCCAAAAAAGGCGTTTTCTTGTTCTTCTAACCCTAAAACCACCAAAAAATCCAAAACCAAAAAAAGCATGCATAAAAACACATTCAAATTGCGTGAAAACCTAGAAGTGAAAGCGTTGATTAAGAGCGTGAAAATCCCCCCACACACCAACACCAGCATGGGTAAAATGCTCTCAAAACTAAAGCTATCAAAAGAGATGTGGAGACTATCTATTAACATAAGAGACCTCTTTTATCTTAGTGTCCAATGAACCTAAAAAAGGGAGCGAGCGGATTTCTATCACCTCTAAAAGCTGCTTAGAGCCTTGCTCAATCGGTTTTAAAAGCATTTTAGGATAAATCCCTAAAATTAAGATCAAAGCTAAAATCACGCTTAAAACCCCTACCTCACGAGCGTTCAAATCTTCAAACACGCTGATTTGATTGTTCCCGGCTTTCAAATTGCCAAAGAAGACATCTTTATATGAGGTGAGCATGTAAATCGCTGAGAGAATAATGCTTGTTCCGGCAATGATAGCCAAAAGAGGGTAAGTGGCAAAAAACCCTAACAAGCTCAAAAACTCTCCTACAAAACCAATGCTTAAAGGCATGCCCACATTCGCCATTAAAACGATCATAAAAAAGGCTGCAAAAACGGGAGCGCTTTTAGCGATGGATCCAAAGCGAGCGATTTCTAAACTGCTGGTGCGCTCTTCCAAAATACCAGCGAGTAAAAATAACCCCATGACGATAATACCATGCGCAAACATCATAAACACCGCCCCTGAAATCCCTTCAACATTGAAAGAAAAAACCCCAAGCACCACGACTCCCATGTGCGAGAACGAGCTATAAGCGATGAGGGTTTTTAAATCTTTTTGAGCGTAGGCTAGAAAACCTCCATAAATGATCATGCATAGCGCCACAATGGCTATGGGGGTTAAATAAATTTCTGAAAGCTCAGGAAAAAGCGGGAGCAAGAAGCGTAATAAGGCGTAAGTCCCCATTTTAGAAAGCAAGGCTGAAAGCATGACAGAGCCTAGAGTAGGAGCGTTAGAATACGCATAAGGCAACCATGTGTGTAAGGGAAAGAGCGGGATTTTAACCGCAATCCCTATTAAGAAAGCCACAAAGAGCCAGGTTTTAACCCCGCTAGAAAAGTTCAACTGATACCAGTCTAAAATATCAAAACTCATCATACCGTAATTGCTAGCGTAGTAATACCCAATGTATAAAATGCCTAAGAGCATGCACAATGACGCTAAAAAGGTGTAGAGAAAAAACTTCATGCCAGAATAGATCTTATTATTACGGCCAAAACGACCGATGAGGTATAAAACCGGCAAGAGCGAGATTTCCCAAAAAGCGTAGAAAAAGATCATATTGAGAGAAGAAAACACGCCCATTAAAATCCCCTCTAGCAATAAAAGACAAATCGCAAAGTCTTTACGACGCTCTTTGACATAAATCACGGACAATAACACCACGATAGCGTTTAAGAGCAACAAAAAGAGCGCGATGCCATCAACGCCCACATGGTAATTCACGCCAATTTGATAGATTAATTCCTTTGTTTCTTCAAACTGCATGCCTGCTGTTTGAATATCAAACCCATGCCATAGCAACAAAACCAATAACAATTCAATCAAAGCGATGACAATCGCATACGCCCTGCTCGCTTGATCGCTCATAAAGAACGCTAATAGCGCGCTCAGCATGGGGAAAAAGATCACCACACTTAAAAGATGCGCATGTAAAAACTGCATTGTTTATCTCCCAAAAAAAGCTACAAACGCTAGTAAGATTAAAACCCCGGCCACCATGAAGCGTAGCATGGAGGTTAAATTCCCATCTTGACTGATTCTAAACACACGCCCTATAACAAAAACGCTTCTTCCTATAGTGTCCACTATCGCATCAATGATCCTTAATTCCACGACTTGGTGTAAGAATGAAGCAATAGTGCTAAAAACTTTTGCAATCCCTTGATAAAGTTGCGGGATATAGTATTGGTTGAGCAAGAGTTTGTATAAAAAGCCCCCCTCTTTTTTGGAAGTGATACCATTTTTATATTTAAATATGGCATAGGCGATGCTCAATAACACCGCTATGGTGGTGATACTGATTAAAAGAGCGAGCGGGACTAGATACTCTCCAACGCTAGGGATCACTTGAGAAATAAAATGAAAAAACGGCTCTTCAAAAAACCCGGCAATGACCGCTAAAACCCCTAACGGCAGCATGCTTAAAAGCATGAAATTTTTGGCTTCATGGGGGTGGTTGATTTCGTGCTGTTTGGGCGCAAAAAACACCAGCATGATGAGCCTGAAACTATAAAAAGCGGTAAAGATCGCCCCAATCAAAAGCACAAACCATAAAATGTGGTGGTGCATCCCAAAAGCCACTTCTAAAATCTTGTCTTTAGAAAAGTATCCTGCGAAAGGGTAGATCCCGCACAAAGCCACTGAACCTATAATCATAAAGATCGCTGTGATTTTCATAGGCTTGTATAAAGCACCCATTTTAGTAATATCCAAATTGTCTTCCATCGCATGCATGACATTGCCTGATCCTAAGAAAAGGAGGGATTTAAAAAACGCATGCGTAAAGAGGTGGAAAAGCGCGATCGCATAAGCCCCAAGACCGGCCGCTACAAACATATAGCCTAATTGAGAAAGCGTGGAATAAGCCACAATGCGTTTTAAATCCTTATTGACTAAAGCCATGCTCGCTCCAAAAAGAGCCACAAACGCCCCTAAACATGCGATGAAATAACCCACTTCAAACACCGCGCTATACAAGGGATTGGCTCTAATGACCAGATACACCCCAGCGGTTACCATCGTCGCTGCATGGATGAGAGCGGACACCGGCGTAGGCCCCTCCATAGCGTTGGCTAACCATGTGTGCATAGGGAATTGAGCGCTCTTCCCCATAGCGCCAATGAAAAGAAACACGCTAATGAAAAAGAGCATGGAATAATCAGTGTTATTGAGCATGCTAAAGACTTCTTTATACTGGAGGGTGCCAAAATTCCAAAAGATCAAAATGATCCCTATGAGCATGCCTAAATCCGTGATTCGATTCATCACAAAGGCTTCAATAGAAGCGTCATTCGCGCTTGTTTTATGATACCAAAAGCCAATGAGCAAGTAAGAGCATAGCCCCACCCCTTCCCAGCCAATGAAAAGCCCTAAAAAATTATCGCTCAACACCAACACCAGCATGGAAAACACAAAGCCGCTAAGGTAGGAAAAATAGCGGTTAAACCCTGTATCATGCTCCATATAGCCTATAGAATACACATGCACTAAGAAAGAAACTAAAGTGACCACGACAATCATGACTGCATTGATATTGTCCAGCATGAGAGAAAAGCCGACTTTAAAATTCCCTACCACGATCCAATCAAATAAATATTTTTCATAGCTTTGATGATGCCATGCTTGAATGAAAAGAACCACCGCACCAATGAAAGAAACCAGCACGCACAAAGAATTGAAAACGCCCACATGCAACGCTTTCGCTTTAGCCCCAAACAGCCCCGCATAAATCGCACCGATTAAGGGCAAAAACAACACCACTGACAGCAAAGAAGAATATTGCATGCTCAACCTTTCATAGCGTTTAAAGAATCAATGTCTAAGCTCTTGTATTTCTTAAACCACAAAATCACCAAGCCCAAACCAATAGCCACTTCACTAGCGGCAATAGCGATAATAAAGAGCGCGAACATCTGCCCGTCTAAATTATGCGTGTATTTGGAGATCGCTATAAAACCGATATTGATCGCATTGAGCATGATTTCTGTGGAAAAAAAGAGCAACAGAATGTTTTTGCGTTTCAGCATGCCCGCTAAACCAATGCAAAAGAGCAACCCTGAAACAATTAAATAGTGGTTTAACCCTATCATAGAGATTCCTTTATAAATTGCGTGTGATTTTTCCCATGGATTTTTTGAATCCCTGTAGCGATGCCTCCAACCATAGCGACTAAAAGCATTAAAGCCGCTGCTTCAAAAGGGATGAGATAATTGGTAAAAAGCACATAACCAATCGCTTTAATGTTAGGGATTTGCGCATCAATAGCGTTAGAATTGACTTGCTTAGAAAGGTTTTCGCCAATGCTAGGAGCGCTTAAAATCAAGGTGAGTAACAGCGCCACGCCAAATGAAAGAACGCACAAGATTTTAGGGCTTTGCTTGCGTTCAATGACTTCTGCAGCGGAGTTGAAAAACATCATGCCAAACGCATACATCACAATGACCGCGCCCACATACACCGTGATTTGCACCACGCCCAAAAACTCAGCGTCTAGCAAAAAGAAAAAAGCGGAGATAAAAACCATGCTGCTAGCGAGAGCGGTAATGGCATAGAGAATATTCGTGGTGGTGATCACCACTAACGCCATGCTCAAAGTAAGGATCGCAAAGAAATAAAAGGCAATGGTTTCAAACATTTTCATCTCCCTTATGGCTTTCTGGGTTTGTTGGAGTTTCTTCTTTTGATTCTTCTTTTGAAGGCTCTTGGACATAATCTAAAGGGGTGGCTTGCATGCGTTCATTGTAATTGGGGCTTACCGCACCAAAGCCCAAAAACTCGGCATGCGAGCAGTTTTTAGCGTCTTGTTCGCTCGTTAAAAACTCGCTTTTAGAGCCGTATTGGGAGCGTTGGGTGCTGGCGTTTTCAAACCGATTCCCCATAACAATCGCCAATTCTGGGCAAACTTCTGCGCACAACCCGCAATAAATGCAACGCCCTAAATTGATCGTGTAAGAATCGATCTTTTTGCGGTTGTCTTCGCCCTTATGCGTGATGATCCTTATGCAATTGCTCGTGCAAATCTTTTCGCACAGCCCACAACCAATACACCTTTCAGATCCTGAGTCTAAAAGCCGTTGCAGATGATGCACCGCGCGATAGCGTGGGCTTAAAGGGAGTTGTTCCATAGGGTAATGGATGGTTACGCTTGGGCTAAAAAATTCCTTGATCGTAAGCCCTAATCCTTTGAATAGATCCAAACCCAAGCTCGTTTTAACGGTGTCTTTAAACTGCTCGGTCGCGCTATGGACTTCGGCTCGTTTAGGAAGTTGCTTGTATTCTTGTTTGGCCATAAAACCTCCTCTAAATTAAAATGATAATGCCTGTTAGCACGATATTCAATAACGCTAAAGGCAGCATGATTTTCCAGCACATATTCATCAATTGGTCTGGGCGCACATGCGGGTAAGTCGCTCTAACCCACATGGATAAAAAGACAAAAAAGCCCGCTTTAATCAAAATCGCTATGCCTCCAGGGATAAAGCCCCATGCGTTAAACCCGCCAAAAAACACAATGGAAATCACAAAAGAAAAAGCGAATAAATGCGCGTATTCCGCTAAAAAGAACATGCCCCATTTCAAGCCGCTGTATTCGGTGCAATACCCCGCCACGATCTCAGCTTCATGCTCTAACAAGTCAAAGGGCGTTCGATTCAATTCAGCATAGCTTGCGATCAAAAACAAAACAAACGCTAAAGGTTGCTTGAAGACAAGCCAGTCTAAAAACCCACCGCTTTGGTAATGATTGATTTCCACTAAAGAGAGCGATCCCACCACCATTAAGGGGGCTAGAATGGTTAAAGTGCTGACCACTTCAAAGCTGAGCAGTTGGATTGTCGCTCTTGCAGAGCCAATTAAAGAGTATTTGTTATTAGAAGCAAGCCCGGCTAAAATAGGTGCATAAATCCCTGCTGAACCCACGGCTAAGAAAAACAAAAAGCCAATGTTGATGTCAGAAATAAGGGGCTTGATCTCATAGCCAAACAGAGTGAAATTAGGGAAAAAGGGGATGGGCGCCATGGACACAAACGCGCTCACCATCGCAATAATGGGCGCTAGCGTGAAAATGAACTTATTCGCGCCTTGAGGGATAATGTCTTCTTTAGTGAAAAGCTTAATACCGTCTGCTGCGACTTGCAAAAGCCCAAAAGGCCCCACATAACAAGGCCCTAAACGGCGTTGGAAATAGGCTAACACTTTCCTTTCAATATAAGTGGCAAAGCCTCCTAAAGCCGAAAAAACAGCAACTAAAATTAAAATTTTAATCAAAGTTTCAATGATATAAGCGCTCATGCTTGCTCCTTTAAATCCACGCTATCAAACACGCCCTCTCTAAAAAAGTTGGAATGGTTTTTCAAAAGAGAAGGCGAAATGACAAACACCTCTTGATCCAAGCTCTCATCAAGATACAAAACGCCTGTTAATTCCTCTTCTTCTTTAGATAAAGTGATGTTTTGCCCCACTTCTTTATCCAATTTTTTTAAGAAAGCTTTAGACACATAAATACCGGTCTTTAATTGCAAATTCTCGCTTTTATGGGTAGCGTTATTGAATTGCGTTTCTGGGTATTTTAAATACGCGTTGAAAGCGGTTTTTTCTTTTAAAGGCTTGATAGGCTCGCATTCTGTGGTTTCGCATTCTTTAGCACTGTTTTCAAAATGGCTTGTTCCTAATAAATAGCCTCTGTGATTGACCCTATCATTAGTGAAATAGTTGGTTAAATGATCAAATTCTATGGCTTTAAAGCCCGCTTCTGTAGGGAGTTTGTGGGTGCATTCTGTGAGATTTTCTTCCACAAAGCCAAAGCCTTGCATAATATCGCTCAAGTCATAGCCCTCAAACCTTAAAGCCGGTTTTAAGGGCAACACACGCCCTTCAACATTGGTGATCGTGCCTTCTAGCTGGTTGAGACTGGGCAAAATAAAATCCACTTTACTCACAGCGTCTTTCCCAAAAACCCTATCGTCACTATTGATAGTGAAATCCCCTTGAGCGCGAATGCCTACAATTTTTTCATGTTCAAAAATTTCTTCGCTCAATTCACAAATAGAAGCGATGCCTAAAGCGTTCGCGCTTGGAGGGATAAGAATGAGTTTAACAGCGCTTTTTTGGGCTAGCAAACGCAACATTTTAGCGATGTTATGGGCTTGTTTGTGGCTATAAATTTCTTCGCCAACCACCAGCAAGGTGTTATTTGATTTTTGCAAAAGAGCGAGAATTTTTTCATAAGTTTCTAAATTGATGCCCGCTTCTTCAAGCAACAAATAAGTGGTTTTGGTAGGGACTTCAATTTTTTCTTCTTTAACCTCTGTCTTGTTTTCTTCTTGATTTTCTTTTGGAGTAGTTGCTTCTTCTGGATTTTCTTCTTTTGGGGCAGCTGCTTCTGTTTTATCCTCTTCTTGATTTTCTGCCTTATTTTCTCCAATACTGCACCCTTGCTCGGCTTGTTCTAAAGCTTTTTTTCGCTCTTCTTCTAAGGCTTTAAGAGCCGCTTCATCTACAATATTTTGCTTGGAATCTTCTAAGCTTTTTAGAGCCGCGCTTTCAATGTTAAGCATTTTTAAAAGCATGCCTAAAAGGATTTCTTCAGCCCCCACTTCATGGGTGATGCAAAAAGAGCTTCGGCACAAATTCGCTAACGCATTATCCTTAATAGGGTGCATAGCGATCAAAGAAGCTTTATTGAGTTTGAGAGCGTTATTAATAGCATAGCGCACCAAAGGGTTTTCTGTTTTGATAGAAGATCCTATCGTAACGACCAAATTGGAAGTTTTAATCTCTTCAATGCTGGGGCGTTTAATTTCGCCCAATACCTTTAAAAATTGCTGGAAATGATACGCTTCTTGATTGTAGATTTTAAAATCAAGCTCTTTCCTCAAACGCTCTATTAAAAACGCCTCTTCATTCGTAACATCTCCTCCTATTCGCACTGCATCGCATTCTTTGAGGGCGTTTTGCGCTTCTTTAAGATTAGCGCTGCCTTTAGGGCTAGAGCTCACGTCAAAAGCAAACCGGCCTGCCCCACAAATAGGGTTATGGTAAAAATCATTAAGCACCCTAAAAATCTTAGATTCTTCGCCTAGAGTATCAAAATGTCGCACATCATAAGAAATCAAACACCCGGCTGAGCAATGCGAACAAGTGGAATGGATCTTTTTTAGTTCCCATGCGTTAGCCGTGTAAGCGAAATCTTTATAGCTCAAAGCGCCCACAGGACACACCGCAATGCATTCCCCGCAATCATAACAAGGCACGCTACCCACAAAAGAAATAATGCCTTTTTGCTTACGACTCCACACGCTAAAAGCGTCTTTGGACATGCTGTCTTTAAATTTATCCGGAGCATGCAAGTTAGCTTTAGTGGCTTTAAGGTTGTTTTCGCCCACATTGTCCTTACAAGTGGTTACGCACCTTTCGCACATGATGCACAAATTAGGATCATACAAGGCTTTTGCCCATGAATCTAGCGCTTTAAAATCATCAGCCACTGCATAAGGTTGGTGCTCCACGCCGGTTAAATGCGTCATGTCCTGCAATTCGCACTCTCCGCTCTTATCGCACACGCCACATTCTAGGGGGTGGTTGACATCATAAGTTTGCATGATGCTTTTTCTTTCATCCATGAGCGTGGGGGTGTTAGTGAGGATTACGGCATTGTTTTTGGCTTTCGTGTTGCAGCTATAAATGCGTTTGCCATCCATTTCAACCATGCACATTTTGCATGCGACTGTGGGCGAGCAACCGCTTAAATAGCAAATAGTAGGGATGTAGATCCCAGCGCTCCTAGCGGCCTCTAAAACGCTTTGTCCCTCTTGGCATTCAATTATTTTGCCATTGATATTCATTGTGATCATGAAATTCCTTGAGAGTGGGATAAAATAGGGATATAAGGGTAAGCATCAAAAAACGCCCCTTCTAAAATCGCAATCAAGCCCTTTAAATGGGGGCTTTCTTCTAACTCGCATTCTAGCGTTTGATTTAAGATTTGAAACACCGCCTTAGAATGCTGGATTTTGTTAGCGATCTTAAATTGCTTGGAAAAAGACAATTTGGGGGTTTTAAGGCTCTTATAAGAAACATAGACAAACGAGCCGTTAGCCTCACCCATTCGCTCTAAAAGTTCTAAATCTTTTGATTGGAGTTGTGATTCAAAAGGCAAAATGCCTTCTTTAAAGGCTGTTTCTAGCAACCATTCTTGATCTTTAGAATCATAAAAAGCGGTCGTTGCGCCTGAATCATAGCAAGGGATATGCAAAATTTCCAGGTAGTTTTGCAACCCGCTTAAAAGGGTGTATAAAAAAGCGCTATGAGCATGCTTAGTGATTTCTCTATTTAAAACAAGCACCTTTTTTTTTGCTTTAACAATAAGCGCGATAAGTTCTTGTAGTTCTTCTTCACTCATGTTCGCTTCAGAGCTTAAATACCCCACATCAACATTTTCTAAAACATGCCCTTTTAATTGGGAAGTTTGTTCCAAAATGCCCCTTAAAATCAAAGCCAAAATCGCCGCTTCCGTGTGGATTTCATACGACGCAAAAAGGCAATTTTCTTGCAAGTCTCTTGTATCTTGTAAGGGTCTTAACAAGGCGTAGGGGCGTTTTGATTGGTTAATGCTTTCTAAAATCAATCGTTCGTTTTCATTCAAACAAGCGTTTGAAAACCCCCCAAACAAAACGCACAAATCGCTTTTTTCTAAAAGGTTTAAATCATTTTCAGTCATCTTGTAATGGATCTCAAACCCTTTTTTAAGAGATAATTTTTCTAAACAATAGGCTTCTTTCAAGCTAATTGAAGAGCTTGCGCTTAAGGGAGAATTTAGGGGGTTAAAGCCGCTCAAAATCAAGCCTTTTTTCTCACGACAATCGTCCAATCCGCTTGATTGAAACGCAAAGAATTGAGGAGCTCATGCCCTTTAGATTGGATAAATTCAGCGCTCTTAGGGATATTAGAAAAATCCCCCACTTCAAACATGAAAATAGCGACTTCATTAGGTTGCATTTCTTTTTCAATCAATTCTTCTAATCGTTCAAAAATATCTGCTTTTAAGGGGCGTAAATCAAAGCGTTTCATCTATCCACCTCGCCAAACACCGCATTGGTTGAGCCAATCACGGTTACTGCATCCGCTAAATATTGCCCCACTAAAATATCGCTTAAAGCCCCAATGTGATAAAAGCTAGGAGCTCTGATTTTTAATCTATGAGGATATGGCTCGCCCTCTGAATGGATAAAAAACCCTAATTCCCCTTTAGGGCTTTCTGTGGGGGCATACACTTCCCCAATAGGCGGGCGCATGCCTTGAGCCACTAAAACAAAATGCTGCATCAAGGCGTAGTTTTGCGTCATTATATCTTCTTTAGGGGCAGAAATATAATGCGGGTTTTGAGCCATGATGAGCGTATCGGTTTTAGCATACATGGGAATGAGTTGCTCAATGATGCGAATGCTTTCATCAATTTCTAGCATATACAAACAATACCGATCGTAACTATCGCCATAATTGCCCACCGGCACATCAAAATCAAGCTCTTTATAAAGCTCGTAAGGCTCTTCTTTTCTGATGTCATAGGCGATCCCTGTTCCTCTTAACATGATACCACTCAAGCCCCAGCTTTGTGCCATTTTGGGCGTTACAACGCCCACATTTTCCAAGCGCATCCGCCAAATGCGATTCTTATCCAATAAGCCTTGAATGAGTTTTTTACACTCTCTCATTTCGCCTAAAAACTTTTTCAAGCCTTCTAGCCAATTGGAGGGTAAATCCAAAGGCACGCCCCCAATCCTTATAGCGTTATGCGTGAGCCTAGCCCCGCAATAATCCTCCATCAAATCCAACCCGTATTCCCTCGTTTTAAACGCATACAAAAACACGCTCATCGCCCCCACATCTAAAGCATGCACGCTGATAAAAAAGATGTGTGAAATCATGCGGTTAAGCTCTAGTAAAATCGTGCGGATCACTTGCGCTCGGCGCGGAATTTCTAAATTGAGCAAGGTCTCTACCGCATGAGCGTAAGCGTAATTATTGCTGGTAGAAGAAGTGTAATCCAATCTGTCAGTAGTGGGCATGTATTCGTTATAGGTCATGTTTTCGCCCAACTTCTCACAACCCCTGTGCAAGTAGCCAATTTCAGGGGTAGCCTTAATGATTTTTTCGCCCTCTAATTCCAAAATCAAACGCAATTGCCCATGACTACTAGGGTGTTGAGGGCCAAAGTTTAAAATCATTTGGTTGTCGTCATGTTCAAAAATGATGTTTTCAAACTGGGGGTTGAGTTTCGTGAAATTTTGAGCCATTTTATAGCCTCTTTTTTAAAATAGTGGGGGCCATTTTGTGCAAATCTTTGACAAAAGGGATTTTCTTAAACGCATGCTTTTCTTCTGTTTCTTTCAATGCTTCACCCTTGCCCTGCTCATAGCCAATTTTTGCAAAATTGAAAGTGTCTTTTTCATCCACTCTCGCGCTGTCTCGTTGCTCTTTGCCCACCACTTCTCGGTATTCTTTACCAAAAATTTTATCCACTTCATACCATTGAGCGAATTCATCGCCTTTGAGCGGGTAAGAGCGCAATAAGGGGTGGCCTACCCAGTCATGCGGCATGATAAGGCGTTTCAAATAGGGGTGTTTGTCAAACACAATACCCAGCATGTCATACGCTTCTCTTTCGCTCCAATTAGCCGATCGGTATAAAAAACTCAAAGAATCCACGCTCTCATTAGGCCACAAAACGCATTTTACGCGCACCCTACGGCGGTTCTTGCAACTATCGCTAAAACCCACGAATTGATAAAACAATTCAAAATGCCCTTTTCTAGCGCACAAATCTATCGCGCTCATTTCGCTCAAACACTCATAACCCAAATGCCTTAAAATCGTAGCAACAGAAAAAATATCGTCTTTTTTGATCCAAAACACAGCCGTGTTCGTTTCTATGTATTTGTCTAAAATTTCATGCTTGTAAGAAAGGTGGTTGTAAATGACCTCATAAGCGCTGCCCTCTAAATATTTTTTAGGGGTGGGTTCTATGATTTTATAGGGGTCATGCTGGCGCGATTGTTTTTGCACATCTTCATAGGGGGATTGTTTTCTTACCATCACACTAACCTTTTAGGAGCGTCTTGTTTGATCGCTTTAGAGCGTCTGATTTTATCTTGCAAAACCATAAGAGCGTATTGTAAAGTTTCTGGGCGCGGCGCGCAACCGGGCAAATAAATATCCACAGGAATGATCCTATCCGCTCCTTGAACGGTCGCATAAGTGTTAAACATCCCACCCGTATTAGCGCAACTCCCCATAGAAATCACCCATTTAGGCTCAGGCATCTGATCATAAAGCCTGCGCATAAATTCGGCATGTTTTTTAGTGAGCGTGCCAGCAATAATCATCACATCAGATTGCCTAGGGCTCGCTCTAAAAATCGTGCCAAATCTGTCAAAATCAAACCTCGAACCCCCTGTCGCCATCATCTCAATCGCGCAACACGCCAAGCCATAAGTTAAGGGCCAGAGCGAATTAGAACGCCCCCAATTCAATAATTTATCCAAAGTGCTTAGAACAACCGGTGCTTGTTGCATTATTTCACCTCTAAATTTTGCCAGCTCAAAGCGTTTCGCTTTAAAGCGTAAATAAAACCAATCGTTAAAAAGAAGACAAAGCCTAGCATTTCAACGAGTCCGAACAAGCCTAATTTTTTAAAATCAATCGCCCAAGGGAACATGAAAACGATTTCTACATCAAATAAAATAAAAAGCATGGCCATGATATAGAAATGGTGCGACACTCTATTAGGCTGCTTGAGAGCCACAGGCCCACATTCATAGGGAGCGAGCTTGAGCTTTTCGCCCTTTTTTTGAGCCATCTTTCGGCTTAAAAACCTTTGGATTCTTAAGGTTAAATTAAACACCCAAAAAGTGAATACCAACAAAACAAAAACGCCAAAATAGGGGTGATTCAATGCTTCTGTGGCTTGTTGCATCAGGTTCTCAAACTCCTTTAATCATTACTTTCAGCAAACGATGAAGCCAATTAAACCATGTTTTTGCTAATCGTTAGCTGAAAAAATAAAAATTATTTCAACATCTCTTAAGAGGCCATTTCTATGAGTTTGGGCATTAAATCTTGCATGGCATGCACCGCGCTTTCATTAATGCATTGGATATTCTGGGGCAAACGGGCGTTTTTAGCCTTAGGGTCAATGTAATAAATGAGAGCGTCTTTGCTCGCATGCGTGTAGAGGCTAGCGGCCGGATAGACTTGCAAAGAAGTGCCAATGATGATTAAAAGGTGCGCTTCTTTGACTAAAGAAATCGCTTCCTTAAGCAAAGGCACCGCTTCGCCAAACCACACAATATCAGGGCGTAATTGCGATTTGTCCTTGGCCAAGTCGCCTAAATTCAAGTCCTTTTCCCACCTATAAACTAAATTAGGATCTTTTTCGCTGCGAACGCTCAATAACTCTCCATGCAAGTGCAAAATGCGAGAAGAACCAGCCCTTTCATGCAAATCATCTACATTTTGGGTGATGATATTAACTTGATAATGTTTTTCCAATTCCGCTAAAGCCTTGTGGGCTTTGTTAGGATAAACTTCAAAAAGCTGTCGGCGCCTTTGGTTGTAAAAATCCAACACATTTTGCGGGTTCTTTTTCCAGCCATAAGGCGAGGCGACTTCCATGATGTCATGCCCTTCCCACAAACCGCCAGCGTCTCTAAAGGTTTTAATCCCGCTCTCTGCTGAAATGCCAGCCCCGCTTAGAATCACTAAATTTTTCATGATTCCTCCTTGATGATTTCAATATGAGTGCCGCTGAGTTTGTCATGCAAAAAAAACTTAAAAATAAAAGGCGCAACAAACCCTATGAGTAACCCCATGCTCAACACCCACAAAACAAAGCGCCACAACGCTAAAAAAAAGCCCACTTTTTCGCCATTATTTTTGACCAATTTAAACTGAGCGTAACGCATTCCAGGGCTTTGGGATTTAAAAGCGATAAAAAAGCTGTGCGTTAGGGCGTAAAAAAGCAGGCATAAAAAAATCGCGCTCTGGTTTTCCCTAAAATCCTTCGCGCTCCCTAAAATCGCATAAGTCATTATGTAAAGCATGGGGGTATAAATCATAAAAATATCGGTGATGAAAGCCTTTAAGCGCAAAGAAAGATACAGCCCTTTTAAAGGGCTTTCTAAAGCACGTTTTTTTTCTGGGGTTTTATTTTTTTTGGTTTTTCTAGTTGCCACGACTTCCCGGTTTGATAGCGATGCTAGTAGCGCATAAAGGGCAAGAGCTAGGCTTATGCATGTCAAAAACAAAATCTTCTAAAGCAAATAAGGGCAAATGGCTAGGCAAACACGCACCCTCTTGAGCTTTTAAATGAGAATGAGCGCGTTTGCAAATGCCCCGATTGGCTAGAGCGCCAAAAGCCACGATTTGAGCGCCCTTTTCTTCTAAGACTTTAGCGCATTCCATAGCGGATTTTCCCGTAGTGACAATGTCTTCACACACTAAAATCCTTTCATTTTTTTTCACTTCAAAACCACGCCTTAATGTCATGATATTATCCACCCTTTCAGTGAAGATAAAACGCACGCCCAAAGCCCTTGCAAGCTCATACCCAGCCAAGATCCCCCCAATCGCAGGCGAGCAAACGCATTCAATATTCAAATGAGCTTCTTGGATTTGTTTGGCTAATTCTTTAGCTAATCGTTCGGCTAGTTTGGGATATTCTAAGACTTTAGCGGATTGCAAATAATAATTGGAATGAAACCCGCTGCTGAGCAAGAAATGCCCCTCTAACAAAGCTTGAGCGTTTTGATAACATGCCTTAATATCCATGGTTTAGACCTTTAAGATCGCGTCTTCTTTGTTTTTCACGCTTTCATCAATTTTTTTAATGGCGTCATCGGTGATTTTTTGGATCTGCTCTTGGGCTTTCTTGCTTTCATCTTCGCTGATTTCTTTGTCTTTTTCTAATTTTTTCACCTGGTTGTTAGCGTCTTGGCGGATATTCCTCACAGCCACTTTAGCCTTTTCGCCCATCGCTTTGGCGTCTTTTGCGATGAGTTTCCTTTGCTCACTTGTCATGGGTGGGAAAAAAAGCTTGATCGTTTCGCCGTCGTTATTAGGATTGACGCCGATATTGGCTTCTTGAATGGATCGTTCAATTTCTTTGAGCAGGTTTTTTTCCCATGGGCTGATTTGAATGGTGGTCGCATCCAAACTCATCACGGATCCGACTTGGTTTAAAGCGGTGGGCGTGCCGTAATAATCCACTTTGATGTGATCTAAAATATTGACTGAAACTTTCGCGCTCCTTAGAGTGGAAAAATCCCTGTTTAAAGCTTGAACGCTTTTTTGCATCAAATCTTTGGTTTCGTTATAAATGGCTTGTAACATTATTTTTCATCCTTTTTTTGGTTTGTGTGGGCGTTGGTTTGCGCGTGCGGTTTAGGCTTTTGGTGGGTGGTTGGGGGTGTTTTGGCGTTCTCTTTGGTTTTTTCAACACCCTTTATGCCATTTTCTTTGGCATCATTCTTTTCATTCTTTTCATTCTTTTCATTCTTTTCATTCTTTTCATTCTTTTCATTCTTTTCATTCTTTTCATTCTTTTCATTCTGTTTGGGGCTTTCAACAAAAGGCGTTTTGGCTGGCTCTTTAGGGAGTTCGTTAGGCGTTTGTTGTGGCATTAAAGGGTTAGTGGGGGCTTGCTCTAAAGGGTTGAGCGTTGGGTTGAGTGTGGGATTAAGCGTAGGGTTGAGCGTGCCGGTGGCAGGGACTAAGGGCGAAAGCTCTTTATTGGTTTTAGTTTCATCTAAAACGCTCTTGCCGTATTCTTTGTTGTAAAAATAGCCCAAAGCGATGGTGTTGATGACAAACAATAAGCCTAAAAACATGGTCAATTTCGCCATAAAGCTTGCGGGCCCTTTAGCGCCAAATAAAGAATCGTTGCTCCCGCTATAAGCCCCTAAGCCGATGCTAGAACTTTTTTGCAACAAAACCACCACCACAATCAATACCGCTAAAACAATTTGTAAGCCTAACAGAGCGCTTGTCATAAACACTGATTCCTTAAATCCCTAAAATTTAGAAAAAATTAGGCTTAATCTTATCTAAAATTTGCTAAGAATACACTAAAATTTAGTTTTAATTTTAAGCATGGCGCGTTAAGGCGGTGGTGTTGGACTCTTTTCATTCATTTAATCAGCATGCATTCAATCGGCATGCCAAAACTTACCATCTCTTCGCCCATATCCAGCAGCAAATCGCTATTCATCTTGTCCAATTTTTAAAACAAAAACATTACGCTAAAGTTTTGGATCTCGGATCAGGGAGTGGGGCTGTTTTTAACGCCTTAGAGCAACAAAATATTGTGATTGAAAATTTTATCGCTTTGGATAATTCCATGAACATGCTCAAATTGCACCCCACGCATTCTATCAACATTCAAAAAATCTCTTTAGAGCATGCAAATTTTGAAGAACATGTTTTTCACGCTTACGATCTAGTTGTGTCTTCTTCATCTTTACAATGGGCTAGGGATTTAAAAAGCGTTTTAGAAAAAATCGCTCTTTCTAGTAAGGAGGCCGCTTTAGCTATCCATACGGATTTTAGTTTGCATGAAGTGCATGAGTTTTTAGGCACGCCTTCGCCTTTAAGGGATCTCAAAACGCTCAAATCCTTGATTAAAAACGCCTTTAAACATTTTCAAATAGAATTAGAAAACAAGCGCTTTTCCCTTTATTTCAACCGCAAACAAGACTGCTTGAATTACCTTAAAAAATGCGGTCTTTTGGGGGGTTCAACGCTGAGTTTCAAGCAAAAAAAACATTTTTTCCAAAACATGGCGTTTGAAAAATTGAGCTATGAAGTGTTACTCTTTTCTGGGATCAGGCGCTCTTAAAAACCAAGATAAATTAAAATATTAAAATTAGGTGGTTACAATAACACTAACTAAACCAACGAGAAACAACATGCAAAAAAAACGAGTCTTTTCAGGCATCCAACCTACCGGGCAAATCCACTTGGGCAACTATCTAGGAGCGATCAAGCATTGGGTAGAATTGCAAGATGAGTATGAAAACCTTTTTTGTATCGTCAATTCGCATGCGATCACCCTCCCCATAGAGCCTACATTTTTAAAATCCCAAACCTATGAGCTGGTTAAATTGCTTTTAGCTTGCGGGATTGATCCTAATCAATCGGGGTTATTCATTCAAAGTGAAGTGGATGAGCACCCGGCTTTGGCATGGCTACTAGATTGCCAGGTTTCTATGGGGGAAATGCAACGAATGACGCAATTCAAAGACAAGTCTTTAAAAAACCCTAAAAGCGTGAACGTGGGGCTTTTCAATTACCCTATTTTAATGGCGTCAGATATTTTATTATACCAAAGCGATTTAGTGCCAGTGGGCGAAGATCAAAAACAGCATTTAGAGCTCACGCGAAACGTTGCAGAAAAATTTAACAGGGATTTTGGAGACTGCTTTAAAGTGCCAGAGCCTTTGATCGCTAAAGTGGGGGCAAGGGTTATGGGGCTAGACGATCCAAAAGTGAAGATGAGTAAATCGCATAAAGGGGCTAACCATGCGATTTTCCTTTTAGATGAGCCGGATGTTATTGTGAAAAAAATCAAAAAAGCGGCCACGGATTCTATGGGCGTTATTGCCTTTGATGAAAAAAGAGAGGGCATTTTTAACCTTTTGAATATCTACATGCTTTTAAGCGATGAAAGCCCAGAAAAGATAGAAGAGCGTTTCAAAAATAAGGGCTATGGGGATTTTAAAAAGGAATTAGCTGAAGTAGTGATCCAATCTTTAAAGCCTATCCAAGAAAGATACAGAGAAATCAGCGATGATGAGATGAAAGCCGTTTTAAATTGCGGCACTGAAAAAGCCAGGCCTTTAGCGAGAGCGACTTACCAAAAGGCTAAAGAATTGATGGGGTTAATTTGAGTGGTCTTTAAAATTTTAGGTTTATGGTTAGGGGTGTTTTGTTTTCTTAGGGCCACGCCTTATTTATACTTGGGCGAAGAGCCTAAATATAAAGACAATTTCACGCATTTTGAATACGCTAACCCTAACGCTAAAAAAGGCGGTGTTTTGAGGAATGACGCTATAGGGACTTTTGATAGCCTGAACCCTTTTGCGCTCAAAGGCACTAAAGCTGAAGGATTGGATCTCATTTATGACACTTTAATGGTGCAAAGCTTGGACGAACCTTTTGCGGAATATCCCTTAATCGCTAAAGACGCTGAAGTGGCTAAGGATAACAGCTATGTGGTTTTTACCTTAGATAAAAGAGCGAGATTTAGCAACAACGCCCCCATTTTAGCGAGCGATGTGAAGTTTAGCTTTGATACGATCATGAAATTGGGATCGCCTATTTATCGGCAGTATTACCAAGATGTTAAAAAGGCGGTTATCTTAGACAAACACCATGTTAAATTCATTTTCAAAACCACTGAAAATAAAGAGTTGCCTCTCATTTTAGGGCAGTTGCAGATCTTTTCCAAAAAAGCGTTTCAAAAGGATTATTTTGAAAAAAACCCCTTACTCATTCCTGTTTCTAGCGGTCCTTATGTGATCGCTTCTTTTGATGTGGGTAAGAAAATCACCTACCAAAGAAACCCTAATTATTGGGCGAGGAATTTGCCCAGCAGAAAGGGGCAATTCAATTTTGATGAAGTTAAGTTTGAATATTACAAAGACGAAACCATCGCCTTACAGGCTTTTTTGAGTGGGGCGTATGATTGGCGCATTGAAAGCACGGCTAAAATTTGGGCTAGGGGCTATGTGGGGAAAGCTATGGATAATAAAAAAATCACTAAATACCTCATAGCCCATAAAATGCCAAGCGGCATGCAAGGGTTTTTCTTCAACACACGAAGAGAAATTTTTAAGGATAAAAGGGTGCGTGAAGCCTTATTTTATGCGTTTGATTTTGAATGGGCGAATAAAAATTTGTTTTTTTCGCAATACAAGCGCACCACTAGTTTTTTCAGCAACTCTGTCTATGCGTCCCCTCCACTCCCAAGCCCTGAAGAAAAAGTTCTGTTAGCCCCTTATGAAAAGAGTCTGGATGAAAGGGTTTTTAAAGAGCCTTATGTCGTGCCTAGAACCGATGGGGCTGATGTTTTGGGCGATAATTTGAGGGAAAATTTAAAATACGCTCAAAAGCTTTTAGAGAGTGCGGGCTTTTCTTACAAAAACATGCGTTTGGTAGATAAGAATAACAAGCCTTTCAGTTTCACTTTGCTTTTAAACAGCCCGGCGTTTGAAAGGCTGGCTTTAGCTTTTGCTAAAAACTTAAGGGTGTTAGGGATTGACATGAAAATCCAAAGAGTGGATTTAAGCCAGTATGTCAATCGGGTCAAAAGCTATGATTTTGACATGATTGTAGGAGTGATTGGCCAATCGTCTTTCCCGGGTAATGAGCAGCGCTTTTATTTTGGCTCTTTGAGCGCTAAAGAAAAAGGCGCAAGGAATTATGCGGGAATCTCTAGTAAAGCGGTAGATGATTTGATTGAAAAAATCATTAACGCTAAAGATTATAAGGAGCAATTGGCCGCCATTCAAGCGATGGATAGGGTGTTGTTGTGGGGGTTTTATGTGATACCGCATTTTTATTTGCCTAATTACAGGGTCGCAGCGTATAATTATATTGGCATGCCTGAAATCAGCCCTAGCTATGGATTTTCGCCGTATTTATGGTGGATAAAAAAAGAAAGGGGTCCTAAATGATTGCTTACATCCTCAAACGCTTGCTTTTGATTATCCCTACTTTATTGGCCATCATGACGATTAATTTTTTTCTGATCCAATCCGCCCCAGGAGGGCCTATTGAGCAGATGATGGCTAAAATCAATAACACGCAGTCCAAAGAGATTCAAGGTCTTGTTAAAGAGCGTTCGTATAGGGCGTCTCAAGGGTTAGAGAGCGATTTGTTAGAAAATTTAAAAAAACTCTATGGTTTTGACAAGCCCATAGGGGAGCGCTACCTTCTCATGCTCAAAAAATATGTGCAATTTGATTTTGGGGAGAGTTTTTACCGCCAGATTAAAGTGATAGATTTGATTAAGGAAAAATTGCCGGTATCCATTTCGTTAGGGCTTTTTAGCACGCTTTTGATTTATCTTATCTCTATCCCTTTAGGGATTTTCAAGGCCAAACGCAATAACGAGCCTTTAGATGTGTTAAGCAGCGTGGTGATCATTGTCGCTAACGCTATCCCGGCCTTTTTGTTTGCGGTGGTGTTGATCGTGTTTTTTGCTGGAGGGAATTATTGGCATTGGTTCCCTTTAAAAGGGCTAGTGAGCGATAATTTTGAAAGTTTGAGCGCGTTAGGTAAAATCAAGGATTATTTATGGCATATCACTTTGCCCGTTCTTTGCATTTCTTTAGGGGGTTTTGCAAGCCTCACGCTTTTAGTGAAAAACTCTTTTTTAGATGAAATGGGCAAGCTCTATGTACTGAGCGCTAAGGCTAAGGGCTGTTCAGTGGGGCGTATTTTTTATGCGCATGTGTTCCGCAATGCGATTTTATTAGTGGTAGCGGGTTTTCCGCAGGCTTTTTTGGGCATGTTTTTTAGCTCAAGCTTATTGATAGAGATTGTTTTTAGCCTAGACGGGTTAGGGCTTTTAGGGTATGAAAGCATTGTGAGTAGGGATTATCCCGTTGTGTTTGGTTCGCTTTATATTTTCACGCTTTTAGGTTTGGTAGCGAGTTTGATAAGCGATTTGCTCTGCGTGATGATTGACCCTAGGATTGATTTTGAAAAGCGTTGAGGGTAGGAATGAAAACTGAGATGAAATCTTCTTTAAAACTTTTTATGCAGCCTTTGTTGGTGGTTTTGGCGTTCATGTTGTTGTATGCTTTAGCGCATGCTACGCTTGGTTTTTATGTGAAAAAAGACAGCGCTCCAATAGGCCCAAATGCAGAAAAAACCGAGACAGAGCGCCAAAACCGCGCGCTTTCGCCCAAACAAGAAGAAGCCAACACGACCACAACCGCCACAGAAGAAAGCCCCACCAAAGACACAGCGCCACCTTTAGAAACAGCCGCACAAAAGCAAGAAACCAAGCAAGAAACTAAACAAGAGCAAGAGATCCAAAACGAGTCTAAACAAAACAGCGCCTCGCCCGTTCAAAAGAATCAAAAAACCCCCACAATCTCTACAATGGGAAAAAAACCTTTAGAGTATAAGGTCGCAGTCAGTGGCGTGAATGTGCGCGCTTTTCCCAGCACAAAAGGTAAAATCATTGGCTCACTCACCAAAGATACAAGCGTGAAGGTTTTAGAAATCCAAAACGATTGGGCTGAAATTGAATTTTCTAATAAAACAAAGGGCTATGTGTTTTTAAAACTTTTAAAAAAGGCTGAATGAAAGAATAATGAAATTAAAATCTTTTGGGGTTTTTGGAAATCCCATTAAACATTCCAAATCGCCCTTAATCCATAACGCTTGTTTTTTGACTTTTCAAAAAAAATTAGGGTTTTTGGGGCATTACCACCCCATATTACTCCCTTTAGAAAGCCACATCAAAAGCGAGTTCTTGCATTTAGGATTGAGTGGGGCTAATGTAACCTTACCCTTTAAAGAAAGGGCGTTTCAAATTTGCGACAAAATCAAGGGCATTGCGCTTGAATGCGGAGCAGTCAATACGCTTGTTTTAGAAAATGATGAGCTTGTGGGTTACAATACCGACGCTTTAGGGTTTTATCTTTCTTTAAAACACCAAAACTACCAAAACGCTTTGATTTTAGGCACTGGGGGGAGCGCTAAAGCCCTAGCGTGCGAATTGAAAAAACAAGGCTTGAAGGTGAGCGTGTTAAACCGCTCTTCTAGGGGATTGGATTTTTTCCAACGCTTGGGCTGTGATTGTTTTATGGATCCTCCTAAAAGCGCTTTTGATTTGATCATTAACGCTACTTCAGCGAGTTTGCATAACGAATTGCCTTTGAATAAAGAGGTTTTGAAAGGGTATTTTAAAGGGGGCCAGCTCGCTTATGATTTGGCGTATGGGTTTTTAACGCCCTTTTTGTCTCTGGCTAAAGAGTTAGAAACCCCTTTTCAAGACGGGAAAGACATGCTCATCTATCAAGCTGCTTTAAGTTTTGAAAAATTCAGCGCTTCTCAAATCCCTTATTCAAAAGCGTTTGAAGTCATGCGAAGTGTTTTTTGATGCAAGGGTTTTTAAGAAGCCTGTTTTTTGGGGTTAAAAAGATCCCTAAGCGATTCGCCCCCCTAATAGAAAAGGGCGTTTTAAAAGAAGCGCTTCGATCAAACAAGGATCGCTATCTTTTAAAAGAAGGCTTTGATATAGGCAAGATTGAAAGGGTAAAAAATAAGGCGTTTTTCGTTTCTTTGGCGAAACATTACCCTAAAGACCCTTTAATCAAAAATTTACCCCCATCTTTTAAAACAGACGCTTTGATTTTATGCCAAATAGAATGTTCTAAAAAACGCCCCATAGCCTTTTTTAAAGCCGCTCTTTTTGATGCGCAAGACACGATGATAGCTTACTTGGCGAAAGAAAAAAACCAGATTGTGGCTATCCCTTTTAAAGAGCCTTTTAAAAAACCTGTTTCTTTAAAGCACAGCCAAAGATCGTTATTGGAATTGCCCAGGCATTGCGTGGTAAAGATCGATCTTAAAAAGCGTGAAATCAGCGAAATTTTAGGGGCTTTAGAAGACCCTTTAATAGATGAAAACCTTTCTTTAAGCCTTTTTGACAGGGTGAAAGATTTTTCAAAAGATTGCCTGAATTTAGCGCAATATTACGCGCAACTCAAAGCGAGCGATTTTAAAGACAGGATCAATTACTCTCATATCCCTTTTATCACCATTGACCCCAAAGACGCTAAAGATTTTGACGATGCGATTTTTTATGATCAAGAAAAAAGGGTTTTGTTTGTGGCGGTCGCTGACGTGAGCGAATTTGTGCCGAAACATTCCAGTTTGGATAAAGAAGCTAGGCTTAGGGGCTTTAGCGTGTATTTCCCTAATAGCGTCTATCCCATGCTGCCTTTGAGTTTGTCTCAAGGGGCATGCTCATTAAAAGCGTTTGAAAAACGCCTGGCTTTAGTGTATGAAATCCCTTTAGATGATTTGAAAAACGCCCGATTATCTCAAGGCGTTATTGAAGTTAGGGCTAATTGCACTTATGAAGAAATCAATCATTTTTTAAGCGCTAATCAAAGCTCTTTAGATAAAGATTTGCAACAAAGCCTTTTGGGGTTTTTAGAGATGGCTTTAAAGTTAAAAAAGGAGCGTTTAAAAAAGGGGTTTAATTTCAATTCCTTTGAAAACAAGCTGTATTTAAATAAAGAAGGGCGTATAGAAAAAATTGAAACAGAAAAAGAAAGCGGTGCACACACCCTTATAGAAGAAGCCATGCTCTTAGCCAACCAATCTAGCGCAAGGTTATTAGATGAGTATTTTCACAATAAAGGGATATACCGCACCCATAAAGAGCCGAGTTTGGAGCAGCAAAAACGCCTCTACGCTAAGCTTTTTGATTATGAGATTGCACGCCCTAAAAACATGGGCTTTTTTCCTTTTTTAGAGCATGCCTTAAAGATAGCCAAAGAAAAGAGTATAGAAAGAGAAGTTTCACGCCTAATCATCAAGTCTCAAAATTTAGCCCTTTATAGCCCCCTGCAAGAAAGCCATTTTGGTTTGGGGTTTGCTAGCTATACGCATTTCACTTCGCCCATTAGACGATACAGCGATCTAGCCTTACACAGGCTTTTAAAAGAATTATTGTTCCATCAAGCTAAAGGCTGCTCGTATTTATTAGAAGAAACGCCTGAATTATGCTCTGAATTGAACGCTTTACAAAAAAAGACCGCTTTGATTGAAAGGGATTTCATCAAGCGCAAATTCGCCCGCTTGGCTTTAGAGTGTTTAGAAAAAGAGTTTTTGGGCGTGGTTTTAGAGGTTAAAGATTGGGTGGTGGTGGGGTTAAAAGAATTTATAGGGCTTAAAGTTTTGATCAAAACGAACGAGGTTTTTAAGCCGTTAGAAAAGGTGCGCGTTAAAATCACGCATGCGGATTTGATTTTAGGGCAAGTTAGAGGCGAAATCACAGAAAGGATTAAAGAGCATGTATCGTAAAGATTTGGACCATTATTTAAAACAACGCCTCCCTAAAGCGGTGTTTTTGTATGGGGAGTTTGATTTTTTCATCCATTATTATATTCAAACGATTAGCGCGCTTTTTAAACGCAATAACCCTGACACAGAAACTTCGCTTTTTTATGCGAGCGATTATGAAAAAAATCAGATTGCGACCCTTTTAGAGCAGGATTCTTTATTTGGAGGGAGCAGTCTAGTCATTTTAAAACTGGATTTTGCGCTGCATAAGAAATTTAAGGAAAATGATATCAATCTTTTTTTAAAAGCCCTAGAGCGGCCTAGCCATAACAGGCTTGTCATAGGGCTTTATAATTCTAAAAGCGACACCACCAAATACAAATACACTAGCGATACTATCATTAAATTTTTCCAAAAAAGCCCCTTGAAAGATGAAGCGATCTGCGCACGCTTTTTTACCCCTAAAGCTTGGGAGAGTTTGAAATTCTTACAAGAAAGGGCTAATGTTTTACATTTAGACATCAGCAGCCATCTTTTAAACGCTCTTTTTGAAACCAATAACGAAGATTTAGGCGTTTCGTTTAACGATTTAGACAAGCTAGCGGTTTTAAATACGCCCATCACTTTAGAAGACATTCAAGAGTTAAGCTCTAATGCGGGGGATATGGATTTGCAAAAGCTCATTTTAGGGCTTTTTTTGAAAAAAAGCGTGCTTGATATTTATGATTATTTGTTAAAAGAGGGCAAAAAGGATGCGGATATTTTAAGGGGGTTGGAGCGGTATTTCTACCAGCTTTTTTTATTTTTCGCCCACATTAAAACGACCGGTTTAGTGGACGCTAAAGAAGTTTTAGGCTACTCTCCCCCTAAAGAAATTGCTGAAAATTACGCCAAAAACGCCCTGCGTTTGAAAGAAGCCGGCTATAAGAGGGTTTTTGAAATTTTTAGGTTATGGCACCTTCAAAGCATGCAAGGGCAAAAGGAATTGGGCTTTTTGTATTTGACCTCCATTCAAAAAATCATTAACCCTTGAAAAATGCTGAAAGATGTTTTAGTTTTGGGTTTTAATGATTTCAAAAAAACTAAATTTAATCCAAAAACAAGCGAAAGCAAGGTATAATCAAAAGTTTTTTAGACCTTGCTCTTTTTTAGTAAAAAAAGGGCTATACAACCACAAGGAGAATGGATGAGGCATTATGAAACGATGTTTATTCTCAAACCTACTTTAGTAGAAGAAGAGATTAAATCCAAAATTGAATTTTACAGAGAAGTGATCACTAAGCATCATGGCGTGATTGAAACGAGCCTGGATATGGGCATGCGTAATTTAGCCTATGAAATCAAAAAACACAAAAGAGGCTATTATTATGTGGCGTATTTCAAAGCAGATCCGTCAATGATTTTAGAGCTTGAACGATTGTATCGCATCAATGAAGACGTGTTGCGTTTCATTGTGATCAAATACGAAAGCAAGAAGGAAGTAGAAGCGTGGCATGCGTTAGTGGATAGGGCCAATAAAAAGCCATCGCACGCTAAAGAAAAACACGAAAAAACCGAACACGCGCATTCTCACCACGCAGAGGAAGCAAAAAGCACAGGATCTCATAGCGAATAAGGGCTTATCATGTTTAATAAAGTGATTATGGTAGGGCGTTTGACTAGGAATGTGGAGTTGAAATATTTGCCTAGCGGTTCGGCTGCGGCTACAATAGGTTTAGCCACAAGCAGGCGTTTCAAAAAGCAAGACGGCACGCTAGGCGAAGAAGTGTGCTTCATAGACGCTCGTTTGTTCGGGCGAACGGCTGAAATCGCTAACCAGTATTTGAGCAAGGGTTCAAGCGTTTTGATAGAAGGGCGTTTGACTTATGAGAGTTGGATGGATCAAACGGGCAAAAAAAATTCTCGCCACATTATCACAGTGGACTCGTTGCAATTTATGGATAAAAAATCAGACAATCCTCAAGCAAACGCTATGCAAGATAGCATGACGCATGAGCATTCCAACAACGCTTATCCCACTAATTATAACGCTCCTAGCCAGGATCCTTTTAACCAAGCCCAAAGCTACCCGCAAAACGCTTACGCTAAAGAGAATTTACAAGCACAGCCGTCCAAGTATCAAAACAGCGTGCCTGAAATCAACATTGATGAAGAAGAAATCCCCTTTTAAGGGTGAAAATTTAAGGAGACATTATGGAAAGAAAACGCTATTCAAAGCGCTATTGCAAATACACCGAAGCTAAAATCAGCTTTATTGACTATAAAGATTTAGACATGCTCAAGCACACGCTATCAGAGCGCTATAAAATCATGCCAAGGAGGTTGACAGGCAATAGCAAAAAGTGGCAAGAGAGGGTGGAAGTGGCGATCAAAAGAGCCCGCCACATGGCTTTAATCCCCTACATTGTGGACAGGAAAAAGGTCGTGGATAGCCCTTTTAAACAGCATTAAGTTTTTGATTAGGGCTAATGGGGGGCATGCCCTTTTAATCTTGTTTAATCTTGTTTAATCTTGTTTAATCTTGTTTAATCTTGTTTAATCTTATTTAATCTTGTTTAATCTTATTTAATCTTATTTAATCTTGTTTAATCTTATTTAATCTTGTTTAATCTTATTTAATCTTATTTAATCTTGTTTAATCTTGTTTAATCTTATTTAATCTTGTTTAATCTTATTTAATCTTGTTTAATCTTATTTAATCTTGTTTAATCTTATTTAATCTTGTTTAATCTTGTTTAATCTTGTTTAATCTTGTTTAATCTTGTTTAATCTTGTTTAATCTTGTTTAATCTTGTTTAATCTTGTTTAATCTTGTTTAATCTTGTTTAATCTTGGCCTGGCTTTTATGGAGCGCTAGCGGTAAAAACGATTAAAATCCCCCTTAAAACCACTCAAGCAGAAATCCCAAATATCTCTAGTGTTTGGGTGCTTCATGACAAAATGAAAAAGCTTGATTTTAGCGGTGGTTTCTTAAGCGTTATTAGGGGGAATGTTATTTTAAAATACCCCTTGAAGAGTTTTACAGCCAAATCTAAAACGATCCCAGCAAGCAATCAAACCCCCATTTTATCGCTATCTTTGATTAAAACAAATTTTAAAACCTTTCTAATCATTTAAAATAGCTCCAAAACACCCCAAAAAACCCTTTTTTTTTTTTTTGAAACAACAAAACGCCCCATTAGCGCAAAAATCCCACCAATTTATGCTATAATTAACGAAATCTTGTTAAAGAGTTTTATTAAGACGCTTTTTACAAGACTTACCCAACCATTTCAATTTTATTTCAAGGAGAAAATTTATGAAAAAAACCCTTTTACTCTCTCTCTCTCTCTCTCTCTCGCTTCATCGCTTTTAAACGCTGAAGACAACGGCTTTTTTATCAGCGCGGGCTATCAAATCGGTGAAGCCGCTCAAATGGTGAAAAACACCGGCGAATTGAAAAAACTCTCAGACACTTATGAGAATTTGAGCAACCTTTTAAACAATTTCAACAACCTTAATCGTGCGGTAACGAACGCGAGCAGCCCTTCAGAAATCAACGCTGCGATCGATAATTTAAAAGCAAACACGCAAGGGTTGACCGGCGAAAAAACCAATTCCCCCGCCTATCAAGCCGTCTCTTTAGCGCTCAATGCGGCGGTGGGGTTGTGGAACGTGATAGGCTATGCGATAATGTGCGGGAACGGCAATGGCACAGGGAGTGGGCCTGGCAGCGTGATCTTTAATAATCAACCAGGATCTTATTCAACGAGCATCACTTGCAACCGGTATGAGGCTACTGGACCTGGTAAATCCATGTCTATCCCAGAATTTGAAAAACTCAATAAAGCCTATCAAGCTATCCAACAGGCTTTAAAGAGTGGGAATGGGTTTCCTGTCTTAGACGGGAAAGGCACAGAAGTGAAAGTAGAATACACCTACGAATGCAAACAAACTGCTGATATTAATGGCGGTGTGAATCAATTCTGTCAAAAAAATGGCAGCAGTAATGGTGTCACTAGCACTAGTAATAACAACAAAGAAACGCAAACATTCCAATTCACCAATACCGCTCAAAACCTTTTGGAACAAGCCAGCACGATCATGAATGTCCTTAACACCCAATGCCCTTTGGTGCGATCCACGCATAGTGAAAACACTCCGGGTAATGGCAGCCCATGGAATATCAGTGCAAACGGGAATGCGTGCCAAATCTTTAGCGCTGAGTTTAGCGCCGTTACTAACATGATCAAAAACGCCCAAGAAATCGTAACGCAAGCTCAAAGCCTTAATACTAACCAGCAAAGCAATCAAAACGCGCCGCAAGATTTCAACCCTTACACCTCTGCTGACAGGGCTTTCGCTCAAAACATGCTCAACCATGCGCAAGCGCAAGCCAAGATGCTTGAACTAGCCGATCAAATCAAAACCAATCTCAACGCTATCCCTACACATTTCGTTACAGACTACTTGGCAGCTTGCCACAATGGGGGTGGGACATTGCCTAATGAAGGGGTTACTAACAACACTTGGGGGGCCGGTTGCGCGTATGTGGAAGAGACCATAACGGCTTTAAATAACAGCCTTGCGCATTTTGGCTCTCGAGCCGAGCAAATCAAGCAATCTGAGTTGTTGGCGCGCACGATACTTGATTTTAGAGGCAGTCTTAGCACTTTAAACAGCACTTATAACAGCATCACCACGACCGCTTCAAACACGCCCAATTCCCCATTCCTTAAGAATTTGATAAGCCAATCCACTAACCCTAATAACCCCGGGGGCTTACAGGCCGTTTATCAAGTCAACCAGAACGCTTATTCGCAATTATTAAGCGCCACGCAAGAATTAGGGCATAACCCTTTCAGACGCGTTGGCTTGATCAGCTCTCAAACCAACAACGGCGCGATGAATGGGATCGGCGTGCAAGTGGGCTATAAGCAATTTTTTGGTGAAAAAAGAAGATGGGGATTAAGGTATTACGGCTTTTTTGACTATAACCATGCTTATATCAAATCCAGCTTTTTCAATTCAGCCTCTGATGTGTTCACTTATGGGGTAGGGACAGATGTCCTCTATAACTTCATCAATGACAAAGCCACTAAAAACAGCAAGATTTCTTTTGGGGTGTTTGGGGGTATCGCCTTAGCCGGCACTTCGTGGCTCAATTCCCAGTATGTGAATTTAGCGACTTTCAATAATTTTTACAGTGCTAAAATGAATGTGGCGAATTTCCAATTCTTATTCAATTTAGGCTTGAGGATGAATCTCGCTAAAAACAAAAAGAAAGCGAGCGATCATGTTGCACAGCATGGCGTGGAATTAGGCGTGAAGATCCCTACGATCAACACGAATTACTATTCTTTGCTAGGCACTCAACTCCAATACCGCAGACTCTATAGCGTGTATTTGAATTACGTGTTTGCGTATTAAAAGCTCGCATTAAATTCTCTTTTTTTTGTGGAACTCTCTTTTTAAGGGGTTTCTTATTTTGAACTCTCTTTTTTTTGGGGGGTTTTTGTTTTGAAGCCTTTGTTTGGGGGTTTCTTTTTTAAAGTCTTTCTTTTTTAAAGTCTTTCTTTTTTAAAGTCTTTCTTTTTTAAAGTCTTTCTTTTTTAAAGTCTTTCTTTTTTAAAGTCTTTCTTTTTTAAAGTCTTTCTTTTTTAAACCCTTTCTTTTTTAAAGTCTTTCTTTTTTAAAGTCTTTCTTTTTTAAAGTCTTTCTTTTTTAAACCCTTTCTTTTTTAAACCCTTTCTTTTTTAAACCCTTTCTTTTTTAAACCCTTTCTTTTTTAAACTCTTTCTTTTTTAAACCCTTTCTTTTGAACTCCCTTTTTGGGGGGTTTGATGAAAAATCCTTTTTAGCGTTTTTGGTATTGGTTAGTAGAAAACTTGACGCTAATTTAAGCGATAGTTTTTAAAAAGCGCTTCTTTTTGGGGATTAGTGGGGCTAAAAGGGGGAGAATGGTTTCAAAGACTTCCTATCTTTTTAAGAAAATAAAATAAAACTTTAATAAAATGATTTTTACAACAAAATGAGAGTCAAAACGATAAAACTAAAGTTTTAAAAACCCATTTTTTAAAAATGTAAAGAACATTAAAATATTAATAAAGCTCATGGTGGGAATAAAGCTGAAAACAACCTACCGCTTCAATTCAAAATCAAAGCGTTAAGTCTAACCAAGCAATAAAGCGAAAACGCTCCTTAAAAAGCGTTTTAGCGTGTTTTCACAAAGATGACTAAATCTTAAACATGATCGGATTTTTGCTTTTCTCTATATTCTATGATCATGCTGTGGATTTCATCTTTTAATTTTAATTTTTGTTTTTTCATGTGGCTGACTTCAGCGTCGCTAGCGTTTTGTTGCTCAGCGGTTTTGATGTCATCATCAAGCTGGTTGTGTTTCTCAAAAATCTTATCAAAATGCGGATTATTCGCTTTTAACACGCTGATTTCGTCTCTAAATTCATGGAACATGGTTTTCTCCTTTATTTTGGATGTTTAAAGTATAATAAACTATCTTTTTAAAAAAACAACTTAAAAGAGCTATAAAATAGCTTTAAAGCGCGCGATAAAACGACAAAAAGGAATACCCATGGACATTCGCAACGAATTTTTACAATTTTTTCAAAATAAAGGGCATGAGATTTATCCCAGCATGCCTTTAGTGCCTAATGACGCTACCTTGCTTTTTACCAATGCTGGCATGGTGCAATTTAAAGATATTTTTACCGGGATGGTGCCGCGCCCTAGCATTTCCAGAGCGACAAGCTCGCAATTGTGCATGCGCGCAGGCGGCAAGCATAACGATTTAGAAAATGTCGGTTATACCGCAAGGCACCACACGCTCTTTGAAATGTTAGGGAATTTCTCTTTTGGGGATTATTTCAAAGAAGAAGCGATTTTGTTTGCGTGGGAATTTGTAACCAAGAATTTAGGGTTTAAACCTAAAGATTTATACATCAGCGTGCATGAGAAAGACGATGAAGCCGTTAAATTATGGGAAAAGTTTGTGCCTGTTGATAGGATTAAAAAAATGGGCGATAAAGATAATTTCTGGCAAATGGGCGATAGCGGGCCTTGCGGGCCTTGCAGTGAAATCTACATTGATCAAGGCGAAAAACACTTTAAGGGGAGCGAGGATTATTTTGGGGGCGAGGGCGATAGGTTTTTAGAAATTTGGAATCTGGTGTTCATGCAATACGAACGCTCTAGTAATGGCATTTTATCCCCCTTGCCAAAGCCTAGCATTGATACAGGCATGGGATTAGAGAGGGTGCAAGCGCTATTAGAGCATAAGCTCAATAATTTTGATTCTTCATTATTTGCGCCCTTAATGGCAGAAATCAGCGAGCTTACAAGTTTGGATTATACGAGCGAGTTTCAGCCAAGCTTTAGGGTAGTGGCCGATCACGCAAGGGCGGTAGCGTTTTTGCTCGCTCAAGGGGTGCATTTCAATAAAGAAGGCCGTGGCTATGTTTTAAGGCGCATTTTAAGGCGGGCCTTAAGGCATGGGTATTTAATGGGCTTGAAAGAAGCGTTTTTATACAAAGTCGTGGGTGTGGTGTGCGAGCAATTTTCTAACACGTATGCGTATTTGAAAGAATCTAAAGAAATAGTGATGAAAGAGTGCTTTGAAGAAGAAGAGCGCTTTTTAGAGACTTTGGAATCTGGCATGGAATTGTTTAACTTGTCTTTAAAGCATTTGGATGAAAATAAGATTTTTGATGGCAAGATCGCTTTCAAGCTTTATGACACTTTTGGTTTTCCTTTGGATTTAACAAACGACATGCTAAGAAGTCATGGGGCGTGCGTGGATATGCAAAGCTTTGAAAATTGCATGCAAGAGCAAGTGAAACGCTCTAAAGCTTCATGGAAAGGCAAACAAAATAACACTGATTTTAGCGCTATTTTAAACGCTTATGCGCCTAATGAATTTGTGGGGTATGAAACGACAGAATGTCCTGCTAAAGCTTTAGGGTTTTTTGATAGCGATTTTAAAGAAATAACAGAAGCAAATCCTAACCAAGAAGTCTGGGTGTTGCTAGAAAAAACCCCTTTTTACGCAGAAGGTGGGGGGGCTATAGGCGATAAGGGCGCGCTTTTAAAAGATGATGAAGAAGCGGCTTTGGTGCTAGACACAAAAAACTTTTTTGGGCTTAATTTTTCGCTCCTTGAAATCAAAAAAGCGCTAAAAAAAGGCGATCAAGTGATCGCGCAAGTGAGCGATGAGCGTTTAGAAATTGCCAAACACCATAGCGCGACGCATTTATTACAGAGCGCTTTAAGAGAGGTTTTAGGCTCGCATGTGAGTCAAGCGGGGAGTTTAGTAGAATCCAAACGATTGCGCTTTGATTTCTCGCATGCTAAAGCGCTCAATGATGAAGAGTTGGAAAAAGTAGAAGATCTAGTCAACGCTCAAATTTTCAAGCACTTAAAAAGCCAAGTGGAGCATATGCCTTTAAATCAAGCTAAAAGTAGGGGGGCGTTAGCGTTATTTAGCGAGAAATACGCTGAAAATGTGCGCGTGGTGAGCTTCAAAGAAGCGTCCATTGAATTGTGTGGGGGCATTCATGTGGAAAATACCGGGCTTATTGGGGGGTTTAGGATTGTAAAAGAAAGCGGGGTGAGTAGTGGGGTCAGACGCATTGAAGCGGTGTGCGGGAAAGCCTTTTACCAACTGGCTAAAGAAGAAAGTAAAGAGCTTAAAAACGCTAAGATTTTATTGAAAAATAACGATGTCATAGCCGGCATCAACAAGCTTAAAGAGAGCGTGAAAAACAGCCAAAAATCTCCCGTTTCTATGGATTTACCGATTGAAAAAATCCATGGCATGAGTTTGGTAGTGGGCGTAGTGGAAAATGGCGACATTAAAGAAATGATTGACCGATTGAAAAGTAAGCATGAAAGATTGCTCGCTATGGTGTTTAAAAAAGAAAATGAACGCATAACTCTCGCATGCGGGGTGAAAAACGCGCCCATAAAAGCGAACGCATGGGCTAATGAAGTGGCACAAATTTTAGGGGGCAAAGGGGGCGGGAGAGATGATTTTGCGAGCGCTGGGGGCAAGGATATTGAAAATTTGCAAGCCGCGCTCAATCTAGCGAAAAATACCGCTCTTAAAGCTTTAGAGGGATAGCATGGAGCTTATTTTAGGCTCTCAATCCAGCGCTAGGGCGAATCTTTTAAAAGAGCATGGGATTGAGTTTGAACAAAAAGCGCTCTATTTTGATGAAGAAAGCCTAAAAACCACAGACCCTAGGGAGTTTGTTTATTTGGCGTGCAAGGGGAAATTAGAAAAAGCTAAAAAATTGCTCACAAACAACTGCGCTATCGTGGTCGCTGATAGCGTGGTGAGCGTGGGTTGTCACATGCAACGAAAAGCTCAAAACAAGCGAGAAGCCCTTGAATTTTTAAAACGCCAAAATGGCAATGAAATAGAGGTTTTAACCTGCTCGGCATTGATTTCTCCCAAACTAGAATGGCTGGATCTATCGGTTTTTAGAGCGCGTTTAAAAGCGTTTGATCCTAGCGAGATAGAAAAATATTTAGAGAGCGGTTTATGGCAAGAAAGCGCGGACTGTGTGCGTTTAGAGGATTTTCATAAGCCTTATATTAAAAGCTCAAGCAAGAATTTAAGCGTGGGGTTGGGGCTGAATGTGGAAGGCTTGTTAGTGGCGCTACAATTAGGGGCTAAACTTTAAATATTATAAACGCTATCATTTTATCCTATAAAACACTTAATAATATGATTTTCTAGCCAACCTCCCTTGACAAACAAAAAAAAACGATACACTCCAACATTTGATGTTTAAAGGGTTTGTCGCATGGCGCATTCTATTTTTTCTGTTGCGGTGGTGCTTTTATGGTTGGTTGCGTGGGGCATATATCTCGTGTTTGTGAAGAACTTAAAAAGAGAGATGGAAGAGATAGAAAATTCTGATCCCAACCAAAACAATCCTTTCATTACTGCTGCTATGGGTATTGGAGGAGCGGCTATGAGTATTTTTTTCCCAGATACCAAACCAATCGTTGATGGCGTCAAGCCATTGGCTGAGAAAGGTTTGCAAGAGGCGTTTAGAAAAGACAAGCTCGCAGAGGGGCAAAAAAATTTAATCTCTTTCTTAAGATTCATTTCGTTATGTTCTATTGTTGTTGCAGCCATGATAGGTTTGTGTCTCATTTGGAGTTTTAATGGGTGGTCTTTTTGGGAAGTAACAGGTTCGTTTCTTCTTTATATGGTTGTTTGTTCCGCTCCAACATTTCCAAATATATTTATTGCTAATATATTAGATGACCGATAATTGCTTCATGCATAAAAAACAATGTTTTTTAGGCTTATCCCTAAAAGATAAGCATTAAAAACACTCTATCTAACTGATAAAACCCCCTTGACAAACAAAAAAAACGATATACTCTAGCATTTAATTTTTAAGGAGTTGTCATGGGGTCGTGGTCTCGTATTCTTTTATCAATCTTGATGGTGGTTTTGGGATTAGCGCTTACTACCATGCTCTTAAATTGGCATGTTTAGCGGGAATGATCTATTATGGCTATGGCATTATTACAGATTTTAACGCTCTATCAGCCACAATGGGGTGGTGGTCTTTATCAAAAATAACATGGTTTTACATAGGCTATGCGTTTTTTTGGTCGCTTGCGCTTATTATGGGTCGTCTTACATGCTCTACAATAGAAGACTATTTGTAAAAATTGATTGAAAAAATTAAAATAGGGGAGACGCTAGAACCTTTAAAAACAGGTTCTAGCAAAATATAAGGTTAGGGATTATTTCCCAAAACGCCCACCGGTGGTAGGGTAGCCATAAATAGAGCCATCTTTGATTTTCATGTGATCTTCCCAAGGCAATTTGTATTTACCGGCCGCTAAGTCTTTGATGTAGGTTAAGCCTGCGTCATGTTCTCCGCCCGGTTTAGCCACATACCCTCTATGGCCTAGGTTGTAAATGTTGTTTTCTAAGCCCCAGCTTAAGCGAGCGTTGTCTGCCATTTTAGGATAGATCTCCCCGGTTACAATCTCCCAAGGGTTGCGGTGCCCTTGAACAAGAGTCGTGCCATCAAAGTTACAGATTTGCCCCTCACCAAAGTAGTAAAAGACATTATCATAGCCAGCTAAATTCACGCTCACGGTATACATCAAATTGTGCCATGCGTTGGAGCGGTTGGTCAAAATCCATTGATCATTGACTTGAGTGCTATAGCCTGAAATGCGGATATACACATTGCACCCTTTATAGGCCGCTTCTCTGGCGAGCTCTGGAATCATGCCGTCATGGCAAATGCACACGGCTAATTTTGATCCGCCAGGCCCCTCGCACACAGGCATTCCTAAATCCCCAGGATACCATGGCTCAATGGGATTCCATGGGAATAGCTTGCGGTATTTTAAAATGATTTTACCTAACGGATCAATGATAATGGCGGTGTTGTAGGGGTTTTTGTTAGAATCAGGATTGCGTTCCATGATTGAAAAAACACCATAAACTTTCGCCTCTTTACACGCTTGAGCGTAAGCTTCCGTCTCTTTACCTGGGACATCTAATAAAAACTCTTCGCTAAGCCACTTAGCGGTATTCAAACCTTGCGTGCTATACTCAGGGAAAATGATAAGCTCCACTCCCGGATACCCCGCTTTAGTCGCATGCAAGGTTCTGATAATGCTTTCAATGTTGTGATCAATGTCCTTACGGCTGTTGACAATTGGCACAGGAAACTGAATGGCTGCCACTAAAAACCCTTCAATAGGTTTGCCAATACTGCCGATACTTCCCATAATAACTCCTTCTAAAAAGTTTTGTCGCAATAACAATAATAATTATTGCGAGAGAATGCTATTGCAAGAGAACTAATTTAGAGTAAATGCGAGATTTTTTGATAAAAAGATTTAAATCTATTTTTAAAGCGCTTTTTCAACCTTTATGGGTGTTGTTTTAAAAACCCCTAAAAACCCTCCAATAATTCCACAAATTCCTTAAAAATATAATGGCTCTCTTTAGGACCTGGGCTGCTTTCTGGGTGGTGCTGGACAGAGATAATGGGAGCGTTTTTATAACGCACGCCCTCAATGGTGTTGTCAAAAAGGTTGCGGTGCGTGATAGTAGCGATTTCTTCAATTTCTTCAGGGACGCAATAGTTGTGGTTTTGCGCGGTGATTTCAACGGCGTTTGTTTCTAGGTTTTTAACGGGGTGGTTGCTCCCATGATGGCCAAATTTGAGCTTGTAGGTAGGGTAGCCTTGCGCGATAGAGAGCAATTGATGCCCTAAGCAAATGCCAAACATGGGGATTTTAGCGTCAATGAGTCGCTTGATTTCTCCAATTTCTTGCTGCAAGCTCAAAGGATCGCCTGGGCCGTTAGAGAGGAAAATCCCGCTAATTTCTTTTTTTTCATAGGCTTTAATCAGCTCGCTAGCCTTAGTGTGGTGCGGGTAAATAAGGGCTTTTAACCCTACATTTTGAAGCTCGTTTAAAATATTGCCTTTAGCCCCAAAGTCTAACACAGCGATAATTTTATGCGAAGTTTTTTCATCAAAAGGCTTGTAATCTAGGGTTTTGAAATCAAAAGTAGTGCGTTGGTGCGTGATTATTTTTGGCGTGGAAACGCTAGACACTAAGGGGGAGTGAGAAATTTTAGGGGCGTTTTTTAAAATTTCTTCAAGCTTGTTTTTGTCATGCTCTATCGTGGAAGCGACCATCATCAAGCACCCATGATGGCGTAAGGTTTTGATCAAACTCCTGGTATCAACCCCACTAATCCCTAAAACGCCGCGCTTTTTTAAATAAGCGCTCAAGCTAGAATCCGCCCTTGAGTTAGAAAAAAATTCGTTGTAATGGCGCGCTAAAACCCCTGCGCATGAAAAAAAGGATTCATCATCTTTAGAATTAGCGCCCACAACCCCAATTTCAGGCATGCTAAAAACCACAAATTGCCCTTTATAGCTGGGGTCGCTAATGACTTCTTGATAGCCGCTCATGGAAGTGTTAAAAACAAGCTCGCCCACTTGCGTGCCGCTAGCCCCAAAACTTTGTGCTTGCAAAAAAAGCCCGTTTTCTAAATAGAGAGAGACCATTATAAAAAGCCTTTTCGTCTTAATTCTTCTTCATAGAGCCTTTCAAACACCAACTCGTATTCATCGCTCCCTACGGGGAGTTTGCGTTTGTAATGCTTGATCTTTTCATGCACTTCATTTTCAATGCTTTCATACGCTTTAGAATAGGTGTCAATGGATTTGTAAATCAAGTTTCTTATCAAATTTTCAGACACGCTAAACATGATCAAATCTTCATCTAGGATTTTATTCAAAATCTGGTGCGATAAATCGCTGCACCTTTCTTCCCAAAACAAATGAAAGCCCTCTTTTTGAGCGATCTGTCTTTTAATCATCCAAAAAAGCTGCCTTTCATCCATCCGCATGAATTCTATTTCATCGGTGTTTTCTTCTAAAAGCTCTCTGGCTTGCTCATCAATGGCGTTTTCTTTTTTAACGCTTTTTTCCAAAATCCCCTCTATCAATTCGCACAATAATTCTCTAGGGGCTTTTAATTCTAATAGTTTTGAATGGATAAAGTCGTTGGCAATCTTATGGCTTATATGGTTTATATGGGTTAGTTTGAGTCTCATGATTTTTCTCGCGTATTTTATTTATTTTTAGAGTGTATTTTATCGTTTTTTAGATAAAACGCTTTTTAAAGAATGGGTTTAATGGCGCACCAAACTATAGGATTGTAGAATTTTATCAGCGTAGATGATTGTAATATCCGGGCGTTTTTTAGAAATTTTAGTGTTAATGAGCCTTAACCTCCCCCCTTCTTTAATGCCATAAAATTGGAGCCTTAAAGCGAGTTGCTTATCGTTAGTGCGGATTTGATGGATGCCCCTTAATTGCAAGGCTGTAGCGACTTCTTTAGCTAAGAAATGCCGGTTTAATAATTTTTCATTAGCGCCAGAAATTTTACTCCCCCATAAAAAAAGCGTTTCGGTGAGCATTAAAAGATACAAACTAAAAACGCGCAAATAATACTGCCCCCTAAATTCCTTTAAACGCACCCTAAGGCTATTTAAAACGCTTTTAATGAACAAGGGTAAGCCGATTAACGCTAAGGGGGCGAAAGTTTTTAAATCTATCTCTTGGCGCATGCTCAAAAGCAAAGGGAAAAGCCAGCCGCTCGCGCTCATAAAGGCTAGTAACGATGGCTTTTTATCCAAAAGGGCTTTATAGAGCGTATAAGGGTAGTAGAGGAACAATAAGGGCGAATACAAAAGCATGAGTTCTAAGCATGTGTCTATAAAATACCCGCTAGGCAAGCCCTTATTGAAACTCCCGCTAAAAAGAGCGGTATTCACAATTAAAACCACCAAAGCAAAGATCGCGCTCTTAAAGTAGCGTTTCCTTAAAGCGTAGGCAAAAACCCCTAGTAAAAGCGGGATGAACGCGCTATCTAAAAACGCGCAAGCGCTAAGGGTTAAATAAGGGATTTTTTGGGTTTTGATATACAAATAGCTAACCAAAAGCCCAAGGCTTAACACCAGCACGCTTTTAGCCAGTAAAATCGCAAAGAGATTCACTCCAGGCAATAAAGCGTAAGTCAATACCACATAAAGGGCGTCTTTAGGCTTTTTTAAAATCTTTCGCCCTATGAGATAGAATAAAAACATGTTGATGATGTGAGCGATCAAAAAAGGCAACCTCAAAGCCAAATCGTTTTGACCTAAAATGGCGGTGCTTTTTTGAGCGATTTTGACAAACCACACATCGCTATAAAAAAAGTCTTTCGCTTCATTGTAGCTGATAGAAATTTCTTCGCTCATCAACAGCCCCAAAGCTAGGACTAAAAAAGCCATGACAATAAAAATTAAATCGCTTAAATCAAAGCTTCTTGTTTTTTTTTCCGGATAAATAAAGTAGCGGAAATATAACAGCGCGCTTTGTAGGGGGCTTAGTTGCATGATTTAAAATTTTTTAATTCTTTTAAAAGAGCGGGCAAGGCAATGAGTAAGCCTGAACATAAAATCAAAGCCACCCCTAAAGAGCTTTTAAGATCTAAAAACTTATCGCCTAAATACAGCCCAAACAACAACCCCCAAACAATGCGGGTGTATTCAATGGGGGCAATGATCCCAGCAGGAGCGTTCATGTAAGCATAAGTTAAGAAATACTGCCCTAAAGTCCCACTAATCCCTATTAAAGAAATCCACAAAATGTCTTCTTTTCTAGGGATATGAATGCCTGTGGATAAAAAAGGAATATCAATGAACATGCCCGCTAACCCAAGAAGGCTCATGCCAAAGGCGAACGCTAAAATCACGGCCTGCTTGTCGTAATATTCCCTCAAATCCCTTAAAGTGATATACGCTAAAGACACAAAGATCCCGCTCAATATTCCCATAATAATTTCAACCGGTCCCACATTTTCCACGCTAGGATCGGAGATCAACACCACCCCCACTAGCCCGATGCATGCGGAAATTAACGCGCTTCTTTTGAGTTTTTCTTTCAAAAGCAAAGGGGAAAGAAGCACCGTATAAATGGGCGCGCATTGCGAGAAAGCCGTCGCGGTAGCGAGCGAAATTTTTTCAATATTATAAAAAAACGCCAGCATGGCTAAGCCCCCCACAACGACCCTAAAGGCGAGTTTTTTAAAACCGCCTTGTTTGTAACTCTTCAAGCGGTAGGGTTTGAAAGGGTAAATAAGTAAGAGTAAGAGCGTCATGGTAATGGAGCGGTAAAACACGTTTTCCATAGGGGAAAAATAATCCGCTATGATTTTAACAAACGCGCTCATGATCCCAAAGCATAAATTCGCCAAGAGTATCATTGAAACGCCAAATAAAATGGTATTACGCATGCCTTTTACCCATAAAGATTTTTAGGGTAGTTTAACCTAAAATCTCTAATTAAGGATTAAAGTTTTTAAGCTCTAAACGCATAAAAGTTGCATTGATTGGTAAAATCATGCTATAACAACGCTCTAGGAGTTTTACCTTTTGTTTATCCATTTTAAGCTCCTTATAGAAATATGAAAACACAAAAACACGAATCCTTTTTGAAAATAAACTCCTAGACCCTTTTTAAAGGGTTTGAATGCCACCATTAGAAAAACTTTTAATCCATCGCTTTTTGAATTTTTTAGTCTCATTATGGAATGAATTTTGCTTAACATTAGCGTAAAATTCAATGTTAGGAAATTCACATGGCTGTTTCTTCTATCAATCAGTTTGATTCTAACCTCTATGGGCTTTTAAACGCTAAAAGTGCTCCTAAAGAAGACCTAGCTCCTATTGAAGGCGCAGAAAAAATAGAGCGAGAAAAAAAGGACGCTCCAACAGAAAACCTCCCCTTTAACCCTGACAAGCGAGAGACTTACGGCTTTTTGGTGTTAGAATTGATGAGCGATAGAGAGTATGAGGCTTTTTTAAGGGCTACGGCCGGAATGGATGAGAGCCAAAAACGCCTTGCCGCTCAGTCGCTTTATAGCTTGACGGATTTTTATAACGGGAAATTCTCTAAAGAAGTGGAAAACGCCCCCAAACAACCGGTGAATGGCTTGCACAAAAAAGCCTTTCAAACCTTTAACGCCACCAACCATAACGCTTTTTTGCAACGCTACCAAAACGCTTACAACAACCCTTCGTCTATGGATGTGGTTCTTTGAATGCTAGGGCTAAATGGGGCATTAATCATCAAAAACGCTTTTGAGCGTTTTTTATCACCAACGTTTTTGATTAAATCAAAACCAAAAATTGGGTTCAATCCGCTTCTTCCAAACTCTTAAACACCTTGATTAAATCTATATGTTCATCAATATCATGCGCTCTTAAAATACTCGCCCCATTTTGCAGCGCCATTAAATGCAAGCTCAAAGTGCCAGCGAGCCGGTTTTGAACTTCACGCCCGGTGATAAGCCCGATCGTGTTTTTACGGCTCGCTCCTACCAATAGGGGTTTTTTGAACTTAAGAAAATGGCTTAAATGCTTGATTAAGGCTAGATTATGCTCTTTTAATTTAGCGAATCCAAACCCAATATCTAAAATAATGTCTTGAAGCGCGTATTTTTCTAAAACCTCTAGTTTTTCCTTAAAAAAGCGATCCATTTCATCAAACAGATTGTGGTAAAAAACATTTTCTTGCATGTCTTTGGGGGTTTTTTGAGCGTGCATTAAAACGCAAGTGGGCTTGTAATCTCGTGCGACTTCTAGCATTTCAATACTATTAAAACCGCTCACGTCATTAAGGATAGAAAAACAATGCTCCAAAGCCATTTGGGCCGTTTTGGCATGGTAGGTGTCTATGCTAAAATGCGCACACTGGTAGAGTTTTTGGGATTTGATTTCTAATAAAACTTCTTTCAAGCGATCTTGCTCTACTTTTGGATCAATGATTTCACTCTGCGGTCTTGAACTGGCCGCGCCTATATCAATGAGCGTGATGCCCTTTTCTAGCCATTGATAGATTTCTTCAAGCGCTTTTTTGCTGTCAAACCGGCTCTTTTCATAGAAACTATCCGGCGTGAGATTCAAGATTGCCATGATCTGTGGGGCGTTAGGTTTGGGGGCTTTGAGGTGGCTTTTTAATTCTTGCGCTAAATCTTTAAGCCCAAAGGGTTGGGAATGGCACTTCACAATAAGGCGTTCTAATTGCTTAGCGCTCACAATCAACACCCCATCATAAAAAGGCTCTTTGGCTAAAATGCAATCTCTTGGCGTGGCAAAATCGCCCCCAACGCTTATGGCCTCTTGCTTTAAAATGAGCGTAGCGCTTAAGGGCAGGTGTTGGATTTCAAAAACAAAACTAACGCCTTTTTGGTGCATGTGGGTTTGCGCGATCCTTTCTGGGCCTATTTTTTGCAGAGCGCTTTTGAGCGCATCAGGGTTAAGGCGTTTTACAATCATGGCGTTTTCTTTTTAGATAAAAGGCTTAAAAGCAGGGGTAAAAGATTATAGCTGAGCTTGTAATAAGAGCTGTTAGCCTTGATCGCTAAATCAAAGGCTTGCAATTCTTGCTCGTTTAAACAGATTTGGTGTCTGTGGATACTCTCTAACAGGCTTTCAATCCTTTCCCTCTGATTTTCTCTGGAATCAAAATTTTCTTTGTCTAAATTTTTCAAAAACGCATAAATGTCTTTCAGATCTAGCTTGGATAAATCCAAATCTAAAGGTTTTAGGGGGATTTTTTGGCGCTTGTCTTCTTTGATTAGGCGGGATTTAATGGTGGCTAAAACATGGTTTGGGCTTTTAGCGAACATGATAAAACAAACGTTATTCGGGGGTTCTTCTAAGATTTTTAAAAGCGCGTTTTGGGCTTCCACGCCATAGCTGGGTGCAGCGATTAAAAAAGCGTTTAATTCGCTGTGTTTTAAGTGAGCCTTTGAAATCACTTCTTTGGCATGCTCTATTTTAAAATCCTTATTAAAAGTTTTGATCACTTTTTTATCTTTTTCAATAATCTCGGTGTAGAATTTAATGTGGTGTTCAAAAAGGCTTGCGACCTCTTCTAGGCTCTCTTCAAGATTGTCCGTATAAATAAGGCGGTTGGAGTTTTTCACAGAGTAACCTTATTGTATAGCGCGCTAAAAAGCGCGTTTTCAAAGAGTTTGAAGAGTTGCAATAATTTATAATCTAGCAAACTATCATGTTCTCTTAAAAGCAAACAATCTTCTTTAAGCTCTTCAAAAAGCCATAAAAAACTAGGGATTTTACTCAGTAGTAAGGTTTTTAAGCCTTCATTTTCAATTTTCCCAACATGCCAAAACATGGGGTTTTGGTAAGTCATCTCTATGGTGGCTAGAGAGAGATTCGCATCGTTTTTAGGGTAGAAAGAAGAAGCGTTAAAATCAATGACGGACAATAAGGGGCGCTCTTTTAAATCTTTAGGGTTTAAGTTAGAAAGAATGTAGCTTAAAAACCAGCGCCTAGAAGAATCCGCGCTCACTAACAGCGATCCGCCATTAAGCACATGCGAAATGGTTTGCGCGATGAGTTTGGCGTAGCTTGATCGTTCTAATTCCAACCACCCGCTTTGTTGGGCGATAAATTCCCCCTGATCGCGCACAAATTCTTTGATCCAGTCGTAGAAATTTTTCATTGATCTAATTGATACACCGCATGCAAGGTTCTAACCGCTAATTCAGCGTATTTAATGTCAATCAAAACCGAAATTTTAATCTCGCTTGTGGAAATCATCATGATGTTGATATTGTCTTTGGCTAGGGCTTTAAAAGCGATGCTCGCCACCCCAGAATGCGACTTCATGCCCACGCCCACTATGGAAACTTTAGCGATATTTTCATCATAATCAATGGAATCCATTTGCGCTAAAAAAGGCTTTAAGGCCTGCTTGGTTTCTTCTATTTGGGTTTTAACGATCGTAAAATCCAAATCGGTTTTGCCGTCTCTGCCGATCGTTTGGACGATCATATCCACATTAATGCGATATTCCGCTAAAGCGCCAAAGATTTCAGCGGCAATGCCAGGTCTGTCTTCCACGCCCTCCATGCTCACACGAGCCTGATTCTTATCCAATGCGATCCCGCTCACTATAGGGGTTTCCATGCGTTCTCCTTTAAAATCTTGTTCAGCCACAATGAGCGTGCCTTCGCTATGGTTAAACGAATTGCGAGTCACTAACTTCACGCTGAGCTTTTTGGCTAATTCCACTGATCGGTTTAACAACACTTTAGCCCCCATAGAAGCCAATTCAAGCATTTCATCATAGCTGATTTGTGCGATTTTTTGAGCCTTTTCTTCAATGCGCGGATCGGTGGTATAAACGCCATCCACATCCGTATAGATTTCGCACAGATCCGCTTTTAAAGCCCCGGCCAAAGCGACCGCGCTCAAATCGCTCCCCCCACGCCCTAAAGTCGTTGTTTCGCCGTGAATATCAGCGCCTTGAAACCCAGCGATCACCACAATGTAGTTTTTTTCTAAAAGCTCTGTGATGCGTTGGGTGTCAATGGATTGGATCACAGCGTTTTGAAAATGCGAGCTGGTTAAAATGCCCGCTTCTTTCCCGCTCAATGAAATGGCTCTATGCCCGTATCTCTCTAACGCCATGCTCAAAGCCGCGCTTGAAATCCATTCCCCCGTGCTGACGATCCTATCCATTTCTCGCTTGTTAGGGTTATGGCTGAAATTCTTGCCAAATTCTAAAAGCCTGTCGGTTTCGCCGCTCATCGCCGAAACCACCACCACCACTTGATGCCCTAATTTAACGCTTTCTAAAACCCTTTGGGCGACATTGTGGATCCTTTCTATGCTGCCCATGCTCGTGCCGCCGTATTTTTGAACGATTAACACCCCAAATACCCCTCTTTTCTAAAATAAGCGATGACTTGGCGGTACACTTGGCGTTTGAAAGGGACGATTTTTTTAAGCAAATCCTTAAGATGGATGAATTGATAGGATCTAAATTCTGGCGTGTGTTTGTTCAAATCAATGTTGTTCGCATGCTTTAGGCGCACTAAAAAATAGCGTTGTTTTTGCCCGTCAAACGAATAGAATTTATGCTCCATGTTGCTTGGGAAATCATAGGCGATCCACCTGGGGTATTGCGCCAAAATCTCTATTTCATTCGTGCCAATTTCTTCTAGTAATTCTCTATAGAGTGCTTCTAAAGGGGTTTCTCCCACATCAATGCCTCCTTGGGGGAACTGCCACGCCCCTTCAATGTCTATGCGCTCAGCGATAAAAACTTCGCATGTGTTAGGGTAGTCTGGCGACATGATAATGGCTGCAACATTAGGACGATATTTTTTATGTAGCATAGGTCTTTATTTTAGCTCTTTCTTGTTTGATTAAGATGGTATTATAGTGTATGCTGGCTTTAAGTAGGGTTAAGAGTGCCATTAAAATCAAAAATTAAGAAAAAAGGTTTGAAACTCATTTTAATAGCACCCAAATAGTGCTATTAAAACTGAGAGAGTTTATTTGAGAGTGGGGATGTATTTGGCTAAAGCCTTGATGTCTTCATCGCTTAATTTTTTAGCCTGTGCGGTCATGACAGGATTCTTGTTAGCACCGTTTTTAAAATCCATAAGATCCTTTTCAATCTCTTTTTCGCTCATCATGTTAACGATCTTGCTTTTACCTAAAGCTTTCTTTTCAAATTTAACCCCATGGCAAGCGGCACAACCTTTTACAAGAGTCTTAACATCGGTTGCCATTAAGGTGTTTGCGAACGCCAAAACGCCTAAAGCCACAATAACCTTTTTCATCGTCTGTCTCCTTGATTACCAAAATAATCATAAAATGATACAATTACAAGTTTAAGTTTTGCTTAAAAAATGAAGTGAAAATGGGAGAAATAAATATGATTTTATACATTCATATCCCCTTTTGTGAAAATAAATGCGGTTATTGCGCTTTCAATTCCTATGAAAACAAGCATGGGTTAAAAGAAGAATACATTCAAGCGTTATGCTTGGACTTAAAGCATGCCTTAAGCCAAACCCATGAAAAAATTGAAAGTATTTTTATTGGCGGCGGCACGCCCAACACTTTGAGCGTGAAGGCTTTTGAAAGGATTTTTGAAAGCATTCATCAACATGCGAGCTTGAGCTTAGATTGTGAGATCACCACTGAAGCTAACCCTGAATTGATTTCTAAAGCCTGGTGTCAAGGCTTAAAAGATTTAGGGATCAACCGCTTGAGTTTGGGGGTGCAAAGTTTTAGGGAGGATAAATTGTTGTTTTTAGAGCGCCAACATTCCAAAAATATCGCCCCCGTGATAGAAATTGTTTTAAAAAGCGGGATTGAAAATGTCAGCATTGATTTGATTTATAACACCCCACTAGACAATGAAACCTCCTTAAAAGAAGAATTGAAACTCGCCAAAGAACTCCCCATAAACCACTTGAGCGCTTACGCTTTGAGTATTGAAAAAAACACGAATTTAGAAAAAAACGCCAAAAAACCCTCAAGCGTGGATTTTGACAATGTGGTGAGAGAGGTTTTAGAGGGCTTTTCTTTCAAGCAATACGAAGTGTCTAATTACGCCAGAAATTACCAAGTCAAACACAACTTAGCTTACTGGGGGGCTAAAGATTATTTAGGGTGTGGGGCTGGGGCTGTGGGCTGCGTGGCGAATGAGCGCTTTTATGCGAAAAAACTCATAGAAAACTACATTAAAGACCCCCTAAAACGCCAAGTTGAGACGCTCAATAAACAAGACAAGCGCTTAGAAAAGCTGTTTTTAGGCTTGAGGTGTGAGCTAGGGGTTGAGCTTAGCTTGTTAGATGAAAATAAAGTAAAGTTTTTGATTGAAGAGAATAAGGCTTTTATTAAAAATAACCGATTGATAGCGAGCGATTTTTTCATGGCCGATGAAATGGCTTTGTGGCTGTTGTAATCGTAGGCTTTGCTTTAATCAAGCGTTAATGAAACGCTAAAAAGCGTTTTTTAATTAACGCCTATAAAATTTTTAGCCAAAAACCACCCAATGGCCACCCCAATAAGCCCTAAAAGGTTAGTGCCTAAAACATAAGAAATGGCTTCAAGGTATTGGGATTTTTGCAAGAGTTTTAAAGTGTCTAACCCATAAGAAGAAAAGGTCGTAAAACCCCCTAAAACCCCGGTTACAAAGAAAATCCCAAAATCATCGCCAAAAACTTTTTTAGCGGCCAAATGCCCCATAAAGCCGATGACAAAACACCCTATGAGATTCACGCTAAAAGTCCCTAAAGGGAAACTTTCAAACATTAAAAATTTACTGGGCATCATTTTGCCCACAAAATACCTTAACGAACTCCCTATAGCCCCTCCTAAAGCGGCCCATAAAAAGACAAAATTCATGCATCATCCTTTAAAAAACCATTGAGAGCATTATAATAAGATATTTTTAACATTCCTTAACTTTTCAAATTTAAAGCCAGTTCTAAACACGCTTCTAATGAAGGCTTTTTGGCAATATAGCTTTGAATGCCTTTCTCTTGTAAATAAAGAGCGGTCGTGTTGCCAATGCTTATGGCGGTGTAACTTTTTAAAAATTCAAAATAGTGTAAAAAGGCTTTCGCATGGCTTATGGCGGTAAAAATGAGAATGCTCTTTTCTTGGGGTTTTAAGGCGTTTTGCTCGCTTAAAGTCAAATGTTTGAGCTTGTTTTCATAAACAACGGCTTGTTGAAGATTAATGCCATGCTCTAAAAGAATGGTGTCTAAAGAAGAAGCAATGTCTTTTGCCCTGAGATACAAAACGCTTTTTTTTTCCAATAAAGGAAGGATCTCTTTGGCAAACTCCTTGCCATGGGCTTTTTTGCCTATAAAGGCGGTTTTAAAATAATGATCTTGTAAAATTTTGGCGGTGGGTTCGCTCAAAGCGTAAGCAGGAATGTTTTGTAAAATTTTGAGCTTGGGGCTGTTTTTTAGGGTTTCTAGCAAGGAAAACACCGCATTTTTAGAAGTGAAAATCAGGGCGTTAAAAGGGGTTGGATCTAATTCTAAAGAATAGTAGTGCAATTCATTTAAGATGAGAGTTTTATAAGGGGCGATTCTTTGAGAATGCACCCATACAATCTCCCTCATGCCTAGTTTTTTTTGCCACTCAAAGAAGTGTCATCATAGACCATTCTAAAGCCGTATTTTTCAAAATCATAGACATTGCCCTCTAAATAATAGGGCGTATAGCCTAATTCATGCATGCTTTTAGCCGCATCTAAAGCCCTGCGACCAGCCCTGCAGTGGAGCAACACTTTTTGATCTTTGTGCTTGGATAAAAAATCAGCGAGCTTTTCTTGGTCATTGACGCTAATGAGCGTAGCGTTAGGCAAATGCAATTCTTCATATTCGTCCAATTCGCGCACATCCACGACGATAAAATCATTGAAATTGACTTCTTCTAAACTGATCGCATAATCTTCAAGCATGTTTATCCTTAATTTTAAAAGTAAGGTTATGTTACAATGATTTGATAAATAGGAATGTTTAAGGAGTGTGTATGGAAGAAAATTATCATGCTTTTTTTACCGAAGCGAGCGGGTTTTTAAACGAGCGGATCTTTAAGGATTATTTACGCCGTTTGGCTTATGGCATTGATGCGTCATGTTATCGTTATATCCCTAAAATAGTTGCTTGGGTGAAAGATGAAGAAGAAGTCCAAAAGCTTTGTGTTTTAGCCAAAAAGCATGGCGTTACATTGACTTTTAGAGCGGCTGGGAGTTCCTTATCAGGGCAAGCGATCTGTGATGGGGTGCTAGTGGTGGTGGCACATTTTTTCAAAGACGCTAAAATTTTAGACAACGCTCAAAGCATTCAGCTCTCATGCGGAGTCATAGGGAGCAACGCGAACGCTTTATTGAAACCTTATCATAAAAAAATAGGTCCGGATCCCTCTACGATAAACATCGCTATGATAGGGGGGATTGTCGCTAATAACGCTAGCGGGATGTGTTGTGGGGTGGAGCAAAACAGCTACAAAACCCTAAAATCCTTAAGAGTCATTTTAGCTGATGGCACGCTTTTAGACACGGCTAATCAAGAGAGTATTGAGAGTTTCAAAAACGCGCGCAAAGATTTGATTGAAGGGGTTTTGAATTTAAGAAAAGAGATTTTAAAAGATGAAGAATTGCACGCTCTCATTAAGAAAAAATACGAGATCAAAAACACCACCGGCTATAGCTTGAACGCTCTCATTGATTTTGAAGATCCTATTGAAATCATTAGCCATTTATTCATAGGCTCTGAGGGGACTTTGGGCTTTATTTCAAGCGTGGGATTAGAATGCGTGAAAGACTACGCTTATAAAACTTGCGCGTTATTGTTTTATGAAAATTTAGAGCAATGCGCCAAAGCCGCTCAAATTTTAGCCGATTTAAAAGCCAAACAGCCCGAAATGATTTCTTCAGCAGAGCTTATGGATCATGCGTCTTTAAAGAGCGTGAAAGGTTTAGAGGGCATGCCTAGCGTGATTTTAGAAGTCAAAGAGCCTAACGCATGCTTACTCATTCAAAGCGAGAGCGATGATCCTTTAGTTTTAGAAAACAACATGCAAACGATTTTAGACGCTTTGAGTGCGATACCGGTCGTTTTAGATTCTCAAATCAGTAGTGATCCTGATATTTATCAATCGTGGTGGAAGATCAGAAAAGGCATTTTCCCTATCGCAGCGTCAAAAAGAAAAAGCCAAAGCTCTGTGATCATTGAAGACGTGTGTTTCAGTCAAGAGGATTTTGTAGAAGGGGCAAAAGCGATTGAAGGGCTTTTAAAAAAACATGGCTTTAAGGATAATAGTATTATTTTTGGGCATGCCTTAAGCGGGAATTTGCACTTTGTCGTTACGCCGATTTTAGAAAATGAAGCTGAAAGAAAAGCGTTTGAAAATCTAGCTTATGAGATGTTTTTAATGGTGAGCGAAAGCTCTGGCTCTATTAAAGCCGAACATGGCACAGGCAGGATGGTAGCCCCCTTTGTGGAAATGGAGTGGGGAGAAAAAGCCTATAAGATCCACAAACAAATCAAAGAATTGTTTGATCCTAATGGCCTTTTAAACCCTGATGTGATCATCACAAACGATAAAGAAATCCACACTAAAAATTTAAAGAGCATTTACCCTATTGAAGAGCATTTGGACATGTGCATGGAATGCGGGTTTTGTGAAAGGATTTGCCCTAGCAAAGATTTATCCTTAACGCCACGACAACGAATCGTTATCCACAGAGAGGTAGAGCGCTTAAAAGAAAGGGTCAGTCATGGGCATAATGAAGATCAGGTTTTATTAGATGAGCTTTTAAAAGAGTCTGAATATTTAGCGCATGCTACTTGCGCGGTGTGCCATATGTGTTCTACCCTATGCCCTTTAAAAATTGATACCGGGAGCATCGCCTTAAATCATTATCAAAAAAACCCTAAAGGCGAAAAGATCGCTTCAAAGATCCTTAATCACATGCAAACAACCACAAGCGCGGCTCGTTTTTCTTTAAAAAGCGCTCGCTTAGTTCAAAACCTCATAGGCTCTCACAACTTAGTGAGTCTAACCAAAGGGATTAAAAAATTCATCAAGCCCTTCCCTAAAGCCTTTCATTACATGCCCAAAAACAACGCCTATCCTTTAGAAAATAAAACGCATGAAAGCGAAGAAAAAGTCATTTATTTCAGCACCTGCATCAACCGCTCGTTCGCTCCATCAAATAAAATGGCGGATAAAAGATGCATTCAAGAAGTGTTTGAATCCCTATGCCAAAAAGCCAAAGTTTCTGTGATGTATCCTAATGGATTGGATGCGCTTTGTTGCGGGAAAGCCTTTATCAATTACACCGACTTAACCAAGCAAAACAATGAAAAAAACCATGCGATTTTTTTACAATTAAGCGATGAGGGAAAAATACCCATTGTTTTAGACCATAGCGCATGTTCGACGCATTTTTTCAAGCAAATGAAAGCTTATAAGGATTTGAAAGTCTATGATTTGAGCGTCTATATTGAAGAAGTTCTAAGCCCTAAATTAAAATTCAACCCCATCAATGAAGACATAGGCTTATACACGATGTGCGCTTTGAAATTAGAAAATAAAGAAGAGTTGCTATTCAATTTGGCTAAAAAATGCACTTTGGGTGAGATTGTTATCCATAAAGAGACGGGTTGTTGCGGCTTTGCAGGGAATAAGGGCTTTTTTACCCCTGAACTCAACGAGAGTGCTTTGAATGGCTTTCAAGCATTTTACCAATCCTATGATCTTAAAAGAGGCTTTTCCACTTCTAGCACTTGCGAGATCGGGTTGAGTGAAAAAACCCGATTTTCTTGGCAGCATATCGCTTATTTAGTGGATGCTTGCACGCTTTAAATGGTGTATAATTAAAGAATTTCTTTAAAGGGTAAAGGCATTGGATAACACTCTCAAACACCTTGCCATTATTATGGATGGTAATGGTAGGTGGGCTAAATTAAAGAATAAAGCTAGGGCTTATGGGCATAAAAAGGGCGTAAAAACCCTTAAAGACATTACGATCTGGTGCGCTAACCATAAACTAGAATGCTTGACTTTATACGCTTTTTCTACGGAAAATTGGAAACGCCCTAAAAGTGAAGTGGATTTTTTGATGAAAATGCTTAAAAAATACCTTAAAGATGAGCGATCCACTTACTTGGATAATAACATACGCTTCAGGGCGATAGGGGATTTAGAGGGCTTTTCTAAAGAATTACGAGATACGATTTTACGGCTTGAAAACGATACCAGGCATTTTAAGGATTTTACGCAAGTTTTAGCCCTTAATTACGGATCTAAAAACGAGCTTTCAAGGGCGTTTAAAAGCTTATTAGAAAACCCACCTAGCCATATAAACCCTTTAGAAAGTTTAGAAAATGAAATTTCCAATCGTTTAGACACGCATGATTTGCCGGAAGTGGATTTGTTGTTACGGACAGGGGGGGAAATGCGCTTGTCTAATTTTTTATTGTGGCAGTCTAGTTATGCGGAATTGTTTTTCACGCCGATTTTATGGCCTGATTTCACCTCTAAAGATTTAGAAAATATCATTAGCGATTTTTACAAAAGAGTGCGCAAATTTGGGGAATTAAAATGCTAGTAGAAATAGAGAATTTGACTAAAACCTATGGGAGTTTAAAAGCGTTAGACAATATCAGTTTGAAACTACCCAAACAGCAATTTATAGGGCTTTTAGGCCCTAATGGAGCGGGTAAAACCACTCTGTTAAAAATTTTAGCCGGATTGAATTTGAACTATCAGGGGGAAGTGAAAATTTTAGATCAAAAAATCGGCATAGAGACGAAAAAAAGCGTGGCGTTTTTAAGCGATGGCAATTTTTTAGACCCTAAATTAACGCCTTTAAAAGCGATCGCTTTTTACAAGGATTTTTTCAGCGATTTTGACGAGTTAAAAGCATTAAATTTGCTAAAACGCTTCAGCGTGCCTTTAAAAAGAGAGTTCAAAGCCCTTTCAAAAGGCATGAGGGAAAAGTTACAATTGATTTTAACCTTATCACGAAACGCCTCTTTGTATCTTTTTGATGAGCCGGTGGCTGGGATTGACCCTATTGCAAGAGAAGAGATTTTTGAGTTAATCGCTAAGGAGTTTAGCCAAAACGCAAGCTTGTTAGTCTCTACGCATTTGGTGGTGGATGTGGAAAAGTATTTAGACAGCGCGATTTTTTTAAAAGAAGCTAAAGTAGTGGCTTTTGGGGATGTGGGAGAATTGAAAAAAGGGTATAGCAGTTTGGAAGCGGCGTATAAAGAAAGGCTGAAATAAAGTTTCTCTTAAAACGCCTAAACGCCAATTAAAACTATCACAGATTGCTGGAATATTTTTGCATGGAATTTCTTTAAAATTTAAGTATAATTGTAAGAATCGCCTGGGTGATTCGTGTTTCTTATTGATGGCAAGTTCGTTGAAAAAATAAGTTAGGCTAAGGTAGTGGTTTTTGTGTGATGGCATTTTTTAAATCTGCCCCTAAGAAAATCCTCCTAGCCTTATTAGTGTAGGTTTGTTGAACTTATGCGCATGTAAAAGTAGCGGTCATCTGGGTTTAAAAACAACCACATTTTAGGGAAGACATGAAAGATAACAATAACTATAATGTTTTAATTGTGGGGAATAAGGGGCGAGAGTATGCTTTGGCTCAAAGGCTTCAGCAAGACGAGCGAGTGAATGCTTTGTATTTTTGTTTGGGTAATGGTGGCACTCAAGATTTGGGCGAGAATCTGGAATGCGAACATTACGAGCATATCGTGGAATTAGCCCTGAAAAAACAGATCCATTTAGCCATCATTTCAGAAGAAGAGCTTTTGGTTTTAGGGCTTACAGAGATGCTAGAAAAAGCGGGTATTTTAGTGTTTGGGGCTTCTAAAGAGGCGGCTAAGTTAGAAGCTTCTAAAAGCTATATGAAAGCTTTTGTTAAAGAGTGCGGTATCAAAAGCGCGTCTTACTTTGAAACAAACGACTTAAAAGAAGCTTTGAGTTACATTCAAAACGCTTCTTTCCCTTTAGTCATTAAAGCGTTGAATAAAAACACAAGCATTGTCCATCATCAAGAAGAAGCGCTAAAAATCCTTGAAGACGCTTTCAAACAAAGCAATGAGCCTGTGATCATAGAGCCTTTTTTAGAGGGGTTTGAGCTTTCAGTTACAGCGCTCATAGCCAATGATGATTTTATCTTGTTGCCCTTTTGCCAAAACTATAAGCGCTTATTAGAAGGGGATAACGGAGTCAATACAGGAGGTATGGGGGCCATCGCTCCTGCAAACTTTTTCTCTAATGAATTAGAAGAGAAAATAAAAAATCATATCTTTAAACCCACTTTAGAGAAACTTCAAGCTGACAACACGCCTTTTAAAGGGGTTTTACTCGCTGAAATTGTAATCATAGAAGAAAAGGGCGTTTTAGAGCCGTATTTATTGGATTTTAGCGTGCGTTTTAAAGATATTGAATGCCAGACGATTTTACCCCTTGTAGAAAATCCGCTATTAGATTTGTTTTTAGCCACAGCCAAAGGGGAATTGCATTCTCTTGAATTGGTGTTTTCTAAAGAATTTGTGATGAGTGTCGCGCTTGTTTCTAGGAATTACCCCGCTAGCTCTTCGCCCAAACAAACCCTTTATATTGATCCGGTTGATGAAAAAAAGGGTCATTTGATTTTAGGGGAGGTGGAGCAGGATAATGGCGTGTTTGAAAGCAGTGGGGGGAGGGTGATCTTTGCCATTGGTAGGGGAAAATCTTTATTAGAAGCCAGAAACCATGCTTACGAGATCGCTCAAAAGGTGCATTTTGAAGGCATGTTTTATCGCAAGGACATTGGTTTTAAGGTGTTGGATTTGAAAGAATATTCTTAAGGGTTAAAGTTTAAGACAAACCAAAGAGTTTGTCTTGTTTGTTTTTGAATGCGCTCTCCAAATTTAGAAAAAGAAGAAACTGAAATCATAGAAACACTCCTTATGCGTGAAAAAATGCGTTTATGCCCCTTGTATTGGCGCATCTTAGCGTTTTTAACCGATGGTTTGTTAGTGGCGTTTTTATTGAGCGATCTTTTAGGGGCATGCGCTTTTTTGCATTCTTTATATTGGCTAGCTAACCCCATTTATCACAGCGTGTTTGTTGCAGTGGGTTTTATCATCTTGTATGGCGTTTATGAGATCTTTTTTGTGTGTTTGTGCAAGATGAGTTTGGCTAAACTGGTTTTTAGGATTAAGATCATTGATATTTATTTAGCAGATTGCCCCAGTAGGGCTATTTTATTGAAGCGTTTAGGGTTAAAGATCGTGGTTTTTCTATGCCCCTTTTTATGGTTTGTGGTGTTTAAAAACCCCTATCATAGGGCGTGGCATGAAGAAAAAAGCAAAAGCCTTTTGGTGTTGTTTTAATCATGATTTATTGGTTGTATTTGGCGGTCTTTTTTTTGTTGAGCGCATTAGAGGCTAAAGAAATCGCTATGCAACGATTTGACAAACAAAACCATAAGATTTTTGAAATCCTTGCGGATAAAGTGAGCGCTAAAGACAATGTGATAACCGCATCAGGGAATGCGATCTTATTGAATTATGATGTGTATATTCTAGCGGACAAGGTGCGTTATGACACTAAAACTAAAGAAGCGTTATTAGAAGGCAATATTAAGGTTTATAGGGGCGAGGGTTTGCTCGTTAAAACCGATTATGTGAAATTGAGCTTGAATGAAAAATATGAAATCATTTTCCCCTTTTATGTCCAAGACAGCGTGAGCGGGATTTGGGTGAGCGCGGATATTGCTAGCGGGAAGGATCAAAAATATAAGGTTAAAAACATGAGCGCTTCAGGGTGCAGCATTGATAACCCCATTTGGCATGTCAATGCGACTTCAGGCTCATTCAACATGCAAAAATCGCATTTGTCTATGTGGAATCCTAAGATCTATGTCGGCGATATTCCTATATTGTATTTGCCCTATATTTTCATGTCCACAAGCAATAAAAGAACTACCGGGTTTTTATACCCTGAGTTTGGCACTTCCAACTTAGACGGCTTTATTTATTTGCAACCCTTTTATTTAGCCCCCAAAAACTCATGGGATATGACCTTTACCCCACAAATCCGCTATAAAAGGGGTTTTGGCTTGAATTTTGAAGCGCGCTACATCAACTCTAAAGACGACAGGTTTTTATTCAACGCGCGCTATTTTAGGAATTACACCCAATACGTCAAACGCTACGATTTGAGGAATCAAAATATCTACGGGTTTGAATTTTTAAGCTCTAGCAGGGACACTTTACAAAAATACTTCCATCTTAAGTCTAATATTGACAACGGGCATTACATTGACTTTTTATACATGAACGATTTGGACTATGTGCGTTTTGAAAAGGTTAATAAGCGCATCACAGACGCCACGCACATGTCTAGGGCGAATTACTATTTGCAAACAGAAAATAATTATTACGGCTTGAATATCAAGTATTTTTTAAACCTGAATAAAATCAACAATAATCGCACTTTCCAATCTGTCCCTAATTTGCAATACCATAAATATTTAAATTCTTTGTATTTTAGAAATTTATTGTATTCGGTGGATTATCAGTTTAGAAACACCGCAAGAGAGATTGGTTATGGCTATGTGCAAAACGCTTTGAATGTGCCGGTGGGCTTGCAATTTTCTTTGTTTAAAAAGTATTTATCTTTAGGGCTTTGGAATGATCTCCAACTATCTAATGTGGCTTTAATGCAATCTAAAAATTCCTTCGTGCCTACGATCCCTAATGAATCAAGGGAATTTGGGAACTTTGTGTCTTCAAATTTTTCCATGTATGTCAATACGGATTTAGCCAGAGAATACAACAAGCTTTTCCACACGATCCAATTGGAAGCGATTTTCAACATCCCTTATTACACCTTTAAAAACGGCTTATTTTCTCAAAACATGTATGCTTTAAGCGCGCAAGCCTTAAACAGCTACACTTCGCCTTTATTGAGAGATTATGATTATCAAGGGCGTTTGTATGACTCGGTGTGGAATCCTAGCAGCATTTTACCTATCAATGCGAGCAATAAGACAGTGGATTTAACCCTAACGCAATACCTTTATGGCTTAGGGGGGCAAGAGTTGTTGTATTTTAAAATATCGCAACTCATCAATCTTGACGATAAAGTTTCGCCCTTTAGAATGCCATTAGAGAGCAAGATCGGGTTTTCGCCCTTAACGGGATTGAATATTTTTGGGAATGTCTTTTATTCGTTTTATCAAAACCGCTTAGAAGAAATCTCTGTGAACGCCAATTACCAACGCAAGTTTTTAAGCTTTAACCTCTCTTATTTTTTAAGGAACAATTTTAGCAGTGGGATTAATAGCATTGTAGAAAATCCTGCGGATTATTTAAAGGCGGGTTTTAGCAACGACTTTGGCTATTTTTCCATGAGCGCGGATGTGGGTTATGATATTAGAAACAATGTGGTTTTAAATTGGAATGTGGGGATTTACAAAAAAATCCGTTGTTTTGGGATTGGCTTTCAATTCGTCAACCAACGACGCCCTATTCTCACCGGCGATCCCAACCAACCTATAAGGGTGTTTGAAAATAACTATGTTAAGCTAGAATTAGACTTTTCACCGATCACTAAAACCAATGTAACTTACCGCTCCTTGCAGCGTAAGTAAAAAAGGAACAGATTTGAATACGGACTTTAGCCATATCACCGATATAGAGGGCATGCGTTTTATCAATGAAGAAGACGCTTTAAACAAATTGATTAATGAAATCCACACGCGCCATATTGATTTAAAAGATTCCATCATGCTCGCTTTGAGTTTTAACGCTCTGTATTTAGCTAACGCTTTAGCGCAAAAATTTGGAGCGACTTATGATATACTTTTTTTAGAACCTATCCTAGCCCCCTTAAACTCAAAATGCGAGATCGCTTTGGTGAGTGAAAGCATGGATATAGTGATGAATGAAAATTTGATCAATTCCTTTGACATCACTTTAGACTATGTTTATGGGGAAGCCAAGCGGGCTTATGAAGAAGACATTTTGTCTCACATTTATCAGTATCGCAAAGGCAATGCGATCAAAAGCTTGAAAGATAAAAATATTTTTATCGTAGATAGGGGGATTGAAACCGGGTTTAGAGCAGGGTTAGGCGTGCAAACTTGCTTGAAAAAAGAATGCCAAGACATTTATATTTTAACCCCCATTCTCGCGCAAAATGTCGCTCAAGGCTTAGAAAGTTTGTGCGATGGGGTGATTAGCGTGTACCGCCCTGAATGTTTTGTCTCTGTGGAGCATCATTATAAAGAACTCAAGCGATTAAGCAATGAAGAAATTGAAAAATACTTGGGCGCTAACAACGCACCTAATTTAAAAAAGGAACATTAAATATGGATTTTATCACCATCAATTCCAGTAACAAAACCGAAGAGTTCGCTCTCAAACAAGTGGCCAAACAAGCCACCAGCTCTCTTTTATATCGCTTAGGAAAAACCATCATTTTAGCGAGCGTGTGCATAGAAAGAGAGCCTGTGAGTGAAGATTTTCTGCCTTTAGTGGTGCAGTTTTTAGAAAAATCTTATGCAGCCGGAAAGATTCCGGGCGGTTTTGTTAAAAGAGAAGGCAGAGCGCAAGATTTTGAAATCTTAACTTCTAGGCTCATAGACAGGACTTTACGCCCTTTATTCCCTAAAGATTACCGCTACCCTACACAAATCACTTTAATGGTTTTAAGCCATGATATTGAAAACGACTTGCAAGTTTCCGCTTTAAACGCCGCTTCAGCCGCTCTCTTTTTAGCCCATATCGCTCCTATTAAAAGCGTGAGCACTTGCAGGATCGCTAGGGTTAATAACGAATTTATCATTAACCCTAACACAAGCCTTTTGAATCAATCCAGTTTGGATTTGTTCGTGTCCGGCACAAAAGAGAGTTTGAACATGATAGAAATGCGCTCTTTGGGGCAACAATTAAACGCTTTAGAAGAGCCTTTAATGCTAAAAGCTTTAGAATTGGCTCAAAAAAGTTTGAAAGAAACTTGCACGCTTTATGAAGAGGTTTTCACGCCCCACCAAAACGAGCTGCTTTTTAAAGAGAGCCAAGGAATAATATTCAATGAAAGGCTGTTAGATTTATTAAAAAATCAGTATTTTGATGAAATCATTAAAGGTATTGAAAGTTCTGCTTTGAGCGAGCGAGAAAATGTTTTCAATGAAATTGCTAAAAAAATCAGCGAAGCCCACTCAGAATTCAGTTTAGAAGAAATTGAATGGTCTTTAGAAAAAGTGAAAAAAACTGAGATAAGGCGCATGATTATTCAAGATAAAATCCGCCCGGATAAGCGCGCGTTAGAAGAGGTGCGGCCCATTTTGATAGAGAGCGATTTGCTCCCTATGGCGCACAGCTCTATTTTATTCACTAGGGGGCAAACTCAAAGCTTAGTGGTAGGGGTTTTAGGCACGGATAATGACGCTCAAACCCATGAGAGTTTGGAGCATAAAACCCCTATCAAAGAGCACTTCATGTTTCATTACAATTTCCCTCCTTTTTGCGTGGGCGAAGCGAGTTCTATTGGTGCGACTTCAAGGCGCGAATTAGGGCATGGGAATTTGGCTAAAAGAGCCTTAGAAACGAGCATTAAAAATAAAGAGCAGGTGATACGATTGGTTTCTGAGATTTTAGAAAGCAATGGTTCAAGCTCAATGGCGAGCGTGTGCGCAGGGTCTTTAGCCCTTTATGCAAGCGGTGTGGAAATTTATGATTTAGTCGCTGGGGTGGCTATGGGCATGGTGAGCGAAGGGCAAGATCACGCTATTTTAAGCGATATTAGCGGCTTAGAAGACGCCGAAGGCGATATGGATTTTAAGATTGCCGGGAATTTAGAAGGCATTACGGCCATGCAAATGGATACCAAAATGAGCGGTATTAGATTAGAGGTTTTATACCAAGCCTTACTCCAAGCTAAAGAAGCGCGGAAACATATTTTAAAAATCATGCATGAAGCGAAAGAAAAGATTGTGATCAATTTTTCCCATTTGCCCACGACTGAAATTTTTAATGTCGCACCCGATAAAATTGTAGAAATTATCGGTCAAGGGGGGCGTGTGATTAAAGAGATAGTGGAAAAATTTGAGGTTAAAATTGACTTGAATAAACCAAGCGGTGAAGTGAAAATCATGGGGAATAAAGAGCGCGTTTTAAAGACTAAGGAATTTATTTTAAACTACTTGCATTCTTTAGATCAAGAATTGGAGCAATACGCTATTGATGAGGTGCTAGAAGCTCAAGTGAAACGAATCGTGGATTTTGGGGCGTTTTTAAGCTTGCCTAAGGGGGGCGAAGGCTTGTTAAGAAAACAAAACATGGACAGGTGTCAAGTGGTTTTAAAAGAAGGCGATAGTATCAAATGTAGGGTGATTAGTTTCAATAAGGGTAAAATCGCCTTGGATTTGGCTTAAAATTTTAAAAAGCGTTTTTTAAAAGCGTTTTTAAGCTAGTTTGTATTAGAATAAATTCTTGCTTGTATTTTTGAAAGTAGAGGAACGATTCGAAATGAAAATCAAGCCCAATTTTTGAAACGGAGTGCGAAAATGAAATTTTTAGCGTTATTTTTTCTGGCTTTAGCGGGCGTTGCTTTCGCTCATGATGGTGGAATGGGTGGGGTAAGCATGGTTCAATCTTATTCTATCTTAGGAGCAATGATCGGTCTAGGGATTGCCGCTTTTGGTGGGGCGATCGGCATGGGGAATGCGGCCGCAGCGACTATTACAGGCACAGCGAGAAACCCAGGAGTGGGCGGTAAATTGCTCACAACCATGTTCGTGGCCATGGCGATGATTGAAGCGCAAGTGATTTATACTCTAGTGTTTGCTATTATCGCTATTTATAGTAACCCATTCTTAAGTTAAGGGTTTTGATGGGCTAAATTATTGCTTAAAAAGCATGATTTAGCTATAATATCTGTTTCAAATTTTTAGCACTGGTGGTGGAATTGGTAGACACGCCATCTTGAGGGGGTGGTGGGAGCAATCTCGTGCGAGTTCGAGTCTCGCCCAGTGCACCATTAAGTTTTTTTAAGGAATAAGTGGGTATAATCTCACTCTTTGCTTTAGATATGCCGAAGTGGTGGAATTGGTAGACACGCTAGACTCAAAATCTGGTGGGAGCAATCCCGTGTCGGTTCGAGTCCGACCTTCGGCACCACTACTAGTAATTTTTTTCAATCTGCTTTTTATTCTTTCGTTTAAAATAGTTTTATCCCAAATAAATGCCAAATCAATGATGGATTAGCGGGTTTTTTTAAGCCTTTTTTAAAGGGTTGTTAAGAGAATTTAAAAAAATTAAAAGAGAGAGCGTTTTACTCTATTAATTTTACTCCATTAAAAGGAGTGTGAGTTTGGGTATAATGGCAAGAAAAATTGGCATCAAATTTTATTAGAATGGATGAGAAAAATCTGCTCAAGTCATGTTGATCCAAATATATTTTAACCGGAGACTCTGTCATGCTAGATCTGTCTTATAGCCTGGAGCGTGTCTTGCAAGAAGACCCGGCAGCCAGGAATAAGTGGGAGGTGCTCTTGCTTTATCCGGGCATTCATGCGCTGCTTTGTTACCGCCTAGCGCATGCGTTGCACAAGCGGAGGTTTTACTTCATTGCACGCGCGCTTTCTCAGTTAGCGCGTTTTATCACTGGGATAGAAATCCACCCGGGCGCTAAGATTGGGAGAGGGCTTTTTATTGATCATGGCATGGGTGTGGTGATTGGCGAGACCACAGAGATTGGAGATGATGTTACCATTTATCATGGCGTAACTCTAGGGGGCACAGGCAAGTTTAAGGGCAAGCGCCACCCTACCTTAGGCAACCGAGTGGTAGTGGGGGCAGGGGCTAAGGTCTTGGGTGCGATTTATGTGGGCGATGATGTGAGGATCGGGGCTAATGCGGTAGTGCTTTCAGATTTACCCACGGGTTCTACGGCTGTAGGCACTAAAGCCAAAACCATCACAAAAGATCGTTAACTTTAGACAAGTGGTTGAGCTAATTTGTGCGATGCGGGTTATTTTGAGATAAATTGATTAAATTTTATAGAGAGGGATTTTATGAGAGTTAAGCGAGTTTGTTTTTAAGTTATTCTTTAGGGATTTTGTGATAAAATACTCAAATACTCAAATACTCAAATACTCAAATACTCAAATACTCAAATTTAGGTTTATTTGTTAGTTAGACTATAGACTAGACTAGTAGTTTGATGTTGGGTATATCACAATTTATATTTTAGGAGGTTTATAATGGCGGTTGTATTTAAAGTCGTTAATGGCAAAATACAGGAATTTGAGAATGGTAGCTATAAGAGAACTTATGGTAGTAATATCGTAGCTGCAGATACTGATGGGCATATTGTTGCTGCTGTTACTGCAAAGGGTAAGATAGAAGAATATGAGAATGGTAGTTATAAGAGAACTTATGGCAGTAACGCTGTTAATGTGCAAGTTTCAGGTGGTATAGTGGCTGTAACCACATCAAAGGGTAAAGTGGAAGAATATGAAAATGGTTTCCGTAAAAGAAGCTACTAGAAAATAGGGTAATAGCGGCAAAAGCTTTGATGCATTCAGCTAGTAGGGGGTGTCGCTGTTTTTCTAGCGGTATTTTAATGAGCAGTTGCGATAGAAAAAGTCTTTGGTTATAATAGGGGGTTGTTTCGTTGTTTTAATGAAACGATTGGTAGAGCGTGCGGTTATTAAAAAAACGATCATCGTTTCACATAGGATTGATTAGTTGGTTTTAAGATTATTTTAATCGTTGGGGTTAGGACTTATTCATAATTAAGTTATGTTACAATACATAAAATTTAACTTTAATATAGCTATACCATTTAAAGAAGCATACAAACACAGATCAATGAACTACATCGGCTCTAAATACAAGCTCATTCCCTTTATTAAGGAAAATATCCATGCGGTTGTAGGCAATGATCTCTCTGGCGCGATTTTTTGTGATCTGTTCGCTGGGACGGGCATTGTGGGGCACACGTTTAAGGGCGTTGCAAACAAGATTATTTCTAATGATTTGGAATATTATAGCTTTGTTTTGAATCAAAATTATATTGGTAACATTCAAGAAATCCCTAACCAAGAAGAGCTTATTGATAGGCTCAATAGTGTTGCTTTAAAAAAGGGCTTTATTTATTCGCATTATTCTTTAGGGGGGAGTTCAAGGCAGTATTTTAGCGAAACAAACGCTCAAAAAATTGATGCGATGCGTCTAAAAATTGAAGAGCTTAAGCGTTCTCAAAACATTGATAATTGCGCGTATTATTTTTTGCTCGCATCGCTATTAGAGAGCGCGGACAAGGTGGCTAACACCGCTTCGGTTTATGGAGCTTTTTTAAAACGCCTTAAAAAAAGCGCCCAAAAAGAACTCATCTTAAAAGGCGCTCATTTTGATTTGAGTTTAAACGCTAATGAAGTGTATCAGCACGATTCTAATGATTTGATTGAAAAGATTTCAGGGGATATTTTGTATTTAGACCCCCCTTATAATGCGAGGCAATACGGGGCGAATTACCATTTATTGAACACGATTGCTGCTTATACGCCCTTTGCTCCAAAAGGCAAAACCGGCTTGCCCAGTTACCAGAAATCCTCTTTTTGCTCTCGCGCTAAAATCTTAAACGCTTTTGAAAACTTGATTAAAAAAGCGCGATTCAAATACATTTTTTTAAGCTATAACAATGAAGGGCTTATGAATGAAACAGAGATTAAAAATATCTTAAAAAAATACGGCGCTTACTCTTTAGCCACCAAAACCTACATGCGTTTTAAAGCGGATAACAAACGCGCCCACAAAGCCGCACACACCAAAGAGTGTTTGCATATTCTTATCAAATAAGAGTCAAAACAACCCAACCTTTAAAAACGAGCTTTAAGTTAAAAAATCTAAAGAGCGTTAGAGTTTTAAATAAGGCTTTAGCGGGCGGTATTTGATTAAAACCAATCCAAGAGACTCCAATAATGATAAAAATAATCGCTTAAATACCGCTTGAATAAGGTAAAATGAAACCAAAATAAGCCTACAAAAAAGGGGAAGTCATGGCGCTTGAAGTGGTTTTATGGGATTTTGATGGCGTGATTTTTGACAGCATGCATTTAAAAAATGAAGGGTTTAAAGCGTTGTTTCAAAAGCATGGCAACGATAGTAAAGAGAGTTTGAAGCAATTTGAAGTTTATCATTATCAAAGCGGGGGGATTTCAAGGAATGAAAAAATCCAATATTTTTATAACGAGATTTTAAAAACCCCTATCGCTCAAGAAAAAGTGGATGCATTGGCCCTAGAGTTTGGCGCTATTATAGAACAAAAGCTTTTTGATAGGGGGCATTTGAATAGCGAAGTGATGGCGTTTATTGATAAGCATTATAAAAATTATATTTTCCATATCGCTTCAGCGGCCTTGCATAGCGAATTGCAAGTGTTGTGCGAGTTTTTAGGGATCATTAAGTATTTTAAGAGCGTTGAAGGGAGTCCGCCTAATAAACCTAAAATCATCGCTAATATCATTCAAAAATATGCTTATAACCCAAGCCGCATGCTAATGATAGGCGATAGCGTTAATGACTATGAAAGCGCTAAGGCTAATGAAGTGGCGTTTTTGGGTTACAACAGCAAGGTTTTGAAAAATTTAGTGGGCCAAAACGGCTATCAAGGGAAGTATTTGGAGAGCTTTAAGGGGTTTGATTTGCAAAATTTCAAGCAAGAGTAGAGCCAGCTTTAGCCGAGATTGTCTTTGTGTTGGCTCATGTCAATGATGACTTCACAGCGTTCAATCGTGCTTAAGCGGTGGGCGATAACGATTAGGGTTTTATTTTTAGCGATTTGATAGATTTCATCCATGATTTTACTCTCGGTTTCATTGTCTAGGGCTGAAGTGGCTTCATCTAAAACCAAAATTTCAGGGTTATCGTATAAGGCTCTTGCAATGCCTATGCGCTGTTTTTGACCGCCGCTAAGCTTAGCACCCCCTTCGCCCACTTGGGTTTTAAGTCCCTCATGCTCGCATAAAAAATCATAAATATGAGCCATTTTGCACACCTTAATCAAGCGTTTTTCATCTATAGCGCTCCCAAAAGCGATATTATCCCCCACAGTGCCATCAAAAAGGTAAATATTTTGGGGGATATAGCCTATTTTTTTACGCCATGAGCGCCTGTTTTCGTTGGTTAAAAGGGTGTTATCAATAAAAATTTCCCCACTTTTAGGGTAGGTAAGCCCCATAATAATATCCGCCAGCGTGGATTTTCCGCACCCGCTATGGCCTATGAGAGCGACTTTTTGACCTTTTTGAATGGTGAGGTTAAAATTCTTTAAAACCGGGTGTTTTGACTTATAAGCGAAGGAAATGTTTTTAAGAGTGATTTTTTTATTAAAGTCTAAAGGGACTAAATCCTCTTCAACGATGGTTTTAGTAAGGCTTTTAAAAACAATGTTAGTCGCAAGCTGGTTGTAAGCGATTTCATTATACTGATTCAAAACGCCAGTAACAGAAGGGAGCGTGCGATAAAGCGCTAGAGCATACATAGAAATGGTAGGAAGCACCATTTTAGCTTCGCCGTATTTGAATAAAATGTAAGCGACCGCTAAAATCAACAAACTAAAACCCACCGTTTCTAATGAATACCTGGGGACTACTTGTAAAGTGGCGTAAATGATCTCGGTGTCATGGGCTTTACGGCTATTTTCTCCAAAAAGCTTGTGGGCTTCTTCGTGGTTGTCTTTGAGTTTAGTGATTTTGAAATTGCTGAAAAATTTTGAAAAAACTTTAAGCGTTTGCGCCCTAGATTTTGCCGCTATCTCGCCCTTTTTTTGAATAAGAATGGTGATTTTTTTAGTGATGATAAAAATTTGTATAGAGATGATTAGAGTGAATACAAGCGTTAACTTCCAGTTAGTGATTAATAGCGTGGAATAGAAAAAAACGATCACGGTTAATTCGGTGAGTAGATTCAAAAAAGCGTTAAAGCTCATAAACATGCCATCCGCTTTATTATTGATAATGTCTCTTAAAGAATCCAAGTTGTGGTTAAGGTGGGAGAGGTAGTTGCTTTTAATGTGCTGTAAAAAAAGTTGTTGCTTGATTTGATAAGCTTTCTTATTGGAAAAACGCCCTTTCAAATAAGTGAAAGACACCCCATAAAACATCCTGAACAAATAAATCCCCACCAAGCAAAAACTAAAGAAATACATCAGGCGAACGGGAGATGAAAAATGGAAAAAATCATAGACCATTTTCCAGTCTTTATCGTCTAAAGCCCTGCTGGGATCGGAAGCGAGAGTGATAAAAGGCATTAAGAGGGTTAGGGACATCACTTCCACAAAAGAAGAAAAAACCGCCATCAGCACAAGCAGGAAAAAAACCATTTTTTCCTTGAAAGTGATGAGCATGTAGATTTGCTTTAAAGAGCGTAAAAAGTATTTTAAAGTAGAAATTTTATGTTTTTTTTTCGCCATAATTTAAGTGTCCATAAATTCTTTTATATGTAATAAGCTTGAGCTGTGTTAAGCCAAATTGAGCTAGATTATAGCTAAATTTTAACCATGCTCTGTGCCATACGAATAATTTAGCTTTCTGTCATCATTTCTTGACAAGTCAAGTATAAAACTGCTATAATCCCAAGTCTTTGATTATTTTAGTTGCTGGCTTAGCTCAGTTGGTAGAGCAGCTGCCTTGTAAGCAGCAGGTCGGGGGTTCAAGTCCCTTAGCCAGCTCCAGTTAAAATGTTATTTTGCGAAGTTTTTGGTGAGATACTCAAGTGGCCAACGAGGGCAGACTGTAAATCTGCTGACTATGTCTTCCGTGGTTCGAATCCACGTCTCACCACCATTTTGTTTTATAGATGCGGGAATAGCTCAGTTGGCTAGAGCATCAGCCTTCCAAGCTGAGGGTCGCGGGTTCGAGTCCCGTTTCCCGCTCCATTTTTAGGATAACATTTTAGTTTTTGAGACGCCTATATAGCTCAGAGGCAGAGCACTTCCTTGGTAAGGAAGAGGTCGGCGGTTCAATTCCGCTTATAGGCTCCAGTTTATAATCTCTTGAATGGCGATAAGACAGAAATGTCTTAAATTTTGTGGTAGCATTTAGGAATACTTAGGATTTTGTTTAGTATAATTCTAAAATCCATTTCAAAAAATTAAGGAGAAATACAAATGGCAAAAGAAAAGTTTAATAGAACTAAGCCGCATGTTAATATTGGAACCATTGGGCATGTAGACCATGGTAAAACGACTTTGAGTGCAGCGATTTCAGCGGTGCTTTCTTTGAAAGGTCTTGCAGAAATGAAAGACTATGATAATATTGATAACGCCCCTGAAGAAAAAGAAAGAGGGATCACTATCGCTACTTCTCACATTGAATATGAAACTGAAAACAGACACTATGCACATGTGGATTGCCCAGGACACGCTGACTATGTAAAAAACATGATCACCGGTGCGGCGCAAATGGACGGAGCGATTTTAGTTGTTTCTGCAGCTGATGGCCCTATGCCTCAAACCAGAGAGCATATCTTATTGTCTCGTCAAGTAGGCGTGCCTCACATCGTTGTTTTCTTAAACAAACAAGACATGGTAGATGACCAAGAATTGTTGGAACTTGTAGAAATGGAAGTGCGCGAATTGTTGAGCGCGTATGAATTCCCTGGCGATGACACTCCTATCATAGCAGGTTCAGCTTTAAGAGCTTTAGAAGAAGCAAAGGCTGGTAATGTGGGTGAATGGGGTGAAAAAGTGCTTAAACTTATGGCTGAAGTGGATGCCTATATCCCTACTCCAGAAAGGGACACTGAGAAAACTTTCTTGATGCCGGTTGAAGATGTGTTCTCTATTGCGGGTAGAGGGACTGTGGTTACAGGTAGGATTGAAAGAGGCGTGGTGAAAGTAGGCGATGAAGTGGAAATCGTTGGTATCAGACCTACACAAAAAACGACTGTAACCGGTGTGGAAATGTTTAGGAAAGAGTTGGAAAAAGGTGAAGCCGGCGATAATGTGGGCGTGCTTTTGAGAGGAACTAAAAAAGAAGAAGTAGAACGCGGTATGGTTCTATGCAAACCAGGTTCTATCACTCCGCACAAGAAATTTGAGGGAGAAATTTATGTCCTTTCTAAAGAAGAAGGCGGGAGACACACTCCATTCTTCACCAATTACCGCCCGCAATTCTATGTGCGCACGACTGATGTGACTGGCTCTATCACCCTTCCTGAAGGCGTAGAAATGGTTATGCCTGGCGATAATGTGAAAATCACTGTAGAATTGATTAGCCCTGTTGCGTTAGAGTTGGGAACTAAATTTGCGATTCGTGAAGGCGGTAGGACCGTTGGTGCTGGTGTTGTGAGCAATATTATTGAATAATATTAGCGAAAAGAGTTGCCATAAAGGGTCATTATGAAAGTTAAAATAGGATTGAAGTGTTCTGATTGTGAAGACATCAATTACAGCACAACCAAGAACGCTAAAACTAACACTGAAAAACTGGAGCTTAAGAAGTTCTGCCCAAGGGAAAACAAACACACTCTTCATAAAGAAATCAAATTGAAGAGCTAGTTCTTTCTTTTGTGTTGCGATTTAAAAGGAGGGGAGGTTAGGTCAGTAGCTCCAATGGTAGAGCGTCGGTCTCCAAAACCGGTTGTTGGGGGTTCGAGTCCCTCCTGGCCTGCCATCTACTAATTTATTCTATCAAATTTTTGTTTGATTGTTTTTGAATTTTTTAATTTTAGTTTAAGCTATTTTGGATAGAATTGAAAATTCTTTTAACGTATAAATGTATTAAGTTTAAGTGAGGGCGAAAAGAAACTATGGATAAATGGCTCATGCAATATAAATTAGCTAGAGAAGAGCTTTCTAAAGTGATATTTCCTATTAAGGAGCAGATACGCAACGCGCTTGTTTCTGTTTTGGTGGTGGTGAGCGCTATCACGCTGTTTTTAGCTTTGTTGGATTTTTCTCTGGGGGCTTTTGTCTCTAGTGTTTTATAGGTTGGTGGCTTTAAATAAGGAGAATAATGATGGATTGGTATGCTATACAAACTTATTCAGGGAGCGAGCAGTCCGTTAAGAAAGCGATTGAGAATCTAGCGAACGATCATAATATAAGAGATAGGATACAAGAGATCATTGTGCCTACTGAAGATATTATAGAGGTTTCTAAAAAAAGCAAGACGAAAGTAACGGAACGAAGCCTTTATCCTGGGTATGTTTTTATTAAAGTGGATTTGGATACGGTTTTGTGGCATAAGATACAATCTTTGCCAAGAGTGAGCCGTTTTATTGGAGAAAATAAAAAGCCAACCCCATTGAGTGAAGCGGATATTGGGCATATTTTAGAAAAAATGAATAACCGAGCAGCCCCCAAGCCTAAAATCTTTTTTGAGCAAGGTGAAGTGGTGCGCGTGGTGGAAGGTCCTTTTGCGAACTTTACCGCTACGGTGGAAGAGTATGATGTGGAACACCGCAAGCTCAAGCTCAATGTTTCTATTTTTGGTAGGAACACTCCAATAGAGATTTTGCATTCGCAAGTGGAAAAAATTATATAACTTTTTAAGGAGAAAACATGGCTAAAAAAGTAGTCGGAGAAATCAAACTTCAAATCCCTGCCGGTAAGGCAAACCCTTCACCTCCCGTAGGGCCAGCGTTGGGTCAAAGAGGGGTTAATATCATGGAATTTTGTAAGGCTTTTAATGAAAGAACCAAAGACATGGGGAGTTTTAATATCCCGGTCATTATCACGGTTTATCAAGACAAAAGTTTTACCTTTATCACTAAAAAGCCTCCGGTAACGGATTTGATCAAAAAAGCTTCTGGGGTTGAAAAAGGTTCTGACAACCCGCTCAAAAATAAGATTGCAAAGCTCACCCACAAGCAAGTGGAAGAGATCGCACAATTGAAAATGGAAGATTTAAACACAAGCACCATGGAAGCAGCCAAAAAAATCGTTATGGGTAGCGCTAGGAGCATGGGCGTAGAAGTTGTGGATTGATTGGGTTTTGTTGGAATTAAAAGAAATTTTTAAGGATTAGAATCGTGGCAAAAAAAGTATTTAAAAGATTGGAAAAACTTTTTTCTAAAATTCAAAATGATAAAGCGTATGGCGTAGAGCAAGGCGTAGAGGTGGTTAAATCTCTCGCTTCAGCCAAATTTGATGAAACCGTGGAAGTAGCGTTAAGACTAGGGGTTGATCCAAGGCATGCGGATCAAATGGTGCGCGGTGCGGTGGTGCTTCCTCATGGAACAGGGAAAAAAGTAAGAGTGGCTGTTTTTGCAAAAGACATTAAGCAAGATGAGGCCAAGAACGCTGGGGCTGATGTCGTTGGCGGAGACGATTTGGCTGAAGAAATCAAAAACGGTCGTATTGATTTTGACATGGTGATCGCAACGCCTGATATGATGGCGGTTGTCGGTAAAGTGGGTAGGATTTTAGGCCCTAAGGGTTTGATGCCAAACCCTAAAACCGGAACCGTTACGATGGATATTGCTAAAGCGGTTACTAACGCTAAAAGCGGTCAAGTGAATTTCAGGGTGGATAAAAAGGGCAATGTTCATGCCCCTATTGGTAAGGCGAGTTTTCCTGAAGAAAAAATCAAAGAAAACATGCTTGAGTTGGTGAAAACGATCAACCGCCTAAAACCCAGTAGCGCGAAAGGCAAGTATATTAGAAACGCCGCTCTCTCGCTCACCATGTCGCCTTCAGTGAATTTGGACGCACAGGAATTGATGGATATTAAATAGCGTTAGGAGTTTTTAATCTTAGGCTGAAGATCGTAAGAGCTAAAAAGCTTAAAATTTCTTTTTTTAAAAAGATAATCTTGCAGAGGTCTAGTCTAGAAAGGAGGAAAAGATGCAAAAACAACATCAAAGGCAGCATAAAGTAGAGCTAGTCGCTAACTTAAAGTCGCAATTTGTGGGTGCTAAAGCCCTTTTAATTTGCGATTATAAGGGTCTTAGCGTGAAAAAGTTGGAAGCTTTAAGGAATAAGGCTCGCAATCAAGGCATTAAAGTGCAAGTGATTAAGAACACTCTCGCTCATATTGCCATGAAAGAGGCCGGCTATTCTGATTTGGATTTGAAAGAAACCAATGTGTTTTTGTGGGGCGGTGATCAAATCGCTCTCTCTAAACTCGTGTTTGATTTCCAAAAAGAGCATAAAGATCACTTTGTGTTGAAAGCGGGCTTGTTTGATAAAGAAAGCGTTAGCGTAGCTCATGTGGAAGCGGTTTCAAAACTCCCAAGCAAAGAAGAGCTTATGGGAATGTTGCTTTCTGTTTGGACGGCTCCGGTGCGTTATTTTGTGACCGGTTTAGACAATTTGCGTAAAGCGAAAGAAGAAAACTAAGAGCCTATGATGGCTTTAATTAAAAAAATTTGAAGGATTGGATTATGGCAATTTCAAAAGAAGAAGTGTTAGAGTATATTGGTTCATTGAGCGTTTTAGAGCTTGCTGAATTGGTTAAAATGTTTGAGGAAAAATTTGGCGTGAGTGCGACTCCAACGGTCGTAGCGGGTGCGGCTGTAGCTGGCGGTGCAGCGGCTGAGAGTGAAGAAAAAACCGAATTTAATGTGATTTTGGCCGATAGCGGTGCTGAAAAAATTAAGGTGATTAAAGTGGTTCGTGAAATCACTGGACTTGGCCTGAAAGAAGCTAAAGACGCTACCGAAAAAACCCCTCATGTGCTTAAAGAGGGCGTGAATAAAGAAGAAGCTGAAACCATCAAGAAGAAACTTGAAGAAGTAGGCGCTAAGGTTGAAGTCAAGTAAGACTTAAAAACAGAAAGGCCTTTGCGCCTTTCTCTGCTCTAGCGTGGCAGATGATTTTGCTCCATGATTTTGTTTGTGAGCGTGTGGCCTAAAGTGGTTAGTATTGCAGGTGGGTTTTGGTATTTTTATCATGGATGGTTCTAAAGTTTAAAGATCCTTTTGCAATGCTTACTTGAATTAATGCATTAAATAACTCAAAATTTTTGATCAAAGGCTTGAAATATGTCAAAAAAAATTCCCCTAAAAAACCGCTTGAGAGCTGATTTTACAAAAACCCCAACAGATTTAGAAGTTCCTAATTTATTATTATTACAACGAGACAGCTATGATTCTTTCTTGTATTCCAAAGATGGCAAAGAGAGCGGGATTGAAAAGGTTTTTAAATCCATTTTCCCTATCCAAGATGAACATAACCGCATCACTTTAGAATACGCAGGTTGCGAATTTGGCAAGTCTAAATACACTGTTAGAGAAGCGATGGAGAGGGGCATTACCTACTCTATCCCTCTCAAAATTAAAGTGCGTTTGATCTTGTGGGAAAAAGACACCAAGAGTGGCGAAAAGAACGGCATCAAGGATATTAAAGAACAAAGCATTTTCATTCGTGAGATCCCTTTGATGACAGAACGCACTTCATTTATTATTAATGGGGTGGAGCGCGTGGTGGTCAATCAGCTCCACAGAAGCCCCGGTGTGATTTTCAAAGAAGAGGAGTCTAGCACTTCTTTAAACAAGCTCATTTACACAGGGCAAATCATTCCCGATAGGGGTTCGTGGCTGTATTTTGAATACGATTCTAAAGATGTTTTGTATGCTCGTATCAACAAACGCCGTAAAGTGCCTGTTACTATTTTATTTAGGGCGATGGATTATCAAAAACAAGACATCATTAAAATGTTCTACCCGCTTGTTAAAGTGCGTTATGAAAACGATAAATATTTGATCCCGTTTGCTTCATTAGACGCTAATCAAAGAATGGAATTTGACTTGAAAGATTCACAAGGCAAGATCATTCTTTTAGCGGGTAAAAAGCTCACTTCAAGAAAGATTAAAGAGCTTAAAGAAAACCATTTAGAATGGGTGGAATACCCTATGGATATTTTAATCAATCGTCATTTAGCTGAGCCTGTTATGGTGGGGAAAGAAGTCATATTGGACATGCTCACTCAGCTAGATAAAAACAGATTAGAAAAAATCCACGATTTAGGCGTGCAAGAATTTATGATCATCAACGATCTAGCGTTAGGGCATGACGCTTCCATTATCCATTCTTTTTTGGCCGATTATGAGTCTTTGAAATTGCTCAAGCAAACTGAAAAGATTGATGATGAAAACGCTCTAGCGGCGATTCGTATCCATAAGGTTATGAAACCAGGCGATCCTGTTACGACTGAAGTGGCTAAGCAATTTGTCAAAAAACTTTTCTTTGACCCTGAACGCTATGATTTGACCATGGTGGGACGCATGAAAATGAATCACAAGTTAGGCTTGCATGTGCCTGATTACATCACGACTTTAACGCATGAAGATATTATCACCACCGTTAAATACCTCATGAAAATCAAAAACAATCAGGGCAAGATTGATGACAGAGACCACTTAGGCAATCGTAGGATCAGAGCCGTTGGGGAACTATTAGCCAATGAATTGCATTCAGGCTTAGTGAAAATGCAAAAGACCATTAAAGACAAGCTCACTACCATGAGCGGGGCTTTTGATTCGCTCATGCCCCATGACTTGGTTAATTCTAAAATGATCACAAGCACCATCATGGAATTTTTCATGGGCGGCCAGCTCTCGCAATTTATGGATCAAACTAACCCTTTGAGTGAGGTTACGCACAAACGACGCCTTTCAGCGCTCGGTGAAGGGGGGTTAGTGAAAGACAGGGTAGGGTTTGAAGCCAGGGATGTGCACCCCACGCATTATGGCCGAATTTGCCCTATTGAGACTCCAGAAGGTCAAAATATCGGTTTGATCAACACCCTTTCCACTTTCACGAGGGTGAATGATTTAGGCTTTATTGAAGCCCCTTATAAAAAGGTTGTGGATGGCAAAGTGGTGGGCGAGACGATTTATTTGACCGCTATTCAAGAAGACAGCCACATCATCGCTCCTGCAAGCACTCCTATTGATGAAGAGGGTAATATTTTGGGCGATTTGATTGAAACGCGCGTGGAAGGCGAAATCGTTTTAAACGAAAAAAGCAAAGTTACCTTAATGGATTTAAGCTCTAGCATGCTAGTAGGGGTCGCCGCATCGCTCATTCCTTTCTTAGAACATGATGACGCCAACCGCGCCTTAATGGGGACTAACATGCAGCGCCAAGCCGTGCCTTTGTTAAGAAGCGACGCCCCCATTGTAGGCACAGGGATTGAAAAAATTATCGCTAGGGATTCTTGGGGAGCGATCAAGGCCAATCGTGCAGGCGTTGTAGAAAAAATTGATTCTAAAAACATTTACATTTTAGGCGAAGGCAAAGAAGAGGCCTATATTGATGCGTATTCTTTGCAAAAAAACTTACGCACCAACCAAAACACCAGTTTCAATCAAGTCCCTATCGTTAAGGTGGGCGATAAAGTGGAAGCTGGGCAAATCATCGCTGATGGCCCTAGCATGGACAGAGGCGAGTTAGCGTTAGGGAAAAATGTGCGCGTGGCGTTCATGCCTTGGAATGGCTATAACTTTGAAGATGCGATCGTGGTGAGTGAGCGCATCACTAAAGACGATATTTTCACTTCCACCCACATTTATGAAAAAGAAGTGGATGCTAGGGAGCTTAAGCATGGCGTGGAAGAATTTACCGCTGATATTCCTGATGTGAAAGAAGAAGCGCTCGCTCATCTTGATGAAAGCGGGATCGTTAAAGTCGGCACTTATGTGAGCGCTGGCATGATTTTAGTGGGCAAGACTTCTCCTAAAGGCGAGATTAAAAGCACGCCTGAAGAGCGGCTTTTAAGGGCTATTTTTGGGGATAAAGCTGGGCATGTGGTCAATAAGAGTTTGTATTGCCCCCCCAGTTTGGAAGGCACGGTGATTGATGTGAAAGTCTTCACTAAAAAAGGCTATGAGAAAGACGCACGGGTTTCGAGCGCGTATGAAGAAGAAAAAGCCAAGCTTGATATGGAGCATTTTGACCGCTTGATCATGCTCAATAGAGAAGAATTGTTGCGCATTAGTTCGCTCCTTTCTCAAGCGATTTTAGAAGAGCCTTTCAGCCATAATGGTAAGGATTATAAAGAAGGCGATCAAATCCCTAAAGAAGAAATCGCTTCAATCAACCGCTTCACTTTGGCTAGTTTGGTCAAAAAGTATTCTAAAGAAGTGCAAAACCACTATGAAATCACTAAAAACAATTTCTTAGAGCAAAAGAAAGTTTTGGGTGAAGAGTATGAAGAAAAGCTCTCTATTTTAGAAAAAGACGATATTTTGCCTAATGGCGTGATCAAAAAAGTCAAGCTCTATATCGCTACAAAACGAAAGCTTAAAGTGGGCGATAAAATGGCAGGAAGGCATGGGAATAAAGGGATTGTGTCTAATATCGTGCCGGTTGCGGATATGCCTTATACCGCTGATGGCGAGCCTGTGGATATTGTCTTAAACCCTTTAGGCGTGCCAAGCCGCATGAACATTGGGCAGATTTTAGAAATGCATTTAGGCTTAGTGGGGAAAGAGTTTGGGAAACAAATCGCTAGCATGCTAGAGGATAAAACCAAAGATTTTGCCAAAGAATTGCGCGCTAAAATGCTAGAAATCGCTAACGCCATTAATGAAAAAGATCCCTTGACAATCCATGCGCTTGAGAGTTGTTCTGATGAAGAGCTTTTAGAATACGCAAAAGACTGGAGCAAGGGCGTTAAGATGGCTATCCCTGTGTTTGAAGGCATCTCGCAAGAAAAATTTTATAAGCTATTTGAGTTAGCCAAAATCGCTATGGATGGCAAAATGGATTTGTATGACGGACGCACAGGCGAGAAAATGAGGGAGCGCGTGAATGTGGGCTATATGTATATGATCAAACTCCACCATTTAGTGGATGAAAAAGTCCATGCCAGAAGCACAGGCCCTTATAGCTTAGTAACGCACCAGCCTGTTGGGGGTAAAGCACTCTTTGGGGGTCAAAGGTTTGGGGAAATGGAAGTGTGGGCGTTGGAAGCTTATGGTGCAGCGCACACTCTCAAAGAAATGCTTACCATTAAATCCGATGATATTAGAGGCAGAGAGAACGCTTATAGGGCTATCGCCAAAGGTGAGCAAGTGGGCGAGAGCGAAATCCCTGAGACTTTCTATGTCTTGACTAAAGAATTGCAATCGCTCGCTTTGGATATTAATATTTTTGGGGACGATGTGGATGAGGATGGAGCGCCTAAACCCATTATGATTAAAGAAGATGACAGGCCTAAAGACTTTAGCTCTTTCCAACTCACTCTAGCCAGCCCTGAAAAAATCCATTCTTGGAGTTATGGGGAAGTTAAAAAGCCAGAAACGATCAATTATCGCACCCTAAAACCTGAACGAGACGGCTTGTTTTGCATGAAAATCTTTGGACCTACTAAAGATTATGAATGCTTGTGCGGTAAATACAAAAAGCCTCGCTTCAAAGACATTGGCACATGCGAAAAATGCGGCGTGGCGATCACGCACTCCAAAGTCAGGCGTTTTAGAATGGGGCATATTGAATTGGCCACTCCTGTAGCGCATATTTGGTATGTCAATTCCTTGCCTAGCCGTATTGGCACGCTTTTAGGCGTTAAGATGAAAGATTTAGAGCGCGTGTTGTATTATGAAGCTTATATTGTTAAAGAGCCAGGCGAAGCCGCTTATGACAATGAAGGCACTAAGCTTGTGATGAAATACGATATTTTGAATGAAGAGCAGTATCAAAATATCTCACGAAGATACGAAGACAGGGGCTTTGTAGCGCAAATGGGCGGCGAAGCGATCAAGGATTTGTTAGAAGAAATTGATTTGATCACCTTATTGCAAAGTTTGAAAGAAGAAGTGAAAGACACCAATTCTGATGCGAAAAAGAAAAAACTCATTAAGCGTTTGAAAGTGGTAGAAAGCTTTTTAAATTCTGGTAACAGGCCTGAATGGATGATGCTCACGGTTTTACCGGTATTGCCACCGGATTTAAGGCCTTTAGTCGCTCTAGATGGCGGGAAGTTTGCGGTCAGCGATGTGAATGAATTGTATCGTCGTGTCATCAATCGTAACCAACGCTTGAAACGCCTAATGGAGCTTGGGGCACCAGAAATCATTGTGCGCAACGAAAAAAGGATGTTGCAAGAAGCCGTGGATGTGCTTTTTGATAACGGCCGCAGCACCAATGCGGTTAAAGGGGCTAACAAACGCCCTTTAAAATCGCTCAGCGAGATCATTAAAGGCAAGCAAGGGCGTTTCAGGCAAAACCTTTTAGGTAAGCGCGTGGATTTTTCAGGCAGAAGCGTGATTGTGGTTGGGCCTAATCTTAAAATGGATGAATGCGGGTTGCCTAAAAACATGGCGTTAGAACTCTTCAAACCGCATTTGTTATCCAAGCTTGAAGAGAGAGGCTATGCTACCACGCTCAAACAAGCTAAACGCATGATTGAACAAAAAAGCAATGAAGTGTGGGAGTGCTTGCAAGAAATCACAGAGGGGTATCCGGTGTTGCTCAACCGCGCTCCTACCTTGCACAAGCAATCCATTCAAGCGTTCCATCCAAAGCTGATTGACGGCAAAGCGATCCAATTGCACCCGTTAGTGTGTTCAGCGTTTAACGCCGATTTTGACGGGGACCAAATGGCGGTGCATGTGCCTTTAAGCCAGGAAGCGATCGCTGAATGCAAGGTGCTCATGCTGAGCTCTATGAATATCCTTCTACCCGCTAGCGGTAAAGCCGTAGCCATTCCTAGCCAGGATATGGTTTTAGGGCTTTATTATCTTTCTTTAGAAAAGAGTGGGGTTAAGGGCGAGCATAAGCTTTTTTCTAGCGTGAATGAAATCATCACCGCTATTGACACGAAAGAATTAGACATCCACGCAAAGATTAGGGTTTTAGATCAAGGGAATATTATCGCTACGAGTGCGGGGCGCATGATCATCAAGTCCATTTTGCCTGATTTTATCCCTACGGATTTGTGGAACAGACCCATGAAGAAAAAAGATATTGGCGTGCTTGTGGATTATGTGCATAAAGTCGGCGGTATCGGCATTACCGCAACCTTTTTGGATAATTTGAAAACGCTTGGCTTCAGGTATGCGACTAAGGCTGGTATTTCTATCTCTATGGAGGATATTATCACGCCAAAAGACAAGCAAAAAATGGTGGAAAAAGCCAAAGTAGAAGTTAAAAAAATCCAGCAACAATACGATCAAGGGTTGCTCACTGACCAAGAGCGTTACAATAAAATCATTGACACTTGGACTGAAGTCAATGACAGAATGAGTAAAGAAATGATGACCGCTATCGCGCAAGATAAAGAGGGCTTTAACTCGATTTATATGATGGCGGATAGTGGCGCAAGGGGGAGTGCGGCACAAATCCGTCAGCTTTCAGCGATGAGGGGTCTTATGACAAAGCCGGATGGCAGTATCATTGAAACGCCCATTATTTCTAACTTTAAAGAGGGGTTGAATGTCTTAGAATACTTTAACTCCACGCATGGCGCTAGAAAGGGCTTAGCGGATACGGCGCTAAAAACCGCCAATGCGGGGTATTTGACAAGAAAGCTCATTGATGTTTCGCAAAATGTCAAGGTGGTATCTGATGATTGCGGCACGCATGAAGGGATTGAAATCACGGATATTGCGGTGGGGAGTGAATTGATTGAGCCTTTAGAAGAGCGTATTTTTGGGCGCGTTTTATTAGAAGATGTGATCGATCCCATTACGAATGAAATCTTGCTTTATGCGGACACTTTGATTGATGAAGAGGGCGCTAAAAAGGTGGTTGAAGCCGGGATTAAATCCATTACGATCCGCACCCCAGTAACTTGTAAAGCGCCAAAGGGCGTGTGCGCGAAATGCTATGGCTTGAATTTAGGCGAAGGCAAGATGAGCTATCCAGGTGAAGCAGTGGGCGTGGTAGCCGCGCAATCTATCGGGGAGCCTGGAACGCAGCTCACTTTAAGGACTTTCCATGTGGGCGGGACAGCGAGCAGGAGTCAGGATGAGCGCGAGATCGTGGCGAGCAAAGAAGGTTTTGTGCGTTTTTATAACCTTAGGACTTACACGAATAAAGAAGGTAAAAACATTATCGCTAACCGCCGTAACGCTTCTATTTTAGTGGTAGAGCCTAAGATTAAAGCGCCTTTTGATGGGGAATTACGCATTGAAACGGTTTATGAAGAAGTCGTTGTGAGCGTGAAAAATGGCGATCAGGAAGCTAAATTCGTTTTAAGAAGAAGCGATATTGTCAAGCCGAGCGAATTAGCCGGCGTTGGCGGTAAGATTGAAGGGAAAGTGTATTTGCCTTACGCTAGCGGGCATAAGGTGCATAAGGGGGGGAGTATCGCTGATATTATCCAAGAGGGCTGGAATGTGCCTAATCGCATCCCTTATGCGAGCGAATTGCTAGTCAAGGATAATGACCCTATTGCGCAAGATGTGTATGCCAAAGAAAAAGGCGTGATCAAATACTATGTTTTAGAGGCTAACCATTTGGAGCGCACCCATGGGATCAAAAAGGGCGATATTGTGAGCGAAAAAGGCTTGTTTGCGGTGATAGCTGATGATAATGGTAGGGAAGCCGCTCGCCATTATATCGCTAGGGGTTCTGAGATCTTGATTGATGATAATAGTGAAGTGGGCGCTAATAGCGTGATTTCTAAACCCACGACTAACACTTTCAAAACGATTGCTACATGGGATCCTTACAACACCCCTATCATTGCGGACTTTAAGGGTAAGGTGAGTTTTGTGGATATTATCGCAGGGGTTACGGTCGCTGAAAAAGAAGACGAAAATACCGGTATCACCAGTTTAGTGGTGAATGATTACATCCCAAGCGGGTACAAACCAAGCTTGTTTTTAGAGGGGGCTAATGGCGAAGAAGTGCGTTATTTCCTAGAGCCAAAAACTTCTATCGCCATCAGCGATGGTTCTAGCGTGGAACAAGCTGAAGTGCTAGCGAAGATCCCTAAAGCGACCGTTAAATCCAGGGATATTACCGGAGGTCTCCCAAGGGTTTCTGAACTTTTTGAAGCGAGAAAACCCAAGCCTAAAGATGTGGCGATCCTTTCTGAAGTGGATGGGATAGTGAGTTTTGGCAAACCCATTCGCAATAAAGAACACATCATCGTAACTTCTAAAGATGGCCGTTCCATGGATTATTTTGTGGATAAAGGCAAGCAAATTCTAGTGCATGCTGATGAATTTGTGCATGCGGGAGAGGCGATGACAGATGGAGTAATCTCAAGCCATGATATTTTAAGGATCAGCGGTGAAAAAGAGCTTTATAAATACATTGTGAGCGAAGTCCAACAAGTGTATCGCAGACAGGGGGTAAGCATTGCGGACAAACACATTGAAATCATTGTGTCTCAAATGTTAAGGCAAGTGCGCATCTTAGACAGCGGGGATAGCAAGTTTATTGAAGGGGATTTAGTCAGTAAAAAACTCTTCAAAGAAGAAAACGCTCGTGTGATCGCTTTAAAAGGCGAGCCAGCGATTGCTGAACCGGTGCTTTTAGGGATCACCAGAGCGGCTATTGGGAGCGATAGCATCATTTCAGCGGCCTCTTTCCAAGAAACGACTAAAGTTTTAACAGAAGCCAGTATTGCGATGAAAAAAGACTTTTTAGAAGATTTGAAAGAGAATGTGGTGTTGGGGAGGATGATCCCTGTGGGAACAGGCATGTATAAGAATAAAAAAATCGTGTTAAGAGCGCTTGAGGATAACTCTAAATTTTGATATAAAAAATCGGTTAAGATTTTTAAAAGAAAAATTAGGGTAAAATGGGAGAACTTTTAGTTTTAAATTTTTAGAATAAGGAAAAATAGTGCCTACTATCAATCAGTTGATTAGAAAAGAAAGGAAAAAGGTGGTTAAAAAAACGAAATCACCTGCATTAGTGGAATGCCCTCAAAGGAGAGGGGTTTGTACTAGGGTTTATACGACTACCCCTAAAAAGCCTAACTCGGCTTTAAGAAAGGTCGCTAAGGTCCGTTTGACTAGTAAATTTGAAGTGATCAGTTACATCCCTGGTGAAGGGCATAACTTGCAAGAACACTCCATTGTGTTAGTGCGTGGGGGTAGAGTCAAGGATCTACCCGGTGTGAAATACCACATCGTTCGTGGCGCTTTAGACACTGCAGGGGTCAATAAAAGAACGGTTTCACGCTCTAAATACGGGACTAAAAAAGCTAAAGCGACCGACAAGAAAGCAACAGACAACAAGAAAAAATAAGAGGAAAACAAAAACATGAGAAGAAGAAAAGCACCCGTTAGGGAGGTTTTGGGCGATCCTGTTTATGGGAACAAAGTGGTTACCAAGTTTATCAACAAGATGATGTTCGACGGCAAGAAAAGCGTAGCGGAAAAAATCATCTACAAAGCTTTTAATAAGATTGAAGAAAAAAGCGGTGAAAAAGGGATTGAGGTGTTTGAAAAAGCCCTAGAAAGAGTGCGTCCTTTAGTGGAAGTGCGCAGCAGAAGAGTGGGCGGGGCTACCTATCAAGTGCCGGTGGAAGTGAGGGCGAGCCGCCAGCAGTCGCTATCTATCCGTTGGATTTTAGAAGCGACCAGAAAACGCAATGAAAGAATGATGGTGGATAGATTGGCTAACGAGCTTATGGATGCGGCTAGCGATAAGGGTGCGGCTTTTAAGAAAAAAGAAGATGTGCATAAAATGGCAGAAGCGAATAAAGCGTTCGCGCACTACCGCTGGTAATTGGAGTTAGAATGGCTAGAAAAACCCCATTAAATAGGATCAGGAATATCGGTATCGCCGCTCACATTGATGCCGGGAAAACCACCACTTCTGAAAGGATTTTATTCTATACAGGCGTGAGCCATAAGATTGGCGAAGTGCATGACGGCGCGGCGACAATGGATTGGATGGAGCAAGAAAAAGAAAGAGGGATCACTATCACTTCTGCGGCAACAACTTGTTTTTGGAAGGATCACCAAATCAATTTGATTGACACCCCAGGGCATGTGGATTTCACTATTGAAGTGGAACGATCCATGCGCGTGCTAGATGGTGCGGTTTCGGTGTTTTGCTCGGTGGGGGGCGTGCAGCCTCAAAGCGAGACTGTGTGGCGTCAAGCGAATAAATACGGCGTGCCTAGGATTGTTTTTGTCAATAAAATGGATAGGATTGGGGCGAATTTCTATAATGTAGAAAACCAGATCAAGCAACGCTTGAAAGCTAATCCTGTGCCTATTAATATCCCTATTGGGGCTGAAGACACTTTCATTGGCGTGATTGATTTAGTCCAAATGAAGGCGATTGTTTGGAATAATGAAACCATGGGAGCCAAATACGATGTGGAAGAAATCCCTAGCGATTTGTTAGAAAAGGCTAAACAATACCGAGAAAAGCTTGTAGAAGCCGTAGCCGAGCAAGATGAAGCCTTGATGGAAAAGTATTTGGGCGGTGAAGAATTGAGTGTTGAAGAAATCAAAAAAGGCATTAAAGCGGGCTGTTTGAACATGAGCCTTGTCCCCATGCTTTGTGGTTCTTCTTTTAAAAATAAAGGCGTGCAGACTTTATTAGACGCAGTCATTGATTACTTGCCAGCGCCTACGGAGGTTGTGGATATTAAAGGGATTGATCCAAAAACCGAAGAAGAAGTTTTTGTGAAATCCAGCGATGATGGCGAGTTTGCCGGTTTGGCGTTTAAAATCATGACGGATCCTTTTGTGGGCCAACTCACTTTTGTGCGCGTGTATCGCGGCAAGCTAGAGTCCGGTAGCTATGTGTATAACTCCACCAAAGACAAAAAAGAGCGCGTGGGGAGGCTTCTTAAAATGCACTCCAACAAGAGAGAGGATATTAAAGAAGTTTATGCGGGTGAGATTTGTGCGTTTGTGGGCTTAAAAGACACGCTAACTGGGGACACGCTTTGCGATGAAAAAAATGCGGTTGTTTTAGAGAGGATGGAATTTCCTGAGCCAGTCATTCACATCGCTGTGGAGCCTAAAACGAAAGCAGACCAAGAAAAAATGGGCGTAGCGTTAGGCAAGCTCGCTGAAGAAGATCCAAGCTTTAGGGTGATGACTCAAGAAGAAACCGGGCAAACCCTTATTGGTGGTATGGGTGAATTGCACCTAGAAATCATCGTGGATAGATTGAAAAGAGAATTTAAGGTGGAAGCCGAAATCGGTCAGCCACAAGTCGCCTTTAGAGAGACTATCCGCTCCAGCGTGAGCAAAGAGCATAAATACGCTAAGCAAAGCGGTGGCCGTGGGCAATACGGGCATGTGTTTATCAAGCTTGAGCCTAAAGAGCCTGGCAGTGGGTATGAATTTGTGAATGAAATTTCTGGGGGCGTGATCCCTAAAGAATATATCCCTGCGGTGGATAAGGGTATCCAAGAAGCGATGCAAAATGGCGTTTTGGCAGGCTATCCGGTGGTGGATTTTAAAGTTACCCTTTATGATGGGAGCTACCATGATGTGGATTCTTCGGAAATGGCGTTTAAAATCGCTGGATCTATGGCGTTTAAAGAAGCGAGTCGCGCGGCTAATCCGGTTTTACTAGAGCCTATGATGAAAGTGGAAGTGGAAGTCCCTGAAGAATACATGGGCGATGTGATTGGCGATTTGAATAGAAGAAGAGGGCAAATCAATTCTATGGACGATAGATTAGGCTTGAAAATCGTGAACGCTTTTGTGCCGTTGGTGGAAATGTTTGGCTATTCTACGGATTTACGATCAGCCACTCAAGGGCGTGGGACTTACTCCATGGAGTTTGATCATTATGGCGAAGTGCCTAGCAATATCTCTAAGGAAATTGTAGAAAAACGCAAGGGCTGATTTGATTGTAACGCTCTCTTATTTTAGGGGGTGTTATAGGCACTATTTAAACTTTTTCTCTTTTGGGTTTAAAAAGACTTCTTGAGTGTTTTTATCCCTTTTTATCTCTTTTAATGACCTTTTTTCGTTTGCTATAAAATTGTTTTTTGGCTCTCTCGTCAAACAGGAGTCATTAAAACTTTTTAATTTTTTAAAAAATGGGGTTTTGGTTGCTTTGTTTTATAGTAAAGTTCATTTTCTTAAGTTTATTTAAGACTCATTTTTTAAGGGATAGGGGGTATTTTGAAATAACTTTTCCCCTAATACCTATAAGAGCACGCTATAAGAAATTCCGCTTGACTAACAACAAGCTCTTTTATATTCAATCTTAAAAACGCTTTTGAGCGTTTTTATTTTTTAAGAAAAATGACTGATTGCTCCCATGCGCTTTTGATGTAACAAAACGCAATCTACAAATTTCTTTAGTGAAAATTTTATTAGTTTCTATTCGTTTACTTTTGAGAAATATAATTCTCTCGCTTTTAAGATCATCACAAGGAGTTTTCGTATGAAAAAGCAAATCTTGACAGGTGTTTTATTATCAGTTTTGGCAGTGAGTTCTGCATACGCTCACAAAGATAAAAAAGACGCTAAAAAACCTGAGTTAAGCTCTCAATTAGTGGCTCACAAAGATAAAAAAGACGCTAAAAAACCTAAAAACTCAGTGGCCTAATGGCTTTGACTCAAAAAAGCGTTTTTAAAAACGCTTTTTTGGATATTATCCTATAATTTCCTACCATTTTTTAAAACCCTTGATAGGATTTATCGCTCTTCTCACGCTTTCAAAAGTAAAGTTTAAATCTTTTATACACAGAGTTTTATCAATGTGGCTGTGTTTTTTAAAAAGCGTATAAAAAGGCGTTTAAGACTCTTCTAAAAGAGTGTGAGCAGCTTGAAGGACTTCAAGGGGCGTGATAGATCGCATGCACAAATGGTTTTTTTCGTTCTTTAAAGGGCAAACTCGTTTCTTGCAAGGCGCACAGCTTAAATGGTGGTTTAACACAATCGTTTTTTGAGCTTTATAGGGGCGAGTCTCTTTTTCATCAGTGGGGCCAAAAAGAGCGATTAAGGGGGTTTGTGCGCTAGCAGCCACATGCATGGGACCGCTATCGTTAGTGATGAATAAATCTAAAATTGCGATGCGTTGTATCAATTCTTCAATGCTTGTTTTCCCGCACAGATTGTAAGCGTTACGGGATAATAAGGGGTTTTTTAACAAGCCTTTGATGAGTTTTAAAATTTCTTCAGAAACGATAGTATCTTCTTTAGCCCCAAAAAAATAAATTTCATGCCCTTTTTCTAACAAAGCAACCGCAACTTCAGCGTAATAAGAAGCTGGCCATCTTTTAGCGCTCCCATAGCTTGCGCTAGGGTTAAAGCCGATTTTTTTAGGGGTGTTTGGGGTGTGAGTGGGGAGGTTAAAGGCTAGTTTTAAGGGTAAAACGCTTTTTTTATCCAATTCTTTTTCTAAAAATTGCGAAAACAAAAAGCAATACTTTTCCACTTGATGATACTCTTTAGGGGCAGGAGTTATTGCATGGCTAAGGAAAAAAGAACGAAAAAATTGAGCAAAACCGATGCGAATAGGCGTTTTTGTCGCATAGAGCAAAAAAGCGGAATAAAAATGGTTGTTTAAGGTGATCGCTATATCGCAACGCCCTATTTTTTGAGCGAGTTTGTAAGTGGCTAGCAGCCTGAAAAAGGATTTTTTGGTGTCGTCTGTAAAAACGGCTTCTATTTTTTCATCTTTTTTGAAAAGTTCGCAAGTAATGGCTGAGCCCACTAAGATAAAATACGCGTTAGGGTAGTGGTGTTTAAGGGTGTAAAAAAGCGAGCTTGCCATCACCCCATCGCCTAACCAATTAGGCAAACGCAATAAAATACGCATGCGTTTGGGCGCATTTACGCTCATCAATAGCCCTTTTTTAAAGAATTTAAGCTAAAATTTTAGCATACAAATACAAGGAAATGGAATGATTACCCCTAAAGTGTTGAGCGGGTTTAAAGACCGCTTGCCTAAAGATGCGATACAAAAAGCCCAGTTACTTGCGAAAGTTTCAGTCGTGTTTCAAAGTTTTGGTTTTGTGCCGATTGAAACCCCTCATTTGGAATACGCTGAAGCGCTACTACCTGATGCGAGCAGCGATATTCAAAAAGAAATTTATCGTTTTAAAGACCATGGGGATAGGGATGTGGCTTTAAGGTTTGATTTGACCGTGCCATTAGCCCGCTTTGTTTCTTTGCACCACCAAATATTAGGCATGCCCTTTAAACGCTACGCCATAGGCAATGTCTTTAGGGGTGAAAGGGCGCAAAAAGGGCGTTACAGGGAATTTACGCAATGCGATTTTGATTTTATAGGGAGCGAGAGCTTGGTGTGCGATGCTGAGATCATTCAAGTGATTATCGCTTCCTTAAAAGCTTTGGATTTAGAAGATTTTTGCGTTTCTATCAACCACAGAAAAATTTTGAATGGGATATGCGAATATTTTGGGATCTCTCAAGTGAATGAAGTGTTGCGCATTGTGGATAAATTAGAAAAAATTGGCTTGAATGGGGTTGAAGAAGAATTAAAAAAAGAGTGCGATTTGAATCCAAACACCATTAAAGAGCTTTTAGAAATGGTTCAAATCCAACAAAACGATTTAAGCCATGCGGAATTTTTTGAAAAAATTGCTTATTTGAAAGACTATAATGAGAATCTAAAAAAAGGCATACAGGATTTAGAAAGGCTATACCAGTTGCTAGGGGATTTACAAATTTCTCAAAACCTGTATAAAATTGATTTTTCTATCGCTAGAGGGTTAGGGTATTATACAGGGATTGTGTATGAAACCACGCTTAATGATATGAAGTCTTTAGGGAGCGTGTGTTCAGGGGGGCGTTACGATCATTTGACTAAAAATTTTTCTAAAGAAAATTTACAAGGGGTAGGGGCTTCTATTGGGATTGATAGATTGATTGTGGCTTTGAGTGAAATGCAATTATTAGACGAGCGTTCCACCCAGGCTAAAGTCTTAATCGCTTGCATGCATGAAGAGTATTTTTCTTACGCCAACCGCTTAGCGGAGTCTTTAAGGCAAAGCGGAATTTTTAGCGAAGTCTATCCAGAAGCTCAAAAAATCAAAAAACCCTTTTCTTACGCCAACCACAAAGGGCATGAGTTTGTGGCTGTCATTGGCGAAGAAGAATTTAAAAGCGAAACTTTAAGCTTGAAAAACATGCATTCAGGCATGCAGTTGAATTGCTTGAGTTTTTTAAAAGCCCTTGAAATCATTGGAGAAAACGATGAAGACTTATAATGTCGCTATTGTCGGGGCTAGTGGGGCGGTAGGCCAAGAGCTGATTAAGGGTTTAGAAAATTCTTTTTTCCCGATTAAAAAATTTGTTCCGCTCGCTAGCGTTAGGAGTGCCGGTAAAAAGATCAAAGCTTTCAATAAAGACTATGAGATTTTAGAAACCACGCATGAAGTTTTTGAAAAAGAAAGAATAGACATCGCCTTTTTTAGCGCTGGGGGGAGCGTGAGCGAAGAATTTGCTACAAGCGCTTCAAAAACGGCCTTAGTGATTGATAACACGAGCTTTTTTAGATTGCATAAAGATGTGCCTTTAGTCGTGCCTGAAATCAACGCTAAAGAAATTTTTAACGCTCCCTTGAATATCATCGCTAACCCTAATTGCTCCACCATTCAAATGACGCAAATCTTAACCCCCTTACACCTTCATTTTAAGATAAAAAGCGTGATTGTTAGCACCTATCAAGCCGTGAGTGGGGCAGGGAATAAGGGTATAGAGAGCTTAAAAAATGAGCTAAAAACCGCTTTAGAATGTTTGGAAAAAGACCCTAATACCGATCTAAACCAGGTCTTGCAAGCTGGGGCTTTCGCTTATCCGATCGCTTTCAACGCGATCGCTCATATTGATACTTTTAAGGAGAATGGCTACACGAAAGAAGAGCTGAAAATGGTGCATGAAACCCATAAAATCATGGGCGTGGATTTCCCTATTAGCGCGACTTGTGTGCGCGTGCCGGTATTGAGGAGCCATAGCGAGAGTTTGAGTATCGCTTTTGAAAAAGAATTCGATCTCAAGGAAGTCTATGAAGTTTTAAAAAACGCCCCTAGCGTGGTTGTTTGCGATGATCCTAGCCATAATCTCTACCCCACGCCCTTAAAAGCGAGCCACACGGATAGCATCTTTATAGGGCGCTTGAGGAAGGATTTGTTTGATAAGAAAACTTTGCACGGCTTTTGCGTGGCGGATCAATTAAGAGTGGGGGCAGCCACCAATGCGCTCAAAATCGCCATGCATTACATTAAGAACGCTTAGTTTTAGTCAAGCGGTAATTCTTTAAAAAGCGTTATTAGAGAGTTAGAGAGGATTGTTCTAAAACCCTTATCCCCTTAAGGAAATGAGTTTTATTAAAAATGAAGCAACTAAAACCCTGCTTTTTAAAACATTAAGGCTTTAATTGTCAGTATTTAATGAAATAGCACTAGCGTTATTAAGTAACTTTCCTATTCAAACATATCCAACAATTCAGGTGATGTCTGGTATTGGTATTTATAGTCGTTACCTCTAAACTGATAAGCGCCATCAAAGATTTGAGCGGTCAATACATTTTTGATTTGTGGTAACTTCACATTCTTTAACGCTTCTCGTGGGACTTCAACCACCAATTCGTTTAACGCTTCGTCGCTTAAAGGGTTATCAATATCAAAAATGAAACTTAAGATATTGTGGAGTGAGTTATAGGTAACCCTGTCTATTAACGCATAAGTTAGTCTAATGCTCTCTGCTTGCTCTATGGCGGTTACGATGCTTTTAGATAGTCTAGGGCTGATACTATCAAGTTGTGTCGCTAAATCTGAGATAAAGCAATACCCTGCATCGGTGTCTATGGTGTTAGCAATCAATGTCTTACTCACTTTTTTGCCTTGTTTCATCGCTTTGAAAAGATTATTGACTTTAATGTTGTGGTTGTAACTCTGTCTGTAACTTTTGCTTATAGCACATTTTCGTTGCTCTCTTGTTTTAATTGCTTGTTGCTCCCAATTTTCTATTTCATCAACATTGAAAGTCTTTGGATACCCATACGCACGAACCCTACTTTGTGTCCTTTTAATAAATCCTTTAATTTCATTTTCAAATGTGTCTGTAAGGTTGCCAATATTGTGGGGCATATAAGTTGCTTTGATTTGTGTCTTAACAATGTCTTTAAAAGCTATACCATAATCGCCTTTTTCAGGGTTTTTATCAAAGAATGTATAGACTTGATTTTTTAGTCTTGTGAGAGAATTTGGTAATTTGCTAGGGACAGAGAATGTGATGTCAGTGAATTTCGCCCACACCTTACCAAATTTTTCGAGTTCAGTGCACACCAATTCCACATAGTATCTGTCTTTGTTATTATAGACACTATTTTCACAATAACAAATCGCCGCTTGATTGAATTGTCTCGCCCATAATAACAAATGATTTCTTAAATAAAATGTGCTACTAGGTTCATTGACAAATACAAAAAAGCTAGTCTCTTTATCAGGGATAAGGTCGTCTTTTAAACTTTCTTTCCAATAACCTGTTACTTGAATATAACCTAAAAAGTCTCGCTTACTATCCAATAGTGATTTTAGCTGTCGTGTTCTTTCCATATTGTCTTTTTGAGTGTAGCGGTATCTTGTAACAAATTCTTTACTAGACATAAGGTCTCTCATTGTGGTTTCACTTTTAGGATTTAAGAATTTATTAACAAAAGACTTACCTAATGCTGTGGATAGTTTGAGAGCGATAGTCCTATACTCTCTCAAAAAGGCATCAGCAAGATAAGAAGCGTCTATGGGGTTAGGGTCGTCATTCCGTTTTTTAGATACTTTGTCTAATTGAGAAACCTTATAACCGCTTTTATAAGCTTCAACTAGTTTTTCTCTTTCCTTTTCAGTAAAGTCTTTAATAAAAGCTTCTTTAAAAGGTCTAAACGCCGAGATAGTCCCAAAAGGTAGTCCGCTTTTGATTTTATTGACAATGCTATTAAGATTAGCGCTCTCAATCGTGGAAGCTTTAATAGGTGCGTCTTGTTGGTTTTTAAGTCGTGAGAGTTCCTCACCAAAGGCATCTAAAGTTTCGCTTAAAGATAAGTTGTCTTTTATCTTTACGCTAGGTTTATTTTGTCTAGCTAATTTCTTGTCCGCTAACGCCTTATCAATAGATGCTGTCAAGGAAGTGTGTCCTTTAGGCTCATCATCAACCCATTCTAAAAAATCGTAATTCAATAACATTATTGTGTCCTTTCGCTGTAAATTGATTTTAACCGCTCTTTAGTTAGAGAGCGATAGAAACTACTAACTTTAGCTAAAGATTGATTGTAGCCCATTTTACGCCTTATAGTCAATGTAAGATTTTATCAATGCTTTAGCAAACGCCTTTAATTCTTTAAGAGAGTGATAGTCTCTATTTTGACAATACAAATTGACTTTAGATTGTGTGGTTGCAATTTTTAGCGGTGTTTTATTAGAATAATTTTTATCTCTCTCTTTATAAAGAGAGAGTTTCCATTTTAGTGGGTCTCAGCTGAGCTTTTAATGATTACGGTGTTGTAGTCAGGTTGGACGGGGCGTTGGTTAGGCGAATTTTTCATGCGTTTTTTGATTTCAGCCAATTGTTTGGCAGAGACTTCCAAAGGCTCTTCTATGACAAACCATGCCACCCCTTCTGTGCAAGGAGGAGCGGTGAGAGAGCCGTTAAAATGGTAGTAATTGATAGTTTTGGGTAAGAAAGCGTCTAAAGCCACCTCTTTAAAATTCTGTTTCTTTTGAATGCCTTCTAAAATAGGATCAAGGTTGGGGTTTTCTTTCCCTTCTTCAAAACCTATCGCCAACACTAGCAAACGCCCTTTAGCGTCTTTATGCACGAAATGCGCGCTCAAAGGCCTAGTTTTATTATTGATTAAAAACTCCATAGGAGCGTGGAAATGCACATTATCCAGCACATAGTCATGCCCTCTATAATTGATGTGGTTAGTCGGTTCAAACGAAGCTTTTAAAGTGTGGTGGGTGAAAAAGACCGCTTTAGGTTTGGAAGCGGCGTATTTGAATTGCAAATCGGCTTTATCTTGCGTGTGGTAGTAATGCTCAATGTTGATGGGCGATTGGCTTTTACCGCTTTTGCACACTTCAAAATCTTTGTGCAGTTTGTCCCAACGGTGCGGGCCGTTTTCTTTATTTTTATAATCCCATTTGGTGTTTTCAGCACCTATAAGAGAAGCGGCTAGCGCTAAAGCGATCAAAAAAGTTTTTTTCATTTTAATTATCCTTTGTTCTAAAATTCTAAAATATTAAAAAGCAATTAATTCTAGCACTTAATAAACAATGACCGCAGTTACAAAAAATAGATTGGTTAAAAGTTGGAAATGATTTTAAATTCTGTTTTATATGGTAACAAATTTATTAAATTAATGCGCCTATGGAGCGGGAATATTTGTCTTAATCAGCCCCTAATTTACAAGCGGTTAAAATTTTTGCCCTATACTCTAAAATTTCAAATTGAATAAAATTTAACCCCTTAAGATTTAAATGATGATAACCAAACAATCGTATCAAAGATTCGCCTTAATGCGGGTTTTTGTGTTTTCGCTTTCGGCGTTTATTTTTAACACCACGGAGTTTGTCCCTGTCGCGCTCTTATCAGATATTGCAAAAAGTTTTGAAATGGAGAGCGCAACAGTGGGATTGATGATCACTCTTTATGCATGGATCGTGTCTCTTGGCTCATTGCCCTTGATGCTGCTTAGCGCTAAAGTTGAAAGGAAACGCTTATTGCTTTTTCTTTTTGCCCTTTTTATTCTCAGCCATATCCTTTCAGCGTTAGCATGGGATTTTTGGGTGCTACTCATTTCTCGTATGGGTATCGCTTTTGCCCACTCTATTTTTTGGTCCATCACGGCTTCTTTAGTCATTCGTGTCGCGCCAAGAAATAAAAAACAACAAGCTTTAGGGTTATTGGCATTAGGGAGTTCGTTAGCGATGATTTTAGGTTTGCCGCTTGGGAGGATCATCGGGCAAATTTTGGATTGGCGATCCACTTTTGGCGTGATTGGGGGCGTTGCGACTCTTATAATGCTGCTTATGTGGAAATTGCTCCCGCATTTACCGAGTAGAAATGCCGGCACGCTCGCAAGTGTCCCTATATTAATGAAACGCCCGCTTTTAGTGGGGATTTATTTGCTTGTGATCATGGTTATCTCTGGGCATTTCACCACTTATAGCTATATTGAGCCTTTTATCATTCAAATCAGCCAGTTTTCTCCTGACATTACGACGCTAATGCTGTTTGTTTTTGGGTTAGCGGGCGTGGCAGGGAGTTTTTTATTCGGTCGTTTGTATGCGAAAAATTCAAGAAAATTCATCGCTTTTGCAATGGTTTTAGTCATTTGCCCGCAACTCTTGCTGTTTGTGTTTAAAAATTTAGAGTGGGTGATCTTTTTGCAAATTTTCTTGTGGGGAGTGGGGATCACTTCACTCACTATTGCGTTGCAAATGAGAGTGTTACAGCTCGCCCCAGATGCTACGGATGTCGCGAGCGCAATTTTTTCGGGGAGCTATAATGTGGGGATTGGATCAGGAGCGCTGTTTGGCAGTATTGTGATCCACCAATTAGGGCTAGGGTATATTGGCTTTGTGGGTGGGGCTTTAGGTTTGTTGGCGCTCTTTTGGCTTAGATTCATTACGATAAAATTTAAAAAAACATAAGGAGCGTTAAAAGGATTAGCCCAATAAAGGAAATCCCTTTTGCGTTAAAAACCATTTTTAAAATTTAGTGATACGGCTTGAATCCAACCGTGCTAACGGACAGATTGCCTCTCTTTTTATGTTAAAATAGAAAAATTTGTCATAAATTTTAAGCGGTGTGTGGTTTAAATGCTCAAAAAAAAGATTGATTTGCATAAAGATTCTATTAGGAAGCTCTTTTTTTATTACTTTATCCCTTTAGCTTTTTCTATGATCTCACTTTCCACTTACTCTATGATAGATGGCATGTTTGTGGGCAAGAAACTGGGTAAAGAAGCTATCGCTGCGGTCAATATCGCATGGCCTATTTTTCCAGGACTCATTGCGTATGAATTGCTTTTTGGTTTTGGGGCAGCGAGTATTGTGGGGTATTTTTTGGGTCAAAATAAAACCCATAGGGCTAGGCTTGTGTTTAGCAGCGTGTTTTATTTTGTCGCTTTTAGCGCCTTTATTTTGAGCATGGCGTTATTGCCTTTTAGCGAAACTATCGCGCGTTTTTTTGGGAGCAATGACGCTTTATTGAGCATGTCCAAACGCTACATTGAAATCATTTTAATGGGCGCGGTTTTTATGGTTTTGCACCCTTTGGCGGATGTTTTTGTGGTGAATGACAAACGCCCCATTTTAGCGATGGTAGCGATGCTAGTTGGCTCGTTAGCGAATATCTTTTTCAACTATTGGTTTATTTTTGTGTTGGAAGTGGGGGTTCAAGGCAGCGCGATAGCCACCGTGATAGGGCATGCGATAGGGGTTTTAGTTTTAATGCAGCATTTTTGGCGCAAAAAAGGGCAATTGTATTTCGTCAAACGATTTTCCTTGTCTTCAGTCATTTCTTCAGCTAAAAGCGGTGTGCCTCAAAGCACGGCAGAATTTAGCGCTTCTATTATGATTTTATTGTTTAATACCGCTATCATGCACACGGCTGGGGAAAGGTTTGTGAGTATGTATGGGATCGTTATGTATAATGCGATTATCTTTTTTACGACTTTATTTGCGATTTCTCAAGGCATCCAACCGATTGCGAGCTTTAGCTATGGGGCTAGAAATTTAGAGCGCGTGAAAGAGGTGTTTGTTTTTGGTTTGAAAGCAGCGTTTTGTATAGGGATTGTTTTCTATGGCGCTTATTATTTCTTAGATGAATTTTTAATCAAGCTTTATTTGCAGCCAAGCGAACAAGACCCCCTTTTTATGCAAGAGACTAAAAGAGCGATGAATATTTATTATGTGGGCTATGTTTTTTTAGGCATGAATTTGTTGTGCGCGGTGTTTTTCCAATCCATCCAACGCACTAAAAGTTCGTTTATCATCACCCTTTCGCACACGCTAGGGTTTATCGTTATTTTATTGCCGATTTTAAGCCATTTCTATGGGGTTAATGGCATTTGGGTAACTTACCCTATCGCACAATTTTTAGCGTTTTTAACTGCGTTAGGGGTAACTTATTACGAAATCAAAAAAGGGGTTTTTACCACTTATAAAGAGAAAAACCCTATCGCTTTGAAAACTTAACCAATAAATAAGGTAAAATTAAGACATGCATGCAGAATTTTTCACTTTCGCGCTCATCATGCTTTTAATTGTGATGGCCCCTTATATATCTAGAATCTCTCGTTTGCCTATCACGGTCGTGGAGATTTTATTTGGGTCTGTTGGGGCGTATGTGGGTTTTATTGAGCCAACTAAGGGCTTTGAAATCATGTCTGAAATTGGCTTTTTGTTTTTAATGTTTTTATGCGGTTTGGAAGTAGAGATTTATTTGTTTAAAAAATTAGGGGTTTCTCTTTTAAAACGCATTTTTGCTTACCTGTTGATTTTATACACGCTTTCATTCATCCTTACTTTTAGCCTTAATTTAGAGCCTATTTTTATGGTGATTTTCCCTATTATCAGTTTGGGCATGATCATGACTTTAGTCAAAGATTATCGTAAAGAGATTTTGTGGCTTGATCTGGTCTTAAAAGTGGGCGTTATTGGGGAGTTGTTAAGCATTTTTGGTTTGGTGGTCGTGGATGGGGTGTATTCGCATGGTTTGGGCGTGGATTTGATTAAAGATTTAGGCATTCTCATTGTTTTTTTAATTTTAATCATCGTGGCGTTTCAAATCTTTAAGACTTTGTTTTGGTGGTTCCCGCATTTAAAGCTTTTTGTGATGCCTAAAAGCAGCCAGTTTAACCAAGATGTGCGTTTTTCGCTCATGCTCTTTTTTTCCTTGGTTGCGATCGTGGTGTGGCTCAAAATAGAAATGGTTTTAGGGGCGTTTTTGGCGGGGTTAGTCGTTTCTACTTTCTTCCCTCACAAATCAGAATTGATCCACAAGCTCAATGATGTGGGTTTTGGGTTTTTTGTGCCTTTATTTTTCATCCATGTAGGCTCTACTTTAGACTTAAAATTAGTGTTTTTAAACCCGCATTTGATCCTCCAAGGGATATTGATTGTCATAGCGATGTTGAGTTTGCACTTGATCACTTCAACCTTATTGTGGCGCAAATACTTTAAAGAAGCTAAGCATTTATTTTCATTCGCCTTAGGGGCTTCTATGCCTTTAACTTTTTTAGTAACCACCGCAGCAGTGGGTTTAAAAGCGCAAGCGATCTCGCAAAACACCTACTACGCATTGCTCATGGCGGCTATTTTTGAAGGGGTGTTATTCACCATTGCGATCAAAATGCTTAACAAAAAAGCTTAAATAAAAGCTTAAGCGTCTAAATACTTAGCGTCGCTAAAGCTGTTCGCTTGAACATTATTAAACGCATTTTCTAAGCTATCAAAGAAACGAGGGTGCAAGTTTTGCATTTCTTTTAAGAAATTTTTAGTGGCTAATCGCGCGATAGGAGGCTTATCGGAAGTGGGCTGTTTGGCTGGGCAATTGCAATCAGGAGCGACTGGGATATTTTGAGAAGTGACAAAATGAATGCTGCTGGCTTCTCGAACCTTAATCAAAGGGCGGATCACCAACAAGCCGTTTTCAGCCCTATAAATGGGGGGCATGCTCCTTAAACTCCCGTTATAAGTGAAATTCATAAAAAAGCTCTCCACCGCATCATCTAAATGGTGTGCGATAGCGACTTTATTATAGCCTTCTTCTAAAGCCTTAGAATACAAAGTCCCTCTCCTCAAACGAGAACAAAACGAACAAAACGAGCTTTTTTCACGGCGTTTTTCGTTGATCGTGGCAGCGATTTGGGTGTAAATGATCTCATGCTCAATGCCTTGCTCTTGGCACAAATCGCTCAACCATTTCAAATCTTCGCCCAAGCCATAATGCACGGTAACCGCTTTAAAATCAAATTTGAAAGGGGCATGTTTTTGCATCCTGGCTAAGATACAAGCGAGCATGATAGAATCCTTGCCCCCACTCAATCCTAATAAGATTTTATCGCCTTCTTCTATGAGTTTGTAAGTGGCGTTTGTCTTGCCTACAATGTGTAAGACTTTTTTAGAAATTTCATAGGCCATTTTTGATCCTTGATTATGTTTATTTTCTAAAGTTTCGCGCTAAGTGAATGATTTCTTCTTCGCTAATGTGATCGGAATTATATTTCACAATAATGATTTCTTCGCTAATATTAACATACCATTCAATGATTTTGTCCTTTAAAGTTTCAAATTGTTTCTCATTGTAAGCGTCTAAGGGGAAATAGACATTTTTTTGCTTGGAAGGGTTGTTGAGAAAAAAGAGCGATAAACCCCAAATAAGCCCTAAAGCTACAACGATTAAGCTTGTGTTAGAAACGCCTAAATGATGGTAGCTCAACCCCCCACTCACGCCCCCAACAAAGCTCCCCAAATAGCCAAAAGTGGTGAATTGCCCTAAAACCTTGCCTTTTTCGTTTGCTCTGGCGAATTTAGACGCTAAAGATTGCATGATAGGCTCTAAGGTGGCAAAGCCAATAAAGAAAAACGCCACCCCAAGAATAAAGAGCCATAAATATTTCCCTAAAAAGCTAGAATCGGCTAAAAACAAGCACAAATAGCTCACAATAAACAACAATACGCCAGAAAGCATCACTCCCTTAGGCTTATTGTATTTTTCAGCCATAACGCTCGCTATTCCCATGCTTAAAACCCCTAATAAGGCTCCAGGCACATACACTAAGATTAAAAAACTTTCATCTTTATGAAATTCATTCACTAACGCTAAAGGGATCAGCACAAAAATAAGCGTCATGAACGCTTTTTCAAAAAAAGAGCTTAGATACAAAAGATACAAGGCTTTAGAGTTGGGTTGGTAAGCTTTTATGTTTTTGATTTGGTAAGAAATTTTAGGGGCGTCTTTGACTTTTAAAAGCATCAATAAACTCAATAAGGTTAAGATCGCCGTGAGCAAGAAGAGCCATTTTGCCCCCCCAAAAAACGCCACAACCCCAGGGCCTATAGCCATGCTTATAGTGAAGCTAATGAAAATAAACGCCCCCATGATCGCCATCGCTTTGGTGCGCTCTTCTTCTTTCACTTCATCAGCCACCATTGCGCTAACAACCCCCCCTAAAGCCCCCATGCCTTGAATGAAGCGCCCGATAACGAGCGTAATAATATCATTCGCTATAAAGCACACTAACGAGCCAGCTAAAAATAACAACAAGCACACCATCACCACCACTTTACGGCCGATTTTATCGCTAAGAATGCCCATGGGGGTTTGAAAAACAATTTGCGTAAGATACGCTCCGCCCACAGCCAACCCCACGAGTAAGGGACTGCTTGAATGGAAACTATCCGCATACAAACTGATGACAGGCAAAACAATAAAAAGCCCTAAAAACCGTAACGAAGATACTAACGCTAATGGAAAAATTTTCTTAAACATGCGTAGTATTTTACAAGAAAATCTCTAATTTTTATCATTAATTTAGGAAAGTAGGATTGATAATACAAAGTTTAATTTTAATGGATTTTTAAGAAAATTTTTTGTATAATATCATTCTTTATTTTTTATAAAATTGCTTGTGTCAAGGTAGCTCAGCTGGTTTAGAGCGCTGGTCTCATAAGCCGGAGGTCGGGGGTTCAAGTCCCCCTCTTGACACCATGATTTTGATTTAAACTTCATTTAATATTCATTTAATCTTTTTTTTAGCAAACCTAAACTACAATAACCTTGCATCTTTTAATTTCTTTAGGGATTTGATGATGATTTTTAGCTCTCTTTTTAGTGTTGTAGGGATGGCGGTGCTTTTTCTTATTGCTTGGGTGTTTTCTAGCAATAAAAGGGCTATAAATTATCGCACGATTGTCAGCGCCTTTGTGATCCAAGTGGCTTTAGGGGCGTTGGCTTTATATGTGCCTTTGGGTAGGGAAATGCTGCAAGGCTTAGCTAGTGGCATACAAAGCGTGATTTCTTACGGCTATGAGGGGGTGCGTTTTTTATTTGGCAATCTCGCTCCAAACGCTAAAGGCGATCAAGGGATAGGGGGGTTTGTCTTTGCGATCAATGTTTTAGCGATCATTATCTTTTTTGCTAGCTTGATTTCACTTCTATATTATTTAAAAATCATGCCTTTATTTATCAATCTCATCGGTGGGGCGTTGCAAAAATGCTTAGGCACTTCTAAAGCAGAAAGCATGAGCGCAGCGGCTAATATTTTTGTGGCGCACACCGAAGCGCCCTTAGTCATTAAACCTTATTTGAAAAGCATGAGCGATTCAGAGATTTTTGCGGTCATGTGCGTGGGCATGGCTAGCGTTGCGGGGCCTGTGTTAGCCGGGTATGCGAGCATGGGCATTCCTTTGCCTTATTTAATCGCCGCATCGTTTATGTCCGCTCCTGGGGGGTTGTTGTTCGCTAAAATCATTTACCCGCAAAACGAAACCATTTCTAGCCATGCAGATGTTTCGGTAGAAAAGCATGTCAATGCCATAGAAGCTATCGCCAATGGGGCAAGCACAGGGCTAAATTTAGCCTTGCATGTGGGAGCGATGCTTTTAGCCTTTGTGGGGATGCTCGCGCTCATTAATGGGCTTTTAGGGGTTGTAGGGGGGGTTTTAGGCATGGAGCATTTGTCTTTAGGGTTAATTTTAGGCGCGCTCTTAAAACCCTTAGCCTTTATGTTAGGCATTCCTTGGAGTCAGGCCGGGATTGCCGGAGAAATCATAGGCATTAAAATCGCACTCAATGAATTTGTGGGCTATATGCAGTTATTGCCTTATTTGGGCGATAACCCTCCTTTAATCTTGAGCGAGAAAACTAAAGCGATCATCACTTTTGCGTTGTGCGGGTTTGCTAACTTAAGCTCAGTCGCCATGCTGATTGGGGGGCTTGGCAGTTTAGTGCCTAAAAAGAAGGATCTCATTATAAGGCTTGCTTTAAAAGCGGTGCTTGTAGGCACGCTTTCTAATTTCATGAGCGCGACTATCGCTGGGTTATTCATAGGGCTAAACGCTCATTAAAAGGACAAAACATGCAAAAAAGAGTGGTGGTTTTATTATTGGATTCTTTTGGTATAGGGGCTAGTGAAGACGCTAAAGATTTTGGCGATTTGGGGGCGAACACTTTAGGCAATATCGCTAAGGCTTGTTTTAATAACTTGGCTGATTCTAACGATCGCAAGGGGGTTTTGAAGTTGCCTTATTTGGAGAGTTTGGGTTTAGGGTTGAGTGCTTTAAAAGCCGCAAATGAATTGCCTTTGGGTTTCCAACCACAACCCAATTTAATAGGGGCTTACGCTTATGCGCAAGAACTTTCTAGCGCCAAGGATACGATTTCTGGGCATTGGGAGATGATGGGCGCGCCCGTTCTTTTTGAATGGGGGTATTTTAAAGACAAAAATGATTCGTTTCCTAAAGAAATTTTAGATGAAATTGTGCGTAAAACTAAGATTAAGGGCTATTTAGGGAATTGCCACGCATCAGGGACAGAAATCATTAAAGATTTAGGCGAAAAGCATTTAGAAACTTTATACCCCATTTTTTACACTTCAGCGGATTCGGTGTTTCAAATCGCTGCACATGAAGAAAAATTCGGGCTTGATCATTTATACGCTCTTTGTGAAGAAGTGTTTGAAATATTAGAGCCTTTAAAGATCGCCAGAGTGATCGCACGCCCCTTTATTGGTGCGAATAGAGAGAATTTCAAGCGCACCGCTAATCGCAAAGACTATGCGATAAAGCCCCATAAAAAATTGCTTTTTGAAACATTCATTGAAGAAAAGCAGGGCGAAGTCATTAGCATTGGAAAAATCGCTGATATTTACGCTCATGTGGGGATCACTCAAAAGTTCAAAGCCGGTAGTTTAATGGAATTATGCGATGTTACTTTAGAGCGAGTCAAAAACGCCCCAAACAACAGCTTGATTTTTACGAATTTTGTGCATTTTGATAGCGATTATGGGCATAGGCGCGATGTTAGCGGGTATGCTAACGCTTTAGAGTATTTTGATGCGCGCTTAAAAGAGGTTTTAGACAATTTAAAAGAAAACGATTTGCTCATTCTTTGCGCCGATCATGGGTGTGATCCCAGCTTTAAAGGCACCGATCACACACGAGAATACATTCCTGTTTTGTTTTATCACAAAGATTTGCAACCAGCCTTTTTAGGCAAGAGCGAGTCGTTTGCGGATATTGGGCAAAGTATCGCTCACTTTTTGGGATTAAGCCCCCTAGATTATGGCAAAAACTTATTAAAATTTAAAGGACAACCATGACCCCTCACATCAATGCTAAAATTGGCGATTTTTATTCTCAATGCCTTTTATGCGGCGATCCCTTAAGGGTGAGCTACATTGCGAAAAATTTTTTACAAGATGCTAAAGAGATCACGAATGTGCGTAACATGCTAGGCTTTAGCGGGAAGTATAAGGGTAAGGGGATTTCTTTAATGGGGCATGGCATGGGCATTGCTTCATGCACGATTTATGTAACGGAGCTTATTAAAACCTATCAAGTTAAAGAGCTTTTAAGGATTGGCACTTGCGGGGCGATTAGCCCAAAAGTTGGCCTGAAAGACATTATCATGGCCACTGGAGCTTCAACGGATTCTAAAACCAATCGGGTGCGTTTTTTAAACCACGATTTGAGCGCAACGCCTGATTTTGAATTGAGTTTAAGAGCGTATCAAACAGCAAAGCGTTTGGGTATTGATTTGAAAATAGGCAATGTTTTTTCAAGCGATTTTTTCTATTCTTTTGAAACGCATGCTTTTGATTTAATGGCCCAATACAACCACTTGGCTATTGAAATGGAAGCGGCAGGGTTATACGCCACGGCGATGGAATTGAACGCTAAAGCTTTATGCTTATGCTCAGTCTCAGATCACTTAATCACTAAAGAAGCCTTAAGCCCTAAAGAAAGAATAGAGAGCTTTGATAACATGATCACTCTGGCTTTAGAGATGATGGGCTAACAATCTTTTTGAATTTTATTTTTTGCCCCCATAAGTTAAGGATAAACTTTTAAGGAAAACCCTTAAAGCTAAAAGCCTTAAGGGAACTTTGGAAAAACTAAAGCTATCGTTTTACAGAAATTTCGTTTTACAAAACTACCGCTTCAATAAAACAACAACTTTACACCCCAAAAACGAAATTTCAAGGTATAATGTTTTCCAAGAGTTTTTACCATTTTCTGTTTTCATGGCAAACTCCCATTAAAAATTATCCCCATAATTGCACTTATGGGGGCGTTTATTTTACAACAATCTTTCTAAAACCAAATCCCAATTAAATTAAAAACACTCTTACAAGCTTGATTGAGCGCATCAAAACACCCTAAAACTTTTTTGAAATCCAATAAATTTATGGTAAAATTAAACGCATTGTAAATAAATTCTCATTTTGATACATTTTTGCAATAAAACATTACTTTAAGGAACATTTTATGAAAAAAACGAAAAAAACGATTCTGCTTTCTCTAACTCTTGCGGCGTCATTGCTCCATGCTGAAGACAACGGCGTTTTTTTAAGCGTGGGCTATCAAATCGGTGAAGCGGTTCAAAAAGTGAAAAACGCCGACAAGGTACAAAAACTTTCAGACGCTTATGAAAACTTGAACAAGCTTTTAGCTAATCACAGCCACTCCAATCCAGAAGCGATTAACGCAAACAGCGCAACAGCGATCAATCAAGCGATTGGTAATTTAAACAAAAGCGCGCAAAGTTTGATTGATACAACAGACAATTCCCCCGCCTATCAAGCCACGCTTTTAGCGCTCCAATCCACGGTGGGGTTATGGAATAGCATAGCCTATGCGGTTATATGCGGAGGCTATACGGATAAACCCAATCACAACACCACAGAAACTTTTTACAACCAACCAGGACAAAATTCAAATTCGATCACTTGCGGTAGTAATGGTTTAGGGACTCTTAAAGCGGGCAAAAATTCTCATCTTTCCATTGAACAATTTGCAACGCTCAATAAAGCGTATCAAATTATCCAAGCCGCTTTGAAACAAGGTCTCCCTGCTTTAAGCAATACAAAAAAAACGGTGGAAGTAACCATTAAAACAGCAACCAACGCTCAAAACATTAATGTCAATAATAACAATAACAATGCTGCTGATGCTACAGTTAGCATAACTGATACTTATATTAACGATGCGCAAAATCTTTTAACCCAAGCGCAAACAATCATCAACACCCTCCAAGACAATTGCCCGATGCTGAAAGGGAAGTCTAGTAATGGTAATGGTGGAACTAATAACGCAAACACCCCTTCATGGCAAACAAGCGCTAACCAAAATTCGTGTAGCGTTTTTGGCACGGAATTTAGTGCTATTTCAGACATGATCAGTAACGCTCAAAACATCGTTCAAGAAACCCAACAAATTAATACTGCCCCACTAAAAAGCATCGCGCAACCCAATAACTTTAACCTTAACTCTCCTAATAGTGTTGCTTTGGCTCAAAGCATGCTCAAAAACGCTCAATCTCAAGCAGCGGTTTTAAAACTGGCCAATCAAGTGGGGAGCGATTTCAATAGAATTTCTACAGGAGTTCTTAAAAACTATATAGAAGAATGCAGCGCAAATGCTTCAAGCGAGAGCGTTTCTAATACCACTTGGGGGAAAGGCTGCGCGGGCGTGAAAGAAACTCTAGCTTCGCTAGAAAATAGCAACGCTTCTTTTTCTAGCCAAACGCCTCAAATCAATCAAGCGCAAACCCTAGCCAACGCCATTGTTCAAGAACTCGGCCATAACCCTTTCAAACGAGTGGGTATTATTAGCTCTCAAACTAATAACGGGGCGATGAACGGGCTTGGGGTGCAAGTGGGTTATAAACAATTTTTTGGAGAAAAGAAAAGATGGGGGTTAAGGTATTATGGTTTCTTTGATTACAACCACGCCTATATCAAATCCAATTTCTTTAACTCGGCTTCTGACGTTTGGACTTATGGGGTGGGTAGCGATTTATTGTTTAATTTCATCAATGATAAAAACACCAATTTCTTAGGCAAGAATAACCAGATTTCAGTGGGCGTTTTTGGAGGTATCGCCTTAGCAGGGACTTCATGGCTTAATTCTCAATTCGTGAATTTAAAAACCATCAGCAATGTCTATAGCGCTAAAGTGAATACGGCTAATTTCCAATTTTTATTCAATTTGGGCTTGAGAACCAATCTCGCTAGGCCTAAGAAAAAAGATAGTCATCATGCGGCTCAACATGGCATGGAATTGGGCGTGAAAATCCCTACCATTAACACGAATTACTATTCTTTTCTAGACACCAAACTAGAATATAGGAGGCTTTATAGCGTGTATCTCAATTATGTGTTTGCTTATTAAAAACTCTCTTTTTAAAAAAAAAGGGGGGGTCAAACTTCTAAAAAATCTCTAAAGCTAAAAATTTTCAAAAAATAGTCATTAAACCTAAAAAAAGAAATTTTAAGGTATAATGTCTCCGCCATTTTTAATTTTTCGTTTTAGTTTTCCATGGCAAACTCCTTTTTAGAATTTATCCCCATAATCACGCTTATGGGGGCGTTTGTTTTACAGCAATCTTTTCAAATTTAAAAAAACGCTCTCAAAAACCACTAAAGATTAAAATTACCTTACAAGATGAGCTTTTTTGCGATTTTCGTTAAAACGATTATTTTTTAGCGGAGTTTTTAAAAAAAAGGGTTTTTTACTCACTTCTTTTGATTGAAACAACACAATCAAGCATCTTAAGGCAATTTAAAATAAAATAGCGCTAGCATGACCCCAAAGCCCCTTATTAAATTAATCTATACCAAATAGTAAGGAGTTATCTAACATGGGGTTTTTCAAGCTTAAAGAACACAACACGAACATTGCCACCGAGTTTAGAGCGGGTTTAACGACTTTTATCACCATGATTTACATCGTGCCCTTAAACGCTCTTATCCTTTCTCAAGCCAACATGCCTTATGAAGCCCTTTTGAGCGCGACTGCCATTATCACTATCTTATCGAGCGTGTTTAACGGGTTATGGGCAAACACCCCCATCGCTATGAGCGTGGGCTTAGGGCTATCAGCTTATTTTAGCTTTGGATTGGTTCAAGGGCTAAAACTCCCCTGGCAGAGCGCTTTAGGCATCGTAGCGCTCTCGGGAGCGATTTTTGTGATTTTGTCTTTCACTAAATTTAGAAGTTGGGTCATGCGAAGCATTCCTAGCGATTTAAGGCGTGCGGTGAGCGCGGGGATAGGGGCTTTTATCGCATTTATTGGTCTTAAAGAAATGCATATCGTCGTTACCCATAAGGCTACGCTTGTAACCTTAGGCGATTTTAGCGATCCGCATGTGTTATTGGGGGTTTTTGGGATCATTGTAACTTTTGCGCTCTACACGCTCAAAATCAAGGGTTCTTTCATTATAGCGGTCTTAATCACCTCCATTCTCGCATGGGTTTTTAAGCTAGCCCCTTACCCTAGCGAGTTTTTTTCCATGCCCGCTAGCATTAGTCCTATCGCCTTTCAATTAGACTTTAAAGGCATTTTTTTTGATGCGAGTGGGGCTTTCACTTTAGCGTTAGTGCCAGTCATCATCACTTTTTTTGTAACCGATTTGTTTGATTCTTTAGGCACGCTTGCAGGGATTGGCCACAAGACTGATTTTTTCAATGATGAAGAAAAAAACAAGGAATTGGAAAAGACTTTGGAAGCGGATGCGGTGGCTTCTTTAGGGAGTGCGGTGGTGGGCGTTTCTACCACGACGGCTTTTATAGAGAGCGCGAGTGGGGTTGAAGAGGGGGGCCGCACAGGGCTTACAGCGGTTTTTACCGGATTATTTTTTGTTTTAACGCTCTTTTGCTTGCCTCTTTTAAAAGCCATTCCCAGCAATGCGATTTATCCGGTGCTAGTGGTAGTAGGGGTTTTGATGTTTAGCGTGTTAGAGGGGGTGAATTTTAAAGACATGGCCATTAGCGTTTCCACTTTTTTAACCGTGGTGATGATGCCTTTAACCTTCTCCATTGCCGATGGCTTAGCCTTTGGCTTTTTGTCTTATAGTATCATCAAATTGGTTCAAAAAGACTTCAAAGCGCTCAATTCAGGCATCATCATTCTCTGCATCATTTCTGTTTCTGTATTTATCTTTCGTTAAGCTCTTTTTAAGGGGCTTTGCATTTTTTACCCATTTCATGCCTCTTTTTCTTTATTTAGACAGATTATTATCTTAAAATAATTGTAATATCATTATTATTATATCAACTCAATAAAAAAGGAGAAGGTATGCAAAAAACTTCTAACACTCTGGTGCTGGGGAGTTTGACAGCGCTATTCTTTCTAATGGGTTTTATCACGGTTTTAAACGACATTTTAATCCCGCATTTAAAGCCCATTTTTGACTTGACCTATTTTGAAGCTTCACTCATTCAATTTTGCTTTTTCGGGGCGTATTTCATCATGGGAGGAGTTTTTGGGAATGTGATCAGTAAAATCGGCTACCCTTTTGGCGTGGTGCTTGGTTTTGTGATCACAGCGAGCGGGTGCGCGTTGTTTTATCCGGCGGCGCATTTTGGCTCCTACGGGTTTTTTTTAGGAGCGTTGTTTATTTTAGCGAGCGGGATTGTGTGCTTACAAACCGCTGGTAATCCCTTTGTAACCTTGCTTTCTAAAGGTAAAGAAGCCAGAAACCTGGTTTTAGTCCAGGCGTTCAATTCGCTTGGCACGACTTTAGGGCCTATTTTTGGGAGCTTGTTGATTTTTAGCACGACTAAAATGAGCGATAATGCAAGTTTGATAGACAAACTAGCGGACGCTAAAAGCGTTCAAATGCCTTATTTGGGCTTGGCGACGTTTTCGCTTCTTTTAGCACTCATCATGTATCTTTTGAAATTGCCTGATGTGGAAAAAGAAATGCCTAAAGAAACGACGCAAAAAAGCCTGTTTTCGCACAAACACTTTGTTTTTGGGGCTTTGGGGATCTTTTTTTATGTGGGGGGAGAAGTGGCGATTGGCTCATTCTTGGTGTTAAGCTTTGAAAAGCTTTTGAATTTAGACCCTCAAGCAAGCGCACATTACTTGGTGTATTATTGGGGAGGCGCGATGGTGGGCCGTTTCTTAGGCAGTGTTTTGATGAATAAAATTGCCCCTAATAAATACCTGGCTTTCAACGCCTTAAGTTCTATCGTGCTTATCGCTTTGGCTATTCTCATTGGAGGCAAGATCGCTTTATTCGCTCTGACTTTTGTGGGCTTTTTCAACTCTATCATGTTCCCTACCATCTTTTCTTTGGCTACGCTCAATTTAGGGCATCTCACTTCTAAGGCTTCTGGGGTGATTAGCATGGCGATTGTGGGAGGAGCGTTAATCCCCCCCATTCAAGGCGTGGTTACAGACATGCTAACAGCAACCGAATCAAATTTGCTCTACGCTTATGGTGTGCCGTTATTGTGCTATTTTTATATCCTCTTCTTTGCGCTTAAAGGGTATAAGCAAGAAGAAAACTCCTAAAAAAAAGGGGGGGGGTTTCTTTCTTCTTTCCTTTCTTTTATCTTGTTTTAAAAATCAGTAATAAAGAACTTGACTTTAATCAAGCAAGCGCTCTATAAAAGGTTTTATTTATCAGTATTTGATGAGGACAGAGCTTTTTTAACAACTTGAGGCAAAAACACAAACAGGGTTTTTAAAATTTTTAAGATGCAATCAAAAACACTGCTAATGAATAAAAAAATCTCCTAATTACAAAAGATTAAGAGATTTTAAGAATGAAGCGAAGAATAAAGACTAGTAAATGGGTTTAGCGTCTTTGAATTTATATTCCGTAAGAAACCCGGTGCCATCAAAATTACCCACCAAAGAGATCTTTGCAATATCACCCACTTGGCAATCGGTTTCTAAGATAAGATAAGGCACTTCATCTTTACCGATTAAAGTGATCACTCGGCCCTTTTTTTCACGACTTTGCTTAGGGAACTCTTTAGAATCAAGGCCTGTGGTATTATCGCCGGTTTGGAGCATTCTAAAAGCATAGCACATGCCATCATTGATTTGAGCGCTATAAATTTTGCCTTTTTTAACTTCTTTTTTAACCCCCGGTTTAACCGCAATGCGTATTTCTGAGTGGATCTCAGCCTCTTGCATTTTGCCCTTATAATCTCGCACCTGAACCTTATGCACGCCATTAGGGTCTCCCTTTTTAAGCAGAGAATCTTCATAGCTGAATTTTTGAATGTCTAAATCCCCATCAACAAAACTCCTAGCGTCAAGCTGAACGCTCAAAAGCCCTAGCAGCCCAACCAGTGAGAATTTCAAACAACGCTTATAAAAATAATTCATCAAAAAATCCTTTCAATATAAAATGATAAAGTTAAAATCCCATAATCCTACCAACAAAAACGCACCCTGTCAAGAAATCAAAGCCTAAAGAAATCATTCAAAAATAATTTCTTCCGGTTTGATTTCATCGCCATAAACAGGCTCTAAAGTTTCCTTGTAAGCTTCTTTTAAAAAGTCGCTAGAAATGAGGGAATCAATTTCGTTGTTCAACCATTCTAAAAGCTTAGGGTTGCCCTTTTTAATCGCTGGAGCGATCACATCCTTATCGCCAAGGCTTGTAATGCCTAATTTAAACTCAGGGTGCTGTTTTATCCAAGCGAGCAATAAAGTGTTGTCATGGGCTAGAGCGGTAGCCTTATTGTTTAAAAGGGCTAAAAAAGTCTCTGTGTTTTGTTCAAATTTCAAAAGTTTGATGTTGGGGTAATTTTTAGTGAAATAAAAATCCGCTGTCGTGCCTTTATTCACAATCAACTCTTTATCTTTCAACTCTTCTATATTTTTAATGACCCCATCTTTAGAAATCACCCCCAAAGCGACTTTCATATACGGCTTAGCGAAATCCACGACTTTTTCTCTTTCTTTAGTGCGCGTGAAATTAGCCATGATAATATCCACTTTATTGGCTTTTAAAAATTCCACCCTGGCTGAAGCTTCTACAGGAATAAACTCAATTTTATTTTCATCGCCCAATAAATCAAGGGCCATGCGTTTAGCAATGACTACATCATAGCCTTGATATTTCCCTTTAGAATCCACAGAGCCAAAAGGAGGTTTATCGCTAAAAACCCCCACTTTTAAAACCCCTCTTTGTTTAATGACTTCTAAAGCGTCCTTTTTTTCTTTATGGCTATCAGAACATGCACTAAAGACTAAAGCGATTAAAACTAAAAATAGCCCCCACATTTTAAAAAGCCCGTTCGTTTTCATAAAAACACCTTTTTTTGAAATTAAAATCATCTTTTTAGCAAACTTTATTTAACAGCTCCCTAAAAAATGGAAAGTTTCTAAAAATTTTTGCGCTCTTTGAGATTTCGGGTGGTTAAAAAATTCTTTAGCGCTGTTTTCTTCAGCGATCTTACCGCTATCAAAAAACACGATTTTATGAGCGATTTTTTGCGCGAATTTCATTTCATGCGTTACAATCACCATGCTCATGCCCATTGTGGCCAATTCTAAAATCACTTCTAAAACTTCTTTAACCATTTCAGGGTCTAAAGAGGCGGTTACTTCATCAAAGAGCATGATTTTTGGCCGCATGCATAAAGAACGCACGATCGCTACTCGCTGTTTTTGCCCGCCGCTCAATTCTTTAGGGTAAGCTTGTTGTTTATGCTCCAAACCCACTCGTTTTAAAAGCTCTACGGCTTGAGAAATGACCTCATCTTTGGATCGTTTTTGCACTTTTAAGGGGGCGAGTAAGATATTATCTAACACATTTAAATGCGGGAACAATTCATAATTTTGAAACACCATGCCTATTTTTTGGCGCATTTGATTCCAGTTAGTGGTTGGTGTATTAAGGTTAGTGTTTTCAAAAAGGATTTCACCCTCATCAATCTTTTCAAGCCCGTTTAAACACTTTAAAAAAGTGCTTTTCCCGCACCCGCTAGGCCCTAAAATCACTGCCACTTCACCCTTATTTAAAGTGAAATTGATGCCGTCTAAAACCAAATGGTTTTGATAGGTTTTTTTTAACCCTTTGGTTTCTAAAATCACGCTCATTTTACCCTCTAATGTATTGGAATTTTTTTTCTAAATAGGAACTATACAGGCTCAAACTATAGCATAAACTAAAATAAAACATTAAGATAATGCCATAAACCACAAAGCTCGCATTAGGCATGCGTAAGAGGTTAAGCTCTATGATTTGCTGGCCCACTTTTAACAAATCAATCGCTCCAATGAGAGAGACTAAGGCTGTGGTTTTAATCATGCGCGTGAATAAATTAAGGCTTGAGGGCAATAAAGACAAAAAGCTTTGAGGGAAAATAATATTAAAAATCACCTTTTTTGAATCTAAGCCTAAGGCTAGAGCGCTTTCTACTTGATGCTTACTCACAGAAGTTAAAACCCCTCTAGTCAAATCCATCATTTCAGCGCCCCCCCACAAGCTAAAAACAATGATGCTCGCCAAAACCGCGCTAATGTGCAAATCAAACAAGCTCGCTAACCCAAAATACACGATAAACAGCCATGCTAAAAGTGGGATAATGCGAATGCTTTCTAAATACACACGGCACGCTAAAACCACTATTTTAGAACCAAACGCCATCAAGCTCCCCAAAAGCATTCCAACAATGATTGAAATAACCGCAGAGCTAAGAGCGATTAAAAGAGTGATCTCAAACCCTTCTAACAAACGCTTAAGGTTGTCTAACTCTAATAAAACCCCCATTTTAAGCCACTTTCTTTTTAAAAAAACGCTCTAAGATCACAAACAAAACGCTTAAAGGGAGTAAAGCGATCAAATAAGTGAGGCTTAACATCAAAAGGCTTTCAGTCGTTTTGTAATAAATGCCAATAAAATCTTTCGCTACAAACATAATATCGGTTAGGGCTATCGCGCCCACCACAGAAGTTTCTTTGAGTAAAAAAATCACATTCGCCCCTATAGAAGGCATAGAAACACTTAAACTTTGAGGCAGAATAATATAATACATCATTTTCAAAGGGCTAAACCCTAAACTCAAAGCGCTTTCTTTTTGAATGGAAGCCAAGCTCTTAAACCCAAGCAAAAAACTTTGACTCATATACCCCCCACCCAAAAACCCTAACGCTAAAATCGCGCACTCTAAAGCGCTCAAACCGATTTCATTCAACCCGTAATACAAAAAGAAAAGCTGGATGAGTAGGGGCGTGTTCCTGGCGATTTCGCCATAGATATAGATGATAGGAGAGAGAAAGCGTGTTTTAAAATACAAAATGATCGCGCACAAAAACCCCACCAAAAGAGAGAGCAAAATCCCAAAGAAAGAAATATAAAGCGTGAGTTTTAACCCCTTAAGAAACGCAGGGATGGAGTGAAACATAAAATCCCAATCTAATGCCATAACGCTATACCTTAAAATTAATGACGCTTTAAAGCATCATGTTTAAAACGACTCTTATTCACCCCAATTGTTAGAAGTTTGGAAAACCCAAGCCTTTATGCGGGAAGTTTATGAGCCATTTTTCCACTATTCAAAGAAAATTTGGATTATAATAAAAAACTGGCTGAAATTAACAACAATGGTTAAACAATCATTAAATGGAGAGGACATGCAAAAAAGTTTAGTTTCTTTGGCTTGGGTTTTTGTCGCTATTTTAGGGGCGATCTGTTTAGGGGTGTTAGCCTTACACAAGGGTGAGAGCATTAACACGCTATGGCTTGTAGTAGCGAGCGCTTGTATTTATAGCATAGGCTATCGTTTTTATAGCCATTTTATCGCTTATCGGGTGTTAAAGCTAGATGATAACAGAGCCACGCCCGCATGCGTAAGGAATGACGGCAAGGATTTTGTGCCAACCGATAAAGCCATCACCTTTGGGCATCATTTCGCCGCTATTGCTGGGGCTGGCCCTTTAGTAGGCCCGATACTAGCCGCTCAAATGGGTTACTTGCCCTCTATCTTATGGATTTTGATAGGCTCGGTTTTAGGGGGTTGCGTGCATGATTTTGTGGTGCTTTTTGCTTCCATTAGGCGCGATGGCAAGTCTTTAGGCGAAATGATCAAGCTTGAAATGGGTCAATTTGTAGGCATGATCGCAAGTCTTGGCATTTTAGGGATCATGCTCATCATCATTGCGATTTTAGCGATGGTGGTGGTGAAGGCTTTAGCGCATTCGCCTTGGGGCTTTTTTACGATCGCAATGACTATTCCCATTGCGATTCTTATGGGGCTTTACATGCGGTTTTTCAGGCCGCATAAGATTTTAGAAGTTTCTGTTATCGGCTTTATTTTGTTGATTATAGCGATTTATGCGGGCAAATATATTTCTTTAGATCCTAAATTAGCGTCAATCTTCACCTTTGAAGCCAGCTCTTTAGCGTGGATGATCATGGGTTATGGTTTTGTGGCTTCTATTTTACCGGTATGGTTTTTACTCGCTCCACGAGATTATTTAAGCACTTTTTTAAAAATTGGCGTTATAGGGGTGTTGGTTGTGGCCATTATTTTTGTCGCTCCGCCCTTACAAATCCCTAAAATCACGCCCTTTGTAGATGGCAGCGGGCCTGTGTTTGCAGGAAGCGTGTTCCCTTTCTTGTTTATCACGGTGGCTTGCGGGACGATCAGCGGCTTTCATGCTTTAATTTCTTCAGGCACGACCCCTAAAATGCTCGCTAAAGAAAGCGACGCTAGGCTAGTAGGCTATGGATCTATGGTGATGGAGAGCGTTGTGGCTCTTATGGCGTTGGTGTGCGCAGGGATTTTACACCCAGGGCTTTATTTCGCTATCAATTCCCCAGAAGTGAGCATCGGTAAAGATATAGCTGATGCGGCTTCAGTGATTAGCTCATGGGGGTTTAGTATCAGCGCTGAAGAAATTAGTGAGATGACTAAAAACATCGGCGAAAGCTCCATTTTGAGCCGCACCGGTGGGGCGCCCACTTTTGCGATCGGTTTAGCGATGATTGTGTATCACATTTTAGGGGATCCAAGCGTGATGGCGTTTTGGTACCATTTTGCGATTTTGTTTGAAGCTTTGTTTATTTTAACTGCTGTGGATGCAGGCACACGAACCGCTCGTTTCATGATCCAAGATTTGCTCGGTAATGTTTATAAGCCTTTGGGTAATCTTAGCTCTTATAAGGCCGGGATTTTTGCCACTCTTTTGTGCGTGGCAGGGTGGGGGTATTTCTTGTATCAAGGCACGATTGACCCTAAAGGGGGGATTTATACGCTATGGCCTTTATTTGGCGTGAGCAATCAGATGTTAGCGGGCATGGCGTTGTTGTTGGTTACGGTGGTGTTGTTTAAAATGGGGCGTTTTAAGGGGGCGATGATAAGCGCCTTGCCGGCAGTTTTGATTTTATTTATCACTTTTTATAGCGGTATTTTAAAAGTAATGCCAAAGAGTGATGATAGCGTGCTTAATAACGTTTCGCATGTGGCGCAAATGCAAATCATCAAAGAAAAAATCGCACTCACTACCGATGAAAAAGCGCTCAAAACGCTCCAAAAATCCTTTTTTAACCATGCGATTGATGCGATTTTGTGCGTGTTTTTCATGCTTGTGGCGTTGTTAGTGTTAATTGTGAGCGTTAGGATTTGCTCAAACGCTTATTTTAAAAATCAAATTTACCCGCCACTGGCTGAAACGCCCTATATCAAAGCCGCTTGAATAAAAAAGGGGTTTTAACCCCCCTTTAAATCCATAAAAAAAGTTTGACCCTGTTCGTGAAGCATGCAAACACTAAAGATGTTTGGGATTTCTGCTCTGGTTTTTAAAAAGCTATCGTTTGCTTTTTTAAAAGCTCAATTTTAAAGATGATGAAGATAATGGATATTTTGCTTAATGGGTATGATTTAAAAAGGGCTTTTGCTTGAAAAGAAATTTTATATATAGAGATTAGAGGAACAGCGTTAAAAAGCGTCTATCATATCGTAGGAGACAGCATCAAAATGATGCCTATCATATCGTAGGAGACAGCATCAAAATGATGCTACTAGAGCCGTGTATAACGCGCTCCTGTCAGAATAAAGGGCGGGGAAGTTTTTAGGCACAGGCCCGTTTTCACCCGGTTTAAAGCCTTTGTTAGTATGCACGCCATAATACGCAAGATCCACGCTGCCGCTCAAATATTCAGTGAATTTATAACCTAAAGAGATCATCGCTCTCGCTTCCCAAGAGACTACTGAATTGGAATATTGCGTGGCGAATTTCCATGTGAATTTTTTGGCAAAATGAGTGCCGCCACAAGAAAGGAAAATGGTAGCGGCGTCTCTTTTAAGGGCTGTGCCTGTAAAACCCGCATACACGCTGTTACTCCCCATGATCACACCGCTTGGATTCCCCATGTTGCCTATCCAACCATTAGCGTTTTGAAAAACTTTATAAAAGGCGATTGAAACATTGTAATTATTGATGTCAAAGCGTTGGCGGATGATGAGGTTTTGCCCGTTTTGAGTGGCAGGCGTGTCGTATCTATAGACCGGGCTTCCATTGGATTTAACGATCATCCAAGGGTAGTAAATGGGGAAAAACCCTATGACAGCTGTATCAGAGCGAAAGCCTGTGCCGCTAAAATTGGGGTTAGAGTCCCAACCAATCTTAACGCCTGGAGCGTTAAAGATTTGAGGCGAAAGGTAATAAAAGCCTTCTATGAGGAAACGATGAGGTTTGTAGGTGAGTTGCACCGCATGCGTGCCATAAAGCACCTTTTGCCCATGGCTATCATAACCTCCCTTATCGTTTTTGGTAAAGCCCCCGCTATAAGTGGTCCGTGCGGCAAACCAATCCATTAAAAACGAACCGTAAGCGAACGCCCTCCCAAAAGAGCTAAACCAAGTCAAACGCGCATGCTTGTATTGCCCAGAAACTTGAAAGCCTTGCGTTTGACCGCTTTTATAAGGCATAGTGGATAAATAGCGTCCGGCTTTTATTTCAAAATAATTCTTATAAGCGTATTCTAAATACGCATCGCTAAAGACATAATTGCGGACATTTTTATTGTGTTTCATGTTCTGTGTTTCAAGACTATCGGTCTGTAAGATATTCGTATAACCCCCCATAAACCCATCATAATAACCAAAGAGGTTGTAAGCTACAGAGCCGTATTCAAACTTCTTTGTGCCGTCATAGAAAATAGATCCGACCATGCCCCCTATTTTGCCTTTTAGAACATGGTCTGAAACCTTTTTGGGTAACAGGCTAAAACCAAGCCCTAAATAGCCCGCAATCGTTGCGAATTGCTGCATAGGGTAGATGCCTCTTTCTTTATTGATTTTATGCTGGTTAAAACCGATAGTGCTGGATTGATTCACAAAGCCGTTGAGCTTAGCTTCAAAACCTTGTAAAGAAGAGCTTAAAAATGCCCCAAAGAATAAAACCTGACTTGCCTTTTTCATGCATGCCTCCTAAAATGAGATTGATAAATGCAAATGCTTTTAAAGATAAATCTATTCTTTAGTTTTTATTATTCTTAGCTTTGAAATAATTATAATATGTAAAATAATGCATATGATGAGAAAGTTAAGCTTTTAAAAGCTAAAAACGATTAATTTGTGGAAAATTTACTCTCTTTAAATTCAAATGGCTAATATATGGCGCTAAAATCCGTTATGATTAACGGATTATTTTGAATGGAGTGCTTGAGAATGGGGGTTAAGCCTTGTTTTATTGTTTTTAGGTTTTATCTTGTCAATAAAACAAAGCCTATTGGTTGTAATTCTTATACAATTCTATCAAGTGCTTAGTGGAGCTGTCAAAATAAGCGTTGCTTTTATGCCCCTCTAATTCTTGTAAAATCGGCACAGCTAACTCTTTCCCAAGCTCCACGCCCCATTGATCAAAGCTGTTAATATCCCAAATGACCCCTTGCACAAAGACTTTATGCTCATAAAGGGCCACCAATGCCCCAATATTGCTTGGTGAAATCTTTTCTAATAAAAGGATATTAGAGGGGCGGTTGCCAAAAAACACCCTGTGGTGGGCCAAGTCTTTGGCTTCATCTTTGTCTAAGCCTTTAAAGAGCAATTCCCCAAGCGCTTCTTCATAGCTTTTGCCTTTCATAAAAGCTTGCGCTTGCGCTAAAACATTGCTGAATAAAATCTCATGGTGGCCTTTAGCGTTAGGCTTTTTATCTAAGGAAGCGATAAAATCAATGGGGATTAAATGCGTGCCTTGATGCAAGAGCTGGAAAAAGGCGTGCTGAGCGTTAATGCCCATATCGCCCCAAACAACAGGGCATGTGTCATAGGGGATGATTTCGCCTTTTTTGCTGATGCGTTTGCCATTGCTTTCCATATCCAATTGCTGGATGAATTTAGGGAAATGCCTTAAATACTGATCATAAGGAGCGATTAAATGGCTTTTGGATTGGAAAAAATTGATATACCACACGCCAATTAGCCCCATTAAAACGGGCAAATTGCTTTCAAAAGGGGCGTTTCTAAAATGCTCATCCATCAAATATGCTCCTTTCAAAAGAGCGTTAAAATTTTTCTTCCCTAAATAGATCATAATGGATAAGCCAATAGCCGACCACAAACTATAGCGCCCCCCTACAAAATCCCAAAATTCAAACATGTTATGCTCGTCAATGCCAAATTGTTGCACGGCTTCTTTATTGGTGGATACCGCTACAAAGTGCTTAGCGATATGCTTTTCATCGCCACTCCTTTCTACAAACCATTTTCTAGCGGTTAGGGCGTTGGTTAAGGTTTCTTGAGTGGAAAAAGTCTTAGAAGCCACGATAAAAAGCGTGCTGGCCGGATTGATTTTTTCCAAAACGTCTAAAATCTGCGTGCCATCCACATTAGACACAAAATGCATTTTTAATCTCGGGTGGCCGTAGCGTTTTAGAGCGGTGCAAACCATTAAAGCGCCCAAATCTGACCCCCCAATACCGATATTGACAATATCAGTGATCACTTGATTGGTATAGCCTAATCTTTTACCGCTCCTCACGCTATCGCTAAAGGCTCGCATGCGTTTTAAAACGCTCCGAACACTTTTTAACACTTCCATGTTGTCTAGTAAAATTTCCGTGTCGTTCAAGCTCCTTAAGGCGGTGTGTAAAACGGCCCTTTTTTCGGTGGTGTTGATTTTTTCGCCCTTAAACATCGCTTCAATCTTTTCTTTTAAAGAACAATCCTTCGCCAATTCAAAAAGAAGTTTTAAGGTGGTGTCGTTCAAGCGGTTTTTGGAATAATCCAGGCTCAAGCTTTCCAATTGCACGAAATAGCGACTCGCTCGCTCTTTGTCTTTAGAAAACCAGTCGCGCATGTGCATTTCTTTAATTTCTTCATAATGTTTGAGTAATTTTGGATAAGTTTTTAATTGGGTTAGCATCAATACCCCTTAATTAAAAGATATAACGCTGTATTATAAGCTAGTTTTAATTATAATTTTCAAATGTTAAGAAAAAACATTTTAGCTTACTATGGGGCGAATTTTCTCTTAATCATCGCTCAAAGCTTGCCCCATGCGATTTTAACCCCCTTGTTGCTTTCTAAAGGGCTTAGTTTGAGTGAAATCTTGCTCGTGCAAACCTTTTTTAGCTTTTGCGTGTTGGTGGCTGAATACCCAAGCGGTGTTTTAGCGGATTTGATGAGCCGGAAGAATTTATTCCTTGTTTCTAATGCCTTTTTAATCGCTAGTTTTTCGTTTGTGCTGTTTTTTGATAGTTTTATCCTCATGCTTTTAGCATGGGGGTTGTATGGTTTGTATAGCGCATGCTCTAGCGGCACGATTGAAGCTTCACTCATCACAGACATTAAAGAAAATCAAAAGGATTTGTCCAAGTTTTTAGCCAAAAACAATCAAATCGCTTATTTAGGCATGATTATAGGGAGTTCTTTGGGATCGTTTTTGTATCTCAAAGTCCATGCGATGCTGTATATCGTGGGGATTTTTTTAATCATGCTCTGCGCGCTAACGATCGTGATTTATTTTAAAGAAAAAGAAGCGGATTTTAAAAGCCAAAAAAGCCTGAAACTCCTTAAAGAGCAAGTCAAAGGCAGTCTTAAAGAGCTTAGAGACAACCCCAAGCTTAAAATTTTGTTAGTGGGGCATTTGATTACGCCCATCTTTTTTATGAGCCATTTTCAAATGTGGCAAGCGTATTTTCTAAAACAAGGCGTTAAAGAGCAATACCTTTTTGTGTTTTATATCGCTTTTCAAGTGATTTCCATTCTCATTCATTTTTTAAAAGCCAAAAATTACAGCCAAAAAATCGCCTTGAGTTCGCTTTTGGTGTTACTAGGCGTTAGCCCCTTATTGCTTATGAATATCCCTTATTTGTTCATAGGGGTGTATGCGCTCATGGTGGCGTTTTTCACTTACATGAGTTATTGCTTGGGGTATCAATTTTCCAAATTCGTTTCTAAAAACAACATTTCATCGCTCTCATCGCTTTTATCAAGCTGTGTGCGCGTGGTCTCTGTGCTAGTTTTATCCTTGAGCAGTTTGGAACTGCGTTACTTCTCGCCCCTAACTATCATCACCATGCATTTTGCCCTAACGCTTCTCATCCTCTTTTTCTTTTTGTATAAGGCTAAGCCGTTTGATGAGTGAGCGGCTTTAAGAGCGCAACCTTTTAGCGATTTCTTGCGCGACATCATAGCCATGGTTTAGTGCGGTAGCGATGCTCGCTCCTGATTTGAATAAAATATCGCCCACGATGAACAAATTAGGGATATTGTTGCTCTCTAAATTTTCCTTCACCACAGGGATATTCGTGCTAGGATCTAATTCTAAAGAACAGCGTTTAAAAAACTCTAAAGGCGTAGAGCCACCGATCGCATACAGCAAGCGATCAAAACTCTCGCTCATGTTATCGGTGAAATTAACCTTAATTTGAGTGCCATCTTCTTCTAGGCTTTCAATATCCACTCCAAGCTTGCTTTTAAGCGTGTTGTTGTCTAGGACTTCTTGCAAGTTTTTAGCGTTGTCTTCATTGATACGGCTGAATTCTTTTTTGCGGTAATTGAGGGTGGTTGGGGTGGTTTTACACAAAGCAATGGCGTATTCCACCGCTGAGTTGCCTCCGCCGATCACAAGGGTTTTTTCATTTTCCTTACAATCATTGATGCTAAAAACCACTTGTTTGGAGAGCGCGACAGGGATTTTATAAGCAGTGGGGCGGTTTGGTTGGCCCATTTTCCCAATCGCAACCACCACGAATTTAGCATGATAGGTTGTGTTAGAAGTGGTGGTGATTTTGAACAATTCGCCTTCTTTTTTCACGCTCTCAATATCGGTTTTATAGCTTGGCGTGATGTGATGCTCTTTTAAAAGGTTAGTGAAATTCTCTAAAGTTTCTTCTTTAAAGCTGTCTTTAAAAGGGATATGCCCTTTAAGCTCTACGACTTGCTTTTTATAATCTTTATCAATCCTTTTACCGGCTTTATAAAACTTTTCCAACATGCCTGAATGGCTTTCGGTTTTTTCGCATAAAAGCGCCTTTTTAACGCCGGCTATTTCGCATTCTACGGCCGTGGCAATGCCCCCAGGCCCTGCGCCCACTATCAACACGTCTAAAATTTCTTGGCTCATTTCTATCCTTTTATTTTAATTCTTTTTAATTCTTTTGGCGTTTTTCTTGTAAAATCGCTTCGTTCAAATCGCTCGCACTATCATACAACACGCTTTCAAGCATGCGTTTTTCATCGTCAAACTGACCGCTTTTAACCCCCCATAAAAACGCTATTAAGCCTACCAATCCCATAAGCACTGAGACAACTAACATGATGGTTAAAATTTCTGTATTCATCTCTATATCTTTTAGGTTATTAGGATAACCCTACCATTATACTAAAAGATAGCGTTTAAATCACCAACAGGTTAATAAGTTTGGATAACATGAAAATGAGAAAACTAAAAAGAGGATTTTTATGCAAGAAGCGTTGTTGCGTTTTCAAGAGGGTTTTAAGGAGTGGGGTTATCTTATTTTGTTTTTATATTCTTTAGGAGGTGGGTATGTGGGGATTGTCATCGCTTCTATTTTGAGCGCTACCACGCACGCTTTGGATATAAAAATAACGATTGTAGTCGCTTTTTTAGGGAATATGGTAGGGAGTGGGGTTCTTGTAGTCTTTGCCCGCTATCAAAAAAGAGAGTTTTTAAAGTATTTTCATAAGCATCGAAGAAAGCTTGCTTTGGCGAGTTTGTGGGTGAAACGCTACGCTTTTTTAATGATTTTTGTCAATAAATATTTGTATGGGATTAAAAGCGTTGTGCCTTTGGCAATTGGTTTTAGCAAATACCCTTTAAAAAAGTTTTTATGGCTTAACGTTTTTTCCAGTTTTTTGTGGGCGTTAATCGTGGGGAGCGTTTCTTTTCAAGCGAGCGATTGGGTGAAAACGCTGTATGAAAGGCTTTCTCATTACACTTCGTTTTTTGTGATAAGTTTTGTTCTTATAGCGCTTTTAATATGGTTTTTGTTGAAACGATATTCGCGCAAAATGGGTTTTTAAGCAAGATGTTTAATTAAATGCGCTAGACTACGCCCACAAGCATTCGCATAAAGTGGGTGTGTTAATATCTTAAAATAAGGATTGAGAACATGGGAAAAATTGGTATCTTTTTTGGGACAGACAGCGGGAACGCTGAAGCCATTGCTGAAAAAATCAGCAAGGCTATTGGTAATGCCGAAGTGGTTGATGTGGCTAAAGCTTCTAAAGAGCAATTTAACGGCTTTACAAAGGTTATTTTAGTCGCTCCAACAGCCGGTGCGGGCGATTTGCAAACGGATTGGGAAGACTTTTTAGGCACACTAGAAGCGAGCGATTTTGCTAATAAAACCATTGGGCTTGTAGGCTTGGGCGATCAAGACACTTACAGCGAAACTTTTGCAGAAGGCATTTTCCACATTTATGAAAAAGCGAAAGCCGGCAAAGTGGTAGGGCAAACTTCCACTGATGGTTATCATTTTGAAGCTTCTAAAGCGGTAGAAGGCGGTAAATTCGTGGGTCTTGTGATTGATGAAGACAATCAAGACGATTTAACAGATGAAAGAATTGCAAAATGGGTAGAACAAGTTAAAGGTTCTTTCGCTTAATCTTTATAAGCCCTAAATTTTAGGGCTTTTTTAAACTTCTTTTTATATCTTTAATGCTAGAAATAGACAACCAAACCCCACTAGAATCAGACTTTTTATTATTAGAAAAAATCGCAAATGTTTTAGCCCCCACTCAAATCATTGAACTTATTTTAGTGAGTAATGAAACCATGCGAGAGATCAATCGGGATTTAAGGAACTGCGATTACGCTACCGATGTTTTGAGCTTCCCTTTAGAAGCGATCCCGCACGCCCCTTTAGGGAGCGTGGTGATTAATGCGTCATTAGCTCAAGAAAACGCCCTGAAATTAGGGCATAGCTTAGAAAATGAGATCGCTCTTTTATTCATTCATGGGGTGTTGCACTTGCTAGGCTATGACCATGAAAAAGATAAGGGCGAACAACGCCAAAAAGAGGGCGAACTCATTAAAGCTTTTGGCTTGCCTTTGAGTTTGATTGAACGGGCACAAGATTAGTTTTAGATTGCTTTAATGCTGACAAATAAAGCTTTTAATTTTTAAGAAGTGGTATTTTTAAGATTTGCAAAAATGCTTTTTGGTGTTTTTCAAAGCCCTTCATAATAATACGACTGCGTGATGCCTTTAATGAAAGTTAAGGGATCGTTAATATTAGAACTCAAATGCTTTTTTAAAAGCGTTTTGATTTCCAAATCATTCACAGGGCTTCTCTCCATAGCGCTCAAATAAGCGGCTTTATCAATCCTATCCCAAAGCACAATTTTTTTCAATTCCTTTTTAAGCAATAAATCAAGCCATATCCTAGTCGCTCTGCCATTACCCTCCAAAAAAGGGTGGGCGATATTCATTTCCACATATTTTTCTATGATTTGATTGAAATTATTTTGCGGCATGCCCTCAATTCTGGGTAAAATCAAATCCAAATACAAGCAATTAGCGAACCTGAAATTCCCTTTAGAAATATTTTTATCCCTGATTTTCCCGGCAAACTCATACAGCCCTTCAAACAAAAACCGATGGATTTCTTGCAAGCCCTTGATTGTGCCTACTTCTATGGTATCAATCAGACCGCTTTGGATCAAATGCTTGGCTTTTTCTAAACTCTGCCTGTCTAAATGCATCGCGCTTATTTTTTAAGAGTGCAATTTTTTAGGGGGCGTATTTTTTTTTACGCTCTTGCGGCATGCTTTGATGAACGCTCCCCTAATCCCCTTTTTTTCTAAAACGCTCAAGCCTTCAATCGTTGCGCCTTTAGGGGTGCAAATTTGCTCTATGATCATCTCAGGGCGTTCTTTTTCTAACAGCTTGGCAAAGCCTTTAAAACTCATTTTTACCAATTCTAAAGAATCTCTAGCGTTCAAACCCTCTCTAATACCGGCGTCTTTCAAACCGCTCGCTACCAAGCTTAAAAAAGCGAGCGCGCTCCCATTGGTCGCTATACTGGCATCCACCTGCTCTTCATTGCCCACTCGCACGCAATTCCCAAAACTCTCAATAATACTCAAAGCTTTCTCGCTTATTGAAGGCGCAACCGATTTTTCGCACACCGCCGTAGAAGATAGGGCGAATTTGCTCGCAATGTTAGGCATGCATTTTAAGTAATGTAAAGAATTAATCGCATTGCTTAAAGCTTCAAAACCCACGCCAGCTAAAGCGCTCAAAACGCTTTTGGCTTGCCCTTGATAATTGAAATCCTTAAGGTTATAAGGCTTAAAAAGTAAAAACACGAATTTTTCATGCACATTAATAGCGTTTTTGTAAGGCACGATGTGGGCTTGAATGTTTTTTTCTTGTAAAAAGGGGGCGATTTTTTCAGGGTTTCTTCCGGTGATTTCTAAAATAAAACGCTTGGATAAAATTTCATGAGAGCCTTCTAAAATCGCTTGAGCCATATTCCCATAGCCGATGAATTGTAAGATTTCCATGAAACGCCTTTTTTAAAACCCCATGATGTAATTGATATAGAAAGTATAAAGTCTCCTATAGCTCACATCGGCCCCAGCACTTCTCAAATACGCTTGATTGATGAGAGGCACTTTAATCCCAAATTCCACGCTCTTTTGGCTGATAACCCCTTGATTGTGGAATTTCTTAGCGAAACGCTTGAACTCCGCAAAGTTGGTGCGCACCCCAAAATTCAGCGCCACTTGAAAATTCGTTGAATGGATGTCATTGGCGTTCCCCCAATTGTCAATGATTTGTTGCCTTAAAGAGCTAAGCCAAGTCGCGCCGCCCAGTTGGACCCCAGCAAATAGCCCAAAATTCAACGCTTTAGTGTTGTAAGTCCTCCTGAACAAGTTCCATAAAAAATCCGTGCCTACCCCATAAGCAAAGATATTCGCTTTCACGCTTTGATTGGCTACGCCGATTTCACTAAAGCCGTAATCAAAGAAAAAATAATGCCTAAGGCCCAATTTCCTAGCCTTACCAAAGAAGTATTTATAGCCTATGCCAACCCCTAAGCCGTTGCTCATGCCGTGTTGGGTGCTTTTAGCGGCCGCATACTGGCTTAAAATGGGCTGAGAGCCGTAGCTGTTGGCTTGATTTTGCGCGTTTTGAACCTGATTTCTGGCGTTAATCATCGCATCAATGAGCTTTTGTTGCACCATAAAGAAGGTTTTATCCCCTAAAAGCTGCCGTAAGGTTTGCGAGAATGACTGAATGGTGGTGGTGTTAGAAGTGATTTCTTGAAGCAGGGTTAAAATCGCATTAGGGCTAATATCGTTTTGTAAGGCTTGAAACCCTTGAGAAATAGCGCTCGTGATCGCTTGAAAAGCGCTTGTAAGACTAGTAGATACATTAGTATCATTATTTTGGATAAACCCGGCGGTTTTAATAAATTCGGTGAGCAGATTAATTAAATTGTTCGTATCGCTCACCCCATTTGTGGGGATTGCCCCTAAAAGGTTGATAAGCCCACCGGTGCAAGTAGCACCACTACCACTACTACCATTACACAAATTACTGAGACTGCTGCTATTACTTTTTAAAGCTTCAAAGAATTGTTTTAAGCCGTTTTCAACGCCTTTATTATTCCCAGAGCTGGCGATGATGTTGGCTATTTTTTGAGCGTCATTATAGACTTTTTGTAAATTGCTGTCGGTTGTGGTGGTGGCGCTTTTGCTAGGGGTGTAGCAATTACTGCTATTTCCATTCGCTCCATTGGTGCATGTTTGGTAGGCGTTATTAGTATAAGTCCCTAATTTCCCATCACTGGCGTCTGTGAGCATCTGGTAGGCTGTGTTGATTTGACTAGTGCCATTCCCGCTGCTTCCGCCACTCGCACCATTGCCCCCATTAACGCCCTTAAGATTTGTGATGATTTGATTGAGCAACCCACCGCTAGTGAGCGTGATTTGTTGGACATTGTAGGTGATGCTGTTCCCGCCATTGCTCCCACTTTGAGTTGTTGCGCTTGTTGTGTATCCTAAAGCGCTTTGCAACCCGCTGTAATAAGCCTTAGAATCGGACCACTGCTGATAGCACCAATTGCCACCGCTCCCATTCGTTCCGCTCGCGCATGCGTTATTATTGTTTGCTGCCCCACTTGTTTGCTGGGTTTGCTGGCTTTGATTGATTAAAGCGCTCATGTCTGTAGGCACTTGCTGGTTAATGGTATTGATGAGCTGATAAAAATTCGCTCTCAATTGGATGCGTAAATCTTGGTTATTGCTAGTAGTTAAATTTTGCGATTGATTCCCAGTAGTGTTATAAATCGCATTCGCCCAATTTTGGATATTACTTTCTTGGTTTTGAAAAGCGCTTTGAATGCTTTGTTGGAAATTGCTGACATTTTGCAACACGGTGTTTAAAGCTCCCATCACCGTGCTGTTAGGAGATTGTGTGGCCGTCCCGCCGCTTTGAGCTAAATTAGTCGTTTTAGCTTCTTCTTCATTATTCACAACCACCATCGCTTTCAGTTTGGGAGCGTTGCTTTTAGCTTGAGTGGTAGTCCCATTAGTAGAGCTTAAAATGTTTTGCAATTGGGAGTTCCCACTGATACTCAAACCCCCAGAGTTGCCGCATGAGCTTGTCCCGGATGGCGATCCATTAGTGCATAATATTTTGGCGTTGTTTTGCAAATTGGTCTCTGAAGTTTTTAAAGAGTTATAGACGCTCCACACTTGAGAGACAAGGTTGAAAGAATTCACGCCGATCTGCTCTTTGCCGTTGATGGTTTGGATTTTGGAGGTAGCGACTAAAGAATTGTCAAAGCTGCTTGCGCTATTTGTGGAGCTTGTGGCTGAGCATGAAATCCCGCTAGAAGCGCTGCTAGTAATACTCCCGGTAGCGCTCATGCAATCATAGGCGCTGATATTTTGCCCTTGAGCGTTGGTAACGGTGCCGATTTGGTAATTGTTAGAAGTGTTTTTGAGCAAGTTTTTAGGCTCGCTAAAACTGATCCAAGAAATTTGTTTTAAAGCGTTATTGTATTGTTCTATCGTGCTTTCATAGGCTTGGAAATTCAAAGCGTTGTGCAAATTGTTTAAATTATAGGTGGTGTTGTTGATCGCATTGTTGTCTAGAGTGTTGATAGCGACGCTTTGGAGTTTTTGGGCAATGGCTTGGACTTGCTGGTTGGCTTGGTTATTTGAGGTGGGGGTTGCGGCTAAAGGGTTTAAATTTTGGATAAATTGCTCCAAACACTGGACTTGATTAGTGCAACCATTGGGGTTATTTTGATTATTAGCGCTCAATGTCCCTTGTAAGGTGTTCATTAAAAGGGTGTTGTTATATTGTTGTTGGTTATTGCTGTTTGAAGAAGTAGAGCCTAAAATGGAATTAGCTGGATAGAATACGACTTGTCCCGGTGGGTTTAACACCACATGCGTTGAGGTTGTGGTGGGGAAAACCCCTACCCCTAAAGTGTTTAAAGCGTTAACAAGAGCACTCACGTAAGCGGTATTGTTGCTAGAGGCATTCACCGCACTGGTTAGATTGGTGAGTAAGGATTGCACATAAGTGGTGCTAGTGGTTTTAGTGATGCTGTTTTCAATTTCTTGCAATAATGCTGTCATGGATTGCGCGGTGTTTTGGAGCTGGGCTTTGACTTCTTTGGTGTTGTTGCTAGGATTAAGGCTATTGATAGAGCTAATGATGCTAGAGCTTAGCGCGATGCCTTCATTAAAAGCGCCTTGAGTGTTGGAAAGGAGTTTGGCTGTGATTTGCGAAGAATGGGCTTTTAAGGGGTCAGAGCTTCCTTTAAGCCCTATGATTTGCTGGGAAATGCTAGAGATTTGACGGCTAGAATAAAAGTCTTTTCTTTTGCCAATTTGATTTAGGATATTAGAAATGCCCTCTAATTGGTTGCCCACGGTGTTACTCACGCCATAGCCTAAAGCGTCAATAACGCTTTGAGAGCTTAAAGTGATTAAACCGGTAGTAGGCCCTGCAATATTGATCGCGCTTTGGGTTACGCTGTTGATGATGTTTTGATTTTCTAAAAGTTGTTTGTTGTTGATGAATTGTTGCGTGCCGCCGATTTGATAGCCTACAGACATATACCAGCCATTGTCTTCAGCTAAGAGGGAGCCAATTAAAAAGAGTGGTATAAATTTTTTAGCTTTTTTTGTCATATTTTTCCCTTATTTTGTTTAATCAAAAGCCTATGTTGTAGCCTACATAAAAACTAAAAGCTCTTCTATACTTCGCTGTAACGCCTTCTGATTGGTAATAGGTGTGATAAAGCACCGGTATTTTAAGGCCAAATTCTACCCCTTGAGAAAAACGAGACCTTCTTTGCTTAGCGATCTTGGAAAAATTAGTCCTTATGCCTAAATCAAAAAGGAATTGGAAAGAAGTGTCCTTAGGCTTAAGATGGTTGCCATCCACTTGATCTAAAAAATTCGTTTTCCAGGTTTGCCCTGCAAATTGAATGCCGGCAAAAAAACCTATATCTATCGCTTCAGTCCCTCTTTTTCGGGTAAAAACATTATAAAGAAAATCTGTGCCTGCTCCATAGCTAGAGAGCGTGGCTTTCACTAAAGAAGGGTTTGATCCAAATTGCGCGTAACCAAAATCATAAAAGCCATAATACCTAAGCCCAAACATGCGTTTTTTGCCAAAGAATTGCTTATAGCCCATTTTCACGCCAAAGCCGTTCATGTTATTAGAATTAGAGTTATGCTCCAAAAAATTCCTAGCAAAGCCCATTTGATAGACTTGATTCACTTTAGTTTGCATTTCATCAATCACCCCACCAATCACTGCTTTAGAGCGATAAAGCCCATAAGCCATTAAAGTTTTTGCCGTGGGGGAATAGGGGTTGGCTAAGATCTTGTCAATTTGTGCAGGAGTGGGGGCGTTTGTGGCTTGTTCTAGCTGGTTCATGATCACTTTTTGTTCTTGTTGGGCTTGTTGTGGGGTTAAAGTATTTTGTGCATTATTGGTATTAGCTTTTCCTCCATAGCTAGGCAAGAAATTCAAACCTTTATTATTTAAATCCAAATAGGGAGCGACCCAATTGGTGATGAAATCCCCATACGCTTGGGTGTTATTGAGCAGGCTTTCCCCATAGTTGATCGCGTCTTGCATCTGGCTATAGCTTGAAGTGCCTGTGAGTTTAGCGGCCTTGTTGGCAAAAACTTGCATGCCTGAAAAAATCATAGAAGCGGTGATGCCATTAGCGATGATGCTATCGGCTAAATAATAGACCGCTGAACTGGGGTGGTAGGTGTATTGGCCATTGCCTGATCCTACTGTCGCTCCAGCGGGTAATTCTTTTAAGGGCGCTTGCGTAGTTCCATTAGCGCCGTTTTTAGTGTAATAACCCGGGCCGCTAAAGCTTTGGTAGCCTTGTTGGGAATTACTGCCATTAGGGGCTTTATTGTAAGTGAAGCCAAATTGCTTTTCATTGGCTAATCCCCCTAAAATCCCTGCTTGCATCAAAGCCTGGAAGATGTTTTGGGCGTTTTGAGCGATAGAATTAGCCTCGTTAGTAGCGGTGCATTGGTTTTGAGTGCTGCAAATGGTTTGAGTGCCATTATTTGAGGTGGCTAAGCCGTCTTGTAAAAGGTGTTGCAAGACTTCAGGGCTAAAACTCACAGGACTGCCATTAGGGGTGCTAAAAGATTTATTCGTTAAGGTTTGGTTATACCAGAGCGTGGTTAAAGCGTTGGTAATATCATTGTGTAAAGCGTTCATGACATTGGCTAGACCCTCAGGTAAGGCAATAACAGTGCTTTGATTGCCAAATTTGACATTAAAGACTTTGGCGTTAGAAAGATTTTCAGGGTTACGGATTAAAGTCTCACCGATGAGTTGGGTGAGCTTCTCTAAATTGTTGACTAGAGATTGCATATCAAAGGTGGCATTGACATTGCCTCTTGGGGGGTTGTTGCCTGTATCGCCATTATTTTCTTTAGGATAGCCCCCCGCATAGAGCAAGCATCTTTTAGAAGGATCAGGGCAGAGCATTTGCATTAAAACCCTTGTTTGTTGGCCCATCGCTTCTAAATAATAGGCTAAAGGCACCGCCGCAGATTCTAGAGCGATAGCGTTTTGGCGGATATAGGTGGATGCGTCTTGACTGGCGTTAAGCCCTGAGTTATCCACCCTTTGAACGGCTAGAGAAGTTTGATAACTCACCCCCATAAAAAACCCATCATCTTCTGCCGCTAAAGGATTAAGAAAAAATAAGGGGAGTAGGCTAGAAGAGATAAGCCATTTTTTATTAAAAATAAAGTTTTGCAAGGGGTTATCCTTTTCTTTTTATAAAGATTTGAGCTATCCTAAATTTTATCTTATTGATCGCTTAAGTTTAATGGTTAGTCGCTTAATTGTTGATTAAAATGGGCTATTTTAAGCGTTCAAAATCGTTTCAATAATGGTTTTTGCGCCGTCTTTAGCGATTTTTTGTTGCAATTTGGCGCTGATAGTGGTGAGGTTTTTATTGCCTTGATCGTCTTTTTGGTTGAGCTTTCTAATCACTTCAAAGAGCTTTTTGGGTAGCAATTCATTTTGAGGCACGATATAGCACAAGTTTTCTTTTTCAAATTCTAAGACATTGTAATACTGGTGGTTATTGCTCGCAAAAGGGTATGGGATAAAAATCGTGGGTAAGCCATTAGCGCACAATTCCCACACGCTGCTAGCACCCGCTCGGCTCACGCACAAATCCGCCTTGCGCATGACTTCTATGATGTTGTTGTGGAAAGCGAACAATTCTATCTTGTCCAACAGCCCTAATTCCTGGTAAAAAAAACGCATTCTTTCATGAGCGTCTGAGCCACAAATATGCGTGATTTTAATCCCTTGTTTGGTGAGTTTAGGAGCGTTTAATAGGGCAAATTCGTTGATCGCTTTTGCCCCTTGCGAACCGCCTAAAAATAAAATATGCTTGATTTCAGTGCGAGTCCTGGCGAAATCAAAAAAAGCGTTTTGCACGGGATAGGAGGTTAAAACATGATTTCCCTTATCTTTAAACGCATAGCTTGAAAACACCGCCTTAGCTTTAGGGGAAAGGTAGCGGTTAAGAGAGCCTTTGATCGCATTTTGCTCATGGATATAAAGGGGTATGTGATCAAGCAAGCTTGCAAAACTCGCCGGCCCTGCGCTAAACCCTCCCACGCTAATGGTGTGCGTGATCTGGTGTTTTTTTAAAATCTCTTTGGCTTTGAAAGCGGCTTTAACTTGCAAGAATAAAGAGCCTATTTTTTTAAAGAAGCTTTTATTGACCACGCCTTGCGTGTTGAAAAAATAGCGTTCGCTAAACAGGGGGCTGTTTTCAAACCATTCTCTATCCTGCCCATAAGTGGAGCCTAAATAAATAGCCTCTATGCCTTGCTTTTCTAATTCTATGGCTAAGGCTTTAGCGATAGAGAGATGCCCCCCTGTGCCTCCCCCTGTAAGAGCGAATTTCATGCTAAAAACCCTTAAGCTCGTTCTCTTTCTTTAACCACAAAGCTTTTCAAAGGATCTCTAAAGCCAAAATCCGGGTAATCCATCATAGAAAGCGCCACTTGAGCGCCAAAGCCATTTTTGGAATTAAACACTAAGGGGGCTAAGAAATTAACCATAGAATCTTCTAAATTTTTTTGCAACACGACCACGCAATACACCTCAACTTTGGAATGAGAATCTAATTCTAGCAGTAATTCTATGTATTTGGGTATCACAAAGCTGTATTCCCTCAAACAATAAGGATTCACTAAGACCATATCCAACGCCATGGGCGAGTTCGTTTGACTAACCAATCGGCTGAATAAGGAATCAATTTTTTCCAAACGCACTTCATTGATATGCTCAAACCCTAAAATAGGGGCTTTTAAAAAGTAATTCACTAGACTATCCTTTTTAATTTAAATGCTTTGTTGTATAATTTTAAAAAAATACGCAACAATTAAAAGCGTAAAAGCAAAAGGCGTTCCAAAAACCAACCATTTTTGAAAGAACGCTCTATTTTAGGATAATAACAATAATGAAACAAGAACCCACCACCTACCAACCAAAAGAGATAGAAAAAAAGATTTATGAAATTTGCTCTCATAGGGGGTATTTTGAAATTGATGGCAATGAAAAAATCCAAGAAAAAGGCAAACGATTTTGCTTGATGATGCCCCCTCCTAATGTGACCGGCATCTTACACATAGGGCATGCTTTGACTTTAAGCTTGCAAGATATTTTAGCGCGTTATAAACGCATGGACGGGTATAAGACTTTGTATCAGCCAGGGTTGGATCACGCCGGCATTGCGACGCAAAATGTTGTAGAAAAGCAACTTTTAAATCAAGGGATTAAAAAAGAAGATTTAGGGCGTGAAGAGTTCATTAAAAAAGTGTGGGAGTGGAAAGAAAAGAGCGGGGGAGCGATTTTAGAGCAAATGAAGCATTTGGGCGTGAGTGCGGCTTTTTCTAGGACTCGTTTCACGATGGATAAGGGCTTGCAAAGAGCGGTTAAATTGGCGTTTTTGAAATGGTATGAAAAAGGTCTCATCGTTCAAGATAATTACATGGTGAATTGGTGCACTAAAGATGGGGCGTTGAGCGATATTGAAGTGGAGTATGAAGAGCGTAAGGGGGCGTTGTATTATATTAGATATTATTTAGAAAATCAAAAAGATTATTTGGTGGTGGCTACCACACGCCCTGAAACTTTGTTTGGCGATAGCGCGCTTATGATCAATCCTAATGATGAGAGGTACAAGCATTTAGTGGGGCAAAAAGCGATCTTGCCTTTAATCAATCGCACAATCCCTATTATCGCTGATGAACATGTGGAAATGGAGTTTGGCACAGGGTGTGTGAAAGTTACCCCTGGGCATGATTTTAACGATTATGAAGTGGGCAAACGCCACCATTTGGAGATGATTAAAATCTTTGATGAAAAGGGGATTTTAAACGCGCATTGCGGGGAGTTTGAAAATTTAGAGCGATTAAAAGCCAGAGACAAGGTCGTAGAAAAATTAAAAGAAAACGCCTTATTGGAAAAGATAGAAGAGCACACGCATCAAGTGGGGCATTGCTATCGTTGTCATAATGTGGTAGAGCCTTATGTGTCTAAGCAATGGTTTGTCAAGCCTGAAATCGCTCAAAGTTCTATTGAAAAAATCCAACAAGGTTTAGCGCGATTTTACCCCTCTAATTGGATCAATAATTATAACGCTTGGATGAGGGAATTACGCCCTTGGTGTATCAGCAGGCAATTGTTTTGGGGGCATCAAATACCGGTGTTTACTTGCGAGAATAACCACCAGTTCGTAAGCCTAGATGCTCCCTTAAATTGCCCTACTTGCAAGAGTGAAACACTAGAGCAGGATAAAGATGTGCTAGACACATGGTTTAGTTCAGGGCTATGGGCGTTCTCTACTCTGGGGTGGGGGCAAGAAAAAAGCGGTTTGTTTAATGAAAACGATTTGAAAGATTTCTACCCTAACACCACGCTCATTACCGGGTTTGACATCCTCTTTTTTTGGGTGGCCAGAATGCTCTTTTGTAGCGAGTCGCTTTTAGGCGAATTGCCCTTTAAAGACATTTACTTGCACGCCTTGGTTAGGGACGAAAAGGGTGAAAAAATGAGCAAATCTAAAGGTAATGTGATAGATCCTTTAGAGATGATAGAAAAATACGGCGCGGATAGTTTGCGTTTCACTTTAGCCAATTTGTGCGCTACGGGTAGGGACATTAAGCTTTCCACTACGCATTTAGAAAACAACAAGAATTTTGCCAACAAGATTTTCAATGCGGTGAGTTATTTGAAACTCAAACAAGAATCTTTCAAAGATAGAGAGCGTTTGAACGAATACCAAACGCCTTTGGGGCGTTATGCGAAATCGCGCTTGAATCTTGTTACTAAAGAGGTTCGTAACGCTTTAGATAATTATCGTTTTAATGACGCTACGACTTTGTTATACCGCTTTTTGTGGGGGGAATTTTGCGATTGGTTCATTGAATTTTCTAAAGTGGAAAATGAAGCGATAGACGAATTAGGGAGCGTGTTAAAAGAGACTTTAAAACTCTTGCACCCTTTCATGCCCTTTATCAGCGAGTCTTTATACCACAAGCTCAGTAACACGGAGCTAGAAAATACATGCTCCATTATGGTCATGCCTTACCCTAAAGATTTGGCGCGAGATGAGCCATTAGAGCATGAATTTGAAGTGATTAAAGATTGCATCGTGTCTTTAAGGCGTTTAAAAATCATGCTAGAAACCCCACCGATTGTTTTAAAAGAAGCGAGCGTGGGATTAAGGGAGAAAATAGAAAACACAGAGCGTTTGCAAACTTACGCCCAAAAATTAGCAAGGTTGGAAAAAGTCAGCGTGATAACTTATAAGCCTTTAAAAAGCGTGAGCGATGTGGGGGAATTTTGCCAAACTTATGCAAATTTAGAAAATCTTGATCTAAGCCCGCTCATTGCTCGTTTAAAAAAGCAGTTGGAAAAACTGGAAAAAGAAAAATTAAAACTCAATTTGCACAATGAAAATTTTGTCAAAAACGCCCCTAAAAGCGTGCTAGAAAAAGCCAAAGAGAGTTTAAAAACGCTTTTAGAAAAAGAGGGTAAGATCAAGCAAGAATTGGATTTGTTAGAACAACCATAATCAAAGGATAGAAAATGTTTCAAGCATTAAGCGATGGGTTTAAAAACGCGCTCAATAAAATCCGCTTTCAAGATGATGAAAAAGCGCTAGACAGAGCGTTAGACGAATTGAAAAAAACGCTTTTAAAAAATGATGTGCATCATAAAGTGGCTAGAGAATTGCTCAAAAAAGTGGAAAGCCAGACTAAACTCAGCGGCATCGGTAAGCAGCAATTTTTAGACGCTTTAGAAAAGAGTTTGTTAGAAATCTTAAGCGCTAAAGGGAGCAGTGGTTTTACTTTCGCTCAAACGCCCCCCACCGTGGTTTTAATGGCAGGTTTGCAAGGGAGCGGTAAGACAACCACCACCGCTAAACTCGCTCATTATTTAAAAACCAAAAATAAAAAAGTGCTTTTATGCGCATGCGATTTGCAACGCTTAGCAGCGGTGGAGCAATTAAAGGTTTTGGGTGAACAGGTGGGCGTGGAAGTTTTTCATGAAGAAAATAAAAGCGTGAAAGAAATCGCCAACAACGCTTTAAAAAGGGCTAAAGAAGCGCAATTTGATGTTTTACTCGTGGATAGCGCGGGGCGTTTAGCTATTGATAAAGAGCTTATGCAAGAATTAAAGGAAGTTAAAGAAGTCTTAAACCCCCATGAAGTGCTGTATGTCGCAGACGCGTTGAGCGGGCAAGATGGGGTCAAAAGCGCAAACACCTTTAATGAAGAAATAGGCGTGAGCGGGGTGGTGTTAAGCAAATTTGATAGCGATTCTAAAGGGGGTATCGCCTTAGGTATCACTTACCAATTGGGCTTACCCTTGCGTTTTATTGGGAGCGGGGAAAAAATCCCTGATTTAGACGTGTTTGTGCCTGAAAGGATTGTGGGGCGTTTGATGGGGGCTGGAGATATTATCTCGCTCGCTGAAAAAACCGCCAGCGTTTTAAACCCTAATGAAGCCAAAGACTTAAGCAAAAAGCTCAAAAAAGGGCAATTCACTTTCAACGATTTTTTAAACCAAATTGAAAAAGTGAAAAAATTAGGCTCTATGAGTTCTCTGATCTCTATGATTCCAGGTTTAGGGAATATGGCAAGCGCGCTAAAAGACACGGATTTAGAAAGTTCTTTAGAAGTGAAAAAAATCAAGGCCATGGTCAATTCCATGACCAAAAAAGAGCGAGAAAACCCCGAGATTTTAAACGGTAGCCGAAGAAAAAGGATCGCTTTAGGGAGCGGCTTAGAAGTGTCTGAAATCAATCGCATCATCAAACGCTTTGATCAAGCGAGCAAAATGGCGAAACGCTTAACCAATAAAAAGGGTATTAGCGATTTGATGAATCTAATGAGTCAGGCTAAAAATCAAACGCCCCCTAAAATGCGCTAACTTTTAAGCATGTTTTAGGCGCTTTTGTTGTATAATCTCAAATTTAATACGAATATTTTAGGAGATTTTTGTAATGACAGTCATTAGACTCACTCGCATCGGGAGAAAGAAAAAGCCTTTTTACAGAGTGGTGGTAACCGATTCTAGGAAAAGAAGAGATGGAGGCTGGATTGAATCCATTGGGTATTACAACCCTTTAAGCGAGCCTAAAGATGTTAAAATTGATAAGGAACGCTTGAATTACTGGAAAGGCGTGGGGGCTAAAATGAGCGAGAGGGTGGAAAAACTTTCTCAAAAAGCCTAAGGTTTTGTGAGACTAAATGCGCGAATTAGATCCTTTGAACACGCCTTTTTCTCAAGCTGATTGTAAGGACTATTCGTATTGCGTGGCAACTTTTTTAGAGAAATATTTAAAAAAGGTTGTTTCTTTCCCGCAAGCTTTGAGCGTAGAGCACACGCTTTTAGAAGATAAAATCAAACAAATCACTATTTATACCCACCCATCAGACATGGGGCATGTGATTGGTAAAGAGGGCAAAATGGTGAGCGCGATTAAGGCGTTTGTTTCTGGTGTGAAAGCCAAAGACGGGTTTTCTTATAAAATCGTTGTTTTTGCCAGTAAAAATAGCGATCAAACGCCTTGAATGGTTTCTATGCTTTTAGTGGGCAGAATTGGTAAAAGCGTGGGGCTTAATGGGGGGTTAAAGCTTCATTTAGAGAGCGATTTTCCAGAGTGTTTAAAAAAAGGCGTTAAGGTGAGCGTCGCTCCCTTGAATGCTTTCTCTTGCGCTTCTTCTTTTAAAGAATATACAATCCATTCTTATGAGTATGCCAAAAACCTGTTATTTTTAGAAACTATCCACACGCCCGAAAAGGCTAAAGAGCTGACTAATTTAGGGCTTTTTATGAGTGAAGAAGAGAGCAAGAAGCTCTGCGTTTTAAAAGAGGGCGAGTTTTTTTATTGCGATTTAGTAGGGCTTAGCGTGGTGGAAGGAAACGAGATTTTAGGAAAAGTCATAGAAATCCAAAGGATTTCTCAAATAGATTATTTCATGGTTGAAACCACGCTGAACTTGGTTGAAAAAGGTTTGGCTAAGATTTTTTTAATCCCTTATAGGGATTTTTATATCCAAGAAATCCTTTTGCAAGACAAAAAAATAACCACCCATAACGCTAAAACGCTTTTAGAGAATAGTTGAGTGAAATTCAGCGTTTTAACCCTTTTCCCGCAACTCATCTTGCCTTATTTTGAAGATTCTATTTTAAAAAGAGCGTTAGAAAAAAACCTTTTTGAATTGGAAGTGTTAAACCTTAGAGATTTTAGCGCTAATAAATATCAAAAAGCGGATCACACGCTCATTGGTGGGGGTGCGGGGCAAATTTTAGACCCTGAGATGATAGAAAACGCGCTCCATTCTGTTAAAAACCCTAAACACACGATTTTTTTAAGCGCGGTGGGCAAGCCTTTCAAGCAAATAGACGCGATGCGTTTGGCTCAAAAAAAGCATGTCGTTTTGGTGTGCGGGCGTTATGAGGGCTTTGATGAACGATCTATTGAATTGAGCGCTGATGAGGTTTTTTGTATAGGCGATTTTATTTTAACAGGGGGCGAGCTTGGGGCGTTGTGCTTGATAGATAGTATCGCTCGCCACATTCAAGGGGTTTTGGGTAACGCCCAATCTTTAGAAAATGAGAGCTTTGAAAACCATTATTTGGAAGCCCCTAATTTCGCTAACGCTGTTTTTAAATCTAAAGAAATCAATAAAATCCCTGCACCTTTAGAATATTCTAAAGGAAATCATGCTAAAATCAAGCAACTAAAACTTGATTTGTCAAAATTAAGGACAAAATTCTACCGCCTTGATTTATTCAAACAGCACAAATCATGAAATTGACATTAAGGAAAACACATGAAAAACCGCTACATTCAGCAGTTTGAAGACGCTCAATTAAAAGACAAGACCATGCCAGTATTTAAGGCCGGCGATACTTTGAGATTGGGTATTACCATTAAAGAAGGCGAAAAAACACGAACTCAGTATTTTGAAGGCGTGTGCATTGCGATTAGAGGCAATGGCGTGGATAAGACTTTTTGCGTGCGTAAAATAGGGGCTAACAATATCGGCGTGGAGAAAATTTTCCCTTTTTATAGCGAAAGTTTGGCGAGCGTTGAGGTGTTGCGCGTGGGTAGGGTACGCCGCGCGAAGCTCTACTATTTGCGCGATAGGAGAGGTAAGGCAGCAAGGATTAAAGAAGTCCGCCATTAACTTTAAGGCTTTTTATCAATCATGCCGGTTGGTAAAACGCTCTTTAAGGTTTAAAATCCGTTTTTTAACCGCTTCTCTTAAAATTAGCGTAAAACTTTTTAAATGGATTGGATTGGCTTGAAAAAGAGTTTTTTTTAATCCCTTATTGGTTTTACTACCAACTTTTTAAAGCTTTCTTTAAATTGAGATCAAGGTAGGGCTTTATCGCTTCTTTTTTGGCTTGCTATCTGTTAAACTGAATTTTTAGCTCTGTTTTTTAATGAGGCGTTGGTTGTCAAATTTTAAAAAAGGTTAAAAAGCGTTTTTTACCATCAAAATACAAAAAACTTGACACAAATTGAACGATAACTCCTTAAAAAAGCGATCAGGTTAAGGGGGATTTAAAGGGTTTGAAAGAATATTAAAGTGCGAAATATCCCCCTATATTCTCAAGAAAGTTTCACTATAAAGTTTTTAAAAAATGAAAGAAATTAATTAAGGCTTTGAATGTCTGTTTGATGAGAACAGAACCTTTATTTCCTTTAAAAAACAAGGCATGTTTAAATCCCCATGCTATACTCAAAACTTATGGCAAAGTTCGTATTTTGGGAGAATACATGGAAAAAATTGAAACCACGATTTTTGTGGATTGGGAAAATCTTCTCGCCGATTTGAAAGCAATCCAAGAAACGGATGAGCGTTTAAAAGAGCCTAATTTTAATTTCAACAATCCCGATCAACTCTTAGCGCTAATCTGTTCGTTTTTGGAGCCTGAAGAAGAATTGAAGCGGATCTATTTTTATGTATCTGAGCCTTTCACAGAAGTTGAACCTAGAATCAAGGGCAATAAAAACGAAGAACTTGAGGAGTATAAAGAGAAGAATCCCAAAGATTATGAGGAAAGAGTGAATAAATCAGGGATTATCCAATCTTTCAACCATGCGATCGCCCAACAAAATCAAGTGAAATTACGAGTCGGGCGGGTAAAGTTCAAATTCGTATATAAGTTCGAAGACAAAGAAGTCTATAATGGTCTAGAAGCCAAGATTTTCATACCTTACTTAAAGTTGCGTCAAAAACAAGTTGATGCGCTGTTGGCGCACGATATTACCAAGCTGTATTGCACCAAACAAGGAGGGTGTATTTTGCTGTTCAGCAGGGATACTGATTTTGTGCCTGTGTTAGAAGCCGCTTGGGAGAAAGGCTTTGAAGTCTTCATCGCCAACATTCAAGAAAGCCCCAATTCTGTCCCTTCAGACTTGAAGAAGTCTTGCAATGTGAGAGAACGCAGTGTCGCTGAAATTGTAGATAACTTGCCAAAAAATCAGTACACCCCCAAGAAAAAGAACTTTTCCCCCAACGAGCCTTTTAACAACCCATTTAAAGACCAACTCTTTAAGAAGAACTAACGCATTTCCCCCACCAAGGGGACAAAAAAGCACCCATTTTAAAAGGGTTAGCTTAAGCGGATTTTTCTAATCCATGATTTCATTTTTTGCTCTCTATTATGGAGTGATTTTTGAAAACGGAGATAAATTAGCGCTTAATAGTGGTTTTATGGGGAATGCGTGCGTGTTTTTGGCGGTATTTAGATTTCTCAAAACCCAATCGTTTTAAAATTTTAACCTACTTTGTCAAAAATTTTTATAGTTTAAGCAAACCTTAAGCTTTCTATGACTATACTTTCATTTCCTTGTTTCAGCAAGGGCTTTTAAAAAGCCGCTTTGCAATCTGCAAGGATAGCTGATTAAGCAAACGATCTTTGAAAACTAAGCAA
>NZ_MVWW01000019.1:0-2055 GCF_003637685.1 Helicobacter pylori | reverse complement strand
AAAACACCCACCCGTAATTAAAAAACACCTTAAAATGGCTAGCCCCTTCATTGAAAACAAAAGAGTTCGTGTAATCGCTACCACTAGAAACGACGCTAGCTTTTCTTTGGATTAAAGGGATGCTAATCCCTACAGAATATTTAGAATGCTTATAGCGGTAATTCAACCCGGTAGCCACATCTAAATTACCGCTTCCTTTGACCTTGTTTAACACATAATAGCTGTTATACAAGCCCCTTAACCCCCCAAAGATACCAAAAGATGAAGAAAAATTCTTCCTCGTTTGAATGCCTATAGGGCTATTTTTATTGGAGTAAGTGGTGATGAAATCCACCAACAAATCTATCCCCCCACCATAGCTTAATTGCTGGACTTTTTGATTAAGGGCTTTAGCGTAATTGTATTTGATGATGCCATAATAAGCTAATCCTATGAAATCATTGAAGTAGTTTTGATAGCCTATTTTAGCGTTAACCCCTAAAATAGGGCTTCTAAAACTCTGTGAAGCGCTTGAAAAATAGTGGTTGGTAACGCTAGAAGTGACAAAGGTTTTTTGAATGGTGCTGAGCATGGAATTGGCTAAATCTTGCGTGTTCAAACTAGCGTTTAGATTGTAGTTCGTTTGAGCGCTCAAATTAGCGTAATTGATGGGTAAAGCGTTTTGATTGATAAGCTGCTGCCAAACCGCTGCTGTTACCCCTAAAAAGCCAGCGGGGACATCCGCGCAATTGTGATAGATGGAATTAGGGTAGTTGCTAGGGAAAGCGCTCTGATTAGAACCCCCATAAAGCGAACACACATTATAGGGGAGGCCATCAGAATCTTTTGGCTTGCCATTTTCATTTTGACCGGTTGGCACTCTTTGATAGGTCATGTTCCCATTATGCCCATAGCCTTTAGTGTGGCTGAATTCATGCAAGATGGTTCTTAAATCAGCCAAATTGATAGTCTTAAGGTCGTTGCCAAACAACTTTTTAGGATCTAGAGCAGAAGCCACTACCCCTAACTGGCCATAATGCTTGCCATCATCATTGTTGCTAGGGGTAATATCACTCCCAAGCCCTACAACCCCTGAATCCTTTAGAATAACTACATCAAGATCCGCTTTGTTTCTAAATTTATTGACAATGTCTTGTTTGTTTAACACATAACTTTTATTTTGAGAATTGACAAGCCCGTTTGTCCCAGGATTCACACAATCATTCTCTTTGCTGGTATCGCATTCCTCTCCTCCACCTTTATTAGTGAATTCAAAAGGAGCGTTTAAAATCGCATCGCCCCAAGATTGGGAGTCTAAGACAGCGATCATGTTCAACATTAAATTAGTGAATTCTTCTGCGGTTTGTGGGGTGAAAGCTTCCCAATGGTTTTCGTGATCTTTAAATTTGTTTTCATTCCTATAATTTACGACCAAATTTGTCTTAATCTTATTGAGCGTTTCAAACACCCTTTGCGTGTTAGCGTCAGAAATAGAAGTGCTAGTGGCTTCAATTTTTGGAAGAAATAAAGTATAGGGGTCAATTTTTAGGCTATCAAATGCCTCCCCGGGTAAAACAATCTTAGAGTGTTTGGGGATAGTCTCTATCACCCCTAGATCGATCACATTGCCTTGAGCGTCTGTAAAACTAAGCTTCACATTGCTTAAATTATAAGGTAAGAAATTTTCTATAGTTAATTGACCATTATACATATACAGCACTCTAATGGGGGATAAAGATGAGAATTTTAATTTTGAAATCGCTTCAGCATTGGTAAATAAGCTAGCCGCTCTTTTTAAAATCGTGTCTGTGGGTAAATAATTATAAGTCGCGTAAGTGTTTTTTGTGGTGGTGTGTCTTTTTTCTTGTGTCTGCGTGCCTTCTAATAGCCCAGTTTCAAACCCGGCTTCTATGAAAAAGCCATTTTTCTCATTCGCTTCTAAAGCGCTGAATAATAAAAGTGGGATGAATAGTTTTCTCATGGTTATCTCTTTTTAGTTTATAGTGTTTTTATTATACAATTTAAGGGAATGGTTTGTTTATTTTTTTCCAAAAATTAAAGTTTTAAAAGGGTTTA
>NZ_MVWW01000018.1:0-2103 GCF_003637685.1 Helicobacter pylori | reverse complement strand
AAAAAAGAAAGAATAAGCCCAATCTTTCAAAACTAAGCAACAAGAAGTTCTTTTGTCAGGTAATACTCTTTGGCTTTTAACAAGCGAATGTTAAAAGCTTTTCTCTAGAAAGGAGGTGATCCAACCGCAGGTTCACCTACGGTTACCTTGTTACGACTTCACCCCAGTCGCTGTGTGTGCCGTGGGCAGTAGCCAATTTAGCATCCTGACTTAAGGCAAACACAACTCCCATGGTGTGACGGGCGGTGAGTACAAGACCCGGGAACGTATTCACCGCAACATGGCTGATTTGCGATTACTAGCGATTCCAGCTTCATGCAGGCGAGTTGCAGCCTACAATCCGAACTGAGAGGTGTTTTGAAGATTGGCTCCACTTCGCAGTATTGCTTCTCTTTGTGCACCCCATTGTAGCACGTGTGTAGCCCTAGGCGTAAGGGCCATGATGACTTGACGTCGTCCCCACCTTCCTCCTCCTTACGGAGGCAGTATCCTTAGAGTTCTCAGCATAACCTGTTAGCAACTAAGAAAGGGGGTTGCGCTCGTTGCGGGACTTAACCCAACATCTCACGACACGAGCTGACGACAGCCGTGCAGCACCTGTTTTCAAGGTCTAGCAAGCTAGACACTCCACTATTTCTAGCGGATTCTCTCAATGTCAAGCCTAGGTAAGGTTCTTCGTGTATCTTCGAATTAAACCACATGCTCCACCGCTTGTGCGGGTCCCCGTCTATTCCTTTGAGTTTTAATCTTGCGACCGTACTCCCCAGGCGGGATGCTTAATGCGTTAGCTGCATTACTGGAGAGACTAAGCCCTCCAACAACTAGCATCCATCGTTTAGGGCGTGGACTACCAGGGTATCTAATCCTGTTTGCTCCCCACGCTTTCGCGCAATCAGCGTCAGTAATGTTCCAGCAGGTCGCCTTCGCAATGAGTATTCCTCTTGATCTCTACGGATTTTACCCCTACACCAAGAATTCCACCTACCTCTCCCACACTCTAGAATAGTAGTTTCAAATGCAGTTCTATGGTTAAGCCATAGGATTTCACACCTGACTGACTATCCCGCCTACGCGCTCTTTACGCCCAGTGATTCCGAGTAACGCTTGCACCCTCCGTATTACCGCGGCTGCTGGCACGGAGTTAGCCGGTGCTTATTCGTTAGATACCGTCATTATCTTCTCTAACAAAAGGAGTTTACAATCCTAAAACCTTCATCCTCCACGCGGCGTTGCTGCTTCAGGGTTTCCCCCATTGAGCAATATTCCCTACTGCTGCCTCCCGTAGGAGTCTGGACCGTGTCTCAGTTCCAGTGTGTCCGTTCACCCTCTCAGGCCGGATACCCGTCATAGCCTTGGTAAGCCATTACCTTACCAACAAGCTGATAGGACATAGGCTGATCTCTTAGCGATAAATCTTTCCCCCGTAGGGAGTATCTGGTATTAATCATCGTTTCCAATGGCTATCCCAAACTAAGAGGCACATAACCTATGCGTTACTCACCCGTGCGCCACTAATCCATTTCTAGCAAGCTAGAAATTTCATCGTTCGACTTGCATGTATTAGGCACGCCGCCAGCGTTCACTCTGAGCCAGGATCAAACTCTCCATAAAAGTGTTTGTCCTAAAGCTCTTTTGTTTTTTGATAGGCTGTTGTTATTCCTAACAACAGCTTTAGCGTATCACAAGAACTCGTTTTATTTGATTATTGAATAAAACGGGTTGTGTTCTTAAGTATTACAACAACAAAACAGAAAGAAACTTTTTAAAAAGGTTTGGCTAAACGCTAACCTGAATAAAATACTCTCATGCCATTCAGTCATCAATCACAATCATATAATCATCATAATCAATGAAATCAATTGGCAGGTTGGATAAGAATTCCTTATCGAAGAATGGGAGTTATAAAAACCCTCACTCTTTCAAATAAGTTGTCCTTAAATAATTTAGAATATCCCTTAAAAAGAACTTCTATCAATTTGCTTAGTTTTCAAAGATCGTTTGCTTAATCAGCTATCCTTGCAGATTGCAAAGCGGCTTTTTAAAAGCCCTTGCTGAAACAAGGAAATGAAAGTATAGTCATAGAAAGCTTAAGGTTTGCTTAAA
>NZ_MVWW01000017.1:0-2108 GCF_003637685.1 Helicobacter pylori | reverse complement strand
AAAAATCTAATAAAAGGAGAAAACATGAAAATCAAAAAATCCCTCTTACTCTCTCTTTCTCTCGTAGCTTCATTATCAAGAGCTGAAGACGACGGATTTTTTATGAGCGTGGGCTATCAAATCGGTGAAGCGGTCCAACAAGTGAAAAACACTGGAGCGTTGCAAAATCTTGCGGACAGATACGATAACTTAAACAACCTTTTAAACCAATACAATTACTTAAATTCCTTAGTCAATCTAGCCAGCACGCCAAGCGCGATCACGGGTGCGATTGATAATTTAAGCTCAAGCGCGATCAACCTCACTAGCGCTACCACCACTTCTCCGGCCTATCAAGCTGTGGCTTTAGCGCTCAATGCCGCTGTGGGCATGTGGCAAGTCATAGCCTTTGGCATCAGCTGCGGCCCTGGCCCCAATCTTGGCCCAGAACATTTAGAAAATGGGGGCGTTCGATCGTTTGACAACACGCCAAACTACAGCTACAACACCGGTAGCGGAACGACCACCACCACTTGTAATGGGGCTAGTAATGTAGGGCCCAATGGTATCCTATCTAGCAGCGAATACCAGGTTCTCAATACCGCTTATCAAACTATCCAAACCGCTTTAAACCAAAACCAAGGAGGTGGGATGCCTGCCTTGAATGGCTCTAAAAATATGGTAGTCAATATCAATCAAACTTTCACAAGAAACCCTACAACAGAATACACTTACCCCGATGGGAATGGCAACTATTATTCAGGCGGTTCATCAATCCCAATCCAGCTAAAAATTAGCAGCGTCAATGACGCTGAAAACCTTTTGCAACAAGCCGCTACTATCATCAATGTCCTTACCACCCAAAACCCGCATGTGAATGGTGGCGGTGGGGCATGGGGGTTTAGCGGCAAGACTGGGAATGTGATGGATATTTTTGGCCCTTCTTTTAACGCTATTAACGAGATGATTAAAAACGCTCAAGCCGTTTTAGAAAAAACCCAACAGCTTAACGCTAATGAAAATGCCCAAATCACGCAACCCAACAATTTCAACCCCTACACTTCTAAAAATAAGCAATTCGCTCAAGAAATGCTCAACAGAGCTGAAGCTCAAGCAGAGATTTTAAATTTAGCTAAGCAAGTTGCGAACAATTTCCACAGCATTCAAGGGCCTATCCAACAAGATCTAGAAGAATGCACCGCAGGATCAGCTGGTGTGATTAACGACAACACTTATGGTTCAGGTTGTGCGTTTGTGAAAGAAACTCTCAATTCTTTAGAGCAACACACCGCTTATTATGGCAATCAGGTCAATCAGGATAGGGCTTTGGCTCAAACCATTTTGAATTTTAAAGAAGCCCTTAACACCCTGAATAAAGACTCTACAGCGATCAATAATGGTATCTCTAGCTTGCCTAACGCCAAGTCTCTTCAAAACATGACGCATTCCACTCAAAACCCTAATTCCCCAGAAGGTTTGCTCACTTATTCTTTAAACGCAGACAAATACAACCAGCTCCAAACCACCGCGCAAGAATTAGGCAAAAACCCTTTCAGGCGCTTTGGCATGATCAGTTCTCAAACCAATAACGGGGCGATGAATGGCATCGGCGTGCAAGTGGGCTATAAGCAATTCTTTGGCAAAAAAAGGAATTGGGGGTTAAGGTATTACGGCTTTTTTGATTACAACCATGCTTATATCAAATCTAATTTTTTTAACTCCGCTTCTGATGTGTGGACTTATGGAGTGGGCATGGACGCTCTTTATAACTTCATCAACGATAAAAACACCAATTTCTTAGGCAAGAATAACAAGCTTTCTGTGGGGCTTTTTGGAGGTTTTGCGCTAGCTGGGACTTCGTGGCTTAATTCTGAATTTGTGAATTTGAACATGGTGGGTAATATCTATAGCGCTAAGATGAATGTGGCTAACTTCCAATTTTTATTCAATTTAGGCTTGAGGATGAATCTCGCTAGGCCTAAGAAAAAAGACAGCGATCATGCCGCTCAGCATGGCATGGAATTGGGCGTGAAAATCCCCACCATTAACACGGATTATTACTCTTTCATGGGGGCTGAACTCAAATACCGAAGGCTCTATAGCGTGTATCTCAATTATGTGTTTGCTTA
>NZ_MVWW01000016.1:0-4361 GCF_003637685.1 Helicobacter pylori | reverse complement strand
TCAATAATGAAATCAAATAAAAAGCAAGACTAAAAAACATTTCCCTATCCCTGCACCGACCTACATTCCCACTCTTGAAAAGAGCAGTATTATCAGCGATGAAGAGCTTGACTTCCAGGTTCGGAATGGTTAACTGGGTAGTTCCTCTTCTCTAAAGGCACAAGGAAAAGGGAGCTAAAGATAAAAACGCATTTACCCTTAACTCCCCTTTCTCTTTATAGGGAGCTGTTTTAAACAAAGAAGATAGTTAATAGCCTTTCATTTTAAAAAGAATGGATAATATCTCATTCCTCATTAAAGTTTAACCCTATAAAAGTCTTTATAAAACTCCAACTCTCTTACACTCAGTAAGGCAGTGGTAACTTATCCGTGCTTATTGCCGTTATCTTATCAAAAAGCAAAAAACAAGCCAAACGCTCTATTAGTAGTAGTCAGCTAAACGCATTACTGCGCTCACACATCTACCCTATCAAGCACATAGTCTTTGTGCGAGCTTCAGGGAAAGTTTATCTTGGAGTTGGCTTCCTGCTTAGATGCTTTCAGCAGTTATCACATCCGTGTGTAGCTACCCAGCGATGCTCTTGGCAGAACAACTGGTGCACCAGTGACACATCCATCCCGGTCCTCTCGTACTAGGGACAGCTCTCCTCAACTTTCCTACGCCCACGGCAGATAGGGACCGAACTGTCTCACGACGTTCTGAACCCAGCTCGCGTACCGCTTTAAATGGCGAACAGCCATACCCTTGGGACCTGCTCCAGCCCCAGGATGCGATGAGCCGACATCGAGGTGCCAAACCTCCCCGTCGATGTGAGCTCTTGGGGGAGATCAGCCTGTTATCCCCGGGGTACCTTTTATCCTTTGAGCGATGGCCCTTCCACACAGAACCACCGGATCACTATGACCGACTTTCGTCTCTGCTTGACTTGTATGTCTTACAGTCAGGCTGGCTTGTGCCATTACACTCAACTTGCGATTTCCAACCGCAATGAGCCAACCTTTGCAAGCCTCCGTTACTTTTTAGGAGGCGACCGCCCCAGTCAAACTACCCACCAAGCATTGTCCTGCCTGTGGATAACACAGGCCAGTTAGCTAACAGAAACATCAAGGGTGGTATCTCAAGGATGGCTCCATAAGAGCCAAAGCCCTTACTTCAAAGCCTCCCACCTATCCTGCGCATGATATTCCCATTAGCAGTGCTAAGTTGTAGTAAAGGTCCACGGGGTCTTTCCGTCTTGCCGCGGGTAGGAGGAATTTTCACCTCCACTACAATTTCACTGAATCTCTGGTTGAGACAGCTCCCATCTCGTTACGCCATTCATGCAGGTCGGTATTTAACCGACAAGGAATTTCGCTACCTTAGGACCGTTATAGTTACGGCCGCCGTTTACTCGGGCTTCAATTCAACGCTTCATCTTGCGACTGACGCATCCTCTTAACCTTCGAGCACCGGGCAGGCGTCACACCTTATACTTCCTCTTACGAGTTGGCAAAGTGCTGTGTTTTTGGTAAACAGTCGGGAGGGACTCTTTGCTGAGACCACATCGCTGTGGCACACCTTATCGCGAACTTACGGTGCTAGTTTGCAGAGTTCCTTAACCAGAGTTCTTTCACGCGCCTTAGAATACTCATCTCATCTACCTGTGTCGGTTTGCGGTACGGACGACTATGGATATGCTTAGAGGCTTTTCTTGGCACGACGGTATCAGCGATTCTCCCTTTGTCCTAAAAGGACTCAAAGAGCCTATTTGGGTTTCAAATACAGAGGTGGATTTGCCTTCCCTCCAATCTACGCCCTTAGACTAGCGCTTCCATCAGCTAGCTCGCTTAACCCTATGCGTCCCCCCATCACGCTCCATAGTCGGTATTGGAATATTAACCAATTTGCCATCACCTACCCCTTTCGGACTCGGCTTAGGACCCGACTAACCCTACGATGACGACCATCGCGTAGGAAACCTTAGATTTACGGCGGATACAATTCTCATATATCTTATCGTTACTCATTCCTGCATGCTCACTTCATACCGCTCCAGCACTCCTTACCGGTATACCTTCAACGCTGGTATGAACGCTCTTCTACCACTGTGTCAAACACAATCTACAAATTCGGTGTCTATCTTAGCCCCGTTATATTTTCAGCGCATGACCACTAGACCAGTGAGCTGTTACGCTTTCTTTAAAGGATGGCTGCTTCTAAGCCAACCTCCTGGTTGTTTGAGTAGCCACACATCTTTTTCCACTCAGAATAGAACTTAGGGACCTTATTTGGTAGTCTGGGTTGTTCCCCTTTTGACGATTGATTTTATCACCCACCGCCTGACTCCCAAGATACGATAAAAGGTATTCGAAGTTTGATAGGGTTTGGTACCGCGGCGAGCAGCCCTAGCCCAATCAGCGCTCTACCCCCTTTTATTATCACTTGAGGCTATACCTAAATATATTTCGAAGAGAACCAGCTATCACTAAGTTTGTTTGGCCTTTCACCCCTATCCACAGCTCATCCCAACCCGTTTCAATGGGTACGAGTTCAGTCCTCCACGCGCTATTACACGCGTTTCAACTTGGCCATGGATAGATCACTTAGCTTCGGGTCTGCAGCATCTGACTTGTTCGCCCTATTAAGACTCGCTTTCGCTACGGCTTCGCATTCGCTTAACCTTGCCAGATACCACAACTCGCAGGATCATTATGCAAAAGGCAGTCCATCACCCTGATAAATCATAGGGCTCTGAATGATTGTAAGCAGATGGTTTCAGGTTCTATTTCACTCCGCTCACTGCGGTTCTTTTCACCTTTCCCTCACGGTACTTGTTCGCTATCGCTCAAAGAGTAGTATTTAGGGTTGGAGAGTGGTCTCCCCGGCTTCAACCTGGATTTCTCGTGTCCTGGCCTACTCTGGATACTGCTACCTAAGAACGCCTTGTCGCATACAAGGCTATCACTTTCTATGGCTTACCTTTCCAGGTAACTCTGCTAAAGCGTTCTCTTGGATGTTGCAGTCCTCAACCCCGAATGCAAGCACTCGGTTTGCCCTTTTCCCCGTTCGCTCGCCACTACTTAGGGAATCTCGTTGATTTCTTTTCCTCTAGTTACTGAGATGTTTCACTTCACTAGGTTCGCTCTCTATGAATTAGAGTAACTAATATCTCTATTAGTTGGGTTGCCCCATTCGGACATCTACGCATCAAAGCTCCTTGACAGCTCCGCATAGCTTATCGCAGTCTAGTACGTCCTTCATCGCCTCTCTTTGGCAAGGCATCCGCCATCTGCTCTTAAAAGCTTGTTTTAAATTTTAAAATATCCTTTAAAACCCGCCCTTTTATAATGAATAACGACAATTGCACGAATATTCTTCAGCGCTACCACTGCCTTAATGAATATAAGACAGAGTTATTGTAGTTTTACTTTACTTTTACATAGGCTATTAACAATATTAAATCAAATAACTTCGTTTTTCTTTAAAAACCCGCTATAATCACTCTTGAATGTTAAACCCTTAAAGAAGACTAAAAATGCTTGATCCCTAATCTTTTTTAATCGTCAAGTCTTATCAGCTAGTGAGCTTTTATAATTAAAGCTTTAGCTTTTATAAACTTGCTTAAAAGCTTTTTAGCTTTTATGACTTGCTTGAGTGGTTTCAATTAAAGAACTTTTTAAAGCTTGTCTTTAAAAACGAAATGTAATTATAGACATGAAATGCTTAAAGTTTGCTTAAAGTTTTGAGAGTTTGGAAGAAATTTTAGAGTTTGAAAGGAATTTTAGAGTTTGAAAGGAATTTTAAAGTTTGAAAGGAATGGATAAAAGTTATTGGAAATGATTGGGGAACTAATTGGAATGGGGGGATAAAAAATAAAGCTTTAAAATAAAACGCATCATTAAAAACAAAGACACATCATTAAATTAGACACATCATTAAAATAAGATAAAAACGCATCATCATTAGATAAAAACAAATAACGCAAAAATAAAAACGCACCATTAACCATTGATTAAATACCGCTAGATACAATAACCCAATTCATCTTTTTTTCAAAAAAGGGGTAGAAATGGCATTCTATCATTCAATCATTCAAGCATTCAATCATTCTATCATTCTATCATTCAAGCATTCAAGCAATCAAGCAATCAAGCAATCAAGCAATCAAGCAATCAAGCAATCAAGCAACGCTACCATACTTTTATCACTTTTACAAAAACCTATTTAAAAATCCCCTATTTTTTATTATTCCCCCTTTTATTAACCCTTTTATTCTCTCTCTCATTAATCCGTGCCACAACATTTTTAAACCATTTGATTCCATAAGCCCCATTTTTATCAGTGGGGCTTACAGAGTTAAATTCAAAGGAGAAATGATGGC
>NZ_MVWW01000015.1:0-8199 GCF_003637685.1 Helicobacter pylori | reverse complement strand
AATAATAAAAGTGGGATGAATAGTTTTCTCATGGTTATCTCTTTTTAGTTTATAGTGTTTTTATTATACAATTTAAGGGAATGGTTTGTTTATTTTTTTCCAAAAATTAAAGTTTTAAAAGGGTTTAGTGTTTCATATTAAAACAAAATTTTAACAACAAGCGTTTGTTTTAGGGTTTATTTAGCGTTAATTAGGCTGTGTTAATCAAAGTTTGATGGTTAAAAGCTTTGGCGTGTGTCAAATGGATGCACCAATCAAGACAAAATCTTTTCCATAAAAAGAGTGGGGAAAATCAAAGTCTCTTCGCCCAACTCCACCACGCAATCCTCTTCTTTGATGCGCACAAAACCCAGCTTTTGATAGAGGTTGCATGCCTTGATTTGACTCTTGCTCACATGCAGAGAGATTTTAGTATAGCCTTTAATAAAAGCGTATCGCTCCACGCTCTCATAGAGTTTTTGGCCCAACCCTTGGGATTGATAAGCGGTATTTATATGGAATTTGCACAGCTCTGCTTCTGTTTGATTGATAGGATTAAGCCCACAGATCCCAATGAGCTTGTTATCCTTTCTCATTTCAAAAAATTCCCCGCCATGCTCGCACAATTTTTGAACAAACTCGCTAATACTGGGCAAAAGATCCAAGCGTTGGATAAACCCTAAAGGGTTGTCAGCGATACGCTCAGCATAAAATTCTTCTAATTCAGTGGGGTATTTGGGCGAAAAAACTTTGATGGTCATGATTAACTTTTTAAAACCCTTTTTGATTATCCCACAAGCGGATATGGAGCCTATCGCTCAGCCTGAAACCATGCTCTATGGCTAGGGGGGCTAGGGTTTTGAGGTTTTTGTCTAGCTCCTTATTCGTTGTGCCTAAGGGCATTAAAAAGATTTCATTATTTTTTAAGGAGAGTTGTTTCAAAAGGCTTTGAATTTCTATAATAGATTGAGCGGCGTTTTGGCTATCCAAAACAAATTTAAAATGCGCGCTTTTAGCGTTATTTAAGATATTTTGTAAGGCTTTGAGGTTGATCCGCTTGCTTTTTTCCTCTAAAGAAAAAGAGAGTTTGACGCTTAGGGTGAAATGCAATTCTTTTAAAATAGGGCTAAATTCAAAAAAAATAGAACCATTGCTCTCTACACATAAAGGGATTTTTTGGCGGTGGAAATGCTCTAAAACGCTCAATAAAATAGGGTTATTAAAATACAAGCTTGGCTCCCCGCCTGTAAGAATGAAATCAAAATCCTTATAACTAGGGGCTAAATTAACTAATCGTTCAATCAAGAGCTTAGGCTCATTGTAATAATCCCAAGATGTTTTGAATTTAGGATGCACCGCATACAAACTATCGCAACCTGTTAGGATTTCATCATTGAATGGGGTTTTACAATTAAAGCCCTTGCATGAAAGGTTACACCCCCCTAAGCGCAAAAAAAGACTGGGCTTGCCTATCCTTTTTCCTTCGCCTTGTAAGGAAAAAAAGCTCTCAACGACCGGGAGTTTCATGGGATTTGGTGTAGGGGTTTAGCGTGAAAAAAGCATTGTTTTTCATCGCTAATGATTTTATTGAAAAAGTCCTTATCATGCCACAAATTTTGAATGCCTTGTGAAAAAGAGACGCAATTTGGATGCACTAAAGATTTAAAATGAGGGTTTTCTAAATCGTTTAAAAAGCTTTCAGCGTAGCCATTTTTAGTCTCATGCACGCGCACGCTAGAGACTTTTAATTCCCCTTCATTATTAGAAAAAACGCTTTTTTGTAAAATCCTTGAAAGGTAGTATAAAAACATGAGGGCGTAACTCTCCGCACTCAAATTAAACGAGCATTTCACATAACGAACGCAATGATTTTCTATAAAACGCTGAAACTCAACGCTTTCTTTATCCCAAAAATGATGGGCATGATCAAAGGAGTCTATAAAGGTTTGCATTTCTTGCTGCATCAGCCCAAAATCTAACGCCATGTTCGCGTTATCCAAGCGGTTGGTTTCAATAAAGACTTCCACTTCATAATTATGCCCATGGATATTTTGAGCACATCTTAAAGAAGAGCAATTGCGCACCACATGGCTAGCGCAAAATTTATACAATCGCCTGATAACCATTGCTCATTGCCTATAGCATGGCTGATAAAGGGGCAGTCTTAAATTGTAGTAGTAGCGTTCAGGGCGGTTAAAATCAATGCGTTTGATCGTGCTTTTAATCAAATCCCTATACAGCATTTGATAGCCACAAGTCCTCCCGCTCACGCTCCCATCCACATATAAAACCCGTTTTTGCAACACCACATCATACCAATCCAAAATAAAATGCGAATTAGCGCTCATTAAAATTTGCTCGCTAAAGCCATTGATAGCGTAATAATCCGTAGGGGTTTGAGAGCAATAAAACTGCCCCCCAAGAAAATAACAAGGCTTATTGACTTGATCGATCAGTTGGTAATTGTATTGATAAAACGGCACGGCCGAGATATTACGGACAATGCGTGCATAGATCACATTTTTTGCTTTATCTAATGGGAATTCCGCTTGCGTGAAAACATTGTAAAAGCCTAATTTTTGCAATTCATAAACAATCACATTGATATAATAAGAAGTCATCGCATCGCTTCTGTCATAAGCCACCACGATAGTGGAATTATAGTTGAATAAATAATCCCCTGTAACTTCTGAATAATACCCCATGTGCAGGCGGTGCTGGCATGCGCTAAAGAAGAATAGAACCCCAACAATTAGCCCTAAAAAAGCCAAGCGGTGCTTTTTATTCACTTTAACATTCCCTCATGCCAAGATTCCAAGCTTTTCAAATCATCATAACTGGTTAAGTCTAAATTTAAAGGTGTGATAGAGGCATGGTTTGAAGCGATAGCGTCAAAATCAGAGAGTCTGTCTTCATTTTCGCGCTTTTGCCATTCTAAAGGGTGCAGCCCTAGCCAAAAATAGCTTTCATTCTTAGGGTCTGTTCGTTTATGCACTTCTTTTTTATACAGCCTATAGCCTTTAGGGGTGATGCGTTCGCCCTTATATTCTTGTAAGGAGCAATTAGGAACATTCACATTTAAGAGTTTGCGCCCTTTTAAAGGGTAGCCTTTGGTGAAAATGTTTTGGACTAAATCCTGGATAATCTTTTGAGCTAGATCAAAACTGAAGGAAGTGTTTTTGTTTTTGTTAGAAAGGATTTGAGAAATCGCAATGGAAGGCACACCCTGAATCGTGCCTTCAATCGCTCCGGCCACCGTTCCCGAATAAATCGTGTCTTCGCCCATGTTAGAGCCAAGATTGATCCCTGAAATCACCAAATCAAAACAAACATGTTTAAAAAGCTCATTGATTGCTAAATACACGCAATCGCTTGGCGTGCCATCATCAATCCTATAATGCCGGCCTTCTTTGCCCTTAATTTTCTCCGCTCTTAAAGGCGCAGTGATCGTGATGCATTGCGAGCATGCGCTTTTTTCATGCTTGGGGGCGACCACATAGATTTCTGCCATTTCTTCTAAAGCTTGTTCTAAAGCTTTAATGCCTTTTGCATGGTAGCCATCATCGTTGGTGAGTAGAATTTTTTTCATGTCTTGCCTTTAAATAGAGTGTTCAATAATGCGTTTAAATTTTCTTGCAATAAAGGATAAGCGGGTTTTAGTAGGTTTAAATCGTTTAAAACCTCTGTTTTTAAAGTTTGAGCGTAATTATTCGCCCTCTCTAGCCCCAATAAATTCACAAAGCTGTTTTTAGTGCTGTCTAAATGAGTGGTTTTACCGCTTTCTTTTTCATCTTGCGTAACATCTATAATATCATCTAGCACTTGAAAACAAAGACCCGTTTTTAACCCAAAAGCTTGAAGCCATTTAAAAAGCTCTTTATCTTTAATACCGCTTGCAACAAACCCCATCATCAAGCTCGCGCTAATCAATTTAGCGGTTTTATGCTCGTGTAAGAAAGTGAGCTGTTCTAAATTTAAGGGCGTGTTTTCAAAATAGCAATCCAAAGCCTGCCCTAAGATCATGCCTTTAATCCCCCCATTAGCGCTTAAGATTTTGACTAATTCCACAATAATGTGGCTTTCTAGTAAAGCGTTTGAAAGCAATTCAAAAGAATAAGTGTTGAGCGCATCGCCAATTAAAACGGCTGTGGTTTCATCGTATTTAGCGTGTAAAGTGGGGTGGTTTCTCCTTAAAGCGGCGTTATCCATGCAAGGCAAATCGTCATGGATGAGCGAATAAGTGTGCAAGCATTCAATGCTTAAAGCGATTTTAAAATATTCTGTTTGTTGGTTAGAATAATCTTTTTTACCCACTAAAGCACAAAGCACGGCTAAAAAAAGCTTAGGGCGGAACCTTTTACCTCCATTAAGCACCATTTCAAAAAAGGCTTTTTCCAAATAAGGGTGGAAGCTTTCAAGGTGTAAATGATGGTTTTTTAAAAAGCTTTCAAAACGCTCGCACTCATTATAATAAAAGGATAAATTAGGGCTACTCATGCATAGAATTATAACCTAAGATTTTAAGAGTTGCATAAATTCAGCTCTGGTTTTAGGGTCTTTTTTAAAGAGGCCTCTTAACACACTTGTTTTAATGATCGCGTTTTGCTTTTGCACTCCTTGCATGCTCATGCACAAATGTTTGGCTTCACAAACCACGATCACACCCCTTGGCTCTATGATTTCATCAAAAGTTTCTGCAATTTGAGTGGTCAGCCTTTCTTGGATTTGTAGGCGTTTGCTATAAATTTCAATGAGTTTAGCGATCGCGCTAATGCCTACAATCTTTTCTTTAGGAATATACCCTAAGCTAATATTCCCCAAAAAAGGGAGTAAATGGTGCTCGCAAGTGGAGTAAAATTCAATGTTTTGAGCCACTATCATTTCATCGCAAACGCCTTGAAAATACGCGCTTTTTAAAGCCACTCTAGGATCTTCTTTATAGCCTTTATACAAGAATTTCCATAATTCTTGAACCCTTTTAGGCGTCTCTTTCAAGCCTTCTCTATTCTTGTCTTCGCCGATATTTTCAAAAAATTGGTTGAAAAAATTTTCCATTTAGATCACACGCTTGGATAAAGATTGGATACGATTTTTAACGCTAGGGTGGGTGCTAAACATTTCAGCGTTAAAAAGATAAGCCGCTGATCGGGTGGAGTTTTGATCTATGCCCTTGTAATCGTTGTTCGCATAGTCGTTAGAAATTTTTTGTAAGGCTCTGATCATGGGCTTACTATCATGCATTAAAAACGCCGCCCCGCTATCGGCCATGTATTCTCGTGTGCGGCTCAAATACATTTGTAAAATCAGCGTTAAAAAAGGCAAAATGATCTGTAAAGCCCATAAAATCATTCGGGCCAAATTCGCCCCACTATTCTTGCGATTCCCCATGAAAAAATACACGCTAAAATTAGCCACTAATAGCATGATATTGCTTAAAATCCCCACGCACATGGTCAAGCGGATGTCGTTGTGCCGTATGTGGCTGAGCTCATGAGCGATCACGGCTTTCAATTCATCTCTATCCAACCTCTCTATTAAAGCGCTTGTAAGAGCGATAAGAGAATTAGATTCATCCCATCCGCTCGCAAAAGCGTTCATATAAGGAGCATTAATGATATAAAGCTCAGGCTCAAAATGAAGCTTAGCCTCTTCTAAAAGCTCTAACAAAAGGCGATGGATTTGATTTTCTTTAGAGCTTAAAACCTTGCTTGGGTCAATAAGCTTGTATTCATCACCGCTTAACATGATAGAGCTAAAATTTTGGATACAAATAACAATAATGACAAAAGCCGCTAAAAACATGATAATGGTGATCGTAGGAAAAATTTGAAAAGTGATGAGTTTAAAAAGGGCTATGCCTAAATCATTAGCGTTGATTCTAATAGCATCCACTAACAACCCAATAAAAGCAAAAATCACGCCATAAGTCGCTAAAACCGCGTTCGTTTTGAGCCTGTTTTGCGCGATAATCTTTTCAAAATTCGTCATTATTTTCTCCTTTCTCATGCTTGATTTCTTTGAGCAACGCGCTCGCATAACTCCCTTTAGGCAAGTAAAATCCCAATTCAAATTGCGCTTTTTCTTTGATGTATTGAGAAGTTATATTTTCTGCAAACACCCAAAAAAACCGCCTAGAGCCTAGCGTTTTAGCATGGCTACTTAAAAGATTATGCTGGAATTCTTTTTCAACCTCTAAACTCAAATTTTTTGCATAAAGAGCTTTTTTGCCATCTAGTAACCCGGTAGGCACAGCTTCTTTTTTCAAAAACCTTTCGCTTTCTTTTTCTAATTCTAAAGCGTCAAAAAACTTCCCATAAGGGTAATGGCACATCACATCGCCTTCTAGGATTTTAAAGGGGTGGGCTTGGTTTTTAAGGGCTTTTAGGGCGTTTGAATGGATACTTAAATTTTTTTGTTTAAAAAATTCTAAATTTTCTTTGACGCTAAAATCGCTAATGATTTTACTGATTTCTAATCGTTTGCTTAAAAGCGAGTTAAACAAATAACTTTGATAGCTTGAAATTAAAAAAGCGTTTAATTTTTGATGAGCGAATTTCGTTTTATTTTGCAAGATTTTTAACCCTTCTTTATGGTTATCGTTAAACTTCCCGAAGCGTTGTGAGCCAAAATAATTAGGCATGCCAAATTGCGCGATTTGTTCTAAAACCTGCTCCGTTTTTTGAGCGTTTAGGGGGGTCATTTTTTTAAAACGCATAAAAAAGCGATTCCCTTTCAAATGCCCTAATTTGATTTTATTGTGATGGTAATTCAAAGACAGGATTTTAAGGTTTCTTTCCTGAAAGTTGCTCGTATTTTTTTCTAATAAAGGGGCGTATTTTTTAGGGAGTGAGATGAATTGAGTCGTCAGCGCGTTTTTATCTTTCAAGCCCGCATAACCCAATTCAGCGATTTTTACCCCTAAAATTTGAGAAAAAATTTGAAGCATTTCTAAAGTGCTTAAACCGCTTTTCCTCACTTGAATAACGGCATGTTCGCCCGTGTTGCTAAATTCATACAAAGGCACTTCATGCACGCAAAAATCCCTAGCGCTAGAATTGAAATAAAAATCAATGCTCGCATGGTTATAAGCATGCAATAGGGGCATAAAGTTTAAATTCATGCTTTGATCCTTGAATTAAACGCCCTTGAGAGCGAAACGGAGTCAATGTTTTCAAAATTCACTCCAGTAGGCACGCCTTGAGCGATTTTGGTGAAAGTGAGATGGAATCGTTGTAATTTATCTTCAATATAAAGCATTAGAGAATCATTAGCCAAAGTGGGAGGGAAAGCAAAAATGATTTCTTTAATGTTTTCTTCAATCAGGCGTTTTTCTAGGGCGTTAAAATCCACTTCTTCTACAGAATTTAACACAAAATAGCGCCCTAAAAAGTCCTTTAAATCTTCTAAAATAAACACATCTCTTGGGTGTAAAACCATGCAAAGCTGAGAATTTTGCCGGCTTTCATCAGAGCAAATCTCACAAATTTCACTCTCACTGAGCGCGTTACAAGATGCGCATGTTTTAAGGTTTTCTAGGGCGTTCTCTAAAGCGTGCGTGATTTTTAGTGCCAGATAGGGGTTTTCCAAACCCAAATGATACGCCATTTTAAAGGCAGACTTTTTACCCACATTGGGGATTTTTTCTAAACAATCCACTAAATTTAAAAAGTGGTTCAAGCTGTTTTTATAAGTATTCATTCTGTTAGTATATCAAACTTAACTTGACTTGAAAGCCACTAAAAGGGCTTTTATTGTTTTTATTTTTATCGTTTTTTAAAAGAGGGTTTAAGATGAAAAAGCGCTATAATACGCTATCTCAATTTTAAGGAATAACATGCCGTTTATCAATATCAAACTTGTGCCAGAAAATGGAGGGCCAACAAACGAGCAAAAACAGCAATTGATTGAAGGGGTTTCAGATTTGATGGTTAAGGTGTTAAACAAAAATAAGGCTTCTATTGTGGTCATTATAGATGAGGTTGATTCTAATAATTATGGTCTTGGGGGCGAGAGTGTTCATCATTTGAGGCAAAAAAACTAAAGAGTTTTTGAAATTCAAAGGTTGCGATACGCTTTTAGGGGGTGCTTATTTCTACCCCCCTAAAAACTATAAACATAACTCACATTAAACACCACAAGGCGTTTGAAAAAGAGGGAAGTGTTTAACCCTTTGCCATGCGTTTCATAAAAGGAATTGACCGCTAAAGGGATCTTTAAGCC
>NZ_MVWW01000014.1:0-15904 GCF_003637685.1 Helicobacter pylori | reverse complement strand
CTTCCTTATTGATTTCTTCACTCGCGCTTTTAACGCCGTTATTAAGCTCTTCAATGATTTTAAGCGTGTTGTTGCTAAATTTAGCGTTTTTGGCGCTTAGTTCTAAATTCTTGCTAAAATCGCTTATTGTGTGGCTTCTCTCTAACGCTCTTTTAATGTGATACTTTAAGGCTGCGCCTGCGGTGGCTTCGTTTAGGGTGTAGCCGCTAAACTAAAAACCTTTTTTAAGAGCGCAGTTGTTGTAAGGCTTCTTTAATCGCTGCTTCTATGCTGAGATTGGGTTTTAGGGTTTTTAAAACTTTATTGATTTCGGTGTTTTTAAAGCCCAAACTCTCTAGGGCTAAAAAGACTTCATTGCGCGCGGGTCTGTTTTCATCTTGAATGAAAAAGCCAATCAAATCCACCATGATCTTATCAGCGAGCTTTTTCCCTATGCCTGGGACTTGCTGGAGTCTTTTGACTTCTTTAGTGGCGATAATGCTTTCAAATTCGTTCGGCGAAAAGCTTGAAAGAATGGCTAAAGCGATACGCCCCCCTACCCCATTGATTTTCAAAAGCCTTTCAAAAAGGATTTTGTCGCTCTCTTCTAAAAACCCGTATAAAAGATGCGCGTCTTCTTTAATCACTTGTAAGATTTTCAAACGCGCTTTTTGGCCCGCTTGAAGCAAGGCAGCCGTTCGCATAGAAACTTGCACCCCATAAACAACCCCTTGCACTTCTATATGCACTTCTAAAGCGGAGATTTTTTCCACAACCCCTATCAAACCCACTATCATTTTTATCCCTTTTTTATCTCTTGTTTTAGCCTTTTATAGTGCTTTTAGGGACTTTTTTGATTTTATGATCTTCATAAATCACATCCACGCTTTCATTATGGCTTAACATGGCGGTTAAATTGCTCACTTTGGGGTAGTTGCGATGATAAATCACGATATTTTCTTGCTTGAAAGGGTTTTTAGTCATAATGCTTGCATGCTGGAAGCTGTTTTCTATGCTAATGAGTTTAGCGTAGCATTCGTTATTGATTTTTTGCAACTCTAGCATTTGGGCTTTTAAGATTTTCAAACGCTTTAGAGCAAACATAAACTCGCTATAAGCGTCTTTCACGCTTTCTTGTTGCATTAAAGAGCGTTTGATTTCTTCGGTGGCGTTTTTAAGCTTTTCCATGATGATTTGATTGTTTTTGACTAAATGGTTTAAGGACTGGTGCTGAGCGATGATTTTTTTGGATTTTACCCCTAACGCATTGAGTTTTTGTTTGGCGTTTTTCAATTCTTCTTGATTTTCTCGCCCCCCAAAAGCGTAAAAAATAAAGCGGTTGCCATTGCCATCCACCTCATCAATCCAACATTGCTTGGAAAAATACAGCTTGTTGTCGCTTTTGAGCTTTTCTAAAGCGATTTCTTTCGCATAGACCACGCTCCCCGCGCTCGCTTCCACTTTAACGCTATTGGCATACACTTTAGCGCGCTCCAAATACTTGCACTCAAACTCTTTAGCGTAGCACACGCCCTTATGGTTAGTGATGCGCGCTTTATTGGCATAGACATAGCTTTCAGGGTGGATTTGCCCCTCTATAGTGATTTCTTTGGCCACTAAGATCACATTCTTGCCCACATTGCCCTTAACATTAATCACGCTCGCTTCTAAAATGAGATTAGAATCAATCGCATCACTCAATTCATCTTTAGCTTGGATCTCTAAAACTAGCCCGCTCTCCACTCCCCCTAAAAGATTAGGCGTTTCAATGGACTTGATCCCGTTTTTAAAGATAAAATTTTGCTTAGAAACCAAACGCCCTTTTTCCATTTTAACCCCTTGTAAGGCTTTGGAGTAATACACTAAAGCGTTATTTTCTTCTCTTTCTTCAAAAGCGTTTTTGTCATGCCCTATGGGGGTGGGCGAATGGGCAACTTTGGGCAATTCAATATAAAGGCCTTTAAGGTTACGGCCGTCTCTGCCTTGTTTGGGGCAATTCACGCAAGCGACTTTTTGGTTTTCTTTAGCGATATAATAATTCTCTTTAACAAAAGATTCTTCTTGATCGCTTAAAGGGATAGTATGGGTTGGAAGGTATTCTTCTTCTAACAAAAAATGGGATTGCTCTTCTGTATTAGGGATAAAAGTTAAAGAAGCGTATAAAATAAAGTGCTTATTTTGGGCTTCTTTTTGATATTTTCTTAATTCTGTTTTTAAATTTTCATACATTTGTGAAAAATGCCTAAACACCACGCCCTCAAAGGCTAAACGCTCTTTAATATACGCAAACATTTCTTGGTAATGCTCTTCAGTGTCTAGGACAATAAAACACTCGTCTAAAATAATTTCTATTTGGCTTAAATCTTCATCCACTTTTACTTCAAAAAAGCGCTTGTAAGCGTTTGATTTGATTTTAATGTCATGGGTTTGATAAAGGGTTAGCTCTTTTTTTTCATAGTATTCCTCTTCTTCTAATTGCTGCAATTCCCCACCAAAAGCCTCGCTGAAATCGTCTTTAGCGCTGTTTTTGATAAAAATAGAAGTTTTTAAAATCTCAAACCACAGATCTTCTGTTTGCAATTTATTTTCAGCGGCCGCTTTTTTTAATTCTTTTTGAATGTCTTTGCACCGCTCAACTTTTATAGGGGCAAAACGCTCCAAGCTCATTTTTTAATCCTTAAATGGTATAATATAAGAATTTGAAAAAAGAAATATGCTAACAAAAAAACACTGAAAATTAGGTAATAAATACAATTGGTATGCTAAAAAAAATATTTTTAACCAACAGCTTAGGGATTTTATGCTCTAGGATTTTTGGCTTTTTACGAGATTTAATGATGGCTAATATTCTAGGGGCTGGGGTGTATAGCGATATTTTTTTTGTGGCTTTCAAATTGCCCAATCTATTCAGGCGTATTTTTGCGGAGGGCTCTTTTTCTCAAAGCTTTTTACCAAGCTTCATACGAAGTTCCATTAAAGGGAGCTTTGCGAGTTTGGTGGGGCTTATTTTTTGCGGCGTTTTATTCATGTGGTGCTTATTGGTGGCATTAAATCCCTTATGGCTAACCAAACTCCTAGCTTACGGCTTTGATGAAGAAACGATCAAGCTATGCGCCCCTATTGTAGCGATCAATTTTTGGTATCTTTTATTGGTGTTTATTACCACTTTTTTAGGCGCGCTTTTACAATACAAACACAGCTTTTTTGCCAGCGCTTATAGCGCAAGCTTGCTCAATGTATGCATGATTTTAGCCCTTTTCATTTCTAAAGAAAAAACGCATTTAGAAGCGTTGTATTATTTGAGCTACGGCGTGCTTTTAGGGGGCGTGGCTCAAATTTTATTACACTTTTATCCTTTAATGGAATTAGGCTTATGGGATTTATTGTCTAAAGGGTTGTTGGGTTTTAAGACTAAAAACGCGCTCAAAAAAGAATATCGTTTGAATAGGGCTAAAAGGGATCTGAAAGGGTTTTTCAAGCAGTTTTTCCCTAGCGTTTTAGGCAATTCTAGCGCTCAAATCGCTTCTTTTTTAGACACCACGATCGCCTCTTTTTTAGCGAGCGGGAGCGTGTCTTATTTGTATTACGCTAACAGAGTTTTCCAGCTCCCTTTAGCTTTATTTGCTATCGCTATCTCCACAGCCCTTTTCCCCAGCATTGCGATCGCGCTTAAAAACAATAAGCAGGATTTAGTCTTACAACGCTTGCAAAAGGCGTGGTTTTTTTTGGTGGGGGTTTTGCTCTTTTGCAGCATTGGGGGGATCATGTTGAGCAAAGAAATCACCGAGCTTTTATTTGAAAGGGGGCAGTTTAGCCCTAAAGACACTTTAATCACTTCGCAAGTCTTTTCGCTCTATCTTTTAGGCTTGCTCCCTTTTGGGCTAACTAAACTCTTTTCTTTGTGGCTTTATGCGAAGTTAGAGCAAAAAAAAGCGGCTAAGATCTCTTTAATTTCGCTTTTTTTAGGTTTAGCGGCTTCTTTGAGTTTAATGCCTTTGTTAGGGGTTTTAGGCTTGGCGTTAGCGAATAGTTTGAGCGGGCTGTTTTTATTTGTTTTAACGATCAAAGCGTTTGGCTTTCAATTATTCTTGGGTATAATCAAGAATTTAAAATCATGGCTTGTAATCCTTTTCCTCGCTTGCGTGGAAATCTTATTACTCTTAGCGTTCAAATCGTGGGTTACACATTTATATTTATTTTATTATTTTCAAGGTTTTTAAATGTTTATTTATGATACCAAATCAAAACAAAAAGTCCCTTTTGAGCCTTTAATCCAAAATAAGGCGAATATTTATGTGTGCGGGCCTACGGTGTATGATGACGCTCATTTAGGGCATGCCAGGAGTGCGATTGCCTTTGATTTGTTAAGGCGCACGCTTGAATTAAGTGGCTATGAAGTGGTGCTAGTAAGGAATTTCACGGATATTGATGATAAAATCATCAACAAAGCCTTCAAAGAAAACAAAAGCATTCAGGAATTAAGCAGTATTTACATTGAATCTTACACGAGGGATTTGAACGCCTTGAACGTGAAACAACCCAGCCTAGAGCCTAAAGCGAGCGAGTATTTAGACGCTATGGTGCGCATGATTGAAACGCTTTTAGAAAAAAATTTCGCTTATAGAGTCTCTAATGGGGATATTTATTTAGACACGAGCAAGGATAAAGATTACGGCTCTTTGAGCGTACATAATAGTAGCGTGGAATTTAGCCGTATTGGTTTGGTGCAAGAAAAACGATTGGAGCAGGATTTTGTGTTGTGGAAAAGCTATAAGGGGGATAATGATGTGGGCTTTGATAGCCCTTTAGGCAAAGGGCGCCCTGGCTGGCATATAGAATGCTCTAGCATGGTTTTTGAAACTTTAGCGCTCGCTAACGCCCCTTATCAAATTGATATTCATGCAGGCGGAGCGGATTTGTTATTCCCCCACCATGAAAATGAAGCGTGCCAAACCCGTTGCGCCTTTGGCGTGGAGATCGCCAAATACTGGATGCACAATGGCTTTGTGAATATCAATAACGAAAAAATGTCTAAAAGTTTAGGGAATAGCTTTTTTATTAAAGACGCCCTCAAAAACTATGATGGCGAGATTTTGCGTAATTATTTATTGGGGGTGCATTATCGCTCTGTTTTGAATTTCAATGAAGAAGACTTGTTAGTGAGTAAAAAACGCTTGGATAAAATCTATCGTTTGAAACAGCGCGTTTTAGGGACTTTGGGAGGAATAAACCCAAATTTTAAAAAAGAAATTTTAGAATGCATGCAAGATGATTTAAACATTTCCAAAGCGTTGAGCGTTTTAGAAAGCATGCTTTCTTCTATGAATGAAAAACTGGATCAAAACCCTAAAAACAAGGCTTTGAAAGGCGAAATTTTAGCGGATTTGAAATTCGTAGAAGAACTGCTTGGCATCGGGTTTAAAGACCCTACCACCTATTTCCAATTAGGCGTGAATGAAAGCGAAAAACAAGAAATTGAAAAAAAGATAGGAGAAAGGAAACGCGCCAAAGAACAAAAAGATTTTTTAAAAGCTGATAGCATCAGAGAAGAGCTTTTAAACCGCAAAATCGCTTTGATGGACACCCCGCAAGGCACTACATGGGAGAAGCTTTTTTAAACGCCTCCAATTTTACCTTTTTACACGCTCCAACCACAAATTTCAGCCATGTTGCTTTTTAATCTTGTTGAGTTTTATGTTCATTTATCTTAACTTGATAAAAATTGAAAATTGGTTGTAGATACTACATATTTATAACCTTAATCGTAAATGCAACAGAAATTTTCTAGTCTAAAGTCGCACCCTTTGTGCAAAAATCGTTTTACAAAAAGAAAGGAAGAAAATGGAAATACAACAAACACACCGCAAAATCAATCGCCCTATTATCTCTCTCGCTCTAGTGGGGGTGTTAATGAGTGCCGAACTAGGGGCTAACACGCCAAATGATCCCATACACAGCGAGAGTCGCGCCTTTTTCACAACCGTGATCATTCCAGCCATTGTTGGAGGTATCGCTACAGGCGCTGCTGTAGGAACAGTCTCAGGACTTCTTAGCTGGGGGCTCAAACAAGCCGAACAAGCCAATAAAACCCCGGACAAACCCGATAAAGTTTGGCGCATTCAAGCAGGAAAAGGCTTTAATGATTTTCCCAACAAGCAATACGACTTATACAAATCCCTACTATCTAGCAAGATTGATGGAGGTTGGGACTGGGGGAATGCCGCTAGGCATTATTGGGTCAAAGACGGGCAATGGAACAAGCTTGAAGTGGATATGCAAGACGCTGTAGGGACTTATAACCTTTCAGGCCTTATCAACTTTACTGGTGGGGATTTAGATGTCAATATGCAAAAAGCCACTTTACGCTTGGGCCAATTCAATGGCAATTCTTTCACAAGCTTTAAAGATAGTGCTGATCGCACCACGAGAGTGAATTTTGACGCTAAAAATATCTTAATTGATAATTTTGTAGAAATCAACAATCGCGTGGGTTCTGGAGCCGGGAGGAAAGCCAGCTCTACGGTTTTGACTTTGAAAAGTTCAGAAAAAATCACGAGCCGTGAAAACGCTGAAATCTCTCTTTATGATGGCGCCACGCTTAATTTGGTTTCAAGCTCAAATCAGAGCGTTGATCTATGGGGTAAGGTGTGGATGGGTCGTTTGCAATACGTGGGAGCGTATTTGGCCCCTTCATACAGCACAATCAACACTTCAAAAGTTCAAGGGGAAATGAATTTTCGCCATCTCGCTGTGGGGGATCAAAACGCCGCTCAAGCGGGCATTATCGCTAGTAAAAAGACTAATATTGGCACGCTGGATTTGTGGCAAAGCGCCGGCTTAAGCATTATCACCCCTCCCGAAGGCGGTTATGAGAGTAAAACTAAAGATAACCCTTCTCAAAATAACCCTAAAAATGATGCGCAAAAAACAGAAACTGAACCCACGCAAGTCATTGACGGGCCTTTTGCGGGCGGCAAAGACACGGTTGTGAATATTTTCCACTTAAACACTAAAGCCGATGGCACGCTTAAAGCGGGAGGGTTTAAAGCTTCTCTAAGCACTAATGCGGCTCATTTGCATATCGGCGAAGGCGGTATCAATCTGTCCAATCAAGCGAGCGGGCGCTCTCTTTTAGTGGAAAACCTAACCGGGAATATCACCGTTGAGGGGACTTTAAGAGTGAATAATCAAGTGGGCGGTGCTGCTGTGGCAGGATCAAGCGCGAATTTTGAGTTTAAGGCTGGTGAGGATACCAACAACGCCACAGCCACTTTCAATAACGATATTCATTTGGGAAAAGCGGTGAATTTAAGAGTGGATGCCCATACAGCTTATTTTAATGGCAATATTTATCTGGGAAAATCCACGAATTTAAGAGTGAATGGCCATACCGCTCATTTTAAAAATATTGATGCCAGCAAGAGCGATAACGGGCTAAACACTAGCCTTTTGGATTTTAGTGGCGTTACAGACAAAGTCAATATCAACAAGCTCACTACATCTGCCACTAATGTGAACATTAAAAACTTTGACATTAAGGAATTGGTGGTTACAACCCGAGTTCAAAGTTTTGGGCAATACACTATTTTTGGCGAAAATATAGGCGATAAGTCTCGCATTGGTGTCGTGAGTTTGCAAACGGGATATAGCCCGGTCTATTCTGGGGGCGTTACTTTTAAAAGCGGTAAAAAACTCGTTATAGATGAGCTTTACCATGCCCCTTGGAATTATTTTGACGCTAGGAATGTTACCGATGTTGAAATCAACAAGAGGATTCTTTTTGGAGCCCCAGGAAACATTGCCGGCAAAACAGGGCTTATGTTTAATAACCTGACCCTAAATAGCAACGCGAGCATGGATTATGGTAAAGATTTGGATTTAACCATTCAAGGGAATTTCACCAACAATCAAGGCACGATGAATCTTTTTGTCCAAGACGGGCGTGTAGCGACCTTGAATGCAGGCCATCAAGCAAGCATGATATTTAATAATTTAGTGGATAGTGCGACCGGGTTTTACCAACCGATCATTAAGATCAATAACGCTCAAAACCTCACTAAAAATAAAGAGCATGTTTTAGTGAGAGCGCGAAACATTGATTATAATTTAGTGGGAGTGCAAGGCGCTAGTTATGATTCTATTTCTGCAAGCAACACCAATCTGCAAGAGTCATTCAAAGAGCGCCTAGCCCTTTATAACAACAATAACCGCATGGATATTTGTGTGGTGCGAAAAGATAATCTCAATGACATTAAAGCATGCGGGATGGCTATTGGCAATCAAAGCATGGTGAATAACCCTAGCAATTACAAGTATCTTGAAGGTAAGGCATGGAAAAATACAGGGATCAGTAAAACGGCTAACAACACCACAATCGCTGTTAATTTAGGCAACAATTCTACGCCTACTAGTTCTGAGAGCAACACCACCAACTTACCCACCAACACCACCAATAACGCGCGTTTCGCTAGCTACGCCCTCGTGAAGAACGCTCCTTTCGCTCACAGCGCCACTCCTAATTTAGTCGCTATCAATCAGCATGATTTTGGCACTATTGAGAGCGTGTTTGAATTGGCTGATCGCTCTAAAGATATTGACACGCTTTATACTCATTCAGGTGCGCAAGGCAGGGATCTCTTACAAACCTTATTGATTGATAGCCATGATGCGGGTTATGCCAGAACCATGATTGATGCTACAAGCACCGGTGAAATCACCAAGCAATTGAATGCGGCCACTAACGCTTTAAACAACATAGCCAGTTTAGAGCATAAAACTAGCGGCTTACAAACCTTGAGCTTGAGCAATGCGATGATTTTAAATTCTCGTTTAGTCAATCTCTCCAGAAGGCACACCAACCATATTAACTCGTTCGCTCAACGCTTACAAGCTTTAAAAGGTCAAAGATTCGCTTCTTTAGAAAGCGCGGCAGAAGTGTTGTATCAATTTGCCCCTAAATATGAAAAACCCACCAATGTTTGGGCTAACGCTATTGGGGGAACGAGCTTGAATAGTGGCGGTAACGCTTCATTGTATGGCACAAGCGCCGGCGTAGACGCTTACCTTAATGGGGAAGTGGAAGCCATTGTGGGCGGGTTTGGAAGCTATGGTTATAGCTCTTTTAGTAATCAAGCGAACTCTCTTAACTCTGGGGCTAACAACACTAATTTTGGCGTGTATAGCCGTCTCTTTGCTAACCATCATGAATTTGACTTTGAAGCTCAAGGGGCTGTAGGGAGCGATCAATCAAGCTTGAATTTCAAAAGTGCTTTATTGCAAGATTTGAATCAAAGCTATAATTACTTAGCTTATAGCGCTGCAACAAAAGCGAGCTATGGTTATGACTTTGCGTTTTTTAGGAACGCTTTAGTGTTAAAACCAAGCGTGGGCGTGAGCTACAACCATTTAGGCTCAACCAACTTTAAAAGCAACAGCAACCAAGTGGCTTTAAAAAATGGCGCGAGCAGTCAGCATTTATTCAACGCTAACGCTAATGTGGAAGCGCGCTATTATTATGGGGACACTTCATACTTCTACATGAACGCTGGAGTTTTACAAGAGTTCGCTCGCTTTGGATCTAATAACGCCATGTCTTTAAACACTTTTAAAGTGAATGCCGCTCGCAACCCTTTAAATACCCATGCCAGAGTGATGATGGGTGGGGAATTGCAATTAGCTAAAGAAGTGTTTTTGAATTTGGGCGTTGTTTATTTGCACAATTTAATTTCCAACGCAAGCCATTTCGCTTCCAATTTAGGAATGAGGTATAGTTTCTAATACTTGCTCTAAGTATTGCTCTTAAGCCCATGCTTTGGCATGGGGTGCGATGGGTTTAAAAAGTATAATTGGGGGGAGCGTGTTAGCAAACCAACCCCACCAAATAAGGGATTAGCCTTCAAATAAATTCTGCTTAACGCAAACAAAAGGACTCTAGCTTTTTAAAGATCTTAAACAAAATATATTGTATAAGAAGTTTTTTATTCAGTTTGGTATTTAAAAATTCAAAAAAATCTTTTTTGTTGTGGTTATTGAGTTCAGTAAAAGTTTCAATTTTACCCACTAAGTTCTCAAAAACTAAAGAGTCAAAAGAAGTTTTAAAAGCTACTTGGTGCCATTCTTTAGAATATGGGTAGCGAAAATGTTTCCAAGGCTTTTCATCAGCATAAAAATGCAACATGCAAGCATCAGATTTTTTAGGTATCATTCTTGTCCCAACCATGCGTGGATGGACATTATACTTGCAAGGCATTTCTAAAATACACCCTTGACAAACAAGCACGAATAAATCTTGCTCTGGCAGCAACAGCCCTTCATCTCTTGTTTTAAAAAAATCAATCAGCTTTTCTTCTAAATGACGCTCCCTCCACAACGCCAAATTGACCAGCATAAAACCTGCATTAAAAGGGTTTTCATATAGAATTACCACTTCTTGAAAGGTTAGGCTTTTATGATTGAGTTTGACACCCATTCCCTTAGACCAATTGAGCCGAGATACAAACAAATCATTAGCGCTATGAATGTTAATCAATGAGAGGTCTTCTTTGGTCGCTCCAAAATACTCTCCATCCATAGGGATAAAAAAGCTCTCGCTAATATCGCCCACAAACAAGGTATCCACATCAAACATGATAATTTTTTCATATTGAGAGAAAATACTCGCTAGCAGCAAACGGCATAGAATCATTTTAGAAAAACGCTTTTTAGCGAAAGGATTGAGTCTTAAGAAAAGTTGAGAAACCAATGTAAAAGGGTAAGCGTCATTCTTTGAAATATCACAAAATTCAATACCAGAAAACGCGCTAAAGGGGGCTATAGTCCGCTTTAATTTTTCTGCATTTTCAGCGCTCAAACTATCCACTAAACAATGGATTTGATAAAAGAGTTTTACCCCATCTCTTTCTTGCGCGCAAGAAGAAAGCATGGAATATAAACTCACACCCGCAGGGATGCAATAATTATTGTCAAAAGCGACTACTATAGGGATAGTTTGAAATGAGGGGGGGGGGGGGGTAACAGATGCGCTAATTTTCACATAAACTCCTTGAAAATAAAAATAAACGAAACATTATAACTCAAAATCCCCTATTTTCAACCCCTACAACGCATACACCACAAGCTTATCATCATGCCAGATCGCTTCTAGGGGCGTGTCATAAAGCGCGCTTAAATTGTGCGAAGTCATAGCGATTGGCGTGGAAGCTTGCAAAAAAAGTTTTTTATCTTTGAGCATGACCACATGCGTGGAGTGCCTGGCAACCAAATTAGGGTCATGGATATTGACTAAAACGCTCAGTTCTCGTTTTTTCATCTCATCTTTAATCGCATCAAAAAAAAGGGCTTGGTTTTTTAAATCTAAAGCGCTCGTAGGCTCATCTAGTAATAATAAGGGCGTTCTTTGCAACAAGCTTCTGGCTAAAAGCACCATTTGCCTTTGACCGCCGGACAAATCGTTAATGCCTTGATCTTTTAAAGACTCTAAATCCAAGCGCTCTAAAACGCTAGTGGCTTCTTTAATGTGCTTAGCTTTAGGCATAGCGAATAGATTCAAATGCGTCGCTTTCCCCATTAAAACAAAATCCAACACGCTGAAATTGAACGCATAATATTCCACTTGGGGGATATAAGCGATTAGTTTAGCTTTTTCATAAGGCTTTAAGGGTAAAATATCTTTGTTACACGCCTTGATTTCGGTTTCTTCTAAAGGCTTTAAAAGCCCTAAAAGGCATTTTAAAAGCGTGGTTTTACCCGAGCCATTAGGCGCTAAAATGCTTGTAATGCTGTTTTTTGGCACGCTAAAACTCAACTTGTCTAAAATGAGTTTTTGAGAATATTTAAAGGACAGGTTTTTAACTTCTAAGACCATCACACCCCCCTAGTTCTAAACAAAAGCCACAAGAAAAAAGGCGCTCCTAAAACGCTTGTCGCAATGCCTACCGGTAAATCATAGGGGGTAATGGTTTTAGCCACCACATCCGCTAAAAGCAAGAAAAACGCCCCCATTAACAAAGAGCTTAAAAGCAATTTCTGTAAATTCGCCCCAAAAAACAACCTAGCCACATGCGGGATGACTAACCCAATCCAGCCAATCGTGCCGGACACGCTCACCGCTAAAGCGCTCGCAACGCTCACGCACACCAAACACAGCGATCGCAACAGCACCGGGTTAATCCCTAAACTCAAACTTTGCGCATCGCTCAAGCTCAATAAATTAATGCGCCACCTTAACAAAAAGAGCGGGATAAAGCCCAAAGATAGCCCTATGAAAGCGATCAAGCAATCCTTATAACTGCTTAAAGACAAGCTCCCTAAAAGCCACACGACAATCGCTTGTGCTTTTTGGGGGATCACAAAGAATTTGATCGCCCCGGCTAAGGCGCTTAAAAACGCGCTCAACACCACCCCTGAAAGCACCAACGAAAGGACGGAATTACCCAAAACCCTATTCATCGCCAAAACAGCAAGGCTGGCTAAAATCGCCCCGAAAAACGCTAAAATCGCAATGTTAGACTCCACTACCGCTATCGCCATCGCCACGCCTAGCATCGCCCCGCTAGAAATCCCTAATAAAAAGGGGTCAACTAAAGGGTTTCTAAAAATCGTTTGCATCACCACCCCGCTCCCGGACAAACTCGCTCCCACCAGGAGCGCTAAAATCACTCGTGGTAATCGTATTTCTAAAATAATAACACTTAAAGAGCTCAGTTCTTCATTGTGTAAAAAGTGGTTTTTCACATTCAGGTACACTTCTTGCCATTCTTCCAAACTCAAAGACTCCCCCCCAAACAACAGCACCACCACCGCTAAAATCACGCAAGCTAAGGCAATATGATAGGTTTTAAGCATCACGCTTCCTTTTAAGAACGATTAATCTGAACAAAGAATCATACCAGCTACTCGGGAGGATTCTATACAACGCTAACAACAGCTGGGTTTTTAAGCCGATCAAATAACGGGCCTTAATTTTTTGACTCATACTAAGAAAAACGATTTTTTGCGCCACGGCTTTAGTGCTTAGGGCTTTTTCATACACGCTCGCATAAAAAGTTTTAGCCGCATTCACTTCTAATGCATAAACGCTATCTTCGCTCTCAAAATTTTCAACTGAAAAAGCGGTTTTTTCCCAATTGCTTTTCACTGGGCCTGGCTCAATCAAACACACTTGAACGTTAAAGGGTTTGAGCTCTAAACGCAAGGCATCGCTATAAGCCTCTAAGGCATGCTTACTCGCGCTGTAATGGCCTAAAAAGAGCATGCTCATACGCCCTGCTATGGAAGAAAGGTTAAAAATCTTAGAATGGGGCTTGTTTTTTAATAAGGGCAAACAAAACTGCACCACTTCACAAAGGGCGAAAAAATTCACGCCAAATTGTTTTTTAACCTCTTCAATGGGCGTGTCTTCCACGCTCCCAAACACCCCATAACCGGCGGAATTGATCAAAACGTCGCAATGATCTTCTTTAGCACTGATGTTTAAAAACACTTCCTTTAAAGCGTTAGAATCGCTCACATCAATATCAACGCACTTGCACAACGCATGGTTTAACGCTACGCACAAAGTCGCATGCCTAGAGAGCGCATAGACCTTATAGCCTTGATCTAACAGCATTAACGCACACTCCAACCCAATCCCAGAACTCGCCCCAGTGATGATGGCCACCTTTTGGCTTTCTTTCTTCTCTCCAACGCCCATTCTCTAACGCTAACCCTCTTATTATTTTTCTAATCACTCTAATATTCACTTAATATTACTTAATTTTTACTAATATATAGTTATTGGAATGTTTTTTACAAAAAACATTTTTAACACCAATTTTAATTAAGGAGAAGCAATGCCTCAAATACAATCATCGCATTCTAACCATTTTGATTTCACTATAGACACAGCGGATCGCACTAAATTATTGATGAGCTATTTAGTCGTGCCTACAACCGCTAATTTCAACAATGTCATGCATGGGGGGGAATTATTGAATTTATTGGATAAAGTGGCTTATGTGTGCTCAACTCGTTATTGCGCTAAAGGAACGGTCACTTTAAGCGTGGATGGGGTTACTTTCAAATACCCCATTCCTGTAGGGAATTTGCTCACTTTTTTAGCCAGCATCAATTATGTGGGCAACACCTCGTGCGAAGTGGGGATTAAGGTTTTGAGCGAAGACATTAAAACTCGTGAAATCACGCACACCAATTCATGCTATTTCACTATGGTGGCTGTGGAAAATGGCAAACCCACCCCCATGCCCAAATACGAGCCTAAAACAGAAGTGGAAATCCGCCGTTATGAAGGGGCTTTGAAGCGTAAGGAAATGCGTACACGAGGGTATTTAAAAAGCGGGAAACACGAGGGTGTTTAAAAAGCAAAAAAGCGTAAGCGGTGTTTTACCCCTGAATTTATCCCTAAAAAAGGGGGTAGTTGGTGAGCGATCCATTGGCGTTATCAATGGTGTGGGCGGTTCAAAACAACTCGCTATGACTGCCTAGTCTTACTAAAAAGAGGGTGTTTTCTTGTTTTTTAAATAGACAAGCAATAAATCCGGTTGTAGGTGGCATTCCCTAAAATCTTTTAAAGCGCCTTTGAGTGGGTGGTCTTTGTATTTGGGTTCTAGGGGTTGCTCTGTGGATAAATTTCCAACCACTTTATACAAAAGCTTTAAATCAAACCCGTTTTTAACAAGAATTTTAAGATCCTTATCAAATTTTTTACTGGTTTCAATCGTCAGCATTTTTAAATCTTATTTATAAGTTTTCACAATGCTTCTTAAAATCCTCTATGCTCTTAAAACAAAGGCGGTTCTTGGTGTCCTTAGCCCTTGCTAAGATTTCTCGCTCTTCTTCTATGGTGTATCCATTTTCGGTTAGGTTTAGTGCTTTAAATTGGAGCGCTTTTTTAATCCTTTGTTTTTGAGTTTGGATTTCTTTCAATTTTTCTAACGCTCTTTTTTGTTTGGTCTTGATAGAACTTAAAAAGTTAACAAGCTGTCTTTGGCTGTATTGGGTGTAATCTTTGTTGGTGGTGTTTGGCATATTTATTCCTTTTAAAACATAAGATCAGTTCATTATAGCGCAAGCGATAGAGTGGGATTAAAAAGTTAGAAATCAAAACTTAAAGATTGAAAAGCGGATTGGTAAGTTAATGAAAAAATTAAAGATCAAAAGATTAAAGATCAAAAATTAAAAAATTAAAGATTAAAAAATTAAAAAGAAGCGGATTGAAAAATCAGTGAAAAACTTAAAGATTAAAAAGCGAAAGCAGTGGGGATTGGCAAAAAGAAAAAGATCAAACCCCCCCCAAAAAAAAGACTTTAAAAGAAAGAGCTCAAAAAAAGAGGGTTTAAAAGAAAAAAGACTTTCATCAAACCCCCAAAAAAGGGAGTTTAAAAACAAAGGGTTCAAAAAAGAAATTCTCTTAAAAAAGAGAGTTCAAAAAGAAGCCCCTTAAAAAAAGGAGTTTCACAGAGGGTTTTAAGCTTTTAGTAAGCGAACACGTAATTCAAATACACGCTATAGAGTCTGCGGTATTTGAGTTCAGCCCCCATAAAGGAATAGTAATTGGTGTTGATGGTGGGGATTTTAAGCCCTAGTTCAATGCCATGCTGGGCCACATGATCGCTGCCTTTTTTCTTAGGTCTGGCTAAATTCATCCTCACTCCCATGTTGAATAAGAATTGGAAGTTCGCCACATTCATTTTAGCGTTATAGACGTTATTCACGGTGGCTAAATTCACGTATTCAGAGTTAAGCCAAGAAGTGCCCGCTAACGCAATGCCGCCAAAAAGCCCCACAGAAAGCTTGTTGTTCTTGCCTAAAAAGTTAGTGGCTTTATCGTTGATGAAGTTATAGAGAGCGTCCGCCCCAAAACCATAAGTCCACACATCAGAAGCCGAGTTGAAAAAGCTGGATTTGATGAACGCATGGTTGTAATCAA
>NZ_MVWW01000013.1:0-26177 GCF_003637685.1 Helicobacter pylori | reverse complement strand
CGGTTGGATCACCTCCTTTCTAGAGAAAAGCTTTTAACATTCGCTTGTTAAAAGCCAAAGAGTATTACCTGACAAAAGAACTTCTTGTTGCTTAGTTTTGAAAGATTGGGCTTATTCTTTCTTTTTTAAATCTTGATTTTTTATTTGATTTTTGATTTTGGTTTGATTGTGTTGGGTTTTTAGATCTTATTTCTTGCTTGTTTGATTTTAATCGCTTGATTTTGTTTTTACTGCTTATGGCTTTTGTTGTTTCGCCTTGTTTTTCTTGTGTTTTGGTTGTTGTTTCTTAACTTATTGCGTTTTTAATTTTTATGTCTTAATGTTTTTGCTATTTTAAATTTTTTGCTAGTTGTGTTAGATTTAGCGTTGAGCTTTCTTAATTCTTTTGTTTAGATTTATTGCTTCTTGTTGTTTAATGCTTAATGATTTTAATCGCTTGATTTTGTTTTTTACTGCTTATGGCTTTTGTTATTTTGCTTTGTTTTTCTTGTGTTTGAGTTTTGCTTTTGGTGTTTTAAACGCTTCAAGTTTGGGGTTTAATTTCTTTCGGATCTAGTTGAACAAGTTGTTGGTATTCAAAATTGCGTGCTTGAAAATCAATGCAATAACTCAAAAATAATAGAATCGTTTTCATAGGGGGCAACTAGGCGCATGCCCGAATAATGGAATTGAGTGAAAGAAAGCGCAATAAATACGCTGTAGGGTTTTAATAGGGGGATTTTCATTATGTGGGTTGAGTTTGATAAGACTTCCAAAAGCAATTGGCTTTATACTTTTGTTTTCATCAGATTGGCTTTGTAAAATAACTTGTTCTAAAAAATGATTGATGAGTGGCGCTCTATGCACCGATATGGGTCTGGGGATAGACGCCTTTTGTAATGCTAATGCAAGACTTCCTCCTACCCTATTGTTCTCTAAAACTTGCGCTTTTGGGACAACTTGCAACTGATCAATCATTACCTCAATTGCTTCATTTTCTTCATCTATAATGTAGTTTTTATGCGAAGGGTATTTTTTACCTTGTTTAAAGCCCTATTTTACTGAACTTATTGGATAAAACCTGCTTAAATTGATCTCATTCTATTATAAAATTATAAAAAACCAAATCTTAAAGGAAAATCATGCAAGAAAATCAAATCACATGCCCCAAGTGCCAAACGCTCATTGATGTGAGGGAAGCGCTATACAAACAGATTGAGTTAGAAAATCAAAATAAGTTTTTAGCCCAACAGAAAGAGTTTGAAAAAGAAGTGAATGAAAAAAGAGCGCAGTATCAAAGCTATTTCAAAAATTTAGAGCAAAAAGAAGAGGCCCTAAAAGAGCGAGAGAAAGAGCAAAAGGCCAAATTTGATGAGGCGGTCAAACAAGCGAGCGCTTTAGCCTTGCAAGATGAAAGGGCTAAAATCATTGAAGAAGCCAGAAAAAACGCTTTTTTAGAGCAGCAAAAAGGCTTGGAATTGTTGCAAAAAGAATTGGATGAGAAGTCCAAACAGGTCCAGGAATTGCACCAAAAAGAAGCGGAGATTGAAAGGCTGAAAAGAGAAAATAACGAAGCCGAGAGCAAATTAAAAGCTGAAAATGAAAAAAAATTGAATGAAAAATTGGATTTGGAGAGGGAAAAAATAGAAAAAGCCTTGCATGAAAAAAATGAATTGAAATTCAAGCAGCAAGAAGAGCAGTTAGAAATGTTAAAAAATGAGTTGAAAAACGCTCAAAGAAAGGCGGAATTAAGCTCGCAGCAATTCCAAGGCGAGGTGCAAGAATTAGCGATTGAAGAGTTTTTAAGGCAAAAATTCCCCCTAGATAGTGTTGAAGAAATCAAAAAAGGGCAAAGAGGGGGCGATTGCATTCAAGTGGTGTATACCAGGGAATTTCAAAATTGTGGGAAAATTTATTATGAGAGCAAACGCACTAAAGAATTTCAAAAAGCTTGGGTGGAAAAACTTAAAAACGACATGCGAGAGATTGGGGCTGATGTGGGGGTCATTGTGAGTGAAGCGCTGCCTAAAGAGATGGAGAGGATGGGGTTATTTGAGGGGGTGTGGGTGTGTTCGTTTGAAGAGTTTAAGGGGTTGAGCACGGTGTTAAGAGAGGGGGTTATTCAAGTGAGTTTGGCTAAAAAAAGTCAGGAAAATAAGGGCGATAAAGTGAATCTGCTCTATCATTATTTGACAAGCTCTGAATTTTCTATGCAAGTGAATGCGATTATAGAGGGGTTTGAGCAATTGAGAGCGGATTTAGAAAGCGAAAAACGCGCGATGGCTAGGATTTGGAAAAGCAGGGAAAAACAAATTGACAAAGTGTTTGAGGGTACGATTAACATGTATGGCTCTATCAAGGGCATTGCGGGTAATGCGATAGGGCAAGTGAAAGCGCTAGAGCTTGGGTATGATGGGGAAGATTTAGAAGATTAGTTTTAGTGGTGCGCTTTGAGATAATATTAGGAGAAAATATGGGCAATAAAGACAAACAACAGCAGAATATAAGCAGTGGGATTTCTCAAATCTCATTAAAAAAGGTGGCAACTTTTGATGAAAATGGGGCGAGTTTTGAAAATTTAAAGTCTATCAACTTTATTTATGGGGCTAATGGGAGTGGTAAGACAACCACTTCTAGTTTTTTAAAAAATCTAGCTGAAAATGGGATTGAAGACAAGTTTGCTAATAGCAAAATAGGGTGGCATAACAATGAGAGTTTAAAGATTGAAGTTTATAACAAGCAATTTAAAGAAGAGCAATTGAGAAACTCTCATGTTAAAGGCATTTTTACGCTTGGTAAAAAAACAAACGAGAATTTAGAAAAAATTGAGATCATTTTTAGTAAAAACCAAGCAGAATTGGCATTATTGGAATGCAATTTAACAGATTTTGATTCTATTGAAAACCATTCTATTTGGGAACAAAAAATTGTAGGGAGTGGTGGTGTAGCCATTGCAGATTTAATAAAAAAATTAAGCAATGAGGATTGGGTAGCTCAAGGTAGAGAATATGTAAAAGATAATAGTATATGCCCTTTCTGTCAAAAAGAAACCATTACTGAGGAATTTAAAAAACAATTAGAGTCTTATTTTGATACAAGTTATCAAGAATCCACTGACACAATCAAAAAAATGAAAGAAGACTACACAAACAAAACCGCTGAAGCACTGGAGCGACTTGATAAGATTGTTAAAACGGAGCAGAATAATTCACAAACTAAATTGGACACAGAAAATTTGAAAATAATTATTGAAACTTTGAGAAGTAAAATCAATGGGAATCAGCAAAAGATGCTTGATAAAAGTAAAGAAATGAGCAGAAATTTTAAGCTTGATAGCAATAAAAACGAGATAGATGCAATTAAAGATTTGATTAAAAAGGCTAATGAGCAAATAGCCAATTATAATGAGATGATAAAGGATATTGAAAAACAGAAAAAGAGTTGTAAGGAACAAACTTGGAAATTTCTAGTCAATGAATTTAAAAGTGATATACAAGAATATAATAAAAAGTATTGCGGTTTGGAGAAAGGAATAAACAATTTAGAGAAAGCAATTAGTGAAAATCAAGAAAAGATAAAGAAATTAGAAAATGAAATTAAGGAATTAGAAAAAAACATGGTAAGCATAAAGCCCATTGTCAATGAAATCAATACGCTTTTAAAAGGGTATGGATTCACGAATTTTAGTTTGGCATGCACTGAAGATGAAAAATTTTATCGTATTCAAAGAGAAGATGGTCAATTAGTAGGAGAAACACTGAGCGAAGGTGAAGTTACTTTCATCACTTTTTTATATTATTATCATTTAGCAAAAGGCTCTTTAAAAGAGAACGATATATCAAAGAATAAGGTTTTAGTGATTGATGACCCCATTTCAAGTTTGGATAGCAATATATTGTTTATAGTGAGTGTTTTAGTTAAAGATCTTATGAAAGAAACCATGGAAGAAAAAACAAACATCAAGCAAATTATTATACTAACCCACAACACATATTTTTACAAGGAAATTACATTAGAATATGATTTAAAATGCTATCAAGGGAAATATTCTTTTTGGATAATTAAAAAGGATAATAATGTTTCAAAAATTAAAGATTATAAAGAAAATCCCATTAAAAATTCCTATGAATTGCTATGGCAAGAAGTAAAACAAGCAAAAGAAAATAATGCTTCTTGGGTATCTTTACAAAATGTTATGCGAAGAATTATTGAGTATTACTTTAGGATTTTAGGCGGTTTTAAACATAATGATAACTTGAGTAAATGTTTTGAAAATATTGAAGAAAAACGAGTGTGCAATTCTTTCATTTCATGGTTTAATGATGGCTCTCATGGGATTTCAGATGATTTGTTTGTGCAAAGTCAAGATACAAGTATTGAAACATATTTAAAAGTTTTTGAAAAAATATTTAAAGAAACCGGTCATGAAGCTCATTATAAAATGATGATGAGAATAAAATAATTGAATTAAAAACAAGGAATAACATGCGCATCGTATTTATGGGAACGCCTGGTTTTGCTGAAGTGATCTTAAGGGCGTTGGTTGAAAATAAAAATAACCATATAGAAGTGGTGGGGCTATTCACTCAAAGGGACAAACCTTTTGGGCGCAAAAAAGAATTGAAAGCCCCAGAGACTAAAACATACATTTTAGAAAATCATTTAAATATCCCCATTTTCCAGCCGCAAAGTTTGAAAGAGCCTGAAATCCAAATCTTAAAAGATCTAAAGCCTGATTTTATCGTGGTGGTGGCTTATGGTAAGATTTTGCCTAAAGAGGTTTTAGCCATCGCTCCTTGCATTAATGTGCATGCGTCGTTACTGCCCAAATACAGGGGGGCTTCGCCCATTCATGAGATGATACTCAATGACGATAGGATTTATGGTATAAGCACCATGCTTATGGATTTGGAATTGGATAGTGGGGATATTTTAGAAAGCGCTTCTTTTTTGAGAGAAGATTATTTGGATTTAGACGCTTTAAGTTTAAAATTAGCGCATATGGGGGCGGATTTACTTCTTTCAACGCTCAAAAATTTCTCTTCCATCACAAGAAAGCCTCAAGATCACACGAATGCGACTTTTTGTAAAAAAATCGCTAAAGCCGATGGTTTAGTGGGTTTTAAAGACGCTAAAAACTTGTTTTTAAAATCGCTTGCGTTTAAATCTTGGCCAGAAATCTTTTTAGAAAATAGCCTTAAACTTTTAGAAGTGGAGTTAGTGGAAAATGAAAAGAGCCACAAGGAAGGCGAGATTTTAGCAATTGATGAAAAAGGCGTTCTTGTAGGCTGCTTGAAAGGCAGCGTGCGTATAGCAAGGTTGCAAGCGGTGGGTAAAAAGCCCTTGAAAGCGAAGGATTATTTGAATGGCAAGCGTTTGAAAGTAGGCGGTATTTTGGCATGAGAAAATGTGAAAAAAGGGTTTTTGATAGCCTACCTTCCACGCAAACTTATCTTTTAGAAAAACTGAAAAACGATGCACTCAAAGCCCCTGTTTTGATTGTGGCTAAAAACCAAAGCGCTGGGATAGGCAGTAGGGGGAATATTTGGGAGGGTGTAAAAAGCGCTTTGACTTTTTCGCTCGCTTTAAACGCAAGCGATTTGCCTAAAGATTTACCCATGCAAGCGAACGCTTTGTATTTGGGGTTTTTATTCAAAGAAGTTTTAAAAGAGTTAGGCTCTCAAACCTGGCTCAAATGGCCTAACGACTTGTATTTGGGGGGTCAAAAAATAGGGGGCGTGCTGGTTAATATTTATAAAGGCATGCGGGTGTGCGGCATTGGCGTGAATAGGGTTTCAACAAAATGGGCATGTTTAGATATTGGCGCGAGCGATGATTTAATTATAGAAGGCTTTTTAAAAAAAATAGAAGAAAATCTGTTTTGGGGGGAAGTTTTAAGTAAGTATGCGTTAGAATTTCACAGAAACGACTCTTTTAGTTTCCATAATGATTGGGGCGAATTGGTGAGTTTAAAAGATGCGCAATTGTTAGAAGACGGTCGCATTTTGATTAAAGATAAGATATATAGTAGGATATGAGTATGATGAATGAAATCATTGCAGTGGCTAATCAAAAAGGAGGTGTGGGCAAAACGACAACAGCGGTCAATTTAGCGGCTTCTTTAGCGGCGCATGAAAAAAAAATCTTGTTGATTGATTTTGACCCTCAAGCCAACGCCACTTCAAGCTTGGGTTTTAGGCGCGATAAAATTGATTATGATATTTATCATGTGCTGATTGGCCGTAAGCAAATTTCTCAAGTGATCTTAAAAACCCAAATGCCTTTTTTGGATTTAGTGCCTTCTAATTTGGGTTTGGCTGGGTTTGAAAAAACCTTTTATGACAGCCAAGATGAGAATAAACGAGGCGAGCTCATGCTCAAAAACGCCTTAGAGAGCGTGGTGGGGCTTTATGATTATATCATTATTGATTCCCCGCCAGCTCTAGGGCCTCTCACGATCAATTCGCTTTCAGCAGCCCATTCGGTGATCATTCCTATCCAATGCGAATTTTTCGCCCTTGAAGGCACTAAATTATTGCTTAACACCATTAGAATGCTGCAAAAAAGCACGAACCCTAAGCTCAAAATCAGAGGTTTTTTACCCACAATGCATGTCCCTCAGCTCAATTTGACAAAAGGGGTTTTAGCGGAATTGTTCAAGTATTTTGACTCGGAGTTTTTTAGAGATTCAGTTACAGGAGAGTATATTATGATCCCTAAAAGCGTGAAACTAGCAGAATCGCCTAGCTTTGGTAAGCCCATTTTGCTCTATGATATTAAATCCAATGGCAGTATCGCTTATCAAAAATTAGCTCAAAGCATTCTTCAAGGGTAGCATATGGCAAAAAATAAAGTGTTGGGTAGGGGTTTAGCGGATATTTTCCCTGAAATCAATGAAGTGTATGAGCAAGGGCTGTATGAAAGAGCGAATCGGGTTGTGGAGCTTGGTATTGATGAGGTGATGCCTAATCCTTACCAGCCTAGAAAGGTTTTTAGCGAAGATTCCTTAGAAGAATTAGCGCAATCCATTAAAGAACATGGTTTGTTGCAACCGGTTTTGGTGGTGAGTGAGAATGGGCGTTACCATTTGATCGCTGGTGAAAGGCGCCTAAGAGCGAGCAAATTAGCTAAAATGCCTACGATTAAGGCGATTGTTGTGGATATTGAGCAAGAAAAAATGCGTGAAGTCGCTTTGATTGAAAATATCCAGCGAGAAGATTTAAACCCCTTGGAATTGGCTAGATCTTATAAAGAATTGCTTGAAAGCTATCAAATGACTCAAGAAGAGCTGTCTAAAATCGTTAAAAAATCCCGAGCCCATGTGGCCAATATCATGCGTTTATTGACGCTCTCTTCTAAGGTTCAAAACGCTCTTTTAGAAGAAAAAATCACCTCAGGGCATGCAAAAGTCTTGGTGGGTTTGGATGAAGAAAAACAAGAATTGATCTTAAATTCCATTATAGGGCAAAAACTTAGCGTGCGCCAGACAGAAGATTTAACGCGTGATTTTAAAATAAACGCAAATTTTGACAATAAAAAACATGGTTTCAAGGAAGCCCAAACGCTCATCGCTGAAGATGAACTAGAGCGCTTTAATCAAAGTTTGTGGGATCGTTACAAGCTTAAAGCGGCTTTAAAAGGGAATAAAATAGTTTTACGATGTTATGAAAATTCTCTTTTAGAGGCTTTTGTGAAAAAAATGATGTCTTAATGCTTAGATATTCTCAATTTTTAAGCGATTTTTTGTTAAGATAGAGTTAATGTTTTTATAACAAATGCGAGTTTCAAATATTTTTAGGTTTTTAGGAAAGAAATAGGCTATGAATATATCGGTTAACCCCTATTTAATGGCGGTCGTTTTTATAGTGTTTGTGTTATTGTTGTGGGCGATGAATGTTTGGGTGTATAGGCCTTTGTTGGCTTTTATGGATAACAGACAGGCAGAGATAAAGGATAGCTTGGCTAAAATCAAAACGGATAACACCCAAAGCGTGGAGATTGGCCATCAAATTGAAACTCTCCTTAAAGAAGCTGCAGAAAAGCGTAGGGAAATACTAGCCGAAGCGATTCAAAAAGCCACAGAGTCCTATGATGCGGTGATCAAGCAAAAAGAGAACGAACTCAATCAAGAGTTTGAAGCGTTTGTAAAGCAATTGCAAAATGAAAAGCAAGTCTTAAAAGAGCAGTTGCAAGCGCAAATGCCGGTATTTGAAGATGAGTTAAACAAGCGTGTGGCTATGGGTTTAGGGAGTTGATAGATGGTGTTGGTTAAAATGGTGTTAGGGTTTTTGATCTTTTTAAGCCCTTTGTGTGCTACTGAATTGGATATTTCACAAACAGATATTATAGAGCGTTCTTTAAATTTCCTCTTATTTGTGGGGATTTTGTGGTATTTTTTGGCTAAAAAACTGCGTTCATTTTTACGCTCCAAAAGCCTTGAAATCTCCAAACGATTAGAAGAGATTCAAGCCCAACTCAAAGTGAGTAAAGAAAACAAGAAAAAACTCTTAAAAGAATTAGAGCAAGCCAAAGAAAAAGCTGAATTGATCATTTCTGATGCGAATAAAGAAGCTTACACGATCACACAAAAATACGAATTGCAAACCAAAATGGATGTGGAAAATTTGATCAAAAATTCTAAGGCGTTGATGGATTTAGAAGTTAAAAAGATCAAAAGAGAGCTGGTTGAAAGCGTTTTTAAAGATCTAAGAGAGAGTAAAAAAGTCTCTTTCAATGCACAAGATTGCGTGAATATTTTGAAACAAAGGCTTTAAATGCAAGATTTAAAAGTGATCTCTAAGCATTATGCTAAGGCGTTGAAAAACCACACTAAAAGCGATCTAGCGTTATTGGAAGAAATCGTTGTAGGGCTTAAAAATGCAGCAGAAGCCATAAAATTACACAAACTCAACCAGGTGTTAGCTCATGTTTCTTTAAAAGTTAAAAAAGAGGTTGTATTTGAAATCTTAGAAAAAATAACTTCCACAAAAGCATGTTCAGTTTTAAAACCTGTAATGGAAGTGGTGTTAAAAAATAACCGGCTTGACATGTTGGAATTAATCGCTGAAGAGCTGTCTTTTGATTCTAAAAGGACTTTAGAAGCCACACTTTTAGTCCCGCAAAAGCTTGAAAATAGTGAACTAGAAGCCGTGCAACAAAAATTGCAAGCTCGTTTTAACGCCCCTGTAGAAATCGCTCAAGACACTTGGTCTAAAAAAGGGGTTTCTTTGAGCGTTTCAAGCCTGGATTTAGAAATAGGCTTTTCTAAAGAAGAGATTTTAAAGAAACTAGAAAAACAGGTTATTCAATCTATTTAATCAATCTAAGGAGATAAAGATAATGTCCCAACTAAAATTGGAAGAAATCAGCTCGGTTATTGAAGAAAAAATCAAGAATTTTGAACTTGATTGCGATATGGCTGAAGTAGGAAAAGTCGTTTCATACGCTGATGGTGTGGCTAAGGTTTATGGCTTAAATGGTGTGATGTCGTATGAAGTGCTGGAGTTTGAAACAGGGGATAAAGGCGTTGCGGCTAACTTAGAAGAAGATAGCGTTGGCGTGATTGTGTTTGGTTTTGGCAACAATATTAAAGAGGGGACTAGCGTTAAACGCACGAAGAGTTTGATGAAAGTCCCTGTTGGCGATGCGGTTGTGGGGCGCGTGCTGAACGCTTTGGGTGAGCCTATTGATGGCAAGGGCGAGATAGAAACGAATGAATTTAGCCTAATAGAGCAAAAAGCCCCAGGCATTATGGACAGAAAATCTGTGCATGAGCCTTTGCAAACTGGTATTAAAGCCATTGATGCGTTGGTGCCTATTGGGCGCGGGCAAAGGGAATTGATTATTGGGGATAAACAAACCGGTAAAACCACCGTAGCGATCGATGCGATCATTAACCAAAAAGGACAAAATGTGATCTGTATCTATGTGGCTATTGGTCAAAAAGAATCCACTGTCGCGCAAGTGGTCCGCAAATTAGAAGAATACGGAGCGATGGAATACAGCGTTGTGATTAACGCTTCGGCTTCAGATTCAGCTGCGATGCAATATTTAGCCCCTTATTCAGGTGTGGCTATGGGGGAATACTTTAGAGATCATGCCCGCCATGCCCTAATCATTTATGACGATTTGAGTAAGCATGCTGTCGCTTACAGAGAGATTTCTTTGATTTTGAGGAGACCCCCAGGCAGGGAGGCTTTTCCTGGAGATGTGTTTTATATCCACTCACGGCTTTTAGAAAGAGCGGCTAAACTTTGCGATGAAAAGGGTGCCGGCTCTTTGACCGCACTCCCTATTGTGGAAACTCAAGCGGGTGATGTTTCAGCTTATATCCCTACGAATATCATTTCTATTACAGACGGGCAAATTTTCTTAGAAACGGATTTGTTTTATTCAGGGATCCGCCCGGCTATTAATGTGGGCTTGTCGGTTTCAAGGGTTGGAGGGGCCGCTCAAATCAAAGCGACCAAGCAGGTTTCAGGGACTTTGCGCCTGGATTTAGCGCAATACAGAGAGTTGCAAGCCTTCACACAATTCGCTTCTGATTTAGATGAAGCGAGTAAAAAGCAATTAGAAAGGGGGCAACGCATGGTGGAAGTGCTGAAACAAGCCCCTTATTCGCCCTTGCCTATTGAAAAGCAAGTGGTCATTATTTACGCTGGGGCTAAGGGCTTTTTAGACAGCGTGAGCGTGAAAAAAGTCGTGGATTTTGAAGAGCAACTGCACCCTTTCTTGGAAGCAAAATACCCCCAAGTTTTAGAAGAAATCCACACTAAAAAAGCACTAGATAAGGATTTGGAAGCCATGCTAAGAAAAGTCTTAGAGGAATTTAAGCTCACTTATAGCGAGTAGGAGACGGCTAGAATATGGCGAATTTAAGAGACATTAGAAAGAAAATTGGAAGCGTTAAAAACACGCAAAAAATCACGCATGCGATGAAACTCGTTTCCACTTCCAAGCTAAGAAAAGCCGAAGAAGTTGCAAGAAATTCTAGAGCGTATGCACTAAAACTAGACGCTGTGTTTGATGATGTGCTGTCCAAGATGAAAAATCAAGGGATTGAAGACATTCAAAGCAAGTATTTTAGGGAACTAGAAAGACTTGAAATCAAAAAAGTGGATATTATTTTTATCACAGCCGATAAGGGGCTTTGTGGGGGCTTTAACACCAATACCATTAAAAAAGTTTTAGCATGCACGAATGAATACAAAGAAAAAGACATTAAAGTGCGTTTGCGCGGTATTGGCAAAAAGGGTAATGAGTATTTTAGCTTTAACGGGATAGAGGTTTTAGACAAGATCAATAATTTGAGTTCTATGCCTAATTATGAACGCGCGCAGGAATTCATGAAAAAAGTGGTAGAGGATTATTTGGGTGGGAAAACCGATAAGGTAATCATCATCCATAATGGCTTTAAAAACATGATCAGCCAAGAAATAAGAGTCAAAACAATTTTGCCGATTGGGTATAAAATCATCCACCAAAACCCCCAGCCTAGTGAGACGCAAGAGACCATTACCAGTGAGCCAAGCGGGAGTGAAGATGAAATTTTAGATTCTTTAGCGGAAAAATATGTGGAGTATAGTTTATACTACGCTTTGATTGATTCTTTAGCGGCAGAGCATAGCGCTAGAATGCAGGCTATGGATACAGCGACAAATAACGCTAAAGATTTGGTTAAGACTTTAACCATTTCTTATAATAAAGCCAGACAAGAGGCGATTACGACCGAGCTAGTAGAAATCAATGCGGGCGTAGAAGCCCTAAAATAAAAATTACATTAAAATAAGGAGCGATGAAAGCGATGGAAGGTAAAATCATTCAGGTTTTAGGCCCTGTGGTAGATGTGGAATTTGAATCCTACCTACCGGCGATTTTTGAAGCGTTAGACATTAATTTTGAAGTCAATGGTGTTCAAAAGTCTTTAGTTTTAGAGGTGGCAGCCCATTTGGGCGGTAATCGGGTGCGAGCGATTGCTATGGATATGACAGAAGGCTTGGTGCGTAACCAAGCCGTCAAAGCTCGTGGCAAGATGATTGAAGTGCCTGTAGGTGAAGAAGTGTTGGGGCGTATTTTTAATGTTGTGGGCGAGAGCATTGACAATTTAGAGCCTCTTAAGCCGTCCTTAACTTGGCCCATTCACAGAAAAGCCCCTAGTTTTGAGCAGCAAAGCACCAAGACAGAAATGTTTGAAACCGGTATTAAAGTCATTGATTTGCTCGCGCCTTATTCTAAAGGTGGTAAGGTAGGCTTGTTTGGTGGGGCTGGCGTAGGGAAAACGGTGATCATTATGGAGCTTATCCACAATGTGGCTTATAAGCATAACGGGTATTCGGTGTTTGCAGGCGTGGGGGAGCGCACCAGAGAAGGGAATGATCTGTATTTTGAGATGAAAGAAGGGGGCGTTTTAGACAAAGTTGCGCTGTGCTATGGGCAAATGAATGAGCCACCAGGCGCAAGGAACCGCATCGCATTCACCGGCTTGACGATGGCGGAGTATTTTCGTGATGAAAAGGGATTAGATGTGTTGATGTTCATTGACAACATCTTTAGATACGCTCAAAGCGGTGCGGAAATGAGCGCGCTATTAGGCCGTATCCCTTCAGCGGTGGGGTATCAGCCCACGCTAGCTGGGGAAATGGGGAAACTTCAAGAGCGTATCGCTTCCACTAAAAATGGCTCTATCACTTCCGTTCAAGCGGTGTATGTGCCAGCCGATGACTTGACTGACCCAGCTCCTGCTTCGGTGTTTGCGCACTTAGATGCGACTACGGTGTTGAACAGAAAGATCGCTGAAAAAGGGATTTATCCTGCAGTTGATCCTTTGGATTCCACTTCAAGGATTTTAAGCCCTCAAATGATCGGCGAGAAACACTATGAAATCGCTACCGGTATCCAGCAAGTTTTGCAAAAATACAAGGATTTACAAGATATTATTGCGATTTTGGGATTAGACGAATTGAGCGAAGAGGATAAAAAAACGGTTGAAAGGGCCAGAAAAATTGAGAAGTTTTTATCCCAGCCGTTTTTTGTGGCTGAAGTGTTTACGGGAAGTCCCGGTAAGTATGTGACTCTCCAAGAGACTTTAGAGGGCTTTGGAGGGATTTTAGAAGGTAAATACGATCATATTCCTGAGAACGCGTTTTACATGGTGGGCAGCATTCAAGAGGTTTTAGAAAAAGCTAAAAACATGAAAAATTCCTAAGGGTTTTGTGATGGCTTTGTTGAAAATTAGTGTGGTAGTTCCTGAGGGGGAAGTTTATACAGGAGAGGTTAAAAGCGTTGTGTTGCCAGGAGTTGAAGGGGAATTTGGGGTGCTTTATGGGCATAGCAACATGATCACCTTGCTTCAGGCGGGAGTGGTTGAGATTGAAACCGAAAACCAAAAAGAGTACATTGCGATCAATTGGGGCTATGCAGAAGTCACTAATGAACGGGTGGATATTTTAGCCGATGGGGCGGTCTTTATTAAAAAAGAATCAGACGACAGAGATGATGCTATCTCTAGGGCTAAAAAGCTTTTAGAGGACGCAAGCTCTGACAGGTTAGCGGTCTCTAGCGTGCTGGCTAAGATTGAGTCTCTTTAAGGGGATAATCATGTTAGATTCAATCGTTTATTTTTTCAATAAGAGCGGGTTTGTTACCACGCTTGTTTTAGTTTGGATTTCGCTTTATTTGGTGATGACTTTATGGGTCTTTTTGTATAAGAGCATTGTGTTAAAGATTGAACTCAGGCGCGAGATGCAATCTTTGTCTAACATTCTTAATGGAACACAAGATGCTCCAGAGCATTTCATGTTTAATAAAAAAAGAAATGATGAGACCTATTCTAATGAATTGTTGCAGGCTTGGAAACATCAAGTTCTTAAGCAAAGCACGACGGGTTTAGTGGTGTTGAGCATCATCTCTTCTACAGCCCCCTTTATTGGTTTGTTTGGAACGGTGGTTGAAATTTTAGAAGCGTTTAACAATTTGGGCGCGTTAGGTCAAGCTTCTTTTGGGGTGATCGCACCCATTATTTCTAAGGCTCTTATCGCCACCGCTGCAGGTATTTTAGCAGCCATTCCAGCCTATTCTTTTTACTTGATTTTAAAACGCAAGGTGTATGATTTATCGGTTTATGTGCAGATGCAAGTGGATATTTTGTCTTCTAAAAAATAAAGCTTTAAGGGGATTTTATAAATATCTTAAATAGGGAGTTAGAAGGTTTTTATGAATTATGATAACTATTGGGATGAAGACAAGCCAGAACTCAATATCACGCCCTTAGTGGATGTGATGCTTGTTTTATTGGCTATTCTTATGGTAACGACGCCCACTCTCACTTATAAAGAAGAGATTGCTTTGCCTTCTGGTTCAAAAACTGCTAGAGCCACTCAAGATAAAATGATAGAGATCCGCATGGATAAAGACGCAAAAATCTATATAGATAGTCAAACCTATGAATACAACTCCTTCCCGGATACTTTCAACTTGCTTTCTAAGAAATACGATAAAGATACTAGGGTTAGTATCCGCGCGGACAAACGATTGACTTATGACAAAGTGATTTATTTGTTAAAAACGATTAAAGAAGCGGGTTTTTTAAAAGTTTCTTTAATCACAAGTCCTTAAAAAGTAGGGCTAATTTGCATGAGTAAGAGCACGATCTTTGTTGTTTCTGGCTTTTTAGCGTTCTTGCTCTATGCTTTGTTATTATATGGTTTGTTGCTAGAAAGACACAATAAAGAAGCGGAGAAAATCCTTTTAGATTTGGGCAAAAAAAACGAACAAACCATTGATTTGAATTTAGAAGATTTGCCAAGCGATGAAAAAAAAGATGAAAAAATCGCTGAAAAAGCAGAAGAAAAAAAAGATGAAAAAGCAGTTGAAAAAAATGCAACTGATAAGGAGGGCGACTTTATTGATCCTAAAGAACAAGAAGAAAGCCTTGAAAATATTTTTTCTTCACTCAATGATTTTCAAGAAAAGACAGACACAAACGCTCAAAAAAATGAGCAAAAAAATGAGCAAGAAGAAGAGCAAAGGCGTTTAAAAGAACAGCAACGCTTAAGAAAAAACCAAAAAAATCAAGAGATATTGAAAGGTTTGCAACAGAATTTGGATCAATTCGCGCAAAAACTAGAAAGCGTTAAAAACAAGACTTTAGATTTGCAAATCCCCAAACAAGATGGGGTTGATGACAAGGCTTATCAAGAATGGTATGCTCAAATCTATCAAATTTTATATAAAGGTTGGAAAGGGGTTTTTTACCACAAGGCTTCAGTGAGCGCTCTGATTATGATCACTAAAGATGGAGAGTTTGATTATACCATTCTTAGTTACTCCGATTTTAAGGATTATAACAAGAGTGTGATGACCCTTTTAAATGATTTAAAGAAAGTGGATTTTCCCCCATATCCGGGAGGAAACATGGTTTCTATTAAAGTTAATTTCACCACTAAGGAAGAACAATGAGGTATTTATGGCTTTTTTTAATAAGCGTTATAGGGCTTTTTGCAACGGATAAAACACTAGATATTATTAAAACCATTCAAAAACTTCCTAAGATTGAAGTGCGCTACTCTATAGATAACGATGCCAATTACGCTTTAAAATTGCATGAAGTCTTAGCGAATGATTTAAAGACTAGCCAGCATTTTGATGTTTCTCAAAACAAGGATCAAGGCGCTATCAATTACGCAGAACTCAAAGATAAAAAAGTCCAACTTGTAGCACTTGTGAGCGTGGCGGTAGAAAACGGCAATAAAATTTCACGATTAAAACTTTATGATGTGGATACAGAAACGCTCAAAAAGACTTTTGACTACCCCATTTTAAGTTCAGATTTATACCCTTTTGTAGCGCACAACATGGCCATTGTGGTGAATGACTATTTAAAAGCCCCTTCTATCGCTTGGATGAAGCGCCTTATTGTTTTTTCTAAATACATTGGACCAGGAATCACAAACATCGCCTTAGCCGATTATACGATGCGTTATCAAAAAGAAATCATCAAAAACAATAGGCTCAATATTTTCCCTAAATGGGCGAACGCTGAGCAAACGGAGTTTTATTACACGCAGTATGGCGAAAGAACGCCCATGATTTTAAAATACAACATTCAAAAAGCCACTCATGAGAATATCGCTAGCTCTCAAGGAATGGCTGTGGTCTCTAGCGTGAGTTCTGATGGCTCTAAAATTTTAATGTCTTTAGCCCCTGATGGCCAACCGGATGTATATCTATATGATACGCATAAAAAAACTAAAACTAAAATAACGCGCTATCCTGGGATAGATGTTTCAGGAGTGTTTTTAGAAGATGACAAGTCTATGGCTTTTGTTTCGGATAGATCCGGTTATCCTAACATTTATATGAAGAAATTGGGGTTAAAAGAGAGCGCGGAGCAACTCCTTTATGAAGGAAGAAGCAATGAATCCATTGACGCTTATAAAGATAGTATTGTGTATGTGAGCCGGGAAAACCTTAATGAATTTGGCAAAACGGTGTTTAATTTGAATCTGATCACTCTAAACAGCAAGTATATCCGCAGGCTTACCGTGAATGGCTCTAACCAGATGCCTCGTTTTTCTATGGATGGGAGAAATATCATGTATATCAAAAAGACACCCCAAGAATACGCCATGGGGCTTATTTTACTAGACTATAATCAGAGTTTTTTATTCCCTTTAAAGAATGTGAAAATACAGGCCTTTGATTGGTAAGGTTAAATTAAGCGAATGTGAGTTAAAATTTACATTTATTAAAGTTTTATTTTTGGAGAATGATGATGAAAAGATTTTCTATGTTTAGCTTCGTGGTAGCTTTTTTATTAATAGCTGGTTGCAAACACAACATGGATAAAGAAACTGTGGCTGGCGATGTGAGCGCTAAAACGGTTCAGACTGCACCCGTTACTACAGAACCCGCTCCAGAAAAAGAAGAGCCTAAAGAAGAGCCTAAACAAGAGCCAGCTCCAGTGGTTGAAGAAAAGCCGGCTATTGAGAGCGGGACTATTATCGCTTCTATTTATTTTGATTTTGACAAGTATGAGATCAAAGAATCCGATCAAGAGACTTTAGATGAGATCGTGCAAAAAGCTAAAGAAAACCACATGCAAGTGCTTTTGGAAGGCAATACCGATGAATTTGGCTCTAGCGAATACAACCAAGCGCTTGGCGTTAAAAGGACTTTGAGCGTGAAAAACGCTTTAGTCATTAAAGGGGTAGAAAAAGATATGATCAAAACCATCAGTTTTGGTGAAATCAAACCCAAATGCACCCAAAAAACTAGAGAATGTTACAAAGAAAACAGAAGAGTGGATGTCAAATTAGTGAAGTAATTCTAGGATGAAAAGGCTTTTTTTTATCCCTTTTATCGCTCCCTTTTTTCTCAATGGGGAGCCTTCAGCGTTTGATTTGCAAAGCGGAGCTACTAAAAAAGAACTCAAGCAGTTGCAAGTCAATAGCAAGAATTTTTCTAATATTTTGACCAAAATCCATTCGCAAGTAGAGGCTAACACTCAAGCTCAAGAGGGTTTGAGAAGCATTTATGAGGGGCAGGCTAATAAGATTAAAGATCTCAATAACGCTATCCTTTCCCAAGAAGAATCCTTGCGAGCCTTAAAAGCCTCGCAAGAAGTGCAAGCTAACGTGCTCAAGCAGCAATCGCAAACTTTAGAGGATTTGAGGAATGAGATTCGCGCTAACCAGCAAGCTATCCAGCAGTTAGACAAGCAAAACAAAGAGATGAGTGAATTATTGACCAAGTTAAGCCAGGATTTGGTTTCACAAATCGCCTTAATCCAAAAAGCTCTCAAAGAACAAGAGGAAAAAGCTGAAAAGCCGCTCAAACCAAGCGTTCCGGCCAATAAGAACCCCCTTTTGAAAGCCGAAGCCCCAAAAAATCAAGAGAAAAAAACCCAAGAAAAGGCGAAAGTTGAGTTTGATAAAGATTTGTCCAAGCAAAAAGAGATTTTTCAAGAAGCTCTGTCTTTTTTTAGAAACAAATCCTATGCAGAAGCCAAAGAGCGCTTGTTGTGGTTAGAAGCCAATAGTTACAGACTTTATTATGTGCGTTATGTTCTTGGAGAAGTGGCTTATGGAGAAAAGAGATACAGAGAAGCGATCAAGTATTACAAAGAGAGCGCTCTTTTAAATAAAAAAGCGTCTTACATGCCTGTGCTTTTGTGGCATACGGCATGGTCGTTTAAAAAAATCAAAGACGATCAAAACTATTATAAATTTTTAAACACTTTGCAACACTTGTATCCTTCAAGCGAACAAGCTAAAATGGCGCAAAAAATCTTAGAAAACAAGGAGAAACACCACCATGCAAAACCATGATTTAGAATCAGTCAAACAAGCCGCTTTGATTGAATATGAAGTGAGAGAACAAGGCTCTAGCGAAGTGCTAGACAGCAATATTTCTAAAGAGCCTTTAGAGTTTATTATAGGCGCTAATCAAATCATAGTAGGGTTAGAAAAGGCGGTATTAAAGGCTCAAATTGGCGAGTGGGAAGAGGTTGTCATCGCCCCAGAAGAAGCTTATGGGGTTTATGAAGGCAGCTATTTGCAAGAAGTCCCTAGAGATCAATTTGAAGGCATTGAATTAGAAAAAGGCATGAGCGTTTTTGGGCAAACTGAAGACAACCAAACCATTCAAGCCACTATCAAAGACTTTAGCAACACGCATGTGATGGTGGATTATAACCACCCGTTAGCCGGGAAAACTTTAGCGTTTCGTTTCAAGGTTTTAGGTTTTAGGGAAGTGAGCGAAGAAGAAATTTTAGCTTCACACCATGGCGGTGGGACAGGTTGCTGTGGCGGTCATGGGGGTCATGGCAAAAAGAAAGGTGGGGGTTGTGGTTGCTCATGTTCGCATGGGTAGTAAGGTATAGGGGTCTTTAAAAGGCAAGGTCATGAATAGTTCTAATCTCAAAAATTGGCTATTCCCTACCATTTGCTTTTTTTTATTTTGTTATATTTTAATTTTTTTAATGTTTTTTATGTTTAAAAGTTTGCAATCGCAATCGTTTGGCTCTGTGGCAGAAACCGGAAAAAAACCCATCACCACCACCAAGAAATTTGGTAAGGAATTGCAAAAACAGATTTCAAAAATCCATTAACTTTTTTTCTTTTTTGCCGATACTTGCTGTAATGGAATGAATATCAAATTAAAGGATTTTACAATGATCAATGCCGTTTCTTCTCTTGCTCCGGTGCAGTCTTTGGGGAATTACAAGCGTGTGGAAAAGAATGAAAAAGTTGAAAACAATGAGGCCGCTCTTGATAGGGTGGCTGAGATCAAGAAAGCGATTGAAAATAACCAGTATAAAATCAACTTGCATGAGACTTCTCACAAAATGGCACAGGATTTATTGGGGATAAGCTAGGGGGTTTAACGGCTTCATTTCTAGGGGGGTTTGTTCTTGCTGTGGTTTTGCTTTTCATTAAATTTTAGTTTCTCTGTGTTTTAAAATGAGTTTGTTGCTTTCTTAAATAGGGCGTGTTTTTAGTGGTGTGTTAGGAATGATTGATTGGGGATTTTAACTTTTATGGATTTTTGTTCTGGTATTGGTGGAGGCCGTTTGGGCTTGGAGCGGTGCCATTTAAAATGCGTAGGGCATGCAGAAATCAATGATGAAGCCCTTAGGACTTATGAATTATTTTTTAAAGACACTCATAATTTTGGGGATTTGATGCGAATCAACCCTAATGATTTACCCGATTTTGATGCGCTCATTAGCGGGTTTCCTTGTCAAGCTTTTTCTATCAATGGCAAAAGGAAGGGGCTTGAAGATGAAAGAGGGACGATTATTTATGGGCTTATTCGTATCTTAAAAGTCAAACAGCCTAAATGTTTCTTGCTTGAAAACGTTAAGGGCTTGATCCATCATAAGCAGCAAGAAACTTTTAAAATCATTATCAAAGCCTTGCAAGAAGCGGGCTATACAACTTATTATCAAATTTTAAACAGCGCTGATTTCCAATTAGCCCAAAAGAGAGAACGCCTTTATATTGTAGGGTTTAGGAAGGATTTGAAACACCCATTTAATTTCCCTTTAGGTTCAGCCAATGATTATTGTTTTAAGGATTTTTTAGACGCTGATAATGAATGCTATTTGGATGTGAGTAACGCTACTTTCCAAAGATACTTGCGCAACCCATACAACCATAACCGGGTTTTTTTAGAGAATATTTTAACTTTAGAAAACGCCATTTTAGACACAAGACAATCTGATTTGAGATTGTATTTTAATGTTTTTCCTACTTTAAGGACTTCTCGGCATGGTTTGTTTTATACCCAAAAAGGCAAAATCAAAAGATTAAACGCTGTTGAAAGCCTGCTTTTACAAGGATTTCCTAGGGATTTGATCGCTAAGATTAAAAATAATCCACATTTTAAAGAAAGCCATTTATTATCCCAAGCGGGGAATGCGATGAGCGTGAATGTGATTGCTGCTATCGCTAAGCAAATGTTAAAGGCGATTCAATAAAGGGGCTTTAAGGGGAAAATGATTTCAAAATACCCCCTATCCCCTTAAGAAATTGAGCTTTATAATAAAACTAAAAATGGCATAGTATTTGCTTGAATACGGCTGAAACAAGAGCTAAAGGATTTGTTATGGTCGTTTTACACTCTCATTTAGAAAACGCGCTAAACCAATTGAAAGAATTGATTGATTTAACGGAACGCGATATAAGAGACATCAAGCTCGCTAAACACACCGAAATTTTTGAAAGAAACCATCAAAAACAGCTAGCGATTCAAGCTTTTGAAAAAGAAAAAGCGAATATAGATGCGCAAATGTTGTCTTTAAAAAATCAATTCCCCAATAAAGAAATGAGTGAATTATTAGACGAAAAAACGAGCGATTTTTTAAACCAAATGCGAGAATCCTTGCTTGTTTTGAAAGAAAAAAACTTGATTTATTCGCGCATGGCGTTTGCGGTTTCTGAGTTTTATTCTTCGCTCATCCAACAAATCATTCCCCATGACACTTGCGATTATAAAGGCTCTAGGCACGTGGGGAGCCATTTTTTAAGAGTGCAGGCGTAAAATGGGCGGAATCTTATCTTCACTCAACACTTCTTACACCGGCTTGCAAGCCCATCAGAGCATGGTGGATGTTACCGGGAATAATATTTCTAACGCTAGCGATGAATTTTATAGCCGTCAGCGCGTGATTGCAAAGCCCCAAGCGGCCTACATGTATGGCACTAAAAACGTGAATATGGGCGTGGATGTAGAAGCCATTGAAAGGGTGCATGATGAGTTTGTTTTTTCTCGTTACACGAAAGCTAATTACGAAAACACTTATTATGATACAGAGTTTTCGCATTTAAAAGAAGCGAGCGCGTATTTTCCGGACATTGATGAAGCGAGTCTTTTTACGGATTTGCAAGATTATTTTAACTCATGGAAAGAATTGTCTAAAAACGCCAAAGACTCCGCTCAAAAACAGGCTCTCGCTCAAAAAACAGAAGCTTTAACGCACAACATTAAGGACACTAGAGAGAGGTTAACGACCTTACAGCATAAAGCGAGCGAAGAATTAAAAAGCGTTATCAAAGAAGTCAATAGCTTGGGTTCTCAAATCGCTGAGATTAACAAACGCATTAAAGAAGTGGAAAACAATAAGAGTTTAAAGCATGCGAATGAGTTAAGAGATAAGCGAGATGAATTAGAATTTCATTTGCGAGAGCTTTTAGGGGGGAATGTTTTTAAAAGTAGCATTAAAACTCATTCGCTCACAGATAAAGACTCAGCGGATTTTGATGAGAGCTATAACCTTAATATCGGGCATGGGTTCAATATCATTGATGGCTCTATTTTCCATCCTTTAGTGGTTAAAGAATCCGAAAATAAAGGGGGTTTGAATCAAATCTATTTTCAAAGCGATGATTTTAAGCTCACTAATATTACCGACAAGCTCAATCAAGGGAAAGTGGGGGCGTTATTGGATGTGTATAATGACGGCTCTAACGGGACTTTAAAGGGCAAATTGCAAGATTATATTGATTTGTTGGATTCTTTTGCTAGGGGCTTGATAGAATCCACTAATGCGATTTACGCTCAAAGTGCGAGTCATCATATTGAGGGCGAACCTGTGGAGTTCAATAGCGATGAAGCCTTTAAAGACACGAACTACAATATCAAAAACGGCTCGTTTGATTTAATCGCTTACAACACCGATGGTAAAGAAATCGCCAGAAAAACCATTGCTATCACGCCCATTACAACCATGAACGATATTATCCAAGCCATTAACGCTAACACCGATGACAATCAAGACAATAACACCGAAAACGATTTTGATGATTATTTCACAGCGAGCTTTAACAATGAGACTAAAAAGTTTGTTATCCAGCCTAAAAACGCTTCGCAAGGGTTGTTTGTTTCTATGAAAGATAACGGCACGAATTTTATGGGAGCGTTAAAACTCAACCCTTTTTTTCAAGGCGATGACGCTTCTAACATCAGCTTGAATAAGGAATACAAAAAAGAGCCGACCACTATCCGCCCATGGCTTGCTCCCATTAACGGGAATTTTGATGTGGCGAACATGATGCAGCAATTGCAATACGACAGCGTGGATTTTTATAACGACAAGTTTGACATCAAACCCATGAAAATCAGCGAGTTTTATCAATTTTTAACCGGTAAAATCAACACGGACGCTGAAAAATCCGGGCGTATTTTGGACACTAAAAAGAGCATGTTAGAGACCATTAAAAAAGAGCAACTCTCTATTTCACAAGTGAGCGTGGATGAAGAAATGGTGAATTTGATCAAGTTTCAAAGCGGTTATGCCGCTAACGCTAAGGTCATTACCGCTATTGATCGGATGATAGACACTCTGTTGGGGATTAAACAATAATTTTTCTACCAATAGCGTTTTGATCAAATAAGCCTTATTTAACTTATTGTTTAAACTCTATTTATTTTAAAACTCATTAACGATAATGCTTAATAGCCATTATAAGCTATAAGCGAGAGGGTGTTTTGTAAAGCTTGTGTTATAATAACAACGAAATTTTAAGCGTAACTGATTGAAAGGAAAACAGATGAGACGGAGTTTTTTAAAAACGATTGGCTTGGGCGTGATAGCGCTCTCTTTGGGTTTGTTAAGCCCTTTGAGTGCAGCGAGTTACCCGCCCATTAAAAACACTAAAGTGGGGTTAGCCCTTTCTAGCCACCCGCTAGCCACTGAAATTGGGCAAAAGGTTTTAGAAGAGGGAGGTAATGCGATTGATGCAGCGGTAGCGATTGGCTTTGCTCTAGCGGTTGTCCATCCGGCAGCAGGCAATATTGGTGGGGGGGGTTTTGCGGTTATCCATTTGGCTAATGGTGAAAATGTTGCCTTAGATTTTAGAGAAAAAGCCCCCTTAAAAGCCACTAAAAACATGTTTTTAGACAAGCAAGGCAATGTAGTCCCTAAACTCAGCGAAGATGGCTATTTGGCAGCCGGGGTTCCTGGAACGGTGGCGGGCATGGAAGCGATGTTGAAAAAATACGGCACCAAAAAATTATCGCAACTCATTGATCCTGCCATTAAATTGGCTGAAAATGGTTATGCGATTTCACAAAGACAAGCAGAAACCCTAAAAGAAGCAAGGGAGCGGTTTTTAAAATACAGTTCTAGCAAAAAGTATTTTTTTAAAAAAGGGCATCTTGATTATCAAGAAGGGGATTTGTTTGTCCAAAAAGATTTAGCCAAGACTTTGAATCAAATCAAAACGCTAGGCGCTAAAGGCTTTTATCAAGGGCAAGTCGCTGATCTTATTGAAAAAGACATGAAAAAAAATGGAGGGATTATCACTAAAGAAGATTTAGCCAGTTACAGTGTGAAATGGCGCAAACCCGTGGTAGGGAGTTATCGTGGGTATAAGATCATTTCTATGTCGCCACCAAGTTCGGGAGGCACGCATTTGATCCAGATTTTAAATGTCATGGAAAATGCGGATTTAAGCACCCTTGGGTATGGGGCTTCTAAGAATATCCATATCGCTGCAGAAGCGATGCGCCAAGCTTATGCGGACCGATCGGTTTATATGGGAGACGCTGATTTTGTTTCAGTGCCGGTGGATAAATTGATTAATAAAGCGTATGCCAAAAAGATTTTTGATACTATCCAGCCAGATACGGTTACGCCAAGCTCTCAAATCAAACCAGGAATGGGACAGTTGCATGAGGGGAGTAACACCACGCATTATTCTGTAGCGGACAGGTGGGGGAATGCAGTCAGCGTTACTTACACCATTAACGCTTCATATGGGAGCGCTGCTAGTATTGATGGGGCAGGTTTTTTATTGAACAATGAAATGGATGATTTTTCCATAAAACCAGGAAACCCTAATCTCTATGGTTTAGTGGGGGGCGATGCGAATGCGATTGAAGCCAATAAACGCCCTTTAAGCTCCATGTCGCCTACGATCGTGTTGAAAAACAATAAGGTTTTTTTGGTGGTGGGAAGCCCTGGAGGGTCTAGGATTATCACTACGGTGTTGCAAGTGATTTCTAATGTCATTGATTATAATATGAACATTTCTGAAGCGGTCTCAGCCCCAAGATTCCACATGCAATGGCTTCCTGATGAATTAAGGATTGAAAAGTTTGGCATGCCCGCTGATGTGAAAGACAACCTCACTAAAATGGGCTATCAAATCGTTACCAAGCCGGTCATGGGCGATGTGAATGCGATCCAAGTTTTGCCTAAAACTAAAGGGAGCGTTTTCTATGGGGCAACGGATCCAAGGAAAGAATTTTAATCCTATTTAGCCTTATTTTTTTGGGAGGGGGACTTTTTTAGCGAGAAAATCTTAAATTTAGTTTTAAAATTCATAAAAATAGTGTAGAATTTCTCATTACAAGAGACGATATTAGATCTAAATGGTGTATGCAGAATGGAGTTTGAGAATGTTTGCTGGTTCTAGAACGCATGCAATTTCTTTTTTTAAGATTGGTAGCTATTGACATTATGTTTGATCTTATTAATAGCAGAGGAGTAACGATGAGATACGCAAGCAAATTAACCTTGAAGATTTGTTTGGTAGGTTTGTGTTTATTTAGTGCTCTTGGTGCAGAACACCTTGAACAAAAAAGGAATTATCTTTATAAAGGGGAGGAAGCTTATAATAATAAGGAATATGAGCGAGCGGCTTCTTTCTATAAGAGCGCTATTAAAAATGGCGAACCGCTTGCTTATGTTCTTTTAGGGATCATGTATGAAAATGGTAGGGGTGTGCCTAAAGATTACAAGAAAGCGGTTGAATATTTTCAAAAAGCGGTTGATAACGATATACCTAGAGGGTATAACAATTTAGGCGTGATGTATAAAGAGGGTAGGGGTGTGCCTAAAGATGAAAAGAAAGCCGTGGAGTATTTTAGAATAGCTACAGAGAAAGGCTACACTAACGCCTATATCAACTTAGGCATCATGTATATGGAGGGTAGGGGCGTTCCAAGCAACTATGCGAAAGCGACAGAGTGCTTTAGAAAAGCGATGCATAAGGGTAATGTGGAAGCTTATATCCTTTTAGGGGATATTTATTATAGCGGGAATGATCAATTGGGTATTGAGCCAGACAAAGATAAGGCGATTGTCTATTATAAAATGGCGGCTGATATGAGCTCTTCTAGAGCTTATGAAGGGTTGTCAGAGTCTTATCGGTATGGGTTAGGCGTGGAAAAAGATAAACAAAAGGCTGAAGAATATATGCAAAAAGCATGCGATTTTGACATTGATAAAAATTGTAAGAAAAAGAATACTTCAAGCCGATAATTCTCAAACTTGGGCTTGATTCAAAGATTTTTGTTTTATTTTAAGTAGCATGTGTTTTTGAACAATTGATTTGAAGCGATAGATTAAAGATATTCGTTTTTCATGGCTAAGTGGCTTTCTACCAAAAACTTTAGCCAAAAAACATTGCTTGCTATAACCTTGCTCTGTTTGTCTCGCCTAAATATTCTCTTAACAAATCTCTAAATTTACCAACTCCAAACAATAGCGAGCGGTTTTCATAGACTTTTTAAAAACGATGTAAAGATCGCCGAAAGCTTAAAACCCGCTATTACGAAGAACTTAAGCCAAGGGTTAGCGACCACTCTAAGCGGAGCGTTAAAATACCAATGGACTAAATTCACTTTAGGAACGCTTTACAGAAACGCACCGGATCGCATTTTAGGAGTGAAATTACCTAAAGCTTTAAACG
>NZ_MVWW01000012.1:0-31060 GCF_003637685.1 Helicobacter pylori | reverse complement strand
CGGTTGGATCACCTCCTTTCTAGAGAAAAGCTTTTAACATTCGCTTGTTAAAAGCCAAAGAGTATTACCTGACAAAAGAACTTCTTGTTGCTTAGTTTTGAAAGATTGGGCTTATTCTTTCTTTTTTTTATTCTTGATTGTTTTTAATATTTGCTTGCTTATTGTTTGTTATTTCTTAATACTTATATTTTTAGTTGTTAGTGTCTTTATATTTAATGTTTAATGATTTTAGTTTGCTTGTGTTGGTTTCTTAGATCTTGCTTTCTTGTCTAAAGTTTTATTTTATAGTGAAAATCATAAGGGAGTAGGGATTATTTTGCGATACCCTAAATCTTAAAACGCTTCAAAAGTTATCGTTTGATTGGAGTCAAGTTATTTTATAGCCAGTGCTTCATTGAAACAGAATTAAAAACAAACCATAGCCCACCAAACAAAGAGCTAACGCCCAATAAGGGAAAAGGCTAAACGAACGCATGGCGGATAAGAGTTGCGTTAATTGGCAAGTTTGATGAGTAGGAAAGACTTCAAACAGCCTTTCATCGGTTTTAAGCCTGTTTTCTATCAGCCATTGGTATTGCTCCCTGAATAACCTTTCTTGCGCGAGATAATAAGCGTCTAAAAACCAAAAACATAGAAGTAGCACCCCTAAAACGCATAACCCATAAAAATTAGAGATCGCTTCTATTTTAAGAGATAAAACCCCAACTACAAGAACGAGAGTCCATTTTTTGCATTCTAAAGAATTTTGCGCCATTCTGTTGATAACGCCTTGTAAGATTTTAAGCTCTTCTACAAGGATTTTTGCTCTGTCTGTGCTATTGTCCATGTTTGATATTTATCTCTTAAAGTTAAAAGTCCAAGTGCCTTTGTCGGTTTGTATTTCTGCTTCTATAATATCGCACCCTTGAGAAATACCCTCTCTTTTTTCTCCAAATTTAAGGGCTTGAGGCTCCATCATCACACCCTTTTGCTCTAATTGAGAAATTTTATTCTCCATGTTTGACAACCTTTCTTTGATGTCAAGTTCTTTATAAACGCTTGCCATATCTTTAAAATCCTGTATAGAGATTGGAGTAACTTGACTTAAAACACCCATTTGAAGCGCCTCTCTTACTGGAACAAAATTGACAGCACAATTACCCCGATTAAGCTTCACGCCTTGAATAGTAACGCTATCCACTTTAGAGCTGATTGAAAACTCTCCCTTGCTATTCACGCTCATTTCAACCGGCGATTCACCGCTACCGCCACTCCCACAGCCCACTAAACACAACGCCAAACAGCTTGCACTTAGTAATTTTTGATAAGTTTTCATTTTGTATCCTTTGTTATAAGATTAGGAGCAATTTTTTTGCACAAACTATCAAGAGAGATAGGTTTAAACCTCCTTAATAAGTTTGTGACATCGTAAGAAACGCGCATGGCTTTAATGCACGATTCTTTTAGAGTAGTGCCAGTTATAAAAGTGTTAGCGATTTTCAACTTTTCATAAATCCATGCGGAATAAGTGATTTTTAATAGATCTTGATTGTGCGATAGCCCTTGATTAGAAACGCTGTTCTCACTTTGTAAAAACACGAAATAGGGGCATTTTTCAATCATATCTTGTAAAGATTCTCTGAGAATGAGCGTGAAAGCGTCTTCAATCTTGCTTATATCATCGTATTTTGCTAATTCGTTTAAAACATCGTCTTTATAATCCCAAAAAAGCGAATCGATAAACACTTTGCGTTTTGTCTTGCTTTCCAAATAGTCCTTAACCTCTAAAGCCTTATCTTTATCCGCATGCGAATGCGAGAGGAACACTTGAACGGTTTTTAACTGCGGTTTGAACAGATTAAAAAAGGCTTCCTGTAACTCTCTATGATTTAAAATAATGTCTTTTCTACTGCCATGTTTTTTAAGAATATTTCTAATTTTTTGGGCAATGCGATCGAGTTCAAAAATGGGCAACATGGAAAAATCATTGCTGTTTCTAGTAAGATTATAGAAAAATAAATCCCCATCTATATTATCTGCATCAATGATATAAGTTTCCAAATATTTTTGCCTTTTATTTAAGTTCCCTTTAAAATCCTTTGATTATAGTAGACTTAGACTTAGCTTAAGAGTGCTTGAATTTTGGGGTGTTGGGGGGTGTTGGAATAGCTAAAAATCACCGCTAAAAAAAGCCTTTTTGCAAACAAAAAAGCGAAAAACTTACAAGTAGCATGACCCTAAAAGCGCAAAAACAACAAAAACAATCTAAAAAACCTCTTCGCATGCCTTCTTGTCTTTATGGAGCAAGCATTCTTTTTGCAACTCTATAAAACGTTTTTTTCTTTCTTCTTCGGTTATATTGTTAGGCTTTTCAATGGGGCGTGAAAGAGAGTGTGAAATCTTTGAAGTGGGGGTATTGAATTTTGGCACATACCCCAATTTATTGACTAAATAAAAACCCAAAGCAGCGATTAAAATAAAAATCCAATCTGTTTTTCTGATCTTAGGGCAAAATTTACACGCCATGATTTAATCCTTAAAACATTTGAAGTATAATACACTCTTATGGTCAAATATTAAGTTTAGGAAAAGCTGCATGTGGAGTTTCATTCAAAAAATTTTTAAGGCTTTAATCATTATGCCTTTAGATTTTATCACGAAGTATTTCAAGTCGTTTGTGCTGTTACTCATTGTATTAGTCTTTTTTAGCGCTAAAGAAAGCGCGCCAAGCGAACCGCCCAATCTCGCTAAGCTCTATTTAAATGGGGCGATTTTTAGCACCGAGGATTTTGACAAAGAAGTGGATAAAATCTTAAAAACCCCTAGCATTAAGGGCGTTTTATTGTTGATTGACTCTCCTGGTGGGGCTGTGTCAGCGAGCGTGGAATTGAGCGAAAAAATCGCTGATTTGAAGCAAAAAATGCCCGTTTTAGCGTATGCTAGGGGGGTTATGGCGAGCGGGAGCTATTATGCGGGCATGCAAGCGAGCGAAGTTTATGCCTCTAAAGCGAGCTTGATCGGATCGATTGGGGTGATTTTTTCAGGCGCGAATGTGGAAGATTTGCTCAATAAAGTCGGCGTAGCCACTCAAGGCGTGCATGCGGGCGAATATAAAGAAATAGGCACTTTCACTAGGGCGTGGAAACCGAATGAAAAGGATTTTTTGCAAAATTTAGTCAATGAGCAATACCAAATGTTTGTGAATGATGTCGCTAAAGCCAGGAAATTAAATGCTAAGGATTATAAGGATTTTGCTGAAGGGAAGGTTTTTAGCGCTCAAAACGCTTTAAAATTAAAACTCATTGATAAAATCAGCACGATTAAGCAAGCCCAAGATCGCTTAATGGAATTGAGTAAGGTTAAAAAAGCCTATTGGCTAGAAAAAAGCCCTATGGAGCGCTTCATTGAAAAAGCCACGCAATCAGCATCAAATATTATCACGCAAGCACTTGGCTATCAATTATTGATGAGATAAAGATGTTAGAATTTATTTTAAAAATTCAAGCTAGAGACTCTAAAGGCTTGGTGAGTGCGATAAGTAGTACTATCGCTAACAAGGGCTATAACATCGTTAAAAACGATGAATTTGTTGATCCCTTAAAGCAGCGCTTTTTCATGCGGCTAAAAATCCAAAAAGAAATCAAGCCCTTGAATATTGAAATTAAAGAGCAAGAAGAACGATCCTTAAAAACCGCTCTTTTTAAAGCCTTAGAAAATTTTAGCGAGCTGTTGATTGAAGTCATTTTAACGCATAAAAAAAACATCATTTTACTCGCTACTAAAGAGAGCCATTGCTTAGGAGATTTGCTTTTAAGGGTGTATGGGGGGGAATTGAACGCTCAAATTTTAGGCGTTATTTCTAATTACGAGATTTTACGCCCTTTAGTGGAAAAATTTGACATCCCTTATTTTTACGCGCCTTGTGTTGATCAAAACTTGCATGAAAAAGAAGTTTTAGCGATCATTAAAGACTTGGAATTAAAACACAAAGTGAGCACGGATCTGCTCGTTTTAGCCAAATACATGCGCATTTTAAGCCATGATTTTACGAAGCGCTATGAAAATCAGATTCTCAATATCCATCATAGTTTCTTGCCCGCATTCATTGGGGCTAACCCTTACCAGCAAGCATTTGAAAGGGGCGTGAAAGTCATCGGGGCCACGGCGCATTTTGTGAATGAAAGCCTTGATGCTGGGCCAATTATTTTACAAGACACTCTGCCCATTAACCACAATTACAGCGTGGAAAAAATGCGCCTAGCGGGTAAGGATATAGAAAAACTGGTTTTGGCTAGGGCTTTAAAACTCGTTTTAGAAGACAGGGTGTTTGTGCATGAAAACAAAACGGTGGTGTTTTGAATGCTTCCATTAGTGCGCTTTAGGATTATTGGGAAGAACGCATGGACGCATTAACAACGCTCTCAAATTGGCAAAAAGTGAGGCTTGGGGATATTGCCGAGATTATTGGCGGAGGCACACCTAGCACTCAAGTAACATCATTTTGGAATGGCAGTATTAATTGGTTCACGCCTACAGAAATAGGCATAACAAAATATGTTCATAAAAGTCAGCGAACAATCACGCCATTAGGGTTAAAAAAGTCAAGCACCAAACTTTTACCTATAGGAACAATTTTATTGACAAGTCGCGCCAGCATTGGAGATTGTGCCATTCTTAAAGTGGTAGCTACAACAAATCAAGGTTTTCAATCGCTGATACCATTAGAAAAGATCAATAATGAATTTTTATATTATTTAATGTTAACACTAAAAAATAAATTATTAAAGTTGGCAAGTGGTAGCACTTTTTTAGAAGTTAGCCCAAACAAAATTAAAAATTTGCTAATCCCCCTACCCCCTCTAAACGAACAAATCGCTATCGCTAACATTTTAAGCGATTTGGATCGTTATCTTTATGCTTTAGACGCCCTCATTCTTAAAAAAGAAAGCGTTAAAAAAGCTTTAAGCTTTGAACTATTGAGCCAAAGAAAACGCTTGAAAGGCTTCAATCAAAATTGGCAAAGAGTAAGGCTTGGGGATATATGCGAAATCACAACCGGTTCATTAGATGCAAATGAAATGGTTCATTATGGAAAATATAGATTTTATACATGCGCAAAAGATTATTATTTTATAGATAAATACGCTTTTGACACAGAAGCAATTTTAATTTCTGGAAATGGTGCGTATGTGGGGTATGTGCATTACTATAAGGGCAAATTTAACGCCTATCAAAGAACCTATGTGTTGGATAATTTTAGCGAACATATTATATTTGTAAAATATTTTTTAACAATGTTTTTGCAATCCCATATTCAAACAAATAGAAATGAAGGTAATACCCCTTATATCGTAATGGCAACCTTAAAAGATTTTGAAATCCTTTTACCCCCTCTAGACGAACAGAGCGCTATCGCTAACATTTTAAGCGGTGTGGATAATGAAATCGTAAGCCTTAAAAACAAAAAACGCCAATTTGAAAACATCAAAAAAGCTCTAAACCACGATTTAATGAGCGCTAAAATCAGGGTTTTAAACAAATAAAACGCCCCAAAGTCAAGGACAAACCCGCTTTTTAAAGGAAACCCCTAAGCTTTTAAACTTAAGGGAACGCTCTTAGAAAATCAGCGTTTCACAGAAACGATCACTTTAAGCCCTAAAAAAGCAAACTCAAAGTATAATGTTTTGAGAAGAGCGTTTGTTATGTGCCTTAGGCATAACATGCTCCTTTTAAGGTAGTTTGCCCCATAATGCAACTATGGGGCGTGATGAAATCCTACAACAAACCCCCTTAAAACACCCCTAGAACGCATCAAAATATGCATACCAAATCATGAGTTCACGCCCCATTATGACTCTCAATGAATAAAGCTTATTTTTATGCGACAGAAAACAAAGCCATCTAAGAATAAAAAATAATGAAAAAGGGGGATTTTAAAAGTTTAAAAATCTAATGGAGTTAAAAGGGCTAGTTTGAATTGATAGATTTACTGGATCAAAAGAGCTAAAAGCCAGGAGTAGCCCTAAGGCCGCCCCCACAAACGCCCCAATCAATATTGTTGGTTTTGTTGTTGTGCTTGTTGTTGTTGCTGTTGTTGAGCTTGTTGCTCTGCTTGTTGCTCAGCGTGTTGTTGCGCGTTATGATGGTGGTGTTCACCGCCGTAGTAATGGTGGTGGTGTGCGTGGTGATGGTGGTGGTGTTGGCTGTTAGCCTGTTGTTGTTGTTCATGGTGTGCCATGATGACTCCTTTAATTGAAATTTAAATTCTAGCTCATTGGCTAGGATTTTATTCTATAATGCGAAATCTAACCAATTATTAACGAAAAAGATTTTAATACTAATTTTTAATACGAGTGCCACGAGACGAGCGCCACGAGACGAGCTCCACGAGTGTTAATTGAAGCGTTCCTATTGTCAAAACTACCAACATCTTTGAATGAAAAAAGCTATAATAAAAAAGTTGCATTAAAAAGGAAAGACAAATCCCCTTTTTAAGGTATAATATGAGAAATTAAAAGCGTGCTATGGTAGTAGCTAAAAAGTCTTTAGGACAGCATTTTTTAACGGACGAGTCGTTTTTAGACAGAATTGTTAATGCTTTGCCCCCCTTAAACCCATTAAAGCTAATTGAAATTGGCGTGGGGCTAGGGGATTTGACTCTCAAGTTGTTGGATCGCTATCCTTTAAAGACTTATGAGATAGATAGCAATTTGTGCGAGAAAATGCGAGCGAGATTAAAGGCGCAAAAAAAGCCTTTTCAATTAGAATTAGTGGAAAAGGACGCTCTTTTTTTAAAAGAAGAAGAGCCTTATTTTTTGATTTCTAATTTGCCTTATTATATCGCTACCAGGCTTGTTTTAAACGCATTCAAAGACCCTAAATGTAGGGGCTTATTGGTGATGACGCAAAAGGAAGTGGCACTCAAATTTTGCGCTAAAGATTCACAGAACGCTTTAAGCGTTTTAGCTCACGCCATAGGGGACGCTACCCTTTTGTTTGATGTGCCACCCAGCGCGTTTAGCCCGCCTCCAAAGGTGTTTTCTAGCGTGTTTGAAGTGATTAAAGAGCCGCTGAAAGAAAAAGCGTTAGCTTCACTAGCCCAAACGCCATTTTTTGAAGAAGCCCTACAAAAAGGGTTTGAAACATTAGAAGATTTTTTGAAAGCTTGTTTCTCATCTCCCAGGAAGACGCTTTCAAACAATCTTAAAAAAAGCGTTTCTTATAAAGAAAAGCTTGATAAGGTGTTAGATTTTCTAGCGTTAGAAAACCAACCAGCAAGCGTGAGGGCGTCTGAGGTACAAGATTATCTCAAGCTCTTAAATTACCTTTTAAAAGGCTAATGCCTTTTTAAAAAATTGAAATAAAGGAATAATCGTTATGACTGATAACAACCAAAACAATGAAAACCATGAAAACAGCAGTGAAAATTCAAAAGTTGACGAGGTGCGAGCCGGAGCGTTTGAGCGCTTCACCAACCGCAAAAAGCGTTTCAGAGAAAACGCGCAAAAAAACGCAGAGTCTTCACACCATGAAGCGCTTTCGCACCATAAAAAAGAGCATCGCCCCAACAAAAAGCCAAACAACCACCACAAACAAAAACACGCCAAAACACGAAATTACGCCAAAGAAGAATTGGATAACAATAAAGTAGAGGGCGTTACGGAAATTTTGCATGTGAATGAGAGAGGGACTTTAGGCTTTCATAAGGAGCTCAAAAAGGGCGTTGAAGCGAATAACAAGATCCAAGTGGAGCATTTAAACCCGCATTATAAGATGAATTTAAACTCTAAAGCGAGCGTTAAAATCACGCCTTTAGGGGGCTTGGGCGAGATTGGGGGGAACATGATGGTCATTGAAACCCCAAAAAGCGCGATCGTGATTGATGTGGGCATGAGCTTCCCTAAAGAAGGGCTTTTTGGCGTGGATATTTTAATCCCGGATTTTTCCTACTTGCACCAGATCAAGGACAAAATCGCCGGTATTATCATCACCCATGCCCATGAAGATCACATAGGAGCCACGCCTTATTTGTTTAAAGAGTTGCAATTCCCCCTTTATGGCACGCCTTTGAGTTTGGGGCTGATTGGGAGCAAGTTTGACGAACATGGTTTGAAAAAATACCGCTCGTATTTTAAAATCGTAGAAAAGCGTTGCCCCATTAGCGTGGGCGAATTTATCATTGAATGGATCCACATCACGCATTCTATCATTGACAGCAGCGCTTTAGCGATCCAAACTAAAGCCGGAACGATCATCCATACCGGCGATTTTAAGATCGATCACACCCCGGTGGATAATTTGCCCACGGATTTGTATCGTTTGGCGCATTATGGCGAAAAGGGGGTGATGCTTCTTTTAAGCGATTCCACCAACTCTCATAAATCCGGAACCACGCCGAGTGAAAGCACCATAGCGCCGGCTTTTGATACCCTTTTTAAAGAAGCGCAAGGGAGGGTGATTATGAGCACATTCTCTAGCAATATCCACCGGGTCTATCAAGCCATACAATACGGCATCAAATACAACCGCAAGATCGCTGTGATCGGGCGCTCTATGGAAAAAAACCTAGACATCGCCAGGGAATTAGGCTATATCCATTTGCCTTATCAATCTTTTATTGAAGCCAATGAAGTCGCTAAATATCCGGACAATGAAGTTTTAATCGTAACGACCGGCTCACAAGGCGAAACCATGAGCGCGCTTTATCGCATGGCAACAGATGAGCACCGCCACATTTCTATCAAACCCAACGATTTAGTCATCATCTCCGCTAAAGCCATTCCTGGCAATGAAGCGAGCGTTTCAGCGGTGTTGAATTTCTTGATCAAAAAAGAAGCTAAAGTGGCTTATCAAGAATTTGACAATATCCATGTGAGCGGGCATGCCGCCCAAGAAGAGCAAAAGCTCATGCTAAGACTCATTAAGCCTAAGTTTTTCTTGCCTGTGCATGGGGAATACAACCATGTCGCGCGCCACAAGCAAACCGCTATTTCTTGCGGAGTGCCTGAAAAAAATATCTATTTAATGGAAGATGGCGATCAGGTGGAGGTTAGCCCCACATTTATCAAAAAAGTAGGCACGATTAAAAGCGGTAAAAGCTATGTGGATAACCAAAGCAATTTGAGTATTGACACTAGCATCGTCCAACAAAGAGAAGAAGTCGCTAGCTTAGGGGTGTTTGTGGCTACGATTTTTGTGAATAAAAACAAACAAGCGCTTTTAGAAAGCTCTCAATTTTCCAGCTTAGGGCTTGTGGGCTTTAAAGATGAAAAGCATTTGATCAAAGAAATTCAAGGGGGCTTAGAAATGTTACTAAAATCTACTAACACCGAAATTTTGAATAACCCTAAAAAATTAGAAGATCACACTCGTAATTTCATCAGAAAAGCGCTCTTTAAAAAGTTTAGAAAATACCCGGCTATCATTTGTCATGTCCATTCTTTTTGATTGTAACGCTACCGCTATACAAGTCTTAAGAGATGAAGCGAGCGCGCTTTTAGAAAGCGTTGGACAATTCCAAAAACCTAACGATTTAGAAGCGATTGTCAAACTCATTTTAAAAAGCCAAGAAAAGGGGGGTAAGCTTGTGATAGTGGGCGTGGGTAAGAGCGCTTTAGTGGCGCAAAAAATCGCTGCTTCCATGCTAAGCACCGGTAACAGGAGTGCGTTTTTACACCCCACAGAAGCCATGCATGGGGATTTGGGCATGGTGGAAAAAAACGATGTGATTTTAATGATTAGCTATGGGGGCGAGTCTTTAGAATTATTGAATCTGGTGAGCCATTTAAAACGCCTAAGCCATAAAATCATCACTTTCACTAAAAGCCCTACTAGCTCGCTCTCCAAACTTGGCGATTATTATTTGAGCTTGAAAATTAAAAAAGAAGCTTGCCCGATCAACACCGCTCCAACGACTTCCACCACCCTAACCTTAGCGTTAGGCGATGTTTTAATGGCATGCTTGATGCGAGCGAAAAATTTTAGCCAAGAAGATTTTGCCTCCTTTCATCCGGGCGGGCTTTTAGGCAAAAAACTTTTTGTCAAGGTTAAAGACTTATTGCAAACCACGAACCTCCCCCTAATCGCCCCTAGCACAAGCTTTAAAGACGCGCTTATAGAAATGAGTGAAAAACGCCTAGGCAGCGCGATTTTAGTCAATGACAACAACGAGCTTGTGGGGGTATTAAGCGATGGCGATGTCCGTAGGGCGCTATTAAAAGGGCTTAGCTTGGAGAGTGAGGTGAAGCATTTTGCCACCTTAAAACCTAAAAGCTTTAAGAATTTAGACGCTCTTCTTTTAGAAGCGTTAGAATTTTTAGAACGCCATAAGATCCAGCTTTTGGTGTGCGTGGATGATTGCAATAAGGTTTTAGGGGTCTTGCACTTGCACCAACTTTTAGAATTAGGGCTTAAGGCATGAAAGCTAGCATTTATGATTTCACTTTAGATGAATTGAGTCAGCTTTTAAAACCAAGTTTTAGGGCTAAGCAGCTTTATTTGTGGCTCTATGCGAAGTATAAAACAAGCTTTAAAGACATGCAAAATAATTTTTCAAAAGATTTTATCGCTTATTTAGAGCAAGAATTTACTTTGCGCACGATAGAAATCGCGCATGTGAGAAAGAGCGTTGATGGCTCTAAAAAATACCTTTTTAAATCTTTGAGGGACAACCACACTTTTGAAGCGGTGTTGTTGAAAATGAAAGATAAAAAGATTGATGGAGAGACTAACGCTGTTTTAGATGGGGAAAAATACACCGTGTGCGTGTCTTGTCAAATCGGCTGTCAAGTGGGTTGCGCGTTTTGTTTCACTCAAAAAGGCGGTTTTGTAAGAAACTTAAAAGCGAGCGAGATTATCCAGCAAGCCCTACTCATTAAAGAAGACAACAACCTCCCCATTGAAAAAGCGCTCAATATTGTTTTTATGGGAATGGGCGAGCCTTTGAACAATTTAGATGAGGTGTGTAAAGCGGTTGAAATTTTTAATACCGGCATGCAAATTTCACCTAAAAGGATCACCATTTCCACGAGTGGCGTAGCCGATAAAATCCCCATTCTAGCGGGCAAAAATTTAGGCGTGCAATTAGCCATATCCTTACACGCCGTAGATGATAAAACGCGCTCGTCTTTAATGCCCTTGAATAAAAAATACAACATTGAATGCGTTTTGAATGAAGTGAGGAAATGGCCTTTAGAGCAGCGCAAAAGAGTGATGTTTGAATACCTTTTAATTAAAGATCTAAACGATAGTTTGGATTGCGCTAAAAAACTTTTGAAACTTTTAAACGGCATTAAATCCAAAGTGAATTTGATCTTATTTAACCCGCATGAAGGCTCTAAGTTTGAGCGCCCTAGCTTAGAGAGCGCTAGAATGTTTGCGGATTTTTTAAACGCCAAAGGCTTATTATGCACCATTAGAGAGTCTAAAGCTTTGGATATTGAAGCGGCTTGCGGGCAATTGAGAGAGAAAAAGCTCTCTCAGCAAATTTGAAAACTCTTTTTTGTGAGATTTTGTCTTTTTTCTAATGGGGGGTGTTGATTTTTCAAAATTTAGGGAATAAAAATTAGCGCTAAATTTTCTTTCATTAACAATTAATTAGATTTTATATTGTAGAATAAAATCCTAGCCAGTGAGCTAGAATTTAAATTTTTAATCAAAGGAGTCATCATGGCACACCATGAAGAACAACACGGCGGACACCACCACCATCACCACCACACACACCACCATCACTATCATGGCGGTGAACACCACCATCACCACCACAGCTCTCATCATGAAGAAGGTTGTTGCAGCACTAGCGATAGTCATCATCAAGAAGAAGGTTGTTGCCACGGGCATCACGAGTAATATCGGTGTGGCTAGGGGCAACTTGACTAGGGTTGTCTCTGGTTTTGACTTTAAGATACAATCATTCCATTCTAACCCATTCTGATCAAACCCGTTAAATCCGATCCAACCACCGCAACACACTTGATTTTTATTTTTATAAACGCTCATTAATGTTAAAAATACTCACTAATGCCTATAAAAAGTAATTTTTTATCCAATAATATTGTTAAGACTTTTAATTTGAGCTTCAATGTTTTACAATATTCAAAATATTAAAACAATTTTTCAATCAAGGAAAAGATATGCAAGTTACCCCCCTATTTTTTAAAACCAAATTTTTATTTTTAGCTTTTTATTCTGTGCTAGGGTTTCATCTTAGCCACGCTATAGATGAGAGCACGCTTAATAAACTCGTTGGAAAGAAGGCTCAAGAAGCTTTAGCGAAAGAAAAAGCTAAGGCTAAACATCAAAGAGCGGATAAAAGTGCTTTTTTTGCCGGTCTTGGCTATAGCGGGATGTTTTCATGGAATTTAGCTTATAAAGTATAGTTTTGTTTTACTACCTCACTCTCACTTCAATTTTGGTGGAAGACTCTTAAAAAGAAAAGATCCCAGCACAATCTTAAACGGCTTTAATTTTAAGGTGGGGTATCAGTATATCGCTCCTGTTAAGATTAAAAAATGGGTTTTGGCGTTAGGGGAGGGTTCCAATATTCCTATAAAGCGGGTAATTACATGGAAAAAGATAAATACCAACAATACTTATTTGGAGTGATACCCATAGACACAATAAGTCCTGTTTCTTTTTTTACTGGTGGTATGATAACAATGTCAACTTACAGCTTTTTTATGGATTTTTACACAATGTGTATGAAAATGAGAAGTTTTTCATCGGTTATTTTATAGGGGCTGGGCTAGGGGGTGAGAGCGTAACAGCCAATGTTCTTAAAGATTTTGGTAATATATTAGCGCAATTAGTGCAATTTCAGGGTTATGGTTCGTTAGGGCTAAGGATGGGCGATAAACACCACACGCTAGAATTGAGCGCGAGCGTTCATGGCGACGCTCCTAGTTGTTCTTTAAAGAAGCTAAAGACTTGCGAAAGTGCTAGGGTTTTACAAGCAAAAATCCCTAGGGGCATTTTTGAAAGCTATGTTACTTGGAGCGCGGATTATGTTTATCGTTTTTAAAAAATTAATGGCTTTGTTCCAATTGAATAGGGGTAATAAAATTTAAAAAATGCTTAAAGCGTTTTTTACAATTTAATCATAAAGGGCTTACGAAAAGCGAACGATCGCCTCATGCTTTATTGTTCCAACCCCCATGCGTCTTTAAAAGAAGCGTTTTTAAGCTTTAAATTCAAACTCCCCTCAATCCATTGGGTATTAGCCCCCTTTTCGTTATTGTCAAATAAAAACACCCCTAAAAAGCCTCTAGGGGTTTTAATCAGGCTCAATTCCACGCTAGGGAGAATGATTGTGCTGTCAGGTTTGACTTCAAAGGCTAGGAAAAAGGGGCGGTTGTTTTTGAAATCATAGCCATTTTTGGTGTATGAATAGCCAGGGGCACTCTGCAAGATGCCTTTTTGAGTTTCCACGCTAAAAGAATCCAAGTAATAAAACCCAGGCTCTAGCTTGAACGATTGGACTTTGGCTAAAGCGTAGCGGTTTTTCCATAAAAGCATGAAGCGCTCACTCCCCAGCATGAACAAAGGCCCCCTAGGGTCTTTGAGCTTTGCTTTAGGGTTTTTCTTAAGCGTTTCATTGTGTTTGGCGACAACTCCTCTATCCACTTTGCGCCAATAAGTGCGCACGCTTTGGCCTTGGTGAGCGATATACATATTTACCAAACCAGAATGATGGCCTTTAGGGGGCAAGCAAGAGGCTAATAAAAAAGCCAATAACAAACTCACGATTTGAAACTTCAAGCAAATTCCTTAAAAAGAGTGGTGGCTGAATGCTAACATGCTAAAACTAAAACCCTAATAAGTTATGGATAAAAACTTAAAGAATAGGGTAAAATAAACGCATGCGAATAGACAAATTTTTACAATCAGTGGGTTTAGTGAAGCGGCGCGTTTTAGCGACAGATATGTGCAATGTAGGGGCGGTGTGGCTCAATGGGAGTTGCGCTAAGGCTAGTAAAGAAGTGAAAATTGGCGATGCGATTAGTTTGCACTATTTAAAGGGGATAGAAGAATACACGATTTTACAAATCCCCACTTTAAAAAATGTGCCACGAAAAGACACGCACCTTTATATCGCTCCTAAAACAAAAGAATAAAGACAAAAGATTAAGGAACAATCCATGAAAGAATACAAAGACACCCTAAACTTAAACACAACCACCTTTTCTATGAAAGGGAATTTGAGCGTTAATGAGCCTAAAACTTACGCCAAATGGCAAGAGCAGCAAGCGTTTAAACGCATGCAAGCTAGGAAGGATAACCATGGGGATTTCACTTTGCATGACGGGCCGCCCTATGCGAACGGGCATTTGCATTTAGGGCATGCCTTAAATAAGATTTTAAAAGACATTGTTATTAAAAGAGAATATTTTAAAGGGAATAAAATTTATTACACGCCCGGTTGGGATTGCCATGGCTTGCCCATTGAGCAGCAAATTTTAGAGCGATTAGAAAAAGAAAAAACGAGCCTAGAAAATCCCACGCTGTTTAGAGAAAAATGCCGAGATCATGCGAAAAAGTTTTTAGAAATCCAAAAGAATGAATTTTTGCAATTAGGCGTTTTGGGGGATTTTGAAGATCCTTATAAAACCATGGATTTTAAATTTGAAGCGAGCATTTATAGGGCTTTAGTGGAAGTGGCTAAAAAAGGGCTTTTGAAAGAGCGCCATAAGCCTATTTATTGGAGTTATGCATGCGAGAGCGCTTTAGCGGAAGCTGAAGTGGAATACAAAATGAAAAAATCGCCCTCCATTTTCGTGGCGTTTGATTTGAAAAAGGAGAGTTTAGAAAAATTAAAGGTTAAAAAAGCGAGCTTGGTGATTTGGACGACCACGCCCTGGACTTTGTATGCGAATGAAGCGATCGCTTTGAAAAAAGACGCCCTTTATGCGCTCACCCAAAAAGGCTATTTAGTCGCTAAAGCCTTGCATGAAAAATTAGCCGCTTTAGGGGTGGTGGATAATGCGATCACGAATGAATTCAATTCCAATGATTTAGAATATTTGAAAGCCACCAATCCTTTAAACCAAAGAGATTCCCTAATCACTCTAGGAGAGCATGTCGGTTTAGAAGATGGCACAGGAGCCGTGCATACCGCGCCAGGGCATGGTGAAGAGGACTATTATTTAGGCTTAAAATATAATTTAGAAGTGTTAATGTCTGTAGATGAGAAAGGTTGCTATGATGAGGGCATTATCCATAACCAACTATTAGATGAAAGCTATCTGGGCGAGCACATTTTTAAGGCTCAAAAACGCATTATAGAGCAATTGGGCGATTCTTTATTGCTAGAGCAAGAGATTGAGCATTCCTACCCGCATTGCTGGAGGACGCACAAGCCTGTGATTTACAGAGCGACCACGCAATGGTTTATTTTAATGGATGAGCCTTTTATCCAAAATGATGGCTCTCAAAAAACCTTAAGAGAAGTGGCTTTGAACGCGATTGAAAAGGTGGAATTTGTGCCAAGCAGCGGGAAAAACCGCCTAAAAACCATGATAGAAAACCGCCCTGATTGGTGCTTGAGCCGGCAAAGAAAATGGGGCGTGCCTTTAGCCTTTTTCATAGACAAACGCACGAATAAGCCTTGTTTTGAAAGCGAAGTTTTAGAGCATGTGGCTAATCTTTTTGAAAAAAAAGGTTGTGATGTGTGGTGGGAGTATGACATAAAGGATTTGTTACCCCCTAATTATCAAGATAACGCCAAGCATTATGAGAAAATCATGCACATTTTAGACGTGTGGTTTGATAGCGGTAGCACCTTTAAGGCGGTTTTAGAAGACTACCATGGAGAAAAAGGGCAAAGCCCTAGCGATGTGGTTTTAGAGGGAAGCGATCAGCATAGGGGGTGGTTTCAAAGCTCGCTTCTAATCGGTTGTATTTTAAACAATCAAGCCCCTTTCAAAAAGGTCATTACGCATGGCTTTATCGTAGATGAAAAGGGCGAGAAAATGAGTAAATCTAAGGGCAATGTGGTGTCTTTGGATAACTTGCTCAAAAAGCATGGGAGCGATGTGGTGCGTTTGTGGGTAGCGTTTAATGACTATCAAAACGATTTGAGGGTCTCTCAAACCTTCTTCATTCAAACAGAACAGCATTATAAAAAATTCCGCAACACCCTAAAATTCTTACTCGCCAATTTTAGCGATATGGATCTTAAGAATTTAGAACGCTCCCATGACTTTAGCCCTTTAGATCATTTTATATTAGAGGCTTTAGAAACAACAAGCGCCGGAGTCAATAGCGCGTTTGAAGAGCATGACTTTGTGAAGGGCTTGAATATTTTAATGGCGTTTGTTACCAATGAATTGAGCGGGATTTATTTAGACGCTTGTAAGGATAGCTTGTATTGCGATAGCAAAAATAATGAAAAACGCCAAGCCATTCAAATGGTCTTACTCGCTGTAGCTAGCCAATTGTGCTACTTTTTAGCCCCCATTTTAACGCACACGATTGAAGAAGTTTTAGAGCATAGTCGGGTGCTTTGTGCATTTTTACAAGCCAAAGATGTGTTTGATCTAAAAGGCATTAATATTTTAGAAAAACTCCACCTTAAAGAATGTAAAAAACTAGAAAATTTTGAAGCCGTTTTAGCCTTGCGTTCTGCCTTTAATGAAGAGTTGGACCGGTTGAAAAAAGAAGGCGTGGTGAAAAATTCGTTGGAATGCGCTATTGAAGTGAAAGAAAAAGCGTTGCGTGAAAATTTAGTAGAAGAATTGCTCATGGTAAGCTTTGTAGGGGTTGCAAAAGAAAAATTAAGCGAAACGCCAGCATTCACGCTCTTTAAAGCCCCCTTTTATAAATGCCCTAGGTGTTGGCGTTTTAAAAGCGAGCTAGAAAACACCCCTTGCAAGCGTTGCGAAGAGGTTTTAAAAGAGCGATGATTAAAGGATAGGGCTTTTGGAAACTTTACAAACCCATAGAGTTTTACAAGCCCTAATCGGCCATTTTACCCCTTTTTTAGAAAGCGGGATCACCGAGCTAATCATCAACACCGAGCAGGAACTTTGGCTTTATAAAGTCAATAACACACGAGAAAAAAGAGGGCATGTGCTTTTTGATAAGGCGTTTTTATTGAGGTTTTGCGAGCAATTGGCCAGTTTTAGGGGGTTGTTTTTTGATGAAGAGCACCCCACTTTAAATTGCTCTATCCCTTTCACGCGCTATAGGGTGAGTGCGAATCATTTTAGTATCACTACCAATAATCAAATCACGCTCAATATCCGTGTGCCTAGGCTTAAGCCCTTAAGTTTAGAGGATTTCACTTTTAAAGCAAGCGATCCAAAAAGTTTGAAAAATTTAGCGCTAAAAGGGTATAACATTCTCATTAGCGGGGAGACTTCAAGCGGTAAAACAAGCTTATTAAACGCTCTTTTAGACTGCGTCAATAAAGATGAAAGGGTGGTGAGCGTTGAAGACAGCCAAGAATTGGATTTAAAAGCGTTCAGCAATTGCGTGGGGCTTTTAGTGGGCAAGCAAGAGAACACGCGCTTTAATTATGAAGACGCTCTCAATATGGCCATGCGCTTAAATCCGGACAGGCTCATTGTGGGCGAGATTGACACCAGGAATGCAGCACTCTTTTTGCGTTTAGGAAACACCGGGCATAAGGGCATGCTCTCAACCATTCATGCTAATAGCGCCCAAAACACTTTAGAAGCCCTTTCACTGAATTTAAGCATGCGTTATACGCATTCTTTGGATAAGGATTTGATGCGGGCGTATTTTAAAAGCGCGATTGATGTGATCGTGCATGTGAATAGGATCAATAATGAGCGCCAAATCGCTGAAGTCTTATGGACTAAAGAGCTTTAAATGCCCCTAAAATCCTTAAAAAACCGCTTGAATCAGCATTTTGATCTATCGCCTCGTTATGGGAGCGTGAAAAAAATCATGCCCAATATCGTTTATGCGGATGGTTTTAATCCGTCTGTGGGCGATGTGGTGAAGATTGAAAAAAGCGATGGCAGCGAATGCGTGGGAATGGTGGTGGTGGCAGAAAAAGAGCAGTTTGGTTTCACGCCCTTTAATTTTATAGAGGGGGCTAGGGCTGGCGATAAGGTGCTGTTTTTAAAAGAGGGGTTGAATTTCCCTGTGGGCCGTAATCTTTTAGGGAGGGTGCTTAACCCTTTAGGGCAAGTCATTGACAATAAGGGGGCGCTAGATTATGAACGATTAGCGCCTGTCATTACAACGCCTATAGCCCCTTTAAAAAGAGGCTTGATTGATGAGGTTTTTAGCGTGGGGGTGAAGAGCATTGATGGGCTTTTGACTTGCGGTAAGGGGCAAAAACTGGGCATTTTTGCCGGCTCTGGGGTGGGTAAATCCACGCTAATGGGCATGATCACTAGGGGTTGCTTAGCGCCGATTAAAGTGATCGCTTTGATTGGGGAAAGGGGCAGAGAAATCCCTGAATTTATAGAGAAAAACCTAAAAGGGGATTTAAGCTCTTGCGTGTTGGTGGTCGCTACAAGCGATGATAGCCCTTTGATGCGCAAATACGGGGCCTTTTGCGCGATGAGCGTGGCGGAGTATTTTAAAAACCAAGGGCTAGACGTGTTGTTTATTATGGATTCAGTGACTCGTTTCGCTATGGCTCAAAGAGAAATCGGTTTGGCCTTAGGCGAACCGCCCACTTCCAAAGGCTACCCCCCATCCGCGCTTTCTTTATTGCCTCAATTAATGGAGAGAGCGGGCAAGGAAGAAAATAAGGGGAGCATCACGGCTTTTTTTAGCGTGCTAGTAGAGGGCGATGATTTGAACGATCCCATAGCCGATCAAGCCAGGAGTATTTTAGATGGGCATATTGTCTTAAGCAGGGAATTAACCGATTATGGGATCTACCCGCCTATCAATATTTTAAACTCCGCATCAAGGGTGGCTAAAGACATCATCAGCGAGTCTCAAAACCTTTATGCGAGAAAATTCCGCCGTTTGTATGCGTTATTGAAAGAAAATGAAATGCTCATTCGCATCGGCTCTTATCAAATGGGGAACGATAAAGAGCTTGATGAAGCGATTAAGAAAAAGGCTTTAATGGAGCAGTTTTTAGCGCAAGATGAAAACGCTTTGCAGCCTTTTGAACAAAGCTTTCAGCAATTAGAAGAAATTTTAAGATAAAAGGAATGTTATGGAATCACAACTCATGAAACTCGCCATTGAGACTTATAAAATCACTTTGATGATTTCTTTACCGGTATTACTAGCGGGCTTAGTGGTGGGGTTATTAGTCAGTATTTTTCAAGCGACCACTCAAATCAATGAAATGACCTTGTCTTTTGTGCCTAAGATTTTAGCCGTGATTGGGGTGCTGATTTTAACCATGCCGTGGATGACTAACATGCTTTTAGATTACACCAAAACCTTAATCAAGCTCATTCCTAAAATCATAGGCTAGAAAATGCTAGAAAAAACCATTGATTTTTCTCGTTACAGCAGCGTGAAAATCGGTGCGCCTTTAAAAGTGAGCGTTTTAGAAAACGATGATGAAATTTCTCAAGAACACCAGATTATCGGTTTAGCGAACAACCTTTTAGTCGCTCCTAGCGCGAAAAATCTCGCCCTTTTAGGCAAGAACTACGATTACATTTGCGATAAGGGCGAATGCGTTGAAATAGGGGGGGCGACCAACTCGTCTAAAATTTTTAATTATTTTAGAGCGAATGATTTAGGGGGTTTGGAGTTTTTAGGGCAATTGCCTGGCACTTTAGGGGCGTTAGTTAAAATGAATGCTGGCATGAAAGAATTTGAAATCAAAAACGTTTTAGAAAGCGCTTGCATTAACAATGAATGGCTAGGGCGTGGAGCGTTAGGATTAGATTATCGCAGCAGCCAATTCAATGGCGTTGTTTTAAGGGCTAGGTTTAAAAAAACGCATGGCTTTAGACAAGAAGTTTTAAAAGCGTGTCAAAGCATGCGCAAAAGCCACCCCAAATTGCCTAATTTTGGGAGCTGTTTCAAAAACCCGCCTAACGATTATGCGGGCAGGCTTTTAGAGGGTGCGGGCTTAAGGGGTTATCGCTTAAAAAGAGTGGGCTTTGCCAAAGAGCATGCGAATTTTTTGGTGAATTTGGGGGGTGCAGAATTTGAAGAAGCCCTGGATTTGATAGAACTCGCCAAAACCAGAGTGTTACAAGAATACGGCATTCATTTAGAAGAAGAAGTGAAAATTTTAAGGTAGAAAATGGCTAAGAAAAATCAATCTCAAAGATTGAGCAAACAACATAAAGAGTCTTTAGGGGTTGCGAATATTTTTACTGACGAGGCTAGATTGCACGATATGGGTGTGAGCAGTATCTCTAAACTTGTTATGCAAAAACTTGAAGATGAATTTAAGAGCTTGTCATTTAGGCACAGAGCAAGCATAACCAAGGAAGAAATTAATTCTGTATTGCAAGGACTTGATAGCGAGCTTGGAAGAACCTTGTTTATTCAAAGTTCTAAAATAAAACCTGATGGAGGTATCATTGAGGTTAAAGATGATGATGGGAATTGGAGAGTTATATTAATAACAGAAGCTAAATATCAAGGAAAAGATATAGAAAATATTCAAAAAGGAATATTAGTAGGTAAATATAGCAATCAAGATTTAATGCAAGCTGGGAATGCCATAGAAAGAGCGTATAAAAATATTGCTGAAATGGCTAATTTTATGCTCAAAGAATTGCATTTCCCTTACATTTTATTTTTAGAAGGTTCTAATTTTTTAACTCAAACCATATCAGTAAAAAGACCTGATGGAAGGGTAGTAACTCTTGAGTATAATTCTGGAGTTCTTAATAGATTGGATAAATTAACGGCAGCTAATTATGGAATGCCTATCAATCAAAATTTATGTCAAAACAAGTTCGTTCAATACAGAGATAGAATCATTATGTTACAAGCTATTTCTATTTATACACAAGGAGATGGACAAAAATGGAATTTAAATAAAATGTTTGAAATCATGCTTGAAGTGGCTAGAACTTCTCTTAAAGTCTTAGGTAGTTCACTTTTCAATCAAATTATTGGTAAAAACAATGTCAAGAAAAGCGACTAATCAAATATTGCAAAAAGCTAAGAAGCTAAAAAGCGATGAGTTTTATACACAATTGGTAGATATAGAAAACGAGTTGCAATACTATAAACAACATTTTAAGAATAAAATTGTTTTTTGCAATTGTGATGACGCAAGGGTAAGTAATTTTTTCAAATACTTTTTTGTTCATTTTCAAGAACTAGGGCTTAAAAAATTGATTTCTGCTTGTTATGTGGAACCAAAAATATTTAGCGGTAGCAACCAAAACTCAAAAGGATTTTATTGCAAATATGAAGGGAAAAAGGATTGGCAAACAACCATTAATGACTTGAATTTTTTCAAAGGAGATGGTGATTTTCGCAGTAAGGAGAGTATTCAATTGCTAAAAGAAGCAGATATTGTAGTAACTAATCCACCTTTTTCGCTTTTTAGAGAATTTGTAGCGCAATTGATCGAACACAGCAAGAAGTTTTTGATTATTGGAAACATCAATGCAATTACATACAAAAACATTTTTACTCTAATTAAAAATAATAAGGTATGGTTAGGCATGCATCTTGGTCGAGGAATTTCAAGTTTTATTGTTCCAAGACATTATGAACTTTATGGCACAGAAACTAAAATTGATAGCTTAGGCAATCGCTTAATCTCTCCTAATAATTGCTTATGGCTCACAAATTTAGATTATAAAAAAAGGCATGAGATATTGCCACTCACAAAAAAATACAATAAAAATAAGTATGAGCTATATGATAATTTTGATGGAATCAATGTGAATAGAACCATAGATATACCTTTGGACTATAGGGGTTCTATGGGAGTCCCTATAACTTTTTTACACAAGTTTAATCCTAAGCAGTTTGAGATTATTGGTTTTAGGAAAGGAAATGATGGCAAGGATTTGTCCGTGAATGGTAAATGCCCCTATTTTAGAGTTTTAATTAGACATAAAAAAGATTACTAAAGGTGTATTCTTAATGCTTAGTCTTACAAAAGGAATTCAAAATATTTTTTATCCTATAACAAAAATAATCCCTAATCGTTTTTGATCGGATGTGGGTTTTAAAAGATTGCATTTGTTGGTCTTTAGCCATTTCAAGGCGTTTTTTAAAAAAATCGTTTTTAAAAGGGGTGCAAAAAAGGTTGGCGAGCCAAAAACCCGCTTCAGCTTCATAGCAAATCAAACGCCCATTCAAAGAACTGACAGAACGCCACGGCTTGTGTCTGATGAAATGGAGCATGACGATGTTTTTAGGGTAGTGCTCTTTGAAAAAGTCAGAATAGCAATTATAATGAATAGGCAATTCTAAAATACGCTCTAAAAACACCATATTGATTAAACACTGTTCAGGGTAGAAAAGGTCTTTCCCCCTAGTTTTCAAAAACTCTAAAGCGATTTTTTCAAACCCATTTTCGCGCCACAAATCTAAATTCGCTACCAAAAAGCCCATGTTAAAGCCTTGATGGATGCGTTGTAATTCGTTTGGGCTAAAGCGTGAAAAATCAATTTTAAAATTCTTACAAGTGCGCTCAATAAAATCACAAAAGGCTTCAAAAGAAAGGTGGGAAAAAGTGTCTCTCACCATGCCAAGCAATTTAGTGGGGTCGTTATCCAGCGCAAAATAAGCGCTTGCAACATCGCCCAAAAACACCGTATCCACATCTATGGAAATGATTTTAGAATAATTAGGGAAGAGTGAAGCGAGAAAAAGCCGGCACAAAACAAGAAGCCCGCCATAACGCTTGGAGCAAGACTCATTGAGATAGCTTTCTATGGAATGATCGAGCGAATTGGTGTCTATAAACTCTAATGAAGCGAATTTTTTAAAAGGCTCAATGGTTTTTAAAAGCTTGTTTTGCTGCTCTAAGGTTACCTCTTTAATCAAACAATGGATTTTATACACGATGTTAGCGCCTAAAAGTTGGTTATTTTGATTTAAGGGGCTAAAGTCTATCGCGCTTGTGTGCCTGCTCGCATGGGAGAGTAACGAATAAAGGCTCACTCCTGCCCCTAGCGCGTAATTTTTATCAAAACTCATAAAAATAGGGATAATTTGATCGGGTAAGTTTTGCGTATCCATTAGATTATCCTTTAATGCCGCTTTTTGAGTGTTTTAAAATCGCATGCCTAATTTCTTTAACGCTCCCCACATAAAGGTTATGGAATTGGGTTTTATTGAAAGTGTTTTGGCGCTTGGCTAATTTCATGGTGTTAGAGGTAATTGCTTCTTCTAGCTCCTTTAAAGTGAGTCGTTTTTCTAAAAAAAGAATGCTTTCTTTAACGCCTATGGCTTTAAAAGGCTGTGAATCTTTAGGGTATTGAGTATAGAGAGCTTTGATTTCTTCAATAAGCCCGCAATCAAGCATGTTTTTGGTGCGCTGTTTGATGTTATTATGGAGTGCGTTTTTTTCAATAGACAGAGCGAATAAGGAGATAGCATGCTCAAAGGGTTTTTTAGGGTTAGCCTTAAAATATTCGCTTGGGGGCGTGTGGGTGGCATAAAAGATTTCTAAAGCCTTATGGATGCGGTAAGTGTCGTTTGGATGGATCTTAAAAGCCATGTTAGGGTCAATGGATTTTAAAAATGTATAAGGGTTAGAAAGAGTGGCAATTTCTCGCTCTATTTTTACAGCCTCTTCATTGCTCAGTTTTGGCATGCGGCTCAAACCCTCTAAAATGGATTTGAGATAAAAACTGCTCCCCCCCACAATGAGTAAAATCTCTTTAGAAGACACTCTCATGGCGTCCTCTAAAAGGGTTTTAAAAAGAGGAGCGTTATTTTTTTCATCAATGCTAAGGCAGTCTAGGGCGTAATGCTTGATGTTTTTTCGCTCTTTTAGGCTCGGTTTAGCCGAAGCGATATTAATGTCTTTATAAATACTCAAAGAATCCAAAGAAAAGATTTCAGCGTCCAATTCTTGGGCCAATTCAATAGAAAGAGCGCTTTTCCCGCTCCCGCTAGGCCCTAAAAGCGCGATGAGTTTCTTAGGCGTTTTGATAAGGAAGCTCTCTTTTATAGGCGTTCAAAAACCCTTCCAAGTCAAATTTTTTACGGCATTCTTCGGTGAAAAGATGGATCATCAAATCCCCTAAATCCAAAATGATCCACTCTTCATTAGACTCATCTATCTGGTAAAAGACTTTGCCTAACGGCTTAAGGGCGTTTTTAAGCGCATCTAGTAAAGAAAGGGCATGCTTATTCGCTAGCGTGGTAGCGATAATGACATCTTCTACTAAATAGGGGGTTTTAGACAAATCAATGTGCGTAATATCAAAAGCCTTTTTTTCATCTAATAGAGCCGTAATCATTTCTATGCGTTTATTCATGAGTTTCCTAAAAAATGGGTTAAAATAGCCTTATTATAACTTAAATCAAGGAAGATTAATGACCCCTGAATCAAACCTCAAATCCTTAGGCGCTAAAACGCCCTATGTTTTTGAATACAACAGCCAATTATTAGAAGCTTTCCCTAACCCAAACCCCAATTTAGACCCCCTAATCACTTTAGAATGCAAGGAATTTACAAGCCTTTGCCCGATCACTTCCCAGCCGGATTTTGGCGTGATTTATATCCGCTACATCCCTAAAGATAAAATGGTAGAGAGCAAGTCTTTAAAACTCTATTTATTCAGTTACAGAAACCATGGGAGCTTTCATGAGAGCTGCATCAACACGATTTTATTAGATTTAGTCCAATTGCTAGAGCCAAAGTATTTGGAAGTGTATGGGGATTTTGCCTCTAGGGGCGGGATTGCGATCAAGCCCTTTGTGAATTACGCGATCAAAGAATACCAGGAATTTAAAGAAAAACGCCTTTTGAATGCGAAATAACGCGCAAAGATAGGGTTCTAAGATTAAAGCCATTCCAATTAAATGGACAGATTAGAGAGGGAATGAAAAAAGAAAAATAAAAGAGAAAAAAAGAGAGATTAAAAAAAAAGGAGACTCCTCACAAGAGAGTAAGGGGAAGGGGGGCGGTTAGTTTTCTAAATTTTCAGCCTCGCCATCGTTTTCTTTTGCTAAAATCTCATCAACCTCCTCTCTAGTCGCTAAACCGAGATTTAACTCAATGTCTTTTAACAAATTTTCAGTAAGACCAGCACAGCTTAAACCATACCTATTGATACCTCCATCGCATAAGAGTTGCGCTATAAACAACGCCTCATTTTTGTTAACAGGGAGCATATTATCCCAAATACCTCCAGGATTTAAATCCATAAACTCCTCCTCACCCCTAGCATAAAGGCGGATTAAATCACAGAATAAAGTAATATCTACCCTATCCATTTGGTCTAAAGTATCAAAAGAAGCAACGCTCTCCGCCCTATTTTCAATCAAACGCAACCACTCCGCATCGCTATGTTTATTTAAGTCTTTAGCGTGAGCGAGAGCGGTTACAATAACAGCAGACGCTTGATGTCCTTTACCTTGATAAAACATAGGGGTTAATAACGCACCTAGCCTACTTTTTCTATCAGTAAGGAAATAGTCTTTAGCTACCACCGAGAAACTAGTCTCACTTTTTTCCTCAAATCCAAAAGAGAGTTTATACTTGTCCTCTTTCGGCTCTTTAGGAATAGAAGTCCTTTCCTTAACACTCGGTCCGCTCGTAACGATTTTAATCCCTTTCAACAAATCATCCGCACTTTCTTGCTTGTTTTCAGCGTGAAGTCTCATATGCTCTGTCAATGGAACTTGATTAAACCATTTTAAGAATTTTTCGCTATTGAAAGCGTATGAGGCTTGGTTGCCTTTTTCGCTCCTTAAGGTTACACGATTGAACCCAATGCTAATGACTTTAGCCTCCACCACTTTGTTATTGATTGTGGCTTTGACTAGTGCCCCTACTTTTAATTTGTTTTCATTTTGAAAACCCATAAAATACTCCTTGATAAAAATTTGTTTTAAATTCCGCTATAATCGGTCGTTCAATGTTTTTTAATGTTTTTTATCTTTTTGGCATGGCTTGTTCCTCCTTGTTGTGGTTTAATCTTGCTTAAAATTTTCATGTCTATTGCCTTTAAGATCGTCTTGAATGCGGTAAGTGCCATTAAAAATACAGCCGGTCAATATTTCTTCAATTTGCGATAATTCCGCATTTTTTAGCACTTCTCTGGGCGTTTTAATGATCAGTTTAGTTTGTGATAATCGCACCCACTCTAACGCTTCCTCTCTAGATTTAAACCTCCCCAATTCCCCAATGTGGTTGAGAAACTGCTCGCTCATAGGCCTATCCATGTCAATCACAAGATCAAAGGTAACATAAAGCGACTGAACGCTCAAAGAATCCCCAACAATAAAGGTAAAATCAAGCGTGTCATCAAGCTCGTTATGCTGGATATTATCTATTAACGCATAGTTAAGCTCTAATTTTTCTACTTGCTTTATCGCTATTACGATGTCTTTAGAAAGAGAAGCGCTAATTGTTTCTAATTGTTTTAACCAATCTTTAGGCGGGATAAAACCACGCTCTATATCAGCGTCTATCACGCTTAAAATCGTTCTTTTATCCACTACCTTATTACGCTTTAAATCGTTAGCGATTTTGTTGATCTGAAGGTTTTGTTTATAGCTTTGTTTTGACGCTCTATTTTTTTCTCGCCATTCAATGACTTCCCTCTCTTCTTGTTCTATGTCTGCAACATCAAAGATTCTAGGAAAACCATAACGATTTTTTTTCGCTCTGATAAAACTTTTAACGCTGTCTTCAAGATCCTTGCGGAAATCATCAAAATCATCGCTAGATTGCGGCAGATAAAGCGCTTCTATTTGAGTTTTAGCTATTTCATTAAACTCCATGCCGTTATGTTTATCAGGGTGTTTTGAAAAGAATGCGGCTAGCTTGTTTTTTAATGCGTTGAGAGATTGTTCTAATTGATTGGGCGTTGAAAATTTGATGTCTGAGAAGCTGTCTTGTGTTTTGTTAAAGTCCTTACCCGGTGAAGCGTTGATCAATTCTATAGGGCATTTGCTCTCACAATAACAGATCGCTTGTTGGTTAAATATTTGCGCTAACACCAATAAATAGTCCCTTAAATTAAATATAATAGTAGGCTCATTAGCGAACACCAAAAAGCTTATTTCTTCATCGGGTAAAAAAGGATCTTGCGGGCTGTCTTTTAAAGAGTTAAGCGTTTGAACAAACCCTATAAAATCACGCTTACTCTCTAAATACGATTGCAGCTTTTTCGCTCTTTCTGTATTTTGCTTGGGGGTGTATCGGTATTTAGCGACAAACTCCTTACTAGACATAAAGTCTTTCACGCTCGCTTTAGCGTTATTCTTTAAAAATCTGTCCATAAAATGCTTCCCCAATAAAAAACAAAACCTCCTATAAAGGTAATTATTGCCTTTAAAGAAGTCCTTAATCAAAATGGGTTTATCCCAATCCACTTTAACGGATTTGTCCTGCCAATAGAGTAAGCGCGTTTTTAACTGAGCCAGTTTATCAGCGCTAGATTGAATGCAGCCGCTTTTAGCTGCCCCTATCAGTAACTTTTGCTCATTATGATTGAAATCCCTATAAAAAGCGTCTTTAAAGGGTTTAAAGGCTGAGATGATCCCAAAGGGTAGTCCGCTTTTGATTTTCTCACACGCCTTTTTAAGATCGCCACTTCCAATCGTTCCGTTCTCCATAGCAGAAGTCTTTGTATGAGAAACTGCAATGGTGCTGTTTTTAGTTTTAGAGGCTTTCTCCCTCCCAATGATCTCCTTAACGAATCGCTTCGCTCTATTTTGAGCCACTTTGCTAGCCACAAAATCCTTTTCAAAATCTTGTAACAAATAGTAGTATCTGGTTGGATTCCCGCTCTCATCATTCAATAACAATAAAAAATCATAATCCAATAACATGTCAAGTTCTCTTTTTTAAATTCAACCTTAGCGTTATTTGACTTTATAAGGCCTGTAAGCTTTTGATTACTTTTTTAAAATCCTCTTTTGCAAAGCTCAACCCAAAAGCTTCCTCATGCCCGCCAGATTGTATTAAGGGAATGGTTTTAATCTGGCTTAAAAAATTCCCACCACCTCTAGCGCTACCGCTATATCCGTCTTTATTGTCTTTATAGATACAGACAGAATGGTTGAAAGGGTGTTTTTTTAAAAGGTTATTAGCCACTAAACCGCTAACACCCACTTTAATAGAGCAGCTTTCATCTAAAATAGCCACTAATATTTTGTTACAAGGAAAAATTTGAGCGTTTTCTTCGCTTTCTTTCAGTATTTTCTTTTTAATGTCGTTGTATTGTTTGAATTCCTTAACATTAAAGGCGCTTAAGCGCGGATCGTTTATGGGATTGAAATGCTTTAAAACCAGATAATGCAAATAGCTATCATAACAACCCTTAAACTCTCTAGCCCCACTCAAACGGCTTAAAGCGTTGATATAATTGATGCAATTAAAGCCGTATAAGTTAGAATTTTCATCTAAATCGTCTTGGGCTAAAGAAAGATCTTTATCTTTGAAAAAGCATTGAATGCGCTCATGTTTAGGTTGCGCTAAATTCAAAACCATATCCAAATTATCCCCATTATCTAAATCAATGCGATCGCTTAAAAGCGTGATAGCGATCAATTCTTCTTCTAAAGGAGTGGTTTGCGTTTGAAAGATTTGACCAAACACTAAAGCGCTTGTAAAAGCCCCGCTATAATAGTTAGCGTCTTTTCCATCATTCAGGTTAATGTAGGCGATTTTATTTTCATCCATCAAATCAACTTCAAAACTTTTATGGTGGTCTGTGATGATGCATTGTTCAAAATGTTCTAATAAGATTTCTTGCAATTCTGTATTAGAAACTAAATCCGCCCCCAAGTCAGCGCTAAACAATAAGGGGTCTTTTTGGAATTGGTTTTTAATGTGATCCAGGCGGACTAATTGATTGGTTTTAGGGTTAAAGATACAAGGTTGAGACAATAAATCGTTTAGGGCTAAATCGGTGAAACCATAGCCATGCGCATTCCTTAAAGGGCTAAAGAAAAAGAAATTTTTAATGCCCAGTCTGTAACACATAGACATTAAAACGCTGCCAGCTAACATGCCATCACAATCATTATCCGTATAAAAAACAATGGGGCGATGGCGCTTGACTTCTTCTAAGAAGTTTTTAAAAATCCTTTTCTTTGCTATCTTTAATGGTTCTTTTTTAGGCATAACTTATCCCCTTTGTTGTTTTATGCTTGATGATTTTTAATCATTCTAGATCAAAATCATCTTCATATTCCTCTTCTTGCCCTTCTATGTGTAAAATAGGCGTGATAATTTCATACAAAAAGTCGTGTCGCTTTTGGAGAGACTTCTCGTCCCACTTCCTATAGTCGCTATACAATTCTTTAGTGATGTCATAACAGCTAATCACTTTGCTTTGGTCTTTGCCGCTATAAATTTTTCTTTTTTCATCAAAATCCCCATTTAAGGCTTTTGCGTTCTTTTTACGCTTTAAAAGGGTTAAATTTGCGATATTATTCACCCATTCTTCTCTTTTTTCTTTGTCAAAATCCGCATTCCACTGACTGCCTCTTTTGGGCGTTTGAGGTAAAATATGCTCCACTTGGGTTTCGGCATCCATAGCGATAAAATGGGGCTTCTCTTCATCTGTCATAAAATAATTAGCTAGGGCTAAGACAGGGCGTAACCATTTGCTAGGATAAACCGAATAGCTATCCCATAAGTTGTAGTGGTATTGGTTAAAGGTGTTATAAGATTCTATGTTATCCAGTATAAGCTCTTGAATGGTTTCAATGTCTTTATTGCTTTTAACATTTTTGATAATGTTGATACTCGTTTGCTTGATGCGCGTGATCGTGCCTCCTGCAATCCAAGTTTGATAATAATAAGACACCAAAAGCTTTTTCAAAGCGTCAAAATCAGGATATTTGACATAAAGGGCTGTCGTTAAAATACTGGCCCAAAATCTAGAGGGAAGGTATCTTAATAAATAAATGTATCGGTCTTGTTTTTTTAACAAATCGGTATAAGATTTCATAAAAGCGCTCACATCATAAATGAACTCGCAAGCGTCTTTTTTGCTGTCTTTGAATACCTTTTTTAATCCCTTATCGGCTCTCTTTTTAGAAGAACTGGGATCAGCGTATTCTAAATACATGTTAAAGAAGTCTTCCAAATCAATATCTATGCCTTCAACGCTCTTGCAAGCTTCAACCAATTTGTCCCAAGTGGTTATAAAATCCTTACGCTTTTCACTATCTTGCTTGATTTCTTGCATCAAACTGGATTTTAAAATATCAATAGGGCTTAAGGGTTGGCCTCTGTCGTTTAACACTTGAAAGATTTGCATCGCGCTGTCTTGCTCAAAACAAATGATCCTAGTCAAAGCAATGTGTTCATAAAACCACTCGACAAAATCATCCATATCGCTTATGGAACCATTTTCCATGCTCTCATTCAATAGCTCTCTAAAATAATAAGCGTTACGCAAATAAGTGTTTTCATCAAATTTCTTATTCAACTCGTTCTTTTTAATATTGTCTTCAAACTCCAAATGGTTTAACACCGTGTTTTCAAAAATACTATTGTAATTTTGAGCGGTTAAGAACTTCAGACGCTCTTTTCCTTTATCGTATTTATCATAAATACTCCCTTCAATAAAATCTTTAGATTTTTGCCCTAACCTGTGTTCATAAAGCCTTAAAATCGTGCAAGCCAAGATAATAAAACTTGTTAGTCTCTGTTGGCCATCCACAACATCCCATCTTTTATCTTTTGGATTTTCAGCGATCACAATAGAGCCGCAAAAATATTCATCTTCTCCATTGTTTGTATAGCTGCCCACTAAATCATCAATCAAAGCCCCTAAATGATCCTTATCCCACACATAAGGGCGTTGGTAATCGGGAACCTGATAAAAATATTCAGGATCCACTAAAATTTGATAGAGTTTTTTTAACTCCACTTCTACTTTTGCCATCATTTCTCCTTTGAATTTAACTCTGTAAGCCCCACTGATAAAAATGGGGCTTATGGAATCAAATGGTTTAAAAATGTTGTGGCACGGATTAATGAGAGAGAGAATAAAAGGGTTAATAAAAG
>NZ_MVWW01000011.1:0-42063 GCF_003637685.1 Helicobacter pylori | reverse complement strand
CTTCCTTATTGATTTCTTCACTCGCGCTTTTAACGCCGTTATTAAGCTCTTCAATGATTTTAAGCGTGTTGTTGCTAAATTTAGCGTTTTGTGCGCTTAATTCTAAATTCTTGCTAAAATCGCTTATTGTGTGGCTTCTCTCTAACGCTCTTTTAATGTGATACTTTAAGGCTGCGCCTGCGGTGGCTTCGTTTAAAGCTTTAGGTAATTTCACTCCTAAAATGCGATCCGGTGCGTTTCTGTAAAGCGTTCCTAAAGTGAATTTAGTCCATTGGTATTTTAACGCTCCGCTTAGAGTGGTCGCTAACCCTTGGCTCAAGTTTTTCGTAATAGCGGGCTTTAGGCTTTCTGCGATCTTAGCATCGTTTTTAAAAAGCTTATGAAAACCGCTCGCTATGTCTATGTATTCTTTAGCTTTGGGCGTGGCAAAAACATCATCTTTAAACTCGTTCAATTTGTTTAAAAACTGCGCGGGGTGTGGTGTTTTGTTCTAGTGTATTAAATATTGAATAATAAAATTAAATAAGGCTTTTTGAGTATTGATATTTGATTGGAGCAGAGCCTTTCAATATTTTAAAAAGGCTAATCAAAAATATCCATTAAGAATAAATACTAGTAAATCCTAAAACCATAAGTGATGTTAAACATGATATGGCTTCGGTCAGAATACACATTGTGTGTTAAAGGTTGGGTGCCAGGCCCATTAGGATCGACTGGAACATACATGCCACAATACCCAATACAATAGCCTTTTTTGGTGATATTGCCATAATATTCTAGTTTTAAATCCATTCTAATATTATACTTATTAGAAAAATAACTCAAAAAGAGCGCGAGACTCCTTTCATCAGCCCTTGGGCTATCCGTCCAACGGCCTAAAATTTTCCAACTAAACCCTCTATATTGTGAACCTACATACAAAAACCCGTTAATCACATCAGCACCAACAATATTGTTAATTTCTGCGTCATAAATACTATTCGTCCAAATGTTATACCCTAGAGGGTCGCCATAAATACCTATATCGCCATTAGCGTTGCCGATATTTTTATAGACACTGCCCCCAAATTGCCACTTGTTATAGTAAAAACGGGTGCGGAAGAAATAAGTTTGCCCGCTCTTTCCTAACGGCACTTGTTGGAATAGGATAATATCGTTTTGATTAGCCGGAGTGGCAAAAATGGGGAAAAACCCCACGAAAGTGCCTACAAAACGAAAGCCCTTATTATTAAAATTAGGGTTGGTGTCGTAAGTGATATTAATGCCTGGCGCATACATTCTTTGAAAGATCGCATAAAAATAAGGGTTGATTTTTAGGTTGTCTTTTTCGTATTTCAAATCCGCTACCATTAGAGCCTTACCGCTTGTATAGTAACGCCCAAAATACCAAAACCAGTCGCTTGACGCTGAAGCCCTAGCGTCTGAATACATCACCCTTAACCTGGTGTCTTTGTATTTGACAAAGCCTTCAACCCCTTGAGTGTAAGAAGTGAACCAATCATACTCTTCAGCATCATAGCGCCCCCCTTTCACGCCAAAACTGAATTTGTCTTTTTTGTAGTTGTAGCTCAAAAAAGCGTTATGCACCATAGCCAAACGAGGTTTTTGCACGTTTAAACCGCTATGCCCTGCATACCAGCCAATGTATTGCCAAAAGATACCCGCCCCAAAAGGATCGGTCCTAGAGCCAGGCTGGCCATTAGGGATATTATTGCCTTGATAGGCGGTAGAGTCATAGGGGAGTGCTGCCATCATCGCCCCCACTTCTGCCCTCAAGCCCTTGTATAAACCCATGCTCAAATTCAATTCACCGAGTAAAGAAGTGTAACTACCCGTAGGGTAAATGTCTTTGGAGGGCTGGTATCTTTGATTGTTAAAACCATATTTGGTATAGCTGCTCACCTTTCCAACAATACTCATGTTGAATTTATAAGCTTGAAGTTTGGATAAAAAAAGACCAGAAAAAAGCAAAAAAAATAGAGAGTAAAAAAAATATTCCTTAATTCCCAAAACCCTAACTCCCAAAGATACTGAATTAAAAATACAAGAAAGGCATATCTAAGAGATAGGGAAACTCTCTTAGAAACTATAACTAATGTGTGTCATCAAATGGCTTCTGTCTTGGGTAATACTCTTTTTAATGCCACCCATGTCTTGAGGACCTTGTGCGAATGCAGAAGATTCAAACAAACCATTATTCAAGTTAAGCGGCTGACCGTTTGGCCCAAGGAAACCGGTTCCAGGGTTGTAACCCGCACGAATTTGGAACTCTAACCACACGAGTTTGAGACCCGCTTTAACATGTTTGCTGAACTGATAGTCTAGATACATACCAATACCATATTCCAATGCCCTTGGAGCGGTAGTGAAGCGTTGATAGAGACTCCAACTAAACTTACCATGCTTACCTCCACCTTTAACATATTCAGTGAACGCATCAGCATCGGTAATGTTGTCAATCCCTGCAAACCCTAAGCTGTAGATACTGCCAACCCATTGTTCGATACCATCCACAGCGATGATGTTACCCCAAGTACCTAAGTTCATGTTAGGGTTACCGATGTTGAGATAAGCACCACCAACCACAAAGTAGTTGTTAATGTCTATATGGTGGCGTAAAAAGAGTGTCGCACCACCAGGACCTTGCAAGCCACGCCACTTACCATTATCCAAGAACGGATCCCAAGTGTTATAACGAGCGGGTGCGTAACGGCCGTATTCAGCGTTATTCCAACGATAGTCATACAACACATAAAAAGTCGTTCTGTTCCTCATGCCCATACCGTTAAACTCAGGATTGGTATCGTATTCTATTTTAGCACCGGGCAATGTACCTACCATTGGGATAAGATACACATAAGGGTGGATCATTAAATTCTTTGTAGGGCGATAAATAATACCCGCCTTATGAATACCCCAAGGCTTTTCACGATAGATAGGGAACAACCATTGACCATCAGCGATACCACGACCCCAAGAGCTAAAGAGCAAGAATTTCATGTTCTTAGTAAGCTTGAAAGTCCCATAAAAACCTTGGAACAATTGGTAAATCCAATCCATTTGCTCCTGCTCGGTAACATCAAAGCGCCCCATGACCATATGGACTCTGTCGCTATCATAAGTGAGATTCGCTTTATAAACTTCATAGCGTCTTGAATGCCCGGGCAAGTAGGCGTTAGCCGGATAGTAATTAGGGAACAAGCCGTTCCACTCACCCATATACATATAGCCAATACCTCTAGGGTCAATAATACCACCTGGCCCTTGCTGTTGCCACATTTTAGTCGCATTCATACAAAGGCTCAAAGAATCCGTGCCACAAGAAGTTTTATCCCAATAGCTTGGGGGGGTAAAATCCTTTGCCCACCTATCATACCTAGTGCTATCATAAACTTGTCCGCCCAAAACACCGCCTAAATTCACGGTCCATCCCCTACCTAAATGCACAGACCCCTCTAGCTTACCCGTAAGGTTAACAAAAGTCTCTGTAGGATAGATACCTTTAACAGGGTTAATAGGCGAGTGGTTAAAACCCACCTTGGAGAAGTTAATAAAGTCCCCATGCACTTCATAAGTAACCGCCCCTAATGACCCCGTAGTGAACAATAGTGGCAAGGTAAAACGCTTTAGCAATGTAGCCGCAACTTTTCGTTTCTTTAATTTCATTCCTCTTCCTTACTTTACCTGAGAATAGATAAATTACTCTGTAGAAGTAATTATAGCATAAAAGAATATAGATTTAGTTTAAAATCAAGCTAATTTTTCTTAAAAATCACAAAATTTAAAACACAAGTTTATCCTTAAAAGCTTGCTCATGAGCATTTAAATGGATAGGATAATTTTTTAAGACCTAATAATATATTGAAAAAAAGGCTTTTTTAAGGCTCAACAGGGAATTTACTGATACAATTAAAGGCATTGTTTTATATAAAAAATAATAATAAGGAAAAAAATGAAAAAAACTGGTTTGAGCTTGTGTTTGGTTTTGAGTTTGGGTTTTTTAAAAGCCCATGAAGTGAGCGCTGAAGAGATTGCGGATATTTTCTACAAGCTCAACGCCAAAGAGCCTAAAATGAAAATCAACCACGCTAAGGGGTTTTGCGCTAAAGGCGTGTTCCTCCCTAACTTGCAAGCGAGAGAGGATTTAGATGTGCCATTACTCAATGAAAAAGAAATCCCTGCGTCTGTAAGGTATTCTTTAGGAGGCGCGATGATGGATGATAAAAGCAAAGTTAGGGGAATGGCGTTAAAATTGGAAAATCAAAACGCTAGTTGGACAATGGTGATGCTCAATACAGAAATCAATTTTGCCAAAAACCCTAAAGAATTCGCTCAATTTTTTGAGATGAGGATTCCTAAAAATGGCAAGGTAGATGAAGCAAGAATCAAAAAGCTTTACGAAGAAGTCCCCTCTTATAGGAATTTTGCCGCCTATATGAAAACGATAGGGATTAGCTCAAGCGTGGCTAACACGCCTTATTACAGCGTGCATGCGTTCAGGTTTAAAGATAAGAAAGAGGAATTATTGCCTGCGAGATGGAAATTTGTGCCTAAAGAGGGCGTTAAGTATCTTAACCCCCAAGAATTAAAGCAAAAAGATTCAAATTATCTGCTTTCTTCATTCCAACAACACCTTAAAACTAAACCCATAGAATACCAAATGTATCTGGTATTTGCGAATCAAAATGATGCCACCAACGACACGACCGCGCTTTGGAAAGGCAAACACAAGGAATTATTGGTTGGGACCTTGAAAGTTGAAAAATACGAAGGAATGGGTTGCAATAAAGATGTGTATTTGCCTGCCGATCTCCCTAAAGGCGTAGAAGCCCCTACTGATCCCTTGTTTCAAATCAGGAATGAAGTTTATGGGATCACTTTTGGCAGAAGGCAATAAAAAGGCTAAGGCGAATCAAAATATAAGTTGATAAATATAAGTTGGTTGAAAAAATATGTTTTTATGGGTTTAGGGAAGTGGAATTTTTGTTTAAAACTTTTAAGCACACCCACCCAAAATCACTCGCTCTCTTATTTGAGGCACACACACTCACGCTGGATGTTGGGCAAAAAATAACTAACATTCAATCCACCTACCACCTTTTTAATGCTATTATCCTAATATTTTATTCCGTATTATGCTATTGGTTTTTATGTAGGAATTTTATCCGTTATCAAACGCCTTTTAGCCTCTAAAACTTTATGTTCTTTAATATCATTAATCCCTTGAAACCCGCTTTGAACTTCTAGCAATAAATGATTGTCTAATAAAAAATCGGCTTTAGGACTTCTTTTAAAGCTTTCTATGTTCTCAAAATTATCACCACCAAAAAATTTGATGGTTTCTTTTTGCGTATTAAAAAGACAAGCGATAAAATCCTTAAAAAACTCCGCTACTAAAAACCCACGCATCCAAGAAAAACAAACTTCTTCAGGTCTTCTGCCTTGATTATTTAGCTTATAAATAATATGAGTGTCCACTATCTTTGAAAACACTCGCTCTATGGAATTTTTAAAAAAGCATTCCAGTTCATACTCATTATATTTAAAACAATAAATACTATTGATAGCGCTAAAAATTTCAATCAGTCTTTTTTTGAGCGCGTTTAAATAATTGAAATCAACGCAAGGTTGTATGTCTTTAGCGCCTAAAAATTCCTTAAACGCATTTTGAGAATTAAAACCCAATAAATTTCTATAACCTTTAAAATCGTTATTATCAAACATTGTTACCCCTTAAAAAATCAAAAATAGCATGAGCGAGTGCTACACTCAATAAAGGCGGCACGGCATTGCCAATTTGTAATCTTTTAGCGCTAGTGCTCCCATAAAATTTATAATTATCAGGAAAGCTTTGTAATCTTGCCCCCTCTCTAATGCTTAACGCTCTAGAGTCTCTTGGATGGATACACCTGGAACTGCTTGGGGTAGAAAAATTTCTCGTAATGGTGGGGGCTGGTTTTTCCCACCACATTTTGGCATAGGTATTAATATAACCGCTTTTGGGGCGTAAACTTTCTAGCAAATCATCTTTATTCTGCCCGTCTTTTAGCGTTTGCATGATCTTTATCAGTTTTTCATTGTTTTTAGGGCTGCTATGCTCGCTTAATTCTTTAGAATTCCGCACAAATTCCAAAAAAACATTATCTGCATTTTTAAGATAACCTAAAGCATCACCATTTTCACCGCTTTGAATGGGCGGTAAATCCCCTAAAGCGTCTTTTAGAGAAAAATGCGTTTTTATGGGTTTAGGGAAATGAAATTTTTGTTTAAAACTTTTAAGCGTGCCCACTAAAATCACTCGCTCTCTTACTTGAGGCACACCATAATCTAGGGCGTTTAAAATGGCATGCTCTAAAATATAACCTCTCTCTTTAAAAGCGTTACAAATTTGTTGGAACAATTGCCCTTTTTGCATAGACATTAAACCCACCACATTTTCAAAAACAAATATTTTTGGTTTCACTAAGTCTAAGAGCCGCAAATATTCTTTAAACAGATTCGCTTTTTCATCCATTTTTCTTTTGCCAAGCGTAGAATAGCTCTGGCATGGTGGTCCGCCTAGCAGAATGTCAATTGGAACGCATGGCAAGTTGTGGCAATGAAGTTGCATAATATCGCATAAAATGGTTTGTGCCTCTTTATGATTGGCTTGATAGCTTAAAATGGCATCTTTGTCTATATCGTTAGCCCATATCAATTCAAAATAAGGGTGCACAGAAAAGCCATAGCTCAACCCTCCAGCACCACAAAAAATATCTGCTACTTTATACAAGTTTTATTTTTTCCTTCATCTAAGCCCACATAAACCCACACTTTTTAAATGGAGCAAAAACTTAAAGCCCTTTTTTTGAGATTGGGTTAAGACTATTTCTTCAATCTTTTAAAGTTCCGCTAGGTTTGTCAATCGCCTTTCTATGAATGGCCTTTTCTCTGTTTTGAGCTTTTTGAGTGGTATTGGCATGCTCATCTTTAATATCGTTTGGCCAATCTTTGCCTTGCTCTTGCACATTCCATTCGGGTAATGCGTCATTGTTATTGTTTCTATAATCCGTCAGGCAAGCTTGCTCTAAAAGTTTATAGCTTATGCTTGCGTCTTTGATTGCACAAAAACCAAACAAGCCTTTCACTTGAGTTTCAAAATTAGGCTGATAAATCATGTAAAATTCTATTTTAGCCCCTGTGAGTATTGTGTGATAAAGAAAATACCACACACCAAAACTTCTAATACTAGGCCTCCCTTTGACCCCCCATCTTTATAAATATTGAGCGTGCTTTTAATCCCACCATCTGCTTGAGAACCACCGATTTTTTTAATCTCACCATCCACTACAATTAAATACACTCTAGCCACATTTTGAGTTAAAATATTTTGAGATAAAGATTGATTGTTTTCATCTTTTAAATCCTTAAGATAGTTGAAATTTAACTTTGTGCTGTCTTTCACGTATTCTACATCAGCGATTTTAAAGGCAGTTTTAACTCCGCTAATATGCATTTTACTCCTTGATAATCAATAACTCATGAGATTGTTTGACATGGTTATTATCGCCTCTTTCTAAGCGATTTTTACCCATTCTGATTTCGCCTTGTCCCATAGTGTATTGCCAAGATGGTTCTAAAATTTTAAAATCCTTATAAGCATTCCTTACAAATTCGCAGTCATTATAGCTTAAAATAAATGGCCCTTTATGCCTTTTTAGCATGCGAGCCAATACTTCATGTTTAAAACCATTGTGGCGGATAGGGAAATTACGCATAGGATAAATCCCCTTAAACATTTTAGAATTTTCTAACACATAAAGGGGGGCAAGATAGAAAAAATCATTAGGATAAGCGAGCAACACTTCTTCAAAACTAGAGCATTCCACCTTTAAACTGGGGGCGTTAAAATCTTTAATTTTTAAAAAAGTGTTTAGATAGTGTTGTTTGTCAGTGTAAATTTTACTCATCCACCCTAAAAATCCCGGCCCATAGCTTAAATTAAAGTTAAAGTAATAATCTCTAGCCAAAATTAAAGGGTCTAAAACGCATTCTTTAGAGAATGTAATTTTTTTCTAATCTCTAAGAAATCAATACCTAGGGATTATGACTATGCGAGAAAGAGTTTTTAAAAGAAAAGTTTTAGATGCGAATATCTTAAAAGAAATGCATGCGAACAATGTCTGTTATTCCAAGCATTCAAAAGATAGGTTTATTCCTTTCAGATTTGACAAATTTGGTTATGTTGAATGTAAACTCTTTAAAAAGATATTGAACTTTCCTAGCAATACAACTTTCTTTGGTGGCACAGGCTGTAAGAAACTCATGGAACTTTTAAGTGAAATCGTTATAGATTCTAGAAGTTCCAAAATCGCATTAAACCGCCATTATGCTTTAACTCGCTTGCAATGGTGCGATAGAACCTTAAGGCATAATCTCCAAATTTTAGAGAAAATAGGGTTTCTAACTGCTTTTAAGAACAAAAAGGGTTATGTTTTCTTATCTATGCATGATTTCACTAAAATAGAAAACTACGAACATTTAGGTTTGAATGGGGAGAGCAATTTACCTAATAGCTTCTTTTTAGGAATTTGTGGGTATTTGAAAAAAAACTTCAAGAAATTAAAAGATAGAGCATTCAAGCTCAAAAACAAGCACGGTGTATTCTTTTTGAATATCCCTAAGCATTTTCAAATGCAAAACTTTAACAATATTTTTTTGGAGTTTGTGTCGGTTAATAATCCTTGTCTTTCTTATAGATTGACTTATGATCAACTTGTTGGCAAAAAAATTCCGAACATCAAGTGCTCTTACCAACAAGCAATTGTAAAAAAGAATATCTATATAGAGCATTAGAAGAACTATCTATAGATAAGGAAATTTTAGCATCATAAAGAAAACAAAGGACAAAAAATGCAATTCCCACTCAAAAAAGATTTAAAAATTTCACAAAAATATGTGATCCCTAAAGGGTTTGATCCTACAAACAAAGAATACAAAAATCTTTTGGTGAAAGATCTACCTAAATCAGTGCATAGGGAAGTTGAAATCGCTATGAAATTATTATTTGAAATCAACGAAGTAGAGACCGCGATTGAAGTCATGAAATTTCTCACTCAAGCAATGGATCGTGTTTTGTATGATGCGAGAGCCAAACATTATGAAATGAGATTAGCCAAAGAGATTAAGAAAAGTAGATTTGGGTGAAAGACTATGGCTTATATCACTAATTTACAATTCTTACCATTAGATGAGATTTTGCTCTCTAATGGTTATAAACACAAAGTAGAGAAATCAAGCAAAAATAACCCGGCTCTTTACAATGAGCATGATACCATTAAAGGCACACTTATTGTTTCAAGAAAGCCTGATGGGAGTTATCATTATTTCAACACTCATAATGATGAAGATAAAGGCACGATTATCGCCTTTTGTAAAAATCGTGGGCTAGATTTTAATGATTTAATCAAAAACAGAGATGATTTAGAAATTAGCGATAAGCCAAACTACAAATATAACAATTCCAAGCTTTATGCAATCATTACCAAAGAACAAGAAGCAGAGCGTCAAAAAGTGGTGAAACAATTTGAAAAACTCCCTACCTACGATATAGAAAGCTCAGATTTGTTTCACACTTTATTGGATAGCCGCTCTTTAGATAACTCTTTATTAAAACCTTATAACCATTTACTTAAAGAAGATGAACATGCAAATTTATGCGTGCCTTGCTATCTAGTCAATGATGATGAAAATTTGATACAGGGTGGGTATAACAAGCGATTGTCCAAACCTTTCACTATGCAAGGAGCTACTAATCCCACTAAACACTTAATGCAAGCAGGTTCTATCAAGGGTTTTGAAGTTTTATCACCACAAAATACTAAAAATATTCAAAATATTATTGTGGCTGAAAGCGTTTTTGATGGCTTAAGCGTGTTAGAAATGCAAGGGTTTGATCCCAATCAAACAGCTATTATTTCTACTATTGGTAATTTCACAGAAGAAAGAATGCAAAAATTTGTAGATAAATTTCTTAATACCATCAACACTTATAAGTGTAAGGAATACAATGAATACCACAAAGAAATTGATCGCTACAACAAGCAATTAGAGCACTTTGAAAATTACACAAATTTTCAAAAAAGATATGAGAAATGGCGTGCTAAAGAGTTAGCTAAACACCAAAATAACCCTGAAAAAGTCCCTAATGCCCCTATTTTCTCGCCCATAAGAGATAAAAATAATCTTATCCCTAAACCCATTTTTAAACCTAGTGCTCTAGCCTTACGCCTAAAAGAACCAAAAATTCCTAATTTAAGTCTTAATATTATTTTAGCAATGGATAATGATAAACAGGGGCGAAAATTCAACACTATTTTGGAAAAAATTTTTTACGCTCACACTAAAGAAATTCCAAACATCTATACACCTATCAGTAAAGATGCGAACGATGATTTGAAAATTGCTAAAATATTAGGATTGAAGCAAATTAGCAATAGGATTTTACAAGATTTTTTATTTGATGCCAAAGAAAAAATGCAAAACCCTACTACCACACCATCACAAACATCTTGGCTAACCAATTACAAAAACTACAAGATCTAATGCCAAAACCTAAACTACCACAAGGAGTGTTTCATGGTTACCAACAAGATCATGGATTTGGATCTAAATATGTAGCTAATTCTATCTATTACACCAACAATCAATCTCAAAACAAAGGACATGAAAGATGGAAATAAAACATAAAGGAATAAGAATGTTTAAGCAAATTCGTAGAATGATGAGTTTGGCAATATTAATGCCTAGTTTTTTACTGGCAGCACCAGATTACAGACAAAAATTCACTCAAATATTGGATTTCATAAGTAATGACTTTATCAAAGCTATCGGTGGTCTAATCATTGTTGGGACTTGCATTTACGCCTATAAAAATTGGGATAGGCTTGGAGAAATTGGTTGGAAATGCGTTGGGATTATCATTATAACCGCTGCTATCTCTAATGCTAAAACTTTAAGTCAGTGGTTATTTTAGATGGCATTGCATATTGTTTGTGTTGAAAGTATCAACATTAGAGAAATCAGCAAAAGAGAAACTTTTTTGGGATTAAACTTGGATAGCTGGATTGTTAGCTCCTTAATGTCGGCATGGTTACTTTCATTCCAACCACTTTATGCTATAGGTTTAATGGCTAGTTGTGTGTTTGTATTCTACATTTTAGAATTTTTTGATGAAGATATAACAGCCATTTTGCATGCGCTTTTCACCTTAAGAACAGGAGCTAGAAATTATTATGCTTGAGAAAATTTTCACTTCTTTATGCTCGCTAGTTCCTAAGCATTATAGCATGAAAGAATAAACTAACATTGTGGGCATTTACAATGAGCATTATCTTTTAAGTGAAAAATCAAACCTTGTAGGCGCTCTTAAATTAGAGGGAATTTCTTATTTGTCTTTAGATGACAAAGAAATAGCGCAAAAATTTAATGAACGCATTTTAGCTCTTAATGAGATTGTAGATGGAGTGCATTTTAAAATCGTAGCTAAAAGGCGTAATATTTTCATACACCACGAATATACTCAAGAAGAGATAAGCAATCCTTTTGCATTAGAAGTTATCAATTTGTGGGAACAAGAGATTGAGAATGTTTATCAAAATTTCTATTACTTAATTTTTGAAACTAAGAATAATAGCATTAAAGGTTATTTGGAACGATTTAAGAAAAAAATCACTACCAATGAATTAGAAAATATTCAAGAAAATGATAAACAAGATGAAGTGAAATATCAAGAAAACTATTTCATAGGCTTTGATAATTTTAATTTAGCAGATAAATCTAAAATATTAGACAGCATTATCAATAATGTTAAAAATATGCTTTCTGGTTTGTTTGTAGAAAAATTAGACGCCAATAGTTTGCTTAATTTTTATGCGGAATACATTAATGGCGTTCCTAGTGAATACACTTTTTCTAGAGGTCGTTTGCATGATGGCATGATCAATTCTGATGTGCTTTTTAAAAAAGATTTTTTCACTCACATTCATAATAGTAAAGAGATTTTCAAGCGTTTCATCAGCATTAAGACTTATGATATAGACAAAATTGTCAGCACCGCTCTTTCTTCAGTGTTACATTTATCTTTAGAATTTGATGTGATTTTAAACATTGACAATATTCCTAAAGCAAAGGCTGAAAAAAGGATTGAAACTAAAAGAAAAAGAGCGAATAAGAGTATTAGAGTTGAAATTGATGAATTGAATGACATGGTTAAAACAGACAGGGTTTTAATGCAAGAGATTTCTTTAAACATTTTAGTTCATGCCAAAACTAAAACCGATTTAGATAGTGCTTGTATGGAAATTACCAACTTGCTTAAACAAAAAGGTATTGTAAGCACACAAGAGAGTATTGGCATGTTGCCTATGTTTTTTAGCTTTTTCCCTAATCGTAATCGCTTGAATTTTAGAAAGCGTTTGTTGTCTAGTCAAAATATTGCTTCTTTAATCATATTGGAAAAACAAAATTGTGGTTTTTCTAGAAATTCATGGGGCGATCGCCATTTAACTATTTTTAGAAACCAAGACAAATCGCCTTATTTATTCAATTTCCATGCTTATGAGGCAAAAAGAAAAAATGATATGGTATCAGGGCATACCATCATCTTTGGTGGCACAGGGGCTGGTAAAACCACTTTAATTGAATTTTTAATCACCAATTGTTTTAAGTATGAAGATTTAAGTATTTTGGCTTTAGACAGAAATAATGGCATGCGTGTGATGACTGAGTTTTTAGATGGTCAATACAACGATAGCAATGATTTTTACATTAATCCGTTTTCTTTAAAAGATACAAGCGCTAATTGCACCTTTTTAGTGAGTTGGTTGGCATTCATGCTTAATATTGATGAAGATACTAAAGATGAAAAAGAAAAAAAGACTTTAAGCGCTTTATCCAAAACAATCAGAGTTTGCTATAACAATATCACAAAACAAGGGGGTGCTATTTTTAAGCTAAGAGACTTTAAAGACACGCTAGAAAGAGACTATTTAGATAGCAAAGACATTTTAGAAAAAGAGAGCTCAAAAGACTTATACAAGCATTCTACTGATTGTTTAGACTTTGCTAAAAAGCTTTCTGTTATTGATATGGATGCTCTTTCTAGCAGTAAAAAAGATTTCAACTTGGCAGTGCTATACCTATTCTACAAAGTCATAAATAGAGCTAAATTAGAAAACAAGCCTTTTTATATCTTCATTGATGAAGCAAAATCTGTTATTGAAAATCCCATCATGTTAGCTAAAATCAAAGACACACTCGCTCAAGCTAGAAAACTCAATGGGGTTTTAACTTTAGCCTTTCAAGACATTAACCAACTTGATGGCGTAGAGGGAGCAAAGTCCATTATAGAAAACGCCGCTCAAGTCATACTCTATCCTACAAACAATTTTGAGAAATTAGAGAGCTATGGCATTTTATTAAGTCCTATTGAAAAATCCTTTTTAAACAAAACGCCGTTAAACGCTAGGCAAGTATTAGTGAAAAACCTTCTCACTCAATCTAGCGTGTTTTTAGAAATCAATTTAGAAAAGCTAAACAGCACCAGTAAAAAATTTTTAAGGGCGTATAACTCTAGCGCGTCTAGCGTTTTTGAACTGGAAACGCTTAAAAAGGATAATCCAAAGAATTATAAAGAAATTTACTTGACAAAGGAGTAGGAATGAAAGATAGCGTGATTATCATTGAAAGCCCTAATAAGGTTGAAAAGATTAAACAACTAACAGGTGCGGAAGTTTATGCAACCATAGGGCATTTTACTAACCTTATAGGCGTAGATATTGAAAATAATTTTGCTTGTAAGTTTGAAATCAAAGAAGACAAGGCTAAGAAAATAAATTTTTTAATCAATGCTTGTAGGGACAAAAAAGTCTATATCGCTACTGACCCTGATAGAGAGGGCTATGGTATTGGCTATCAATTTTATGAAAAAATTAAAAATGTAGCTAGTGAAATTTATCGTGCAGAATTTCATGAGATCACACCAAGCGGTATTGAAAACGGCTTAAAAAATGCGGTGTTATTTTCTCGTTCTAACACTAATTTATACCAATCATTCTTAGGCAGGATTGCAAGCGATCAGGTTGTTGGATTTGCTCTAACAAGCTATTTAAGAAAAAGTTTAAATCTTAGTGAATTGAGTGCTGGTAGAGTGCAAACTCCAGCTCTAGCTTTAATCTGCCAAAGAGATCAAGAAATAAGGGATTTTGATAAGTTGGATGCTGAAGAAAAAGTAGAATATCAAATCCAAGCTAATATTGTGTGCAATGAAAAAGAAGTGATTATTAAGCATGTGAGGGCGAATGAAAAAAACGAACCAGTGGATTTTAAATTTAAAGACAAAAACGAAGCATCTCAATTTTTAAAAGATCTAAAGGACGGATTAGGGTCTATGAGTGTTCTAGTTTCATTAAAAGAAAGTCTATCCAATAAAGAACCCAAAAAACCTTTTACAACCTCTAAACTTTTATCCCAAGCGAGCAAATCCTTAAAAATACCCACTAAAGAAATCGCACAACTTGCTCAAAAACTCTTTGAAGCTGGTCTCATCACTTATCACAGAACTGATAGTGAATTTTTAAGTCCTGAGTATCTCAAAGAGCATGAAGTGTTTTTTGAACCTATTTATCCGAGTGTTTATCAATACAGGGAGTATAAGGCTGGCAAAAACTCACAAGCTGAAGTGCATGAAGCCATAAGAATTACACATCCGCATGCTTTAAAAGACTTAGAAAAAGTGTGCAGTGACGCTAAAATAAGCGAAGAATTAGTGCTGAAGTTGTATCAACTTATTTATGCCAATACAATTTGTTCTCAAAGTAGAAACGCCTTATACAATCAATATGATTGTATCTTTAAAATCAAAAGCGAGAGCTTTAAGCTCTCTTTCAAACTTTTAAAAGAAAAGGGTTTTTTAGAGATTGAAGAGCTCATTCAAGGCAAAGAAGAACTTAACAAGGAAGAACAAGAAAGTGAAATAGAAAACTTTTCATTAAAAGAAAATGATAGTGTCCCGTTAAAAGAAGTTTTTATTAAAAAAATAGAAAAACCCAGTCCTAAACCTTATAAAGAAAGCGCCTTTATTCCCTTATTAGAAAGCGAGGGGATTGGTCGTCCTAGCACTTATGCGAGCTTCTTAGATCTTCTTTTGAAGCGTAAATATATTAGCATTGATACAAAAACTAACGCTATCACCCCTACTAGTCAAGGATTAGAAGTGATTTTATTTTTCAAAAAAGATAAAGAAGTGGATTTCATCGCTCTTACAAGCAAGGATAAGAGCAAATTAGGAAACACTACCAAACAATTTGAAGAATGTTTGGATTTAATCATGAGAGGTGAAGCTAGTTATGAAAAGTTCATGTCTGAAGTCATAAGCAAATTAAAAAGTACCGCCAAGTTTTATCAAACACAATCTACTGACAACAACATGCCTACTGATAAGCAACTTGAACTCATAGACAAAATTTGTAAAGATAAAAAATTACAAAAACCCAGTCAAGAAATCCTGCAGAACAAGGAAAAATGTTCTGATTGGATTGCAGAGCATGTTAAAGAAAAACCTAGTCAAAAACAACTAAATCTGGTTAAAAAAATTTGTGAAGAGTGTAAATTGGCAATGCCCACCAATAAAATATTGAATGACAAATTCGCTATCTCTAAATGGATTGATAAACACAAAAAGACAAAGAAATGAGAATATTTTTAATAGGAATAATTTTATTAGCACTAAGTGGATGTTCTAACAAACAATATGAAATGTATAAAAGCCCTTGTGCCTTTTTTCACTTAAATCAATCCATAGGCTAGTTGATGTCAAAAAGAAGCGAAGTTTTAGGACAATTTCATGGCGGTTTAAAAAATTTAGAATTACAAACTAAAAGACGCATGGATTTGTGGGGCGATCTAAAAGAGAATGAAGAACAAACTTTGCTTTTAGGAGAAATTGAAAATGAATTAAAGCAATTAGAAAACAAAGAAAATCTTAAAGCAGACAACAACACAGAATTTAAAGAAGAAAATCAAGACACTAAAGAAAACCAGCCTAACGATTTGTTTTCTTTGCTATTGCCTACTCAAACCACCATCAATGGAATTAAAGAATTTGTAGAAGAGCCTGTGATAGAAGCAGAGGAAAAAGAAACACCCCAAAACGAGCCAATTCAAGAAAAAAAAGAAAGAATTTTTAAAAACTTTTTCTCCAGAATAGGCTTTGATAAAAGCATTGCTCCCACAATGCTCTTTGAAGAAGTGAGAGATGCAAGCGTTATCTATCATTTAGAGAAAAAATTAGGCGATTATATCTTTTATGTAGCGTGTTTCTTCTTTGGCACAACAGCGTTGCTTATTATCTTACTGACTGTTCTGTTGCCCTTAAAAGAAAAAGAGCCGTATTTAGTGCAATTTTCTAACAATAAAGAAAATTTTGCTTTAGTTCAAAAGGCAGATAGCACCATTACAGCCAATAAAGCTCTTATTCGTTCATTAGTGGGAGCGTATGTGCTAAACAGGGAAAGCATTGCTCATATTGAGCAACATGAAAAAATGCGTCAAAACACCATTAAAGAGCAAAGTTCCAATGAGGTATGGTATGAATTTGAAAGACTCATCGCTTATTATGACAGCATTTACACTAATCCTTTACTCACAAGAAAAGTAAAGATTGCAAATATTTACTTAGATAAAGATTTAGCCTATATTGACATTGAAGTGAGCTTGTATCATAGTGGAGAATTAGAGAGCTTGAAGCACTATAAAGTGGTGATGAGTTTTGAATTTAAAAAACAAGAAATCAATTTTGACTCCATGTCTTTAAACCCTACAGGCTTTATTGTTACAGGTTATGATGTAACTGAAATTGCGATTTTAAAAGACTTGGACGAGAGAAATAAAGTCAAAGATGATGGTGTGAAATCTAGGATTATCCATACCGAGAAAAAAGACCCTCATATGAGCCAGTATAAAGATGTTAAGGAGCAATAATGAAAAAATTTACTCTATCGCTATTTTTGTATTGCGCTTTACTTAGTGCTGAAGAGGATATTTTTAGGAACAACACAAATGAAACTGATCCTGCAAGTTCTTTTGAACATGGCAAAGAAAACAACAATCTTATCCCAGCAAAATCTGATAGTTTAGAAAGTTTCAAAGAACAAGAAAACAAAGAAAAAGCCAAACAGCTTATGGATTTAAAAGCCTTACAGAGCGTGTATTTTTCTAAAAATAGAAAATTGCAAGATAATAATTTCAATGTCTTGTATGTGGCAGGCAACACCAACAAAATCCGCTTACGCTATGCGATGACCACTACTTTTATTTTTGATAATGATCCTATTATCTATGTGAGTTTAGGAGATCCTAGCGGTTTTGAACTCACTTACCCTACTAATGATCATTACGATTTATCCAACATGCTAGTGATCAAACCCTTGCTTATAGGGGTGGATACAAACCTAACCGTAGTTGGAGCGAGCGGCACAATTTATACTTTTTACTTGTTTAGCACCACTTACACCAGCAAGTTTCAAAGCTATTTTTCAGTGTTTGTCTCTAATAAAAGATCTATCGGTAAGCTCAATATTTTGTCTAAAAACGAGCTAGAAAAAAGAGAACAAGAACAAATTGGCTAAAACAGAAACAAATACAAATAGCTGTAATAAACAAGACAAACACAAGCTTGACTATAGAAAAATCAATTATGAGAGCAAGGAAATTGATGATGGCAAGTTTATAAGAATTGGAGATGAAGTCAATCACATTTTCATTGAAAAAGCTAAAATCAATCGTGGTTATTTGCAAAACCCCAAGCACAAACGCACCTGGTGGAGTTTGTGGCTCTATAAAAAACCCAGCGATGACGCGCTTGATATAAAAGCGCTAGATGTCTTTGATGATGGCAAATACACTTATTTTAGATATGACAGAGATCAAGCCTTTTCAAAATTTCCTTACACCTATAAGGTTGTAGATGGGTATGATAATCCTATCAATAGCCGTGTGGTAGGGAATTACATTATTGCTGAAGATGTTTCTAAAAAATGGACTTTAAGGAGCGGTAAGGAATATGTGTGCGTAAGAAGAGATAAGCACAAATACCAAAAATCTAAGGACTTCATGCGTTTAAAAAGGCTTTTAGAGCAAGATGAAGCCATGAAAGCCAAACGAAATAACATGCATTTGATTGAAGACACTACGCCTCAACCTAAAAATGCCATTAGCGTAACGGAGTTGTTAGCTCAAATCAAAAACCAAACTCCAAGTAAAGAATGCCGAGCCTTAAATGAAGAAGAAGTTAAGACTTTAGAAGAGGTTAAAAACATCATAAAAGCTCCCAAGCCTTTGCAAAAAGATTTGAAAAACAAGCTCAAAAAACACACCATCAAAACCCATTATTGCGTGCCTATCCCCTATATAGAAAGACTAAAAACCACTGATGGTTTAGAGAATAATAAAAAGGGGCTGAATAACACTCAAAAACAAAATCAAGCAAACCCTATTAAAGAGATTAAAAAATAATGGGTTTTTTTAGAGTAATTAGAAACGCACCGATTGTAAGTATCTTTATTGTTTTGATGCTTATTTTTTGTGCATGGTTTTTCCTTTATGATGATAGCTCGCCTAAAGCAGTGAAAAAATATGTTAAAGGTAAGTTTCCAATCTCTGACTATCTCTACAAAAAAGCGGATGAAAAGAAAATCCTACCACAGAACAATGTCATTAAACAAGAGATTAAAGAAGAAGAAATTAAAAAATCTTGTAAGGGTCAGATAACAGATAGTAATGGTAATTTAATAGATGATGATTGCAATATTATAGCCACTCAAAAACAAGTTAATAATTTACCAAACTTACCAAAAGATATACTTAAAACCAAACCTACTGTTACCTCCAATCCTTCCAACTACAATACCGCTAACGAAGAAGAAAAATCCCGCCTGGTGATTCTAGCGTCTCGTATTAGCAGTCAAAAAGAAACGCAACCTCCCACCTCCATAAGAAATAGCGTTTCTCACACAAAATCCAAAGAAAAACGAGAGCTTGAAAAAGAATACGGATCTAGCGGGTTTAAAAATTTTAAAAGAAAAAATATAGCGAGCAGTGAAAACAAACTTTTAAGAACGATTACAGCTGACAGAATGATCCCAGCCATTCTGATCACTCCTATTAGTAGTGAAATAGGGGAGAGTAAAATAGTCGCTCAAGTGGAGAGTGATATATACGCAACGATGGGTAGAGCGGTTTTAATCCCCAAAGGGAGTAGAGCCATAGGCTATTACAACTCTAATAACAAAATAGGAGAATACCGCTTAGAAATTGCTTGGAACAGGATCATCACGCCGCAAGGGGTCAATATCATACTAAGCGATGCTAAGGGAGCTGATGTCAAGGGCTATAACGGCATGATAGGCACACTCCATAACAAATATTGGGAACGCTATGGCATTCCTTTATCCTTAAACACCTTGTCAAACGGGCTACTCATAGGTCTTACTAGCGGTCTTACCGAAGCGATGAAAAACAAAAGGGGTGGTTTTAACCAAAACTATTTTGGAGATTACATGATGATGCAAATGACGAGACAAACGGGTATCAGCCTAAATAACATTATCGCTCAAATCATGCGAGAGCAAATCAGGATTAAGCCCATTATCACTATTAGAGAAGGAAGCCATATTTTTATTAGTCCTAATACGGATATTTGGTTTCCTATCCCTAAAAACAATGAAGTCTTAGCGAAATTTTTTAATGAAGAAAAGGAGCAAAACAATGATACAAAATAGCATTATTAATAATAATTTTATTCTAAATAGTGTAAAATTAAAATACAATATTAAACATAAGGATTGCCAATGGAACTCAACCCTGAAGAAGAATTATTGAACACTCTAGAAGAAAGCAAAGATGCAGAATATGTGGAGCTTTGCAAAAAAGCAGTAGAGGCGCAAATGGAATTAAGGAAAGTTATGGATAAACGCCTAGAACATGAAACCAAAGAGACAAGAACCAGAATGCAAGCAAGGATTACTGAAAGGCTGGTTTCAGAAATTTTGAATACCGAAGAGCATTTTTCAAAAAAGATTATCCAAAACGAGAAAACTCTTGAAATTATTTTTGATATAGAAAGGACTTATAACAATGATTGGTGAAAATTTTAATTGCGATGAAAAGCTTGCTCATTTAAATGAAGAGCAAGCCATTTTAGAAGCGCCTAAAAAAGATAAAAAACCTAAAAAGCCTAGAAATTCTAAAATTAAGGATTTAGATTTTTATGCCTCCTATGTGAGCAAAAATGTTGAAATCCAAAAAAAATTTGATGAGACTTATAGGTTGTGCGAACAAAAACAGCAAGAACTCAATAGTTTATTAAAAGAATTGGAGAACTTAAGGAAACAATTATGAAAGACAAACTAGACAAATTATTAAAATTAGAGCTTAATGAGTTAGATAAACTAGATTTAGAAAAAGAGCTATCTCATCTAAAACTCACAAGTCATAAAATTTACCAAGAATACTTACTGGAAAAACACGAAAATTGTGAAAAAAACCTGGAGATTAAAGCTAATAATAAAAGGCTTTCCAAAATACACCATCTCTATTCTTTGGCTAAAAGAATAGAAGATAAAAGAGAAAAAGAGCGCATTGAACTTCAAAGAAAAATGTTAAGGGATTTTGATAACCATCAAGGAGAGCCATAATGATTTCTAATCTTTTAAAAAGTTACCTTGATGACTTTATGCCTATTTTAAGCCAACCTAATTTAAATGAAGTGGTTTTTAATAAAGAAAAAGAGTATTTCTTGCACCGCCCAAAGGAAAAAGTGAGGTGTTTTAATGAAAAATTTACTAATGATTATTTGTTAGTTTTTTGTGAGCAATTAGCCATTTTTAGAAATCAAAAATTCACTCTAAAAACGCCTAAGTTAAACACTTCTTTGCCTTACACGCAAATTAGAATTAACGCATTACACCCTAGCATTATTGCTAGTTCTAATATTTCTATCAATATTAGAGTGCCTAGCAATTTCAAGTTTGAAATTAACGCCTTTAAATTAAGTGAGAAATGTCTGGCTAAAAACATTACCTATGATTTTTTACTTGGCTTAGTAAGTGCAGGTAAAAATATTTTAATCAGTGGTGGCACAGCTAGTGGTAAGACTAGCTTTGTTAATTCTTTGATTGAAAATATTCCCAAAAACGAAAGGGTGGTTACTATTGAAGATAGTCCTGAGTTAAAAATCAGTAACGAAGACCAAGTTAATATTTTAGTGGATAAAAGTGGGAGCGGATTTTTCACTTATGAAGATGGCTTAAATGCAGCCATGAGAATGTCTCCTGATAGATTATTATTAGGCGAAATTGACACGCATAACACTGCGTTATTTTTGCGTTTAGCAAATACCGGGCATAGCGGAATGATAAGCACCTTACATGCTAATAGTGTGGTAGATGCTTTTATAGCTATTTGTCAGAATATCAACTTGAATAAAGGCGGTAAACCTACGCCTAAAGAAACGCTTTTAGATTATTTTTGCACTGGTATGGACTATGTTATCCAAATCAAAAAAAAAGGTAGCGATAGGATAATTGATGATGTTTTAAATGTTAAAAGCGAATTTAAAAAGGAGTTGATGTTATGAAAAATCCAAGACTTTATAGAAAATCTAAACAAAAAGAGGGTGCTAAAAGGATGGAATTTTTATTGGATGTTAGATGTGTCCAAATTTTAAATGATTTAAAAACTAGGCACAACAAGTCTTACACCAAAATTGTAGAAAATCTTATTTAAATAGCCAAATTAGTTTCTACAAACAGCAAAAAATCACAAGCGCTTTAGGCAGTTTAGCGATGCTATATAGCTCATTGAATGCGACTTATTCTAATCTTAACCAGATTGCTTACCATTTAAATAATGCGGCACTTTTAGGAGAAAATGTTATCCATTTGGGCTTATTGCAAGATATTGAAACACAACTGAAAGCTTGGAGTGAAAAAACAAAAATTTTAAACCTAGCTATCAAAAAAAGTGCTTTCATCGTAGCGCATTGTTTAAAAGGGGATAAGAAAATTTTTAAAGGGATGAATTTATGACAAAAGAAACTGATATTGATTTAATTAGAAATTATTTAGAAAAAATGGCATCTATTATTAAAAATTCTCAAAGCATTATCAATGCTCCCCATTTTCTAAAAGATGAAAATCAAGCAAAAATATTGCAAGAAAATCTAAAAGAAAATTTCACTCTTTTAATGGAATATATTAGTGAAGTTTGGGTTAAAAGCGAAGAGGAGTTTGAAGAGTTTATGAAAGATGAGAGTTTTGAGAATGATTTTATGCATTTTATGAGTTTATTAGATAGTAAAATCAAAGTAGAATAAATGCAAATTTATAAGCCTTATTGCTATATCATTTCTATTTTAGCCATTCCTTTTATCTTTTTAGGTGTATCGCATTATTTCTTAGATTTTCCTAGTTTCTTAGCGAGTTATAACTATCTGAAAAAGATTATTTTTAATCTACATAATTTTCCCCATTTTAAATTTGAAATTTATTTTTCATTCTTTTGTGCGTTATTACCGCTATTTTTGACAGCCTACTTATTTTTTAATGGGCACAATATGGATAGTCATGGCAAGGCAGTTTGGGCTGAAATGAAAGATATTATTAAATACGAATATAGGATTTTTAATATTTTTAAAGGCTTGTTTTTAATTTTGTTTTTACCTCTAATGCTTGTTGTCTCTAGCTTTACGCTATTGCCTGTTTTTATAGGGTGTATGTTTTATAAAGTTTATCAATTTGCCAAGAAAAGACCTAAGGTTTTCTTTACGATCTTATCCTTTTTAGTAGTGATTTGTGTCTTAATCTTTGTATTTAGGGGATTTTTAAGTGTAAAACTAACGCTATTTATGAAATATCTAAAAGGATTATTTTAAATGAGAGAAAAATTCAAAACATTAAAAGATAAATTTAAGGATAAAGCCAGCAATTTATTCCATAAGCTTAATAGCATTCAAAAAGATTATTACACTAAGACTCTCCCTAAGGCTTGCAAAGATGTCTTTACGCTAGGTTCTTCTAAAAGTTATCCTATGACCTTAAATTTTAACAAAGGTTTTTGTGTGGGGCTATATAAAGGTTTAAATTCGCTTAAGCCTACTTATTATGATGCTCCGCTTTCTACTTTAATCATCGCTCCTCCTGGAAGTGGTAAAACCGCAGCTGTGGCTGTGCCTAATCTTTTAAATGTGCCTAGCTCTTGTGTGGTGTTAGATATTAAAGGGGAGTTATTTGATTTAACGGCTGGTTACAGACAACAAGTTCTAAAAAATAAAATTTTTGTATTTGATGGAAATGACAACACGCTTAAATTCAATCCGTTTGACAAACGCATTGTAGAAAAATTAGATTTTAACAGAAAGCGAAGGCTTGTAGATGAAGTGGGTAATACTATTTTTGCTGAAGATGGGGCAAATAAAGACCCTCATTGGACACAGCAAGCTAAAAATTTATTTGTCTTTTATGCTCTTTATGATTTGTGCGTGCATAACACTAGCACCTTTTTTGAAATTGCAAGCGCTCCTATAAAAAATTATGTCCCCTTAATCAATCCACAAAGCCGATTTTATACTGAATTATATGAATGTCAAAGTAGCGATAATGGTTTTGTTAAAGAGAATGGGCGTTATATGGCTAAAGTAGAAAATGGCGTTAAAAAAATGAAACCTAATGTCAATGTGGAATTGCTATGGTATAAACAAGTAGCCGAACAAGTCTATACTGACCCAGAAAATCCTAAAAATTATGATGGCTCTGTGAATCATTTAGAAAAAGACGATCAAGGCAATATTATAATGAAAGAGGGCATGTTAGATCCTATTATTAGAAACGAAGCGAACAAATGGGCTAAGGCGAATGATAAAGAGTTTGCGAGCATTAAATCAGTTTATAGCCGTTTTATGCAAGTCTTTACAAGCTATCAAGTTAAAAGCGCTACAGACAGCATGAGTTTTGAATACGAGGATTTAAGGGCTGATAATATTTCACTCTATATTAAAATCGCTCAAACAGATATTGACACGCTCGCACCGCTTATCCGTATCCTTTTGGAAAGTATTGCTAAAAATCTTTTATTGAAAGAGAGTAAGAAATTTGAAGAAAGGGTTTATCTCTTTTTAGATTAATTTGTGCGTTTTGGTAAATTGCCTTTTTTGTTAGAAATGCCCGCATTAAGCAGGAGCTATGGTGTGGTTTTAATTTTTATCACGCAATCTAACGCTCTTATTGAAAAATATTACGGCAAAGAAGATGCAAGAATTGTTAATAGTACCGTGGCTTACAAAGTAATTTTCAAAATGGATGATTTAGAATACGCTAAGCAAGTGAGCGAAGAAATCGGTAAGATGACTAGAAAAACACGAAGCCACTCTACAGAAAAAGGACAGCTCATTATGGGTGGGACTTCTAGTATAAGTAAAGAAGCGTGGGACTTATTGAGCGCGCAAGACATCATGAATATTGATAAAGATGAAGTGATCATTTTGGTGAGCGGTCATAAGGCTAAACCCCTAAAATTAAAAGCGAATTATTATTTCAAGAACAAAGAATTACTCTCTCGTATTAACTGGGAAGTCAAGCCCAATGAAGAAGTGTTTGATTGATCAAAAAAGGTTGTATGAATATTTTTTAATTGCTTTTTAAAAAACGCTTTCTACAACTTTTTATCCTTGTTGCTAAAAAGAAAGCGAGAAATTGTAACACAGATTTGCGTTAGATGATGAGTAAGATTTAAAATAAAGATTAACATTTTTGCAGTGTGGCTTAGCACAACTTATTTTTAGAAATTAGCATGTTTATTTAAAGTTAGCGCAACTTGAATTAAAAATTAGCACGGATTGTTGTTGTAGATAAATTTTTTTAGTGTTTGATCACTTTTTAAATAGCTCGCTATGAGTGTCTAGACGCAATAAAACAAGTTCGTTTTCTTGTTTTTTGATTTCATAAATCAATAACAAGTTTGGCTTGACATGGCATTCTCTCAACCCTTTAAGATTGCCATTCAAAGCATGGTCGCAATATTTTTGTTGGAGTGGTTTTTGCTCTTTGAGACAATCAACAATGCTTGCAACATCGCTCTCTGTAATACGCCCAGATAAAATATGCTTATTAAAGTCTTTAAGAAAATCTTTCTTAGTTCTGACTTTAAGCATCATGCCTTTCTCTTTCTTGTTTTGCTATTTGCAAAAAATCGTTGAAGTCTCCAAACGAAACATCGCATTCTGGGTCATCTTTTGAGGCGATCGTATTTAACAAACTTGGTGTGGGTTCTTTTTCTTGAGAATGTTTTTGGGCTAAAACTTGTCTGATCATTTGTTCTTGCAATTCACACTCTTGGATTTTTTTTATCGCCTTATTTTTATCCCCTTCTGCCTTAAGCAATTGTTTTTCAATGGAGTTTAAGAAATTGTGCAGTTGCTTTTCATTGTATTGCGAGTAATCTGTAACAATATTTGACATATTGAACTCCCTTTTAATAAAAGATAGTTAGCGTAACTTGTTTTCATTTTAGCACAACTTGCAATATATTGAAAGTTTTAAAATAAGTTTTTTTGATTAAGTTTGATTTAAGAATATCTTAAAAGCTCGTGTTTTAGCCACCTGCAAGGTCAAATTGACTTCAATTTTTACGGAATTGAAGTGTTATCCTGCACTTTAAAAAGGGGGGATAATAATGTAGAATAAGAGCTAAAAATTAAAACAAGCAGCAAAGTTTTTGGGAGGATAAAATTACAATAAAATGGCGTTAGAAAAAAGTTATAGTAAAGATTTTGAAAGCGATGAGCTTTTTGATTATGAGATCATCAAGCCCAAAAAGACGCTTAAGATACAATACACTTATGTTAAACGCTATTATAAAGAAGCAGAAAAGTTTGCTAAAAATTTAACCCAACTCACACAAGAAGAATTTATGCGTTTAAGAGAGCCGCAAAAACAAGTGATCATCAAAAACATAGGCAACATGACACGCTTGCATTCAAAAAGGGCGATGGATTATATCGCTAAACATGGTGAGCTGGTGAGAGATGAATTTTTTAGTAGAGTTAATTATAATGATATAGCAGAGCAATGGAATGAGCAATTTGAAAAATTATTAGAAAATAAGAGCCGTGTTAAAAATTGCGCTTTACATCTAGTGTTTAGCATTGATGAAAATTGTAATGAAAAAAATTTAAAAGCTTTGGAATTAAGCGTGTATCAAACACTCACTAAAACGCTAGGTTATGATTACCCTTTTATAATGAAACTCCATACACACCAAAACAATCCGCATGCGCATGTGATTATCAACAAAACTAACAAAATTACCAATAAACAACTACGCTTTCATTCTAAAGACAGCTGTAAAGAGTTTTACCACACACTAAGAGAAACATTTAAAGATTATTTATTTGCTAACTCAAAAGGCGAATTGCAATATTCTAACACGCCCAATATTCATAAGGCGATTAAAGACATAGAAACAGAGTTAGATACGCTAGAAACACAGGCTAGAAACAATAAGAGTTTTAGGCATGAAAACTATTTTTATAAAGTTTTGGGTAGCGCGACTTCTCAAATAGAAAGCTTGAAAAAAAGAGAAAATGCCCTATCTGATCATTTAGATGGTCTAAAAAGTTTATTAGAAAAAACACATTGGGAAAAAGAAAAATTCACGCCCCCAACAAATGAAAAAGAATTTAACCAACAACTTAAAGAAATAAAATGGTTAAATAAAGAATCTTTAACCCCTAAAAATACTTATAAAAAAATTCAAAAATTAGCTGTTTATAAAAGCCCTTTAATAAAAGATTATCTTTATACCACCAAAAAACTTTTTGCCACGCAAAAAAAGATTATAGATTTAGAAAAAGATTATAAAGATTTAAGAGCCTTAAAGGAAGAATTTAGCAAAGATTTAGAAGCTAATTTATCCCATTCAAAAAAACGCTTTGAACTTTACACTAAACTAAAAAGCATGAGCAAAGTTTTCACAAGTAAAAACATTGTTAAAAATTTAGAAAAAATTGCTTTAGATTTTAAAAGCGATAGGCATAGCATTTCGCAAAGAGCTTTTGAATTTTTTAGGTATATGAATTATCAAAATTTAAGCTTGACTGATAAAAGTAATATGTTTTTAGTGGCTAAGTTTTTTAAAAATAGCGCTTTACTTGTTAATATTGCTAGGTTTGAAATGAAAAAGATAGATGATAATATTAGAAATTCTAGCCCACAAGACAATTTATTAGACAGACAAGTTTGGCTCAATCTTTTAGAACATTTAAAGAGACTTGAAGAGGAAAATTATTGTTTTGCTAAGAAGCGAAAAGAATTCTTAGAAACTAGAGCTATGGAGCTATCAAAAGATTTGAAATTTTTAACGCAAGCTAATGAAAATGATTTGCCCATTTATGAAAGAGGGCAAAAGGATAAAATCATTAAACGCTGTGAAAAATCGCTTAACTTTTTACATAAAGAATTACAATGCTTTAAAACCCTATCAAAAAGCGCAAGCATAGCTTTAGAAAACTTGCAAAATAACCATCAAATCACAGCCGTTACACAAGACACGCAAGAAAACACAAACGCACTCAAAAATACCACTCAAAATTTTAACAAAACTACCAATACTACCAATGAACCCACAAGTCCTAACAATAACTATGAAATGGATTTTTAAAACAATTCATAAAATTCAATAACTTTACTTAGCGTATTTTTGAACCAATTCTTCTAAAGTGAAGCCTTTGTTATCGTCTCTCAATTGCTCTTTTTGGCATTGTGAAACATTTTGCTCCACTTCTTCTTTAGTGTTAGAAGTGTCTAAAAGGCAAGTTTTTAAATCTTTTTGATAATCTTGTATGAATTTGTCAAAGCGCTCTTTGTTGTTATAGATTTTGGCTTGCGATTGGGCGCAACTCTCTTTAAGGCTGATAAACTCTTCTTTTTTGTGTTCGTTACGCTCCATGCAAATATCTGCAGCAAAAGCGATCAAGACATCTTTATTCTTTCTCAATAACCCCGCAGATTGCATAGCCAACTTGTTCGCATCAATAAAAGGGCTTTGCTTTTCTAATTTAGGGTTCATATCCAAAGCGATTTCTTTCAAGCTCTTATTGTCTAAATGCGTTCTTTGGCAATGGGTGGATTTTTTATAAGGGCTTATAAAAACGCCATTCATCAGAGCGGCTTTTTCTAATTTTGGATCAACTTTTTTAATGCAAAAAGAAATAGCCGATTGAACGCTCAATTCTTTAGAGCTAGAATAAGGGTCGTGAAATTTTTCATGCACTTCTTTTTGGCATAGTCTTTCCCTATTAGCTAAATGGGGCGAATTTTTAACGCATTCTTTGGTGAAGTAAGGGATAATGTATGACTTATATTGCGCGTATTCTTTTTCAAACGCTTCTAATTGCGCGAAATTGATTAGCCTTTTTTGTTGGTCTTTTTGTTTTTCATAAGCGTTAGTTTTATCCTTGCATTGTTCTTGTAACTCTGGGTTATGGAAGTCAGAGCAGCTAAAACGACGCTCTTGTTTTTGAATGATGGGCGTTAAGAGAGTGTTTAAATAGGCATCGTTTCTTTTAAAGCACTTATCTTTTAAACCTTCATTAGTGAAATCACCGCATTGATACTGATCAATCTTTTTAGTGATGATTGGTTCAATAAGCTCTTCTTGAGCCTTTAAGCATTGCTCTATTCCATTATATTTTTTAGGGAAAGACCACATTTCTTTTTGGCAATCGTATTTTGGGTTATTTTTAGCCTTAGTCAAGTGGTCGTTTAAGATTTGCTTGTCTAAAAACGCGCACCCGCTCACGCCTAATCCCATTAAACATGCTAAAGCCCTCAACTTTAAAAGTCTTGTTTTTTCCATTTAAGTTCCTTTGGTATGAAAATTGATATGAAAACACAATAAAATCACAACTTGCTCGCCTTATCTAAAAGCATTTGCTTCATTTCTTTTTTCTTGTGTTCTAAATAAAAAACAATAGCGTCTTGAACAAACACGCTTTTATTTTCTCTGAACGCTCCAAATTCATTCAAATACTCTTCTACGCTATTCATCACTTTCTCTGAAATATAGAGCGTGTGGGCTTTTTTCCTGTCTTCTTTTTCATGTTGGTTTGTTTCATGCTTGTTGGCGTTCTCAAAGCGGTTTTCTAAATCGCTTAGCCTGTCTTTTTTAGTGTTTTTAAATTCCATATTTATCCTTTAAAGTAGATTGTTTTTAATATCATAACACAATTAAGCGTTATTTAGAATTAAACTAATTCTACCCTTTCATTTTTTGCCCCCTAAATATCCGATCAATTCATCATAGAATTGAGACCATTCGTTTTTAGCCTTATTGTCATTGTATTCCATCACACCCATACCTTCACTCACTGAACGCTTATAAGCTATCCTTTCGCTTAATATATTATCCATTAAAAACACGCTTTCATTAGCGTTATTTTGGTTGATAAAATCAATGAGAGCTTTTTTCTCTTTAAGAGTGGGGATAGTAGGGATGCGGTTCATCACAATACAAGCTTTTAAGTTTTCATTCAACGCCTGGATGTCTTTAATCCTTTCTAGCATGTCTAATAACACTGCTGTGTCTAGTTGGCTTGGCGTGGTGGGTATTAGCACCCAATCGCTCAATAGCATAGCCCTTTGGCTTTCTTTGGAATGCTCGCCCTTAGTATCAATAAGGATGTATTCGTATTTATCCATCATCTGTTTTAAGGTGTCTGTGATATTGCCTGTGCGATTAAAGAGCGTGAAATTGGGCAAACTTGTTTCGCTTCTAATATTGTTAAACACTTCCAAACTCTTTTGGTGTTAGGCAAGAGGGTGTTTAAAGTAGAAGCTCATGGGTTTTATTTTAGAAACAATGCAACTAAAAGCATAGATATAGAAATCACCAGTCTTTTAAGAGACAATCAATCGTTTCCTTTGACTAGCAGTGCTAAAACCAGTTTAAAAATACCTCCTAACGCCAAAATTAAAAAATCCACCATCCTTGTTTTAAAAGGTGAGAATGCTGAAGAAGTGGCTAAGATTTTAGGCATTAGCAAAGAAGAATACCAAAAGCTAGAAAACACCGCTCAAACTAACGCTACCAATGACCCTATGTACGCTAACACACCTTTTAGTAATGGCTCTGATAGTTCCGCTTACGATAACAACCCTAATAGCCCTAACAATAACGCTATCAATGGTAAAGATGGCGCAAATGGGAGTAATGGCTATGGGGTAAATGGCAACGATGGGATAAATGGGAGCAGTGGGAGTAATGGCGCAAATGGAAATAATTTAAATAATAATGCAATAGGCAGTGGTATTGATACAGATGGCGTGTTAGGGGTGGATGGGGTGAATGGATCTAACTCTTCAAGCGGTGGCTCTGTAGGGGGTTATGAGAACAATTTCACTAATCATGGCTCTACTAACAATAACACAGGAGGGTATGACAATTTTAATAATAATAGCTCAAGTGGTGGGAGTTTAGGGAATGGGGGGCTTTTCCCTATTCCTTTTGGTAATGGAGACACAAACAATTCTAATAATTCCACTAACACCACTAGCCCAACTAATGGCAGTAGTTCTAATAGCGCCACTAATCCTAACTCGCAAGAAAACAATTACTCCAGCCAGTATTGTAAAGTACCCAAATTAAGCCCTAACAACACGATGAAACTAGATGTTATCGCTAAAGATGGCTCTTGTATTTCTATGAACGCTTTAAGAGATGACACTAAATGCGCTTATAGATACGATTTTGAAGCCGGCAAGGCTATCAAGCAAACGCAATACTACTATGTAGATAGGGAGAATAAAACGCAAAATATCGGTGGTTGTGTGGATTTACAAGGCGCTCAATACGCCATGCAACTTTACAAAGATGACAGCAAATGCGCCTTACAAACCACGAGCGATAAAGGTTATGGTATGGGGAAAACTCAAACCTTCCAAACTGAAATCGTGTTTCGTGGGATGGATAATCTAATCCATGTCGCTGTGCCTTGCAGCGATTATGCAAGGGTGCAAGACAGGATTGTTAGGTATGAAAAAAATGATAAAACCCAAACCTTAACGCCTATAGTAGATCAGTATTACAATGATCCTAGTAACCCTAACAAACAACAGATCTTAAATCGTGGGATTGCCACCCAATTAAGTTCACAATATCAAGAATTTGCATGCGGTCAATGGGAATACAATGACGCTAAATTAGAAGCCAAAAGACCTACAATGCTAAAAAGCTATAACAAGCTTAATGGCGAATGGGTAGAAGTTACGCCTTGTAATTTTGAAGCAGGGATTAAAAGCGGTGCGGTTGTTAGCCCTTATGTGATGGGCGTGTCTAGCTCTAAAGTCTTAAGCGATATTACTACAAGCCATTATTTTAAGATAGAAAGGAAAAATTATGGTGAGAGAGAACAATGCCAAAAACCTTATGGAGTTAATCGTTGCCAACCGCAATATTTCCATACTGATCCTAGTATCACCGATTGGAGCACCACTTACAAAACCACTACCACCCAAACCACTCAACCTTATTTGCGCCCAGCCCAAGATAATGAAAGCCCCACAACCTATAATCTTATCACCACTCAAACCACCATCAACAGGACTCAAAGCGTTTTGAAAAACGAATTGCATTTGAGCAATGATTATTTGAAGTATGTAGAAATCCATCAAGGCTATTACAAGGATAATGATCTTAAACAATCGCAAGGCTATATTGATTGGTCTAATTACTACCTCAATCAAAGTGAAGGCTTTTGCTCTCAATATAACATTTGGAGTGAAAACACAAAGATTGGTAAGAATTGGTATCGTTGGCATGATAATAAAATTTCTTGCACTCAAAGACTGATTTATAGACCTTTTCAAGGATAAGGCATGAAAGCGTTAAAGACTTTTTTAAAAAAATCCTTTATTTTGTTACTAGTAATTGCTTTAAACCACTTAAACGCTGTAGCTATGATTGTGGATAATCCTACGCAGAACGCTTGGAATGGTGCTAAAAGAGCATGGGATGAAAGCAAGTGAGCTAAACATTTAGCCACTATCACTGAAAGGATCAAACTCGCTCAAGACACATTGGATAGGGCTAATCAGACGCTTAATTCCATCAACAAAGTGAATGATGTTTTGAACAAAACCAATCAATTTCTAACAGGCAGTATTTTAAGTATCCTCAATCCCATGCAGTATGTAGAAAAAATCCAAAGTTTTGCCAAACAAGTTCAAGCTAATGCTGAAAGGATCAAAGAAAATGCACAAAACTATGATATACGCAATCAAATTGCAGCCAAACGCATCTCTGAAAAATGTCCTGAACTCAATTGGGATGTCAGTCAAGACGCAAGCCCTACAGAGAAAAACTTACACCAATTTTTCACGAGCAAGGGGAAAGAAAGCGCTAGCACAAAGGCTCTAAAGGATTTTGCTAACGCCATAGGCAACACTCAAATCAGCACAGCGAACGATTTAGGAGATGGATTTAGAGGTAGAGCCTTATTAGAATACATTTGCATTCAAAAAGGCAATTTAGAAGTGGCTAAAAAAATCCAATTATTAGACAGCCAAATGACTTTAGCTCTACTCAATAACGGACTATACGGCTTATGAAAAACTTAGAGCTGAAAAAGAAGAATTAAAAAGACAAATCGCTTTAAGCGTGTATTCAAAAGTCAAACAGCTTGTTGTAGCTTCCCAAGATAGAGCGTTTAGTCAAATGGATAATGAGTTGGGTGTTAAAACTTTTGGGTTTAACGATGAGAATGTTAAAAAAGGTTATTGCAAAAAAGAAAACAGAAATGGCAAAAGCGAGTGCATCCCTAACATGCTCAATATTAATCGCTTAAAAGCGCAATTTGATGAGCTTAATTTAGATTATAGTAGAGATATTGCTGGTAAAAAAGGTGAAGCAGCCTCTAAAGTGTTCAATGACTACAAACACCGATTTCAGCAATTAAGCGTAGAAACTGCTTTAGAAATCGCTCAAAATTTGAGCTTCATGAATAAGACGCTGGATTTAATGGCACAAATGCAAAGCTATGTATTCAAGCAACAAATGGGCTATTTTGAAGATATTATTCCTACTGACGCCCTAAAAGATGACAAAGAGCATCAAGAAAATCTTGAACAAAAACAACAAGAAATAGAAAAAGTCTATAGGGCTAAATTGGACGCTTATGGTTTCCCTAATGGTAGTGCAGGAAAGGCAAGTGGCGTGAATTCAAATAGTAATAATGAAGCCCCAAGCTCTGATAATATTCAGTCGTTTAATCCGTATTGAAATAAGTCATTATGTTAAAATTAGTCAAATTTTAAAAAAGGATTTTTTATGTTTAAAAGCAGATTAAATTCGTGGATTTTATTAGGGATTTTAGGGGTTTTGTTGGTGGTTTTTTGGGATGTCATAAAATACAAAATAGAAGATTTGCAACATGATCATTATCTATCACAAGTGAAAGAAAGGGAAGAATATTATAAAAACCATGTAGAAGAAGCTTTGAAAAAGGAGGCGATAAAGTGGATTGCTCGGTTGCTATGAGAATAGCTGCTGGTGAAAGAAATAGAAGAATGTTAGAGATTAAATAACATGACCGCTCCACTACCTGCTCTGCCCTTTCTTTCTAATCCTTTAGTGCTTGGTGCTTTAGCTGTCATAGGAGTGGGTGCTTACTTGTATTCCAATAAGCAAGATTCTTTAATTGTGCAAGCAGATAGGCTTTATAGTGAAATTCTTGGGTTTTTTATTTCGTTTTCTAGCAAGATCTTGAAAGGAATTGGTGATCCTTTAGCCAATGTTATCCAACTTTGGTGTGGTCTTAGGAGTGCTTTTAATCCTTTTGTATTCCTTTAAACGCTATCAAAACAATGATTTATTTGAAATCAAAACCTTTTTAATGCTTTTTGTGTTTGTAGGATACCTTTCTTCGTACCATTATGCTTTTAAATCTGATGGTTCTAGTAGCGGTAATGCCCGCTCTAGTTTTGCCTTTCAAAATCATGTAACAGAAATTTTTGACACACCTGCTAATTTGCTAAATGCTGGGATTTCTAATGTGGTTAAGGAATATCAAACAAATAGTGCAAGAGAACACAAGAATATAGACACGCACCACAGCATCACTAACGCTAATATTTCATTCCATGTCAGACAAATTTTAACGAGTTTGAATAAACTATATGAAGACTTCAAAAATTAATAATGGACTATCGCCAAAAACCCTTATTACAGCTGTTTTGTTATTAGTTATTTTAGGATTAGAATTGTTTTTATTATTCAAAGTTTTCTGTTATGTTTTTATGACTTATTTAGAAAAAATTATTTACTTGTCTTTGGTTATTTTCATGCTAGTGCTAGGGTTTTTTCAGCAGACTAGAGGTTTTTTAGTGTCTTATGTGAAAAAAATTATTTCATTGACTTTTTACATGCCTTTGTTGTTGCTATTAGTGTTATTCAACTCTTTTGCATTACAATACGCAATCAAAGTGGGAGGGAGCAATGAAATAGTGGCTAAATTTGGCATTATTGTAGTAATAGGAATTTCACTGACATTCATTCAAAAAATCCCCGAAATGATTAACGCTATCTTTGGCACACAAGGTGGTCTAACGGATGCTAAAAGCTTCATATATCAAGGTGTACAAATGGCTAGTGCTGGAGCTGGATCCATAGCTGGAAGTCTTAAGAGTGTGGGTCGTTCAGCATTTGATAGAACGCTAGAAGCTTATAAAGACGCAAAATCTACGATAAACAGCACCACGGCTAACATGAGAGACATGCCAGGACATCCTGGTGTTAGAGTGGGTGTGGAGACGATTGAACTTCCCAAGTCTCATAGAGCTAGCAAATGACAAAAGCTTTTTAGGGCAATTTTTGAAAATTATTTTTAGTGATAATTTTTCAAAAAACCTTAAGAGAAATCATGCAAGATTTACAAGATTTTAAAAATGATATTACGCTCATTCTATCTGAAGAAAGATTAGCCGCTTATGACAGCCTAGAGCAATACAAAGAAAATTTAAAACTCATTGCTTTCATCACGCCTAAAATTTCTAATTTAGAGATTTATTTACGCAACGCTTTAGACTATTGCTTAACCCAAATCAAAGGGAGCGAATGGGTGTTTAGTGAAAGTGCTTTAACCCCTTTAATCAAAGAATTAAAAGAAAAGAAAAAAGAAATCACGCATTCTTTAATCTTATCTAAAATGTCTTTAGGGGCAGTGATCAGACTTATTTTTTGTTATAAGTTAGAGGGAGTAATATTAGATTTGAGAGCGTATCGTTTTAGAGCTTATTATCACGAAAATAAAGATACCTTGCTTATTAAAGGCAAAAAACGCCTTCTTTACAATTATATTAAAGTCCATATTGCTTTAAACTTGTTATGGACGATTAGAAATCGCGCGTATCATTGGGAAAATTTACTCAAAATCCAACCGAACAACCGCCCACGAATAGCCACACCATTCAGTGGGAAAACAAAAAACATTCCAATGGACAAAATTTTAGTAATTGGTATTGAACCTAACAAAATCACTCTATTTTTAGATGATTTGATTAAAAGCATTGGGAATAAAGATTTTGAAGATTTAAGTAGTTTGTAAAAAAGTGGGCTACTGAAGCCCTTATAATGTAGAAGCATTATAACTCAAAAATCAAAATAAATCAAATTTCTTAAAAGCTTACTCGCTTTTTTCATCTTTTAACCATCCTTTTAACACAAGAGCCGTTTGTTTATTGTGTTCTTGAGTGGTATGGATATAGATTTTAGCAGAAAGCAAAGAACTATGACCCAACGCTCTTGAAGTTAAAACCAAATCCTGTGTTTCATCATAAATAAAAGTAGCAAAACTATGCCTAAAAAGATGCAAACCTAATCCATAAGATTTTACATCAATATTAGAGAGCTTAAAAATTTTAGCGATAAAGCCCTTTAAAAGCAAGTTTTTTGCGTGGTGTTGTTTTTTGCTTTTTTAAACACAAAACGCCCCTTAAAACTCTTTAATCGTTTAATATCGCTTAGCCAGGCATTCAAAAGAACTTGCAAAAATTCTTTTTCAATATAAGCGTATCTCTCTTGGTTGTTTTTGCCTTTGATTAAAAGGCGGTAGTGGTTATTTTCTAAAGCAATGTTTTTTAGCTCCAAATCTAAGGCTTCAAACTTCCTTAACCCCCATAATGCAATAAGCAGTAAAATACACTGATTGCGTTTTTCAAAACTGGTTTTGGGATGGTATTTTAGAAGAGCTTGGATAAAAGCCTTAAAATTATTTTTATTCAAATGTTTAGGCAAATGCGTTTCTTTTTGGCAAACGATAGATTTTTAAGTTCAAAATCAAAGCTATAGTTTCTTTTTTTGTCTAAATAATCAAAGAATTGTCTTAAAACCATCACATATTTAGCCATAGAGCTTGGCTTCCTGTTTTTGGCTAATCCAAACAAGAAGTCTATAACCTGTTCTTCTGCTAGATTGCACAAGGATTTGAGCTTAATCCTATTATCAAAATATTCAAAGAACAAAAACAAGCCTTGCATCATAATCGTATGCCTAACGCCTTGATTATAAAGTTTGTGATTGAGTTCTTTCAATGCGATAAGACTTTGGCACTCTAAAACTCTATCTTGCCATTTTAAGACCAATTGTAAATCATTCACGCTTTGGATGCGTATCATTGTTTTAAGCTTATAGTGTAAAAATGACTTAATATTATTAAACAATTCCCTAATAACCCTACTCATTTTACAACCACTCATCTTTCTCCCTTAATTATTTTTAATCAATAAAAATCATCTTATAGGGTTAAGAATGAGACTTTTTTCACAACAATAACGAAGTAAAATGCCGTTAAATAGCCTAAAAATTTAAGATTATTTTAAGCTTTTGAGCTCCCATGAATACGATAATTAAACAGAAAGCGGAAAAAATTTTCCGCATAATTATATTGTAATAAAGGGAAAGAAGTTTTTGTTTCTGATATGTTTCTGATAAGTAATATTAGATCATGTATTAGTGCTTTCAAAAAAAGAAAAAGAAAAAAAGAATGTGAGCTTTAATAAAAAATAAAACATTCTTTAAGGTTAGTTCTGTAGATTTTTGGTATAATAACACTATCAATTATCTTGTAGATTAGATTTGATTTAAAGACTCCATTCTTTTTTATAATGGGCTTTTAACTCTTGCTTGATAATGCTGTAAGTTTCTTGATTAGGTTCTAAAGAGAGCAAATTATCATAAAGAGCTTGTTTGTCTTTGAGCAGCGCTTGATAAAAATTCACTAAAATGTCAAAAATATCAAAGCCTAGTACTTCTAAACCTAACTCTGTTGCGCATGCAATTTCTACGCTCCCCACCTATAAAAGGGCTAATAACCCTACGCACACCATTAGGTATATACTCCACTATTAACCCTACAGCTAAAGACTTGCCCCCACCATATCTTAAAAGGGCTTTTACATAGCGTTTGTAACGCCCATTATTGGAGCGTAAATTGTGCAAAAAAATATCTTTTTTACTAGCGTTTTGGTTGAATAAATTGGCATGCATCCCAAAAAATTCTATTTATTTTTTCGCCCTTTTCCTCATGTTAGGGTCTAAAATCTTTTTTCTGATCCTTAAATTCAAGGGGGTAACTTCTAAAATCTCATCTTCTTCAATCCACTCTAGCGCTCTTTCTAGCACCATAGTCCTAGGCGGGGTGAGTTTGATCGCATCATCGCTCCCGCTCGCTCTCATGTTGGTTAAGTGCTTGGATTTGATGGGATTGACATCTAAATCATTATCCCTACTGTGCTCGCCAATGACCATGCCCACATAAACCTTCGTTTGGGGGTTGATAAAAAGCACGCCTCTTTCTTGGATATTGAAAAGGGAAAAAGCGGTCGCTTCGCCATTTTCCATGCTAATGAGCGCCCCATTTTTACGCGATTCCACGCTCCCGCTAAAAGGGCGGAATTCCAAAAAGCTATGATTCATCACGCCTTCGCCCTTAGTGTCGGTTAAAAACTCGCTCCTATAACCGATAAGCCCTCTTGCAGGAATTTCAAATTCTAATCTTGTATAGCCATCACTCATGGGATTCATCGCTTTCATCTCGGCTTTTCTTTTGCCTAATCTCTCAATGATAGCCCCGCTAAAATCTTGGGGCGTGTCAATCACTAAATGCTCAAAAGGCTCGCATTTAACGCCATTTTCTTCTTTAATGATGACTTCAGGGCGTGAAATGCTAAACTCAAACCCTTCACGGCGTAAATTTTCGGCTAAGATAGTGATTTGCAATTCCCCACGCCCGCTCACTTTAAACTTGCCCTCGCCCATTTCTTCGCATTTCATAGCGATATTGGTTTGCATTTCTTTTAAGAGCCTGTCTTTCAACTTATTAGCAGTAACATGCTTTCCTTCTAACCCGGCTAAGGGTGAATCATTGACGGCAAAATACACGCTCATCGTAGGCTCTTCTAAATGCATGGGATCTAAAGGCATGGGGTTATTAGGGTCAACGACGCTATCGCCCACATCCATTGCATTAAACCCAGCAATCGCTACAATATCGCCCGCATAAGCGTTTTCAATCTCCGTCCTAGCCAGCCCTAAAAAGCCTATAAGCTTAGTGATACGACCATTTTCTTTACTCCCATCGCTTTTCATCAACAGCACGCTTTCATTCTTTTTAACCGAGCCATTAAACACTCTAGCGATACCGATTTTGCCTACATAATTGTCATAATCAAGCGTAAAAATTTGCATTTGCAAAGGCTCATCCACGCTCCCGCTAGGGCTTGGCACATGCTCTAAAATCGTTTCAAACAAAGGCTCTAAATTTTTCTTTTCATCGTCTAAACTTTTCATCGCATAGCCGTCTCTAGCAGCAGCATACACGACAGGAAAATCTAATTGTTTATCGCTAGCCCCCATCGCTACGAACAAGTCAAAAACTTCATCCACCACTCTGTCCGGTTCAGCGGCAGGCTTATCAATTTTATTCACCACCACAATAGGGCAAATCCCAAAACTCAAAGCTTTTTTAACCACGAATTTAGTTTGAGGCATAACCCCTTCTTGAGCGTCCACTAAAAGCAACACCCCATCCACCATTTTTAAAACGCGCTCCACTTCGCCCCCAAAATCAGCATGCCCAGGAGTGTCAATGATATTGATTTTAGTGTCTTTGTAATAAATAGCGGTGTTTTTAGACAGGATAGTGATCCCTCTTTCTCTTTCTAAATCGTTGCTATCCATCACCCTTTCATCCACTTTTTCCCTCTCACTAAATGTGCCAGATTGAGAAAGTAAGCCATCCACTAAAGTGGTTTTCCCATGATCAACATGCGCGATTACAGCGATATTTCTAATATTTTTCATGAATGTCCTAACAAGCAAAATTGAAATTAGAAGTATAACACAATATTATAATAGCCCCAAATGGCGGAATTTTTTGGCTAAATCTTGTTCTATAGAATGGCTTTTATGGGCTTTTAGAAAATTTTCATTCTTAGGCGGCATGAAATCGTCATTATCCCTATAAAAAAAGATAAAATAATTTTTCTTTAAATAGTAAGCCAAATGGATCAAAAACGAATCCCCCCCTATATACAAATCGCTTTCTAAAATCAGGTTTTTAACTTCTTCCAAACTGGTTTTAGCACGATAGTGAGCGACTTCATCTTTTAAAAAAGCGTATCGTTCTTCAAAATCTAAAAGCGTAACACAAAAGGGTTTTAAGAGTTTTAAAACGATTTTTAAATGCTCTAAAGAAATATTTCTATCATTTTCTCTTGTGAAAGGGTTGATTAAAATCTTTTTGGGGTTTTTTACACTCATGGAATATTGACTATTATCAAAAACATGCCCATAAATTTGAGAAAACAACTCCTGGCGGTTTTGATAAACGTTTCTAATTTCTTTATTTGGAGTGGTTATGGAAACAAATGGGGTTAAAAGAAAACTTCTAAAATCTTGTTTTTCTAAAATCAAATGTTTGATTTTGTGCTTTTTAATTGCTTTCAACAACCATAAAAAATCCTTTATCGCCCAAAAAACCCCTTGTTTTTTAAGGTCATAGAAAGCAGGGATATTTTCAAAAACAGGAATGATTTCAAAATGTTTTTCGCATTCTAAAAGTTTGGCGATTTTTAAAGTCAAACGAGTGCCTAGGATTTTAAGGGGCTGTTGCTGTTTGAAAGCGATTTCTTTTAAAAGGCTAAGCGTGATAAGGTTATCCCCTAAAGCTAAAAGACAAGCAACATGCATGGTTTTTCCTGATGGTGAAATGTTTAGGGTCTTTTTTTTCTATCCCTAAATTTTTTAAATAAAATTTTTCATCAAAATTATCGTTAATAAATTGCGTAAATAGGGGCAAACATTCCAAATCTTTTCTTAAAATTTTATGCGTTTTAAAAAGCGATTCAAAAATGAATTGCATTAAATCGCTGTTTAATAATTCTTTTAACGCATGAGCGTTAATGGGGAAATTTTCTTTTAAAACAAACATGTTCGCGCTGTTTAAAAAAAGGCGTTGCTCATTGTCATAAAAAAAGACAAGCTTTGAAGAAATGAATTTATACACGATTTTTTCTCTAGCCTGATAAAGGCTTAAGGGAGCGACTTGCTGGCAGTCTTTTAAATCAGCGTTAATGAATTGGCTAGGGGCTTTTAATCTGTTTTTTAAAATATCTGAACCCCTAAAAATAGGAATGGTATTTTTTTCTTGTTTGGAGTGTAATCTTTCTTTATTGTTGCCTGTAACAATCCCTAAAGCAAAATGAGCGTTATTTTTTAAAGTGATATGAGGAATGGAAAAAAGGTGGTCTAAAATTTTATTTTCTTGATGAGAGCAATGGATATTAAAAATCTTTTTAGGGTTGTTGAAAAAAGAAGAGGGCGAGCGTTTGAATAGTTTATTTTGATAAAAGCATGAGATTTTTTGATCCTTGCTAGGGGTTTTTTTAAGCGTTAAACCCACAGCCCTAGTCATTAGATTTTTAAAGGGTTTGTTAAAATCAATCAGGCTTCTAATTTGAAACTTTAAAGCCACTTCTCGCATTTTGCTAAACGCATCAATATTCAAACAACTTTCGGGCAATAATAGCCCCAAATGAGCGTTTTCTTTTAAGCAATTCAAACTCGCTATAAAAAAGAGCGACGCGCTATCCAGGCTTTGAGAGAGGTTGAATTTCTGTTTGAAAGTTTCTTTTTGGTTTTGGTTGTATTTCTTACCCCATGGCGGGTTGGTGAAAATGCAATCAAATTGTGGGGTGTGTTTTAAATTTAAAAAATCTTTTTGCATAATATTAGGGCAATCTAAATGATAACGCTCTTTAATACGCTTTTTAGTCAAAGCGACAGCAAAAGCGTCTGTATCATAGCCATAGATATTTTCAACCTTAAAACCCAGTTTTAAAGCATGCATGACAAAATTCCCGCTCCCCACAGCCGGATCGCAAAAAATCGCTTGGGAGGTATCAAAATCTTTAGGGAGAGTGAAAAGTTGCTCTACTATTTTATTAGGAGTGTAGTAAATACCTTCTAAATTTCTGGTGGTGTTAGAAAGTTCTTCTTCATAATAAGAACCCAACTTTTCTAAATCAGAGCTATTTTCTAATATTTCTAGGTATTTTAAAATCAATTCTTGATGGTTATGCGCGCCTTTTAAGGATTTGTTAGCGTATTTGTTAAGCTTGTTTTTCCCTAAATGGTTGCGGCAAAAATCTAAAAAAGAGCTTGTTTTCACATAAATTTTATGATCAATCTCTAGTTTCTCTAAAAGATTGGTTTTGATCCAATTATGCACGCTGCTATGAGAAACATTGATTAAGCGAGCGATTTCTTCAATCAAAAGAGCGTTTGAAGGCATTTACCCCCCTAAAAACTATAAACATAACTCACATTAAACACCACAAGGCGTTTGAAAAAGAGGGAAGTGTTTAACCCTTTGCCATGCGTTTCATAAAAGGAATTGACCGCTAAAGGGATCTTTAAGCC
>NZ_MVWW01000010.1:0-51880 GCF_003637685.1 Helicobacter pylori | reverse complement strand
CCGCTCAGCATGGCATGGAATTGGGCGTGAAAATCCCCACCATTAACACGGATTATTACTCTTTCATGGGGGCTGAACTCAAATACCGAAGGCTCTATAGCGTGTATCTCAATTATGTGTTTGCTTACTAGGTGGTGCAAATTCTCTTTTTAAGGGGGCTTCATTGCGAAATGCCCCTATGTGCTTATGAATTTTGATTAAAATTTGGTTGTTCACAAAAACATGAAAGCCTTTTAAAAAACGCTTTTTAACTTTTTTTCATTTTCTTTTCTATGAAAATGTTTAAGCATTCTATGAGCAAGGCAAAACCAATACCCGCATACAAATAATTTTTATCAACATGCAAATGCAAGCCTTCTAAAAACAAAAACACGCCCACAACGAGCAAAAACACAAAGGCTAAAGTTTTGATGCGATAATGCCTTTCAATAAAATCGCCAACGATTTTGGAAAAAAACATCATCACGATTACAGATAAAATGATAGCAAGCGCCATGACTTCTAGGTGTTTAGCGATCCCAATAGCCGTGATCACGGAGTCTAAAGAAAAGACAATGTCTAAAAATGTGATTTCTATTAAGGTGATGAAAAAGCCAAACGCTTTTTCTTGGTGTTTTTCTTTAGGATAGATCTGCTCTTTTAATTCCACTAACGCTTTAAAAGCCAAAAACGCCCCCCCTACAAGCAGCACCACATCACGCCATGAAAAGCTCATGCCCGCTATAGTGAATAAAGGCTTTTGCAAATGGCTGATGAAAAACAAGCTCCCTAAAAGCCCTATACGAGCGATCATCGCTAAGCCCAAGCCTAAAATCATGGCCTTATTTTGCTGGTGTTTGGGGAGTTTATAGACCATCACCGTGATAAAAATGATATTATCAATCCCTAGAACGATCTCTAAAAGCGTGAGCGTAGCCAAGGAGACTATGCCATGCGGTGTAGAAAGAGCGTCTAAGAGTGAGGATAAAAATTCCATAAAAGGCTACAACCAGCCTTTCTTTTTGAAATAAATCACCGGGAGGATCGTAGAAATCGCCATGACAATCAGCGCGAAAAGATACCCGTATTGCCATTCTAACTCCGGCATGAATTTAAAATTCATGCCATAAATCGTGCCAATCAATGTGGGGGGCATCATCGCCATAGTCGCCACAGTGAAGAGCTTGATGATTTTATTTTGCTCCACATTGACTTGAGAAGCGAACAGGTTTTGAATGTTATCAAGCGAGTTGAGATTGACCGTTGTAGACTCCACCAAAGAGCTAAAATCGGTTAAAATGATATTTAAATTATTTTTAGTATCGCTATCCACTTTATTGCTCCTTAATAAAGCGGTGATAATGCGCCGTTTGTCAAAAAAAGAATCCCTTAAAGCCACATTAAATTCTTGCAAATTGGACAAGTGCACTAAAATATCATCATGCGTAGAAGTTTCTTTGAAAATGATGTTTTTACGCAACAGGCTCGTTTGTTTGTTGATCCACTCCAAACATTCCACGCCTTTTTCAAAATACACTTCAAAGATTTTGGTTAAAACATCAAACCCGTCTTCAAATTTTTTAGGACTCGCTAAAACCTTTTTTTGGATAGAATCAAAGATTTCTAAAGTCCCGTAATAAATCGTGAAAAGAATGTTATTAGACAAAATAAAGGTCGCCATTTCCGTGTGGAAAGTCTCATTTTCATCCTGGTTGGTGAAAAAAGCGTTGATCGTAACGCTAGAGCTGTCTTCCCAATATTTTGTTACTGATGAGACTCGTTGGGAATGGTCTGTGTTGTAGTGGATAGCGTATTCTTGGCTTAGAGTGGCTAATTCATTGGGCGTAGGGTTGATTAATTCAAACCATAAAACTTCATTTTCTTCTATATCAAAACCATTAAAATCATTAAAGCGTTTTTTAATGACAAATTTTTGTTGCTTGAAAAACACGTTCACCATAAGCGATCCTTAGAGTTAATGGCGTTTATCCAAAACCTCAAAACAAGGTAAAATTTTGCCCTCTAACAATTCCAAACTCGCTCCCCCACCGGTAGAAATAAAACTCATGTTATCCTTTTCGCCCGCACGGTTGATCGCATCAATGGTATCGCCCCCACCAATGAGCGAGAAAGCGTAAGTGTCAGCGATTTTGTGGGCTAAAAAGGTTGTGCCTCTAGCAAATTCTTGTTTTTCATGCACGCCTAAAGGGCCATTCCATAAAATGGTGGGCGCGCTCTCTATGACTTCAGAAAACAATTTCATGCTCGCAGGCCCTATGTCAGCGATCTTGTGTTTAGGCTCAATGTCTTGGACGGGCGAAATTTTGATGTGTTTAGGGTTAAGAATATCATCAGTGGTTACAGCGTCTATGGGTAAATAGACTTTGACTTTTTTTTCTTTCGCGCTTTGCAATAACTCTAGGGCGTCTTTTAGTAAAGCGTCTTCTACAGAAGAATCTTGCACATCATAACCTAAGGCTTTTAAGAAGGTGTTGCTCATCGCTCCCGCAATGATGAGTTTGTCAATGAGATCTAAAATATTTTTTAATAGGGTGAGTTTGGAGCTGACCTTAGCCCCCCCTACAATCAACAATAAGGGGCGTAAAGGGTGGTTAAACGCTTGATAAAACGAATCAATTTCTTTTTTGAGTAAAAACCCGCTCACTTTAACGGGGGCGAATTTGGCGGTGCCATAAGTGCTGGCATGCTTTCTGTGGCTCGTGCCAAAAGCGTCATTCACAAACACATCGCACAAACTCGCTAAATCTTTAGCCAGATTTTCATCATTTTCTTCTTCGCCTTTTAAAAAGCGGATGTTTTCTAAAAGAAAAATCCTTGTGGGCGCGTTTTCGTTTAAGGCTTGTTTTAATTGCACGATATTTTGAGAAAAAACCACTTCATGATTTAAGAGTCTTTCAAGGCGTTTTAAAAAGGGCTTCAAGCTCAATTTTTCTTCAACCCCTTTAGGGCGGCCCAAGTGGCTCACTAAAATAATATCTTTAGCCTTGTTGTCAATACAATATTGGATGGTAGGCAAGCTCTCTCTAATGCGCGTATCATCAGTAATATTCAAATTTTCATCTAAAGGCACATTAAAATCCACTCTAACAAGCACCCTTTTATGGCTCACTTCCACCTCTTGAATGTTTTTAACGTTTTGCATAAACGACATTTTAGCTAACATGAAAAATCCTTTCTTTTAATTTTGTGCTATATATTGCGCCATGTCTATCAAGCGCTCGCTATAACCCATTTCATTATCATACCATGCCAATACTTTAGCATTTTTTTCGCCTATTGTCATGATTTGATCATCAATCACGATCGCGCTAAAAGGCGAAGAAATAAAATCGCTTGAAACAAGCCTTTCTTCATCAATACTCACAACCCCTTTAAAGGCATGCTTACAAGCGTCTTTAAGCGCATGCTGAACGCTTGCTTTACTCACAACTTTTTTAAAGCTCAAAGATAGATCCACTAAGCTCACATTAGGGGTAGGCACTCTAATCGCAAGCCCTGTAACTTTAGGGCCTAAATGCGGTAAGACTAGCGAAATGGCTTTGCTCACGCCGGTGCTTGTGGGGATAAGGTTTAAACCAGCCGCTCTAGCGCGGCGGATGTCTTTGTGCTTGGTGTCTAAAAGGTTTTGATCGTTAGTGTAGCTGTGGATGGTGGTTAAAAGCGCGTTTTCTACTTTAAAGGCTTCATCTAAGATTTTTAATAAAGGAGCGGTAGCGTTAGTCGTGCAAGAGGCGTTAGAAATCACGCTTTCGTTATGGTAATGGGTGTGATTCACCCCATAGACAAAGGTGGGCGTATTTTGCGCGGGAGCGGAGATGATGACTTTTTTCACGCTGTTTTTAAGATGAGCGCTTGAAGCTTCTAAGGAATTGAATTTCCCCGTGCATTCTATGACGATTTCTGCGTTAGCGACAGAAAAATCAAGCTTGTTAATGTCTCGCTCGCTCAACACTACAATCTTTTTACTATGCCCGATATTTAGGGTTCTATTGGCGTTTAATTGGGCTTCAAAATGCCCATGCACGCTGTCATGACGGATCAAATGCAAAAGAGTTTCTAATTCAGCGGTAGAATTGATGGCTACAATCTCTATATCTTTTCTTTGACTAGCAATTCTTATAGCGCACAAACCGATGCGCCCGGTCCCATTGATAGCGATTCTAATTGGCATGTTTTCCCTTTATTTAAAAATTACTATTTTATCACAAATGCTTTTAAATGAAGGCATTCTTAAGGGGTTCTGTCTCATCAAGCATTCATCACAAACTAAAATCAAAATCCTTGCGATAAACCTCTCTATAAGCTTTTTGAACGCTTGTAAAAACCCCACTCCCTAAAAACCCCCTAGATAATGGGCTAGGGTGAGGGGCTGTGATGATGATATGCTTATTAGGGGGAATTAGCGCGATCTTTTTTTGGGCGACTTTCCCTAGTAACACCACGATTAAAGGGGCGGTCGTTTCAAAAAGGCGCATCAGTATTTGATCGCTAAAAGCTTCCCAGCCAATGTGTTTGTGCGAAGCGGCTTGGTTTTTTTCCACGCTTAAAATGGCGTTCAATAACAGCATGCCCCTTTTAGCCCATGCGCTCAAATCCCCACAACAAGGCACAGGCACGCCTAAATTCGCATGCAATTCTTTAAAAATATTTTTTAAGCTTGGGGGGATGGGGGCGTTTTTTTCCACGCTAAAGCTCAAGCCTATCGCCACCGGCAATTCTTGCTCATTGTCTAGGTAGGTGGAATGGTAGGGATCTTGCCCTAAAAGGATGATTTTAACTGCGCTAGGGGGCGTTAGATTGAGCGCATAAAACAGATTGGAGCTTTTGGGGAAAATGGTTTTAGGGCTTTTTAGGGCTTCTAAATAGCGTTTTTCTATTTCTAAGAAATAAGGCTTTTTAAATTCGCTTTGCAAAAACTCCCGCCAAACCAAACTCAAAGGAGCGTAGTCAAAAAGCTTCATGCGTTTAGTTCGTGGTAGTGTTTTAAATACTCTTTTTGCATGCGTTCTTGTAATTCTTCATACCAGGTGGGCGAGTTAAAATCAGGAGTATAGCTTTCTAGCATGACTAAACGGGTGCGCGCTTTATAGGCTTCTAGGGGCTTGGAATTAAAGATTTTAATGGAATTGATTAACACCATGGGCTGGATTTTGAGCTGGAATTTTTCGGCGATAATCTTAGCCCCTTGCTTGAAAGGGAGGAATTTTTCTCCCCCTTTACCTCTAGTGCCTTCAGGGAAAATCACTAAGGGGCGGTTTTGGTCTAGCTTTTCCTTACACGCTTTCAAAAGGCTCACAATCCCCTTTTTATCCTCTCTGTCAATTAAAATCATTCCGGTATCCGTTAAGGCATGCCCATAAAAGGGGATTTCGCCTAGTTCTTTTTTAGCGATCCAGCAAATATTACTAGGATGGTAGGCTTCTAAATAAATAATGTCTAGTAAGCTTTGGTGGTTTAAGACAATGAGTTTAGCGTCCGTATCAAAAGCGCCTATTTTTTCTAAAGTAACCCCTGTGAGCGTGAAAAAACATGCGCAAGTTTTACGGCTGGAGCGCGCGTTATTATTTTTGCGGTTAAAATAATTGAAAACAATGATAACAGCTAGTCCTATAGCGATCACTAAAGCCCTATAAATCGCTCTCAAACGATTTGACTTTTTATTTGATTTCATCTTTTTTGACCCATCCTATTTGTTCATGCGGCGTTAGGATTTTGTAATAATCATCATGCGAACCTACAATTTTAATCGGCATTTCATTTTTAGAAAGCCCTAAAATGGTGGAATTTTGCGTGGGCAGAATGCGGATTTTTTTATGAGCGAGCAATAGGGCTGATTTTTGCGTGAATAAAAGGTGATACAAAACAAACCCTAAGCACAAAATCCCAAGCCCTAAAAAAATGAGTTTGCGCCCAAAAATGAAAAACAACACCAAGAAAAACACGCACAAAGCGAGCAACGCCACATTAGAAAAGACTAAAAAATTGTTTTTAGGGATGAGATCGCTTTGAATACCGGTAGTGTCTTGAGTGGGAATGGTTGAAAAAGATAAGGTCTTAAACTGCCTATTTGAAAGCGAAAAATAATCAAAAGAAAGGTTTTGAAGGGTTTTAGGCAACACGCAATAATAAAAAACGCTCCCTTCTTTAGCCTTGGTCTGGTTTAAAGAAGCGTTATCAAACCCTTGCTTGATCGCTTCTTTGATGTGAAAATCTTCCCAAGTGGCTTCTTTGAACGCTAATTCCATCACCAAAATATTGTTTTTATCGTCGTAATCTTTGGTTTTGTATTGCAAGACTTGCAAATCTTTAGCCATGATTTTTGCATAACGAGGGTTTTTGGATAAATCCGTTACTTGCAAAGTAACTTTTGGGGCTATGGAATGATCTATATATTTGTCTTTATTGGAGAACGCGCTCACTTCTAAAGGCGGAATACTCGCTTTTATGCCCTTAATCTTGTAATAATAGGTCGCTCTGAAAAGCTCTTTTTCCACTTTTTTCCATTTAGGCATCTTGTTTAAAAGCTCAATTTGGGTTTTATCCAACCCGTCTTTGATTTTAGCTTCCAAAAACTCAGCATCAAACAATAATAAATCATAAGTTACGCCTATGGTTTGACCGATATAAACCGGGTTGTTTTCCAAATCTTCTAATTGAGAGATTTTCACATAAGCCACTTTAGCCTTGATTTCTTCTGGCTCATGAGTGTTTTCAGCAGCCAAAAAAATGGCCAAAAAGCTTAAAATCAAGCCAATGATTTTAAGGGTTTTGATTGAATGAGCTAAAAAACCCATTAACGATTTTTCAAATAAAAACCCCATGAGTTTTTATTTCTTCTTAGGCGCTTTTTCATCCATTTTCTCATCCACGATAGACCAGGTTTTCAAGCTGTCAATAGCGGTTTTTAGTTGAATGTCATCATTGATCATTTTAGGAGTAACCTCTTTTTCCTCTTCATTTTTCTTGTCTTTATCCGCCTCTTTGGAATTAGGGGTTTTATCATCAATCTTTTTAAGCTCTTGCTCTAAATGATGTTTCAAATCCGCTTCTTTCAAGCTGAATTTGTTTTCATTTTCTGGCACTTTACCCGGATAAATCACAATATCAGGCGTGATCCCTTTAGCTTGAATGGTGCGCCCGCTCGGCAAATAGTAGCGCGCGGTCGTGATCTTAATGGCTTCATCTTTATTGACAGGGAGCAGCATCTGCACGCTTCCCTTACCAAAGGTTTTTTCACCGATAATGATGGCCCGTTTGTGATCTTGCAGTGCCCCTGCGACAATCTCGCTCGCGCTCGCTGAACCGCCATTGACTAACACCGCTATAGGCAAATTGGTATAAGGGGCTCTGCCGTTAGCCTTGTATTCTAAATTTTCTTCTTTGTTTTTGCCTTTTTGAGAGACTAAAACCCCCTCTTTAATAAAGAGGTTAGACAAGCCTACCGCTTGGTTTAATAACCCTCCAGGATTGCCTCTTAAATCCAACACGATCCCTTTAGTTTTAGGGTTAGCTTTCAAGCCGTCTAAAACCGATTTGGTAACATTTTTATCAAAAGAATTGACTCTCACATACAAATAAGGGGTTTTTTCAATCTTTTTCACATAGACAGAGGGGACTTTAATGATGTCTCTAACAATGTTAAACACCAAGGGTTTTGGCTCGTTTTTTCTTACAACGGTGATCTGAATAGGGGTTTTTGGCTTGCCGCGCATGAGGTTGATCGCATCATCAATGCTCATGCTCAGCGTGCTTTCGTTATTGATTTTTAAAATGTTATCGCCCGCTTTAACCCCAGCCTTGTAAGCGGGAGTGCCTTCTAAGGGAGCAATAACGGTCAAAACGCCATCGCGCATGCCCACCGTGATCCCAAGCCCCCCAAATTCGCCCTCGGTTTGGGCTTGAAATTCCTTAAACTTCTTTTCATTCAAATACGCTGAATGCGCGTCCAAATTAGAGAGCAAGCCTTCAATCGCTTTAGTCATGATCTCAGAAATACTGATTTTATCCACATATTTTTTTTCAATTTCTGTAACCACATTCGTGAAACGATTGAACGCTTCCACCCTTTTAGCTGCTAATTCTTGCGGATCTTCTTTAACCGGCTTGACCGGCTTTTTTTCCTTAACTTCACCACCATGCAAACTCACCGCAAGAGAAATCGCTAACAACCCTTTAAAAAGTCGTTTTGTCATTGTTAATAGCACCACCCATTTTTGAGATTAGAAAGAATCACCTTTAAGGTTTTATTCAATTTTTTGCGTTTATTCTATCTAAAATTTAGATAACATGCCCATTCATTCACTCATTTTGAGCCTAAACGATACAACAAAAACGCATAACTCCCCGATCCATTCAAATGCAAATCACAAAGCGTGTTCGTTACAAAAACATTAGAAATAGGGCTTACTTTAGAGCCTCTATCGCAAAGACAATAACTTTTCCTCTAACTTTGACGCTAATTGCTGATAAATCGTTTTATTTTGTCGTCTAAATGCTCCACTAACATTTTTAAAACTTTTTGTTCTGGGAATAAAATTAACACAAGATTGAAAATTTCATCATTATCCAAAAGCTTTCTATAAACGCTTGGCGCTAAATCTTTGATTTCTTTAAAGCTCTCTAAAGGATTTTCATCAAAATTCAAACTGGGTAAGTCCGGTAAAATTTCACGCCATCGCACTAAATGGTTTAAAACCTCAGCCCAAACTTGCGGGATATTAAGAGATTCAAACAACCCCTTACCATAACACAATTTCAAAGGCGCGCCATAATCAACAGATAATTTTTGCAATTCTTCTTTATAATAATTTTGATTTTTATTCAAACTCTCATCTATAAAGTAAAAATAGCCTTGAATGTTTTCGCCATAACGATGGATTAAAGCCTCTAATTTTCTTTCAAAGTTATCTATTTGCCCTCTCTTTTTGGCGCTGTCATGGTCGTCTCGCATTTTTTGTTCTATAAAATAATAGGTGTTATCTTTTTTAGCAAACTGATCTAATTCTAAAGATTCCCTTTTTTCTTTATCCTTATTGTAATAAGGAATTTTTTTAGATAAAGGTGAAAAGTTATGCTCTTTTAAATATTGTTCTATTAAGCATTCAAACGCATCGCCAAACTTAATCTCATGGGAAGTCAATAAATTTTGTAATAGTTTTGTCTTAGGCTTAGTGGGTCTAAAAATCCCCAAATAGCGTTCAGGGTTTTCAGCAATATTTTCAAGTAATTTTGCTTTAGATGTTCCAAAAACAAAACGATTAAAAATCTCGTTAAAGGTTTGATAGTCCATTAAGAGTTCTTTTGGCAGATATAACGCAATTCATCTAGCAATAAAAATTGATTTTGGTAATACGCATAAAAAAATTTCCAGCCATTATGGTTGGTTTTATTCAAATATTTAGCGCTCATCTTATGAATAGAAGTTTCATAGTTTTCATTATCCCTCACTTGTCCGTTTTCTAAAACTTGACAAATTTTTTCTTTGTTAGGCGAGTATAAAAAATCCCCGATTTTTAATAATTGTTTAGAAATTAAAAGACTTATAGGGATTTTTGGGGGTTTAGTTTCTAATTCTAAATTAGTGATAAAATCGCTTTTATCCTTAGTGTTATTAAGGCGTTTTACTGCTTCTTTAATATAAAAAGAATCTTTTTCAATGCCGATAAAATACCTGTTCATGGATTTAGCCACAGCCCCTGTTGTGCCTGTGCCAAAAAAGGGATCTAAAATAATATCTTTAGGTTTAGTCGCGCTTAAAATGATTTTTTTTAAGAGCGCTTCTGGTTTTTGCGTGGAATGCACTTTTTTACCTTGCGCATCTTTTAGTCTTTCGTTACCAATGCAAATAGGGATTTGCCAAACTGATTTTTCTTGTTTGTCATTATTGAGATACTTCATTGTTTTATAATTAAAGGTAACTTTGCTGTTTTTGTGTTTAGCGCACCAAATAAGCGTTTCATGAGCGTTACACAATCTCTTGCCAGCAAAATTAGGCACCGGGTTGCTCTTATGCCAAATAATATCATTGAGTATCCAAAACCCTAAATTTTGCAAATGAAAACCAATTCTAAAAATATTTTGGAAACTCCCTATCACACAAATACTGCCATTATCTTTTAAAATCCTTTGGCATTCTTTTAGCCAACCCAAACAAAAGGTATCGTATTCTTCAAAAGATCCAAATTTATCCCAATGATCCTCAACGCCTTGAAATTTTGTGCCTTCAAAACGCTTCAATTCCCCCTCTGTTTGCATAAAATATGGGGGGTCAGCAAAGATAAAATCAACGCTTCTGTCAGGAAAATCTTTTAATTTTTCTAAACAATCCCCCTCTATGATAGTATTTAAGTTTTCTTTTAAAAAATCCATGATTGACTAACCTTTTATATCTGCTACTCTAGCCATTTTAACACAAGCATTTTAAGGCTATCTTAATGTTTAATCTCTAGCTTTGTTCTCATCAAATGCATCAAATGATAGAAGCTATCTATCCCCACCTATTTTAAACGATACAACAAAAACGCATAACTCCCCGATCCATTCAAATGCAAATCGCAAAGCATGCCCGTTACAAAAACATTAGAAATGGGGCTTACTTTAGAGCCTCTATCGCAAATGAGAGCGAGATTAGATAAGGCAGAATAAAGGGAAGGCTGAACCTCCGCCTCTGCGATAGATATTGTTATCGCTTGCTTCTTTGCTGATGAATGCGGCATCAAAGTCAAAATCTCCGATGGCTTTGGCTTGGCGCGATAAGATAAGGGCGATATTGGCATTAAATGGGGGGGGGGGGGTGGATTTTGCAAGATTTCTTGCATTAAGGCTTTGCTGTCATTCCCTTTTAAATGGGGCAAATCGCTCGTCAAAAATCCAAGCGTTTTTTGGATTTCAATCGTGCGCGCGATGACTTTAATGATGTTGCTTACATGATCAAAGTCGCAACGCTCGTTTGTATGGCTTTTTAAATATTTTTCTAAAACGCTATACCCCCCTATCATGTAATGATAAATTTCTTTACTCACCCCCCTAAAATAAGCGCTATGGTTGATATAAAGGCGTTGTTCTGGTTCGTTATGAGAGGGTTTTTTGATAATGGGGTTACGATCATGCGCTTCTTTATAGTAGGATTCGCCTATGGTGGCATCTTTTAATTTGTCAAAGCTGTGATTCAAGCTTTCTTTATTTAAGACATGCAAGCCGATCAGTTCAATCCCTAAAAGGCTTAAAGCCCTGAACAAATCTTTATTGTTTGTGAAAAGGATTTTAGGGTAATCGATTTTGAGGAAGTCTTCATAACGCTTGCGGTAGTTTGGGGAATACAATAGCGCATAGATATAGCCTAAAACCTCTAGCGGCTCAAAATGGTGGCTATAATGCTTGTCTATAAAGCTTCTAAATTTTGGCGTAAAATTTTCGGTGTAGTTGGGGTTATGGTATAGTGGATTTACGTAATCGCCTCCCTCCATTCCTGGACATGTCCAAGTGCGCAAATCTGAAATTTTATTACTAACAAATCCTACGCCGCTTTTTTGTGATTGACAAAATCTGCGAGAAGTAATTAGCGCGATATTTTTGCGCGTTTGATGGGGTGTTTTAGGGTTTGTTGGGGGGGTAACATGTGTTTAAAAACTTGATATACGGGTCCAACTAAAAACCCACTTTCACCAGTGTAATAAGTCCAACGATAATCAAAAGGGCGGTATTGGCACAGTCTCTAACCATTAATGGCATCAGAGTCGCTAATATCATATTTTCTGCGTAACTCGCTAGGCTCTAAAGTTGAAAAATCTTTTAGAAGCTTTAGCAAGCTTTCTTTGTCCTTATGGAAAACGACATGGTCTCGTTGCGAACAGATACCGGTGCTTCCAACTTGAAACATCTCCTGAACGCTAAAGCCTTGCTCGTATTCCTCTAACAAGGGCGTTTCTTGGGGTATGAGTGAGTAAAAAGGCTCTCTTGGGGCAAGCTCAAGCCAATTGATACTATTCAAATCATTTTGGTCTAAAAAAGCGTATTTTTCAGCCCTTTCACCATACACATCATAATAATAGATTTTTTGCAAAATTTTTTGCTTGGTGGCTTGCACCTTTTTGACAAAGAGGTTGATGGACACACCTTGCATGATATTGAAAACATTTTCATCTGTTGTGCCTTGTGGGGTTTTCTCCTTTTTCCTAGCGTTTCCATGCAAGTTTAGGATATAAAGCTCATCGTAGCATTCTAAAAGAGAGCATCTTAACCCCCTAAAAGTAGGGTTGTCTAAAAAAGCGTTGTTAGAGATAAAGCCAAAAAGGCCATGCCCTAATGATTCGATCTTGTTTTGAGCGAAACGCATGAATTTCACATAATCGTCTAAGAGCCATTTAGGGTTTTTCTCCTTTTGTAGTTTGTATTTGGAATGGAGACTTTTAAGGGCCTTTAGGTCTTTTTTGCTGTTGCTTTCTTTTTGGGTTTGAATGTTCTTTAAAAGCGTTTGGATTTTGTCGGTGAGTTTAACCTTTTTTTCAATTTCTATGGTTTGAAATTCAGGCTCTATGCCGTAAGTGGCTTTCACTTCCCATTCAAACAAGCCCTCATTACTGCTCGCCCCGCTATAAGGGGGGTTACCGGTGATGACAAGAATCTTTTCATTTTTTTTAATTTCTTGAGCGTTTGAAAGTTCTTTTTCAAAAATCGGGTTTAGCCCACGATAAGCAACGATTTCACTAGGCTGTATGAGGGTGTTGGTTAAAATGATTTTAAGCGCATCGTTTTCTTTGAGAGGTTTTTTAAATTCCTCCTTAAAGGCTTGGCTGAGATTCAAATGAGCGATCGCATAAGGAGCGATCAAGTATTCAAACCCATAGAATTGCTTCAAGAGGTTTTGGTATTTGTCCTCTTTAGTGGAGGTGCCTCCATCGCTTGTTTGTCTCGTTTCTAGCGCCTTTCTAAACGCTTCCAATAAAAAAGTGCCGGTGCCGGTAGCAAAATCTAAGAGCTTGATGTTTTCGTTATCTAAAGCGCTTTTTAAGCCTAAGGGAGCGTCTTTGAAATGCGTTTTGAGCAGGCTATCCAAAGCGTTAATGATGAATCTCACCACAGAATCTGGGGTGTAATACACGCCCTTTTTCTCTCGCAATTTAGGGTCATAAGCGCTTAAAAAGGTTTCATAAAAGTGTAAATAAGGGTCTTTATCGTCATTCAAATCTTTAATGATAGAGTCCATATCAACATGATTGATCAAGCTTAAAATTTCATTTAAAAGCCATTGGATTTCTTTGATTGCATCAAGCTTCTTTAAAAAATCCGCCATTTCTCTGATCACAGCGAAATTTTTAGGGATGGAGCTTCTCACGTTATCCAAATTAATTTTTTCAAAAGGGTGGTTGAGCTTGGCTATAAAAAGGCTGTAGGTGAGCGTTTGAGCGAACGCATCGCTAAAGTCTTCAAAACTCAATTCTTCATAAAGATATTCTTTAAAATTGTTAAAAATGCTAGAAACATGCGTGTCTTTTTGGTATGCGATTAAAGCGTCTTTTAAATACTTGGTGGGTGCGCTCAAATGCGTTGCGAAATCTTTAGCGTTAGTAATAGGGGCTGGTTCGTAATTGAAAAAGCCTCTAAAAAATTCAATGAGATCGCGCTCGGTTTGTGGTTTTGGTTTTAGAGATTTAGAAAGTTCATCAAGGCTAGCGATAGAAATTTCTCTTTTGATTAAAGGTTTATTCTATTCATCTTTCCCTACCCACATGAAATTAAGGTAATCGGTGAGCATGAGGTTAGGATTCAATTCTAAGTATTTAAGAACTTGATCGCTTTTTAAGAGCTGGTTAAGATTAGTCCCTACCCTTTTATTTTCTATATAGCCAATGTTTAGCCCTTGATAAGAGATGCGAAAATCAGGCTGGCTTCCTTGCTTTCTTTCAGGCTCATGTTCAATCTTAAATTCTTTATTGAAATTTTCTTTTAAACCCTTAAGCAAGGTATATAAAGAAGGGCGGTGCGTGAGTTCATTACTTTCAGGCGTGATGTTTTTAATGCCTTCTAAATATTCTTTTAGCATGCCAATAACCCCTTTTTAAAGTTTTTAAGCCATCTTCATGTGCATGTCAATGAAAGTGGCTTGATGGATTAAAGCCCCTACGCTAATGGCATCCACGCCGCTTTTGGCGTAAGCGTTGATACTCTCTAGCGAGATGTTCCCGCTCGCTTCCAATAAGACAAAAGGGTAATGCGCCTCTCTGTAAGCGGCAATTTCTTTTGTTTCTCCAACGCTCATGTTATCGCACATCACAATATCCGCTCCCGCATTCATGGCGTTTTTGGCCTCTTCAAAGCTCTCGCATTCAATTTCAATTTTAGCTGTGAAAGGCAAGTTTTTTCTGGCATGCGTTAAAAAGCTTTTTAAGTCTTTCACATGCTTTAAATGCGTATCCTTAAGCATTAAAGCGTCATCTAGCCCCAAGCGGTGGTTGCTCGCTCCCCCATTAAGCACCGAATATTTTTCAAAGATCCTTAAAAGGGGTCTGGTTTTTCTCGTGTCCAACAAACGCACTTTGTGAGAATTTAAAGCTTCTACAAAACGACTCGTTAAAGTGGCGATTCCGCTGCTGTGTTGCAAAAGATTTAAAAGGGTGCGCTCAATCTTTAAAAGCATGCTAAAATCCCCCCTAATCTCCATTAGGGTGTCTTTAGGCTTGAAACGCTCTTTATCTTTAATGGTTTGAGTGCATTCAATGCCGGTCATTTGAAGCAACTCTAAAGCGTATTTTTCGCCTGAAAACACGCCCTCTTGTTTAGCCCTAACAAAAGCCGTGGCTTTAAAATCCTTTTCTAACACCCTTTCAAACAAATCCCCATGCCCTAAATCTTCTTTTAAAGCGCATTCTAAAAAGGTTTTTATCTCCATTAGGACAACTCCATCATTTTAGTTAAAGCGAGTTTGGCTAAGCGCGCCACCTCATCTTTTAATTCAATCGTATTATAAGCCCTGTGGTTTTTATAGGCTTTTAAGACTTCAAACAAATCTTTTAAAGTCGTTTCGTTCATGGTGGGGCAAAAGGCGAGCGTGCTAGAAAGAATGAAAGTGTTTTCATTATGGCGCTTGGCTTTCAAGCGATTGACTAAATGGCTTTCAGTGCCTATGGCGACTTTTTGATTAGGGCTTAGCTTTTCTACAAATTCTATGATTTGACTCGTTGATCCGCTAAAATCCGCATTAGAAACTACACTAGGCTCGCACTCTGGATGGACAGCGATTAAAATATCTGGGTATTTTTGGCGGTAAAATTCAATGTCTTCTAGTTTGAAGAGCTGATGCACCGAACAAAAGCCGTTATAACAAACCACATCAGCGTTTTTGATTTCTTCTTGATTATTCACGCCTAAAACCGCGCTTTTTAAGCCGTTTTCTAAGGCTAGATTTTCCCCCAAGCATTTATCCGGTAAAAAAAAGATTTTTTTATTTTGTTTTAAAGCGTGATTAAAGATTTTAGAAGCGTTCCTGCTGGTGCAGACCACGCCGTTATCTTTAGCGACTTTGGCTTTCACTTCAGCGTTAGAATTGATATAAGTGATAGGGTAAAATTCTTTAACGCCGTATTCTTTCAATAAATGAACGCTTTTATCGTAGTAATGGCTGTCTATCATCCTCGCCATAGAACAGCATGAGAGTTTGGGCATGATCACTTGCTTGTCAAAGGCTAGGGCTTTCACGCTCTCACCCATGAAATGCACCCCGCAAAACACGATGAGGTTTTTATCACTCTGGCTTGCGATTTTGGCCAATTCCAAGCTATCGCCTGTGTGGTGGGCTAACTCTACAATCTCATCTTTTTGATAAAAGTGAGCCACTAAAAGCGCGTCTAAATCGTTCAACAATTCCACAATAGAAGTTTTTAAATCGTTGTCAGTTGGCATGAAATTCCCCTATACTTTCCCCAAACTTCACGCTTTTTTCTTTCAAATCTTTAAAAGCGGTGTTTTGAATGAATAAAACGATAGTAGAGCCCATTTCAAAATTCCCTAAATTATCCCCCTTTTTAACCTTAATGGGGGGGTTGTAAGAGTAGGTTTGCATGAAACGGACTTTAGCGTTAGTTTGGATATTCTTATCAAAATTAAAACGCATTTTACCCACATTTAACGCTCCCACCGCTACAAAATACAACCTATTGCCTTGAATGTCTTTTGCAACAAGCACCACCCGTTCATTGCCCACAAACAGATTGTTGTTTTTGTGTAATGAGGGTTTATTGACTGGTAGTAATTTCCCCGCAAAATAACGAGCTTCTACAATTTCTAAATCGCAAGGGGCGTGGTAGTGGTGGTAATCTTTTGGCGAAAGGTAAAAATTCGCATAGAAAAAAGAAGGGCTTAAGGGGTTGATTTCGCCCACTAATTCATGCGCTTTATAGGGCATGCCTTTAATCTGTAAAGCGGTATCGTTGTCTAAAAAAGCGCATTCGGTGATCAAAGCGTCGCAAGGCGCAATGCAAATATTAGGGGCTTTGTCAAAGGGCCGTTCTTTTTTTAAGGAGCGCGTGAAAAGGGCGTTCAAACTCTTATAGTTTTCTAAAGGCTCAAACTCGCTCAAATCAATTTTAAAGATCTTAATGTAAAGGGCGTTGATGCCTTTTTGGATAAAAGAAGGGAATTTATAGCCAGCCACAGAGCCAAAAACCCTTGAAAGAGCGTTGCTTAAAGCTACCATTTTAACCCTGCCATGTTCAGTATAAATTCCACCTCGCCCTTACTCACTTTAAATTCTTTAGAAATAGAATCCACGCTATAACCCTCTTGATACATTTTCAAAACCTGTTTTTCGTTGATTTCATCGCTAGCGGCATAATGCCCCATGTCTTTGAATTTGTTTTCTAAAGTAATGATTTTTTCTTCTAAATAATCGCGTTCTTTGTCCATGGATTTTTGGATTTCTTGCAGCTGGTTATAAAGGTGTGAAAGGGTCGTTTTTAATGAGCTATCCTCTTTAGCGCTCTTTTCTAAAGAAAGGCCTTCCAAACGCCCCTCTAATTCTTTCAAACGCTTAGAATAAATATAATTTTCTTGATAGGATTCGTCTAAGGTTTTTTCTAAACGCCTCATTTTATGGTAAAACTCTTTTTCTTTAAGATACAAATACCCCACCAAGCACACCAATACTAATAAAATCGCTCCTAAAACGACCATAAACAAATCATTAGAAGATAACATGATTGCTCCCGTTCATAATTTTAAGCCTTTTCTTTCGCTATGGACAATGAAAGAATCATAACGCTTAATATCTAAGGCATGCATGCGCGTGATTTCTAAAAAATCTTTATCCCTTGCCACGCCAAAAAAGGCTAGGATTTTCCCCTCTAACACGCAACGCCCATAATAAGTTTGAGGCGCTATCAGGCTTTGTTTTTTTAAGCAAATAAGTCCATGCCCTAAAGCGATGATGCGGTTATTTTGCTCCAATTCAAGCAAGTTTTCTTTTAAAAGCAGGCTCTCTAATTTTTCTAATTTGAAATACAGCGCTTTAAGCAATTCCAAAGTGTCATTTTCAACGTTCAAGCGTGAAAAATCAAAGCCAGAATTTAACCAATCAAATTCTTCTAACACCGCTAAAGAACGTTTGCTTTTAGAAATAAACCTTTCATAAGAGAACGACAAATCGCACTGGACTAAGCGCGTTTCAAACCCTAAAGCTTGGGATCTTAAAACCAACTCATGCATGTTTGAACCCCACATCAAGGACGATGAAAATAAAAAACACCACCCCCAAATAGCCATTACTCACAAAAAAGGCTTTAGGGATGTTTTTATAATCTCTGGCCACTAAGATCTGCTCATAGAGCAAGATCAAGGCTGAAACCCCTAAGCCTAAATACGCAAAAAGCCCCCCATGATAGCATTTCACAAAAAAAAGCCAGCATATCAGTGCTACAAGGTGCGAGAGCCTTGAAAGATTCAAGCACCATTTTTCCCCTAATTGACTAGGAATGGAAAACAAGCCCCTTTGTTTATCAAACTCCATATCCTGTAAAGAATAGAGCAAATCAAACCCAGCCACCCACAGCATCACCCCTAAAGCCAAAAAGACATTCCATAAAGGAATATCCCCTAAAACCGCCACGCTTCCCGCAATAGGGGCTAAACCCAAAGCCAAACCCACGATGAAATGCGCCAAAGAAGAAAAGCGCTTGAAATACGAATACCCCCCTAAAATGATTAAAAAAGGTAACGAGAGCTTGAAAGCTAAAGGGTTAATGAAATAGCTCACCCCCACGAATAAAAGGGCGTTTGAAGCGCTAAAAATGACCATGCCTTTAACGCTGATCCTACCATCCACGCTCGGGCGGTTTTTCGTCCTTGGGTTATCCTTATCAATATCCCTATCCACCAAGCGGTTAAACCCCATAGCGAAGTTTCTTGCCCCTAATAAGGCTAAAAAGCAAAGGATTAAGGTTTCTAACCCAAAAAAGAGCGTTTGATTTTTTTGATAGGAGCTTATGACCATAGCCATGAGTAAAAACATGCTAGAAAATATCGTATGCTCCAAAGCGACCAATTCGCTTAAAGCTTTGATTTGGTGCGTGATTTTTTTAAGCAATTATTTGATCCCTAAAAATGACTTTTCTAACCTACAATTGAACTAGGCATTATAATATATTGATAGCAACAATACAAGAAAAAGCCCGCGCTTAAAACATTCATGCTTAAATAAACCTTAAAAAAACGCGCACTTAGAATCGTTAAAAACAAATGCGCCCCTAAAAGCCATAAGGGTGAAGGAACCGAAATCGTAGGGATTGTTAAAGGCATGCTTAAAAAATGATCCAATAAAGATCCCAAACCCACCGCATGCAAGAACAAACTCAAAGGGAAAAACACGATAAAAATCAAGCCTAAAGGAATGCTAAAGAGCTGGTAGGGCGAAAACATAGGGAAAAAGGCATGCGCGATAATGAGCATGTTCAAAAACACTAACACGCTTAAAGCGATCGCTTGAAAAGATCGCATTAAAAAAGAAGAATCTTTAAAAAAAATTTGAGTGTGTTTTAAAAATAAAAAGATATACCATACCCCACACACAGAGAGCAAAAACCCCACGCTAAAAAGCAATTTAGGAAGCAGAGCTATTGCAATACAGCACGCTAAAATCAAAAGTTTAAAACTCAAAATCCTTACCCCAAAAAAGCATGCCAAAAACCCTAATAAGCCCATTAAAAACGCCCTGAAAAAAGAGGGTAAAAAATCTAATAGCAATAAATACCCCAGCAAAAAAACCCACACCAAAACCCCTATATCATAAAAAGCGTTCCTGTAAGGGAAATAGCGTTTTTGTAAGGGGGTATAAAAAAGAGAAAAAAGAAAATACACGCTCGCGCTCAAAATCCCTAAATGAAACCCGCTAATGGCTAGTAAGTGGTTGATCCCTAGCGCGTTAGCCCTATCTCTTAAGTCTTTATTCAAGCTATCCCCTATGAATAACGCTCGATACAAATTGCCCACCAAAGCGTTGGAATGAACGCTATCAATGAAATGGCGTGCATGCGATTTGAAATCTTGTTTGCGTGTTAAAGAAAAAGAATAGGTTTGAAAAAAGCATGATTTTAACGATTCTAAGAACGAACAAGATTTGATCCTGCCAAAAAAATGTGCGTGGCGGTATTGGAGGTTTTTTAAGGGCTCTTTAATGGTGGTGTAAAAGATCATGCCCTTTGATTGGAGCTTTAAAACAAAATAGGTTTTTTGATCTTTCGTTTTAGGGTATTGTAATAAGATTTGAGCGTTCAAGCTTGTAGGTTTTGAAAAATCAAGCTTTTGGTAATTCAAGTATTCTAAATAGAGATTGATCGCCAACAAAAGGCTTAAAATAACCCCACACCATAAGTATTCTTTGGGGGTTGCAAGAAGTTCAAACGCCCCCTGAAAAGTTTTGTCTTTCAAGTTGTAACTATATCATAATCCACTTTAGTTTCTTGTCCCTCTTCTAAATGAGAATCTATGGGCATGTCTTCATAGCGCGTGAAAGGAGCGTTAAAGCGCGTATAAACCGTTCCTGTAGCCCCATTCCTGTTTTTAGCCACAATGATTTCAGCCTCTTCAATACTGCCATTTTGTTTGTGGATACGCCTTTCTTCATTAACTTTCAGGTGCAACTCTTGCGCTTCTTCAACTTTGCCTTCTTTTTTGAGTTTGTCTATTTTGTTGTCTTCAGCCCTCATTTGATAGATATAGCCTCTATACAAAAATAAAACAATATCCGCATCTTGTTCAATCCCTCCGCTGTCTTTAATATCCGAAAGAATGGGCCGTTTATCGTCCCTATTTTCTAGGCTACGGTTGAGTTGGACTAACGCTATGATAGGGATTTCTAACTCTCTGGCTAAGGTTTTAAGCTCCCTTGAAATTTCAGCGATTTGCTCATGGCGTTCTTTAGTGGCTTTGCTCCCTGACATGAGTTGCAAATAGTCAATAAAAGCGATACCCAATTCCTTGTGTTGGGATTTAAGCTTTCGCAGTTGCAAGCGGATTTGCTCTATCCTCACATAGCTTTTATCGTAGAAAAAGAGTTTTTTGCAAGAAAGATGATCGTAGCATTTGGCTAAATTTTCCCATTGATCATCATCAAGCCTCCCGCTTTCTAAATCATGCATGTTAATAGAAGTGAGATCCGATAACGCCCTTAAAGCGAGTTGCTCTGCGGACATTTCCAAACTAAAAACCGCTACCCCCCTATCGTCATTGAGCGCGGATAAGACCATGTTCATCATCAAACTGGTTTTACCCATAGACGGCCTTGCCCCTATAATGACTAAACTCCCCTTATTGAAACCGCTCGTATAATTATCCAATTGGACAAAGCCAGTCGGTATGCCAGTAACTTCCAAACTCCCCTTTCTTTGGTTTTCTGTAATGAGATCCATCGTGCTTTCAAGCACTTCTTTAATATCCCTAAAGCCCTCTATGGTGCTGCCATTCAATAGCGCATAGACTTCTCGCTCCACAGCGCCTAAAATATCGCTGGATTTTTGCGCGCTTTCTAGGGCTTGCTCTCTAATGGTGTTAGCCAAGCCAAAAAGTTTTCGTTTAATGGAAGCGTTTTTAATCTCTTCCACATAGGCTTCAATATTATCTATGGGGCTTGCTGCAAAAATAGCGACTAGATCTTCTTCATTGATTTTCTTGTCTTTAGGCATTTTTTGGCGGATAAAATTCTCATCAATGGGGCAATCTTCTTCATGCAGTTTTAAAGCGATTTCAAAAAACAAGCCGTTAGGCGGGTAGTAAAAGTCGCTAGGCTCTAAAACGCTATGGACCTCTTCAATCTTATGATTGGCCAACACAATGCCTGAAAGCACGATCCTTTCAATGTTTTGCAATTGCTGCAAATGCTTTAAATGATCCATTTTTATCCTTTTATAGTCGTTTGATCTTTTCTATCAAATCTAAGGGCGTTAAAGCGTAATTATTCTTAAATTCTAAACCCGCTAGGGCGTGCGCTAGGCTTGCGTTAATAGCGGCGTCTAAAGGCGTATAATTTTGAGAAAGCAGGCTTACAATCAGCCCCGCTAACACATCGCCACTCCCAGCTTTGGCTAAAGCCACGCTCCCTAAATTGTTGATAAAAGTTCGCCCTTGATGAGCGATTAGGGTATTAGCCCCCTTTAAAAGCAAAACCACTTTGGGGTATTTTTGAGAAAAATCCCTTGCGATTTCTAGTTTATTGTCTAATAATTCTAGCATGCTTATATTGATCCCCACTGATTTTAATAACGATAAAAACTCTTTAGGGTGAGGGGTTAAGATCACTTCTTTTTCTAAAGCTTGCAATACCTCTTTATGGTAAAAAACGCCCGCATCTAAAACGCATGGGGCTAATCCAAGCCACTTCTTAAAATCCTTTGGAATATTTTCTAAACCCATGCCAAGAGCGAACGCGCTGAGCTTTTTAGGGAAATTTTCACAAAAGACCAATTCTAAAGGCTTGTTATTAGAAGTTATCTCGCATTCTAACGCTTGAACGCTCACCACCCCAGATCCAAAACTCAACGCGCTTAAAGCGCTCAATAACCCCGCCCCACTATGCTTGCCTAAAAGAACATGCGCATGCCCGTAATCGCCCTTATGAGCGTTTTTTCTATCCCTTAAGGGCAGTTTGAGATCGCTTTTTTCTAATAAAAAAGTGTCTGTTGGGATCTCATAAATTTGATTAAAAACCCCCAAATGCCCCACTTTCAATTCCCCTACATAGTCTTTAGCCCTATCGCTTAGTAAGCATGATTTGATAGCGCCCATGCTGATAGTCATATCCGCTTTAAACGCTCTCTTATCCACCCTCCCTTTAGAATCTATCCCGCTAGGAATGTCGCAAGCGATTTTAAAGCGCGCTTTTTGAGAAAGGCTTTCAAAGTCTAAAAACGGCTCTAATTCGCCCTTAAAAGCGCTCCCTACCACGCAATCCACTAAAACATCGCATTCTAAATCTTCATTCTTTTCTTCCCATGCTTTGATGATTACCCCCACTTTTTTGGCCCTTTCTTTTTGCAATTGGCACATGGGGCTTTTGGCTAGTTTCATTTCAAAGACTAACACTTTAAAACGCCCCGCTAAACGCCTGGCTAACGCATAGCCATCGCCTCCGTTATCCCCACTCCCACAAAGGATAATGACTTTAGCACCTAAAGAAGCGTTTTGTAAAACCACCCTTTCTAAAGCCATAGCAGCGTTTTCCATTAAAATGTCTTCGCTTAAAAGCCATTCTTCAAGCGCCCTTTTGTCTAGGGCATTCCCTTTTTCATACACTGAAAGCATCTTTATCCTTGAAAATGAATACAGAACGAATTTTCATGAAACGATCCCTTTAAAGAGGGTTCGCTATGAATTTCTAAACGCATTTTATACTTTTCGCACACTTTTTTCACTAAATCTAACCCTATACCATAACCCAACACGCTAGAATTGAAACGCGCGTAACGAACGCTTAATTCGGTGATCTTGTCTTTAGGGATTTCATACCCCAAATTTTTCACTTTCAAAAACTCATGCGTTAGCTCTATGTGGATATACCCGTGCATGACGCTGTATTTGATCGCATTCATGAGCAAATTGCTATAAAGCGAAATAAAATCCTGCTCTTTAGCCTTAAACGCCATCTCTACTAGATCGCTTTTAAATTCCAGCTTGTGGTAGTCTATCATCTCGCTAAAAAGCGTGTTTTCTTTAATAATTAGGGCTTTTAAATCTAAAAGCACAAAGGATTCGCGCTCAATATCTTGCATCACTAAATAAGAGAGCGAGCGGTATAAAAAACTCATGCGCTGGATAGCGATTTTAATGCGGCGGTGTTGTTGGTTGTCTTCTAGGGTTTTTAAAGACAAGACTAAAGCGCTCATGGGGGTGTTTAATTCATGCGTGGTGTTTTTTAAAAAATGATCGATGCGCGTGATTTCATTCCTAATGGGCTTTAAAAACAAACGCCCTAAAAACACAGAAACCCCTATCACGCATAAAAACGCTATGACAAACACTAAAACAATATTACGATACAAAGAAGAAAAACGAAGGGGTTTAGAATTTTTAAAAAGCATTTTAGCCACGCCTAAATGAGCGAAAGTTTCATCGCTGAACAGGTAATATTCCCCCTTAAAACTGAAAAAACCCCCCTCTTTATGGGTTTTAATCAGATCCGCGCTTTCAGGGATATTGGAGTATAAAACACGCTTTTTATTATCAAAAAGGGCTATGGAAGTGTCTTTATAGCGTGATATGAGAGCGTTTAAAGCGTTATGATAATCCCCATGCGTTTGCATGTGCAAGGCAACCACTTCACTAGCGATCTTAGAAGCCATTTTGTCCATGTCCATGCGTATCATTTTGATTTTTTCGTTTTTTTCATAATTAAACGCTAAAACGCTAATCACTAGCATTAACACAAACGAAGAGCCTAAATAAGTCCCTAAAAAGAGTTTGAGGGATTTTTTTTCATAGTGGGTTAAAGCGATAGCCCACCCCCTTATGCGTTTCTATACAATTTTTACCCAAAAGCTTGCGCAACACTTTAATGTAAGTGCGCAAAGTGGAATCATCAATCGCTTGCTCCCATAAGTTATTCTCTAACACTTGAGAGCTGATGATTTGCCCCTTATGCTCTAAAAAGTATTCTAAAAGTTGGGCGGTTTTGGGCGCTAGAATTTCCTTTTTCCCTTTAATATCCAAAGAGTGTTGGTGATAAAAAATGTTAGGCATAATTTCTATGGGATCATCATTGAAAAACCTTTTAATGCGCGCTTCCAATTCGTCCAAATCAAAAGGCTTTTTCAAATAATCGCTCGCCCCTAAATTAAAAGCGTTTTTTAAGGTAGCGTTATCTTGTAAGGCGGTGATAAAAATCACAGGCGTAGAGATTAAAAAATCGTTTTTGATGCGCTTGAACAATTCCAAGCTATTCATTTCAGGCACTTGCACGTCTAAAAGCAAGAGATTAAAACGCTCAATAGAGAGCCTTTCATAAGCTTCTTTCCCGTTAAAAGCGCAAAACACTTCATAGCCTAAATGCTCTAAAAACTCCTTGATACTCTCGCTTAAAAGGTAATCGTCTTCTAGTAAAAAAATCTTTTTTTGCATGGGGGTATTGTAGCGCTAATTCTATAGCCTTTATACCAAAAGCGGTTATGAAAAACGCTCTCTTAAAAAAGACACCGCCTTATTTTATCAGCCGTTTTTAGAATGCAATAAATCTTTATTGTATTTCAACATGACATTTTGTAAATCAAGTTTATATAACACATTTTCAATATAAGTAAAATAAAGGCTTTCTTGTTCTTCTTTTAAGCCTTTAGATAAAATCACATCGCAATTTTTAAAATACAAACAAATATGTTTATTCTGCGTTTGAGATATTTTTGCATGGTTAAAAGCGTCAATATAGATTAAATTTTCCCATTTATCCAAAAGATCAAATTCTTCTATAGAGCGAGCCAAGCATAAAGGCACAATATGGTGCAACTCAAAACCCTTTTCTTTTTTTACGCCATGTTTTTCAAAATAAAGGGCTTTTTCTTTAATGGAGCGTTTGAGCTTTTTATCGTTTTGTTTGTTTTCTTCATTGAGCGTTTTTAAAATAAGCCTCTCTTTATTGGTTTCAAAAAACACGCTTTGTTCTAGCAAACTAAAAATTTGTTGGGCTTGATTTTTCCAATTATGATAATCTCTCTTTTCTAACTTATTCCCATTAAAATGATTAGGATTGCAATAGCCTTGCACTAACTCTTTTAATTTTTCTTTTTGGATACGGCTTAAACTCCTATATTCTTTAACATATTCTATAATTTCACTTCTAGTAAAATTTTCAATATTTAAAAATGTAACAAAAAGCATCATTTCTTCAATGTCTAAATAATGATTTTCAAGCTCTATCATCACCTCTCTGCATTCTGCCCCAAAACCTTTTAAAAGATTTTCTAAAGCTTGCGTGTAACAAAAATTTTTTCTTGACAAATCTTGCGCGTTTAAAAATTCTATAGCTAAGGGAGTTAAACGGATATATTTAATATTGCTTTGAATGTAGGGGTTTGTAGGTTCTTTATTTTTATTGTAGCGTTCAATCAGCCCCATTCTATGCATATCTACGAAAAGATTTTTCCTCAAGCTATCTTGGGTTACTTGATTCTTTTTTCCTGAATTATCTTGAGGCATTTCAGACTTGCAGATATTATCCACCACTTTTGCATAAACCTCTTCGCCTATGATATTGCTAGGGCGTTTGCTCATATCGGTGGTGCGGATTTGTAAAAAATCTCCTCCCACTTCATTAAAAATAGCTTGAATAATGGTTTTAATCTTATTTTGATTGTAACGATTGTGTTGGGATAAGTGCAAGCCCCTATAATCAGAGCTTTTTATGCGATTGGCTAAGAATTTCAAACACTCTTTACTAGGATCAAGCTGTGCGATTTCTTGCAAAATTTTTTCTAATTTTGGCATGTTAAATATCCTTTTTTATTTGTATTCATTATACCTAAACATTTCCAAACTCTCATGCACATATTCAGCATGGGTTTCACACCCTATAAAATTACGCCCCAAACTTTTAGCCACTAAGCTAGTCATGCCACTGCCACTAAATAAATCTAAAATCAAATCGTTTTCATTAGAGCTAGCCTTTATCATGCGCTCAATGAGCGCTTTAGGTTTAATGCTGGGGTGTTTTGGCTTAAGGATTTTACCCTTCTCTTTTTCAACATGCCTTTGTGAAGTGATTTCCCACACATCAAGGCATAATTTGCCCTTAGGGTTAGGGAACCAGCGTTTGTTGTTTTTTAAAATCCCCTTACTTTGAGCATGTTTGATGCGTTCGGTGGATTCATAAGCGGTGCGGATTTCATCGGCATTAAAGGTGTAGTTTTTCTTGTGCATGCTATAAAATAAAATGCTTTCTTGCGCATGGTTATAACGCTTTTTGGCGTTGGCAAACCCATCTTTTTTAACCCAAGTGATAAAATTTAAAAAATGCGCTTTTTTATGGCGCAAATACGCTAAAAATAAAGCGCAATTAAAGGGGGTATTAAAGATATAAAAACTCCCTGTGTCTTTGATTTTGGGTAGTACTTTATCAATCCAAGCGTAAGAAAATGTTAAAAACTCTTCATCATTTTTAAAACTATCCCATGAAGCAATTTTAAGATTGTAAGGAGGATCAATAATGGCTAAATCAACGCTTTTATCTTCTAATTTGTCTAAAAATGTGAAAACATCTTCTATATAAATCTTATTCAAAATCAAACAAGTTTCCTAATTTTTGCTCAATCAAGGGCTTATAATTTTCATAGAGTTCATAACCTATAAAATTTCTTTTTAAAAGTTTTGCTTCTCTTAAGGTTGTCCCGCTCCCGCTAAATGGATCTAGCACCACATCGCCCACGCAACTATACAATCTAATCAAACGCCTTGCTAATTCAGCCGGCATTAAAGCCGCATGCTTGCCAAAAGCAATATCGTTTTTATTAGGGATTGGGATTTCCCAAATTTGTTTGGTAAATTCCACCCATTCCTCTTGAGTCAATTGGCTTTGTTCTTTTTGCTCCTCTGTGGGTTGTTTGGGTTTGCCGTCTTTGACAAACACGCCGATAAATTCTATAGTGTTTTGCGCATAAAAATTTCTAGGATAAGGGTAGCTCCCAAACATCAATCTTTTAGTAGGATTTGCGCGTTTCCAAATATAGACATCTAGTAAGAACATTTTAGGCTTGTTTTCTAGCGTATTATTTAAATCATGCAAAATGGAGTGTTGAATATCAGCATGCAAATCAAAAATATGGCGGTTATAGTGCGTGTTTAAAACCTTTTTAAGCATGGGCATTAAAGGCACATTGATGCATAACTTACCATTGGGTTTTAGAACCCTGTAGCACTCAAGCCAAACTTTTAAAAGACCTAAAAGATAATCTTCATATTTTTCTAACGCCCCCAAATCTTCAACATGTTGGGCTGAATGCTGTAAGTCTTGTGTGCCATTTTTCGTGTAATCTTTAATGTTGAAATAAGGCGGGCTTGTGATGATCAAATCCACGCTATTATCTGGCACTTCATTCATGTTGGTGCTGCTATGATAAAACACTTTATTGATATTCAATCCTATTTTTACCTTTTATTAAACTTCAATGGGTTTCACAGAGATAATTTTACAATGAAATAGGGGTATTTTAAAAAAATGAGTCAGTCAAGGCAATCTAAATTTTCAACAAGCCAAACTCCTTGATACTCTCGCTTAAAAGGTAATCGTCTTCTAGTAAAAAAAATCTTTTTTGCATGGGGGTATTGTAGCGCTTAATGGGTGGGCTTTGTTATAATACTTTTTCATGTTTTTTAAGGAGCGTGATGATGAAAACGAACGAAGCGCAATTTTATGAAGTTTTAGAAAACCTTTTCATAGGCGTTAAGATTGAAGACAAACAAGAAAGCCTTTTAGATCCTACCCCTAAAGCGGTGAAAAATGGCATGATCAACCTCATGAAGGCTAAAAGCCAGTATTACCACCATAAAAAACAAGAATTAAAAAAACTCATTGATTCAAAATGCCAAAACAACAACGATCTCAAAGAAGAATTGTTTGACAAACTCTATAGCTTTTTCAAGCGTTATTTCAGCGCTAATGGAGGGATTTATTTCAGCGACACGCCCCTTTACGATAATCTTTATACCAAAAGCGATTATGAAAAATGTTCCCTTAAAAAAGACACCGCTTTATTTTATAAAACTAAAGATCTTTATTACGTGAAAAGCGAAACCCTTTATAAGGATTTTTGCTTTGAATTAGAGGGCATTCTTTTTAATTTTGATACTTCTTTACTAGAAAGCAAAAAGAACAATGAAAAAACAGATTTAATCTTTGATTTAAAAGATATAGACACACAAACTAACACCCTAAACTTTAAGGTTACGCTCAGCAGCAAGGGGACTCAAACAAAAACGAATGGAATCCTCAAAGAATGCTCCAATCAAGGCGTCAAACTTGATGAAGAAGTGTTAAAAAAAGCGTTGGTGAAATTCAAAAAGCAAGGCAGCATGGATTATTTCATCCATAAAAACGCGCTAGGGTTTTTAAAAGAGCAGTTGGATTTGTATCTGTTTGAATACCTTTTTAAAGAAATGACTGATTTTGATCACAAACGCCTTAATGGAATCAACATTATTAAAGAAGTGGCTTTAGAAGTGATTGTATTAGTGAGCGAGTTTGAAAATGAACTCTGTAAGATCTGGAACAAACCTCGCTTTGTGTTAAACTCGCATTTCATCGTAAGCCTAGACAAACTCAAAGCTAAAAACTACGATTTGAACAAGATCACAAGCCACCCAAACTACCCCAAACAAGTTAAAGAATGGCAAGACTTGAATTTAAAAATTACAGATAATCTTTTAGAAAACGAGTTTTTGCCCCTAGACACTCTCTATTTTAAAGATTTAGAAGAAGAGGTTAAAAGCTTATTCAGCGAAAATGAAATCAACGGCACGCTCATTAAAAGCGAAAACTACCAAGCCCTAAACTCCCTTAAAAACCGCTATAAAGAAGCCATTGATTGTATTTATATTGATCCGCCCTTTAACACCGGTAGCGATTTTGCTTACATAGATAGGTTTCAAGATAGCACATGGCTAAGCCTTATGCATAACCGCTTGGAACTCGCTTATGATTTTTTAAGCCCTCAAGGGAGCTTTTATTTGCATTTGGATAACAATGCGAATTATTTGGGGCGTATACTACTTAATGATATTTTTGGTAAAGAAAATTTTAGGAACGAAATTATATGGTATTACTCTAATAAAATGGCAAACAGTGGTAATAGTTTTGCTAAAAATACCGAAACAATTTTAAATTATTCTAAAGGTGAAGAATATATTTTCTATAGACAAAAAGAGCCAAGAAGCGAGCCAGTCCTTTTAAGCAAACGAGAAGGGCGAGATGGTAAAAATATGAGAGCAAGAGATGAAAATGGTAAGGTTATTTATGAATTATCTCATGAGCGTTATGTAGATACTTTATGGAATATAGCTATCATCGGTTCTACTTCAACCGAAAGGGTAAAAAGTGATGAAAATTTAACCCAAAAACCGGAAAAATTGCTAGAAAGGATAATCAAAGCGAGTAGTAATGAAAACTCTATTATTTTAGACTTTTTCGCTGGGAGCGGGACGACTTGCGCGGTGGCGCACAAAATGAAGAGGAAGTATATCGGTATTGAAATGGGGGAGCATTTTGATAGCGTGATTTTGCCTCGCCTTAAAAAGGTTATAGGCGGTTTTAAAAGCGGTGCAATTAAAGAATTTAATGGAGGTGGGGTAGTCAAAGTTTATGAATTGGAAAGCTATGAAGAGATTTTAAGAAAAATCAAGTATGAAGACAAAATCAAACCCCTAGCGTATGATGAACAATACAGCGATTTAGTGGAATGCAAAAACGAATCTTACACGCTCAATATAGAAGCGCTAGAAAAAACGGGCGTGGATATTAAAGAGACTTTAGAAAATTTACACGGCGTTGGAGTGGAGTTTTTCAATGAAAGGGTGGTGAAATTTAAAGGGAATGATAAAGAAGTAGAAATTTTAAAAGCCCTAAAAGAAGCGCTCATTTGGTAAGGAAGAACAATGGCAAAGAAAAAACAAGAAGTAAGGAATAATGAAATTTTTGTCGCTCAAAAACTCGCTGAAGAGGAATTGAACGCTAACGAGATTAACGATCCGTTAGAAATGCTGGACTTTAAAAGCTTTGATAATAATAAGGAGCTTTTAGATTACCAACAGCAAGCCTTAATCAACGCTTTTAGAATGCTTGTCGCTTATTTTAGGGATTTCAAAGAAAATAAAAAAGAATTTTACGCATTTTATCAAAAACATTATTCATTCGCCAATTGCGATTTTAATAAAAAGAAACTCAATCATTTGTTAAAAAACTCTTTTAAGGTAGAAAATAATTGCGTGAAGTTTGAAAATTTTATCAACCGCTTGGCCTTTTACATGGCCACAGGGAGCGGTAAAACGATTGTCATTATCAAATTGGTAGAGCTTTTAAGCGTGGCTATGGGAATGGGTTTGATCCCTAAGAAAAATATCATGTTTTTTAGTGCAAACGAGCATTTGATCAAGCAATTTGAAAAAGAAATTGAAAAATACAACCGCTATAAGGACTATTCCAAACAAATTGATTTCAAAAACCTTAAAAGCGTTACTAATAAGGATTTTTACCGCACCTCAAAAGATCTTTTAATGGAAAAAATCGCTCTTTTTTATTACCGCGCGGATTTAATGAGCGATGAAGAAAGCAAGGAAAACCTTTTAAATTATAAGGATTGTTGGGATAATGGGGAAAACTATGTGATTTTAGATGAAGCGCATAAGGGGAACAAGACTGAAAGCAAAAGACAGGCGATTTTTAGCCTATTATCTCAAAAAGGGTTTTTATTCAATTTCAGCGCCACTTTCACTGAAGAAAGCGATCTCATCACTGCGGTGTATAATTTGAGCGTGGGCGAGTGGGTGAAGCTTGGCTATGGTAAAGAGTCTGTTTTATTGAAGAAAAACAATTTAGGCGCTTTTAAGGAATTGAAAGATTTAAACGATAGGGAAAAAGAGATCGCGCTTTTAAAAGCGTTATTGCTTTTAGGCATGCAAAAACGCTATCAAACAGAAGGCTATTTTCATGACCCTTTAATGCTCGTGTTCACGCATTCTGTGAACGTGGAAAATAGCGATGCGGAAATCTTTTTTAAAACTTTAGCGCGCGTGATTGAAAATGACGATGAAAGCGATTTTTTAAAGGCTAAAGACGATTTATTAGAGGAATTGAAAGCCCCAGAATTTCTTTTTAGCGATGGCAAAGAACAAGAATATAAGGCTGAAGTTTTTAAAAAGGGTTTAAAGAGCATGGATTTTAAAGGCTTAAAAGAAGAGGTTTTTTATGCCAGTAACGGGCATATTGAAGTCATTATTAACCCTAAAAACAACCAAGAAATCGCTTTCAAGCTCAACACGAGCGACAAAATCTTTTGCCTGATTAGAATAGGCGATATTACAGAATGGATCCGTGAAAAATTAAAGAGCGTGAAGGTGGTGAGTAAGAATTTGAGCTTTAAAGAAGAGAGCTATTTCAGCCAGATTGATAAGAGCAGTATCAGTATCTTAGTGGGGTCTCGCGCTTTTGATACCGGGTGGGATAGCACAAGGCCTAGCGTGATTTTATTTTTAAATATAGGGCTTGATGATGACGCTAAAAAATTGGTGAAACAATCTTTTGGCAGGGGTGTGAGGATTGAAAGCGTCAAAAACCAACGCCAAAGGTTAGCGTATTTAGACATAGATGAAGCTATTAAAGACAAATTGAAACCAAACGCTGCAATGCTAGAAACGCTTTTTGTGATACCCACTAACCATGCAAGCCTTGAAGCGATTTTAAAGTTCCAAAAAGAGAGCGAAAATAGGGGCGAGAATAGAGGTTCTTGGCGTGAAATCAAATTAGAAAAAACGCCCACCATAAAACACGCCTTATTCGTGCCTTGCTACCGAAAAGAACAAACCAACGCTCTTCAAATTTCTCCAAGCGCTTCGTTTAAAATGAGCGAAAAAAATTTTAAGGATTTAAAAGAGTATTTTCATTTAATGAGTGAAAAGCATTTTATTTTAAAGCATGAAATTTATGACCCTAAAGATTACACGCTGTTAAAAGACATGATACAACAAGCACATTTTAAAAAGGTATCAACTTGGCATTATAAAGATTTAGACTACATGATTTCTGAAATTAAAGGCAAGCTATACCCCAATCAAAAAGTGCCTAAAGACGAGTTTAACGCCCTAGATAATGAGAAAATCGTGCATTTTAAAAGGATTAAAGTTAAGGCGGATAAAAAAGAAAAATTGATTCAAACCATCCAAGAAGTGAAAGAGTATGCGCCTTTGGATAAAGAAAGAATAAAAATCGCACAAGGCGAGATCGATCCTTATGATACAGAAAAACACAAACAAGACAGAACGTTCAAAGTTGGTGATGCAGAGCTGTTAAAACTCAAAGAGCATTACTACACCCCGCTCATTAAAGCCAAAAACTGCGATTGGCTTAAGCATGTGGTTAAGGTAAAGAGCGAGAGCGATTTTTTAGAAGAGTTGTTAAAGATTACCGAAACGCTGCAAGAAAACTATGATTTTTGGGCGTTCAGCAAGATTGATGAGCATTTAGACAATTTGTTTATTCCCTATATAGACAACGCTACAGAAAGGCGCTTTTTCCCTGATTTTATCTTTTGGCTGCAAAAAGGCGGCACGCAGATCATTTGCTTCATTGATCCTAAAGGGAGCAAACACACTGATTACGAGCATAAGGCAGATGCGTATCAACTTTTTGAAGATAAGGTTTTTAACCCTAAAGACGATCCCAATCTCAAAATCAAAGTGGTTTTAAAATTTTATGGGGATAAGGATGATGTGGGGGAGCGTTATAGGGATCTTTGGATTGAAAAAGGGAAACTAGAATATTTTTTTCTGGATTTAAAGGATTAGCCTGATTTCATTGAAAGGGGTTAAAAACGCGCTTGAATAGCCTTGAATAGAGCGCTAGTTTTTCACACCGCTCAAAAACACATGCCTTAAAAGTTTGGCTTCGCTTAAAAAAGCGTTTTTCAACACCGCGCTTTTATAAGTGTAATGATCTTCAACGCTTGAAACTTCGCCCACAAACACCCCCGCTCCAAAAATCCCATCTAGCCCGCTCGTTAGCACTTGATCGCCTATGTTGATTTCAGCGCTTGGGACAATGAAATCCACGACTAATTCTTGCTTGAAATTAGATCCTATAAAGCCTAAGACTTGATTTTTGCCTATCATCACGCTATAAGCGCACCGCTTGTGGGCGTTCAAAAACCCGTTCAAGCGCCCTTTTTCTAACACCGCAATGCCTATGGCTTGGTTGTGAGAAACAAGGCCATAAATCTTGTTTTCTTCTAAATTCACAATAGGGTTGAGAGAAACGCTGTGTGTGTCTTCTAAATTGATGAATGAAGTCATGAAAGTAGGGGTATAAGTCATTTTTGGATTTTCTAAAGGATAGATACTATTCAAACGCTCTTTCAAATCGGCGTTTTCTAGTTTTAAAGCTTCTAAAATCAAGCGTTCTTTTTGAAATTCCTTAATGTTTTGGGCTTGAAAAAAATACGCTTGAATGTTGTCTAGTAAGCTGTTTTTAGCGCTCATCAAGGCGTTTTTAATCCGGTCGCTGATATAAGAAGAACTGCCTTTAATGTCTAAAAAATAAAAAATAAGAAAAATCCCTAAAAGCCAAAGGAATTTAAAATAAAAACGCATGCATTATTCGCTAAAACCCACACGGCTGAGTAAATCCAAATCTTGTATGGCTTCTCCTGTGCCTTTGGCTACCGCCAATAAAGGCTCATCGCCCACATACACAGGGAGTTTAACCATATCGCTTAAATACTTGTCTAAGCCCTTAATCAAAGCCCCACCGCCGGTAAGCACCACGCCATTTTGCACAATGTCTTTCGCTAAATCCGGCTTCACTTCTTCAAGCACGCTCCTTAAAGCGCTAGAGATTTCTCTCACCTGATCTTTAATGGCTTCAAACACATCATCAGAGCTCAATTCAATCGTGTGCAACAGCCCGCTCACTTGATCCCTCCCTGACACTTCCATTGTGAGAGGCGGATCTAGTTTGATCGCGCACCCGATTTCAATTTTAATCTCTTCGCCGGTGCGCTCGCCTATCAACAAATTGAATTTTTTGCGGATGTATTCCACGATGCTTTGATCCAGTTTATCCCCAGCCACTCTAATGCTTTTAGAAATGACTAGCCCCCCAAGGCTGATCACGCCAATTTCAGTCGTGCCGCCGCCAATATCCACAATCAAACTCCCTTGTGGCTCTTTGACCGGCAAGCCTGCCCCGATCGCGGCTGCCATAGGCTCTTCAATTAAAAAGACTTCTCTAGCTCCTGCGCTCAAAGCGCTCTCTTTAACCGCATTCCTTTCCACGCTTGTCAATCCATAAGGCACGCACACCATGATGCGCGGTCGGATCCATGTTTTTCGTTTGTGTGCTTTTTCAATAAAATAGCGGATCATTTTAGCGGTAATGTCATAATCGGCAATCACGCCATCTTTCATGGGGCGAATCGCTCTGATGCTGTTAGGGGTTTTGCCTAGCATTTCCTTAGCCTCGCTCCCCACTGCCAAAATATCATAAGCTTTAGAATCAAACAACCCCATGCGCACCGCCACAATAGAAGGCTCATTGATAATAATGCCCTGCCCTTTGACCAACACGATCGTGTTAGCCGTGCCTAAATCTATGGCAATATCATGCGAAAACAAACCGATTAATTTGCTAAAAATCATGCCCTTTGTGATCCTTTGTTATTAAATTGAATTGAATTGATAAGCGTATTCCTTAAGGAAGAATTTTAGAATGCGTTTTAGCGATGATCAAAGGTTCAGCTTGCTTTAAAACGCAATCTTTAGTGATACGCACTTCCGATCCCTTAAGCTTGGGTAAATCAAACATAATATCCAAACAAAAATCTTCAATGATCGCCCTTAAGCCCCTAGCCCCGGTTTTTCGCTCTAAAGCGAGTTGAGCGATTTCTTTAATGGCTTCTTCTTCAAAAATCAAATCCACTTCATCCATTTTGAAAAGTTGCTGGTATTGCTTGATTAGGGCGTTTTTAGGTTTTTGTAAAATATCCACCATCGCTTCTAAACTGATGCTATCTAGCGTGCTTAAAACCGGCAAACGGCCAATAAGCTCAGGGATAAGCCCATAAGTTACTAAGTCATGGGTTTGGACTAAATGCAAGATCGCTTCTTGCTCTTTTTTGTTCATCTTTTCTTGAGTGAAACCCAACACATTCTGCGTGGTGCGTTTTTTAATGATTTCAGCTAGCCCGTCAAACGCTCCGGCGCAAATGAATAAAATGTCGCTCGTGTCAATTTGAATGAAATTGCCCTCAGGGTGCTTTCTGCCGCCTTTGGGGGGGATATTCACCAAAGAACCTTCAACGATTTTCAACAACGCTTGCTGAACACCCTCGCCAGAAACGTCTCTAGTGATAGAGCGGTTTTCTGACAAACGGCTGATTTTATCAATCTCGTCAATAAACACAATGCCTTTTTGGGCTTTTTGGACATTCCAATCGCTCGCTTGCAACAATCTTGTAAGGATATTTTCCACGTCTTCGCCTACATAGCCCGCTTCAGTCAAGCTAGTTGCATCGCTAATAGCGATAGGAATATCCAAATGCTTGGCGAGAGTTTGCGCCATTAAAGTCTTGCCCGATCCTGTAGGCCCAATCAGTAAAATATTAGACTTGCTCAACTCCACTTCTTCTAAATGCTCCAACTCCACATTGCTGTCTTGGTTGTCTTGTTTTTTGAGTTTTTCTTTAAAAGATAAGCGTTTGTAATGGTTATACACGGCTACGGAAAAAACCTTTTTAGCCTGCTCTTGGCCTATCACATAATTGTCTAAAACCGCCTTAAGCTCTTTAGGGGCTGGAATGCGAGAGAGCAAAAACTCTTCTTCATAAGCGCTGGATTCCATTCTCCTTAGTCTATCTCTTTTGAGCGCGAATAAAGAATCCGTTCTGTCGTATTTGTGCAATTCCCCATGCATCACATCTATACAATATTCGCACACGCACACATCTTTATTGAGATTGCTCGCAAAAATAATGCGGCGTTTTTTGGGATCTCTGGATTCTGGTTTTTTGCAAAAACTGCAATAAAGCGTTTCGTTCATTTTAATCCTCTTGTTTTTCTTCGCTAGAATATTCGCTTGACTTATACGCCACGCCCCTAGAACTCTCTAAAATAAAAGAGCAAATCTCTTTTACAAAAGGGTTATTGGCATGCTCTTCTAACTCTAATTTAGCACTCTCTCTTAAAGAGGGGATAGGGCGGAACAACCTTTTATAAAGCGCATAAATAAAATCAATATCCTTACTCTCTAGTAATTGGCGCATCTTGCGGCGGTTTAACCCCCTAATAAAAGCGCGATTGCCCTCTACGGTGCAATAAGGCGGCACATCTTTGCCTAAAGCGCTCTTACCGGCTATCATGCAGCCTTTAGCGATACGCACAAACTGATGGATTGCAGTAAGACCGCCAATATTGACATAATCGCCTATTTCAATATGCCCTGCTAAAGTTACGCCATTAGCCAAAATACAATGGCTGCCAATCACGCAATCATGGGCGACATGCACATAAGCCATGAGCAGGTTTTTATCCCCAATAAGGGTTTTTTTAATCCCCCCTTCAGTGCCGGGATTTATCATGCAAAATTCACGAATAAGGTTGTCTTCTCCAACAATCAGTTCGCTGTATTCGCCCTTGTATTTTAAATCTTGAGGCTGTGTGCCTAGCACGGCAAAAGGGAAAATTTCGGTGTTTTTCCCAATAAAAGTATGCCCTTGTAAGGTTACATTGTTATGGAGTTTCACGCCTTCATCTAGTTTGACGCCATCTCCAATCACGCAAAATTCCCCGATCTCTACGCCCTTATTAATCTCTGCTTTAGGAGAGATGATGGCTGTTTTTGCAATCTTACTCATTTTTATTCTCTCTCTGCGATCATGGCTTTTAATTCGGCTTCAGCGACCACTTTGCCATCCACTTGAGCCGTGCCGCCCACTTGCCAGATCATGCCCTTATGCTTTAAGACTTCTAAATGGTATTCTAATTTATCGCCTGGGGTTACAGGAATGCGGAATTTAACCTTATCAATCGTCATGAAATACACGATTTTTGTTTTGGCTATTTCAGGGTCAAACCCCCACAAGCTAGTGAAAGCTAAAAACCCTCCCGTTTGCGCCATGCCCTCTACGATCAAAACGCCTGGGAAAATGGGCTTATCCGGAAAATGCCCATTAAACACATCTTCATTAAAAGTGATATTCTTATAAGCGACAATTTTTTTATTGGCTTCTAACTCCACGACTCTGTCTATCAATAGCATGGGATAGCGGTGAGGTAAAATCTGTAAGATATGCTCTATAAAAAATTGAGATTGTAAGTTTGGATGGTTTTGTTCCATAAAATAAACTCCTTGTTTTGAATTGGACTAAAGTGCCATTTTTAGCGTTGGTTATTCTAAAAAATAACCGCTATTATACCACAAGAAAACCGCTCGCTTGTATTTGCAAAAACGCCGATGCATTGCGCCATAAGTTTAAAGAAACGCTTTGCACAAGCACTACTCATGCACCGCTCATATATCATTCATGCGTGTGACTTAGAATATTCTCTCTTAAATGATAGTGTGGGTATTTGTTAGAGTCCAAAACCACTTGCCCCATGAGCTGCTTGTCCAAATTGAAAATTAAAGGGGCTAAATAATTCACGGTGGAAAGCTCAATGGGGGTTTGAACCACCATGATATTAGCGACTAGAACGCTCTTGGCTTCCTCTAATTCTAAAAGGATTTTTAAGGGGGTAGGCACTTCAAATTCGTATTTTCTTAAAGCAAAGGGATTGACTAGCGTGAAAGACACGACAGAATTGTCTTCTGCGCTATTCAAACGCAAAAAGATTTCATCAACCTTTTGTAAGCGCATTTTATGAATGGTTTCAAACCCTAAGATAGGCGCTTTCACATCAAAAATCATAGGCGATTGCATTCCCTTTAAAAAAGCACAAAATCTTCTCCTTAAAGAATAAAAGACCGCCTTAAAACCAGCGCTCAATGATTTCTAAACTAAAAATCTGTATTATATCAAACAATTTTGGTAAAATCAATTTTTGCTAGTTTTGGGTATAATTCAATGACTGAATAACGATGAAAGTTTAACTGAATAATTATAAAATGTAACTAAGGAAGGAGTGAGGAATGAGCAAGATAAAACCACAAATCAAGAAAAACAATCCTAGTAAATCTCATTTTAGCGATGGGTGGTGCCCAGTGTGTATGATTGGAGAAATGGTCTTTAAAATATACAACGGAATTAAGAAAGCGAAGAAAAAATAAATTTGAGCGTGATGAAAGTTATTTTTAAAAAATTTAATCTTTACAAGACAGGTGGCATGCGTTTAAAACATTTTAAAACTTTCCTTTTTATCACAATGGCAATTCTTGTTATAGGCACCGGTTGCGCGAACAAAAAGAAAAAAAAAGATGAATACAACAAACCGGCGATTTTTTGGTATCAAGGGATTTTAAGAGAAATCCTTTTTGCTAATTTAGAAACAGCGGACAATTATTATTCTTCTTTACAGAGCGAACACATCAATTCCCCCCTTGTCCCAGAAGCCATGCTAGCTTTAGGGCAAGCGCACATGAAAAAGAAAGAGTATGTTTTAGCGTCTTTTTACTTTGATGAATACATCAAGCGCTTTGGGACTAAGGACAATGTGGATTATTTGACCTTTTTGAAACTGCAATCGCATTATTACGCTTTCAAAAACCATTCTAAAGACCAGGAATTTATTTCTAACGCTATTGTGAGTTTAGGCGAATTTATAGAAAAATACCCTAACAGCCGTTACCGCCCCTATGTAGAATACATGCAAATCAAATTCATTTTAGGGCAAAATGAGCTCAATCGCGCGATCGCGAATGTCTATAAAAAACGCCACAAGCCTGAGGGCGTGAAACGCTATTTAGAAAGGATAGATGAGACTTTAGAAAAAGAGACTAAACCCAAACCATCGCACATGCCTTGGTATGTGTTAATTTTTGATTGGTAGGATATTTCAAAACCATACAAATTTATAACAGAGAGATGAAAAATGACTGAAGATTTTCCTAAAATTCTGCCTTTATTGGTAGAAGAAGACACTTTTTTATACCCCTTTATGATAGCCCCTATTTTCTTACAAAATAACGCGAGCATTAAGGCGGTGGCTTACGCTAAAAACAATAAATCATTAGTCTTTATTGCATGCCAAAAAGACAAATTGAACGATAATGAAGCCCCCTATTATGATGTGGGGGTGATAGGCTCGGTGATGCGTGAAGCCAACATGCCTAACGGGCGTGTGAAATTGCTCTTTAATGGCATCGCTAAGGGGCGTATTTTAGAGCCTGCCAAAGAAAACGAGCAAGGCTTTTTGGAAGCTCAAATAAGCCCTATTGAATATTTAGAATACGATAAAGAAAACATTCAAGCGATCGTGGAAGTGTTAAAAGAAAAGGTGATCACTCTAGCCAATGTCAGCTCACTCTTCCCCCCGGATTTGATCAAGGCTTTAGAAGACAATGACGATCCTAACCGCATCGCTGATTTAATCGCAGCGGCCTTGCATTTAAAAAAAGATCAAGCGTATTCTCTTTTTGCCAACAACAACACCGAACAGCGCTTGTTGGATTTGATTGATATTGTGATAGAAGAAACTAAAACCCAAAAACTCCAAAAAGAAATCAAATCCAAAGTCCATCAAAAAATGGAGCAAACCAATAAGGAATATTTCTTAAAAGAGCAGCTCAAACAAATCCAAAAAGAGCTTGGCACAGACAAACAGCGAGATGAAGATTTAAACCAATACTACCAAAAACTAGAAAGCATCAAGCCTTTTTTAAAAGAAGAAGCGTTTAAGGAAATCAAAAAGCAAATTGACCGATTAAGCCGAACCCATGCGGACAGCTCTGATAGCGCGACTTTACAAAATTACATTGAAACCATGTTAGATGTGCCTTTTGGGCAATATGAAAAAAAAGCGCTTGACATTAAGCATGTCAAGGAGCAACTAGATAACGATCATTATTCCTTAAAAAGGCCTAAAGAGCGCATTGTAGAATACTTTGCCACCATGCAGCTTTTAGAAATACGCCACAAGAAAAATCCAGAAAAAAAAGACAAAGCTAAAGGCACGATTTTATGCTTTTATGGGCCTCCTGGCGTGGGTAAAACGAGCCTAGCTAATTCCATCGCTAAAGCGATAGAGCGCCCTTTAGTTCGGATCGCTTTAGGGGGCTTAGAAGATGTGAATGAATTAAGAGGGCACAGACGCACTTATATAGGCTCAATGCCTGGGCGTATTGTCCAAGGGCTTATTGAAGCTAAAAAGATGAATCCAGTCATGGTTTTAGATGAAATTGATAAGGTGGATAGAAGCGTTAGGGGCGATCCAGCGAGCGCTTTATTAGAGATTTTAGACCCTGAGCAAAATATCGCTTTTAGGGATCATTATGCGAATTTCAGCATTGATTTGTCGCAAGTGATTTTTATCGCTACCGCCAATAATATTGACAGAATCCCAGCTCCCTTAAGAGACAGAATGGAATTTATCAGCGTGTCCAGCTACACGCCTAGCGAAAAAGAAGAGATCGCTAAAAACTACCTCATCCCCCAAGAATTAGAAAAGCATGCCCTAAAGCCTAGCGAAGTGGATATTAGCCATGAGTGTTTGAAACTCATTATTGAAAAATACACTAGAGAAGCGGGCGTTAGGGATTTACGAAGACAAATCGCAACGATTATGCGTAAAGCGGCTTTAAAATACCTAGAAGATAACCCGCACAAAAAAGGGCGAACCAAGAAAAACGAAGATAAAAAAGGCGAAAATGAAGAAAACAAAAAAAGAGGCGGAGGCGAGAGTAAAGATTTCTGCGTCTCTGTCACACCCAACAACCTTAAAGAGTATTTGGAACGCATGGTGTTTGAAATTGACCCCATAGATGAAGAAAATAAAATCGGTATCGTCAATGGTTTGGCATGGACGCCAGTGGGCGGTGATGTGCTTAAAATTGAAGCGGTTAAAATCAGGGGTAAGGGGGAATTGAAACTCACCGGGAGTTTAGGCGATGTGATGAAAGAATCCGCTATCATCGCTTTTTCTGTCGTTAAAGTCTTGCTAGATGAAGAAAAATTAATAGCGCCTAAAATCCCTAGCGAGTCTCTTAAAGACACAGAGGGCAAGAAAAAGAAAAAAGCGCTGAAAGTTTATAACGCTTATGATTTGCATTTGCATGTCCCTGAGGGGGCTACGCCTAAAGACGGACCGAGCGCTGGGATCGCTATGGCGAGCGTGATGGCGAGCATTTTGTGCGATAGAGCCACAAGAAGCGAAGTGGCAATGACGGGCGAATTGACTTTGAGCGGGGAAGTTTTACCCATAGGAGGGTTGAAAGAAAAATTGATCGCTGCTTTTAAAGCCGGCATTAAAACCGCTCTCATTCCTATCAAAAATTACGAAAGGGATTTAGACGAGATCCCTGCTGAAGTGCGAGAGAATTTAAACATCGTTGCGGTGAAAAACATCGCTGAAGTGTTAGAAAAAACCTTACTTTAGAAGTTGGCATGAAAGCAGGCATTATTGGTTTAGGGCTTATGGGGGGGAGTTTAGGGCTAGCCTTACAAGAATGGGGGCGTTTTAAAAGGGTTATAGGCTATGATCATAACGCTTTGCATGCTCAATTGGCTTTGACTTTGGGGCTTGTAGATGAATGCGTGGAATTTGAAAAGATTTTAGAATGCGATGTGATTTTTCTGGCCATTCCGGTTGAGGGCATCATTGGATGTTTGAAAAAAATGACCTCTATCAAAAAAAGCGCAACGATTATTGATTTAGGGGGGGCAAAAGCGCAAATCATTCACAATATCCCTAAAAGCATCCGTCAAAATTTCATCGCCGCACACCCCATGTGCGGGACAGAATTTTATGGCCCTAAAGCGAGCGTTAAGGGGCTGTATGAAAACGCTTTGGTGATATTGTGCGATTTAGAAGATTCAGGGACCAAGCAAGTAGAGCTCGCTAAAGAAATCTTTTTAGGCATTAAAGCGCGCTTGATTAAGATGCAATCCAACGAGCATGACACCCATGTGGCTTATATCAGCCATTTACCCCATGTTTTGAGCTACGCTCTAGCCAATAGCGTTTTAAAGCAAAACGACCCAGAGATGATTTTATCTTTAGCGGGTGGGGGGTTTAGGGATATGAGCCGTTTGTCTAAAAGCTCGCCTTTAATGTGGAAAGATATTTTCAAACAAAACCGAGACAATGTCTTAGAAGCGATTGAAAAATGCGAAAAAGAAATCGCGCAAGCTAAGGCTTGGATAGAAAATAGCGATTATGAAAGCCTTGCAGAATGGATGGCACAAGCGAACAAGCTCCAGGAGTTCATGTAAAATAATTTAAAATTTTGTATATTGTTGTTTTTAGGGGTGCGAGAAGCGAAATGGGGTATTTGGATTGTTTTTATGGATTATAGGCTGTTTCATATGGATAGCATGGATTTACCCAGCAACCAGCAAACAACCCTAAGAGATTATCTTAAACTCGGATTCATTGTTGTGTTTGCCATAATTGTAATCATAATTTCATCTCATTCCTCTAACGCCTATAAAACCCTTATCGCTTCTAATAAAAAACCAGTTTTAAGCCATTTAGAAATTTGATTTCTTAAACCTTTTTATCCAAAATACCGGTGTTTTACGGGCATTTTAAGAGCGGTTTTAATACTTCTTAGCGTTGTTAAGATACTTAGGCAATTCATTCAACTCATTGTTTTTATTGTTCTTAAAAACCACCTGCTTTTCAACTCGCTCATATTCTTTACAATCTTTTCTCATTTCTTGTAAGGGATATTTTTGGTTGTCATTAGGGATATAAAAGCATTCGCTTTTAGCGTTTTCATAGCTATCCGTTAGGCTTGTATCATAGTGGTACCAAAAGCCGCTAGGGATAGCGATATTCTTAGAGCTAAAGGTTTTATAACCTTGTTTGATGATGGTGAGTTCTTCTACTAAAACTTGATGGTATTTTTTGGCCAAATTACGGCCCTCTTTTTCCACCAATAAAACAGAATGCCTGTTGGTGTTTTTGGCTTCAGGGGTGATATTAGTCATTCTGTAAGTCTCTCTTAAAGGGTTAGAGGCAAAATCAAAAGAAGCGTCATTCGCCACAAAATGCCCCCTATCAAAACCGCTTTTTGTGTAGTCTTGTGTCGTGGCTTGTTGGTATTCGGCTAATCGTGTGTCCGTTTTAAACTCATAGCGTTTTTCAATATTGTTTTTATCCACTAAATCCCCAAACAACACGCTCACGCCATAAATAGGGTTTTTTAATTCGCTAGAATAACACACCGAATAGAAGTTATTTTTTAAGACTTTACAATCAATGTTAATGAGCATGCCATTAGCGTTATGAGTGGTATCGTGATTTTTAGCGGGGTTAGCGCTATTGACTTGATCCTTGATTTCATTAAGCTTTTTAGCGGTGTAGCTGTTAATAGCCTTAGTGAAATTATCCAGCATGTCCGCTTGGAGCCCACTCATAGCGATCAGGCTAAAACAGAGCCAGTTTTTAAAGGTTTTCATGTTTCACTCCTTGTTGGTTGGCTTGAATACTACAATAATATTTTTAATAGTTTATTTTTAATGATCTTTTTTATTTTATAGCGAGTTTATAGCGAGCGGATGCTTACTACTAGCGGATTAGTTATCCTTATGTCAAGCAGAGCTAAAAATTTTTTAGCCCAAGCGTTTAAATTCCTCTAGCTTTTAAACCACATTGTTTATTCTATATTGTTTATTTTTGCCCACTAAATAGGCATAGCGTTTTGATGCGTTAAATGGCACGCATTGAATGATCAAACTCAAGAATAAAAAATTTCATTGTATTTTTTAGTGATCTCATCTATCTCCCATGCGTCTTCGTCAATATCGCCCAAGTTCAAATAGTCTTCATTAGAGTCTAAAGAAGCGCAACATTTTCTTTTTTGCTCGTTTAAATCTAAATTGTGGAACTCTTCGCTGTCAATTTCATCCATCTTATTATCGGCGCGTTTTAAAATGCGCTCATTTAGATCGTTAAAGATTTTTAGGCATTCGCTCGCGCTTTTAGCGTTAAGGATTTGTTTTTTAATTTCTAGATTCACTTCTTTCAATTCAGCATAGACAAAACTCCCGCCCCCTTTAAAACCGCATTTTTTAGAAATGCCCCCTTGCTCGCCCTCTATGACTTTTTTCAACCTTTCTTTAGTGATGGTTTCTATATAGTCCATTTGCTCGATGCCAATGTAGCGGCGTTTCATTTTGTGCGCCACCGCGCAAGTCGTCCCGCTCCCGGCAAAAAAGTCTAACACGAGGTCGTTTTCTTGGGTGGCTGACCTTAAAATAATTTCTAGTAAATGTTCTGGCTTTTTACCATTTTTTAAAATTACACCCCCTTCTTGTGCAACTCCTCCTGTTGTAACAATTTTTTTCCAAATATCACTTAAAAATACAGATTGGTTGTTTTTTGCAGAAACTAATTCAATTCTTGCCGTATCTGTGTTTCTATTAAAATCTGTCCTTATGATTTTAATATTTTCATGAGAATTTTTTAAAGCATAAATTTGAGAATTAAAATGTAGAGTAATTGCCTTATCCCTAAGTGCTATATTAGGTTTTGATGCAAAAATTCTATATGAGTTTTCAAACTTCCATTCATCTTGTTCTTTGATATTATTATTTTGCAAATATTGACTTAAAGGCATGAGCCTATGACAAGATAAAATCTCATTAAGTTCTTTTTCGTTATTACTAGCAATTAAAGTATCTATTGTATTAGAAATATATTTTGACAGCGTTGGAATGATAATGTTATATTCTTTATCCCATTTTCTTTTTTGAACTTTCTGTATTGTTAAGCATACATTTTCCTTATTTTTTGCATAAACCAATATATACTCTTTAACCTTTGGAAATTTTTTTCCTTGAATTGCATGTTGAATTTTATTTCCTGACTCATTGCTCATTTCACACACTATACAATTCACAAAATTCTCTCTAAGAAAAATCTCATCCATTAAAACCTTTAAATAGGCTTGTTCGTTGTCATCGCATTGCACAAAAATCACGCCATCATCGCTTAAAAACTCCCTAGCCGCTTCAAGCCTGTTTTTCATAAACACTAGCCAAGAGCTGTGGTTAAAATTATCGTTATAGTTAAAGCTGTCATTACCGGTATTATAAGGAGGATCAATGTAGATGCATTTCACTTGTTTAGCGAATTTCTTTTTTAAAGAATGCAGAGCGATCAAATTATTACCCTTGATAAGGTAGTTTGTGTTTTTATCTTTTAAGGCGCTTTCTAAATCGCCTTGTCCATGCATTTCAAAATGACACAACGCTTTCGGGCTTAAAAGCGTGTCAATTTCTTTTTTATGCAATATTTCATGGTAAAAAAGCTCGTTAGATTTGGTGTTGTTATCTTTAGCGTTACCGAGTAAAACATTGTCTTTAAAAGGGAAATTCAAAACGACTAATTCGCTGGATTTGATAGGACGCCCTTGTGAATATAATCCTATTTTATTTTTAAATCTTGTGAAAGAGCGATCTAATTCTTTTATTTCTAAATATTTTTCTAAACATTCCGATAGTGCTTCTTTATTGAATACGAGCGAATTAGCGATCGTTTTAAAAAAAGCGTTTTTATAGTCGTTAGCGTTTTCATGCTCAAGCATGAAAGTTAAAAGCTTTTCATCATGTTGTATGATTAAAGTCTCTAAGCGTTCTTTAGTGAAATGATTAATTAAAGTGTCTAGTAGGGTTTTGAGTGGGGTTTTTAACATTTGTGGTCCTTAAAAGTTTGATGGAAAGCGGTTGCAAATTCATCATTTACTGCTTTATTATTATGGAGCGTGAAAAAAGGCAAGCCTTTTAAATGGAGTTTTTTGTTATGGCTTTTAAGCGTGGCGTTTTCTAGCATTTCTAAAAATTCTTTTTTCCAAGCGTTAGAAGGCTCTAAATGTTCGCCTTTAGCTTCCATGTAACAAGTGAAGCCTAAAAATTCATCTTCATGCGTTTGAGCGAAAAGGATAAAATCCGGCTCAAAACCTTGCGCGTAAAAGGGGCTATTTTCTATATTGCAATAAATTTTTAATTCAGCGAAATGATCGTTCCTTAAAACGCACCATTCTTTGAATTTCTTGTCTAAAACCTCTTTATTTTTATTGATAAAATCTAAAAAATCCCTTTCTAAATCGCTGTCTAGTTTTCGCATGTCCTTAAAAAGCAGCCATTCATAAAAGGGAATGTCTTTTTCCAACTCGCTAGCGCTAAGGCTTTTATTGTGCGTTTCAAATTCTTTTAATTCTAACGCGCTCACGCTAGGTTTATCTTGCTCTTTTAAAAGCGTGTCTTTTAAGTTTTCAATGATATAAACAGCGAGCTTTAAAAGCGTTTTGTTGTCGTCAAACTTTTGGCTTTTATGAAAGTTTGTTTTTAATGAAGAAACATACCGCTCTATAAATCCCACTTTATTGTTAAAGGCATGTTTTTTAAAGGCTTTTTTAAGCGTTTTGAAATCCAGGTTTTTTAAATTAAGGGCTTTTAAAAAATAGTTTAGGGGGATTTTATCTAAGGTGTGGGGTATATAGTAAGTTCTATCGCCTTTATTTTCTTCTTTAAAATCCACTTGCTTTTCACGCACATCAAAAGCAAATAAAGGGACATGCAAACTTTTGATTTTAGCTTCAACAGAGCCTGAATAATCCATATTGAATAAGTTTTTATTCTTGTCTTTTGTATTGCTCGCATAGTAGCATTTGAAACGCTTGGTGGGCGTTAAGGGGATAGTTGTTTTTTCCTTTTCAATGAATCCTAATCCTAAATCTTGTAACTCTTTTTTTAATTTAGCGATAAACTCGCTGTCATAAATGGCATGGTAGTCTAATCTCTCTAGCGCGCTTAAGGGGTTGGAAAAATCAAACTTGCGTTGGTAAAACTCTATGCGGCTTGGCTTGAAATCGTTGTAACTAAAGGGGTAGTATCTCGCTCCTCGCCCTATGAGTTGGGCGTCTTTAATGGTATCTTTTTGATTCGCTTTATTTTTAAGCCTGACAATGTCAAACAAATTCAACACATCCCAGCCTTCATTGAGCTTATCCACGCTAAAAATCACTCTTTTTGGGTTGTCTCTGTCTTCTAGGGAGTTTAGTAAAAGCATGCCTTTTTCTAATTCTTTTTCGTTATTGGTGTTGATCTGGGTGCTTTTTTTGAATTTCGTTTGCAAGAATGCCACAAGATTAGCGGTGTAATTTTTCTCATCAAAAAAGTTTTTAGCATTTTTAAAAAAAGCGTTACGGCTGTGATTGAAAAAATTTTCTAAATCTAAAGGGCTTAAATTTTCTAAAAAGGTGTTGAAGCGCTCTTGATTTTTTTTACTCTCTTCAATCCTCTCGCTTTTAAACAAAATACATGGTTTAAAGTTTTCAATATTGTGGTGTTGGGCTAGTAATTCTTTATACAAACTGGAAACGCATGCCCCTAAAAAGCGCGTTTCTAATTCTTTGTTTTCATAGGAAAGGGAGTAGATGTTTTTGCAAAATTTATCCTCGCTAAATTCTTTTAAGGTGTAAGTGATCACTTTTAAGTTTTCATATTTTTCTTTAACGCTTTTTTCTTTAGGGATAGTGGCGCTAAATTCCAGCAATAAATTGTCTTTATTTTGTTCTAGGGCTAATTTCACCACGCTTTCCCAGTTGCGTTTTTCGTTAGCCTCACTATCATTTAATTTCTTTTTAGTCTCTGTGTTTAAATGGTGCGCTTCATCCGCTAAAAAAACTAATTTTTGATCTTTTAAATCCTCTATGGTGATAGCGTTTTCTTTAGCTCTAGTGAATAATGAAAACAAGCCTTGAATGGTGCTAAAATAAATGTTGATAGCGTTGTTATGGCTTTCGTTTAAATTATTGATGCTTTTAATTTCTATGTTTTTGTCATTGATATTGATATTCTCGCTAAAAAGGTATTTTGATGAAACGCTGTCTGTAAAATTCAATTTCGTTTTTTCTAAAATGCTGGCGCTATTCACAAAAAAGATAAAGTTTTGATAGCCTTGCTTGTAGCATTCTAAAATCAAACCCGCCATCACTAAGGTTTTGCCGCTACCGGTCGCCATTTCAAACATGAAATGCTTTTGAGTTGGGTTAAATTGGCGTTTTTCTAAATAATTATATATCGCTTGCTTTTGGTAATCTCTAAGCTCTTTTTTTAAATTACTGGTGATATGGGTGGGTAGATCTATCTCTTCATTATTTTCTTTATTATTGGGTGCGTGATTTTTTATCGCTGATTGGGGGGGGTAACTTTGAATGGATGAATCTTGCATGAAATCCCTTAATGAAAAAGTGAAGAAATTATAGCGTAAAGTTTTAAGATTGACTTTAGAGGTGCGAGCTTGAATTAAAATCAAACAAAGTTTTAGTTTTAATATTTAATGGAATAAAGCCCTTAAAATCAAAAGCGATTCTTTTTCTTTGCTATAATCAATCTCAAAAAACCAACTTTTTTAAAACAAAGGAATGATTATGCAAGAGATTTTTTTATGTTCTATTTCCAATGTGCGCAGTGGGGATTGCAAGGAAGATTGCGCTTATTGCACGCAAAGCTCACACCACCAAGGAGCGATCAAGCGCTATAAATTTAAAGATGAAAAAGTGGTTTTACAAGAGGCTAGAGCGTTAAGGGAATTAGGGGCTTTAGGGTTTTGTCTGGTTACTTCAGGGCGCGAATTAGACGATGAAAAATGCGAATACATCGCTAAATTAGCTAAAGCCATCAACAAAGAAGAATTGGGCTTGCATCTAATCGCATGCTGCGGGCGCGCGGATTTGGATCAACTAGAGTTTTTAAGAGATGCGGGCATTCACAGCTATAACCATAATTTAGAGACTTCGCAAAATTTCTTCCCTAAGATTTGTTCCACGCACACATGGGAAGAAAGGTTTATCACATGCGAAAACGCTTTAAGGGCGGGGTTAGGCTTGTGCAGTGGGGGGATTTTTGGGCTTAATGAGAGTTGGGAAGATCGGATTGAAATGCTCAGGGCGCTAGCTTCACTCTCCCCGCACACCACGCCGATTAATTTTTTCATTAAAAACCCGGTATTGCCCATTGATGCAGAGACTTTAAGCGCGGATGAAGCCCTAGAATGCGTGCTTTTGGCTAAAGAGTTTTTGCCTAACGCTAGGCTTATGGTGGCTGGGGGGCGTGAAGTGGTGTTTAAAGATAACGACAAACAGGAAGCCAAGCTTTTTGAATACGGCATCAATGCGGTGGTGTTAGGGGACTATTTGACCACCAAAGGCAAAGCCCCTAAAAAAGATATAGAAAAACTGCTCTCTTATGGCTTGACAATGGCGACAAGCTGTCATTAATGAGAGAACTTTTTAAAAGCGTTAGAGGGTTTTTACGCCTTCTTAAAATGATTTTCCCCGAGCGTCTGAAAAACGCCTTTTTGGGCTTGAGCGAATTGTTTTACTACGCTTCCAGCTTGAGTTTTTATACGATTTTGTCTTTATCGCCTATTTTGTTGTTTGTGTTTAGTCTTTTTGTGTCTCATTACTTGCAAGCACACAGCGGTGAAATGGAAGCCTTGATTTTCCCTAACGCTCCTAAACTCATTGGCGCGATTAAAGATTTTTTAGAAAATTTTAAAAAAACAGACATGACTTTAGGCACGCTTGAAGAGATGTCCATTGTGGTGGCGTTGGTGCTTTTTTGTGAAAACTACCGCTCCATCGCATCAAAAATTTTTGACGCAAAGCCCAGAGATTATGTGCATTTTAAGGGTAAAGAAATCTTTTTATTTTGGGGGTTTGGCACGACTTTAGTGTTTTTATTCGCTCTGCCTTTGGTGGTGTTTTTTGATATTAAGATCCAAGTGTTTTTTGAAGATAAAGATTCAAGCTTGTTGCATGTTTTAAGATGGATAGGTACTTACGCGTTTTTTTTGATCCTTTTTACCATTCCCACGAATAAGGTGTTTAAACATTATTTTTGGGTGTTTTTATGGGTGTTTTTTACGAGCGTTTCTTGGCATGTGTTAAAATGGGCTTTCACCTATTATGTGTTATACAACCGCACCTACCATGAGCTGTATGGGAGCGTTTCTATTTTGTGGTTTTTGATGAGTTGGGTGTATGTGAGCTGGTTTGTGATTTTAATTGGCATGTATGGGTGCAAGGTGTGTGATGCATTCGATCCTAAAGAAGTGTTTAAGAAATTTTTAGGCTTTTTTACAAAAGAAACTTGATGAAAAAGTTTTCTTTTAGATCGGTTCTAAAAATCTAAACACAAACCCCACAACACCCCAAACTAAAAAGCTAAAAACAAAAGAAATAAAAAAGCAACACTCACGGAATAAAGAATAAAGAATAAAAATCTAAAACGCTAGAAGCGTTTCTTACAATCAAACTAAAGAGCTTGATTGTAAGCGATAACTTTTTAAAGAATAAAACTTTCTAAAAACATTTCTTAGCGCTCTTTAGAATTTAAGTGCAGTTTAGGGATTTTAAAAACTTCATAAACTTCCTTTAAAAAAAAGCTTAGATAAGAGTTTTATTTATATTCCCTAACGAATAAAACTTTTTTCTTAAATCCATGTTTAATTGATGCGGACTCTTTTCTCACCAAAGGTATTAAACTTCCTAAAAAATTGGATTTTAGATCTTATGTTATGATTTTAAGTTTTATTTTATCGCTTCAGATTTTATTTTGTTTTCAAACTCGTTTTCTTAACCCTAAAAACTTTGAATAAAACCATAAAACATTAAACCACCAAACAAACAAAACAATGAGTCAATAATGAAATAAGATAAAAAGCAAGACTAAAAAAACATTTCCCTATCCCTGCACCGACCTACATTCCCACCCTTGCAAAGGGTAACATGTGAGATTTTTAAACTAAGACAACTCTTTCACCTTTGGCTTTTAAGGCTTCTTGCACCTTTTCATACCACCCCATAATGATTTGCGAGGTTTCTGTCCCCGGACTTACGCACTTATTTAAAGTGCCTCTACCCTGTGGGATCGTCTGCCCCTCTTTTGCCCAATCTAAAATCTTAACGGGTCGCCTGTAATGTATCCAATCCACTAAAGGGTATTCTTCTTCGCTAACACATAATGCCCGATCTTTGTGAATGTTATACGCCCCGCCGATGACTTGTGCGAGCGCTACAAGTTGTTGTCCATGCTTGATGGCTACAATGTCATTCACCCGCATCACTTCTAAAAAATCTCTAATTTGTCCTTTGCTCTCTTCCCAATCCGCTAAACCAATGAAGTGGTATTCTTCTAAAATTTGGCACACATCATGCACATCCCATCTTACTTGCAGATGTTGCTGATGGATTTGCATGTGCCAAAATTCTTGAAAAGGAATGCTTGAAACATCTACGACCATAAAAACCTCCTAATTGTTGGTATTCTCTACCCATTTTCTTAATTGCCCATACCTCTCATCTCCAGAAACTGAGAAACTTTAGCGTAAAAAACTAAATAACCCCTAAACAAACAAAACAATTAGTCAATAATGAAATCAAATAAAAAGCAAGACTAAAAAACATTTCCCTATCCCTGCACCGACCTACATTCCCACTCTTGAAAAGAGCAGTATTATCAGCGATGAAGAGCTTGACTTCCAGGTTCGGAAT
>NZ_MVWW01000001.1:0-408143 GCF_003637685.1 Helicobacter pylori | reverse complement strand
CCGCTCAGCATGGCATGGAATTGGGCGTGAAAATCCCCACCATTAACACGGATTATTACTCTTTCATGGGGGCTGAACTCAAATACCGAAGGCTCTATAGCGTGTATCTCAATTATGTGTTTGCTTATTAAAAACTCTCTTTAAAAAAAGGGGTTTGTTTAAAAACGCTTAAAAGCCTTTTTAAATTAAGCAGTAAAGAGCCTAGATAATCTCTTGCAACCGCTCCCAAGCGATAAAATTAAAGTAATCAAAACCCTATTTTTGTAATCATTAAAGAAAAATTTTTAAAGATTATCACTCTTTTTTGATAAAGTAATAATTTAAAATTTAGGGAGTTTTTTATGGAAGAATCAACAGCGTTTATTTTGGCTCTTGTGGGGCTATTTACTGGCATTACCGCCGGGTTTTTTGGTATTGGTGGGGGGGAGATTGTCGTCCCTAGCGCGATTTTTGCCCATTTTAGTTATAGCCATGCGGTGGGTATTTCGCTTATGCAAATGCTTTTTTCTTCAGTGGTCGGCTCTATCATCAATTACAAAAAGGGCTTATTGGATTTGAAAGAAGGCTCATTTGCCGCGCTTGGAGGGCTAATGGGGGCGGTTTTAGGGAGCTTTATCTTAAAGATCATTAACGATAAGATTTTAATGAGCGTGTTTGTGGTGGTGGTGTGCTACACCTTTATCAAATACGCTTTTTCTAGCAACAAGAAACCAGAGCATTTTGAAGAAATGCATTTTGATTTGCATGCGAATAACAAAACGCCCGAAAAAAAGCACGCAATCCCTTTTGTGTCTATGGATAGAACGCATGGGGTTTTAATGCTTGCCGGTTTTGTTACTGGCATCTTTTCTATCCCGCTAGGCATGGGTGGGGGGATTTTAATGGTGCCGTTTTTGGGCTATTTTTTGAAATACGATTCTAAAAAAATCGTGCCTTTGGGGCTATTTTTTGTGGTGTTCGCTTCTTTATCTGGGGTCATTTCTCTTTATAATGGGAAGGTTCTTGATGATACAAGCGTTCAAGCCGGGGTGATCACCGGTGTTGGAGCGTTTTTAGGGGTGGGCATTGGCATTAAGCTCATTGCTTTGGCTAATGAAAAGGTGCATAAAATCCTCTTGCTCCTCATTTATGCTCTAAGCATTTTAGCGACTTTACACAAGCTCATTATGGGGTAAAAATCTAAAAATGCTCAAGGGCATTTTTAAAATTAATATCAAAAAGTTTTCTAAGAGCAAGCGATAATCTCTAAAAAAGCGCTTCTTTAGGGCTAGGGGGGTTTGGTTTGGGGGTTGTAATAGGATAACCCCCTACCCCCTTAAAAAATGAGTTTGAAACAAAAAATAAAATTAAAAACCCCATTTTTAAAAAAATAAAAAGCTTTAGTTATCTTTATTTGATGAGAACAAAAACTTAAAAGAGAAAGCTTTTAAAGTAAGAGAAAAATGAATTATTTAAGGCGGATTTTGAGATGTTTTTAAGACAACCCAAACGCTTAACCCCCCCCATTTTACCCCCCCTTAGGGGGCTTAGTCATTACCCCTTAATGCGACTTTTTATCATTGATGTATTTTTTCAATTCACCCCTTTTGATATAAGGGATAAACTCGCCATAACCCTCTTTTTCCATGTCTTTTAAGGGGATAAACCTTAAAGCCGCGCTATTAATACAATACCTTAAACCTCCTAATTCTTTAGGCCCATCGTTAAACACATGCCCTAAATGCGCCTTACCAATACGGCTTAATACTTCAATGCGTTTCCTATTAAGGCTCTCATCGTCTTCGTATTTCACCACATCTTTATTGATGGGCTTAGAAAAGCTTGGCCATCCGCAACCGGAGTCGTATTTATCCGCTGAAGAAAATAACGGCTCGCCTGTAGTAATATCCACATAAATGCCCTCTTCTTCTTTGTTGTAATACTCATTCTCAAAAGGTTTCTCAGTGTGTTTGTTTTGAGTCACCTCATACTGGAGTTTGGTGAGTTTTTTCTTTAAAACTTCATCGCTTGGTTTGGTGTATTTATCGCTATCTACAATCACTTCATCCGCCTTTTTCAAATCAATATGGCAATAACCACCGGGGTGTTTTTTCAAATAATCTTGGTGGTACTCTTCAGCTCTCACATAATTTTTTAACGGCTCTACCTCAATGGCGATTTTGCCTTTCACTTCTTTTTGTAACGCTTTTAAGGCGTTGTCTATCACTTCTTTATCCGCGCTATTGACATAGTAAATCCCTGTGCGATACTGCCTACCCACATCATTACCCTGCTTGTTCACGCTCACCGGATCAATCACCTTAAAATAATAGCGTAGCAACTTGTCCAAACTGATCTTTTTAGGATCATAGATCACTTTCACGCTTTCAGCATGATCGCTCTCATGCAACTTTTCATAATTCGTGCTTGAAGTCTTGCCGTTAGCGTAACCAGAGCTTGCATCTATAACGCCATAAATCCTCTCCATATACGCCTCTAGCCCCCAAAAGCACCCCCCAGCCAAGTAAATCACTCTTTCATCGGTTTTTGGGTGTTTAGCCCCCATGTTTTCATTCGCTTGCATGATCGCTCCTATCGCTAAAAAAAGATAAAAAATTTTCAAATAAGATAACGCTTTCATTGAATAACCTTTATTCCAATAATGGTAGCAATTATAAGCTAAAAAAGGTAATGATTGCTTTTTAAATTTGATGTTTTGGTTAAGATCTATTTTATAAAGCGTTGGCAATCAAATCACATCCATTCAACAATCTTACCCACCACATTGGCCTCATAGCATTTGATAGAGGTTTTTTGACTGGGTTTTTTGGGCAAAATGGCTTTTAAAAAGCCGTAATTTTCCATTTCTTTCAATCTGGCGTTCAAATTAGGGGCTTCTAAAATCCTGCCATTCAAACTCACTTCGCCCAAAAACGCCGTTTTATTGTCAATTTTTCTGTTTTTAAAGCTTGAAAGGATACTGGCAATGACCGCTAAATCGCAAGCCGGCTCGCTAATCTTAATGCCTCCGCTCACATTAATGAACACATCATGGCGGTTTAAGGGGATTTCTAGCTTTTTTTCCAATAAAGCGATGAGCATGTTAAGGCGGTTAGTATCAAACCCGTTCGCCAATCGTTTGGGCGCCCCGAAACTGCACTCGCTCACCAACGCCTGAATCTCTAAAATCAACGCCCTTGAGCCTTCTAAAGTGATGGTAATGGCGCTCCCTTCCATAGGCTCTTCTTTAGAAAAAAACAAGCTTGAAGCCTCTTTTGCACTCACCAAACCCTGCTCTTTCATTTCAAACAAGCCGATTTCACTCGTAGGGCCAAAGCGGTTTTTAAAACTCCTCAAAATCCTTAATTCCCTACTCGGATCGCCCTCAAAATACAGCACGCTATCTACCATATGCTCTAGCACCCTAGGCCCTGCAATGCTCCCTTCTTTAGTGATATGACCGATGATAAAAATAGCAATATCTCTTGTTTTGGCTAAACGCATGAGCTCAAAAGTGATCTCTCGCACTTGCGAAATAGAGCCGGGCGCTGAAGAAATCTCTGGCGAATAAAGCGTTTGGATAGAATCAATCACGCAAGCAAAATAATTTTCGCTTTCAATATTGGATTTAATCACAGGCCAATTGATTTCATTGAGCAGATACAATTCTTTTTCTATGCAATCTAATCTAGTGGCGCGCATTTTAATCTGGCTCAAGCTCTCTTCCCCGCTCACATACAAAACCTTTTGCTGGTTTTTGGCTAAGCCAGAAGCCACTTTTAAAAGCAGAGTGGATTTCCCCACCCCAGGACTCCCCCCCACTAAATACAACCCCCCTTTAGCGATCCCCCCACCCAAAACAATATCCAATTCGCTTTGAGTGGAAGAAAATTTCACCACTTCTTCATGCTCAATTTCAGCGATAGAAACGCTTTTTTGCGCTTGTGGGAGCGGTTTTTTAAGCGCGTTTAAAACTTCCTTTTGAGCTTGGTTCAATTCAATAAAACTCTCCCATGAATTACACTGAACGCACTTACCTAGCCACTTAGGGCTTGTAAAACCACAATGCTGACACTCAAATAAAGAAGTTTTTTTAGCCAAAATACCACTCTTTTTTAAAATCACACAGCTAAAGACCAAATAAAAACGGAGTTTTGGTTTTGTTCTATAGCAAAACTCGTAAAGCTAAACTAAAAACAAGTTAAAAAGTTATCAAGGGCCATTTTGCTCTATTTTTCTTAAAGCCTTCAAAATATAGCGTTTGATATAAGATCCCACGCTTTCTTCTTCTTCGTTAGCCATTTTCTCTAGTTTTTGGTATTGCTCATCAGAAAAATACAAGCTTACAGCACGAGTTTTTTTATTAGCGTCTGCTTTTGGTTTGCGTCCTAGTTTATTTTTAGTTTCCCTTAAGTGAGTTTCATCTGTGTTTTCTGTCGTTTTCATCAAATTCCTTCAATCATCATCGCAAATCGCTTTAAACGAAAATAGCATATTAGCATAAAAGTAGCGTATAATGAATACCGCAAGCGCTAATCATTACTCATTCTTAAGTTTATTAGCACTCGCTTGAAAAAGGCTTCACCCCCTAAAAAGAACAAATCAAATCGGTAACACCCTGATACTGCGATCCAATAATTCCTGCAAAGCGTTTTCAATGGCAAATAAAGTCCCGGTAGTCGCGCTCATGCACCCATCGCATGCTCCCATGTAGCGGATATACACATCAATGTAATCATCGCTTTCTTTAATGTCTAAAATCTCTAAATCCCCCCCATCCATCATAAGCATCGGACGGATATTTTCATCAATGACTTTATCCACGGCTTTAATCTTTTGAACCATAGTCATTTCCCTGAAAGCCAATTCCCCGCTTTGGGATTTATTCGCAGCGGCTTTAAGTTTTTCAGCTTCCATTTCTTCGCGCACTTCTTTAAGAATATCCACCAAATAATAATCCCTTTTTTCATGCCCTCCGGGCCTCACACAGCTTTTACAAAACGCACCGGCTTTGGTGTAATTAGTGATTTCTTCAACGCTTTTTAAATCATTGAGCCTAATCACTTCCTTAATCGTGCCTAAACTCACCCTAGCGCACTCGCACACGATGATTTCTTCTTCAAAATCTTCAGCGTTTTTCCCCAAATACATGCCGGCAGCTTTTTTGATCACATCATACGCCATCACCGAGCAGTGCATTTTTTGCCCAGGCACAGCCGGCGTGTCCGGATCGTCTCTTAAGCCTCTTTCCACGTCTAAATTCGTGATTTTTACCGCATCTTGGACTCTTTTATTCAAACACAACTCTACCATCATATCTGAGCTTGCGATCGCTGTCCCGCAACCAAAGCTTTTAAATTTCGCATCAATAATCGTATCCGTGCTTTCATCTACAAGCCAATACAATCTCACCGCATCTCCGCATGCTTCTGCGCCGTAATCCGCCACAATGAGCTTAGCGTTTTTGGCTTTAGCCTGCTCTTCGGTGATGACCCCTAAATGCGTAGGGTTATCCATGCGCCTTTGAACTTCTTTAGAATACGCGTCCCAAAGAGCCGATCCCACTAAATCATGTTTTGCCATTTTGATTCCTTTATATTCTTTTTAATAAGAGCTTGAAATGTTTCTCAATCTTACAGCCGCTTGAGAGAAAACTTCAATCGTTTTGTCAATTTCAGCTTCCGTGTTAAAACGGCTCAATGAGAGCCTGATAGCGGTATGAGCCAATTCCTTACTCGCCCCAATCGCCACCATTACGGGGTTAGCCTCTAAATCCTCACTCGCGCACGCGCTCCCTGTGGAAGCGGCGATATTAGAGCGATTCAAATCCCACAGCATGGCCTCTCCTTCAATCCCTCTCACGCTGATTAAAGTCGTGTTAGGCACACGATGGATTCTATCGCCCACCACCATCACATCAGGGATTTTCAAAAGCGCTTCTTCTAATTTGTCGCGCAATTTCCCTACCACTTCTTTTTCATAGTCTAAATGCTCTACGGCTAATCTCATCGCTTCGCCCATGCCCACAATATAAGGCACATTCAAAGTCCCGCTGCGCCTACCATTCATATGCTCCCCGCCATGAAAAAGAGGGGTCAATCCCACCCCACTTCTAATATACAACCCCCCAATGCCTTTAGGCCCATGGAATTTGTGCGCGCTAAAAGAAAGGAAATCCACGTTCGCCTTTAACACATCTACAGGGATTTTACCAATCGCTTGCACGGCATCGGTATGGAACAACACGCCCTTTTCTTTACAGATAGCCCCAATTTCTTCAATAGGGAAAATGAGACCGGTTTCATTATTCGCCCACATCACGCTCACTAAAGCGGTTTTTTCTGTGATCGCTTCTTTGACTTGATCGGCGGTGATGCTCCCATGCTCATTAATGGGCAAGTAAGTAACCTCTACCCCCAAGCTTTCTAAAAAATTACAAGTGGATCGCACTGCTGGGTGCTCTGCAACCGTGGTGATAATATGGTTTTTGCCTTTTTTCAAGCATTCATCAAAATACACGCCCTTTAACACCCAGTTATTGCTTTCTGTCGCGCAAGAAGTGATGATCACATCGTCTATATCCCTAGCGTTAATGCCTTTATAAAGCTTATCCAATGCTTCTGCAATGGCTGGGTGGGTTTCTGTGCCAAACTGGTGTAACGAGCTAGGATTCCCATAATGATCCCTTAAAAAAGGATCCATGATCTCCTTGACTTTAGGGTCAATCCTAGTCGTAGCGTTATTGTCTAAATAAATCCGTTGTAACAAATGAGTGTTCTCCTTAAAAATTTTACATAGATTTCTTATCTAGGTCTAAATTATGATTAAATACAAGATATTTTCTTAATTTTAACTTAAAATAAGATGAATTTTTGAAAACATTTTGAGAAATGCGAATACCCCCATTAAAAACCAACATAGCCACTATCAACCCGCTTAAGGTTTTTTAAGGGGTCTCCCGCGCCTGTCTTTTAAAGCGTCTATCCCCCCTTGTTGGTAACGCTTCTCCCACACATAGAGTTTTTGCAATTGTTTCGCTACTTCTTTTTTAGTGGGTTTAATGCCCCTAAGGTTATAAAGAGCGGTAACGATAATGGGCTTTGGGACATTAAACCTTTGGATAAATTCCAAACAATCTTTTTTGAGCTGGGAGTCTTGCTTGTTTTTAGTAATATCCACATGGCTTAAATATTGCAACACATAAAGGCGTTTTTCTTCATCTTCTTGCGCGATTTCTGGGGCTAACTCCATCCCTTGACTAACGCCTTTAAAAAACTTATTTGAAGCCTCTTGGGCGGGATAAACGCTCAAATAAGCTTCTAGTAAAGAAATCACTCTTTTTTGCTGTTCCAATAGTGCGTCTATTTTGGCGCTCAAACGATTTATTCTACTTTCCATGCGTTCAATGGTAACCACCAAAAATAAATAGCTATACAATCATTAAAAATAATTATTCTAATATCATGTTCCAAAGTAAGATGTGTTTTTATGATCATGCTACAATAAAGGAAAACGATTTCAAAGAAAAAGGCTTAAAATGAAAACTTTTGAAGTGATGATTCAAACCGATTCGCAAGGGTATTTGGACGCTAAATTTGGCGGTAACGCTCCTAGAGGGTTTCTTAACCCAAACGGCTTACCCACTTATTCGCCTAAAATCTCATGGCAAAAAGTGGAAGGCGCTCAAAGCTATGCGTTAGAACTCATCGATCATGACGCGCAAAAAGTGTGTGGCATGCCGTTTGTCCATTGGGTCGTGGGCAATATTTCTTACAATGTTTTAGAAGAAAACGCTTCCATGATGGATAAAAGGATCATTCAAGGGGTCAATTCGCTCACTCAAGGCTTTATCCGCTCTCCTCTCAATGAAAGCGAAAAACAACGCTCCAACCTCAATAACAGTGTTTATATCGGCCCCATGCCCCCTAATGGCGATCACCACTATCTTATCCAAGTGTATGCCCTAGACATTCCTAAACTCGCTTTAAAAGCTCCTTTTTTCTTAGGCGATTTGCATGACAAAATGCGCAACCATATCATCGCCATAGGGAGAAAGGAATTTTTATACAAGCAGTTTGTAAGGAAATAAACTGCGTGTTACTAGGTTTAATTGAACCTAGTAAAAATTGGTTATTGAGCGCCAAAACAAAATTAAGGTAAACGGAATTTTTGATACATTTCTAAAATTCTCTTTTCATCTAGCATGCTTTCTTCAATCCTTGTGCCTATCAAATCGGCATGGTGTTTTTTAAAATCTTTTAAAAGGATCAAATCGTCATAAACGATAGCGTTTCGCCTCTTTTTAGCTAAAGGGAAGTGCCATTGCACCATTTCCTTATCTCTAATATGGTGTTTGTCTTTAAGCTTTAGGACTTCATAACTTTCATCATTGTAGCGCCAAATTTCAAAAGGCTCACAATCGTTATACAATAACCAATGATCCCCCCATGCGTCTAAAAACCCAAAATCCCCATCATTACGCACAAACACTTCAAAATCCTGCACCACAAAATTAATGCGCGAATACATCACAACCTCTTTAATATTCTTAGGGATATAAAAACTTTCATAAAGCTTTTTAGCGTCATAGATATGATCGCAATCAATTTTGACTACCCACTCATTTTTAGGGATAAAAGAAAGCGTATAATTAGAGTAATGATAAAATTGGTGCCACAAACTCGGGCAATCCTTTAGTATGACTTCATAAGGATAGCTGATAGGGATAAATGAGGGGAACTTTTTACAAAACTCTAAAACCACTTCTTTAGAGCCATCATCGCAATCATTAAAACCAATGACCCCCCTTTGAATGGCAGGAAGCATAGAAAACAAACTCTCTTCTAAAGTAACGATTTCATTTTTGACTCTGATAAAAGCCCATGGGTTTAGAGGGCTTTTAGGGTTTTGGCTTTTTTTATCATAGTCAAAATAACCCGAATGCGTGGGATTGGGTAAAGTTAAAGTGGGATGGATAATTCTATCTTCTAAATGCCCCCCCCCCCATAATTATAATTAAGAGAACTATTTTTATAAATACTCTTATTGTATTCAATGAAACTTTCATTATTTAAAGAAGCGATAGCTAAAAACACGCTTTCTTGATAATCATGGTTGAATAAAGCTTTTTCTTGAAGGGAATGGAGTTTTTTAGCCTCTAACATTTCCTTAATTTCATGATTGATTTCATAATAAGCGTTTTTGGCTCCCTTAAAACTACGAACGCATCTAACCACAAAAGGCATCCTCTCTTTAACAAAACCCTTGATTTTATTCTTTAACCCCATAAAAACTCCTAATTGAAATAAAACGCTATCAAAAGCAAAATCTTATTATACTACACTCTTACTACACTTCCAAAACGCTCCCTAACTTCTTTGTCTAATTCTAGCACTTCATCTAAAGTAGAGAGCTTGAAAGATTTTTTAGCATACAATTCTAAGGCTTGAGAAATGATTTGGATAAAGCCACCAAAGGCGATTTCTTGATTTAAAAACTTCTTCATCGCCACTTCATTGCTCGCATTCAGCACCACGCCAAGCTTGGGGTTTTCCAATAACAAGTCTTTATAACGCCACAAAGTGTAGCGCTCCATGCTAATGGGTTCGAATTTAATCACGCTTAAAGCGTATAAATCTAAGGGCTTAATGGAAGCGCTCAAGGAAGCTAATTTGGGGTTAATGGCGTAGCTTATGGGTAGTTTCATGTCCGCGCTCGCTAAATGCGCAATGACAGAATTATCTTCAAACTCCACCAAAGCATGCACGATAGAGCTTCTTTCAATCAGCGCATCAATCTTTAAAGACGCCCCAAAAAGCCAATAAGTTTCTAGGATTTCAAAAAGCTTATTGACCATGCTCGCTGAATCAATGGTGATTTTAGATCCCATGCTCCAATTAGGGTGCTTGAGCGCATTTTGCGCGTTTTGAATAGCCATAAGTTCTAAAGGCGTGTCCCTAAAAGCCCCCCCACTCGCGCTAATGATTAAAGATTTAGGCTTTAAAGTCTTGTTTTGCAACAACGCCCACAAACCAAAATGCTCGCTATCAATAGGCGTGATTTGTGAAATGTCTAATAAATGCCCAGCGCTCACCAAGCTCTCTTTATTCGCTAGGGCTAGTTTTTTGTTCCTTTGTAAGCTTCTAAAGCTCGCTTTCAATCCTGCCACGCCCACAATAGCGTTAAGGACTAAATTGGAAACGCACTCCTCTATCATCGCATCAATGCCGTCTAGCCCTACAAACACTTCCGCGCCCAAAGGCTCTAAATCATTCAAATCGCTAGGATCTAAGATCGCCACTTTCTTGGGTTTGAAAACTTTGATTTGTTCATTGATTAAAGCGATATTTTTCCCACAGCTTAAGGCTTCTATTTCTACGCCAAATTTTTTTGCGATTTTAAGGGCGTTTTTCCCGATAGAGCCGGTGCTTCCTAAAACAACCATTCAATCCCCTAAAAACACCGCCGTCTCTTTCCAAACTTCCAAAAAATACAACAACGCATGCAAGCTCAAAGCCCCAAAAAGCATGGAATCCAGTCGGTCCAAAACACCCCCATGCCCGGGTAAAATCTTACCGCTGTCTTTGATCCCAACCTTTCTTTTCAAATAGCTTTCATACAAATCCCCAAACACCGCCATAAGCGCGATTAAAAAACTAAATAGAAGCGCCATAAGAAAGCCTCCGCTCAATTTCCCCATGCCCACAAACGATCCTAAAACGCTCGCTAAAACAACGCCAATCAACGCGCCCTCTAAGGTTTTATTCGGTGAAGTGGCTGTGAAAGGGGTTTTGCCTAAAAGCTTGCCTCCAAAAAACGCCCCCACATCGCTTGCAACCACCACGACTAAAAGCCAAATGATCGCCACTGCGCCAAAATCCTTATAAACCCCAAAAAGCGCAAAAAACCCAACGCCCGGGTATAAAAAGGGTAAAATGGCTTCGCTGTGGTGCGCTTTTTGATAAGCGATGACGCTAGCCATGACCATCGCGCTGATAAGAGCGCATTCTACAGGATGCCCGTTAAAATACGCCGCTACCCATGACAACACTAGAATGAGATACAAGCTAAAGCTCGCTTTGACCTGGAACAACCTTAACGCTTCAAAAAACCCTACCGCATAAATCCCCCCTAAAACAGCCCAAAACAACAACAAATTGTCCGCATACAAAATCAAGCCCGCTACAATGATTAAAACAACCCCTGTAATGTAACGAGACTTTTCTTTAAATAACTCTTCTTTCACTTTTTTCCTTAATCAATTAAATATTAACGAAACCAAAAAATAGCTAAACGAGCTAATCAAAACAACGCCCACCAAATTAAGCCACAAACCGGCTTTAATCATATCCGTTATTTTAACATACCCAGAGCCATAAGCTATCGCATTCGGTGGGGTGGCCACAGGGAGCATGAACGCGCAAGTCGCGCTCAAAGCTACAGGAATGGTCAATAACAAGCTTTGGTGGTTTTCATAACCCATGCCCATCGCAACCCCTCCAATCACCGGCAAAAATGCGGCAGCGGTGGCGGTGTTAGAAGTGATTTCGGTTAAGAAAATGACCATTAAAGTTACCATGACAATGATGAATAAAATCGGTAAATGCGAAAAGCCAGAAACCAAATGCCCGATCCACAAACTCAACCCGGTTTTAGAAAATTGCGCGCTCAAGGCTAACCCGCCGCCAAATAAAAGCAACACATCCCAAGGGAGTTTTTTAGCAACACCCCAATCAATGAGCCTATCGCCCTGATTGTTAGCGGACAAAATGAATAAAAGTGCAGAAACCCCCATAGCGATCACGGAATCAATTTTATCTATCTTAATGCCCCAAGATTTTAAAATCGTGTCTAAGAAAATCCACCCTAAAGACGCTAGGATAAAAATAATCCCCACCGAGATTTCCGCCTGACTCAAACGGCCTAATTTGTTTAACTCTAATCTAACGACTTCCTTACCCCCTGGGATTTCCTTAATCTTTAAAGGGAAAATCACATAAGTGAGCAAGAGCCACGATAAAATGAGCATGATAAAGGCTAATGGTGTCCCAAACACCATCCACTGAGCGAAATCAATTTCAATATTGAAAGCGGTTTTCATATAGCCGGCCAATAAAGCGTTAGGCGGCGTGCCAATCAAAGTGCCTAAAGAGCCAATAGAAGCGGAATAAGCGATGCCAAGCATCAAGCAAATGCTGAAATTCGTGCGATAAATGATCGTCTTTTCTTGAATGACTTGGGTAATATCTTTGCCCTTATGCACGATATTACTCATAATACCCCCATGCGCTTTGGTGATTTCTTCTTTTTGATAGAATGCATTAGAGGCGTTTTCTTTACCCACAAGTTTAGCGACTAATTGCAACACGCTCATGCCAACAGGAAACATCATCACCGCCGTTGCGGTATTGCTCACCCACATGGACAGAAAGCCTGTAGCGATCATAAAACCTAAAATCAACCTCCTAGGGCTTGTGCCTACTAATAAAATAATGCTTAAAGCGATGCGCGTGTGCAAGTTCCATTTTTGCATGCTTAAAGCTAAAATAAACCCTCCCATAAAAAGAAAGATAATGGGCGATGCGTAAGAAGAGCTAACGCTAGAGAATTGATCCACGCTAAAGACGCTAAAAAGCACCAAAGGTAAGAGCGCGGTTGCAGGCAAGTCAATGGCTTCAGTCATCCACCATATCCCCATTAAAACAGCCACCCCAGCCACAACAGGCATCGCCTTATAATTCAAAGAACTGAGCTTGGGGATTTCTTCTACAATGTGAGGCATTTGAACATTAAGCGCATAGTAGATAATAAGCGCGATTAACACCCCTCCTATTAACCCCAACAAGCGCACGATCTTAGTGCTTTTATCATCGGTTGGTGTATCGGTATGCGTATTGGCATGCGAATGATTTTCCATTTTATTTTACCCTTTAAAATTACTAACCTACATGCTACAATAAAACTTTTTCAAAACTAAGATTTTAGAAAAATCATATCAAAATAGGAAAAAGAGTGGTAAAAGAAAGTGATATTTTAGTGGTTGGTGGGGGGCATGCAGGCATTGAAGCGAGCTTGATTGCGGCTAAAATGGGGGCTAGAGTGCATTTAATCACCATGCTCATAGACACGATCGGTTTAGCGAGCTGCAATCCGGCCATTGGGGGCTTGGGTAAAGGGCATTTGACTAAAGAAGTGGATGTTTTAGGGGGGGCTATGGGGATGATTACGGATCATAGCGGTTTGCAATATCGTGTGTTAAACGCTTCTAAAGGGCCGGCGGTTAGGGGGACTAGAGCGCAAATTGATATGGATACTTACCGCATTTTTGCAAGAAATCTCGTTTTAAACACCCCTAATTTGAGCGTCTCTCAAGAAATGACCGAAAGTTTAATCCTTGAAAACGATGAGGTAGCGGGCGTAACCACGAACATTAACAACACCTATAAAGCTAAAAAAGTGATCATCACCACAGGCACTTTTTTAAAAGGGGTGGTGCATATTGGCGAGCACCAAAACCAAAACGGGCGCTTTGGGGAAAACGCCTCTAATTCTTTAGCCTTAAATTTAAGGGAACTTGGCTTTAAGGTGGAAAGGTTAAAAACCGGCACTTGCCCAAGAGTGGCAGGCAATAGCATTAACTTTGAAGGCTTAGAAGAGCATTTTGGGGACACAAACCCTCCCTATTTCAGCTATAAAACCAAAGATTTTAACCCCACCCAACTCTCTTGCTTCATCACCTACACTAACCCTATTACCCACCAAATCATTAGGGATAATTTCCACCGAGCCCCCCTATTTAGCGGTCAAATTGAAGGCATAGGCCCTAGGTATTGCCCTAGCATTGAAGATAAAATCAACCGCTTTAGCGAGAAAGAACGCCACCAGCTGTTTTTAGAGCCTCAAACCATTCACAAAAGCGAATATTATATCAACGGCTTAAGCACCTCTTTACCCCTAGATGTGCAAGAAAAGGTCATTCATTCTATCAAAGGCTTAGAAAACGCCCTCATCACGCGCTATGGCTATGCGATAGAGTATGATTTTATCCAGCCCACAGAATTAACCCACACTTTAGAAACCAAAAAAATCAAAGGGCTTTATTTGGCCGGGCAAATCAACGGGACTACCGGCTATGAAGAAGCGGCGGCTCAAGGGCTTATGGCTGGGATTAATGCGGTATTAGCCTTAAAGAATCAAGCCCCCTTTATTTTAAAGCGCAATGAAGCCTATATCGGCGTTTTGATTGATGATTTGGTTACTAAAGGCACGAATGAGCCTTACAGAATGTTTACCAGCCGAGCCGAATACCGCTTGCTTTTAAGAGAAGACAACACGCTTTTTAGGTTAGGCGAACATGCCTATCGTTTAGGGCTTATGGAAGAAGATTTTTACAAGGAATTGAAAAAAGACAAACAAGCAATACAAGAAAACTTGAAACGCCTTAAAGAATGCGTCCTTACCCCTAGCAAAGAAGCGTTAAAACGCTTGAGTGAATTAGACGAAAACCCTATCAATGACAAAATGGATGGCGTTAGCCTTTTAGCGCGCGATAGTTTTAATTTAGAAAAAATGCGCTCCTTTTTTAGCTTTTTAGCCCCCTTTAATGAGCGGGTTTTAGAGCAGATTAAAATTGAATGCAAGTATAATATTTATATTGAAAAACAACACGAAAATATCGCTAAAATGGACAGCATGCTCAAGGTTTCTATCCCTAAAGATTTTGTGTTTAAAGGCATTCCAGGCCTTAGCTTAGAAGCGGTAGAAAAGTTAGAAAAATTCCGCCCTAAAAGCCTTTTTGAAGCCTCAGAAATCAGTGGGATCACCCCGGCGAATTTAGATGTTTTGCATTTATACATCCATTTGCGAAAAAACTCTTAAAGGATTTTTAATGAACGCTTTAGAAATCACCCAAAAACTCATCAGCTACCCCACCATTACGCCTAAAGAATGCGGTATTTTTGAATACATTAAATCGCTTTTTCCTGCTTTTAAAACCCTAGAGTGTGGGGAAAATGGCGTGAAAAACCTTTTTTTATACCGCATTTTTAACCCCCCCAAAGAGCATGCAGAAAAAGAACATGTAAAAGAAAGGCATGCAAAAGAAAGGCATGCAAAAGAAGAGCATATAAAAGAAAATGTTAAGCCCTTGCATTTTTGCTTTGCAGGGCATATTGATGTCGTGCCTCCTGGAGATAATTGGCAAAGCGATCCCTTTAAGCCCATCATTAAAGAGGGGTTTTTATACGGCCGTGGGGCGCAAGACATGAAAGGGGGCGTGGGGGCGTTTTTGAGTGCGAGTTTAAATTTTAACCCTAAAACCCCTTTTTTGCTTTCTATTTTACTCACAAGCGATGAAGAAGGGCCAGGGATTTTTGGCACAAAACTCATGCTAGAAAAACTCAAAGAAAAAGATTTGATGCCTCATATGGCGATTGTGGCTGAACCCACTTGCGAAAAAGTCTTAGGCGATAGCATCAAAATTGGCCGAAGAGGTTCCATTAATGGCAAACTCATTTTAAAAGGCGTTCAAGGGCATGTGGCTTACCCGCAAAAATGCCAAAACCCTATTGATGCGCTCGCTTCGGTTTTACCTTTGATTTCAGGAGCTCATTTAGACGATGGCGATGAGTGTTTTGACCCTTCAAAATTGGTTATCACGAACTTGCACGCAGGGTTAGGGGCTAATAATGTTACACCAGGGAGCGTAGAAATTACCTTTAATGCGCGCCATTCTTTAAAAACCACTAAAGAGAGTTTGAAAGAATATTTAGAAAAGGTTTTAAAAGATTTGCCTCACACTTTAGAATTAGAATCAAGCAGTTCGCCTTTCATCACGGCTTCTCATTCAAAGCTTACTAGCGTTTTAAAAGAAAATATTTTAAAAACATGCCGCACCACCCCCCTTTTAAACACCAAAGGCGGCACGAGCGATGCGCGATTTTTTAGCGCTCACGGCATAGAAGTGGTGGAATTTGGCGCAATTAATGACAGGATCCATGCCATTGATGAAAGGGTGAGCTTGAAGGAATTAGAGCTTTTAGAAAAAGTGTTTTTGGGGGTTTTAGAGGATTTAAGCGAGAAATAGAATCAAGGGGCATTCAATAAAGCTTTAGTCATCAATATTTGATTATAATTATAGAGGATTACATTTTTTTAATAGGAAATATATCATGCTAGGAAGTGTTAAAAAAACCCTTTTTGGAGTCTTGTGTTTGGGCGCGTTGTGTTTGAAGGGGTTAATGGCAGAGCCAGACGCTAAAGAGCTTGTGAATTTAGGCATAGAGAGCGTAAAGAAGCAAGATTTCGCTCAAGCTAAAATGCATTTTGAGAAAGCTTGTGAGTTACAAGAAGGTTTTGGGTGTGTTTTTTTAGGGGCGTTCTATGAAGAAGGGAAAGGAGTGGGAAAAGACTTGAAAAAAGCCATTCAATTTTACACTAAAAGTTGTGAATTAAATGATGGTTATGGGTGCCGCCTACTAGGAAATTTATACTATAACGGACAAGGCGTTTCTAAAGACGCCAAAAAAGCTTCACAATATTACTCTGAAGCTTGCGACTTAAACCATGCTGAAGGGTGTACGGTGTTAGGAAGCTTGCATCATTATGGCGTAGGCACGCCTAAGGATTTAAGAAAGGCTCTTGATTTGTATGAAAAAGCTTGCGATTTAAAAGACAGCCCCGGGTGCATTAATGCAGGGTATATGTATAGTGTAATAAAGAATTTTAAAGAGGCTGTCGTTCGTTATTCTAAGGCATGCGAGTTAAAAGATGGTAGAGGGTGTTATAATTTAGGGGTTATGCAATACAACGCCCAAGGCACAGCAAAGGATGAAAAGCAAGCGGTAGAAAACTTTAAAAAAGGTTGCAAATCAGGAGTTAAAGAAGCATGCGATGCTCTTAAGGAATTAAAAATAGAACTTTAGTTTTAATGAAGTTAAGCTAAAGGTTGCGTTTAGTTGGCTTTTACGCTTTTTAATATTTTAAGGAAAACATAAACCCTACAGAATAATCACTTTTAATGATCATAAAAAGCGTTTATCGCACCCATTCATTCCAAACGCCGTTTTTAGATTGGTATTTTAAGGGTTTAAAGCAGTTTTCAAACCCTTAAAAGGATATCTCCTCACAACGCTTTCAACAGCACGCTATTTAAACGCTCATTAAAGCTTTTAGCGTCTTTTAAAGCCCCTTTTTCTAGAAGTTTCGCCCCATCATAAAGCAACCAGATAAAAGCGCTCAACTGCTCTTTATCTTCGCATTTTAAGAGTTTTTGCAAAATCGCATGGTTAGGGTTTAATTCTAAAGTTTTCTTGCTTTCAGGCACGCTTTGCCCCATTTGACGCATCCAATTAGCCATCATCGCATTTTGTTCATCGCCTATTAAAGCCACCGCTGAAGTGAGATGGCTAGAAAGCTCTACGCCCTTAATCTCATCTTTAAGATTTTCTTCAAACGCTTTCATCAAATCTTTAAACTGATCTTTCACCTCATCATTAATTTCTTCCAAGCCAAGCTCTTTCAAACTCTCGCTATGGCTAGCGTCTCTAAAAGGCGTTTTATCGTATTCATTCACGCCTGGCATCACAAACGCATCAATTTCATCGCTCAATAACAAAACATCATAGCCTTTTTGAGTGTATTTTTCTAAAATGGGGGACGCTTTTAATAAGTCTAAATTTTCGCCTAAAAGGTAGTAAATGCTTTTTTGGTTTTCTTTTAAATTTTCTTTGTATTCTTTTAAAGAAATCAATTCTCCTTTGTCTTTAGAATAGAATCTTAACAATTCTAAAAGCTTTTCTTTGTTTTCAAAATCCCCATACAAGCCTTCTTTTAACACTTTCCCGAAAGGCTCATAGAATTTATGGTAATTTTTGTTATCCTTGCTCAAGCGCTCAATCTCGCTTAAAATCTTTTTCACTGAAGCCGAACGGATATTGGCTAAAATCTTGTTTTGCTGTAAGATTTCACGGCTCACATTCAAGGGCAAATCTTCGCTGTCAATCACGCCTTTAACAAACCTCAAATAAGACGGCAACAATTCTTTGTCATCATCAGTGATAAACACCCTTTTAACATAAAGTTTGACCCCGCTTTTATAATCCACCCTAAACAAATCAAAGGGCGCTTTGCTAGGGATGTAAAAAAGCGTTGTGTATTCTAAAGAGCCTTCCACTTTATTATGGATATAGCTCAAAGGCTCGCTGTTGTCATGCACAAACGATTGGTAAAAGTCTTTGTAATCCTTTTCTTTCAATTCGCTCTTATTCATTTTCCATAAAGCGCTCGCTTGATTGATTTGCTCGCACTTTTCTTCTTTAACTTCTTTTTTATTATCCCCTTCACCCTCAAATTTCGTATCGGTGTAAGTTAAAAAAATAGGGAAAGGGATATGCTCAGAATACTTTTTAACAATGCCATCAATCTCCCAACGGCTCGCAAAATGAGAATCTTCTTCTTTTAAAAAGAGGGTGATTTCTGTACCTTGCTCCTCTTTAACGCATTCGCTGATTTCAAACTTGCCCTTACCATCGCTCACCCATGCATAAGCTTGCTCACTGGTAACTTTTTTGGTTTGAACGACAATCTTACTCGCTACCATGAACGCCGAATAAAAGCCCACGCCAAACTGGCCAATCAGTGCGCTATCTTTTTTCTTATCCCCACTCAAAGCGCTTAAAAAGCTCTTTGTGCCTGATTTAGCGATCGTGCCTAGATGCTCAATGAGATCGCTTTTATCCATGCCTATACCATTATCTTTAACGCTTAAGGTTTTTTTCTGGCTATCAAAACTCAAATGAATGCTAGGCGTGATCTTTAGCCCTTTTAATTTCTCATCAGTCAGCATCAAATAATTCAGCTTATCCAAAGCGTCGCTTGCGTTAGAAATCAATTCTCTTAAAAAAATCTCTTTATTGGAATACAAAGAGTGGATCATCAAATCCAAAAGCTGGTTGATTTCAGTTTGGAAGGTGTATTCTTGGTTAGACATTGATCTTTTCCTTTAATAAAATTTTTAAGATTATACAATAAAAGCGCGCTTAAAAGGGGGATACTATGGCTTAAAAAATCGCATGAAAGGATTTTTAATTCTTTAAAAACGATAACTCATAGAGCTCATAAAATAGCTTCTGTTTTGAATGGTTTGAGCGAAATCAGGGTTGTAACCGCTTGTAAAAAACCCTACCTTATAACCCTTATGCATCGTGATTTGATAGCCATTAACCATTAGCATGAAATAGATATGTTTTTTAAGGTCATATTTAAAAGTAACCCCTAAGCTCTGCGCATCAGCCCTTGGGGAATAGGTCAATTTCCCATACAATTGCACCAAAAGATTTTTAATGCTCTTCCCTACAAAAGCGTTAATCGTTATGGAATTAGCGTTGTAAAAATTGGAATAAGCGTCTTCATAAGGGGTGTCATCTTTAGTGTCATAAAAAGGATCCGCTGGCGAGCCATTCCAGCCTAATTGAACGCTTGCGTTCCCAAAATTCTTATACACGCTCCAGCCAAAACGATAAGAGCGGAAATTGATTCTTTGAAACACAAACAAAGCCGCGCTTTTTTTACCCACTAAAGAGGCTCTGTAATAATCTTTAGACAAATAATCGCTATAAAGGGGAAACCATGCGTAAAAAGTCGTTTGGATGCGCCAAAGAGATTTCCAATAAGATTTTGTGTCATGGGTGATTTCAAATCCGGGAGCGTTAAAATTTTTAGGGTAAAACCAAATAAAAGGCGCGATCCTAATGTATTTATTTTCGTAAATGAGGTTGAAATTGTGCATGCCGTAGTTGGTTTTTTGCTTGTAATTGACAGGGGCGTAAAAATCCCTAATGTATTGTTCATTGGCTAAAGCCCTTCCAAAGGTGCTAAACCACTCTACCCTAAACTTTTTCCACCGGTAAAAAAGCTCAAACCCTTGATTAAACCCGCTCAAAAACAAAGCCTTAGAAGGGTAACGCCCTAGTTTAATCCCAAAAATGTCCTTATATTGATAATCTAAATACAAATTGTATAACACATAAGGCCTGGCGTTTTGAGCCTTTTGCTCTCTGGTCCAATTTTGGCTGTGTTGCATCAAATAGCCCTCCCATCGCCCCATGTAATACCAGTTCGCCGGCTGAAACCCTGCCTTAGGGTTGGTCTCATCAATCAAAAATTTCGTGGAATCATACGCTAACGCTCCTATTTCGCCCCCCACCCCAAAGCCCAATTTGTGGTTTTCAATCCCTTTAGGGAGCAAACTGGAATCAATTTGCAAAGCCCCAGTAGTGGTTACATAACTCCCTGTAGGGTAAATCCCTTTTTGGGAATTGATGATTGATTGGTTCAAAGCGATGCGCGAAAACGATCCCACTCTCGCACTCACTTGATACTCAAAAGCGTTGAGGAAAACCCCATACAAAGCTAAAAGCCCTAGCCAAATTTTTTGATTAAGCACCCTTTTATCAAACACCCTTTTTATTGAAGTCTGATATTATGCCATAAAACAAACTCGCCATTTTGGTTTTGAAAAAAAAAAAAAAAACGATAAGATTACAAATCACCCCCTTTTTAGCGGGTTCAATTTAAAGATTTAAGGACTGCGCATGCAAGAGATTATCCCTATTGTGGTGGCTTTTGATAATAATTATTGTATCCCTGCTGGTGTGAGTTTGTATTCCATGCTAGCGCACGCCAAACGAGAGAGAGAGAGAGAGTAAAACTCTTTTATCAAATCCATTGTTTGGTGGAAAATTTAAGCGCTGAAAATGTAGCCAAATTAGAAGAAACAATCGCTCCTTTTAGCGCTTTTTCCAGCATAGAGTTTTTGGATATTTCTAATAATAACGCACCCAAAGAAGAAACAAAAAAGAACCAAGCCGCTAAAAGCGATCATTATCAAAACATTGATCCAATAATAGCCAATAAGATTGAAGAGTTATTCACAAAACTCAGCGATTTTTCGCAAAAACGCTTTTCTAAAATGATCATGTGCCGTTTCTTTTTCGCTTCCCTTTTCCCCCAATACGATAAGATGATCATGTTTGATGTGGACACTTTGTTTGTGAATGATATGAGCGAGAGCTTTTTTATCCCCCTTGAAACGCATTATTTTGGGGCTGTGAGGGAAAAAGATTTGATCGCTATGAACAGGAATTCGGCTAAGGATTTATACGAATTACGCCAAATGCACGCAAAAACTATCGGCGTTGCTGACGCTTTCCCTAATTTAGAAGAAGCGCAAATCCTTTTTGACAATTACTTTAACGCAGGGTTTTTAGCCTTAAATTTAAAATTATGGCGTGAAGAAAATCTGGAAAACCAATTGATTGGATTTTTCCTTTTGAAAAATGAAAAACTTTTATTTAACGATCAAGATGCTTTGTGTTTTGTGTGCCGTTATAGGATTTTGGAACTGCCTTATTCATACAATGCCCACCCCAGTTTCCTTGATACGCCCTCATTCCCTAGCTTTAAAGAAGCGCGCATGCTGCATTTTTGGGGCGATAAACCATGGAAACTCTTAAGCGTCATTGGCGCGAAAAAATGGCATGAAGTATTGATTGAAACGCCTTTTAAAGACGCCTATTTTAACGCTCCCTTTTTAGATCACCTCTTTGAATCCCTTCAAAACAAAGACAAAGAAACCCAAGAAATCCACGCTTTCAATAAAGCCTTATCCTTTTCAGACAAACGGTATTCTTTTGAATTCCTTCTGCCTAGGCTTTCTTCTAAACTCCTTGTAGGATTTTTGCTTTTTAAGATCAAACAAAAAGTGAAGCGATTGGTTAAAAGGGTTTTTTAAAACCCTTTTCAAAACTAGTGCGAGTAGGCATGCGTTTGCGTGGGCTGGATGTCCTTGTTATCGGCTAATTTTTCCTTTTCTACTTTGTCTAAAAATGCGCTTAAATCCTGCGCCATTTTTTCAAAAATCTTAGCGCTCACGCTATCAGGGTGAGAGATCACAATCGGTTCACCCTTATCCCCCCCTAAACGCACTTTAGGCTCTAAAGGGAGCTTGGCTAAAATCTGCGTGTGATAAGCCTCTAATAATCCACTCATGGAATTTGAGCCAAAAATCTCACTCTCTTTCTTGCAATGCTCGCACACAAAACTCCCCATATTTTCTACAATGCCCGCAATAGGAATGTGTAGTTTCTTGAACATGTCCAAACTCCGTTTAGCGTCATCTAAACTCACTATTTGAGGCGTGGTAACGGTGATTCCTGCGCTCAAAGGCACGGCTTGGGCTAGCGTGAGCTGCGCATCGCCTGTTCCTGGGGGCATATCCACCACCAAAACATCTAAATCCCCCCAAATAATATCGCTTAGCATCTGCTCAATCGCTCGCATGAGCATAGGCCCTCTCCAAATAAGGCTCTGCCCTTCATCATACAAAAGCCCCATGCTCATCACAGAAACGCCAAAAGCTTTTAAAGGAATGAGTTTTTTACCGCTAGGATCCATGATCACTTCAGCGTTTTGCAAGCCCATCATTCTAGGGATATTAGGCCCATACACATCAGCGTCCAATAACCCCACTTTTTGGTTTAAATTCGCTAAAGCGATGCTTAAATTCACGCTGGTGGTGCTTTTACCCACACCGCCCTTACCTGAGCTTATCATGACCACATGCTTGATGTTTTTGGCCAGATTTTTGGTAGCGGGCTTTGGGGCTTGCGGTTTAGGTGGGGTTTTAATATCCAAATTCAAAGCTTTCACGCCTTTTTCTTGCATCGCTTTGGAGATATTTTCCCTTAAAATCGCGCTCGTTTCTTCAGAGCTTGAGGGGATTTCTATTAAAAGCCCTAATTGATCGTCATGCAAGGTGATGTTTTTAACAAAACCAAAGCTGACAATATCCTTTTCAAAATTAGGGTAAATGATCGTTTTTAACGCGTTTAAGACATCTTCTTGGGTGAGCATTTTAATCCTTAAAATGATAGTATTTGAATTTTCTTTATAGCATGTTTTGTTTAATTTTGCATCATCAATTAAATTTGTGTTTTGAAAGGATAGGGCATGGAATTTTATAAGCGTGTTTTGAAATTACACCATTTTAGGAATTTGGGTAGAAAATCGCCCACAGAATTGCTTTTAAATTCAAGTTTTGATGAAAAACATGGGGGGTTGGTGGTTTTAGTGGGGGAAAATAATGTCGGCAAAAGCAATGTTTTAGAAGCTTTGAAAATCTTTAATGATGCGGATATTAAACTTTGTAGTGAAGAAGATTATTTCAAAAACCATGAAAAAGATTCCCTTTTAAGTTTAGAAGAAAAGACAATCCTTGATCATAAAACCACAAATTTTTCTTGCGTGGATTTAAAAATTCAATCTAAGGAAGTTAATAAGGGATTAAAAGAATTATCAAAAACGCTGATCAGCTACCCTTTTGAAAAACATGTAGAAGCTTTAGGGGAACAATGTAGCAACAGCATTTATATTCCCACTAACAATAACGACTATTCAAATATTTGCACTCTTGTGAGTGATTTTATAAATCTTATAGCTTCTTACAATTCATTAGAATCATTTTTAGATTTTTATAAAGATAAATTAAAATTGAGCGAGCTTGTAACCAAATATGCCGATGCAACCAACAATCTGCTTTTCAAAGAATTAATCAAACATGTAAGCGGTAATAGCGAAGGGATTAAAAATTTTTGTCAGTGCATCAAAGAAATCATAAAGCGCAATACGCCTGATAAAAAATACAACACAGATGAATTTTTTGTCATGGGGCAACACAAACAAAACCAATTAGAAAAAATTTATTCTCATTTTAAAAAACTTAGTGAAAAAGAAATCAAACCAAAAGATGTGGAATATATCTTAAAAAAGCTAGAAGCTTTAGATGAAATTTTTAAAACTACTGACTCTAATACAAAATTCACACCAAAAACTGAAGCTCTATTAAATGAACAATCTCAAGAAAAATTATCAGAGTTTGTCAAAGAGATGATTGAAAAAATAGACGAAAAATACCCCATCAATGAAAAATTTAAACAGCAATTTAGAACATTCCGGTTAAATATAGGCAACCTTAAAAAGAAAATTAAAAATTCTTTAAAATACCTTGAAAAAACAAGAGAGGATTTTGAGCGAAAAAAAGAATCATGGATAAAAGAAATTGAAAATGACTGCAAAAATCAAAAAACGCTAGAGTTTAATTATGATGTTTTGCTGGATAATATTGAACAAATATGCAAAAAATATATAGCAAGTCATGCCGTTAATGATGTGTCTAAAGATATGAAATCCATGATGTGTCAGTTTTATTTGAAACAGATAGATTTACTATTAAATTCAGAAATTGTGCGACACAAATACAATATTTTTTATGAATCAGCAAGAAAATCTCTTTGGGAGAATATAAAAACTTTAGATGAAACAAGCAACGCTCGTTTATTCCCTAAAAATATTGATGAAATCAAGGATAAATTTGAAACAAACAAGGAAAAATTCAAACAAAGCAAAAACTATTCTGAGTTCGCAGAATATTGCCGAGAGTGTAACCCTTATATAGCGTTTCAAAACTTAAAAAATAAAGTTCAATTCCCTTTAAGCGGTGGTTTATCTTATAAGTCTTACAAACTCGTGCCAACCATGAAAGAATACAAAGAGCCAAAAATCACAGATAACGACTTTAAGGCTGTATTATTTACTTGCATTGATTATTCTTCTCTTTCTGAATTTGACCAATGGGATTGGTTCTTTAGAAATTCATTATTTAGGAAAATGGACTTTCACCCTAATGCAATTTGGAATTTTTTTGGGAGCATTTTAAGAGATGGTCAAGCGTTAGAAATAATAATATTTGACAAAAATAATGATTTAGTAATCTATAATTCTGAAAAATCGTTCAATATCCCTAAAAAATACTTGCAAGAAATAGACCAAGAATCACTAAAAGAAATCAAACGATCAAAATATCTTTCAACTGAAGTAAAAGGCGAATGCGATAACAATGTATGTCAATTTGAATTTTTTAAGAATGACACAAGCCATCTTTTATTTAAAGTAAATTTTACAGAAATATTAGAAAATATTGCAGAAATCTTGGAATACAACATGCAATTAAAAATAGATTCTTTAATTACAAAAGAATTTAACAGGCTTTTAGCGATCGCTGAAGATAGCCCTCAAGATAGTTACCAGTTAAAAATTCATGTCCGACACAATAACAAATTTTATGATTATTCAAAGAAATCTACGGCATATGAAATAAAACTTGAAATTCATGATTGCAGAAAATCTGATAATCAAAATGAGCCAATTATCTTAAGCCAGCAAAGCACCGGCTTCCAATGGGCGTTTAATTTCATGTTTGGTTTTCTCTATAATTGGGGATCACATTTTAGCCTTAACAAGAATATTATCTATGTCATGGACGAGCCAGCCACTCATTTGAGCGTGCCAGCCAGAAAGGAATTTAGGAAGTTTTTAAAAGAATACGCTCATAAAAATCATGTTACTTTTGTTTTAGCCACCCATGACCCCTTTTTAGTGGATACGGATCATTTAGATGAAATAAGGATTGTAGAAAAAGAAACAGAAGGCTCTGTAATCAAGAATCACTTTAACTATCCTCTAGACGATGCGGGCAGAAACTCCGACGCTTTGGATAAAATCAAACGCTCTTTAGGGGTGGGTCAGCATGTTTTCCACAACCCCCAAAAACACCGAATTATTTTTGTAGAAGGCATCACGGATTATTGTTATTTGAGCGCTTTTAAATTGTATTTCAATAAGCATGATCCACAATACAAAGACAACCCCTTTTATTTCACTTTCTTACCCATTTCAGGGCTTAAAAACAATCCAAACGCCATGAAAGAAACCATTCAAAAACTTTGCGAGTTAGACAATCACCCTATTGTTTTGACAGATGATGACAGAAAATGCGTTTTTAACCAACAAGCAACGAGCGAACGATTTAAAAAAGCTAATGAAGATTTGGACAATCCCATCACCATCCTACAACTCTCAGACTGCGATAGGCATTTCAAACAAATTGAAGGTTGTTTCAGCGCAAACGATAGAAAAAAATACGCTAAAAATAAGCGAATGGAATTGGCCATGGTGTTCAAAACAAGGCTTTTGTATGGCGAAAAAAACGATGCGGTGAGCGAAGAAACAAAAAAGAATTTTCTATGCTTATTTGAATGGATAAAGAAAAGAGTGTAATAACCCAACGATTAAAAAAGAATATATCAAATTTGATTATAATACCCCACAAATTATTATTGAAAGGATTTTGATGTTTAAAAAAATGTGTTTGAGCTTGCTAATGATAAGCGGTGTTTGTGTGGGGGCAAAGGATTTGGATTTCAAGCTGGATTATCGCGCGACTGGGGGGAAATTCATGGGGAAAATGACGGACTCTAGTCTTTTAAGCATCACTTCTATGAACGATGAACCGGTGGTGATTAAAAATCTTATTGTCAATAGGGGAAATTCATGCGAAGCGACTAAAAAAGTAGAACCCAAATTTGGCGATAAGTTTAAAAAAGAAAAACTCTTTGATCATGAATTAAAATACTCGCAACAGATATTTTACCGCCTAGATTGCAAGCCTAACCAATTGTTAGAAGTTAAAATCATCACGGACAAGGGCGAGTATTACCATAAATTTTCCAAATAAAAATTTGGTTTTTGTTCTAATGGGGTGTTGGGGATAAAATTTAAAAATGCTAAAAGTATTTTTTAATATAAAAGTTTTCGTAGCAAACGATAGCTTCTTGTAATGCGGTATTATGGGGTTAGGGGGGATTTAGTTGGGGGGTTAAAGGGATATTAAAGCGCAAAATATCCCCCTATCCCTTTAAAAGTTTGCCATAAAATAAAGCAACCAAAGCCCCCTTTTTTAAAAAAACAGACTAAAGAATATTAATTTCTATATTAGGTTCTCAATTGGTTGTTGGTTGAGTTTTTGGTTGAGACGCTACTAATCATTGGAAGAATTGGGTTCAAAAAAATATAAAAAATAACAAAAGGATGAATATAACCGACTATTATAATAGTCAGTTATTTATCTTATAAAATTAAAGAAAGTTATATAACCTAGCTCAGATAAGATAAATATTAAAGCGATAACTGGTCCAATTATATAAGGAAAAAATATTATTATAGTAACTAGAATAGAGCCGAGATATTCAACGAATTTATACCATATTCTACTAAAAAACCATCACCCTCAGCTTCATCGTCATCAGTATCGACTTTAAACGCCATTATAGTAGCTCTAATAGCTGTTAATACTAACCCAATAATAACAATAGGTATTAAAATAACTACTAGCTCCTAATCCTTATCTGTCTTTTACTTTAAAAATAATTTCTGCTATAAGAAATAAAATCCCTAAAGAAACCCCTTTTATGGAGTCCCTTTTTGAGCTTGCTCTAAAGCCATTTGCGCATGCTTGCAATCCTTTTTAAAAGACTTCGTAATAAAATTAACCTTAAGCGTCGAATCAAAGGCTTCATGGCATTTTTTAAGCTTGTGATCGCGCTCTTGCGGGTCTTGCAAGTAATATTTCACTGAATGCACAAAACTGAAATGAAACCCCATAGGAGGGATACGACTCTCTGGAGTGCCTTCACAAAAATCGCTGCAATAAGTGCTTTGCGACTTTAACCCCCCCAACACCACTAAAAATAAAAAAATCACCTTTTTCATCAATACTCCTTCAATATTTTTCAATACTCCTTTTATCTTTTTTATCCGCCAAAATACACCAACGCTGAACCCCAAGTCAATCCCCCACCAAAAGCGTCTAGAAGCATTAAATCGCCCTTTTTCAAACGCCCCTCTTCATAAGCTTCACACATGGCCATAGGGATACTGGCTGCTGAAGTGTTGCCGTATTTATGCACGGTTAAAACCACTTGCTCATCTTTAAAATCCAAATGCTCCCGCACCGCTTGGATGATCCTAAAATTAGCTTGATGCGGAATAAACAAACGCACATCCTCAGGTTTGAGAGCGTTTTTTTCTAAGATCATTTCCACATCTTTTAAAAGCGTTTTCACCGCTAGTTTAAACACTTCATTGCCTTTCATGCACAAAAAAGGCTCTAAAGCTTCTTCTTTAGCGTTAAAGGGCGTGGGTTTTAGAGTCCTTGGCGTATAAAGATAATTAGAAAAATTCCCATTCGCTGAAATCTGCACGTCTAAAATGCTTTCTTTTAAACGTTTGGTTCTGCCTATCACGCACGCCCCAGCCCCATCGCCAAACAAAATACAAGTCCCCCTATCCTTAAAATCCAACACGCTGCTCGTTTTTTCCGCCCCCACAATCAGCACATTTTCATACATCCCGCTTTCCACATAAGCTTTAGCCACTGACAAGAGGTAAATAAAACCCGTGCAAGCGGCTGAAATATCAAACGCCGGCTTGTTTTCAATGCCTAATTTCGCGCTCAACACGCAAGCGGTTGAAGGCATGGCCAAAAAATCAGGGCTTAAAGTCGCTACAACCACTAAATCAATGTCTTTTGGGGTTAAATGCGCTCTCTCTATGGCCTGTTTAGCTGCTATCACCCCTAAATCGCTGCTTTTTTCTCCAGCGCTAGCGAAACGGCGCTCTTTGATACCAGTCCTTTTTTCTATCCATTCATCGCTGGTATCCAAAAATTCTTGAAACGCTGCATTCTTTATGCATTCGCTTGGAGCATGCATCGCAATGGATTTAAGAGAGGCGTAAAATTCCATTCAATCCCCTTAACATAGTCATCTTTAAGCGTCTTGTTGATCGCTTTGAGGCACAAAAGCGCTAGGCTTCAAACTCTCAAACGCCTTGGTGATCCTCAAACAAACCTGACTTTCAACAGCGCTAATAGCCTGATAAATCGCGCATTCAATCGCTCTAGCGTTACTCTTGCCATGGCTAATGATCACGCTTTTATTCACGCCTAAAAGCGGTGCTCCCCCATACTCAGCGTAATCGGTTTTTTGCCTTAAGGTATCAAACGCATTCTTAAGCATCAAAGCCCCTATTTTAGATTTAAGACAACTCTTAATCTCGTCTTTAAAAATAGAGCCTATCGCGCTAGCGACCCCTTCAGTCGTCTTTAAGACCACATTCCCCATGAAGCCATCGCAAACCACCACATCCACAACCCCTTTGAAAATATCGCTCCCCTCCACATTGCCATAAAAGAAGTCATAAGCTTTCAGCATTTTATGCGTTTCTTTAACGAGCATGTTCCCTTTAATATCTTCTTCGCCATTACTCAAAAGACCCACCTTAGGGCTGTCATAATGCAACACGCTTTTAGCGTATTCATACCCCATAAGAGCAAAATCAATCAAATATTCAGGCTTGCAATCCGTGTTCGCTCCTGCGTCTAACAGCACGCTAGGGCGTTTGCCAACGCTAGGCATCAAAGTGCAAATAGCAGGCCTTTCAACCCCCTTGATACGCCCTAAACGCAAGGTGGCTAATCCCATAGTCGCCCCGCTATGCCCCGCTGAAATCAAAGCGTCAGCCCCGTTTTTCAAAATATCCATACCCAAGTAAATGGAAGATTCCTTACGCTTAATCGCCTCAGTAGCGGCTTCTTCCATCTTAATATAATCTTGCGTGTGGATCATTTCCACTTTGCTGGCTAACTCTTTAGAAATAAAAGGGGTCGCTTTGTCTTTATCCCCCACTAAAACCGCACTAAAACTCTTATTCTCTAAAGCCCTTGAGACTCCCTCAACAATGGGTAAAACCCCATGATCAGCCCCCATTAAGTCTATTACAATTTTCATCATGCGTCCTTAAAAGGCTTGTTGCAATCCGTTGCAATCCTTTAAAATACTTTCTATCACTAAAGATAGCTTTTATATTAGTATTCTTTAGTAAATTTGTTAATATGGTGGGGAAGCTTCCAAGTGCCATCTTTGGCTTTCACAGGCTTAGCTAACTTAACGCTATAATGCGTACGCCTTTTTGCCGCTCTTGTCTTACTCACTCTTCTATCAGGTACTGCCATAAATTCTCCTTCATTTCAATCTGCGTAATGGTAGTCTAATTTAATAGACTCCACTTCGGAGCGTAAAATTTCGCTCAAATCAATAAAACCATTGAAAGATTCAATAACATCTAAATTATCAAAATCCAAACTTTGGCTTTGCGTATCCCACAACCCATCTGAAATATGCAAAACCAACGACTCATCAAGGCTTTTTTTAAACTCTTTACCGCTTGTATCGCAAATAAGCATCAATTCACCCTTAAGGCACGCTTTCAAGCGAAACAATTTCGCCCCCACCCGCACAACTTCGCCCTCTAAAACCACTCCCTCATGCTCTAAAGAAAACGCTTTAGGCGCATTAAAAGCGATTTTACGCATTTCAAATTGCATGCTTATTTAAAACGCCCTTAAATTTTAAAGATCCCTAGCGGCAAAAAAGAAAGCGATTTCATTGTGCGCGCTTTCCAAGCTATCGCTCCCATGCACCGCATTAGCGTCAATGCTTTCAGCAAAATCCGCTCTGATAGTGCCTTTTTGAGCGAGTTTGGGATCAGTCGCTCCCATAAGATCTCTGTTTTTAGCCACCGCGTCTTTGCCCTCTAAAACCATAACCACCACCGGACCACTGACCATAAACTCTATTAAATCTTTAAAAAAAGGTCTCTCTCTGTGGATCGCATAAAAGTTTTCAGCGTCTTTAACACTCAAATGCAAGCGTTTCATAGCAATGACTTCCAAGCCGTTACTCTCAAAGCGATCAATGATTTTGCCTACCACTTTTTTCTTAAGCGCATCCGGTTTAATAATAGACAGCGTTCTTTGTTTCAATTTAAACTCCTTGTGAATTGTTGATTATACAAAAATTTTTTAAAATATTACCCTTAAAATATTTTTTTAACGCTTAAAGAACGCTTTAATCTCCTCAGCTTTGTTGGTTTTTTCCCAAGTGAATGCCTCCAATTCGCGCCCAAAATGCCCATAAGCTGAAGTGAGCGAATAGATGGGTCTTAATAAATCCAAGCTTTCAATAATGCCTTTTGGCGTGAGTTTGAAAACCGATTTCACGCATTTTTCCAACTCCGCGCTTGAATACTTGCTCGTGTTATGCGTGTTCACATAAATAGACACAGGCTCTATCACCCCAATCGCATAAGCAAGCTGCACGGTCGCTTTATCGCAAACCCCACTCGCTACCAAATTTTTAGCCACATAGCGGGCCGCATAAGCCGCGCTCCTGTCCACTTTGCTAGGGTCTTTCCCGCTAAACGCTCCCCCGCCATGCGGGCAACTCCCCCCATAAGTGTCCACGATGATTTTTCTGCCCGTCAAGCCCGCATCGCCTTGCGGCCCACCGATAACGAATTTTCCTGTGGGATTGACAAAAAACTTGATATTGTCATGCAAATATTCTTTGGGTAAAACCTTATACACGATCTCTTCAATCACAGCCTCTTTTAAATGCTTTTGCGAAACTTCTGGGGAATGTTGGGTGGAAATGACAATCGTATCAATGCTTACAGGCTTGTTGTTTTCATAACGCACGCTCACTTGAGACTTGCCATCAGGCCTTAAAAAAGGCAGAGTGTTGTCTTTTCTTTTTTGAGCTAGAGCGAAAGTGAGCTGGTGCGCTAAATGAATGGGTAAAGGCATGAGCGTTTGAGTCTCTTTGCATGCATAACCAAACATAAGCCCTTGATCCCCTGCCCCAATCTCGCCATCTTCTCTATCCACGCCTTGATTAATATCAGGGCTTTGCTCGCCAACGCCATTCAAAACCGCCGCGCTCCTGTAATCAAAGCCATAAAGAGCGTCTGTATAGCCAATCTTTTTAACCACTTCTCTTGCAATCTCTTGCATAGGGGCATAAACAGAAGTTTTTAACTCGCCGGTGATCATGCAAAAACCATTAGAAACTAAAGTCTCGCATGCGACTTTGGCTTTTTGATCCCGCTCAATAATGTAATCTAAAACCGCATCGCTGATTTGATCGGCCATTTTATCAGGATGTCCCTCGGTTACTGATTCAGAAGTGAAAAGAAAACTATCTTTCATTGATTGTCCTTATTTAAAATAATCATTCGTATTCAAAATGGGCTTATTATAGCTTATTTCATTCTTTAAGACTTAAAAAACCCTTTAGCTTTTTGCAACAAACTCGTTTTTTGCTGTTTCCTGAAATTCGTTCGTAAATGAGCCAGGAAATGGTGCCATTCATGGATTTCCATAGCAGGGATCGCTCCGGCAAAATTAGTGTTAGGGGGCAAGTCCTTGCCCACCGCGCTTTTACCCCCAATTTGAGTGAATTCACCCACATGCAAATGCCCCCCAATGCCCACTTGACCGCCAAAAACCACATTACGGCCTGTGGTTGTAGAGCCGCTCAAGCCCACTTGAGAAACGACGATGCTGTGCTCGCCTAAAACGCAATTATGCCCGATTTGAACCAAGTTATCAATCTTAACGCCCTCTTTAATCAAAGTCTCGCCAAACACCGCCCGATCAATCGCCGTGTTAGCGCCAATTTCTACATTTTTTTGGATCCTAACAATCCCCACATGCTCAATTTTGACATGCTCTCCTAAAGCGGTGTGCGCATAACCAAAGCCATCGCCTCCGATCACGCTACCCGCATGGATAGTAACATTGTCTTCTAAAATCGTGTTTTGATACAAAATCACACGAGGATACAAAACGCAATTTTTACCGATTTTGACCCCATCAGCGATCACCACACCCGGATAAATCAAAGAGTTTTCGCCAATTTCTACGCCCTCTCCAATCATCACATTAGGCATGATCGTTACTTTTTCAAAATGTTTAGGCTCGCTAACGCTTTGTGGGTTTTTAAAAAAAGGGATTTTAAAGGCATGCGAAGCTTTGGCAAAGGCTAAATGCGGGTTATCCACGATTAAAGCTTGCATGCGTTTTGGCACTTTAGAAGATTCTTTTTTACGGATAAATACCGCCCCAGCTTTGGAATCTTTTAAAAGTTTAAGGTAACGCGCTTGATCAACATAGCTAATATCATTAGGCGTAGCCTTATCCAATTCCGCTAAGGCATGCACTTCAAAATCGTTTGAAAATTCCGTTTCAATAGAATAGGCGCTCAACAATTCGCTTAATTTCATCAATACCCCTTATTGTTCTGCAAATCCCACAACAGCGTAGCTTTATTATCTTTTTCTTCCACAGCCCCCATGCCCATGACATGATAGCCGGCATCCACAAAATGCACTTCCCCACTCACGCCACTAGACAAGCTAGAGAGCAAATACATCCCGGCATTGCCCACTTCTTCTAAACTCACATTTTTCCTTAAAGGGGCGTTGATTTCATTCCATTTTAAAATCATCCTAAAATCAGCGATCCCGCTAGAAGCGAGCGTCCTAATAGGCCCAGCTGATAGGGCATTCACCCTTATATGGTGTTTGCCTAAATCCACCGCTAAATAACGCACCGCGCTCTCTAGGGCCGCTTTAGCCAACCCCATCACATTGTAATGCGCCATGTATTTGGTGCTGCCCAAATAGCTTAGAGTCAAAACAGACGCTCCGTTATTTAATAAAGGTTTTAGGGTGTTTGTCAGCTCTATTAAAGAATAAACAGAAATTTCCATAGCGGTATTAAACGCGCTTTTAGAAGTTTCCAACAAGCTCCCTTCTAAAGCCTCTTTAGGGGCAAAGGCCACGCTATGAACGATAAAATCCAATGAGCCTAAATCCTTTTTAACGCTATTGTATAGCGACTTGAAATGCTCTTCTTTGCTCACATCTAATTCATACACATAGGGGCTATTCAATTCCTGCGCGATAGGCCTCACGCGCTTTTCTAAGCTCTCATTCAAATAAGTGAAAGCCAAAGTAGCCCCTTGATGGAAGCAAGATTGAGCGATCCCATAAGCGATGGATTTATTATTCGCAACCCCTACAATAAGCCCTTTTTTACCTTTTAAAAATCCCATGATTTTCCTTTATAAAAATGAAATGATTGTTTTAAAATTTTCTAATTCCAAAGACGCGCTCCCGATCAACAAGCCATCCACGCTATCAATCCCTAAAATTTCTTTAGCGTTTTGCACATTCACGCTCCCCCCATACAACAAGGGCGTTTTTTGATTTAAGATTTGTTTTAAAAAACCATGCGTGAGATAAATATCTTCTAAAGAAGCGCTTTTTTTGGTGCCAATCGCCCAAATAGGCTCATACGCCACAATTAAATTGGAATAATTAAGATCAATATTTTCTAATTGCTCGCTTAAAAATTCCTTTACAGCCCTAAAACCCTTTTCTCTGGTCGTTAAATCTTCTCCAATACAATAGACAATTTTAAAATTTTTATTTTTAAAAAAATCAAACTTTTCTTTCAAAAAACTAGGGCTTTCCTTTAAAAGCGCTCGCCTCTCACTATGCCCTATTAAAAGCGTGTGGATTTTTAATTCTTCTAAATGCTTTGAAGTGATTTCACCGGTAAAAGCCCCATAATCCTTAGGGTAAGCGTTTTGCGCTCCTAAAGTGAAATGCAAAAACGAATTAGGCAATAACCCCAAAAAATCAGGGAATACAAACACCCTATCAAAATGCTGCGGTTTTAAAGTTTTTTCTAATTCTTTTAAATACGCATGGCTTTTAAAAATAGGCATAGCGGATTTAAAATTAGCCATGGCAATTTTTGTCATTGAATGATCCTTATTTTACAGGTGGTCTATTCCTTATTATATCTAATAGCGTTTAAAAAATGTAAATTTTAAACAATAGCCCCCTTGAATTGAATTTTTCCTCAATTTAGGTTTTGTTTATAAGAAAAATTATTTCAAATGTAGTAAAATTAAGGCAGTGTTTTTGCGTCAAGCGATTTTAGGTTAATTTTGAGTTTTTAGGAGCAGTTTTTATGCAACAAGAAGAGATTATAGAGGGTTATTATGGCACTAGCAAAGGGCTTAAAAAGAGCGGTATTTATGCTAAGCTGGATTTTTTACAGAGCGCTACGGGCTTGATTTTAGCGCTCTTTATGATAGCGCACATGTTTTTGGTCTCAAGCATCTTGATTAGCGATGAAGCCATGTATAAAGTGGCGAAATTTTTTGAAGGGAGCTTGTTTTTAAAAGCAGGCGAGCCGGCTATTGTGAGCGTGGTTGCAGCAGGAGTTATTCTTATTTTAGTCGCGCATGCTTTTTTGGCGTTGAGAAAGTTCCCTATCAATTACAGGCAATACAAGGTTTTTAAAACCCATAAGCATTTGATGAAGCATGGCGATACGAGTTTGTGGTTTATCCAGGCCTTAACCGGGTTTGCGATGTTTTTTTTAGCGAGTATCCACTTGTTTGTCATGCTCACAGAGCCTGAAAGTATCGGGCCTCATGGCTCAAGCTATCGTTTTGTCACGCAAAACTTTTGGCTTTTGTATATTTTCTTATTGTTTGCCGTAGAATTGCATGGCTCTATTGGGTTGTATCGCTTAGCGATCAAATGGGGGTGGTTTAAGAATGTGAGCATTCAAGGCTTGAGAAAAGTCAAATGGGCGATGAGCGTGTTTTTTATTGTTTTAGGGCTTTGCACCTATGGGGCTTACATTAAAAAAGGTTTAGAAAATAAGGACAATGGCATTAAAACCATGCAAGAAGCCATAGAAGCTGATGGGAAATTCCACAAAGAATAAGGGTAGAAAATGAAAATAACATATTGTGATGCGCTAATTATTGGAGGCGGATTGGCCGGGTTAAGGGCTAGTATCGCATGCAAACAAAAGGGTTTAAACACCATCGTTTTAAGCCTAGTGCCTGTCAGGCGTTCGCACTCTGCAGCCGCTCAAGGGGGCATGCAAGCGAGCCTTGCGAACGCTAAAAAAAGCGAGGGCGATAATGAAGATTTACACTTTTTAGACACGGTTAAGGGGAGCGATTGGGGGTGCGATCAGCAAGTGGCTAGAATGTTTGTAACCACTGCCCCTAAAGCCATTAGGGAATTGGCCAGTTGGGGGGTGCCTTGGACTAGGATCAAGAAGGGCGATAGGCCTGCGGTCGTCAATGGTGAGCATGTTACGATCACTGAAAGAGACGATAGGCATGGTTATATCTTAAGCCGTGATTTTGGCGGCACTAAAAAATGGCGCACATGCTTTACGGCTGACGCCACAGGGCATACCATGCTTTATGCGGTCGCTAATGAAGCCTTACACCACAAGGTGGATATTCAAGACAGAAAGGACATGCTCGCTTTCATTCATCATGATAATCAATGCTATGGGGCGGTGGTAAGGGATTTGATCACCGGCGAAATTTCAGCGTATGTTTCTAAAGGCACGCTTTTAGCTACCGGAGGTTATGGGCGCGTGTATAAACACACCACTAACGCCGTGATTTGCGATGGAGCCGGGGCCGCAAGCGCATTAGAAACCGGCGTGGCTAAATTAGGCAACATGGAAGCGGTGCAATTCCACCCTACCGCTTTAGTGCCAAGCGGGATTTTAATGACTGAAGGTTGTAGGGGCGATGGCGGTGTTTTAAGAGATAAGTTTGGCAGACGCTTCATGCCCGCTTATGAGCCGGAGAAAAAAGAGCTTGCGAGTAGGGATGTGGTCTCAAGGCGGATTTTAGAGCATATCCAAAAAGGCTATGGAGCTAAATCGCCCTATGGGGATCATGTGTGGTTGGATATTGCTATTTTAGGGCGTAACCATGTGGAAAAAAATTTAAGGGATGTGCGCGATATTGCCATGACTTTTGCCGGCATTGATCCGGCTGATAGCGAAGAGCAAACCAAAGACAACATGCAAGGAGCGCCTACTAATGAGCCTGAATACGGCCAAGCGATGGCTAAACAAAAAGGCTGGATCCCCATAAAACCCATGCAACACTATTCTATGGGTGGGGTTAGGACAAACCCTAAAGGCGAAACCCATTTAAAAGGCTTGTTTTGCGCGGGCGAAGCGGCATGCTGGGATTTGCATGGGTTTAACCGCTTGGGGGGCAATTCCGTGAGTGAAGCGGTGGTCGCTGGCATGATCATAGGGGATTATTTCGCATCGCATTGTTTGGAAGCGCAAATTGAAATCAACACGCAAAAAGTTGAAGCCTTCATTAAAGAAAGCCAAGACTATATGCATTTTTTGTTGCATAATGAAGGCAAGGAAGATGTGTATGAAATTAGAGAGCGCATGAAAGAAGTCATGGATGAAAAGGTGGGCGTTTTTAGAGAAGGCAAAAAATTAGAAGAAGCCCTTAAAGAATTGCAAGAACTCTATGCACGCTCTAAAAACATTTGCGTGAAAAACAAGGTTTTGCACAATAACCCTGAATTAGAAGACGCTTACCGCACCAAAAAAATGCTCAAACTCGCGCTTTGTATCACTCAAGGAGCGTTACTGCGCACCGAAAGTAGAGGGGCTCACACAAGGATTGATTACCCTAAAAGAGACGATGAAAAATGGCTTAATCGGACTTTAGCGAGCTGGCCTAGTGCTGAGCAAGACATGCCTACGATTGAATACGAAGAATTAGATGTGATGAAAATGGAAATCAGCCCTGATTTTAGGGGCTATGGCAAAAAGGGCAATTTCATCCCCCACCCCAAAAAAGAAGAGCGCGACTCTGAGATTTTGAAAACGATTTTGGAATTAGAAAAGCTTGGAAAAGACAGGATAGAAGTCCAGCATGCGCTCATGCCTTTTGAATTGCAAGAAAAATACAAAGCCAAGAACATGCGTTTAGAAGATGAAGAAGTCAGGGCTAGGGGGGAACATTTGTATTCTTTCAACGTCCATGATTTATTAGACCAACACAACGCTAACCTAAAAGGAGAACACCATGAGTGATAATGAACGAACGATTGTAGTTAGGGTGTTAAAATTTGACCCTCAAAGTGCGGTGAGTAAGCCGCATTTTAAAGAGTATCAGTTGAAAGAAACGCCATCCATGACGCTCTTTATCGCTTTAAACCTCATTAGAGAGCATCAAGATCCGGATTTGAGTTTTGATTTTGTGTGCCGCGCTGGGATTTGCGGCTCTTGCGCGATGATGGTTAATGGGAGACCGAGGCTAGCTTGTAAAACCCTAACTTCCAGTTTTGAAAGCGGGGTGATTACGCTGATGCCCATGCCTAGTTTTACGCTCATTAAAGATTTGAGCGTGAATACCGGCGATTGGTTTTTGGATATGACTAAAAGGGTGGAGAGTTGGGTGCATTCCAAAGAAGAAGTGGATATTACTAGACCGGAAAAAAGGGTTGAGCCTGATGAAGCCCAAGAAGTCTTTGAACTAGACAGGTGTATTGAATGCGGGTGTTGTATCGCTTCTTGTGGGACCAAACTCATGCGCCCTAATTTCATTGGAGCTGCTGGCATGAACAGAGCCATGCGTTTTATGATTGACAGCCACGATGAAAGAAGCGATGACGATTTTTATGAATTAGTCGGCGATGATGATGGTGTTTTTGGGTGCATGAGCTTGATTGCTTGCCATGACACTTGCCCTAAAGAATTACCCTTGCAAAGCAGTATTGCCACTTTGCGTACTCGAATGTTGAAAGTGGGTAAAAGCCGCTAATTTCTTTGGGTCGTTTTTGAAAATCTTTTTAGTTTTTTTAAGCGTCTTTTTTTTTAATGGGTGTTTTGGGTTAGTCTATAAGACTCCCATTTCAAGCCCCCCTATCTCTTATGACCCCTACACTACCACCATTGGGAGTTTGTATGCTAAAAATTTGAAAGAAAACCCCAACCATAGTGCGGCCATTCTTTTAGAAGACGGCTTTGACGCTTTGTTGCACAGAGTGGGTCTTATTAGAATGAGCCAAAAAAGCATTGACATGCAAACTTATATCTATAAAAACGACCTTTCTTCTCAAGTGATCGCTAAAGAACTTTTAAACGCGGCCAATCGTGGGGTAAAAGTGCGCATCCTTTTAGATGACAACGGGTTAGATTCAGATTTTTCAGACATCATGCTTTTAAATTTCCATAAAAACATTGAAGTGAAAATTTTTAACCCCTACTATATCCGCAATAAAGGCTTGCGTTATTTTGAAATGCTTGCGGATTATGAACGCATTAAAAAACGCATGCACAACAAGCTTTTCATCGTGGATAATTTCGCTGTCATTATAGGAGGGCGCAATATTGGGGACAATTATTTTGATAACGATTTAGACACGAATTTTTTAGATTTAGACGCTTTGTTTTTTGGGGGGGTTGCTTCAAAAGCCAAAGAAAGTTTTGAACGCTATTGGAGGTTCCACCGCTCTATCCCTGTTTCATTATTAAGAACCCATAAAAGACTCAAAAACAACGCTAAAGAAATCGCCAAGCTCCATGAAAAAATCCCTATCAGCGCTGAAGACAAAAACCAGTTTGAAAAAAGAGTCAATGATTTTATAGAACGCTTCCAAAAATACCAATACCCCATTTATTATGGGAATGCCATTTTTTTAGCCGATTCACCCCAAAAAATTGACACGCCCTTGTATTCGCCCATCAAAATCGCTTTTGAGAAAGCCCTTAAAAACGCTAAAGACTCCGTTTTTATCGCTTCATCGTATTTTATCCCAGGCAAAAAGATGATGAAAATCTTTAAAAATCAAATTTCTAAGGGGATTGAATTGAATATCCTTACCAATTCCCTTTCATCTACTGATGCGATAGTGGTCTATGGGGCGTGGGAAAGGTATCGCAACCAATTAGTGCGAATGGGCGCGAATGTCTATGAAATACGAAACGATTTTTTTAACCGCCAGATTAAAGGGCGCTTTAGCACCAAACATTCCTTGCACGGCAAGACGATCGTTTTTGATGACAATTTAACGCTTCTAGGGAGTTTTAATATTGATCCGCGCTCTGCATACATCAACACTGAAAGCGCGGTTTTGTTTGACAACCCGTCTTTTGCTAAAAGAGTGCGTTTGTCGCTTAAAGATCATGCCCAACAAGCATGGCATTTGGTGGTGTATCGGCATAGAGTGATTTGGGAAGCTACAGAAGAAGGCATCTTAATCCATGAAAAAAACTCGCCTGACACTTCCTTCTTTTTGCGCTTGATTAAAGAATGGTCTAAAGTCCTTCCTGAAAGAGAGCTTTAAAACTTTTAATGCCCTTTATTTTGCGAAAAAGCGATGTTATTGGTAACAGCGGCTAAAAGCGCTGAACACACAAACACCAAATGGATCACCACTTGCCAAAAAATGGGGTTATGCGATAAGGGCGTATCTTTAGGAATGCTAGATAGAACGTCTTCTAAACTCATGTAGCGTTTGAGCAAAAAAATCGCTGAAATGGCTACAATGGAAAGGGAAACCTTTAATTTTAAAGCGTTGAAATCCGTGTGTTTTAGCCAAGTGATTTCGCTGGCATCCACCTTGTCTAATTTAGAAACAAAGCTTTCATAACTAGCGAGCAACACCATCAAAACAAGCCCAGCCATAAACAACAAATCCACTAAACCTAAGGCTGATAAAACCAAATCCGTTTCACTAATGGTGTCTAAATGGCTGAGCATGTGCCACAACTCTTTCATGAACACATAGCCTAAAACCACCAACACTAACGACATGGCAATGCATAAAGGGGCTAGCAACCAACGAGTGGCAAACAACACTCTTTCAATCAATTTTTCTAGCATGTTCAAACTCTTTTTTTAGGATTATTTTTAAACCCTTGATTATAGCTAATTTTAAAAAACCTATTAAAATGACTGATGCTTTCTTTTTGGTAAAATCATATGGATTGATAGTCTTAAAAGCTGTTTTAATCTTTTTTATATTACAATTCTTTCATGCGGTTTGGGTTTGTTACTTCTCCTTGACTGCTAGTAGTGGGTATGAATGTTTTATCTAAAACGCATGTTTTTCCATTTTTTATCTCTTACCCCTACTTTACTAAATGCTATTACTTTGTTTTAGCTGTCTTATATTTTGCCTATTAGTTAAAAAGCCATCATATTCTTTACTCATAACGCTCTTTATTTTTTAAATGGGATTACTTTATTTTAGTTTTATACAAAACTCTTAAGAAAATAGGGGTATTTTACAAACTCTCCCCCATAAATCCCTCTAACCCCTAAGAGTGCATCACAAGAAATTATCGCTTGACTAACGCTAAACTCTTTTAAGTTTGTAAAAGCCCTTAACGCAATTCTACCACGACAGGTTTAGTCATCTTCTTGCTGACTTCATCGGCATGCATTAAGGCTTCTTGCTTATTCTTATAAGGGCCTATAAGATAGCGTTTAGTAGCCCCCCTATCTTCAATCTTATGGGGGAATTGGTTAAACTCTTGCAAAAAGGCTTTATTGGGCGTGTGCGCAAAAACCCCCACTTGCAAATAATGCCCTTTAGTAAGATTGGTTTTAGAATTAGCTTTTTTAGAAACTTCTTTATGGGCTTCTTTTTTGACTTTTGGCTCTTTAGTCGCATGCTTATCTTTATGAGCTTCCTTATCTTTAGGGGTTACTTTAGGCTTTTTATGGGGGGTTTCTTTTTTAGCTACAGCCTGAGATTCTTTTGGAGCGCTAGTGTGCTCAACAACTTTTAATTCTTTTTGAGCTTCTTGCGTTTCTTCTGTTGTTTTCATCTCCGTTTGAGTTTGATCGGTTTGAACAGGCATGTTAAACGCATCATTTTCTTGCTTTTTAACATTATCCGCCACTTTGTCTAGCTTGTCTTCTTGTTTGGGAGAATCCATATTCAAGCTTTCAAACTCATCGTCTTTTTTCTCGTCTTTAGTGTTGCCTATTTTTTGCATGCCGCTATCGGTTTGTAAAAAAGTCTCCTTAGGAGCGACTCTCGTGCTTTTCCAAAACACCATTAAAAGCACCGCTAAAATGATAATGGCTATAGCCACGATCAAAAACACCTTTTTAGTGCCGCCCCCATTATTTTCTTCTTCTAAGATCACTTCATTCAGTCTTTCTTTTTCTGACATCAAAAATCCTTTCAAAAATGGTTATAAATGCTTCGCCCAAGAGCTCCCGCGCTCTTTTGCAAACACTTCATAAGGTAAGGCTAAAATATTAAATTCCTTAGGCCACTCATTGCTAGGGAAAACCTTCCATTCTTTAGGCAACCCTTGCGCTAATTTCATGGACAAAGTTTTAACCAGCCTTTCACCCTCGCCTAACTCCGTATGCCCCTTATGCACATACAAATGCAAATGCCCTGGCGTTTTGGTGTTATAAGCGGTAAAATTCATAAAACCTTCCTCACGAAGCAATAACTGCGCCTTATGGTAAAAACGCTCCGGGTTCCTTCCGTTATAATCAAACACAATGTTTTCCACCTTATCGTTACGCAAAATGAGATTGTGCGCGATTTCTATCTCCCTTTTCAAATGCTTTTGAATGAGCGAGCTTGTGAGCATGGCATTCACTCTTTGGAATTTATTATAATAGCAACGCCCCGCATAATCCACCCTCTCCCCCAAGCCTGGTTTTTTTTCAAAATAATGGCTTGTGTCTATCTTAATGAGCTTTAATTCCATTTCTGTCATCTTGACTCCCTTAAAAAATAGGTTGTTGATACACAGGGAATTGACTAGCCATGGCTTTCAATTCTTCTTTCACATGCAATTGCAAACTAACATTATTAATATCATTCAAAATATCTGATATTTTATTCCCTATGATTTCAAATTCCTTAGCTCCCATGCCCCTTGCACTCAATGCCGCTGAGCCAATCCTTATCCCGCTCGTTACAAAAGGGCTGCGCGTTTCGCCAGGAATGGTGTTTTTATTCACGGTGATCCCGGCATTCCCTAAGGCAATATCGGCGTCTTTCCCGCTATAAGGCTTATCTAAGAAATCCATTAAAAGCAAATGGTTAGAAGTGCCACCGCTCACTAACTTGTGGTTTTTTTCTTTTAATGTTTTAGCGAGAACTTGCATGTTAGATTTCACTAATTTTGCATAAGCTTTAAATTCTGGTTTTAGATTCTCTTTAAACCCCACCGCTTTAGCAGCAATTACATGCATCAAAGGCCCGCCTTGAGTCCCTGGAAAAATCGCTTTGTCAATCTTAGCCGCTATTTCTTCGTCATTAGTTAGAATAAGCCCCCCTCTAGGCCCTCTTAAGGTCTTATGAGTGGTGCTTGAAACCACATGACAATGCGGGAAAGGATGGGCATGCTCATTAGCGACTACAAGCCCTGCCACATGGGCTATATCGCCTAGTAGTAACGCTCCCACTTCATCAGCGATTTCTCTAAATTTCTTAAAATCAATCTCCCTTGGATAGGCTGAAAACCCGCACACAATGATTTCTGGCTTAACGCTTTGAGCGATTTTTAGCGCTTCTTCATAATCAATATAGCCATCCAAATTCACGCCATAAGAAAAGCTCTGATAATGCTTGCCGGTCAAACTCACTTTAGCGCCATGCGTTAAATGCCCTCCACAGCTTAAATCCATGCCTAAAATCTTGTCATAAGGCTTTAAAAGAGCGTGATAGACAGCGTTATTGGCTTGTGAGCCTGAATGCGCTTGCACATTAGCGAACTGGCAATTAAAAAGCTTTTTAGCCCTTTCTATGGCCAGGCTTTCTATTTTATCCACCACTTCACAGCCTCCATAATAGCGCTTGTTAGGATAGCCCTCAGCGTATTTATTCGTTAAAATGCTCCCCATAGCTTCCATAACACTAGGAAAAGTGTAATTCTCGCTCGCTATCATTTCTAAATGCTCATTTTGCCGCTTATATTCTTCAAAGATAAGCTCAAAAATTTCACTATCGCTTTGTTCTAAAAAATACGCCATTATTCTCCACTCTCAATATTAAAATCGTTTTTAACAGGACGCATCGCTGGGAATAAAATCACATTTTTAATGCTTTTAGCTCCAGTGAGTAACATCACTAACCTGTCAATGCCTATGCCTTGCCCTGCAGTGGGGGGCATTCCATGGGCTAATGCCCATACGTAATCTTCATCCATGTATTGGGCTTCTTCATCGCCTTTTTCTTTTTCAGCCACTTGATTTTTAAAGCGTTCTAATTGATCTAAAGGGTCGTTCAACTCGCTAAAGCCGTTAGCGATTTCTTTCCCTGCAATGAACAATTCAAACCTGTCAGCAATATTAGGGTTACTATCGTTGCGTCTAGCTAAAGGGCTAATCTCAATAGGATATTCGGTTACAAAAGTGGGGTTAATAAGCTTATGCTCTACAAAATGATCAAAGGCTTCAGCGAGTAACTTGCCATAAGTAAGATTGGGCTCTACCTTAATACCTCGCTCTAACAAATAAGCCAAAAGCCTGTCTTCTTTTTCTAAAATATCCTTACTAATGCCCCCTATTGTTTCTAAGGCGTCCAAATAGGAAATCACGCTCGTTTGGTTGAAATCCACTTCCATATCGTTATAGATGATTTTTGAATCCAAATTTAAAGTCTTTAGCAAGTAGTCAAATAGCCTCTTACTGAGTTCAATCAAATCTTCATAAGTGTGATACGCCCAATAAAATTCAATCATCGTAAATTCAGGGTTATGGCTGTGATCCATGCCCTCATTCCTGAAATTACGATTGATTTCAAACACCGCCTCAAAACCCCCCACAATCAAGCGTTTAAGGTATAATTCTGGAGCGATTCTCAAATACCTTTCAACTTCTAAAGCGTTATGATAAGTGATAAAAGGCCTTGCGTTCGCCCCGCCAGGAATGGGGTGCATCATAGGGGTTTCCACTTCCAAAAACCCTTCCATTTCAAAGAATTTCCGCACGCTAGAGACAATCAAACTGCGCTTTTTAAACACATCTTTAACGCTAGGATTGACGATCAAATCCAAGTAGCGCTGGCGGTAGCGCAATTCTATATCGCTTAGTCCGTGAAACTTTTCAGGTAAAGGCACAATGGTTTTGCTTAAAATATGAAATTCTAGGGCATGAATGCTTAATTCACCGGTTTTGGTAGCAAAAGGGAAGCCTTTCACCAACACAATATCGCCCACTTCTAAATGCTTTTTCAAACTTTTAAACTCATCGTTCAATTCATTTTGCGAAACATAAGCTTGCAAAATCGCGCTTTCATCTTCAACTTTAATAAAACATGCCTTACCCATTAAACGCAAAAGCTTGACCCTCCCCACAATGCTCTCGCATTTTTCTTTGTCTTTAGGCTCTTCTAAACCCTTAACATAAGCGTATTTTTCTAAAAAAGCGGCGTTGGTAAGGCTTCGTTTCAAGCCATTTTTATAAGGGTTTTTCCCTTCTTCTCTCAAGCTATTGGCTTTATGGATGCGTTGTTGGATGTATTGGTTAGAAAACATGTTGTGCCTTTATAGGGGTTCTTTATTAGATGGGGTGGGGTTTGGTGGGGTTTGGTTAGCTTTTGGATCTAGCATGTTTTTAGGCAAATCTTTAGCCTTTTCTTTTAAAGATTCCACGCCCTTATCCATCGCTTTATTAAAAGATTCTTTATTGTTGTTAAAAGATTCTTTATTTTTGACTTCATCGCTCATTTCTTCAAGGTTGTCTTTAAGGTTTTGCTCCACATGTTTGACGCCATCAAGGCGCATGATCTTACTAGCGACGCTTTTCATGGTAGAAAAAAAAGCACTTTTTTCTTGCAAGTAAGCGTTAGCGTCTTTCATGACTTCCATTTTAGAGAGCGCATAAAGGATGAAAGAAAGCACTAAAAAAGTCTTTAAGCATGAAAAAATAAACCCTAACGCTTTGTCTATAATGCCTAACCCGCTAAAGACTAACACCTTGCCTAGCAACACTCCAAAAGCTAAAAAAAACACCCAAATAGATGCTAACACCAATAAAAAACCGATGAGATTCGTCATGGTTTCATTTCTTAAATCATACAAATGCTCTGAAAATAAATTCCCAACAGCCACAGAATAGCGAGATGCTAAATACACTCCAAGCACAATCCCTAAAGTCCCCGCCACTTCACTCACGAAGCCGTGATAAAATCCTCTAATCCCAAAGGCTACCACCACCACAAGTAACGCCAAATCAATATAGTTCAAACCCTAAACCCAAACCTTTCTCTCATATATCTCGCATAAAGATAGTCATAGCGTCTTAAAATAAACACCCATTACTCTATAAATCATGCCAATTCACGCTCTTTAGACTTGAAATTTGAAAATAATAACACAACTTAAAAAAAACTACCCTTAAAAAAATCAATCTAAAATTCTTAAATTAAAATATAGCTATAATACACTAAAACAATCTCAAGGTTTCAAAATTTAGCCATGCGTCTTCTTCTATTCAATCAAAACGCTTTTTTATTAGCGTGCATGTTTGTTTCAAGCGTGTATGTGAACGCTGTTTTGGACGCTTATGCAATTGAAAACCCCTATATCACTATCACACTCACAAGCCTATTAGCCCCTTTAAGCATGCTGGCGTTTTTAAAAACCCCTAGAAATAGTGCTTTTGCTTTGGGTTTTTTCGTGGGGGCGTTATTGTTTTATTGGTGCACTTTAAGCTTTCGCTACTCGGATTTCACTTATTTATTGCCCTTAATCATTATTTTAATAGCGTTAGTTTATGGGGTTTTATTTTATTTGTTGCTCTATTTTGAAAACCCCTATTTCAGGCTTTTGAGTTTTTTAGGCTCTAGTTTTATCCACCCTTTTGGATTTGATTGGTTAGTCCCGGATAGCTTTTTTTCTTATAGCGTGTTTAGAGTGGATAAATTATCGCTAGGGCTTGTTTTTTTAGCTTGCATTTTTTTGAGCGCTAAACCCTTTAAAAAATATAGGATCATAGGGGTTTTATTGCTGCTTGGCGCGTTGGATTTTAATGGTTTCAAAACAAGCGATTTAAAAAAGGTTGGAAATATTGAATTAGTCTCTACAAAAACGCCCCAAGATTTGAAATTTGACTCAAACTACCTTAATGATATTGAAAACAACATTCTTAAAGAAATCAAGATCGCTCAAAGCAAACAAAAAACCTTGATTGTTTTTCCAGAAACCGCCTACCCCATCGCTTTAGAAAATTCCCCCTTTAAAGCTAAGTTAGAAGATTTAAGCAATAATATTGCTATTTTAATAGGGACATTGCGCACCCAAGGCTATAGCCTTTATAACAGCTCGTTTTTATTTTCTAAAGAGGGCGTTCAGATCGCTGATAAAGTGATCTTAGCCCCCTTTGGCGAGACCATGCCTTTACCTAAGTTTCTTCAAAAACCCCTTGAAAAACTCTTTTTTGGCGAGAGCGCTTATTTATACCGCAACGCTTCCCATTTCAGCGATTTTACATTAAATGATTTTACTTTTCGCCCCCTGATTTGCTATGAAGGCACTTCCAAAGCCGCTTATTCAAACAGCCCTTCAAAAATTTTTATCGTGATGAGCAATAACGCATGGTTTAGCCCAAGCATTGAACCCACCTTACAAAGAACGCTTTTAAAATACTACGCAAGGCGTTATGGTAAAATCATTTTGCACAGCGCGAATTTTTCAACTTCTTACATCTTAAGCCCTAGTTTATTAGGCGATATTCTTTTTAGGAAACGATCATGATTAAAGCGATTGGTATTTCTCATGCTTTTGAAAAGCCTCTTTATAATGGCGTGAATTTACACATTAAACCCAAAGAAAGCCTAGCGATTTTAGGCGTGAGCGGGAGCGGTAAAAGCACGCTTTTAAGCCATCTAGCCACCATGCTAAAACCGGATAGTGGGACGATTAGTTTGTTAGAACACCAGGATATTTATGCCTTAAATCCCAAAAAGCTTTTGGAACTACGGCGCTTAAAAGTGGGCATCGTTTTTCAATCGCATTACCTTTTTAAGGGTTTTAGCGCTTTAGAAAACTTGCAAGTCGCTTCAATCCTAGCCAAGCAAGAAATAAATCATTCCCTTTTAGAACAATTAGGCATAGCCCACACCCTAAAACAAGGCGTGGGTGAATTGAGCGGCGGCCAGCAACAACGCTTAAGCATCGCCAGAGTGCTTTCTAAAAAACCCCAAGTCATTATCGCTGATGAACCCACCGGGAATTTAGACACCATTAGCGCTAATCAAGTCATCAGCATGCTGCAAAATTACATTACAGAAAACGAAGGGGCGTTAGTTCTAGCCACACATGATGAGCATTTAGCCTTCACTTGCTCTCAAGTCTATCGCCTAGAAAAAGAAGTTTTGATTAAGGAAAAATAAGAAAATGTTACAACGCCCTAAAATTGTCGCTGAATTGAGCGCTAATCATAACCAGGATTTAAACCTCGCTAAAGAAAGCCTTCATGCCATTAAGGAAAGCGGGGCGGATTTTGTCAAACTCCAAACTTACACGCCAAGCTGCATGACTTTAGATTCTAAAGAAGATCCTTTCATCATTCAAGGCACTTTATGGGATAAAGAAAATCTGTATGGATTGTATCAAAAGGCTTCTACCCCCCTAGAGTGGCATGCTGAATTGTTTGAGTTGGCTAGAAAGCTTGATTTAGGCATTTTTAGCTCGCCTTTTAGTTCACAAGCTTTAGAGCTTTTAGAGAGCCTGAATTGCCCCATGTATAAAATCGCTAGTTTTGAAATCGTTGATTTAGACTTGATTGAAAAGGCCGCTCGCACACAAAAGCCCATTATCCTTTCTAGCGGTATCGCTACAAGCACTGAATTGCAAGACGCTATCTCGTTGTGTAGAGAAGTGAATAATTTTGACATCACCCTTTTAAAATGCGTGAGCGCTTATCCCAGCCAAATAGAAGACGCTAACTTGTTGAGCATGGTTAAATTGGGCGAAACCTTTGGCGTTAAATTTGGCTTGAGCGATCACACGATTGGCTCTCTTTGTCCCATTTTAGCCACCACTTTAGGAGCGAGCATGATAGAAAAGCATTTCATTTTAAACAAATCCTTACAAACCCCAGACAGCGCTTTTAGCATGGATTTTAACGAATTTAAAAGCATGGTTGAAGCCATCAAGCAAAGCGTTTTAGCCTTAGGCGAAGAAGAGCCTAAAATCAATCCAAAGACTTTAGAAAAGCGAAGATTCTTCGCTCGTTCTTTATTTGTCATTAAGGATATTCAAAAAGGCGAAGCATTGACTAGCGATAATATCAAAGCCTTACGCCCCAACCTTGGCTTACACCCTAAATTTTATAAAGAAATTTTAGGCCAAAAGGCATCAAAATTTTTAAAAGCCAACACCCCTTTAAACGCTGATGATATAGAACGCTCATTGTAGGTTTGTTTTGATTAAAAAATGGGGGTTTTAATTTTGTTTTATGGTTTTAGATTTGATTTTAGACTCATTTTCTTTATTTTATAAACTCTTAGGGGGATAGGGGCATCACTCTCATCACATATTGCAACTAGAGCCTAATTTGAATTTCAATCAACTTTAATTTTTAATAAAAACAAGATTACTTTGTTACTATCGTTTTAAACTTTATAATAAAACCCATTTTTTAAGGGAATATTTTGCGTTTAATCCCTAACCTCCAATCAAATCCCCTAACCCCCAAAGAATGCTTTTTTAGAGATTATCCGCCTAATTATATCAAGATCTTATATCAATCTCTTAAATCAATCTCTTATTTAATCTTAAAAAATGCCTTTGAATATTTTTATTGGCACTCAATGAAAGAAGTCCATCAATCCTAAATAATTTTTAACCACAGATTTCACATGTATTTTAAATAAAGCTCAAATAAGGGGCTAACAACACCCCTCATGACAAAAAGGCTGTGTCTAAAGCACTAGCTCAATAAAAAGATAATCTCATTTCACCTTTTCAAGATACTCTTCTGTTTCCGTATTGACTTTAATTACCTCACCCTCTAAAACATGGAAAGGCACTTGCACGACCGCACCGGTTTCCAAAGTCGCTGGTTTTTTGCTTGCGCTTGAAGTATCGCCCTTAAAATTAGGAGCCGTTTCCACAATCTTTAAAGCCACAACTTGCGGCACATCCACTGAAATCGCCTTGTCATTATGCAATAAAACCTGCACTTGCATGCCATCTAGCATCCATTTAGAAGCCTCGCCCACTTGAGAGTCGTTCAAAGCGATTTGCTCATAGCTCTCTATATCCATGAATTGGTATGTATCGCCATCGTGATAAAGGTATTGCATCGTTTTTTCAACCAGATTAGGCTCTTCACACTTATCCCCCGCATGGAAAGTCTTTTCAATCACCTTACCATCTAAAAACGACTTGATTTTCGCGCGTACAAAAGCCGCACCCTTGCCGGGCTTGACATGTTGGTATTCTACGATCCTATAAGGTACACCACCCAATTCAATTTTCAAGCCCTTTTTGAGCTCGCTCATCCCAATTGCCATGTTACACTCTTTCCTTGTTGATTAAATTTTATTAGCGCTACCCAAAAGTTTCATGCGCTCTTTGACCACATTTTTAAGCGCTAATTGGGCCGGAGAAAAAAACTTCCTCAAATCAAATTGGCTCTTATCTTCATTAGCCACCTTGCGCACTTCTGCGATGAAAGCGATCCTTAAATCCGTGTCGGTATTGACCTTATTGATCCCCCCTTTTATAGATTCTTGTAAAAATTCAAAAGGCACGCCCTTAGAGCCTTTCAAATCGCCTCCAGCGTCCAAATAAGATTTCCTCACATCATCTGGTATCGCGCTCGCTCCATGCAAAACTAAAGGGATATTAGTGAGTCTTTTGACTTCTTGCAAGCGTTCAAAATCCAATTTTGGCTCGCCCTTAAACTTAAACGCTCCATGGCTTGTTCCAATGGCTGGGGCTAAGTAATCCACTTGAGATTCTTTGACAAACTGCTCCGCTTCTTTAGGATTCACTAACACCGCGTCCTTTTCATCTACTGAAATATTGTCTTCAATCCCCATCAAACGCCCTAACTCCGCTTCCACACTCACTCCAGCGTTATGCGCCATTTTGACCACTTTAGAAGTCAATTCCAAATTTTCTTCAAAAGCATGGTGAGACGCATCAATCATCACAGAAGTGAAACCCGCTTTCACAGCTTTTTCGCAGCTTTCAAAAGTCGTGCCATGATCTAGGTGTAAGGCTACAGGAATGTGGGGGTAGCGTTCGCACATGATTTTCACCATGCCCACCGCCATATCAATCCCCATGTATTTGATCGCTCCCTCACTCGCTTGAATGAAAAGCGGGGAATTTTCCTCATTTCCTGCTTCAAAAATAGCGTTTAGCATTTCAAAATTCACGAAATTAAACGCCCCCACCCCATAACCTTCTTTATGGGCTCTCAATAAGATTTCATTGCCTTTAACTAACATGATAACACCTCATCAATTACTTGTTGATAACAATTTTAGCGTGCTTCCTTAATTCCTCGATTCGTTGGTTCATGCGTTCTTGGAAAAGCTTTTCTTGTAACATCCCTTTAATGGTGGGTTTAGCTTGCTCATAAGTATAAGTTACAGGGCTATCTTTAGAAATCAAATAGATAATATGATAACCAAACTCTGTTTTAACAGGGGTTTTAGTGTAATTTCCAGGAGTTAAAGCGAAAGCGGCTTTAGAAAAATCCGGAGCCATCTGGTTTTTTTGGAATTTCCCTAAATCACCGCCATTTTGCGCGTTTTTGCTGTTAGGATCAATCGTATCCCGATTGGCTAACTCAATGAATTTGGCTTCTTTTTTAGTCTTTGGCTGTTTGTCAATCTCAGAAATAATCCGTTTAGCCTCATCTTCGGTTTTCACTAAAATATGCCTAGCATGGGCTTCTTGCTTGACAAAAAGCTGATCTTTATTAGCGTTGTAAAAATCTTGCATTTCTTTTTCTGGGATTTGGATTTTTTTCACTTCTTCAGCCTGTTTTTTAGCCCAAAATTCCACTAAAGCCTGTTTTTTAACCGCTTCCATCATCGCTTTAAATTCTGGAGTCTGATCCAACTTTTCTGCCTTAGCCTCATTTTCTACAAGGGCGGTGCGGATAGCTTGCTCAATCAAGGCTTCTTTTTCTTTCTCTTTAAGCTTGTCAAAATCAAAATTAGGATTTCGTTGCTTAATCATGTCAAAATCGCTTTTGGTAATAGGCCTGCCATCCACTGTCGCTAACACGCCTGCTGAAGAATCAGTCGTTTTTTTCGTGTTATGTGCAGCGTTATTCGCGTTATGAGCCGGCTTAGCCACCAAAAACGACACGCTCAACGCGCCCACTAACGCTAAATTTAAGATATTTTTTTTCATTGTGTGTTCTCCACTCTAAACTAATTTTCATCATTAAATTTACATTATAGCAAATTTAAAACAAAATCGGCTATCATGATTGTAGAAAACTCACATTGAGGGGTAAGAAATGCTTAAAGTTATTCATTCCATGTAAAAGTAGGCAAAAAGTGTTCGCCTCAGATATTGTAATAATATTTGTTATCTTTTTTGGTGTTAGTTTTATTCTTTTTGGAAAGGAAAAGAATGTTAAAAAGGATTCAAAAATTCTAGACTTCATTTTAGATATAATAATGAATATAATAATTTATGTTACTGTTATAGCTATCTTCTTCCCTTGGGTATTAGCACTCTTATTCTATGTGTTTGGCTTTTTAGCATTACATGTTATTCCATATTAAAAACTTCTATACCTTTAGTCAATCTCATATTGATAAGCTTACTAAGCTTACTAAGCTTACTATATAAGATTAAGGGACTTTGCGCTTAAATACCCCTTAAAAAGTGAGTTTAAAAAAGGCTTATGGTTTTGTTTCTATCCATTTTTAAAAAAAGTTTTAATGATTTTTTAAGCGCTAGAATGCTTTTAATCAATCTTGGCCCTATCCTTTTGAGTTTGGCGTTTTTTGGAGCTATCTTTTATTACAATGGCGGGAGTATTGTGAATTATTGCCACACTTTATTACCGCAATCTTTAAGCGATTACTCTCATTCTCAAGGCTTTTTTGCTGGTGTGTTTGTTTGGGTTTTTAAAGCGTTAGTGTATTTTCTTATTTTTTGGATTGCGATTCTTTTGAGTTTAATCATCAATATTTTTGCGTCTATTTTTTACACCCCTTTAGTGGTCTCTTATTTGCACCAAAAATATTATCCCCATGTCGTTTTAGAAGAATTTGGCTCTATTCTTTTTTCTATTAAACATTTTTTAAAATCGCTCCTTTTTATGCTTTTATTCTTAGCGGTTTTAACGCCCTTTTATTTCATTCCCTTTATAGGGGTCTTTGGGGTCTTTTTTTCTATAATCGCGCATTTTCTTTTTTTCAAAAACACCATGAGTTTGGATATAGCCAGCGCAATTTTTAATTATCAAAGCTATCAAAACCTACTCAAACAACACCGATTGAAGCATTATCGTTTCTCGTTTTTTTGCTATCTTTTTTCCTTAATCCCTTTTTTTAATTTTTTTGCCACCTTGTTGCAAACTCTCATGCTAGCGCACTACTTTTTTATCCTTAAAGAAAAAGAATGTTAGATTTTCTCCAAGAGCTTAGCACCCCCCACATCAGGGATTTTTTCTTGTTGTTTTTAAGGGTTAGTGGCGTGCTGTCTTTTTTCCCTTTTTTTGAAAACCATTTAGTGCCTTTGTCGGTGCGTGGGGCTTTGAGCTTGTATGTGAGCGCGATTTTTTACCCCACTTTAGAATTTTCAAACGCTGCTTACACGCCAGAGGGTTTTATCATCGCATGTTTATGCGAGCTGTTTTTAGGGGTGTGCGCGTCTATCTTTTTACAAATCGTTTTTGCGAGCTTAGTGTTTGCAACCGATAGCATCAGCTTTTCTATGGGGCTTACGATGGCGAGTGCGTATGATCCCATTTCAGGATCGCAAAAACCCATTGTGGGGCAAGCCCTTTTATTGTTAGCGATTTTAATTTTACTGGATTTATCGTTCCACCATCAAATCATTTTGTTTGTGGATCACAGCTTAAAAGCCGTCCCTTTAGGGCAATTTGTCTTTGAGCCAAAATTAGCTAAAAACATTGTCAAAGCCTTTTCGCATTTGTTTGTCATAGGGTTTTCTATGGCGTTCCCTATTTTGTGCTTGGTGTTATTGAGCGATATTATTTTTGGCATGATCATGAAAACCCACCCTCAATTCAACCTGCTCGCTATCGGGTTTCCGGTGAAAATTGCGATCGGGTTTGTGGGCATTATTTTAATCACTTCAGCTATCATGGGGCGTTTTAAAGAAGAAATCAGCCTGGCCTTTAGCGCCATTAGCAAAATCTTTTAAAGGATCAATATGATTAGTTTTAAAGAAGCTCTAAAAATCCATTCTAGCATTCCCTTAAAACCCTTAGAAGTAGAGGTTGTCTCTTTGTTTGAAAGCATAGGGCGTATTCTAGCAGAGGATATTATTTGCATTCACGCTTTGCCTAAATTCAATCAAAGCGCTATGGACGGCTATGGGTTTAAAATGCAAGATTTAGGCCAAAAAACTCAAGTCATCCAGCACATTTTTGCCGGAGATGATGTGAGCGCTTTGGAAGTTAGAGAAAATGAATGCGTTAAAATCATGACTGGAGCGATGGTGCCAAAGGGAATAGAAACGATTATCCCTATAGAGTGCATGCTAGAGAGTCATAAAAATTCCGCCCTAGCTCCTAAAGATTTTAAAATAAACGCCAATATCCGTCAAAAGGGCGAGAACGCTTCTTTAAACAGCGTGTTAGTCCCTAAAAATACCCGTTTGAATTACGGGCATATCGCGCTCATTGCTTCTCAAGGGTTCAAAGAAATCAAAGCGTTTAGGAAATTAAAAATCGCTCTCTTTAGCAGCGGCGATGAATTAGTGCCTTTAGGGCAAAACGCCCTAGAATGCCAGGTTTATGATGTGAATTCAGTGGGTATTTTCAACATGATTAAAAACTACAACACGCATTTTCTAGGGGTTTTAAAAGACGATAAAGATTTACAACTTAAAATACTTGAATTGCAAGACTATGATGTCATCCTTTCAAGCGCGGGGGTGAGCGTAGGGGATAAAGACTTTTTTAAAGACGCTTTGAAAGAAAGAAACGCCCTTTTTTATTACGAAAAAGTCAATCTCAAACCTGGAAAACCGGTAACTTTAGCCCAACTCCATCAAAGTATTATTATAGGCTTACCGGGTAATCCTTTAAGTTGCTTAGTCGTTTTACGAGTTTTGATTCTACCCTTATTGGAACGCTTATCCTTAAATAAAGATTTTAAATTAAAACCCTTTAAGGCTCAAATCAATGCCCCCTTAAAACTTAAAGACAAACGGACGCATTTAATCTTAGGCAACTATTCAAACCACCAATTCATTCCTTATAATAACAACCGCTATGAATCAGGAGCGATAGAAGCCCTTGCGCAAGTGGATTCTATCGCTTTAATTGATGAAGGAGTGGGATTAGTTCAGGGCGAAATTGAAATTTTAAGGTTTGAAAATTAAAATGGCTTTTAACAATGCTATAATGGTGAGTTTAAAACCCCACTCATAAAGGTTCTGTTTGTGGATAACTACACCTATAGCGAATTGTTAAAAAGCTTGCAAAACAAATGCGATAATATCGCTTTAATCATCAAGCCTGAAAAGATCAAGCAAGAATTAGAACGCATTGAAAAAGAGCAAGAAGACCCTAATTTTTGGCAAGATGTCTTAAAGGCTAGAGACACCAATAAAGAAAAAGTGCGCTTGAACCGCTTGCTAGAAACCTATCAAAAAACGAAAAATTCTTTAGATGAAAGCGTGGAATTGTTTGAACTCGCTCAAAACGATAACGATGAGGTTACTTTATCCTTACTCTATGAAGAGGCTCCTGTTTTAGAACACAGCGTGCAAAAAGTGGAAATTGAAATCATGTTAAGCGGTGAAAACGACGCCTCAAACGCTATTATTACCATTCAGCCTGGAGCGGGGGGGACTGAAAGCCAGGATTGGGCGAGTATTTTGTATCGCATGTATTTGAGATGGGCGGAAAGAAGGGGCTTTAAAAGCGAGATTTTAGATTATCAAGATGGCGAAGAAGCGGGCATTAAAGGGGTCGCCTTTATCATTAAGGGCGAAAACGCTTATGGCTATTTGAAAAATGAAAACGGGGTGCATAGGCTTGTAAGGATTTCGCCCTTTGACGCGAACGCCAAACGGCATACGAGTTTTGCGAGCGTGCAAATTAGCCCTGAATTAGACGATGATATTGATATAGAAATTGACGAAAAAGATGTCCGTTATGATTATTACAGAGCCAGTGGGGCAGGCGGTCAGCATGTCAATAAAACAGAAAGCGCGGTTAGAATCACGCATTTCCCTACCGGCATTGTGGTGCAATGCCAAAACGACAGAAGCCAGCATAAAAACAAAGCGAGCGCGTTAAAAATGCTTAAATCAAAGCTTTATGAATTGGAATTAGAAAAGCAGCAAAGCAGCACCAAAAATGAAGAAAAAAGCGAGATCGGTTGGGGGCATCAAATAAGAAGCTATGTCCTAGCCCCCTACCAGCAAGTCAAAGACGCGCGTTCCAATATTGCTTATAGCAATGTGGAAGCGATATTAGACGGCGATATTGACGCGATTTTGGAGGGCGTTTTGATCGCTAAAGCTTAAGTGCGCTAAAATGACAGCTGATAAATTATGGTTACTATAAAACGCTTTTTAAAACCAATTGGCAAGGAACAACAATGACACAAGAAGAATTAGACGCTTTGATGAATGGTGGCGATTTGGAAAACTTGGAAGCCCTAGAGGCTAAAGAAGAGGCTAAAGAGCCAACTAAAGAGAAAGAAGAGGTTAAAGAATCCAAAGAAAGCTCTAGCCAAAAAATGACCGTCAAAAAAGAAGACGCTGAAAAATACGGCAAGATTAGCCCCAATGAATGGCCTCCCCCTCCCCCCACTGAAGAGCATAAAGTCGTGCATCAATTAGACGATGTTACAAGAGATTCTGAAGTGAAAGCCACGCAAATTTTTGATCAATTGGATTTGATCGGAGCTAGCGCTGAAAAGATCGCTAAAATGGTTAAAAAAATCCAAGAACCCTTGCAAAAACACCAAGAAATTTTTGACAATTTGCATGCGCATTTCCCCCATGTGGAATCTTTTAAAACCGCGCTCAATGAACAGCAAGAAATCCTAAACGCCCTTAAAAGCATTGAAGAAGAAGCCGCTAATTGCTCTGATAGCTCCATGCAAGCGATGGATATTATGCAGTTTCAAGACATCCACCGCCAAAAAATTGAACGAGTGGTCAATGTCATGCGAGCGCTCAGCCAATACATGAATTCGCTTTTTGAAGGCAAAATTGATGATTCTAAGCGTGTGAGTTCAGCGACTTTTATCACCGGCGATGACGATAAAGATTTAGCCAGCGCTGATGATATTGAAGCCTTGATCGCTTCTTTTGGAGCCAAGTAGTTTTGAACCAAGTTGAATTACTCTCTCCAGCCGGTAATTTAAAAAAACTTAAAATCGCTCTCAACTATGGGGCTGATGCGGTTTATGGGGGAGTGAGCCATTTTTCTTTACGCAATCGCGCGAGTAAGGAATTCACTTTAGAGACCTTTAAAGAAGGGATTGACTACGCCCATGCCTTGAATAAAAAAGTCTATGCGACCATCAATGGTTTCCCTTTCAATTCACAGCTCAAACTTTTAGAAGAGCATATTTATAAAATGGCAGAGCTAGAGCCAGACGCTTTCATTATTGCTGCGCCTGGTGTGGTGAAACTCGCTTTAAAAATCGCTCCGCATATTCCTGTCCATTTATCCACGCAAGCGAATGTCTTAAATGTGCTCGATGCGCAAGTGTTTTATGATTTAGGGGTTAAACGCATTGTGTGCGCTAGGGAATTGAGCCTGAATGATGCGGTTGAAATTAAAAAAGCCTTACCCGATTTAGAATTAGAAATCTTTGTGCATGGGAGCATGTGCTTTGCCTTTTCAGGGCGTTGCTTGATTTCGGCTTTACAAAAGGGGCGCGTGCCTAATAGAGGGAGTTGCGCGAATGATTGCCGGTTTGATTATGAATATTATGTGAAAAACCCTGATAACGGCGTGATGATGAGGTTGGTTGAAGAAGAGGGCGTAGGCACGCATATTTTTAACGCTAAAGATTTGAATCTCTCTGGTCATATCGCTGAAATTTTAAGCTCCAACGCCATTAGCGCGCTCAAGATTGAAGGGCGCACCAAGTCCAGTTACTACGCCGCGCAAACCACGCGCATCTATCGTTTAGCGGTTGATGATTTTTACCATAACACCTTAAAGCCGAGTTTTTATGCTAGCGAATTGAACACGCTTAAAAACAGGGGTTTTACGGATGGCTATTTGATGCGAAGGCCTTTTGAAAGGTTGGATACTCAAAACCACCAAACAGCCATTAGCGAAGGGGATTTTCAGGTCAATGGCGAAATAACCGAAGATGGGCGTTTTTTTGCATGCAAATTCACCACCACCACTAACACCGCTTATGAAATCATCGCTCCCAAAAATGCGGCTATCACGCCCGTAGTCAATGAAATTGGCAAGATTTATACCTTTGAAAAACGCTCTTATTTAGTGCTGTATAAAATCCTTTTAGAAAATAACACCGAGTTAGAAACTATCCATAGCGGGAATGTGAATTTGGTGCGGCTGCCCGCATCTTTACCGGCTTTTAGTTTTTTGCGTACCCAAGCTAGAGTCTAAAAATGGCGTTTAGAGATTAGGGATTACAAACAATTAAGAGAAACGCATGCCCTTAGAAACTATCACGCTCGCTCATATTTACGAAGAACAAGGGTTTTTTGAAGAAGCGTTGCAAATTTATACTAATATTTTAAACAAAACCCCTGACCATACAGAGGCGTTAAAACAAATAAAACGTTTGGAAAAAATCCAAAAAAATGGCGCTCCTTTCAAGCACGACGCAATACTAGAGCGGCACTATTTGAATTTTATCAAAGGGGATTGTTTGAGCGTTGAGAATTTAGAACAATGGCTGGTAGAATGGAATTGAAAAACATTATTTCAGAAACCCTTAATGAAATTGAGAAAATGGCTAAAACCATTGATAATAACTTTGATGCAGTGCAAAAAACGCCCTCTTTTTTTAAAACGCCCCCTTATTTGCAAAACGCCAAAAACGCTGAAACGCCCCCAATAAGCAACACGGAGCCAAAAAACGCTGCTAAAATAGAAACGCAAGAAAAAATCACAGAAGAAAATACAGAAGAAAAAGAAGAAGAAGCGCAAGAAATCGTTATAGAAGAAATCACGCTAAAAAACCCCACACAAACGCCAATTTCAAACGAGAGGGTTTTTTTAAAAAACTTACTAGAAAGAACCTTAGTGTTATTGAAAGGCATGCAAGCTTTAGAAGAAAAAGAAGCACTGAAGCGTTTGGATTTAGTGGCGCGTTTCTTGCAATACCAATTGAGTGTGCTTGAAAAACGATTAGAATCTTTGGAGCGAGAAAACACAGAGTGAAAAACGATCAAAGGAATTTTTTAAAAACATTAAAAAATAAGGCTTTAATTTTTAATATTCCATGAAAACAAAGCCTTTAATTTCTATTAATAACTATGATAATGTTTTGAATTTTTATTTTTAAGACATCTTTAAGGTATCTTTAGTAATAAAATGCTAAAATCAAGCCCTTAAAACATTAACAGAGTTAATCGTTTTTAAAGTTGCAGAAATCATTGAAGGAGTTAATTGAAGTATGATAGAAGTTTTAATGATAGAAGATGATATAGAATTAGCCGAGTTTTTGAGCGAGTTTTTGCTCCAACATGGCATTCATGTAACCAATTACGATGAGCCATATACCGGCATTAGTGCGGCTAACACACAAAATTATGATTTGTTGTTGTTGGATTTGACTTTGCCTAATTTAGACGGGCTTGAAGTGTGTAGGCGCATTTCCAAACAAAAACATATCCCTATTATTATTTCTTCAGCAAGAAGCGATGTGGAAGATAAGATTAAAGCGCTGGATTATGGGGCTGATGACTACCTCCCTAAACCCTATGATCCTAAGGAATTATTAGCTCGTATCCAATCCTTGCTCAGGCGTTCTCACAAAAAAGAGGAAGTGAGTGAGCCAAGCGATGCGAATATCTTTAGGGTAGATAAGGATAGCCGAGAAGTGTATATGCATGAAAAAAGGCTAGACTTAACTAGGGCTGAATATGAAATCCTTTCGCTCCTCATTAGCAAAAAAGGTTATGTGTTTAGCCGTGAAAGCATTGCGATTGAAAGCGAGAGCATCAACCCTGAAAGCTCTAATAAAAGCATTGATGTGATCATTGGCCGTTTGCGATCTAAGATTGAAAAAAATCCTAAACAACCGCAATACATCATCTCTGTTAGAGGGATTGGTTACAAATTAGAATACTGATTCTAATAAGGAGTTAAGGGGTTTTGCGTTTCTCTATCTTTTTTAAGGTTGTCGCTTTGTTTATGATAACGCTCTTTAGTTTTGGAGCGTTCGCTTATTATTTCGTGTCTTCTCAAATCAGCCATGAAAACTATCAAAACGAAATGCGCCATTATCAGTTTGTTACTACTATTAATGAAATTTTAAATAACTACTCCGATTATAGAGCCATAGAAGATTACCTCTATAAAATTGGCTTTAGAGAAACCACAATAGAAAATTTAGAAAAGGTTTTAGCCAAAAGACGCCACCAGTTGCACCACAGAAATATTGGGTATGCGGAAGTGTTTAAATTCAGCGACATGGTTTTTATCCTTTTAAAAAAGAATGAGCATTTTGTGCTTTATAAAGATTTGCATTCGGTTTCTTACAGGAATTATTTCTTAGCGATTACGGTGGGTTTATTGTTGATTCTATTCCTCTTTTTATTTGTTTTTCAAAGTTTGTTGCCCTTAAGAGAGTTGAGATCCCAAGTGAAGCGATTCGCTCAAGGGGATAAAAGCGTGAGTTGTAAAAGCAAGCAAAAAGATGAAATAGGGGATCTGGCTAACGAATTTGACAATTGTATTCTTAAAATCAATGCGATGAATGAATCTCGGGTTTTATTTTTGCGTTCTATCATGCATGAATTACGCACCCCTATCGCTAAGGGCAGGATACTAAGCTCTATGCTCAAAGAAGAATTGCCACAAAAACGCTTCATTTCCATTTTTGATCACCTAAACACGCTGATTGAGCAATTTGCCCGCATTGAGCAGCTCGCTTCCAAAAACTATGGGAGCAATAAAGAAAAATTTTTAGTGAGCGATTTGATTGACAAGATTGAAAAAATGCTTTTGATTGATATGGATAAAGAAAGCCCTATCCATGTGTCCTCTTCAAATTACATTATTGAAGCGGATTTTGAATTGTTTGCTATAGCGTTAAAAAACATGGTAGACAATGCAATCAAATACAGCGATGACAAACAGGTGTTTTTGGATTTTATAGGGAATAATTTAGTGGTGTCCAATAAAAGCAAACCTTTAAAAGAAGATTTTGAAAAGTATTTGCAACCTTACTTTAAATCTTCTAACCCCAGCCAAGCCCATGGTTTTGGGTTAGGCATGTATATCATTAAAAACGCTTTAGAGGCTATGGGATTGAATTTGAGCTATCATTATGGCAATGGAAGAATCTGTTTCACTATCCATGATTGCGTTTTTAATAGTTTTTACGATTTAGAAGAGGATAATGAAGAGCTACCCCCCCCCCCCCGAAAATTTGAGAGAGGTGAGCGGAATGAAGGGAACAGAAAAAGCCAATTGTGGGGTTAAAGAAAAACAATAAAGAGAGAACATGTTCAAACGATTGAGAAGATTACGAAGCAGCGAAAATTTAAGGGCGATGTTAAGAGAAACGCATTTAAATATCAATGATTTCATCGCTCCCTTATTTGTCATAGAAAGCGATGGTTATATTAAAAATGAAATCAGCTCCATGCCTGGGGTGTATCAAATGAGCATGGAGCCTCTTTTGAAAGAATGCGAAGAATTAGTGGGTTTAGGCATAAAAGCCATTTTATTGTTTGGCATTCCTAAACATAAGGACGCTACAGGAAGCCATGCACTAAATAAGGATCACATCGTCGCAAAAGCCACGAGAGAAATTAAAAAACGATTTAAGGATTTAATCGTTATAGCGGATTTGTGTTTTTGTGAATACACCGACCATGGGCATTGCGGGATTTTAGAAAACGCTTCTGTGTCTAACGATAAAACGCTAGAGATTTTAAATCTTCAAGGGCTTATTTTGGCTGAAAGCGGTGTGGATATTCTAGCCCCAAGCAACATGATGGATGGGAATGTTTTAAGCTTAAGAAACGCATTGGATAAGGCCGGGTATTTTCACATGCCCATCATGAGCTATTCCACTAAATTTGCGAGCAGCTACTATGGGCCTTTTAGAGATGTGGCTAATTCTGCGCCGAGTTTTGGCGATCGCAAAAGCTATCAAATGGATTACGCTAACCAAAAAGAAGCGCTTTTAGAAAGTTTGGAAGATGAAAAACAGGGCGCGGATATTTTAATGGTGAAGCCGGCTTTAGCGTATTTGGATATTGTTAAAGAGATTAGAGATCACACTTTGCTCCCTTTAGCACTCTATAATGTGAGCGGGGAATACGCCATGCTCAAACTCGCGCAAAAACACAACCTGATCAACTATGAAAGCGTTTTGTTAGAAACAATGACTTGTTTTAAAAGAGCGGGAGCGGATATGATTATCAGCTATCATGCTAAAGAAGTGGCTAACTTATTACAAAGGAATTGAATGGGACGAGCGTTTGAATACAGAAGAGCGGCTAAAGAAAAACGATGGGATAAGATGAGTAAGGTTTTCCCCAAGCTCGCTAAAGCGATCACTCTAGCTGCAAAAGATGGCGGGAGCGAGCCGGACACGAACGCCAAACTACGAACAGCGATTTTAAACGCTAAAGTGCAAAACATGCCTAAAGACAATATTGACGCGGCGATCAAAAGAGCGAGCAGTAAAGAGGGGAATTTGAGCGAAATCACTTATGAGGGTAAGGCGAATTTTGGCGTGCTAATCATCATGGAATGCATGACTGATAACCCCACTAGAACGATCGCCAACCTTAAAAGCTATTTCAACAAAACGCAAGGAGCGAGCATCGTGCCTAATGGCTCTTTAGAGTTTATGTTTAATAGAAAAAGCGTGTTTGAATGCTTGAAAAATGAAGTAAAAAATTTAAAACTCAGCCTAGAAGATTTAGAGTTCGCTCTCATTGATTATGGTTTGGAAGAATTAGAAGAAGTGGGAGATAGAATCATTATTAGGGGGGATTATAACAGCTTCAAGCTTTTAAATGAGGGGTTTGAAAGCTTGAGATTGCCCATTTTAAAAGCGGGTTTGCAACGCATCGCCACAACGCCCATTGAATTGAATGACGAACAAATGGAGCTTACCGAAAAATTACTGGATAGGATTGAAGACGATGATGATGTGGTCGCGCTTTATACGAATATTGAGTGAAATGCAAAAAGGCTCAAAGGATTTTTAACAAAACCAACAAAAAGTTTTGTCGCTATAAGCTTGTAAAATCCTATAAAGAGTTATAAAATTCCTTTTTGATTAGATTTTTAATTTTATTTTGATTAAATAAAGGTTTTTTGTTTTTGTCAAATAGGAATAAGCTTGATTCAATATTCTTTTTTAAAAAACTTGTTTTTAAGCTTTCTTATAGTTAATTTTTTTGTGGTAAAGCTATTTCTTAAAGCGGATAGGGGGATTTTGAAACAACCCCCCCTTTTTTTAACCCCATTAAATCCTAAGATCGCTTTAAAAATTATCGCTTGGTGTCGGTGCAAGCTCTTTTATGTTTATTTTAGAAGGCCTTTGAGTATTCTTATTATCAATATGAGAATAAGTCCAAACCCTAAATCTGTAGATTTTTAGTCTCAATATCCATCAATAAAGACGCTTAATCCCTATTTGATAGCAAGAGAGATGAAAGATTTCTATAAGATGAGTTTTAACGATTAGCCCTTAAGCTTTAGCTTATTGCGTGTCATCTTGCGTGTCGTTTTGTGCGTCATCTTGCAAATTATCAGACTTCTTGCCAATCACTTCTTCTAACACTTTACAGCTACCACTAAAGCCTAAAGTGCACCCTTTCTTGTAATATGAAACGGCTTTATCTAAATCCTTTGGAGCGCCCTTACCGGTGTAATACATCACCGCCACATTATGACAGCCGCTCCCTTCTTTTAAAAAACAACCCTTTTTATAAAGATTCAAGGCTTGCTCTCCATTTTGCTTGACATTCATACCGACTTCATACATGTATCCCAAACTCACACAGCTCGCTCCGTCTTTTAAATGGCACCCTCTTTTAAAATTCGTAAGGGCTTTTTTCAAATCCTTCTCCACGCCTTTGGCGTTCCTATACATATACCCTGCAAAGTTACAACTGATGCCATAATTCAAACTGCAAGCGTATTTAGAAAGAGAAAGGGCTTTGGCATAATTTTGCTTAACGCCCGTGCCATTAAAATACATAAAACCTAAACTACCGCAACTCACCCCACCTTTTAAGTGGCACCCTCTCCTATAATAATAGATAGCCTTTGGAAGGTCTTTTTGAACGCCATCGCCATCTTCATACATAGAGCCTAGACTCGCACAAGCCAAATGATTTCTTAAATTGCACCCTCTTCTATAATAGAAAACGGCTTTTGTAATATTCTGATCCACGCTATCGCCATCTTCATACATAGAGCCTAAACTCGTGCAACCAACCCCCACCCTCAAATTACAGCTCCTCTTATAAAACGCCACCGCTCTATGGTAATCCCCTCTCTTAAAGGCTTGATTGGCCATCTTAAAATATTTCTCACCGGTTGTAGCCATCAAATGACCAAAACAGCTTGCCATTAAAAACAAAATCAAAACCCACTTTTTAGTCCAACTCTTTATCATCTCATTCCTTACAAAACTAAGCCAAAGCTCACACAAAGAAAATCAGTAAAACCCCAATCTAATTGGTTATTATAGTATAATATTCAAAAAAATAAATTCAACTTTTAGATTAAATTTGATTAAAAAGCCTATTTTAGGGAAACCACTTAAAATGAGTATCATTATTCCTATTGTCATCGCCTTTGACAATCATTATGCCATCCCAGCTGGCGTGAGCCTGTATTCCATGCTAGCTTGCGCTAAAACAGAAAATCATAACAAAAAGTTATTTTATAAAATCCACTGCTTGGTGGATAATCTAAGCCTTGAAAACCAACAAAAATTAAAAGAAACTCTAGCCCCCTTTAGCGCTTTTGCGAGCGTGGATTTTTTAGACATTTCAACCCCTAATCTTTACACCACTTCAGTAGAACCCTCTGCGATTGATAAAATCCATGAAGCTTTTTTGCAACTCAATATTTACGCCAAGACTCGCTTTTCTAAAATGGTCATGTGCCGCTTGTTTTTGGCTTCTTTATTCCCACAATACGACAAAATCATCATGTTTGATGCGGACACTTTGTTTTTAAACGATGTGAGCGAAAGTTTTTTTATCCCGCTAGATGGCTATTATTTTGGAGCGGCTAAAGATTTTTCTTCTCCTAAAAACCTTAAACATTTTCAAACAGAAAGGGAGAGAGAGCCTCGCCAAAAATTTTCTCTCTATGAGCATTACCTTAAAGAAAAAGACATGAAAATCATTTGTGAAAACCACTATAATGTTGGGTTTTTAATCGTGAATTTAAAGCTATGGCGTGCTGATCATTTAGAAGATAAACTATTCAATTTAGCCCATCAAAAAGGCCAATGCGTGTTTTGCCCTGAACAGGATCTTTTAACGCTCGCATGCTATCAAAAAGTTTTACAATTACCTTATATTTACAACGCCCACCCTTTCATGGCCAATCAAAAACGCTTCATTCCTAACCAACAAGAAATCGTCATGCTGCATTTTTATTTTGTAGGAAAACCTTGGGTTTTACCCACTTTTTCATATTCTAAAGAATGGCATGAGACTCTTTTAAAAACCCCTTTTTATGCTGAATATTCCGTGAAATTCCTCAAACAAATGACAGAATGTTTAAGCCTTCAAGACAAACAAAAAACCTTTGAATTTCTTGCCCCCCTACTCAATAAAAAAACCCTTTTAGAATATGTTTTTTTTAGATTGAATAGGATTTTCAAACGCTTAAAAGAAAATTTTTAAACTCTTAGCGTTCTCGTTTGGGCAACACGCTATAAGCGAATTTAACATAAATCGCCAAACTGATCAAAAGCACTGCCACGCCGATAGCCAAATACACCGCATAAGTGATTTTATCCGGTTCGCTCACGCTGAATTTAAACACTAGCATTAACGCTTCAATGGCTAATGCGATAATAATAGAGCCTAAAAACCTGATCATCGTGCGGTGGATCGCATGGTGGTTGTCCCCGCTATTTTTACCCAAAACTTCCTCTTCAAAAATCGCCTTGACCAAATCAAAGGTGGCTAAGGCTAGGGTCAAAAGCACAATGGGGTGGAACACTTCTTTAATGTCAAAACTGCTAAAATTGACAATCGCTGTCCAAAAGCTAGAAATGCATTTCACAAATAAAAGCAACGACACTAAAGTGAGCATGATAGAAATCATAAAATACATGACCATGCTCCCTTCGCTAAAGGTCCTGAAATACTTTGAAGGCGAGCTGATTTCAATCGCCACTCTCAAAGGGATTTGCAAGCACACCACAAACGCTAGATCGTTATTTTGATCATACACCGGGTAAGACGCGCTCACTACTAAATGGTTTCCTTTTTTAGAAGGATAGGGGTCCGTTAAAATGCAACGCTTTTCACTCACGGCTTGATAAAAATAATACTTATCGCTAAAACTGGCATGCGATTCCAATTCAATCCCTTCTGTTAAATCATGCTCTAATATCCCCTCCTTATGCCCCTGCTCTTTAAGTTGGCTTGGCTTAAGAATTAGCATACCCTTAGCGTCTAACACAAAAAAATTTTTTGCCATTTTGATTTCAGCATGCATTTTTCTAATCTGTTTGTTTAAATAATCCAAAGTGATTTCAGGGAGGTGGTTGCGGATATTGTGCGAAAACAAATAAGTGAGATAAGCATATAGCTCGGTGCGGATCTTGGAATATTGGACAATGTCTCTACTTAACATCACAAGGCCTTTAAAAAAAATTTATGCGATGAATTGTAGCACTTGTTTTAAAGAATTATTTAAACCACCTCTTGCATCAATGATAAAGGAGGCGTTTTTTTCATAGAGGGCTTGGCGTTTTTCAAAAAGCTCTTTGGCTTGAGTGAGATTATTTAAAAGGGGGCGTTTTTCCCTTTCTTTTTGATTCAAACGCTTAATCAAGGTCTCAAAATCCATTTTGAGGTAAAAAGTTGTGCCTAAACCCTTAAGATTTTCATGCATCACAATGCCCCCACCGGTAGAAATGATATGGGGGGTTTTGAGCGTTTTTAATTCATCAATCAAATTTTTTTCAAACATCCTGAAATTGTCTTCGCCAAGCTCTTCAAAAATTTCTCTCACGCTCAAGCCCACCCTCTCGCTAATGATCATATCCGTATCCAACACTTCCAAATTCAAAGCCAGCCCCAATTCTTGCGCTAAAGAGCTTTTACCGCTCCCCATAAAACCGATTAAGACTAAATGCTGCATGCTTTTATTTCAATTGTAATTCATACGCCCCGTTTTTTTCTTCCAAAAGATAGCGGTATTTCCCGTCTAAAATGAGCGTGATGCGGTAATAATCTTTGTGCGTGCCGACTTTAATGTGAGAAAAAAACTTCTGGTTTAAATCCCTATTTTGATAAATATCCAACGGGCCTTTTTGCGTGTCTAACACGATTCTATAAGGATTGACTAGCACAAAAGAGCGCAAAATTTTATAAGGGGAACGCAAGATCATCGTGTTGTTTGCCATTAAAAAATCAAAATCTTGGATCTGGTAGCGTTTTTCAAAGGCGTCTTGATTAAGGGTGTGTTGGGAGAGCTTTAAAGGGTAATGCCAATCAATGCTTTTATCAATGCCCACGACTTTGGAATGGATAGAGCCATCAATATCTTGGTAAGTGAGCGTGATTTGTTTTAAAATCCTAGCGCTCGTGGGCAAATCCACATGGATTTCTTTAAAATAGCTGTCATAGATCCCATTAAAGCCCCCTTGCAAATTCTTGGAATTGATTTCAGGCTCAAAAGGGTTGTCTCTGGCTAATAAGACGCTTAAAACCACCACCAAACCTATCATCTTTTTTAACACTACCATTTCCTTAAATCTAATCTCTAGGCCGTAATTCCCTCAACTCAAACAAACGCTTTTGCAAGCGCACATTCTTGCTTTGCAATTCGGTGATTTCTTGTTGCAATCGTTCATGCTTGTCTCTTAAATCCAAATAGACTTCTAAAGAAGAACCCCCAAAAAGCAACTTCCCTAAATAATACCCAAACCCAAGCAGTAAGAGGAAAAAGACAATAAGGGAGCTATGGCTATAAAAAAAATCTCGCGCTTTGTTGTCTTTGATTCCATCGTTTTCAAAAAGGCCACTAGCCATGCTTAAACAACTCTTTACCAATATAAATCCCCCCTTTTAATTCATGCTCAATCTCTAAAAGGCGGTTGTATTTGGCGATCCTTTCACTCCTTGCGGTGGATCCGGTTTTGATTTCTCCCGTATTCAATGCGACGGCAAAATCAGCGATAAAGCTGTCCTCACTCTCCCCGCTTCTATGGCTCATCACGCATTGATAGGCATGGTGTTTGGCTAATCTTATGGTCTCTAAAGTCTCACTAATGGTGCCGATTTGATTGGGTTTGATCAAAATCGCGTTCGCAATGTTTTTTTCAATGCCTTTTTGTAAAATGCTTGCGTTCGTTACAAACAAATCATCGCCCACTAATTGGATTTGACGCCCTAATTCCTTGCTCAAAAACGCCCAACCCTCCCAATCGTCTTCGCTCAAACCATCTTCAATGGATACAATCGGGTATTTTGCCACCAACTCTTTGTAATAAGCCACTAATTCATGCGAATCTAAAATCTTATTTTCACCCTTTAAATGGTAATTAAAATTTCCATCCACTAACTCACTGCTCGCAACATCTAAAGCGAGCGCTATTTCTTCGCCTAATTTATAGCCGGCTTTTTCAATGGCTTGAGAAATGATTTCAAGGGGTTCTACATTGTTGTTAAAATTAGGCGCAAAACCCCCCTCATCGCCCACGCTTGTGAGCTGATTCTTTTCATCTAAAAGTTTTTTAAGCGTGTGATAGACTTCCGCGCTCGCTCTTAAGGCTTCTTTAAAACTTTCAAACTCTAAAGGCATGATCATGTATTCTTGAAAGTCTATAGAATTATTCGCATGCGATCCGCCATTGATGATATTGAGCATTGGCACCGGCAAAGTCAGAGCGTTAGCCCCCCCTAAATAGCGGTATAATGGCAGATTTAAAGCCTTCGCGCTAGCCCTTGCTAACGCCATAGAAACGCCCAAAACAGCGTTCGCCCCTAAATTAGCGTAATTAGGCGTGCCATCCAAAGCCCTTAACCTCTCATCCACAAAGGCTTGATTGATCGCTTCAAGCCCTATCAAATGGTGTTTGATCACGCTATTGACATTTTCGCATGCCCTTAAAACCCCTTTACCCAAAAAACGGGTTTTATCGTTATCCCTTAATTCTAACGCTTCTCTTTTACCGGTGCTCGCCCCGCTAGGCACAATCGCGCTCGCCTTAGTGTTATCGCTTAAAATCACGCTGGCTTGAATGGTAGGATTGCCCCTACTATCCATCACTTCTAAAGCATGAATATCTTTAATGGTTAGCATCAAAATCCTTTTTATTCCATTTCTTCTAAAGGCTCATCGGGTAAGGGCATGATCTCTTCATTAGAGCCAATACTCTCTTTAATCTTAAGAGTGATTTCATCCGCTAGGGCTTTATCTTCTTTCAATAAGGCTTTAGCGTTTTCTCGGCCTTGCCCTAGCTTTTTATCCTGGTAGCTAAGCCATGCCCCGCTCTTATCCACAATGTCTAATTTCACGCCGTAATCAATGATTTCGCCCTCTTTAGAAATCCCTTCCCCAAACATGATGTCAAATTCCGCTTCTCTAAAGGGTGGAGCGACTTTATTTTTAACGACTTTGGCTTTAGCCCTGTTGCCAATATGCTGTTCGTTTTGTTTTAAAGCCGCAATCCTTCTAATATCAATCCTAACGCTCGCATAGAATTTTAAGGCATTACCCCCGGTTGTGGTCTCGGGACTCCCATAACCCATCATGCCAATCTTCATTCTGATTTGATTGATAAAAATGAGAGTGGTGTTCATCTTGTGCAAGACACCGGTGATTTTTCTTAACGCATGACTCATAAGCCTTGCTTGCAAGCCCACATGCTGATCGCCCATATCCCCATCAATCTCCGCTTTAGGCGTAAGAGCTGCCACCGAATCCACCACCACTAAATCAATCCCTCCGCTTCTGGTGATCGTTTCTAAAATCTCTAAAGCTTCTTCGCCCGTGCTTGGTTGGGAAACGAGTAGATTTTCCGTATCCACGCCCAATCTCTTAGCATAATACACATCTAGGGCATGCTCAGCGTCAATGAACGCGCACACGCCGCCATTTTTTTGGCATTCTGCAATAATATGCAAGCTTAAAGTGGTCTTCCCGCTTGACTCTGGCCCATAAATTTCAATGATCCTGCCCTTTGGAACGCCCCCAATCCCTAAAGCCAGATCCAATCCTAACGAGCCTGTAGAAATAGCGTCAATCTTTTCTACTTGCTTATCCCCAAGGCGCACCAACGCCCCCTTACCAAAAACCTTATCAATTTGTTTGATCGCTAAAGAAATCGCTTTTTGTTTGTCTTCATCTATTGCCATAAATCACCTTATTGAATTTGATTTGTTTATTCTATCAAATCCTAGCCTAAAATCTATTATAATAAAAGGACTTACCCTATCACAAAAGGATTTTACTTTGATTAGTGTCGCTCATAGCCCTGATGCTGATGATATTTTCATGTATTATGCGATTAAGTTTGGCTGGATAGATTGCCCCATTAAAAATAAAACGTTCCACAACATTGCTTTGGATATTGAAACCCTAAACCAAGAAGCCCTAAAAAACACTTATGATGTGAGCGCGATTAGTTTCGGGCTATACCCTAAAATTGCGAACGATTACGCCTTGCTCCCTACAGCGACGAGCTTTGGGAATGGCTATGGGCCTAAATTAGTGAAAAAAAAGGGCGTGAAATTGAAAAAAGATTTTAGAGTCGCATTGAGTGGGGAACACACCACAAACGCTCTCTTGTTTAAGATCTATTACAAACATGCGCGCATCGCTTACATGAATTTTTTAGACATTGAAAAAGCGGTTTTGGAAGATAAAGTGCATGCGGGCGTGCTCATCCATGAAAATATCTTGGATTTCCATAGTGAATTAGAAGTGGAAAAAGAATTGTGGGATGTTTGGCAAGAACTCATTGAAGTGGATTTGCCCCTGCCTTTAGGAGGCATGGCAATTAGGCGCTCTATCCCTTTGTATCGCGCGATTTTGATTAAAAAGGCTTTGATTAAAGCGGTTGAAGCCGCTTTAAAACACCAAAATTTGCTCTCTAGCATGCTGTTAGAGCGCTCGCTCATTCGTGTCAATAAAGAGCGGTTACAAACTTATTTAAGCTTGTATGCGAATGAAACTTCAACGCGCTTAAGCGAGGTTCAAATTCTCGCCATAGACAAGCTTTTTGAATTAGGCTATCAGCATGGGTTTTATGCTAGTTTGTTAAAGACTAAAGATTGCTTGCTCACTGATGAGTATTTAAAATACCGCTTTTCTTAATCCAATTCTAATTTATGCGTGAGCAAGTAACGGATCACCCCATACAATAAAAGGATTTTTAAAAAATCCACCCCCCATAAAAGATAGTATTTATTTTCTTGTAATTCTTGTTGTTGCAAGAAATAATAAAACCCCTCATTGATGCTTAAACTAGAGCTCATTAAGGGCAGTAACGAATTGAACGCTAATTCCAAAACAACCCCCACCAAAATGAATAACAGCCCTCCTAGTAAAAAACGCGCTTTTTTGATCCTAGCAGCGTTTAAAACGCTCAAAACAAATAAAAATTTCATTAAAACAAGCCCTAAAAACAGCGCAACGCCTATAGTTTTAGTGGGTTTTAACGCAAAGGTTTTTAAAGCGGTGTGCAAGATAAACAGCACGCTGGATTGCGCGTTAAAAAGATAATAGCCCAAACGCACGCTCGCCACAAACCAGAACAAACTGAAGATAAAAAACACCATGGGGAGCAAGATTTTAGGGAGCAATAAAGATTCTAAACTAACGGGTAAAGAAAAGCTTAAAACCCCCCTTTTAGAAAAAAGCGTGTTGAGGTTTTTGATCGCTCCCACACTGATTGCAATCAGTAAAAACGCCCCCAAGACAAAAAAAAGCGTGTAGCTTAAAGTGAGCATGGTCGTTTCTTCAGCGCCTTGAGAGGAAAAACAAACCGCTAAAATAGTGAGCGTTATTAAAAAATTCCCCACAACAACATTCCCTAATTGCCCCAAAGCATCATGTTTAAAAACTTTTAAAAAACCCATACCTTATTATATCCATTTGGATAGAAAATTCAGGCTTTTTTAATGATTGAGTGCCAATAAAAAACGCTAAAGGCATTTTTTAAACGCGCTACTTTAAAAAAGCCAGTTGCTCCAAAATCAATTCTTCTTTATTTTTAAAAACAAATTTAAAAAGGATCTTATAGCGCCCCCTTTTATCGCTCTCTAACAAATCAAATTTTAAAGGTTCGCATGCGATCTTACAATCAAGCGTTCCTAATAATCTAGGCTGTGATTGGCTGGGATAAAACGCTAAATACACTTGAATATTTGGCGCATCTAAAGCGGGTTTGAGCGGTTGCAATTGCGCATAAAGCGTGTTGGATTTTTCCAGAATCAAAGCGTTTTTTAAAAGGTTTTCTTGGAGTTTTTTATCCCCATGCGTGCCTTTAGAAAAATAGGGTAAAATGGGGGTTTTAGGGCTTTTAATAAGGGGCTTTAAACCCACTAAAAAACGATAATTGGATTTAAAGTTTTCATAAGTTTTAAGCATAGCGTTAAAGTTTAAATCCACTTCATTATGCCCTTTGAAATACACTAAATCGTTTTTAGGCGAATTTTTTAGGGCAAACACCACCAAAAACACCACGATCCCAAGCCCAAAAATGAGCACGCTCATGATCCCTAAAGGCCAAAAGTTTTTTTCTTTCATTGATTTTCCCTCTTAAGATTTTCTAAAAAAATAAAGCCCCAAAAACGCGCCTAAAAGCGTCAATAACAAAATATAAAGGACCACCTTTACAAAAGTTACTCCCTTAGGAGCGTTAAAATTTTGCGCGATATTCACATGATATTTTTCCGCTAAAGCATCCACGGCGACCGAATAGCCGTTAATGAGCATGGCTGAAATCCTTTGGGGCGTGTATTCTTTAGCGTTTGTGGGGAGTAAGGGAGCGATTTTTTCAAAAAAAATTTTATCAGTATCCAACAAATCTTTAGGGTTAGCCACTAATTCTATTTTTTGAGCGTCATGGTAAAAAAAGAATACCACAAAAGGGGGTTTGAGCTGTTTTAAAAAGCCCTCTTGATACTTTTGGCGTTCATTTTTAGCCGCCAAAGCGATAGGATTTTTTTCAAAATCCGTCATATCAATCGCAAAACGCACGCCCGTTTTAAGATAAAGCTCTTTAGAAACGCCCTCTACAAACAGAACGCTTTTTTCTACCAAACGCCCTTTAGCGTTATTAAAAACATAGGACTCATTAGCCCCCAAACAACAAACAAAGGCTATTACAAGCCATAAGATTCTCATGTGCTAAACAAAAACAAGTTAGGCACAAAAGAAATAACAATTGTCATTAAAATGGTCGCTACTACCATTAAGGCTAAGATTTTTTCTAAAGTCGTGAATTTCATTTTTTACTCCCTTGATTGACTAATTCATAGTTAGCCCGGTTTTGGGTGTTTTTTGTCTCTAAAGCGTTAATATCCTTATAGCGGTAATAATTGGTGGCTTGCTCTTTTTGGATATGGATCGCTTTGAGTGCAAAAAAAACGACCACACACAATAAGATAACCACAATCAGTAAATTCCCTGCTAATCCGTTTAAAAATTTCATCTCTTTTCCTTTAATCTTCTAAGGGTTTTAGCGATTGGATAAATTCGGCTAACGCTTTAACTTGCAAATCGCTAAAGTTTTTATACTTGAATGATGGCATATGCCCTATATTGCCCTTTTTGCCATGCGTTAAGATATTTCTTAAAAAACTTTCTGTGCCGTAAGTGGTCAAATCGGCCGCAAACACTTGATTTTCTTGCAAGCCCTTACCATCATTGCCATGACAGCCTGTGCAACCCATGCTTTCAAACAATTCCTTGCCTTTATCAATGAGTTGAGGGTTTTTTGTCTTTTTAACGCCAGAAAGTTCTGCCATCACATAGCTTGCGATCGCTTTAGCGTCTTTTTCGTCCAATTCCATAGCGGGCATTTCCCCAGCGAGATAATCCATGCCCTTAGAGCCATGCTTAATGGTGTCCATAATGCCCTCTTCTTTACCCCAGCGCACCAGATTTTGAGCGCTCCCATGCAAGCCCTCAGCAGTGATACCATGGCATTGCGAACAATGGACTAAAAAGATGCCTTGACCCATATCCACTAATTCCTTTTGACCCAAATGCTTCCATTTGGCCTCAAATTTTTGGTTGTGCGCTTTAACCTCTTCGTTGTATTGCCCGATTTGAGAAAAACTATTCAGCGGATACCCAAAGAAAAAATACCAAAAGGCCCACACAATCGTGCACATAAAGCTTGCGATCCAGCCTACTGGCACATTATTAGCGAACTCCCCTATCCCATCAAACAAATGCCCATTTTCCATGAGCTCCCCTTGGGATTTGCTGTCGCGCATTTCTTTAATGAGCGAACTGGATTCATAGATGGTTAAAACTAAAATCACAAGCGCTGCAATCAAACCAAAAACATTTATATGGTCGTTTAAAAAATCCATTTCAACTTTCCTTTATGCCCTTATCATGAACTTTTTTATGGCGTGGTTCAATCAACTCGTCTTCTAAAGCATCATTTAACGCTAAATACCCGTATCGCTCATAATCCACGACGCCCTTTTTTTGCTTTCTATACATGCTAAAAATATAAGCGTACAAAAAGAGCGTAAAAAGAATGGTAAAAAACGCATACGCAAAACCTCTCAAACTTTCTAAATCCATCATTCACCCCTTATTTAGCATTTTGATTAGCGTTGATCCTGGAATTACCCAAGCTGTTCAAATAAGCGATCAAAGCCACGATTTCTAACACTTCGCCTCTTTGAATGGCGTCTAGCACCCTCTTGTCTTTCATGTCGGCTGTGATTTTTTTAGCTTCTTCTAAATAGGCTTTTTTCGCTTCTTCTATATTCCCTAATTTCACGCCGTTTTCGGTGTCATAAGGCACGCCAAAAACCTTTTTTTGCGTCAAAGCTTCCGCATAAGCGGTGTCAAAATCGCTCTTTTTGATGAATAAATGCTTATAGGCGGGCATGATGCTGTGTGGCACAACGCTTTTAGGATCCAGCATGTGCTTTTCATGCCAATCGGTTGTGCGATAATCCCCCACCCTGTGTAAATCAGGGCCAATCCTTTTAGAACCCCACAAAAATGGCCTATCATACGCATATTCCCCACTCAAACTATACGCGCCATATCGATCCACCTCAGCTTGGAAAGGGCGAATGAGTTGGGAATGGCAATGATAGCAACCTTCTTGGATATAAATTTGCCTCCCTGCTGTCTCTAAAACCGTATAAGGCCGTAAGCCTTCAATCGGGCGAGCGGATTTAAAAAAGTTGGGCAAAATCTCCACCAAGCCTGCGATCGCAAACACAAAAATAAACGCAAGAGTGAAAAAGAACGGGTTTTTCTCTAAAAAACTAAACATTTCCAACCTCCCCTATCTAGACATAGGCGTGGCGTAATTGGGCTCACGCTCTAATTTTTTGCCTGCCGTGATTGTCATAAAAATATTGTAGGCAAAAATAATAAATCCAATAAAATACATAAGACCCCCAACGCCTCTAATATTGTAATAAGGGATTAACACCTTAACCGTGTCAATGAACTGGTAAGTGAGATTCCCATACTGATCCACATCCCTCCACATCATCCCTTGCGTGATCCCTGCAATCCACATGGACGAAAAATAAAGCACAATCCCTAAAGTCATGATCCAAAATTGGAAATCCACAAGCCTGCCTGAATAAATCTCTCTTTTGAAAAGCCTAGGCGTCATGTGATACATGCTCGCAATCAAAGTGAATCCTACCCACCCAAGCACGCCGTCATGCACATGCCCAATGATCCAATCGGTAAAATGCGCTAAGGCGTTCACGCTTTTGATCGCTTGAATAGAGCCTTCTAAAGTGGAAAGCATGTAGAAAGTTGAAGCTAAAACTAAGAACTTAATCAAAGGGCTTTCTTTGAGCTGGTGCCACTGACCCCTCATCGTTAAAAGCATGTTAATAGCTGTCCCCCACGAAGGCAAGATCAACACCACTGAAAACACACTAGAAAGGGTTTGCACCCAATCAGGCACGGTGGAATAAATCAAATGGTGCCCGCCCGCCCAAATATAAACAAACATCAAGCTCCAAAAGGAAAACAAAGTGAGTTTGTAAGAAAAGATAGGCTGACCGCTCTCTTTAGGCAAGAAATAATAAATCGTGCCAATCACCCCACTCGTAAAGACAAAAGCGACCGCATTATGCCCCCACCACCATTGAATGAGCGCATCATTACTGCCTGAATACATAGAAATAGAATGCCAAACACTCCCCATATCAGCGACAAAATAGGTGGGGATAGAAAGGTTATTGAATATATACATCACCGCTATACCCACATAAGTAGCGATGTAATACCATAAAGACACATAAATGGTATTCTCTCTCCTAACGCTCATGCTCCCAAACATATTAACCCCCCATAGCACCCATGCCACAACCACAATAATATCTAAAGGCCACATCAATTCAGCGTATTCTTTAGATTGAGTAAGACCAGCAAACAGGCTAATGACCGCCAAAACTAAAAGAAGAATCCAAAGCCAAAAATGCAATAACCCTACAATTTTCAAAAAGGGGTGTTGGTAATAAGTGATTTTAAGCACCCTTTGACCGATATAATACCAACTCGCCCAAATCCCCCCAAGAGTGAAACCATAGATCACCGCATTGGTGTGTAAGGGGCGCAAGCGGCCAAAAACGCCATACTCCCCTGCAATGTAATTCAAACTAGGGAAGGATAACTCAAAGGCTAACACGATCCCTATTAACATGCCTATTATCCCAAAGCCAACCATCGCATAAAGAAACAATTTGCTAATGGAATAATCATAACTCAAAGGCACATTTTCTTGCATGCAATACTCCTATTTGTAGTAAATTCAACAAAGACAAACATAATTATAAAATTTTATCTTTTCAAAAAGCTTAATTTTTAATCTTTTTCTGTAACATTGTAATAACTTAATCCCATTTGAATGGCATTTTTAAGCCAAATTGCTACTATCTTTGGCTAAAGGTTAAACATGATTAAACAAATTCTCACCATTCTTGCCCCTTTTTTTATCGCAACGCTGTTGTATTTTTTAGGCGCACCGGACGGGCTAAACCCTAACGCATGGCTTTATTTTTGTATTTTCATGGGCATGATTATAGGGCTAATTCTAGAGCCGGTGCCATCAGGTTTGATAGCGTTGAGCGCGTTAGTGTTGTGTATAGCGTTAAAAATTGGAGCGAGCGGTGAGGTAGCGAGTGCTAATAAAGCCATTTCTTGGGGTTTGAGCGGGTATGCGAACAAAACGGTGTGGCTTGTGTTTGTCGCTTTTATTTTGGGGTTAGGGTATGAAAAAAGCTTGTTAGGGAAACGGATCGCTCTTTTGCTCATTAGGTTTTTAGGGCAAACCCCTTTAGGTTTAGGCTATGCGATTGGTTTGAGCGAATTGTGTTTAGCCCCCTTTATCCCTAGCAATTCCGCTAGAAGTGGGGGTATACTCTATCCCATCGTTTCTTCTATCCCGCCCTTAATGGGTTCTACTCCCAATAATAACCCTGACAAAATCGGCGCGTATTTGATGTGGGTCGCTTTGGCTTCAACTTGCATCACTTCGTCCATGTTTTTAACCGCGCTCGCTCCTAACCCCCTAGCAATGGAGATCGCTACCAAAATGGGGGTGAATGAAATCTCATGGTTTTCGTGGTTTTTAGCGTTCTTGCCTTGTGGGGTGCTTTTGATCTTACTCGTGCCTTTATTAGCGTATAAAACCTGCAAACCCACCTTAAAAGGCTCAAAAGAAGTGAGTTTGTGGGCTAAAAAAGAATTAGAGGGCATGGGGAGGTTTTCCTTGAAAGAAATTTTAATGCTCAGCCTCACTTTATTGGCTTTATTAGGTTGGATTTTTGGCAAATCTTTAGGCTTGCATGCGAGCGCGACGGCTTTGATTGTCATGGTTTTAATGGCGTTTTGTAAGATTGTAAGTTATGAAGACATCATTAAAAACAAGAGCGCGTTTAACATTTTTTTATTGCTAGGATCGTTACTCACGATGGCTGGCGGGCTTAAAAATGTGGGTTTTTTAAATTTTATCGGCAATGCGGCTCAAAATTTTTTAGAGCATGCTAACTTGGATCCGTTAATAGCGGTATTGTTTATTGTAGCCTTATTCTATCTGTCGCACTATTTTTTCGCTAGCATCACCGCTCATGTGAGCGCGTTATTCGCGCTTTTTGTAGGGATTGGTTCGCATATTCAAGGGGTCAATTTGCAAGAATTGAGCTTGTTTTTAATGCTTTCTTTAGGGATTATGGGGATCTTAACGCCCTATGGCACAGGCCCATCCACCATTTATTACGGGAGCGGGTATATTCAAAGCAAGGATTTTTGGAAATGGGGGTTTATTTTTGGCTTTTTGTATTTAATCGTGTTTTTAAGCGTGTGCGCACCTTGGGTCAAATTCATCGCTTACAGGTGGTTGTAGTTGAAAACTTTACACAACGCCCTTTTAAAATGGTATGAAGAATGTGGGCGAAAGGATTTACCTTTTAGGAATTTAAAAGGCATTAACGCCCCTTATGAAGTCTATATCAGCGAAGTGATGAGCCAACAAACCCAAATCAACACGGTAGTTGAGCATTTTTATTCCCCTTTTTTAGAAGCTTTCCCCACTTTAAAAGACTTAGCGAACGCTCCATTAGAAGAGGTTTTATTGCTCTGGCGAGGGCTTGGTTATTATTCAAGGGCTAAAAATTTAAAAAAAAGCGCTGAAATTTGCATGAAAGAACACCACTCACAACTACCTAATGACTATCAAAGCCTGTTAAAACTCCCTGGGATTGGCGTATACACGGCTAATGCGATCTTGTGTTTTGGTTTTAGAGAAAAGAGTGCATGCGTGGACGCTAATATCAAGCGCGTGCTTTTAAGGCTTTTTGGTTTGGATCCTAATATCCACGCTAAAGACTTACAAATTAAAGCGAATGACTTTCTCAATCCTAATGAAAGCTTTAATCATAACCAAGCCCTAATTGATCTAGGGGCTTTAATCTGCTCCCCTAAACCCAAATGCGCGATTTGCCCTTTCAATCCTTATTGTTTAGGTAAAAACCACCTAGAAAAACACACGCTTAAGAAAAAACAAGCAATCATTCAAGAAGAGCGTTATTTGGGCGTTGTGATTAAAAATAACCAAATCGCTTTAGAAAAAATAGAGCAAAAACTCTATTTGGGGATGCACCATTTTCCTAACTTAAAAGAAAATTTAGAATGCAAACTCCCCTTTTTAGGCACTATCAAACACAGCCACACTAAATTCAAGCTCCATTTAAACCTCCATTCAGCTGCGATAAAGGATCTAAAAAACCCCGTTCGTTTTTATAGCCTTAAAGACTTAGAAACTTTACCCATAAGCTCTATGACGCTTAAAATCTTGCATTTTTTAAAACAAAAAAATTTATTTGGGGGTTAAACCCTGCCAAATCTAAAATGGCTCTACTTTATCGCAGGCACCACTTCAGGGATCAAATACGCAATCGCGCTGATCACAACTCCCATGATCGCTACAAAAATAAGGGAGTATTTAACCGTGAATTTGAACAAATCGCTCTCTTTCCCGGCTAACCCCACTGCCGCGCAAGCGATAGCGATGCTTTGAGGGCTTATCATCTTGCCCAAAGTCCCACCCACAGTATTAGCCGTTAGGGTTAAAACCTCAGGGAGATGCAATCGTTGGGCGGTGAGTTGCTGTAAAGAGCCAAACAAAAGATTGGAACTCGTATCGCTCCCGGTTAAAAACACGCCTACCCACCCGATCAAGGGCGAGAAAAAAGTAAAAGCCAAACCCGTATGGGTGAGCGCTAAGGCTAGAGTGGAAGAAATCCCGCTGTAATTAGACACATAGGCAAAGCTTAAGACTAAGCCAATGGTGAGAATGGGGTAACGCATTTCTTTTAAAGTCTCGCCAAAAACGCTCACTGCATCGCTCACTCGCACCCTTAAAACGAGCATGCTAATAAGAGCGGCTAAAAAAATGGAAGTGCCAACCGTGTTGATTAAGAGAAATTTAAACACCACAGGAAAACTCACGCTTTGATTGGCTTCTACAAAAGGCGGGCTTTTAAAGATATGGTTGCTGATGTTATTAAATTCAAAATAAAAATTAGAAAAAGCTAACAAGCCGTCTTTTTCAAATAACGCTTTAAAAAAAGGCTGTATCCATAACACAATCACTAAAACCAAAATCACAAAAGGAGACCAAGCGACATAGATCTTACAAATATGATGGTTACTCTTAGTGAATGAGACCGCTTTGCCGTCGCTTCTAAAAATCGCTTTAGGCTGCCAAAATTTCAAAAAGAGCGCTGTTGCAACGAGTGAAACAAGGGCTGAAATAATACCGGGCAATTCTGGCCCTAAATAATTAGAGCTTAAAAATTGCGCGCCAGCGAAAGAAAAAGCCGCGATAAAAACGGCCGGAAAAGTTTCTTTAATCCCTTTAAAGCCATCCATTAAAAACACGATAAAAAACGGCACCAACAAGCTCACAAAAAAGAGGATTTTACCCGTCATGGCTGAAATTAAAATCGCTGGCACCCCTACCGCGCTCGCCATCGCGCTTATAGGGATGCCCACCGCGCCAAAGGCTACAGGAGCGGTATTAGCGATCAAACATAACCCGGCAGAATACAAAGGGCTCAACCCTAAGCCCACTAAAATCGCCGCTGTGATGGCAATAGGCCCTCCAAAGCCGATCGCCCCTTCTAAAAACGAGCCAAAACAAAAGCCAATCAAAATCACTAAAATCCTGTGATCTAAAGTGATGGACTGGACGCTTTCTTTTAAGATTTCAAAATAGCCGGATTTAACGCTGAGTTTGTATAAAAAAATCGCCGCAATAATAATCCATGCGATCGGCCATAAGCCATAGAGGAAGCCATAAAGAAAGCTTGAACCCACCATGCTAACAGGCATTTTATACACTAAAACCGCAATAATGGCTGACAAGGCCACGCTCAAAAAGGCCGCTGCATAACCTTTGAGTTTAAAAACCATTAAAGATAAGAAAAATAACAAGATCGGCAATAACGCCACAAGAGCGCTCAGCCAAATATTACCCAAAGGGTCATAAACTTGATGAAATTCTGACACTAAAAATCCCTTTAAAAAATATTCTCTTACTCCCCTAAACCCCCTCCATTAAGTAGGAGTAACTGGAATAATAAAGGGGAAGACATAAGCAATAAGAGTGAAGACAATCCCCATGATGATTGCCAAAGCGATAGAGTATTTTACTGTAAATCTAAACAATTCACTCTCTTTCCCCACTAACCCCACCGCCGCGCAAGCGATAGCGATACTTTGAGGGCTTATCATTTTACCCACAACGCCCCCTGAAGTGTTGGCCGCTAAGAAAAGCACTTCAGGCAAGCCAAGCTGTGTAGCGATGAGCATTTGCAAAGAACCAAATAAAAGATTAGAACTCGTATCGCTTCCGGTTAAAAACACCCCAAGCCAGCCTACAACAGGCGAAAAGAAAGTGAAAACATGCCCAGTATCCGCTAGCGCTAAAGCGAGCGTGGCGCTCATGCCGCTATAATTAGCCACATATGCGAACGCTAAAACCACGCCAATGGTTAAAATCGGCAAACGCATTTCTTTTAAAGTAGCCCCAAACACCCCTATCGCATCGCTGATTTTCACGCGCAACAAAAACACGCTCAAAATGGCGGCTAAAAAGATGGAAGTACCTGTCGTTAAGATTAAAGGGAGTTTGAACACGACAGGAAAATTGGTCGCTTCAGTAACAATGGGAACGGTTTTAAAAATCTTTTGACTGATAGAATCAAATTCAAACGCAAAGCTAGAAAACGCCAAAGCCCCGCCTTCTTTAAAGAGTGCTTTAAACCAGGGTTGTGTCCATATGATAATCGTAATCGTGAGCAACACAAAGGGCATCCACGCCACAACCACCTTACAAATATGGTGTTTTTCTGTGCCAATCGTGGGCTCTTTGCCGTTGCTGGTGAAAATGTGTTTGGGCTGCCAGAATTTTAAAAATAAAGTGGTAGCAATCAATGACACTAAAGCTGAAATAATATCCGGAAGCTGCGGCCCTAGATAATTAGAGCTTAAAAATTGCGCGATAGCAAAGCTAAAGCCCGTAACGGCCACTGCAGGAAAGGTTTCTCTAATCCCTCTAAAACCATCCATTAAAAACACGATGAAAAAAGGAATACCAATGGAAAAAATGGGTAACACCCTACCCACCATTTGAGAAATCTCTAATTCAGGGATACCCACCACGCTAGCCATCGCCGTGATAGGGATACCCACCGCGCCAAAGGCTACAGGAGCGGTGTTAGCGATCAAACACAACCCGGCAGCGTATAAGGGGTTTAGCCCAAGGCCCACTAAAATCGCTGCTGTGATCGCTACCGGGCCTCCAAAACCAATCGCGCCTTCTAAGAACGAGCCAAAACAAAACCCGATCAAAATCACTAAAATGCGGTGATCCGGCGTCAAACTTAAAATGCTTTCTTTTAAAATCTCAAAATACCCGGATTTCACTGAAAGGTTGTAAAGAAAAATCGCAGCGATCACAATCCATGCGATCGGCCACAAGCCATAAAGAAAGCCATAGAAAAAACTCGCGCTCACCATTTGAGCGGGCATTTTATACACAAATAACGCAATAATGATTGAAAGCGCTAAGCTTAAAAACCCAGCGCTATACCCTTTAAGTTTAAAAACAATAAGAGAAATAAAAAAGAGCGCAATAGGCGAAAGTGCGACTAAAGCGCTCAGCCAAATATGGCCTAATGGGTCATAGACTTGATAAAATTCCATCAATTTTCCTTGAATAATTAAAAGTATTTTTTTATCTTACTTAAAAGAAAAAACTAATTTTAAGTAGCATTTAATATTAAGTCAAATTTAATGGGTTTGTGGTTTATTTTAGTAACAATGTTTGAGCGAGTGGGTTGATCAACTTGTGATTACAATCTTACTAATTTTGAGTATTATATTGTGTTTGAAACTCTTAATTTGGAATTTTAAGGAGCCTTCTTTGAAAGTCAATTTCTTTGCTACTTGTCTAGGGACAGCCATATACAGCAACGCATCGCTTAACGCTATCAAATTACTCCGTAAGGAAAATTTGGAAGTGGTTTTTAAAAAAGATCAGACATGTTGCGGCCAGCCAAGCTACAACTCAGGATACTATGAAGAGACAAAAAAAGTCGTTTTATACAATATCAAGCTTTATTCCAATAACGACTACCCTATTATTTTGCCTAGCGGTTCATGCACAGGGATGATGCGGCATGATTATTTGGAATTGTTTGAAGGGCATGCGGAATTTAACATGGTTAAAGATTTTTGCTCTAGGGTGTATGAATTGAGCGAGTTTTTGGATAAAAAATTGCAAGTCAAATATGAAGATAAGGGCGAACCCCTTAAAATCACATGGCATTCTAATTGCCATGCCTTAAGGGTGGCTAAAGTGATTGACTCAGCAAAAAACCTCATCAGACAGCTTAAAAATGTGGAACTCATTGAATTGGAAAAAGAAGAAGAATGTTGCGGGTTTGGGGGGACTTTTTCAGTCAAAGAGCCTGAAATTTCAGCGGTTATGGTTAAAGAAAAGATTAAAGATATAGAGAGCCGTCATGTGGATGTGATTGTTTCAGCGGATGCTGGGTGTTTGATGAATATCAGCACCGCTATGCAAAAAATGGGCTCTTTGACAAAACCCATGCATTTTTATGACTTTTTAGCCTCAAGGCTTGGGCTTTAACATTAAAGAATTGTTTTAAGGAATAATCATGGAAAAATATCACAGCGACCAAGAATACGAAGAAATCATCACCGACCAATTAAGCGATACGCAATTAAGGGAGAATTTGCGTTCTGCAATGGATACCTTAAGGGCTAATCGTAAGAATTTGATTAAAAATCGTTACAGCGAATGGGAAAATTTAAGGGAATTGGGCAAAGAAGTCAAGCTTAAAATCTTATCCAGGCTTGATGAGTATTTGGAATTGTTTGAAAAAAACGCCACTCAAAACGGCTTTAAAATCCATTACGCTAAAGACGGCGATGAAGCTAATGAAATCATTTATAATCTCGCTAAAGAAAAGAATATCAAGCACATTTTAAAGCAAAAATCCATGGCGAGCGAAGAAATCGGCTTGAACCATTACTTGAAAGAAAAAGGCATTCAAGCGCAAGAAACGGATTTGGGCGAATTGATTATCCAGCTCATTAATGAACACCCTGTGCATATTGTCGTGCCAGCTATCCATAAAAACCGCAAGCAAATCGGTAAGATTTTTGAAGAAAAACTCAACGCCGCTTATGAAGAAGAGCCTGAAAAGCTCAATGCGATCGCCAGAAAGCACATGCGCAAAGAATTTGAAAGCTTTAAAATGGGGATTAGCGGGGTTAATTTCGCTATCGCTAATGAGGGGGCGATCTGGTTAGTGGAAAATGAGGGTAATGGGAGAATGAGCACCACCGCATGCGATGTGCATGTCGCTATTTGCGGGATTGAAAAATTAGTAGAAAGCTTTGATGATGCGGCGATTTTAAACAATTTGCTCGCTCCGAGCGCTGTGGGTGTGCCTATCACTTGCTATCAAAACATCATCACAGGCCCTAGAAAAAACGACGATTTAGACGGCCCTAAAGAAGCCCACATCATTTTATTAGACAACAACCGCTCTAATATTTTGGCTGATGAAAAGTATTACCGCGCCCTTTCATGCATCCGTTGTGGGACTTGTTTGAACCACTGCCCTGTGTATGATAAAATCGGTGGGCATGCCTATCTTTCTACTTATCCTGGCCCTATAGGCGTGGTGGTATCCCCCCAACTCTTTGGCTTGAATAATTACGGGCATATCCCTAATTTGTGCAGTCTTTGCGGGCGTTGCACTGAAGTATGCCCCGTAGAAATCCCTTTAGCCGAACTCATTAGGGATTTACGAGCCGATAAAGCGGGCGAGGGCAGAGGCGTGGTCAAGGGGGCTAAAAGCACCCAACACAGCGGGATGGAAAAATTCTCTATGAAAATGTTTGCTAAAATGGCAAGCGATGGGGCTAAGTGGCGTTTCCAATTGAAAATGGCTCAATTTTTCTCGCCTTTAGGCAAGCTTTTAGCCCCCATACTGCCTTTAGTCAAAGAGTGGGCGAGCGTGAGAACCTTACCCAATATGGACACGAGTTTGCATGCCAAAGTCCAACACTTAGAAGGGGTGATTTATGAGTAAAGAGCTTATTTTAAAGCGCATTAAAGAAGCCAGAGCCAAGCATGCCATTCAAGGAGCAAACCCTATTTACAGAAATATCATTAAAGTGGAGTTTGAAGACTTAGTGGAAGAATACAAGCATTTCCAAGTGTTGAATAAAGCTGAAGTCATTGAAAGCGCTAAAGAAAATTTAGAGCAAGCCATTTTAAAGGCTTTAGAAAATTTTCAAAGCAAAAAAGTCTTACACTCTACGGATTTAAATTTGAATTTTGAAGCGTTTAAGGATTTCACTTTACAGCCCTATGACAAAGAAATTGAAGCGATGCGTGAAGAGTTGTTTGAGATTGATACGGCTTTATTGCATGGGGTTTGTGGGATTTCAAGCTTGGGCATGATTGGGGCGGTTTCTTCGCATGCAAGCCCACGGTTGCTTTCGCTCATCACCCTTAATTGCATTATCCTATTGAAAAAAGAATCCATTGTGCGCAATTTGAGTGAAGGCGTGCAAGCTTTAAAAAATCAAGGCCAAAACGGCGCATTACCCACAAACATGCTCCTTATTGGCGGGCCTAGCCGGACAGCTGACATTGAATTGAAAACCGTTTTTGGGGTGCATGGGCCTCAAAAAGTCGCTGTCATTCTCTATTAAAGGATAAGAATGGAAAAATTAGAAGTAGGGCAATTAGCCCCTGATTTTAGATTGAAAAACAGCGATGGCGTAGAAATTTCTTTAAAAGATTTGCTCCATAAAAAAGTGGTGCTGTATTTCTACCCTAAAGACAACACCCCCGGATGCACCTTAGAAGCCAAAGACTTTAGCGCTCTGTTTAGTGAATTTGAAAAGAAAAACGCTGTTGTCGTAGGCGTAAGCCCTGATAACGCGCAATCGCATCAAAAATTTATCAGCCAATGCTCTTTGAATGTGATTTTGCTCTGCGATGAAGATAAAAAAGCCGCCAATCTTTACAAAGCTTATGGCAAACGCATGCTTTATGGGAAAGAGCATTTGGGGATTATCCGCTCCACTTTCATTATCAACACGCAAGGCGTTTTAGAAAAATGTTTCTACAATGTCAAAGCCAAAGGCCATGCTCAAAAGGTTTTAGAGAGTTTGTAGTTTAACTTTCAAGCTTTCGCCCATTTTAATTTTAAGCTTTTTAGCTACTCTCTTTCTTTTAAAAACTTGTTTTTTAAACTCCGTTTTAGTTTGATAACAAACTTCCATAAGGGATAGGGGGTGTTTTGAAATCATTCCCCCCACAACCCTAAGATCGCTTTACAAGAAACCACCACTCGCTAGCTTTTTGATTGTGTTATTTTAAAAACGCTTTTGAGTATTTTTACAATTTTTTATTTTTGTTCAGGTTGCCAAATGGTTTTTTCTGAAGGGGTGCTATCGGCTTCGTTTTGTAAAATTTGTTTTTTAGTTTCGTGGCAAGCCACAAACAATAATGCTAAAATTACAGCTAAAAGAGAAATTCTCATTTCAAGCTCCTTTGAATATTAAAATGCTTACGATAATTATAAAGAAAAAGAGTTAAAAAAAGATTAATATTTGGCTCTGTTTTCATCAAATGTCGGCACTCAAAACCTTATTTAACCTTATTATCCTTTAATTTTTAAAACTTTATTTTACACAAAACTCATTCTCTTAAGGGGATAACTGGGGTATTTTGAAATAACTCCCCCCCTACAACCCCCAACTAAATCCCCCTATAGAGCGCATTACAAGAAACGACCGCTTGACTAAAGCCTCTTATTATCTTGATTTCAATCAAGCGCGTTGTTTTTTAAGCATGTCAGCGATTAAAAAAGCGAGTTCTAAGGCTTGAGTGGCGTTTAATCTTGGATCGCATTGCGTATAGTAATGGCAGCTCAAACCCTCTTCGGTGATCGCTTGCGAGCCGCCGATACATTCTGTAACATTCTCACCCGTCATTTCCAAATGAACCCCTGAAGCCAAACTCCCTTCAGCCCTATGGATTTCAAAAAAGCTTTTCACTTCATCTAATACGCTATCAAAAGCCCTTGTTTTAACCCCCAAGCTGGTTTTAACCGTGTTGCCATGCATGGGATCAATGCTCCATAAAATATGGCGTTTTTCTTTCAACACCCCTTGTAAAAGTTTAGGCAAACGCTCTTTAATCATCTTAGAACCCATGCGCACGATCAAATTCAAACGCCCTTTAAGGTTGTGCGGGTTTAAAACATCGCACAATTCTAACACTTCGCTCGCGCTCGCATTAGGCCCGATTTTCACGCCAATAGGGTTACAAACCCCCCTTAAAAACTCCACATGCGCACCCTTAGGATCTCTTGTCCTTTCGCCAATCCACAGCATGTGCGCAGAGCAGTCATAAAACTGGTTAGTCAAACTATCCTTACGCACCAAAGGCTCTTCATAATGGAGCAGTAACGCTTCGTGGCTCGTGTAAAACTCCACTTCCCTAAGAATAGGCGTTTTTTCTATCTCCACCCCGCATGCTCGCATAAACCCTAAAGCTTGCGTGATCCGGTCAGCGATTTGCTGGTATTTTTGCCCAAAATCGTTGTTTTTGACAAAATCCAAATTGAAACGATGCACTTGCTCTAAATTGGCTAACCCGCCTTGAGCAAAGGCTCTGATAAGGTTTAAAGTCGCTACGCTTTGATGGTAGGCTTTAAGCATTCTTTCAGGCTTTGGCTCTCTTTCTTTTTTGGAAATCCCATTGATAATATCCCCTCTGTAACTCAACACTTCTTCATTATCTAGCATTTCAGTCGCATTAGAGCGAGGCTTGGCAAATTGCCCGGCAATGCGCCCCACTTTTACAATCGGTATAGAACCAGCAAAAGTTAAGACAATCGCCATTTGCATCATCACTTTAAACATGTCTCTAATTCGGTTAGCGCTAAATTGAGAAAACGACTCCGCGCAATCGCCCCCTTGCAACAAAAACGCCTTATTATCAATGACTTGGGCTAATCGCTCTTGCAAATTCCTCGCTTCGCCAGCAAACACTAAGGGAGGGTAGGAGTGCAATTCTTTTTTGACCCTTTCTAATTCTTGCTTATCTTTGTAAGTGGGGTGTTGCTCTATTTTAAAAGAATGCCATGAAGTGGGCGACCAGGTTGTGTTTGACATTTCTATAATCCTTTATTAATCTTTTTTTAAGCGTTATTATAGCTTGTGCGGGTTAAATCGTGGATTTTAGGGAATAAATGCGTGCCCAAAACCACCCCTTAATCTCAAAAAACCCCAATCATAAAAAGCTTTATGCTACAATGAAAACTCTTTAACACGATAAAAGGGCGGTTTAATAGCATGGTACAAGAAAAAGCGGTTCCAAGAGATCCTAAAAAACTCAATTTGTTTGATTTGCGTTGGATAGCGTCTTTATTTGGCACGGCGGTGGGGGCTGGGATTTTATTTTTGCCTATTAGAGCCGGTGGGCATGGGGTATGGGCCATTGTGGTGATGAGCGCGATCATCTTCCCTTTAACTTATCTAGGGCATAGAGCCTTAGCTTATTTCATAGGATCTAAAGATCAAGAAGACATTACCATGGTCGTTCGCTCTCATTTTGGCGCTCAATGGGGTTTTCTTATCACTTTGCTTTATTTCTTGGCGATTTATCCTATTTGTTTGGCTTATGGGGTGGGTATCACTAATGTGTTTGATCATTTTTTCACTAACCAGTTGCATTTAGCGCCTTTGAATCGGGGCTTACTGGCTGTGGTGTTAGTCTCTTTAATGATGTTGGTGATGGTTTTTAACGCTACGATTGTTACGCGCATTTGTAACGCTTTAGTGTATCCTTTATGCTTGATTTTATTGCTTTTTTCTTTGTACCTTATCCCTTATTGGCAAGGCGCTAATCTTTTTGTGGTGCCGAGTTTTAAAGAATTTGTGTTGGCGATTTGGCTAACCTTACCGGTGCTTGTGTTTTCATTCAACCATAGCCCCATTATTTCAACTTTCACCCAAAATGTGGGAAAAGAATACGGCGCTTTCAAAGAGTATAAACTCAATCAAATTGAATTAGGGACATCGCTGATGCTTTTAGGGTTTGTGATGTTTTTTGTGTTTTCGTGCGTCATGTGCTTGAATGCTGATGATTTTGTGAAAGCAAGGGAACAAAATATCCCCATTTTAAGCTATTTCGCTAACACCCTAAACAACCCTTTAATCAATTATGCGGGGCCTGTGGTGGCCTTTTTAGCAATTTTTTCATCTTTTTTTGGGCATTATTATGGGGCTAAGGAGGGTTTAGAAGGCATAATCATTCAAAGCTTAAAATTGAAAAAGGCTTCTAAAACCTTGAGCGTTAGCGTAACGATTTTTTTATGGCTGACTATCACGCTTGTGGCTTATATTAACCCTAATATCTTGGATTTTATTGAAAATTTAGGCGGCCCCATTATCGCGCTCATTCTGTTTGTGATGCCTATGATAGCGTTTTATAGCGTTTCTAGCTTGAAGCGTTTTAGAAACTTCAAAGTGGATATTTTTGTGTTTGTCTTTGGGAGCTTAACGGCTTTGAGCGTGTTTTTAGGACTATTTTAATGGCTAGTTTTTCTATTTTATCCATTTTTAAAATCGGCGTAGGGCCTAGCTCTTCACACACCATAGGGCCTATGGAAGCGGGGGCGAGATTTTGTGGGTTGTTAAAAGGCGTTTTAGAGCAGGTTGAACGCGTTCAAATCACCTTGCATGGATCATTAGCTTTAACCGGTAAAGGGCATTTGAGCGATGAGGCGGTTTTAATTGGCTTGCATGGTATTTATGCTAACGAATTAGATATAACAACCAAAAAAGCCTTATTGCATGAGGTGTTTGAAAACAAAGTTTTAAAACTCGCTAACCAGCATCATATCCCTTTTGATTATGCTAAAGATTTGATTTTTGACAACAAACCTTTAGCCAGACACCAAAACGCCCTCATTCTAAAAGCTTTTAACGCTAAAAATGAGGTTTTAAAAGAAGAGACTTATTATTCTGTTGGTGGAGGGTTTGTTTATACTGAAAAAGAATTAGACAACTTATCTAAAGAGGGTGAAAATGAAAGCATTGCCTATGATTTTTCAAGCGCTAAAGAGTTGCTAGAATTGTGCCAAAAACACCAAAAAAGCATCGCTGAAATCGTGCGTTTGAGAGAAAACTCCCTCAAAAACCACCCTGATGCAACGATGACTAAAATCTATCATGCGATGCTTGAGTGTTATCATAATGGGGCTAATTCTAAAGAAAGGTATCTGCCCGGTTCTTTGAGAGTAACACGATTAGCCCCAAGCGTTAAAACGCGCCTAGAAAAGCACCCCACAAGCGGGAAAGACCCATTAGCGTTGATTGATTACATTTCGCTTTACGCTCGTGCCATTGCCGAAGAAAACGCTAGCGGAGGCAAGGTGGTAACCGCCCCTACTAATGGGGCGTGCGCGGTAGTGCCAAGCGTGCTTTTATACGCCAAAAACCATTTATTTGAAAATTTATCGCAAAGGGCTATTAATGATTTTTTACTCACTAGTGCGGCGATTGGCTATCTTTACAAAAAAAACGCTTCCTTGAGCGGCGCAGAAGCCGGGTGTCAGGCTGAAATTGGCGTGGCAAGCTCTATGGCTGCGGGGGGGTTAGCCCATTTGTGCCAAGCGACCACACAACAGGTTTTGATCGCTAGTGAAATCGCTATGGAGCACCATTTAGGATTGACATGCGATCCGGTGGGGGGCTTGGTGCAAATCCCTTGCATTGAACGCAATGTTTTAGGGGCGATTAAAGCGATCAGCGCTTCTAAACTAGCCTTAGAAGATGAATACAAGCCTAAAGTGAGCCTAGATGAAGTGATCGCTACGATGTATGCGACCGGAAAAGACATGAATGAAAAATACAAAGAGACTTCGTTAGGGGGGCTAGCTAAAACCTTAAAATGCTAAGGGATAGCCCTCAACTTTAGGGACTTTAAATTCAAAATAAAAGGCTTTGTTTTTTATCAAATACCAATAAAGCCTTATCCAACTTTAATATTCTTAGAAAATTAAAAAATAGGGTTTTAAAGCGTTATTCCATCGTTTTGGATTTCATTTTATAGTAAAACTCATTAAGTTTGTTTAAACTCATAAGAAAACAAGGGGGTATTTTGAAATAACTCTCCCCCTTAACCCCATTAAGTATCCCCCTAACCCCATAAGAACGCGTTATGAGAAAATCACTCGCTTTTCGCAAGCTTTTTTATTTTGATTGTGAAAAACACTCAAAGGCATCAATGCCAATACTCCATTAAAAACTTTTATAGGCTTTATGAAATGCGTTGGAATGTGAGGTTATGTTTAACTCTATCAATCGCTATATTTCAAAGATTTTTGCGTAACAAAATCTTAAGCTAATCGTTACCAATCGTTACCACAAAAAAAGCCAAAAAGCTTAAAGATTTTAAAAAAGCGGTGGTTTTTAAAAAGATAGTCCTAATATAAAACAGAGTGATAGAAAGCTAAAAGCCCAAAAAGGAGTGCTTAAGAGACTTATTTAAAACCCCCTAGCCAAAAAGGTAAGCTAGGCTATTTTGCTATTTTTCAGACTTACTAGAATCGCTAATTTGCTTTTCAAACTCTTGCTGCAAGGCTTGTTGTTGCCTTTCTTTCTTTGAAAGGCGACGTTTTTTCTTGGGCTTTTTTTCCTTTTTTGAAGAAGTCTCTGGCTCTTTTGAAGCTGTTTCTTTGAGCGTGTTAGCGTTAGTCATAGGGTCTAGATCCGGGTTAGAAGAATTCTGTGTCTTAGAAGAGCTTATAAATTCAGGGCTATCAGTATGGCTTTCAAGCTCCCCACTGCTCCTCTTTTGGAATGCTGCCTTAGTGTCTTTCTCAGCTTGTTCTTCCATTTTTTTAAGAACGATTGCATCCACTTTTCTAGCCTTTTCTTTTTGGCTTACCCTAACCATGCTGATCAAATATTTGATATACCCATCATACATGTCCCCAAACTGCTCATGCAAAGCCCCAAAATCTGAGCCTTTGTAAAGCCAATTAAATAAGGGGAGTGAAAGCTCTGTCCCTAAGTCTTTAAGCACATGCTTATAAAACTTTTCTCTGTCATTCACCACAAAAGAAACCTTGCCATTCCTATGCTCATAGTAACAAATCTTTTGCTCCACGCAATCTTCCAAACTCCCCTTAAAGAAAGCTCCAAAAGCGGATAAATCGCCCTTACTCATCTTGGTTTCAGAATACTGGTTAAAATTCTTCACACGCTCTTTTTCTAAATCAACCATGCTCTTTAAAACCCTCTTGCGGTCCTTTTTCACATTCCCTGTGGAGCTTTCAGAAAACATAACATTGGGATCAACTGTAGTGTTAATAGTGGCAGAAGCTGTTTCTGCTCTCAACAAAAAAGTCGTAGCCGCTAAAAAAAATAAAATCCGTTTCACACCAAACTCCTAATTAATATATAACCGCAACAAAAATAGATACCGTTCTTCATAAGCTCTCTTTTGAAATCTTCTTCTATTGATAAAAACCCACCTAGAATTCAAGCTATTTTGATCATCTTAAAATACAGACTTTCAAAGGGTCTTCATTATTGGGTATGATACTATAAATATCCAAAAAATACAAACACTCCAAAAACTTTAACCCTAAAAAATTGACATGCTCCCCACAGCTAAGGGATTTTAAGAGTAGCAAGACCCACCCACCAGATAGATAGCCTCTATTTTAAGAGTCAACGCCCAAACGCCATGACAATTATAACACGAAAACGCCCTAATCCCCATAGCCAAAAGCTAGGGGCTTACAGCGTGGTTTTACAAAAATCAAAAAAAGTTAGCACACCCTAAGCACTAATGCTTATGATGGCTTGGTTTTTTCCCTTTTTTGCCCTTTTTTTCATGATCATGAAAAGGGCCTTCGCATGCGCAATCATGCAAATCCAACCCCTCTTCACGGTATTCTTTCATGGTCATTGTTTTCTTTTTGTTAGCAATCACTTCAAGGATTTCTTTTTTACGCTTGTTGCGATCTTCTTGACTTAAAGAAGCCAAATTCTTATCCATAGCTTTCTTGAAATCCGCTTTATATTTTTGACGATCTTCTTCTTTCATCGCTTCTAATCGTTTATTGACTTCCGCGCGAAACTCAGGGACTTCGCTAGGAGCGACTTTTCCTGCTTGCTCTAATAGCTGCTTGTTATCCATGCTCTTAAAATCACTCGCATTCAAAAAGAACCCAAAAAAAGTCCCTGTAAATAATAAAGAAAACGCTAATTTTTTCATCAAATGCTCCCAATTCAAAAATAAAATGAAATCGCAAAGATTTTACCACCTACTCCATTAAAAATAACTTATATTCCTTATTCTCATCAAATATTGATAAACCTTATTTATTAACACTCTTTCATTTTTTTAAAAAATGGGATTTTGGTTACTTTGTTTTAACGCAAAACTCATAAGGGGATAGGGGTATTTTGAAATAATTCCCCTACAACCTAAATCCCCTAACCCAAGAAGATCGCTTTTTTAAGAGAATATCATTTGCTTGACGCAAGCTCTTTCATTGTTTAATCTTTTAAAAAATTTTTACAATCAATAATCTGTGCTATTTTTTGATTAGATAGGCTGCTTGCAATGACTGACGCCACGCTATTGTTTAGTGAGTTTATGATAACGCTTGATAACGGCTTTAGCATAAGAAAAGAAAGTCATAAAAGACCATAAAGAGCAAAAGCCCTTTTCTATACCCCCATAAGATTAACCCTAAAACACCTTAAAAGCTTACAATGTAACGCCAATAAAAGGCATAGGGGCGGTGGAAGGTGAATCTATAGGTAGTCCCTTCAGGCACATTATCCGCACTAGCGGTGTAGTAATTGTTGCGAATGGTTTGGATTTTCAAGCCAATTTCAAAACCTTGGTGTTTAGTGCCTAAGCGGATCCCGCCATTAACTAAGACCTGGAAATTTGATGGGTGGAAACTCCCTCTATATTCTTCAGCTAAGTCCTTAAAATAATAGTTTGTTGGACCCCAAGAGGTGCCACCGATCGCAACGCCAAGAAAAAACCCAAAATGCAAGTTCTCACGATTGAAAATAGCCGGGTTAAACAACACATCTGTGCCAGCCCCATAGCCAAACATGAAACTTTGAGAACCCTTGCGAGCGTCTCTCATGCCATAATCGTTATAAGTGTAATACTTATAATAAGAGCTTGCAAAATCAAAGAACCCGTAATAACGGAATCCAAACTGCGGGGATTTCTTCAAAAAATGCTTATACCCTACAACAAACCCAAAACCATTGATAGCGTATTGTTGGTTGCTCAAGCCCTTATACCCACGAGTCCCTAGAGCGCCATGGGTAAGCCCTCCTGTGGGATTGCTTGCTGTGGGCATGTTAGGCGTGTTAGAGCCATAAGCCCCACTTTGATTACCATTACAATTGCCATTGGAACAATTTTGAGCGGTCGTGCTGAGCATACCCAACTGGTAATCAATCCCTATAAAAGCAGCATTTCTTTCACCTTTTTTGGTAGGGCTAGTCTTAATAGCTTTTTCTTGCTTGGGGGTCTCTGCTGACAACAAGCTTGTCATTGCTAGAGAGATAGCACCTACTATAACAAATTTCTTCATGTATTCCTTCCTTCTACATTTTCTCTATTTGAGTTCTTAATGCTACATTCTACTATAAAATTGCTTTCTTTTTGATTAAATATAGCGATTGAATGAGAATAAATTGAAACAAAAATCAATTTTAGGAACTTTTTAGTAAAAATTCCTAAATCCTCTCACCTTTTTTAGGCTAAAACCAAAACCTTAACAGCCAATAGAGATTAAAGATGCTCTTTCACGCTCTCTAACACGCTCTTAAAGGCTTGCATGTCATTCATCGCCATGTCTGCTAAAACCTTGCGGTCTAATTCAATGTTAGCCACTTTTAAGGCATGCATGAAGCGCGAATAACTTGTATCGTGCATCCTGCAAGCCGCATTAATCCTTACCACCCACAAACTCCTGAACTCTCTTTTCTTTTGTTTGCGATCCCTAAAGGCGTAATACATGCTCCTTTCAAGCTGTTCTTTAGCCTTTCTAAAATGCTTTCTTCTGCCACTATAAAACCCTCTAGCGAGTTTTAAGACTTTTTTATGGCGTCTTCTGCGCACAACGCCTGTTTTAACTCTCATTTCTTTACCTTTCTTTTTAAAATATTTTTAGGTGCGTTTTTCAAACGACTTTCCCTTAAATAAGGGGATTAACTCCACTTCCTAATGAGCATTCCTAAGCCCTGCAAAGCAACGACATGACAGAATGCGCGTTAGTATGATGCACATGTTTTGGCGCGTTTAAATTGGCTTTACGCTTAGGGCTTTTTTTAGTCAAAATATGGCTTTTAAAAGCGCTGCCACGCTTGATCAAGTTTTTTTTGACTTTGAAACGCTTGGACGCGCCGCGATTAGTCTTCATTTTTGGCATGATTTTCTCCTTTCATAAGGTTAATACGATTAAAAGGCGGGTTATTTTCTTTAGATTTCTTTTCGTTTTTGGGGGCTTCTTTAGCCTTAGGCACAAACATCCACGAAACGAAACGCCCCTCGGTTTTTGGCTCTTTTTCAGGGTTGGCTAAATCCTCCATCATTGTTTGGACTCTCAAAAGCACATCAAGCCCGGCTTTTGAATTTTGACTCTCCCTACCCTTTAAAACCACTTTGAATTTGACATGCTTATTGGCTTCAATAAATTCTCTCGCATGCTTGACTTTATAGTTAATATCGTTTTGCGCGATTTGAGTGGAAAGCTTGATCTCTTTGATTTCAATTTGCTTTTGCTTTTTCTTGGCTTCCTTGATTTTCTTTTCATTTTGGTAGCGGAATTTATTATAATCCATCACCTTACACACGGGAGGTTTCGCGCTCGCTGAAATCAAAACCAAATCCAAACCTAAATTTTGAGCGATATTGAGTGCTTCTCTAGAAGAAATAATCCCATACACTTCGCCACTATCACCCACGCAACGCACTTCTTTAAAATTAATGTCTCCGTTTAACAACACTTCGCTTCTACTCAAAAACTAACCTCTTGCATTTTAGATTCAACCATGTTTAAAAACTCCTTTAAGGGCATTTTATACTGAGCTTGTTTTTCTCTGTCTCTAATGGATAACATTTCGGTCTCCACCTCTTCATTCCCTAACACTAAAATCATAGGGATTTTTTGCTTTTCGGCTAAACGCACCTTTTTATTCAAGCTGTCGTTTTTATCCAGCACTTCTACAAAAATATCGCGCTTTTTTAGTTCCTCTTTTAATTTCAAAGCAAAAACATGATGCTCTTCATTTATAGGAATAAGAGCGATTTGAGTGGGCGCGACAAAGAAAGGGAAATTCCCCCCAAAATGTTCGCTCAAAATCGCAATGAACCTTTCAAACGAGCCTAAAATCGCCCTGTGGATCATCACCGGCTGTTCAGCGTGATTGCGTTCATTAGTGAAAGCGAGTTTGAAGCGTTCAGGCAAATTCATATCCACTTGAATCGTGCCGCACTGCCACTTACGCTTCAAAGCGTCAGTGATTTTAATGTCAATCTTAGGCCCATAGAAAGCCCCTCCTCCTTCATCAATCTTATAATCAATGCGGTGCTCTTTTAGGGCTTCTTTTAAAGCGCTAGTGGCCTTTTCCCAAACTTTATCATCGCCTATGGATTTAGCCGGTCTAGTGGATAATTCCATTTCATAGCTAAAATCAAACGCTTTCATGATCTTATGCGTGAAATCTAAAATCGCGCTCACTTCACTTTGGATCTGTTCAAAAGAGCAAAAAATATGCGCATCGTCTTGGGTAAATTCCCTAACCCTTAAAAGCCCATGCAACACGCCGCTTTTTTCATGCCGATGCACCACGCCGTATTCATAAAACCTTAAAGGCAAATCCCTGTAGCTGTGTAAAGCGCTTTGATAGACTTTAATATGCCCCACGCAATTCATGGGCTTTATGCCGTATTCTTGCTCATCAATCGTGGTGAAATACATGTTTTCTTTATAGTTGTCATAATGCCCGCTGATTTTCCACACATCGCTTTTTAAAATCTCAGGGCCTTTGACCGGCTCATAGCCTCTTAAAAGCAACGCTTGACTCAATAAATCTTCAATGCGTTTCCTAAGCCTTGCCCCTTTAGGTAGCCATAAAGGCAAGCCTGCCCCTATTTCATCATCAAAGCTAAAAAGCCCTAGCTCCACGCCTAGCTTTCTGTGGTCTCGTTTTTTCGCTTCTTCTATTTGGAAAAGATAGTCTTTTAAGCCCTCTTTGGTGGCAAAAGCGATGCCATAGATTCTAATGAGCATTTCATTGTTTTCATCGCCACCCAAATAAGCCCCGGCCAATTTAGTGAGCTTGAAATGGTTTAAAAAACGGGTGTTTGGGAGATGCGGTCCCTTACACAAATCTTCGAACTCGCCTTGTTGGTACACGCCAAATATATCGCCACTGATTTTACTCATCACCGCATGCTTTAATTCATCGCCCTTAAAACGCTCTAAAGCTTGCTCTCTGGTTAAAACCTCTTTAGTGATAGCGAGTTTTGATTTTGCAAACTCTTTCATTTTCGCTTCAATTTTAGGCAAATCCTCTTCGCTGATTTTTGAAGAAGTCTTAAAATCGTAATAAAACCCCTCTTCTACCACAGGGCCTACAAAAAATTTCGCGTCCGGATAAAGGGCTTTCAAGCTTTGCGCAAGCAAATGCGCGCATGAATGCCTGATCACCTCTAAAGCCAAAGGCGAATCATCAAAAAATATCGGCTCGCTCCCTTTTAACGCTTTAATCCCATCGCTCAGCCCTAAGACTTTCGCGCTCTCTAAATCTATTATTTGCTCGTCTTTATAAACAGCAATCAGTTCCGCACTCATTCTTTAAAACTTATGTTTCCTTTCTTCAATACTTTTTCAATATTTTTTTCAATGCTTTTAGCAATCTTTTGAGCCAAACCCGCATTGCACTTGCGAATCCACTTTCTCAGCTTTAGGGTCGCTCATAGGCTTTAAACACGCTTGTAAAAACACCATACAAAGCAAATTCAATAGCAACCGCCTATACAAAACTACCCTTTCTATTCAAAAATACCTAACTAATCTCCCATTATACAATAAAATCATAAACCAACCCCTTATTAGAAAGCTTAGAATACAAACTGGCTAAAACTAAAGCTCTATCATGCTATCATTATTAGATTTTTGTTTTAAGAGACTTAATGATCATTTTAAGGGAGTTTTGTGCGATATATCAAGTTTTTCAAAGAGTTGAACAATAAGAATGTGAATCTGGTTGGGGGCAAGAACGCTAGCATTGGCGAGATGTTTCAAGAATTAGTGCCAATTGGCATTAAAGTGCCTGATGGCTTTGCGATCACCAGCGAAGCGTATTGGTATCTTTTAGAGCAAGGGGGGGCTAAACAAAAAATCATAGAGCTTTTAGAAAATGTTGACGCCACCGAAATTGATGTGTTAAAAATCCGCTCCAAACAAATCAGAGAGCTTATTTTTGGCACGCCTTTTCCTAGCGATTTGAGGGATGAGATTTTTCAAGCTTATGAAATTTTAAGCCAGCAATACAACATGAAAGAAGCCGATGTGGCTGTAAGGAGTTCCGCTACTGCAGAAGATTTGCCGGACGCTTCTTTTGCCGGGCAGCAAGACACTTATTTAAACATTAAGGGTAAAACAGAATTGATCCACTATATCAAATCCTGTTTAGCGTCGCTTTTTACCGATAGAGCGATTAGTTATAGAGCGAGTCGTGGGTTTGATCATTTAAAAGTCGCGCTGAGTGTGGGGGTGCAAAAAATGGTGCGAGCGGATAAAGGCAGCGCGGGCGTGATGTTTTCTATTGACACTGAAACCGGTTTTAAAGACGCGGTGTTTATCACTTCAGCATGGGGGTTAGGCGAAAATGTGGTGGGCGGCACGATAAACCCTGATGAATTTTATGTGTTTAAGCCCACTTTAGAGCAAAACAAACGCCCCATTATCAAACGCCAACTCGGCAACAAAACGCAAAAAATGGTCTATGCCCCAAGAGGCAGCGAACGCCCTACTAGAAACATTAAAACCACCAAAAAAGAATGGCAATCCTTTTCATTGAGCGATGAAGACGTGCTGATTTTAGCCAAATACGCCATTGAAATTGAAAAACATTACTCTAAAGAAGCCAAACAATACCGCCCTATGGATATAGAATGGGCTAAAGATGGCGATAGCGGGGAAATCTTTATCGTTCAAGCGCGTCCAGAAACCGTTCAAAGCCAAAAAAGTAAAGAAGAAAATCAAGTCTTTGAAAAATTCAAATTCAAAAACCCTAACGAAAAAAAAGAGATTATCTTGCAAGGCAGAGCGATTGGGAGTAAAATCGGATCAGGGAAAGTGCGCATCATCAATGATTTGGAACACATGAATTCTTTTAAAGAGGGCGAAATTTTAGTTACGGATAACACCGACCCAGATTGGGAGCCTTGCATGAAAAAAGCGAGCGCGGTTATCACCAATCGTGGGGGGCGCACTTGCCATGCCGCTATTGTGGCTAGAGAAATTGGTGTGCCGGCCATTGTTGGGGTGAGCGGGGCAACCGATAGCCTTTATACCGGCATGGAAATCACGGTTTCTTGCGCTGAGGGCGAAGAGGGCTATGTGTATGCAGGTATTTATGAGCATGAAATTGAAAGGGTGGAGCTTTCTAACATGCAAGAAACTCAAACAAAAATTTACATTAACATTGGAAACCCTGAAAAAGCTTTCAGCTTTTCTCAGCTTCCTAATCACGGCGTAGGGCTGGCCAGAATGGAAATGATTATTTTAAATCAAATCAAAGCCCACCCCTTAGCTTTAGTGGATTTGCACCACAAAAAAAGCGTGAAAGAAAAAAATGAAATTGAAAACCTTATGGCAGGCTATGCTAACCCTAAAGATTTTTTTGTGAAAAAAATCGCTGAAGGCATTGGCATGATCAGCGCAGCGTTTTATCCTAAACCTGTGATTGTAAGGACTAGCGATTTCAAATCCAATGAATACATGCGCATGCTTGGCGGCTCTAGCTATGAGCCTAATGAAGAAAACCCCATGCTTGGTTATAGAGGGGCTAGTCGGTATTATTCAGAAAGCTATAATGAAGCGTTTTCGTGGGAGTGTGAAGCTTTAGCACTAGTAAGGGAAGAAATGGGCTTAACGAACATGAAAGTGATGATCCCTTTTTTGCGCACCATTGAAGAGGGTAAAAAAGTCCTAGAAATCTTAAGAAAAAACAATTTAGAGTCCGGTAAAAACGGGCTTGAAATTTATATCATGTGTGAATTGCCGGTGAATGTCATTTTGGCTGATGATTTCTTAAGCTTGTTTGATGGCTTTTCTATTGGATCAAACGATTTAACCCAGCTCACTTTAGGCGTGGATAGAGACAGCGAGTTAGTCAGCCATGTCTTTGATGAAAGGAATGAAGCGATGCTAAAGATGTTTAAAAAAGCGATTGAAGCTTGTAAAAGGCACAACAAATATTGCGGGATTTGCGGGCAAGCCCCAAGCGATTACCCTGAAGTGACAGAGTTTTTAGTCAAAGAGGGCATCACTTCCATTTCTTTAAACCCTGATAGCGTGATCCCCACTTGGAACGCCGTAGCCAAGTTAGAAAAAGAATTGAAAGAGCATGGCTTAACTTGATAATAAATGGGTTAATTTAACTTGAGTGGGTTTTTTGTATTAGTTTCCATGATATAATTTTGAAAAGTGGGATTGTTTTTTGAAAAAAGGTTGGTAATGAAATCAGTAAAAACAGAAAAAGCAAATAAAGTTGGCAAAAACACAGAGACAGCTGACACAAAGGCAAATAAAGAGACTCATTTTAAACAAGCGAGCACCATTACAAATACGATCAGAATCAATTAGTGGGTTTTTTACAAAGATCGCAAAGAGAGTTAGAGAACTTGTAAAAAAACACCCCAAGAAAAGCAGGGCGGCATTAGTAGTGTTAACCCATGTTGCGTGCAAGAAAGCGAAAGAATTGGACGATAAAGTCCAAGATAAATCCAAACAAGCTGAAAAAGAGAATAAAATCAATTGGTGGAAATATTCAGGATTAACAATAGCGGCAAGTTTATTATTAGCCGCTTGTAGCGCTGGTGATATTGATAAACAAATAGAGTTAGAACAAGAAAAACAAAAGACAAATAAGAGTGGGATAGAGTTAGAACAAGAAAGGCAAAAGACAAATAAGAGTGGGATAGAGTTAGAACAGCAAAGACAGAAAACAGAACAAGAAAGGCAAAAGACAAATAAGAGTGGGATAGAGTTAGAACAGCAAAGACAGAAAACAGAACAAGAAAGGCAAAAGACAAATAAGAGTGGGATAGAGTTAGAACAGCAAAGACAGAAAACAGAACAAGAAAGGCAAAAGACAAATAAGAGTGGGATAGAGTTAGAACAGCAAAGACAGAAAACAGAACAAGAAAGGCAAAAGACAAATAAGAGTGGGATAGAACTCGCCAATAGTCAAATAAAAGTAGAACAAGAAAAACAAAAGACAGAACAAGAAAAACAAAAGACAGAACAAGAAAAACAAAAGACAGAACAAGAAAAACAAAAGACAATTAATACACAGAAAGATTTCATTAAAGAAACAGAACAAAATTGCCAAGAAAAACATGGCCAATTGTTTATTAAAAAAGCAAGAATTAAGACCGGTATTACTACTGGTATTGCTATAGAAATAGAAGCTGAATGCAAAACCCCTAAACCCACAAAAACCAATCAAACCCCTATCCAGCCAAAACACTTTCCAAACTCTAAACAACCCCGCTCTCAAAGAGGATCAAAAGCGCAAGAGCTTATAGCTTATTTGCAAAAAGAGCTAGAATCTCTGCCCTATTCACAAAAAGCTATCGCTAAACAAGTGGATTTTTATAAACCAAGTTCTATCGCTTATTTAGAACTAGATCCTAGAGATTTTAACGCTACAGAAGAATGGCAAAAAGAAAATCTAAAAATACGCTCTAAAGCTCAAGCTAAAATGCTTGAAATGAGGAGTTTAAAACCAGACCCACAAGCCTACCTTTCAACCTCTCAAAGCCTTTTGTTCGTTCAAAAAATATTTGCTGATGTTAGTAAAGAAATAAAAGTAGTTGCTAATACCGAGAAAAAAGTAGAAAAAGCGGGTTATGGTTATAGTAAAAGGATGTAGGGATTAAAAACATTACACCAAGTTTTTAATTATCTGTCGGCTTTTGATTTCTTATGGTATTGTGGCGTTATTTGGTAATAAAAGAGAACCTTTTTAAAAGCTTAAGCTCCCTAAAGTAAGGTAAAACTATGGGTTACCAATGGAGGTTAAAACGCGCAATAAAACTCCAAAGAGCCGACTTTTTTAATCGTGATTTGCTTATGGTTTAATAAAGTTTCTAAATGTTTAAAGGTGCTAGGCTCTAAGATTAGGGGGGCTTCTTCTGCGCTTAAAGGGCGCCTGGAAATTAAAGCGAGCAATTCGTCTATACCGCAAGAAATCAATTTTTTAGCTTGAGTAATGGATCGTTTAGGCAAACTCACGCAAAGCCCTTCAAAAAATAAAGAATATTTCAATAATTCATCTTCGCTTAATTTAGGGGCTTTAAAGCTTGAGGGCCTGTCTATGGTGCTTAAATCCACTCTGGCTATATTGATTTGTTTTAAAAAGGTAGCGATGAGTTTTAAATTATTCACGCTATCATTCACGCCCTTGATTAACAGCACTTCAGCCACCAATTGCCCCTGATAGATTTGAGAAAAGCGCGAAATCCCCTCTAAAATCTTGTTAATGTCTTTGGAATAAGGTTTATCCACTCTTTCAAAGGCTTTCAAATCAATAGCGTCTAAAGAAAATTTAACGATGTCAAATTCCTTCAAGGCTTGTTGGACTTTTGGCTCATAAAAGAGTGAGCCGTTGCTTAAAATCAAAGTTTTAACGCCCTTTAAAAAAGGCTTGATGCTTTGGATAAGCTCTAATAAATGAGGGTATAGCGTGGGTTCGCCATTAGCGGTAATGGTTAAAACATCAATGGGGGTAGCAAGGTTGTTTAGGGCGTTTTGAATAGCGTTAATCAAGGTTTCCACTTTGATCACTTCTTCCATGCGTTCAATGGGCTTGGCTTTACCCAACTCGCAATAAATGCAATTGTAATTGCATTGTTTTTTAGAGGGCGATAGATCCACGCCCAAAGACTTCCCAAAACGCCTAGATAAAACAGGACCAAAAACGACAGGCGGATTTTCTTTAGCCATCATCTTCCTCTAAAAACACGCGTTCTTTGCATTTGATGCATTCACGCGCCTTTTTTTTGCGATAGATCCTTTCACTCATCAAATAATGGCATTTCTCACAACGCTTATTAATGGGCTTATGGTTGGATAAAAAATTGCATTTAGGGTAATTGTTACAGCCATAAAACGAGCCTTTCCTGCTCCTTTTTAAGGCAATATCCCCCCCACATTCTGGGCATTTCACGCCTTCTATTGTTTCTTTTGCGTTAGGGGTGTTTTTTAACGATTTGGTGTTTTTGCATTCAGGGTAGTTGTTGCAAGCCAAAAACGCCCCGTTTCTGCTGAATTTTTGCACCATTTCCCCTCCGCATTTTTCGCACAATTCTTGCGTGGCTTCATCATTAGCGTTTTCAGTTTGTTTGATATATTTGCATTTAGGGTAATTGTTGCAAGCGATAAATTCCCCATAACGGCTATTCTTTTTGACTAATTCCCCTCCGCATTTAGGGCATGATTGGCCGGTTTTTTCATGCACTTTTTGAGAGATAATATTCTTTTTCCCAGCTTCAATTTTATCCATAAAAGGGTAGTAAAAGTCCTTTAAGACTTGCTGGTAGTCGGCTTTATTTTGAGCGATATTGTCTAGCTCTTCTTCTAAAGAAGCGCTGAATTTGGAATCCACGATTTCTTCAAAATGCTTTTCTAAAATTTCTATCACTTTAAAAGCGCTCTCTAAAGCGCTGATCTGCTTTTTTTCTACCTTAATGTAGTCTCTGTTTTGTAAAAGGGAAATCGTTGGGGCGTAGGTGCTGGGCCTGCCTATGCCTAAACTTTCTAAAACTTTAATCAAGCTCGCTTCTGAATAGCGTGCTGGAGGCTCTGTAACATGGGCGTTGCTCTCTAGTTTTTCTAATTTAATGGGGTCATTTTCTTTCAAATTGGGGAGCAATTTGTCCTTATCGTCATTGCCTAAAATTTTATAATAGCCATCAAAAAGGAGCTTTCTCCCACTAGCTTTAAACTCGCCTTTTTCGCAAGCCACAACCACGCTTTGGCTTTCAAAAAGAGCGTCTTGCATTTGAGAAGCTAAAAAGCGTTTGTAAATTAAAGTATAGAGCTTTAATTCTTCAGACTTAAGGTAGTCTTTTAAAGCGTTTGGCTCTAAAATAATAGAAGTGGGCCTGATCGCTTCATGGGCTTCTTGGGCGTTTTTATTCTTGCTGGAATAGACTTTGGCTTTAGGGGGTAGGTAGTCTTTACCATAGTCTTTTAAAATCTTAGCCCTCGCTTCTTCTAAAGCTTCTTTAGCGATATTCAAGCTATCGGTCCTCATGTAAGTGATCACTCCCATAACGCCTTGTGGGGTGGCTACGCCTTCATATAATTTCTGAGCGATACTCATGGTTTTTGTGGGCGAAAAGCCTAAAAGACTGGAAGCGCTTTGCTGTAAAGTAGAAGTCATGAAAGGGGGCGGTGTGGGGGATTTTTTAGATTTTTTAACGATACTAGAGATAGTGTAGCTTTCTTTTTCTAATTCGTTTTTAATTTCTTGGGCTTTTTTTTCATCAATGAGTTCTTGAGCTTTGAGTTTGTTACCCTTATAGCTGATGAGTTGCGCTTCTAAATGCGGCTCAAACAAAGCGTCTAGCGTGAAGTAGGTTAAAGGCTTAAAGACTTTGATTTCCCTTTCTCTATCAATCACAAGCTTTAAAGCCGCGCTTTGCACCCGCCCAGCGCTCAAACCTTTAGTGATTTTTGATGAAATCAACGAGCTGAGCTTGAAACCCACGATCCGATCTAAAAAGCGCCTGGCTTGTTGGGCATTGACCTTAGACATGTCAATTTGTCGTGGGGTTTTTAGAGCGTTTAAAATCGCATTTTGCGTGATCTCATGAAAAACAATCCTAGGATAGCTCTCCAATTTCCCCCCAATCAAACATGCCACATGATAGCCTATCGCCTCCCCTTCTCTGTCCTCATCGGTAGCGATATAAGTAATAGATGCCTTTTTAGAAAGCTCTATGATCTGTTTGACAAGCTCTTTGTGGTCTTTATCCACGACATAATTAGGGGTGAAGCCTGTTTCATCAATCTTAATGCCTAAAGCGAATTTGGATAAATCCCTAACATGCCCTTTAGAGGCAATGACTTCGTAATTTTTATCCAAAAAATTTTTAATGGTTTTGGCTTTTGCGGGGGATTCTACGATAATAAGGTGCTTCATTGAACGCCTTTAATGGAATGTTTATACCTATTAATGAATGATTGTAGCATAGAATTTTGACTAAACGATTCATCAAACCATAAAAACTATAACAGCGTTAAAAATCAAAGAGTTGGAACACCCTTTGCTTGATTAACAGCAAATATCTATGCAAAGGATGCAAACATGAGTTTTAGGATAAATACCAATATCGCCGCTTTAACTTCTCATGCGGTAGGGGTTCAGAACAACAGAGACCTTTCAAGCTCGCTTGAAAAGTTAAGCTCAGGGCTTAGGATCAATAAAGCCGCTGATGATTCTAGTGGGATGGCGATCGCTGATAGCTTAAGGAGTCAAAGCGCGAATTTGGGTCAAGCGATCCGCAACGCTAATGACGCTATTGGTATGGTTCAAACCGCTGATAAAGCGATGGATGAGCAAATCAAAATCTTAGACACCATTAAAACCAAAGCCGTTCAAGCCGCTCAAGACGGGCAAACTTTAGAAAGCCGAAGAGCGCTCCAAAGCGATATTCAAAGGTTGTTAGAAGAACTAGACAACATCGCTAACACCACAAGCTTTAACGGCCAACAAATGCTTTCAGGAAGTTTTTCTAACAAAGAATTTCAAATCGGCGCGTATTCTAACACCACGGTTAAGGCGTCTATTGGCTCAACGAGCTCAGATAAGATTGGGCATGTGCGCATGGAAACCTCTTCTTTTAGCGGTGCAGGCATGCTCGCTAGCGCAGCGGCGCAAAACTTGACTGAAGTGGGTTTGAATTTCAAACAAGTCAATGGTGTGAATGATTACAAGATTGAAACCGTGCGCATTTCTACAAGCGCTGGCACTGGGATTGGAGCGTTAAGCGAAATCATCAACCGCTTTTCTAACACCTTAGGCGTTAGGGCGTCTTATAATGTCATGGCCACCGGCGGCACTCCCGTACAATCAGGAACCGTAAGAGAGCTCACCATTAATGGCGTAGAAATTGGGACCGTGAATGATGTGCATAAAAACGACGCTGACGGGAGGTTGACTAACGCTATTAACTCCGTCAAAGATCGCACCGGCGTGGAAGCGAGCTTGGATATTCAAGGGCGTATTAATTTGCACTCCATTGATGGGCGCGCGATTTCAGTGCATGCAGCGAGTGCGAGCGGTCAGGTTTTTGGGGGAGGGAATTTTGCAGGGATTTCTGGGACACAACATGCGGTGATTGGGCGCTTAACCTTGACTAGGACCGACGCTAGAGATATTATTGTGAGCGGTGTGAATTTCAGCCATGTGGGCTTTCATTCCGCTCAAGGGGTGGCAGAATACACCGTGAATTTGAGAGCGGTTAGGGGCATCTTTGATGCGAATGTGGCTTCAGCAGCCGGAGCGAACGCTAATGGCGCGCAAGCGGAAACCAATTCTCAAGGTATAGGGGCTGGGGTAACAAGCCTTAAAGGGGCGATGATTGTGATGGATATGGCAGATTCTGCGCGCACGCAATTAGACAAGATCCGATCGGATATGGGTTCGGTGCAAATGGAATTGGTTACCACCATTAATAATATTTCTGTAACCCAAGTGAATGTTAAAGCGGCTGAATCTCAAATCAGAGATGTGGATTTTGCTGAAGAGAGCGCGAACTTTTCTAAATACAATATTTTGGCGCAAAGCGGGAGTTTTGCTATGGCGCAAGCGAATGCGGTGCAACAAAATGTCTTAAGGCTTTTACAATAACAGCCCTTGATTCAAAGGGGCGTTAGCCTTTTTTATAAGTTATTTTTATAAGTTAAAATAATGGATATTTATCAAAAAAACTTACAAGCTCTTTTCAAAAAAGACCCTCTTTTGTTCGCAAAGCTCAAAGCCATTAAAGAAAACAAAAAATACGAAGTGTTTTTGGGGAATGATAGCGCGAATTTCAACCTCTTAGATAAAGAAACAAACACGCCCTTATTTGAAAAAAGCCCGCTAGATTCAAGCTTAGAGCTATACAAAAATAGCGAAATTCACATGCTTTATCCTTATTTGTATTATTTTGGCTTGGGTAATGGGGTGTTTTATCGCTTGCTTTTAGGTAATGGCAATTTAAAACGCTTGGTGGTCATTGAGCCTGAAATAGAAATTATTTTCATTGTGCTGAATCTTTTGGATTTTTCCACTGAGATTTTAGAAAATCGTTTGATTGTATTGCATGCGGATTTTTGCAATTACAACATGATCGCTTCCTTATTTGATATGGATAAAAAATCTCGTTTATACGCAAGAATGTATGATTTAAAACTTTTTAACGCTTATTATGAACGATACTCCCATCAAATGATAGAAATCAACCAGCATTTCACGCGCGCTTTAGAGCATGGCGCTATTAGCGTAGGCAATGACGCTAAAGACGCGCTCATAGGCATCAAACAGCATGCCGCTAATTTGCCTGAAGTCATCAAAAGCCCTAGTTTAGTGGATTTTGTGAACGCTTTAAAAAACAGAGACACCGCTATTATCGTTTCAACCGGGCCCAGTTTGAACAAGCAACTCCCCCTTTTAAAAGAAATCGCTCCTTATGCGACGCTTTTTTGCATAGACGCTTCTTTCCCTATTTTAGCCAGAGCCGGCATCAAGCCGGATATTGTGCTGTCTTTAGAAAGGGTGGATTTAACGGCGAAATTCTATGAAGAAACCCCCTTAGATTTTCAAGAAGGCGTTATTTTTGCTTTGACTTCCATTGTGCATAAACGATTGATTCAAGCGATTAAAAAGGGGGTTAAGCAATTCAGTTTCCGCCCCTTTGGCTATACCAATCTTTTTGATTTGCACCAGTATGGTTATGTGGGCATAGGCATGAGCGCAGCGAACATGGCGTATGAATTAGTGGTGCATTCTCGTTTCAAAAGGTGCGTGTTTATCGGGCAAGATTTGAGCTTTTCACAAAGCGGTAACAGCCATGCCAGTGGGGCGATTTATGGCGATAAAGAGATCAAGCCTAAAAAAGATAAAGACAAGATCTTTATAGAAAAATATGGGGGTAATGGGGAAGTAGAAACCACTTTAGTGTGGAAACTTTTCTTAGAATTTTTTGAAAAAGATATTTTCAACACGCCCTATAAACTAGAAGTCATTAACGCTACTGAAGGGGGGGCTAGGATTAAAGGGACTAAAGAAATGCCTTTTAAAGAAGTGTGCGAAAAAATAGACAAATCCAAGCCAAAGCCTCCTATCAATCTAAACTATCCTACCCAATTAGAACAAGCTAAAAATTTAAAGATCGCCAAACAAAAATGCGAAGAGATGATCGCATACGCCAAGGAGAAAAAAACTCAAGTTGAAGAAGTGTTTTTAAAGGTGGCAGAGTTTTTAGAAAAAGTGGAAAAGCTTCATGAAGAGAAAAAATTAGAAGAGTTGGATTTTACAGAATTAGAACATTTGAGCGCTGAAATTGATAACATTAAAGAGCTTTTTGACGACAAGCGATTCAATTCGTATTTTATGGATGCGATACAATCTTACATTTTCCACCAGGAATTGCATATCGCTGAAATCGTGTGTAAAAAAACGAATAATGAAGACGGATTAAGGGCTAAGCAATTAGAATACATTTACGCGCACAAATACTGGCTTTTTAGTTTAGCGGGTGGGATGGATTGCGTGATAGAAGCGATTAAAATGGCTTTGAAAGAATGGTAAAACCCAACCTTTTAAGCGTATGTGTCTAGGCTGGAATAAATTTCAGGGGTATTTTCGCCATCAATAAGGCTTTTTTCAACTTGGGATTTATCTTTAATCTCGCCGTCGTTATTGATAGCGTTTAAAGCTTGTAGTCGGTCAAAATCAGGGGCGTTTTGCGTATTATTTTGGCTGAAACCATCTTGAATACTGCTTTGTTGTAAATCCTGCTCTACTTGATTCCTGTCCTTTATGGTTGCGTCATTATTGATATTGTTTAAGGTTTGGAGCTGCGTGAAGTTAGGGGTGTAATGGGTGTTGATGGTCATGTTTTATCCTTTTTAGCTTTTTACACGCTCAATCGTGGATCATCATTATAGCAACAATCCATTAAATCGCCCAATCGTAAAACCTTGCATGAGTTTTCAATCAAATCAAAAACTTCCATGAGTTTAGAAAGCTCTCTGTGGTAGGCAAAAATCCCACACCCCTTAATGAAAACAAAATATTTTTTGCTCTCTTGCAACTGGCGTAAAATTTCTGTATCCGCTCTTTCTTGCCAGCTGTCATAATCTTTGGGGTTAAAAATCGTTACTTCTTCGCCCAAAGAACGATACCCTAAATAATCCCTAGGGAGCAATCGGTTGTGGCGCAAGGAATACGCCAAACTATAAGGAGGGCGCGCGTAAGCGATGAATTTAGCGTCCAAAAACTCTCTATACACGCTTGCATGGATGGGCGAATCCAAGCTCGCTTCTTTCCAGCGGTAATCTATCTTGTCATGCAAGACCAGTAAGGTGTTTTCATTCAATTGATCAAAAACAGCGTTTCTTTTATTGATCACAAATTGATTGGTGCCAATGCGCGCCGAAATGGAGCCTTGATAAAGCCCAAAAAAACCCTTTCTAAACATGGATAATGAAATGCTTTGGAGCGAACGAATCAGCCCGCTGTCAATGCCTCTTGTGTGTGTGTTCATGTTTAGCATGATAACAAGTTTTTTTAATAAAAGGTATTAGTTGCCCAACAGATCTAAATTAAATCAACTCTATAAAAAATCCTAATTTAATGCCAGTAAATAAATTTAGTGATATAGACTAAACTTTAAAGAAAAATCGGGTAATTTTTATCACTTTTTTAAAACAAGTGATAGATTATTAACTTTTTGCGCTATAATGCGAGGGTTCTTTCATCAAGAATGGTGATTGACGAGATTTTTCAAATAATGATGTTAAGAAGAATTAAAGTAGGTTCTGATTTGAATAAAAAAGAGAGTTTGTTAGATGCGTTTGTTAAAACCTATCTGCAGATTTTAGAACCCATTAGCTCTAAACGCTTGAAAGAGTTGGCAAACTTGAAAATATCTTGCGCGACGATTAGGAATTATTTTCAAATCCTTTCTAAAGAAGGCATGCTCCATCAAGCCCATTCTAGCGGCGCTAGATTGCCTACTTTTAAGGCGTTTGAAAACTATTGGCACAAGTCGTTGCGCTTTGAAGTTTTAAAGGTGAATGAAAAACGCTTAAAAAGCGCGAGTGAAAATTTCGGGCTTTTTACGCTGTTAAAAAAACCCAGTTTGGAGCGTTTAGAAAGAGTCATTGAATGCGAAAAACGCTTTTTGATTTTGGATTTTTTGGCGTTTTCTTGCGCGGTGGGTTACAGCGTTAAAATGGAGAAGTTTTTATTAGAACTTGTGGGCAGGAGCGTTAAAGAAGTGCGCTTAATCGCTGCTTCTGTCAATGCGTTGAGTTTGGCCAGACAATTAGAGCGTTTGGAGTATTCCAACACACAAATCATGCGCTTTAATCTGATGGGGTTAAAAACGCTTTTAAACAGCCCTTTATTTTTTGACATTTTAGAGGGTAAGGTTTTGGAGCGTTTTAAAAAGGGGTTGCATTTTATAGAGCCTGATTGCATGCTGGTAACACGCCCTATAGAATTTCAAAACGAGCGGATGCAACTGCTTTGTGTGGGGAAATTGGAATGCGATTATGAAGGGTTTTTTCAAACCATTAAGGAGGAATAATGAAAGATAAACACAACCAAGAACACGATCATTTAAGCCCAAAAGAGCTAGAGTCTTGCGAAAATTCTTGCGCTTGCAAAGAACAACAATGTGAAGAAAAACAAGAAACGAGCGAAAAAGAAGGCGAGATCAAGGAAGATTTTGAGCTTAAATACCAAGAAATGCGCGAAAAATATTTAAGAGCGCATGCGGATTTTGAAAACGTGAAAAAGCGCTTAGAAAGAGACAAGAGCATGGCATTAGAGTATGCGTATGAAAAAATCGCATTGGATCTATTGCCGGTGATTGATGCGCTTCTTGGGGCTCATAAGAGCGCTGTAGAAGTGGATAAAGAGAGCGCTTTAACCAAAGGCTTGGAGCTTACGATGGAAAAATTGCATGAAGTTTTGGCAAGGCATGGCATTGAGGGGATTGAATGCTTAGAAGAATTTGATCCCCATTTCCACAATGCGATCATGCAAGTCAAAAGCGAGGAAAAAGAAAACGGGAAAATCGTGCAGGTTTTGCAACAGGGTTACAAGTATAAGGGTAGGGTTTTGAGGCCGGCAATGGTGAGCATTGCTAAAAACGATTAAAACATTTATTTTAATAAGAAAGGATAACGCATGGGAAAAGTTATTGGAATTGATTTAGGGACAACCAACTCCGCAATGGCGGTTTATGAAGGCAATGAAGCGAAGATTATTGCGAATAAAGAGGGTAAAAACACCACTCCTTCTATTGTGGCTTTTACGGATAAGGGCGAGATTTTAGTGGGCGAGAGTGCCAAAAGACAAGCGGTAACTAACCCAGAAAAAACCATTTATTCTATTAAAAGAATCATGGGCTTGATGTTCAATGAAGATAAGGCTAAAGAAGCTGAAAAACGCTTGCCTTATAAGATTGTGGATAGGAATGGGGCTTGCGCGATTGAGATTTCGGGTAAAGTTTATACCCCTCAAGAGATTTCAGCCAAAATTTTAATGAAGCTCAAAGAAGACGCTGAAAGTTATTTAGGCGAAAGCGTTAGCGAAGCGGTTATCACCGTTCCTGCTTATTTTAACGACAGCCAAAGGAAAGCGACTAAAGAAGCCGGCACGATTGCAGGGCTTAACGTTTTAAGGATCATCAATGAGCCTACTAGCGCGGCGTTAGCTTACGGCTTGGATAAAAAAGAGAGCGAAAAAATCATGGTTTATGATTTGGGTGGGGGGACTTTTGATGTTACCGTGTTAGAAACAGGCGATAATGTCGTGGAAGTTTTAGCCACAGGGGGCGATGCGTTTTTAGGGGGCGATGATTTTGACAACCGTGTGATTGATTTCTTAGCGGCTGAATTTAAAAGCGAAACGGGCATTGAAATCAAAAACGATGTGATGGCGTTGCAACGCCTGAAAGAAGCGGCTGAAAACGCTAAAAAAGAATTAAGCTCTGCGATGGAGACTGAAATCAATTTGCCCTTTATCACAGCGGACGCTACCGGGCCTAAACACTTGGTTAAAAAACTCACTAGGGCTAAATTTGAAAGCTTGACAGAAGATCTCATGGAAGAAACGATTTCTAAAATTGAAAGCGTGATCAAAGACGCAGGGCTAACCAAAAATGAGATTTCAGAAGTGGTGATGGTGGGCGGCTCTACTCGTATCCCTAAAGTCCAAGAAAGGGTGAAAGCGTTTATTAATAAAGATTTGAATAAAAGCGTCAATCCTGATGAGGTCGTAGCGGTGGGCGCGAGCATTCAAGGGGGCGTGTTAAAAGGCGATGTGAAAGATGTGCTTTTATTAGACGTTACGCCTTTAAGCCTTGGGATTGAAACTTTAGGGGGCGTGATGACTAAAGTGATTGATAGAGGCACGACTATTCCTGCGAAAAAATCTCAAGTGTTCTCAACCGCTGAAGACAATCAGCCCGCTGTGTCCATTATGGTTTTACAAGGCGAAAGGGAATTGGCAAGGGATAATAAATCTTTGGGTAAATTTGATTTGCAAGGCATCGCTCCAGCTCCAAGAGGCGTGCCGCAAATTGAAGTAACCTTTGATATTGACGCTAATGGGATTTTAACCGTTTCAGCGCAAGATAAAAATACCGGCAAAAGCCAAGAGATTAAAATTTCTGGTTCTAGCGGGTTGTCTGATAGCGAGATTGAAAAAATGGTTAAAGACGCTGAATTGCACAAAGAAGAAGACGCTAGGAAAAAAGAAGTGATTGAAGCGAGAAACCATGCCGATAGTTTGGCGCACCAGACCCAAAAGAGCCTTGATGAGCATAAAGCGAATTTGAATGAAAACGACGCTAATGAGATCCAAAACGCCATTAACGCCCTTAAAGATTGCATCAAAAACGATAACGCTACTAAAGCGGAGCTTGAAGACAAAACCAAAGCGTTAGTGCAAGCGGCTCAAAAATTAGGCGAAGCCATGGCGAATAAAAACAACGCCGAGCAGCCTAAGAAAAAAGACGATGATGTGATTGATGCGGAAGTGGAGTAAAAACGCTTTTAAAACTTCTTTCAAGCGAGCGGTTTTGATCAAAACTTGCTTGCTTTTTTTCATCAACTGAATATTGATTACAAAATCTAAAAAACACTCAAAGCGTTTTTTAATCCAAATATCAAAGCTTGGTTTTAATCAAGCGATAGCTTTTCAAAACTTATTTTAAAAAGCGTTGGTAGATTTTAGGAAAATCCCTTATGAGAGAGCTCTTTTTGGTATGGGGTTATTTCTTAATGGCTTGCGCTAGATGGCTCTAACTCAAAATACGCAGTGGGGATTTGATTAAATTCATTAACAAGGTGTAAAAAATAGTCGGTAATGCTTTCAAGATCGGCTTCTAAATTGTTATAGAACTCTTGGTAGTATGTGTCTCCATTAGGATCAATGATCTTATCATACGCTGGGCATTTTTGACACTCTTTTTCCCCATCTTTCTCTCTGGATCGACCTATGCAAAGATCAATTTTTTCTAAATCGTTGCACCAATAGTAAGCAAACCAAATATAAAAACCTTTTGTTGGGGTTGGTTTTTCACCATTGACAAACCCTTCCCCTAAAATATCCTGACGGCAAAAGGTGATGGATGGCTTATAGGATAAGTCCCAAGAGCCAAGACTGATTTTACACGCATAGCCCCATGGTGCTAAAAACTTGTTCAGCCCGTTTTGGCATGAAGCCCACTTTGGTATCTTTGGGGTTTTGCCCGTTTGTCTCCCTTCTTGTGCTTTAGCGTCTATTAGCGCTACAAACTCTCTTAACAAGTCCTGAAACGCTTTTCTTTGCTCTTCGTTCCATTTTATTATTTTCATTGAAAGCTCCTTGATCGATCTTAATAAGCTCAAATTTTATCCTTAATTTTACTCCATTTAATGAGTTTAGGCATAATCGCTAAAATTGAGTTATCGTTATTTTTATTATTAGGAGGAATAATGATCCTTACCGCAATGCAAGACGCCATAGGCCACACTCCCATTTTTAAATTCACCAGAAAGGATTACCCCATTCCATTAAAGTCCGCCATTTACGCCAAACTAGAGCATCTAAACCCGGGAGGGAGCGTTAAAGACCGCTTAGGCCAATACCTCATAAAAGAAGCGTTTAGAACGCACAAAATCACTTCCACAACGACCATCATTGAGCCTACCGCAGGCAATACCGGCATCGCTCTAGCCTTAGTGGCAATCAAGCACCATCTCAAAACCATCTTTGTTGTCCCGGAAAAATTCAGCACAGAAAAACAGCAAATCATGAGAGCTTTGGGGGCTTTAGTAATCAACACGCCTACTAGTCAAGGGATTTCTGGTGCCATTAAAAAAAGTAAAGAGTTAGCCGAAAGTATCCCTGATAGCTATTTGCCCTTGCAATTTGAAAACCCTGATAATCCTGCCGCTTACTACCACACCCTAGCCCCTGAGATTGTCCAAGAGTTAGGCACAAACCTTACGAGCTTTGTAGCCGGGATAGGGAGTGGTGGCACTTTTGCTGGCACAGCTAGGTATTTGAAAGAACGCATCCCTAATATCCGCTTGATTGGGGTGGAGCCGGAGGGTTCTATTTTGAACGGGGGAGAGCCTGGACCTCATGAGATTGAGGGCATTGGCGTGGAGTTCATCCCTCCTTTTTTCGCAAACTTGGATATTGATGGCTTTGAAACGATTTCAGATGAAGAGGGTTTTAGCTACACTAGGAAGTTGGCCAAGAAAAACGGCTTATTAGTGGGTAGCTCTAGCGGGGCAGCTTTTGCGGCAGCCTTGAAAGAAGTGCAACGCCTCCCCGAAGGCAGCCAGGTTTTAACCATTTTCCCGGATGTTGCCGATCGTTATCTTTCTAAAGGTATTTATTTATAAAAATTCAATAAAAAAGGAAAAACCATGCGCATGCAAACTAAATTAATCCATGGGGGCATTAGTGAGGACGCGACAACGGGGGCGGTGAGCGTTCCTATTTATCAAACTTCCACCTACCGCCAAGACGCCATAGGCCGCCACAAGGGCTATGAATATTCTCGCTCAGGCAACCCCACGCGCTTTGCTTTAGAAGAACTCATCGCCGATTTAGAAGGGGGGGTTAAGGGGTTTGCTTTTGCTTCTGGACTAGCTGGAATCCACGCCGTTTTTTCCCTCTTGCAATCAGGCGATCATGTGTTATTGGGCGATGATGTTTATGGGGGGACTTTCCGCTTGTTTAACAAAGTGCTTGTCAAAAACGGGCTTTCTTGCACCATTATAGACACTAGCGATCTATCCCAAATCAAAAAGGCTATCAAGCAAAACACTAAAGCCCTTTATTTAGAAACCCCTAGTAACCCCTTGCTTAAAATCACGGATTTAGCGCAATGTGCTAGTGTCGCTAAAGATCATGGTTTGCTCACTATCGTGGATAACACCTTTGCCACCCCCTATTGCCAAAACCCGCTTCTTTTGGGAGCGGACATTGTGGTGCATAGCGGCACAAAATACTTAGGCGGGCATAGCGATGTGGTCGCTGGGCTTGTAACCACCAATAATGAAGCGCTAGCCCAAGAGATCGCTTTTTTCCAAAACGCTATCGGTGGGGTTTTAGGCCCTCAAGACAGCTGGCTGTTGCAAAGAGGGATGAAAACGCTAGCATTACGCATGGAGGCCCATCAAAAAAACGCTCTTTGCGTGGCTGAATTTTTAGAAAAACACCCTAAAGTAGAAAGGGTTTATTACCCGGGCCTTCCCACTCACCCTAATTACGAGCTAGCCAAAGCCCAAATGCGTGGCTTTAGCGGGATGCTCTCTTTCACTCTCAAAAACGACAGTGAGGCGACTCTTTTTGTAGAAAGCCTTAAGTTATTCATTTTAGGCGAGAGTTTGGGCGGGGTGGAAAGTTTGGTGGGGATTCCGGCATTTATGACCCATGCGTGTATCCCTAAAGTGCAACGAGAAGCTGCAGGGATTAGGGATGGCTTGGTGCGCTTGTCTGTGGGGATTGAGCATGAACAGGATTTGTTAGAAGATTTAGAGCAAGCGTTCGCTAAAATAGGCTAAAATTTGCCATTTATAAAGGAGTTAAAAACATGAAAACGCCAAAAATGAATGTAGAGAGTTTTAATTTGGATCACACCAAAGTCAAAGCCCCTTATGTGCGTGTAGCTGATCGCAAAAAGGGCGTTAATGGGGATGTGATTGTCAAATACGATGTGCGCTTCAAGCAGCCCAACAAAGATCACATGGACATGCCAAGCCTACACTCTTTAGAGCATTTAGTCGCTGAAATTATCCGCAACCATGCCAGTTATGTCGTGGATTGGTCGCCTATGGGTTGCCAAACGGGATTTTATCTCACGGTGTTAAACCATGACAATTACACAGAGATTTTAGAGGTTTTAGAAAAGACAATGCAAGATGTGTTAAAGGCTACAGAAGTGCCTGCCAGCAATGAAAAGCAATGCGGTTGGGCGGCTAACCACACTTTAGAGGGCGCACAGAATTTAGCACGCGCTTTTTTAGACAAACGCGCTGAATGGTCTGAAGTGGGGGTTTGATTAAGGGGGAATGATTTTACTCCCCCTACCCCCTTAACCCATTTTACCCGTTTTAGGCGTTACATTCCAATCAAAATCATCGCATCAGCGTTAGTTTCATGTAAAAATAATGTTATGAAGATTTTTTTATGGAAGGATTTCAATGAGAAAGTTAATTTTATTCATCTTTTTAACGCTAACACTTTCAGTATCTGCAAAAGAAGTCAAAATAGTGTTTTTAGAAACTTCAGACATTCATGGGCGACTTTTTTCGTATGATTATGCGGTGGGGGAGCAAAAATCCAATAACGGCTTGACAAGGATTGCGACTTTAATCAAAAAGCAAAGGGCTGAGAATAAAAATGTGGTTTTGATTGACAGCGGGGATTTGTTGCAAGGCAATAGCGCGGAGTTGTTTAATGATGAACCTGTTCATCCGCTAGTTAGAGCCGAAAACGATTTGAAATTTAATATTCGTGTGCTTGGCAATCACGAGTTTAACTTCAGTAAAGATTTTTTAGAAAAGAATATTAAGGGGTTTAATGGCGATGTTGTGAATGCGAATATTATCAAAATTGCGGACAATAAGCCGTTTGTAAAACCTTATGTGATTAAAAAAATTGATGGCGTGAGGGTGGCGGTTGTGGGGTATGTGGTGCCGCATGTCCCAACTTGGGAGGCCTCTACGCCTGAACATTTTGCAGGATTGGAGTTTTTGGACGCTGAAGAAGCGTTAAAAAAGACCTTGAAAGAGTTAAAAGGGAAGTATGATATTTTGATTGGCGCTTTTCACTTGGGGAGAGAAGATGAGAAAGGTGGCGATGGGATACCGGATTTAGCGAAAAAATTCCCGCAATTTGACATCATCTTTGCCGGGCATGAGCATGCGGTTTATAACACCAAAATAGGAAAGGTGCATACCATTGAGCCTGGAGCCTATGGGGCTTATCTGGCAAAGGGTGTGGTGGTGTTTGACACTCAAACGAAGAAAAAAATTATAACGACTGAAAATTTACCCACAAAAGATGTGCCAGAAGATGAAGAATTGGCGAAAAAATACGAATATGTGGATAAAAAATCAAAAGAATACGCTAATGAAGTGGTTGGCGAAGTGACAAAAACCTTTATTGACAGGCCTGATTTTATCACAGGAGAAGAAAAAATCACCACGATGCCAACCGCCGCCTTGCAAGAAACACCGGTGATAGAATTGATCAATAAAGTGCAAAAATATTACGCCAAAGCCGATGTTTCAGCGGCAGCCTTATTCAATTTTGGGGCGAATTTGAAAAAAGGGCCTTTCAAAAGAAAAGATGTCGCTTATATTTACAAGTTCGCTAATACGCTCATTGGAGTGCATATCACGGGTGAAAACCTGTTGAAATACATGGAATGGTCATATAGATTTTACAACCAGTTGCAACCGGGAGATTTGACGATCAGTTTTAATGAAAACATTCGTGGCTATAACTTTGATATGTTTTCTGGCGTGAAATACCAAGTTGATGTTACCAAACCTGCCGGGCAAAGAATCATTAATCCCACAATCAACAACAAACCCATTGACCCTAAAGCGGTGTATCAATTAGCGATCAACAATTACCGATTCGGGACATTATCCACGACTTTAAAGCTGGTTACAAACGCTGATAGGTATTATGATTCTTACGATGCATTGCAAGATAATGGGCAAATACGGGATTTAATCATCCAATACATCACTGAAAAAAAAGGTGGGAAGGTAACCCCTGAACTGGAACATAACTGGGAAATCATCCACTACGATTTTAAAAACCCGTTGTTGGAAAAATTGGCAGAAAAATTCAAAGAGGGGAGCATCAAAATCCCCACTTCAAAAGACGGGAGAACTTTGAATGTCAAATCCATTAAGGAAAGTGAAGTTAAATAAGATTTTTTATTTTTATTATTTTATTTTTAAGCCTAACTTAAAAAAGGGTGTTCTATAATTTTAGCTTGTTTGTTCTTTGTTTTCAGCGGTTTTCAAACCACTGGGTTTTAATTTTATTGGGCGCCTCTCATTTTTCGGGGGGGGGGTTATTTAGGAGCTAAACTCTCAAATTAGGGTTTGACTTAAAAATGATGGATAGGAGATAAATGATGTTTGCTTCAGTATTTGCTTCGCTAGGGACTCGTATTATGTTTGTCGTGCTAGCCGCACTTATTTCTTTAGGGGGGCTTTTTATTGGTTTTGTAAAGGTTATGCAAAAAGATGTGTCAGCGCAACTCATGGAGCATTTAGAAACCGGGCAATACAAAAAGCGTGAAAAAACGCTCGCTTACATGACTAAGCTTCTTGAACAGGGCATTCATGAGTATTACAAAAGTTTTGACAATGCTACTGCAAGAAAAATGGCGTTGGATTATTTCAAGCGCATCAACGACGATAAGGGCATGATTTATATGGTGGTGGTGGATAAAAACGGGGTGGTGCTGTTTGATCCGGTCAATCCTAAAACCGTGGGCCAATCAGGGCTTGACGCTCAGAGCGTTGATGGGGTGTATTATGTTAGGGGGTATTTGGAGGCGGCTAAAAAAGGGGGAGGCTATACTTATTACAAAATGCCCAAATACGATGGGGGCGTGCCGGAGAAAAAATTCGCCTACTCGCATTATGATGAGGTGTCTCAAATGGTGATCGCAGCGACTTCTTATTACACTGACATTAACACCGAAAATAAAACGATTAAAGAGGGCGTGAATAAGGTTTTTAATGAAAACACCGCAAAATTATTCCTTTGGATACTGACAGCGACGATAGCGTTAGTGGTTTTGACGCTCATGTACGCTAAATTGAGGATCGTGAAACGCATTGATGGATTAGTCCTTAAAATCAACGCTTTTAGCCATGGGGATAAGGATTTGAGGGCCAAAATTGAAGTGGATGATCGCAACGATGAAATCTCGCAAGTGGGCCGTGGGGTCAATTTGTTTGTGGAAAATGCCCGCTTGATTATGGAAGAGATTAAAGGGATTTCCACTTCCAATAAAACTTCAATGGATAAATTGGTCCAAATCGCGCAAGAAACCCAAAAGAGCATGAAAAATTCCTCAACCACCCTAAATTCCGTAAAAAATAAAGCCACTGATGTAGCGAGCATGATGAATACTTCCATAGAGCAGTCTCAAGGGTTAAGGAAGCGTTTGATTGAAACGCAAGGGCTTGTCAAAGAGAGTAAGGATGCGATCGGGGATTTATTTTCTCAAATCATAGAGAGCACGCACACTGAAGAGGAACTCTCTAGTAAAGTGGAGCAACTAAGCCGTAACGCTGATGATGCCAAATCCATTTTGGATATTATCAATGATATTGCCGATCAAACCAATCTTTTAGCCCTAAACGCTGCTATTGAAGCCGCAAGGGCCGGTGAGCATGGCAGAGGCTTTGCGGTGGTGGCTGATGAAGTTAGGAATTTAGCCGGGCGCACTCAAAAGTCTTTAGCTGAAATCAATTCCACTATCATGGTGATTGTCCAAGAAATCAATGCCGTAAGCTCGCAAATGAATCTCAATTCGCAAAAAATGGAACGCTTGAGCGATATGAGTAAAAGCGTGCAAGAAACTTACAAAAAAATGAGTTCTAATTTAAGCTCAGTCGTGCAAGACAGCAATCAAAGCATGGACGATTACGCCAAATCCGGACACCAAATTGAAGCCATGGTAAGCGATTTTATAGAAGTGGAAAAAGTGGCTTCTAAGACTTTAGCGGATTCTTCAGATATTTTAAACATCGCTACGCATGTGAGTGGAACGACTATGAATTTAGACAAACAAGTGAATTTGTTTAAAACTTAATCAGGGGGAGTTTATCAAAAAAGGGTTGGATTGCTAAAAGTTTCTGTGATCACGGCGTGTTTTAATAGCGAAAAAACCATTGAAGACACCATTCTTTCCGTGCTTCATCAAACTTATAAAAACATTGAATACATCATTATAGATGGATCTAGCGCGGATAGCACTTTAGAAATCATTCAAAAATATAGAGATCAAATCGCTTGCGTGGTGAGCGAAAAAGATAAGGGCATTTATGACGCTATGAATAAGGGCATAAGGCGCTCTAGTGGGGATATTATCGCTCTATTGAATAGCGATGATTTTTACAAAGATGAGTTTGTAATAGAAAAAGTGGTGCATGAGTTTGAAAACAAAAATTGCGATAGCGTGTATGCGGATCTGGTTTTTGTCAAACCGGATCGTTTAGAAAAAGTGGTCCGTTATTATGAAAGCGGGGAGTTTAACCCTAAAACCTTGCTTTATGGCGTGGTGCCAGCCCACCCCACGCTCTTTGTCAAAAAAGCCATTTATGAACGCTGTGGGCTATACAAAACCGATTATAAGATTTCAGCGGATTTTGAGATGATCATCCGCTTGTTTGTGGTGCAAAAAATAAGCTTTTCTTATTTGAAAGAAGTGTTAGTCGTCATGCGCACCGGGGGGGTTAGCGCGAATGGGTTTAAAAGCCTTTTATTAAGGAATAAAGAAAACATAAGAGCATGTAAAGAAAACGGCATTCAAGCGAATGCTTTTTCCATGCTTTTAAAATACCCTAGGAAAATCATGGGCTTATTGAAAAGGGGAAAAGGAGGCTAAAACGAAACGATTAAAGAAAGATTAGCGTTAAATCGTGGTTTGAATCTTTCTTGATGGTTGTTGTAGGTGTAAAAAATATTCCTAACCAAGGGCATTTCAATCCCTAATTGCAAGGACAAATAGCCGATAAAATCCACGATAAAACCAAAACGGAAAGGGGCTTGGAAAAAGGTTTTCTTGGTTCTGGGAATGATGGTTGTGATAGCACCTGGTTTAATCGTATCCACTAACAACACCCCTTGTTCTAAAGCGATACCCAAATAACTCCTAAAACGATAAATATTTTTATCTACAAAAATCCAAGAAAAATCTAACGCGCCCCCATAATTTTGCACCATTAAGGTTTGAGGCTGAGTGAGCGAAACAGAATGGAAATAATTATAGACGCTAAAGATTCTAAAACCGACTTTAGGGTGGTTTCTTAAAAAATGCTCCAAGCCCGTAGCGGTGTTAAACCCTATGCTATTAGCTACAAGAGTCAAGGTTTGATTAGAGGTTGAAAAAGTGGCTTGCGAATAGTTGTATCCAAAAATAAAGAAAAATTTAAGGCTTTTTTCTAAAGCCCTTTTTAAGATTTGCTGGTTTTTGTCTAGGATTTGCTGTTTTTCATTGTTTTTATCAACAATTAGGGGTTCAGGTTTGTCGTCTTCATTCTTGTTTTTAAAATTTTCTAAGAATTTAGACCAAGTGATTTCATTAGCTTCTAAAAAGAGTGGGTTCAACGATAAAAAGAGATAAATACTAAATAGAGTTTTCAAATACAGCCTTAAACTTTTTACGGCTATTGTGCCTAATCATCTTAAATTGACTTTAAATTACTTGCATGTTTTGACTAAGCATGACCCCTAATTATACACAATGCTATATTTTACAATGATATATTGTTTTAATTTTTGTTCTCATCAAGCATGGATCACTAGAGCCAACTTTAACATTCTTTAATTTTAAAAAAACGGGGTTTTTAGGTTTTGCCTTAAACTCATTTTTGGGAATAAGTGAGGTATAAAACGCTAGCAACATTTTAACTCTAGCTTGTGCAAAAATTTTAGACCCTAACAACTCCAAATTTTCACGACAAAAAAGACAATTCAAAATTATTATTTGCTTAATTGCAGTTCAAAACAAGCTAAAAAGCCATAAAATGAAGCAACTAAAACCCCAAGCTTACAGCAAATAAAACACCTTTTCTTCTTGAAAAATGCTTTTAATTTCTACAAAAAGGGTTTTTTCTGTGCGTTCTTCTAGCACGATAATAGGGTTAATACTCTCGCTCCCGCTCACTAACGCCCTTAAAGACAACTCTTCTTCATAACTTAAGGGGTTAAGGTTTAACTCTTTTAGATTATCGTAGTTTTTTGCCATAAGGGTATTAAGGCCTTCTAAAGTTAAAAACAAGGTTTCATCTCTTTGGCTATAACCCACTAGAGCGCTTAAACGCTGAGAAAAAACCCACCTTAAATCGTTGATCCTAACCTTAGCCTTACTTTTAGAGCGCACTAAAATGCAGCAATTCAAGGGGTTTGAATTTTTAGAAAGCCACACGCCCCCATTTAATAAGCGGTAAGTTGCGATCGTTTTTTGGGCTAAAAAAGGCTTATTAGCGTCCTTTTTAGCTGCGTCTAGTTCTCTAAAAACTTGCGTTCTTTCTTCAATACTTGCGGGTAAAATCTGGCGTTTTAAAGGCGAATAAAGTTCAAAGGGGCTTCTGTTTTGAGATTCTTTTTGGATTTTTAAAGCGAATTGGCAACCGCAATAATTTTGCCTATAAAGCTCGTTTTCTCTCGCCAAAGCCTGCAAGTTTAAATCCAACTCGCTCTTAAAATGTTCAAAGTTATCGTTTCTAAACACAATAAATTCCAAATTGTGCCTTTGCGCGATGCTCTGCCCCTTAGCGATGAGCTGGTTAGGGTCTTTTTTAGGGCTTGTGAGTAAGGTGGTGGTGAATCTTTCTTCCCCTAATTCAAAGGCTTTCAAAGCGCTCGCCTCTAAGCGTAAGTCAAAGCACTCAAAACAGCGTTCGCTTTTTTCCCCTAACAATTCCTTACCCTTAGCTTTGTCTAAAAATTTTTCTAATTCATAATCGCCCTCAAGCAATTCAATTTCTAGCATCTCGCAAGTGCGTTTCACATCCTCTAAACGCAACAAGTATTCGCTATAAGGGTGGATATTGGGGTTATAAAAAAACCCTATCATTTTTTCACCCACAAAAGCCTCTTTAGCCTTTTTTAAAAAATACAGATTATCCACCGAGCAGCAAATATGAATGAGCATTAAAACTGCTTTTTATTCACATCTTCTAAGATATCGTTAGAGACTTTGTCAATTTCTTGACTGATTTCTAACGAATCGCTAGCGATTTTTAGATTGCCCTCAGTAACCGATCTTAAGGCTTCAATAGAAGCGTTGATCTCTTCTACTTCTTTAACCTGGTTTTTAATGCTCTCGCTCGTGTCTGAAATGCTTTGAACTAAAATATTGATATTGGCTTCAATTTCGCTGAGCGATTTTTGCGTCCTTTCAGCGAGCTTCCTCACCTCATCAGCCACCACCGCAAAGCCTCTGCCATGCTCGCCGGCTCTTGCGGCTTCAATAGCGGCGTTTAGGGCTAATAGATTCGTTTGATCGGCAATATCTCTAATGATTTCTACAATGCTTTTAATGTCTTGCCCTTGCTCAATCATCGCTTCACTTTGAGAGCTCACGCCTTGAATGGAAGTGGTGATATTTTCTATCGTTTTGGAAGTTTCCATTAAGCTTTTGTGTTGGGAGTTGGAAGCCTTTTCTAAATTCTGCACGCATTCTTTTAAATTCGCGCTGTCGTTCGCTAGATCTTTGGCAAAATTAGACGAAGTTTCTAGCATTTTTTGGATTTCTTGCCCTAAAGCGTTAGTAACCAATTCCACCCTACCCGAAGCGTTTTGGATCCGGCCTCTAAAATCCAAACCAGAATAGCTTTCAAAGATTTTGAAAATGCTTGGCATGTGAGTCCCCACGCTTTCTTGCAAATAATCCATGATCCCGTTTAGCGCGTCCCTCAATTCTTTCAAATCAGGGCTTGCGGGTTCAGCGTTAATGCGCACTGCAAAATTCCCTGCTTTCACATCTGAAACCACTTTAATGGTGTCTTGGACGGCTTGCCTATCTTCTTGCATGGTTTTTTGGGTTTGCAAGATATTTTTATTGATCGCTGTTTGCATGCGCCCTAATTCGTCATTGGATTTCGCTTCAATCAATTTAATATCGCTAGAATGGGCTTGATTGTTCAATAATTTAAAGAAATGAGACAAGGTGCTAGAAACGACTTCCAAACGATTGCTCACGATCGCTCGCATTAAAAGAGTGATCGCTATGATTAAGGCTAACACCATGATCGCGCTCGCTACAATTACCACAAAACGCACCGAGCCTACTTGCTCATAAACCTTGTCTTTTTCAATGATTAAAGCGATCATCCAATTAAGATTGTCTTTACTTTCTGCTTTGCCTAGCATTTTAAAGGTTTCAACGGCTAAAAAATTCTCCTTATGGCTAAAGGGATCCAAGTATTCTAAAGTCGCTTTAGAGCCATTTTCTAAAATAGCCAACACTTCGTTGGTGGCTTTAGGCACGCTCTTATAAATTTCGGTGATGGACTTGTCTTGCAAATTTTTATTCGCGCTCAAAAGCACTTTACCTTTAACGCCAATTAAAAAGAGATCGCTCCTGTTTTTAGTGATTTCATTACTGAAGCTGTCAATGGAAAAGAAGATCATCAAAGCCCCCACCACTTCTTGCGTGTTTTCCTTGAATAAGGGTAAAAGAACATTAATCCCATAAACCTCCTTACCATCAGGCATTTTCCTGTAATAAGGCAAGCTTTTAGAAATTTCTTTATTTTTCATCGCTTTTTGCACTAGAGAGTTATTCCCTAATGACGGGTTTTCCATCAATTTAATCGTATCGTTATCCCTTAAAAGCGTCAGTCTTAAATCTTCTCTGTCTTTAAAAAACATGCCCACCCCAGCGACATGCGAATTGGCTAAAATGAAGTTTTTTAACAAGTGGATTTTAATTTCTCTTTTGGTGTCTTTAGGGAGCATTTCTTTGACAATGCTCATGCTCGTATAAGTGTTTTCCAAAACCCCTTGCACTTCCTTAACCTTAAAATGCAAACTATCTTGCATAGAACGCAAGGTGTTTTCTTTTAAAATTTCTTTCACCCTGCTGTTCAAGGACACCCCTAAAATGCTCACGCACACGATCACAATCAACGCCACCCACAATATGATTTTATTACCGATACTCAAACCTTTAGACAAAACACAACCTTACTATGATGAAATTTTTTGCCTATTTGTGGCAAAATTTTAAACCGCATTATAGTATTATAAGCATAAATCCAAAATTAAACTGAATTAAAAAAACGATCAATCATTCTCATTAAAAACCATTTTTAAGGTTGCATTCGCTCTTTTAGGGTATGCTACGGCTAAAAATTATAGTAAGGAAGAATAATGCCTTTTGTCCCCACGCGCTCTTTGAAAGAAAAAAAGATTGATTTTATTGAAGCAATATTAAACCCCAACGCCCCCAAAGGTGGGCTTTACACTTTAGAGCGTTTTGAAACGCTAGAATGGCAAGATTGTTTGAGTCTGAGCTATAGTGAGCTGGTAGAATGCGTGTTTGAACGATTGGGATTAGAGATTCCTAAAGGTTTATTGACAAGCGCTTTAAAACGCTATGAAAATTTTGATAACCCTAAAAACCCGGCCCCTATTTTTGCGCTCAATGAAAGGCTTTTTGTCCAAGAGCTCTACCATGGGCCTAGTTTGGCGTTTAAAGACATGGCGTTACAGCCTTTAGCGAGCTTGTTTTCTAATCTAGCGGTGGGGAAAAACGAAAAGTATTTGGTGTTAGTATCCACAAGTGGGGATACCGGCCCTGCGACTTTAGAAGGTTTAGCGGGCATGCCTAATGTTTTTGTGGTGTGTTTATACCCTAAAGACGGCACAAGCTTAGTCCAAAAACTCCAAATGGTAACCCAAAACGCTAGCAATTTAAAGGTTTTTGGGGTGAGTGGGGACTTTGATGATGCGCAAAACGCGCTCAAAAACCTTTTAAAAGACGACGATTTTAACGAAGCTTTAAAAGCGCGCCAATTAAAATTAAGCGTGGCTAATTCCGTGAATTTTGGGCGCATCGCTTTTCAAATCGTCTATCATATTTGGGGCTTTTTAGAATTGTATAAAAAAGGTGCGATCAATTCTAAAGAAAAAATCACCCTAGCCATACCCAGCGGTAATTTTGGGAACGCTTTAGGGGCGTTTTATGCCAAAAAAATGGGCTTGAATATCGCTAAAATCAAGGTGGTAACCAACAGCAATGATGTTTTAAGGGAGTTTATAGAGACAGGGCGTTACGATTTAACCCACCGCTCTTTAAAGCAAACTTTCTCGCCGGCTATGGATATTTTAAAAAGCTCTAACGTGGAAAGGGTGCTTTTTAGCCTTTTTGGGTTTGAACGCACGCTAGAATTGATGCAAGCTTTAGAAGAAGAGAAATTTTATGCCTTAAAGCCTAAAGAATTAGCCCTTTTACAGGAGCATTTTTCTTGCGCGAGCTGCTCAGATGAAGATTGTTTGAAAACCATTCAAGAAGTTTATGCAGAGCACCAATACCTGATTGACCCCCACACCGCCACCGCTTTAAACGCCAGCTTGAAAACCCACGAAAAAACCCTTGTTTCTGCCACCGCCTCTTATGAGAAATTCCCTAAAACCACCCTTTTAGCCCTAAACGAGCAAAAAAAAGACGATAAAGCCGCCCTAGAAGCACTAAAAAACAGCTACAATACCCCAGATAGCCAACGCCTTGATGATTTGTTTGAGAGAGGAATCAAGCACCAAGAAGTTTTAAAACTCAATGAGATCAAATCTTCTATTCTTTTGTGGCTAGAAAGCCTACATTAAATCTTTTTTAAGCCCTTATTCCTAATAAAATCTTAATTTTAAGTCAAACTACACTATAATAAGGAAATTCTAAACGAAGATTAAACTTTAAATGAAAGGGATTTTGATGAAAAAAATCATTTTAGTAGCGATAGCCTTACTGATGAGCGCTTGCGCGAGCTATAAGATCACGCCTGAACATGTTACATCTTATAATAATGGGATTCAAGTGATGACCTCCACGCAAGCCAAGTCTAAAGTCCAGCTAGAAATCGCTCAAAGCAAATTGAAAGGTTTGAATGAATCCCCCTTAGTGCTGTATGTAGCGGCGCAAGTTTTAGAGGGAAATCCTGTGGTGTTTAGCCGTAAAGCCATTTCGGTGTCTATCAACCAAACGAATTTACCGGTCTTAAGCCTGAGACAGGTGATGAAATCCAGTTTTGATTTTGAGGGCATTTTACAAAGCTTTAATATCAGCGTGCCGACCGCCCCTATTGATAATATCAATATGATCACCCCACCTATGTTTTATTATGGGCAAGGGAGTTTTTTAGCTTATAACGGCATGATGTATGGGGGAATGGGCATGTATGGGCCTGGCTTTGGCATGATGATGATGGATGATGTAGAAGAGCAAGAGGTCATGCAAGAAAGCCGCCAGGCTTTAAAGATCCTAGCGATCAATTATCTTAAAAACAACACCCTTAATGTTGAAGGTAAGGCTAGGGGAGGGTTTGTGGTAGTGGATACCAAAAATCTTAAAACCCCGGGCGTGGTGGTGGTTAAAGTCTTTTTAGAAGATGAAATCCACACCTTTAAAATTGATATTTCTAAGGCTTAATCGCTCTCTGTCATAAAAGCCTTTGGGGGTCAATCCACCTAAAGGCTTTTTCTTAATGGGTTAAAAACGATTAAACCCTACTCCATTTTTTAGATTTTATGGTAAAAAAGAAAAAAACTCAAACAATCAAACCCACCTCTCCATAAAATCCTACTTTTATTTTTGAGAAGCTAAAAAATCTTGGATATTTTCTTTGGTTTTTTCTATCAAGGTTTTCAAGCTGTCGCTATACGCCCATGCGATATGGGGGGTTAAAAGCAATTTGTTTTGGATCTTTGGGTTCAAAAACGCATGATCTTTTTCAAAAGGCTCTTTCACAAACACATCGCTCGCGTAATACAAATCTTTGGTTTCTAAAGTTAAAGCCAGATCCTTTTCATTCACAATGCCCCCACGCCCCACATTGATCAAAATCGCCCCATCTTTTAGGCTTTGCAATTCTTTGAGAGCGATTAAATCGCGCGTGCTTTCATTTAAGGGGGCATGAATGCTGATAATGCCGCTTGTTTTAAGCAATTCCTCTAAATTCAAGCGCTCATACTCTTCTTTTTTATCTTTAGGGGAATAATACACCACCTTTGCCCCGAAAGCTTGAGCGAGCTTAGCAACTCTTTTACCGATGGTGCCTAAACCAATAACCCCCCATTGACCCCCCTTAATAAGCCCCATTTTCATATCGCTAATGTGCGTAAAAATATCGCTTTGACTATATTCCCCGCTTTTACAATAACGATCGTAATCATTGATCCTCCCCAACAAAGACAACGCGCACGCTAAAGTGTGCTGGGCTACAGATTCCGTAGAATAAGCGCTCACATTTTTGACTTCTATGCCTAAAGCTTTCGCGCTTTTTATATCCACATTATCCGTGCCTGTAGCGGTGATGCAAATGAGTTTGAGTTTAGGCAATTGGCTTAAAACCTCTTGGGTGATAACGACTTTATTCAATACCATGATTTCAGCTTCAATTGATCGTTCAACGATTTGACTGGGCGGAGTAACCTCATAAAAATCAAAATCCGCCACTTCTTTTAAAACTTCTAGTGCTTTTAACCCCACGCTTTTAGCGTCTAATATTACGCCTTTTTTGAATGTTTTCATGCCTTTACTCCTAGATTTAATTTTAAAGTTATATAATTAAACCATAAAATCCTTTTTTAAAAGAAATTAAACATGCCAAAACCTAAGAAAAACACTCTCCCTTGTAGCCTTTCTATCAAAATGTCTTATTTCATGCGTCTCCTCATTAAATGGCGCACCCGCTCTTTAAGCCATAAAATGATGACTCTAGTTCAAATTTTAAGTATTTTAGCCTTAGCGAGCAAGGCTAGTGAAGATTTAGAAGAGCAGCTCAAAAAAATCAAAGACTACATTTATAGAACCCTAAACGCTAAAATCGCATCGGATGTGTATAACCGGGTGCTTATTTTAGTGAATGAATATTGCGCTAATGAAGAATTGTTTGATAAAGAGAGCGTTAAAATTTCAGATTTACTCATTCAAGACATCCAGCTTTACGCTTTAGTAGATGAAATGCTTAAAGAGGATAAATACCAGGTCCAATACACCATTTTAAAGGGCATCATCAAGCGCAAATACGATGAGGCCTACTCGCTCAATAGCGAAGACAGGATTCTTTTAGAATACCAAGAACGCTTGCTAGAGCCCTCATACGCGTCTTTTTCAAATAAAAAATTCAAATGATTTGAAAGCGTTACCCCACTTTTTAGGATTTTATTGAAAAAGGGTTTTAAAATAAGCTAAAATGAGCGTTTTATTTGACAATATAAAGGGATTGAATGGCTTTTAAGGTGGTGCAAATTTGCGGGGGGCTTGGGAATCAAATGTTTCAATACGCTTTCGCTAAAAGTTTGCAAAAACACCTTAATACGCCCGTGCTATTAGATACAACTTCTTTTGATTGGAGCAATAGGAAAATGCAATTAGAACTTTTCCCTATTGATTTGCCCTATGCGAGTGAAAAAGAAATCGCTATCGCTAAAATGCAACACCTCCCCAAGCTAGTAAGAGACGCGCTCAAATGCATGGGATTTGATAGGGTGAGTCAAGAAATCGTTTTTGAATACGAGCCTAAATTGTTAAAGCCAAGCCGCTTGACTTATTTTTATGGTTACTTCCAAGATCCACGATATTTTGATGCTATATCCCCTTTAATCAAGCAAACCTTCACCCTACCCCCCCCCCAGAAAATGGAAATAATAAAAAAAAGAGGAAGAATACCACCGCAAACTTGCTTTGATTTTAGCCGCTAAAAACAGCGTGTTTGCGCATATAAGAAGAGGGGATTATGTGGGGATTGGTTGTCAGCTTGGTATTGATTATCAAAAAAAGGCGGTTGAGTATATGGCAAAGCGCGTGCCAAACATGGAGCTTTTTGTATTTTGCGAAGACTTAACATTCACGCAAAATCTTGATCTTGGCTACCCTTTTATGGACATGACCACTAGGGATAAAGACGAAGAAGCGTATTGGGACATGCTGCTCATGCAATCTTGTCAGCATGGCATTATCGCTAACAGCACTTATAGCTGGTGGGCGGCTTATTTGATAAACAATCCAGAAAAAATCATTATTGGCCCCAAACACTGGCTTTTTGGGCATGAAAATATCCTTTGTAAGGAATGGGTGAAAATAGAATCCCATTTTGAGGTGAAATCCCAAAAGTATAACGCTTAAACTAACTCAAAGAAAAGGCTTATTGGAAATTTAAATCTTTGATTTTAGATCGGATTTCTTGATAGCGAGCGTCTAATTCTAATTTTCTGTTCATGGATATTTTGATAAATTCGCTTTCTTTTTCTATACCGATAAATTCCCTTTTCAAAAGATTGGCCGCAATGCCTGTGGTGGAGCTCCCGCTAAAAGGATCGCCAATGAGAGAATTTTCATCGCTCGCCATTAAAAGTAAGCGCACTAATAGCGCGAGGGGTTTTTGAGTGGGGTGCTTGCCGTTTGTTTTTTCCCAAGGCGCGATCGCTGGGAAGCTCCACACATCGCGCATTTGTTTATCGTTATTGATCTTTTTTAAAACCTCATAGTTAAAAACATGCTTGTGTTTGCGGCTTTTTCTCGCCCAAATGATTTGCTCAGCTGAATGCGTCAAATAACGGCAGCTGAAATTGGGAGGAGGGTTGGTTTTTTGCCAGGTGATGAGATTTAAAATCTTAAAATCCAATTTTTGTAAAATGCGCCCCAAAGAAAAGATGTTGTGGTAAGTCCCGCTGATTAAAAGGCTTCCTGTGTTTTTTAAAGCCTTTTTGGCGTTGTTTATCCACTGGTAATTAAACTCATCAATATCGTCAATCCCGTCTTCTTTATCCCAATCGCCTTTATTGACGCTCACAATCTTACCGCTCTGTATGCTTAAACCGTCATTAGAAAGGAAATAAGGCGGATCAGCAAAAATCAAATCAAAAGCATTTTCAAATTGGGGTAAAACCTCATTACAATCCCCTTGATAAAGAGTGAAAAGCTCGTCTGCGCTTTTAAAAATGGGACAAGAAAGATAAGGCGCTCCCATTTTTTCCTGCTTTAATGCCTTTATCTTCAATGTGTTTTTCAATGTGTTTTTGCATTGCTTCATCATCAAGCACTTCATCAAAAAACTCCCCCATATCCACTGCCGTATCAAGTCCTTTTTCAATTTGCGTGTTAATCCTTTCCATAAAAGGCTTAAAATCTTTCGGACTTTGTTCTATAAGCATGTTAAGTGTGGGTATATCAATCTCCCTTTCTTTAGCTGGCAACAAGATTTTGGAGTTTGAAATCTCAGATTCCAGCTTGATAACCCCTATACCAAAGCTTTGGTTGAGTCGTTTTAATTCATCCAAAACTTTATCTTTATATTTATCTTTAATCCCAAAAACCACCAAATACCCCTCATTAGCCCAAGTAGAATTGCTCACCGCTTGAAAATAGCTTTCTTTTAAATTGGAAAAACTAAGCTCTTTTTTAAGCTCAAAGGAAAAAAGCTTGTGTCTTTTTTGACCGGTATGGTGTAAAAATTTCAAAGTTTCTTCTTTATATTTATTGTAGGGAAAATATTTATTATAGGGAAAATACACGCCCACGATGTCAGGATAATTCCACTTGCATTCGCCCCCTTCGCCTTTTTTACATTCTTCATGGCGGATGGTTTTGCATAGGAGCTTGAAATTTGGATCTTCGCTGAGGAATTTCACAAGCAGTGGGTGTAAAACCCTTTCATGAAAAGAGTTTTTTTGTTTTTTGGCTGTGCCTGAACACTCGCTCTGTTCATCATCTCCTTCTTTGGCATCTGGGGTTTTTTGTGGAGAAAATTCTCTTTCACGAGATTTGAGCCAATAACGAAAGGGTTCTTCTTCTCTATTTATAACATAAAATTGCTTCTTGTCTTGACCAAGCACACTTCCAAGACTATGAGAAAGTATTTTTCCGCCGTTGCGTTCTTTATCCAATCCCATTTCACAAGCTCTCTCCCAAATTTCTTTAACGCTCAAAGGCTCCTCTGCTTGTTCTAAAACTTTTTTACCTAATTCTCTGTAAGTCATGTTCTTTCTTTTTTGTGATTATGAGCAGAAGCAATTATACTCAAAATGTTTGAAAATACCATAGCGGATTGATAGGGTTTAGGCTGGGTGTCTCTCTTCACCCAACCTAAAATTTGTATTTGTAAAATCTGTAAAAGGAGTGTCGTAAAAGGAGTGCTTAGAAACTATGGTGTCTCGTTAATACATTCTAAACAAAAAGTTTTTAAAGGCAAAAAGGCTGGCGGACAGGGAGGGATTCGAACCCTCGGTAACCTTGACGGCTACGCATCCTTAGCAGGGATGTGGTTTCAGCCAACTCACCCACCTGTCCTCATTCACAAAGTAGAATTATAGTAAAAATAAGTTAAAATAAACCTTAAACTTTAATGGTTTCTAAACAAAACTAAGGGCTTTTATATTACAATTTTAAATTATGGATTAATAAAACTTAAAGGATAACACCATGCAATACGCGCTATTATTTCCAGGGCAAGGCTCGCAATGTATAGGAATGGGAAAATCATTCTATGAGAGCCACACCCTAGCCAAAGAATTGTTTGAAAGGGCTTCTAACGCGCTTAAAGTGGATATGAAAAAAACGCTTTTTGAAGAAAACGAGCTTTTAAAAGAGAGCGCTTACACCCAGCCTGCCATTTATTTAGTGAGCTATATCGCTTACCAACTACTCAACAAGCAAGTAAATGGGGGGTTAAAACCTGTTTTTGCTTTAGGGCATTCGCTCGGTGAAATGAGCGCGGTGTCTTTGAGCGGGGCGTTGGATTTTGAAAAAGCCCTTAAACTCACGCACCAAAGAGGCAAAATGATGCAAGAAGCGTGCGCGAATAAAGACGCTTCTATGATGGTCGTTTTGGGCGTTTCTGAAGAGAGCCTTTTGAGTTTGTGTCAAAGGACCAAAAATGTGTGGTGCGCGAATTTCAATGGCGGCATGCAAGTGGTTTTAGCCGGGATTAAAGACGATTTGAAAGCCCTAGAGCCGACTTTAAAGGAAATGGGGGCTAAAAGGGTGGTTTTTTTAGAAATGAGCGTGGCGAGCCATTGCCCTTTTTTAGAGCCTATGATTTTTAAATTCCAGGAATTGCTAGAAAAAAGCCTGAAAGATAAATTCCATTTTGAAATCATCTCCAATGCGACTAACGAAGCGTATCACAACAAAGCCAAAGCCGTTGAATTATTGAGCTTGCAACTCACTCAGCCGGTGCGTTATCAAGACTGCGTGAAATCTAACAACGACCGAGTGGATGTCTTTTTTGAATTAGGCTGTGGGAGTGTGTTAAAGGGGCTTAACAAACGCTTGAGCAACAAGCCCACTATAAGCGTGGGGGATCATAAAGGGCTTGATGAAGCCATTGAGTTTTTAGAAGAATACGTGTGATGGGGAGAAAATGGTGCAAAAAATTGGCATTTTAGGGGCGATGAGAGAAGAAATAACCCCTATTTTAGAATTGTTTGGCGTGGGTTTTGAAGAGGTTTCTTTAGGGGGGAATGTTTTCCATAAAGGCGTTTATAATGATAAGGAAATCGTTGTCGCTTATAGCAAGATTGGCAAGGTGCATTCCACTTTAACCACAACAAGCATGATTTTAGCGTTTGGCGTTCAAAAGGTGCTTTTTAGCGGAGTGGCTGGAAGCTTAGTTAAAGATCTAAAAATCAATGATTTGTTAGTGGCTACTCAATTAGTCCAGCATGACGTGGATTTGAGCGCGTTTGATCACCCTTTAGGGTTTATCCCCGAAAGCGCGATTTTTATTGAAACGAGTGGAAGTTTAAACGCTTTAGCTAAAAAGATCGCTAATGAGCAACATATCGCGCTCAAAGAAGGCGTCATCGCATCAGGCGATCAGTTTGTCCATAGCAAAGAAAGGAAAGAGTTTTTAGTTAGCGAATTTAAAGCGAGCGCGGTGGAAATGGAAGGGGCGAGCGTGGCGTTTGTGTGCCAAAAATTTGGCGTGCCATGCTGCGTGTTAAGGAGCATTAGCGATAACGCCGATGAAGAAGCCGGTATGAGCTTTGATGCGTTTTTAGAAAAAAGCGCTCAAACTTCAGCGAAATTCTTAAAAAGCATGGTGGATGAGCTTTAGGTTTGTTTTTATAGGGTTATGGAATGGAATAGTGGAATGTAAAAAAGCTTTTTAGTATTTTTTACATTTTGTGATGAATATTTAATAAAGTGGGGAAAAATTCCAATAATATAATTAGAATTTAAGCTATTTTTTAGTAAAATAGCAGAGGATTAGGTGTATCTTAATCTTATAGACCTGGCTTTTGATTGAAAGCATGGGTTCTTATTTTATGGAGTGTCCAATGAAAAAGAAAGCTAACGAAGAAAAAGCCCCCAAAAGAGCTAAACAGGAAGCCAAAACAGAAACCACACAAGAAATTAAACAAGAAAACAAAGCTAAAGAAAGCAATAAAGCCAAAGAGGGCAAAATTAAAGAAGCCAAAACCAAAGAAAGCAAAGTCAAAGAAACAGCGAAAGAGCCTGTTCCTGTTAAAAAGCTTAGCTTTAATGAAGCGTTAGAAGAATTGTTCGCTAATTCCTTAAGCGATTGCGTTTCTTATGAGTCCATCATTCAAATCAGCACGAAAGTCCCCACTCTAGCCCAAATCAAAAAAATCAAAGAATTGTGCCAAAAATACCAAAAGAAATTGGTCAGCTCTTCAGAATACGCTAAAAAACTCAATGCGATTGACAAGATTAAAAACACCGAAGAAAAGCAAAAAGTTTTAGATGAAGAATTAGAAGACGGCTATGACTTTTTGAAAGAAAAGGATTTTTTAGAGTGGAGCAGGAGCGATAGCCCGGTACGCATGTATTTGCGCGAGATGGGGGATATAAAACTTTTAAGCAAAGATGAAGAGATCGAATTGAGCAAGCAAATCCGCTTGGGCGAAGACATTATTTTAGACGCGATTTGCTCGGTGCCGTATTTGATTGATTTTATCTATGCGTATAAAGACGCTTTAATCAATCGTGAAAGAAGGGTTAAAGAGCTTTTCAGGAGCTTTGATGATGACGATGAAAATAGCGTGAGCGATTCTAAAAAAGATGACGACAGCGAAGAATATGAAGAAAACGAAGAAAGGAAAAAAGTCGTTTCTGAAAAAGACAAGAAGCGTGTAGAAAAGGTTCAAGAAAGCTTTAAAGCCCTAGACAAGGCTAAAAAAGAATGGCTTAAAGCCCTTGAAGCTCCCATAGATGAAAAAGAAGACGAATTGGTGCGTTTATTGACTCTAGCTTACAAACGCCAAACGCTCAAAGACAGACTCTATGATTTAGAGCCTACTAGCAAACTGATTAATGAATTAGTCAAAACGATGGAGACCACTTTAAAAAGCGGCGATGGGTTTGAAAAAGAGTTGAAACGCTTGGAATACAAGCTGCCCTTATTCAATGATGTTTTGATCGCTAACCATAAAAAAATCCTTGCCAATATCACTAACATGACTAAAGAAGATATTATCGCTCAAGTGCCAGAAGCGACTATGGTGAGCGTGTATATGGATCTCAAAAAACTCTTTTTGACTAAAGAAGCGAGCGAAGAAGGCTTTGATTTAGCCCCTAACAAGCTAAAAGAAATTTTAGAGCAAATCAAAAGAGGGAAATTGATTTCCGATCGCGCTAAAAACAAAATGGCTAAATCCAATTTAAGGTTGGTAGTGAGCATCGCTAAACGATTCACGAGCAGAGGCTTACCCTTCTTGGATTTGATTCAAGAGGGTAATATCGGCTTGATGAAAGCAGTGGATAAGTTTGAGCATGAAAAGGGCTTCAAGTTTTCTACCTATGCGACCTGGTGGATCAAGCAAGCTATCAGCAGAGCCATAGCCGATCAAGCCCGCACTATCCGCATCCCCATTCACATGATTGACACGATTAATCGCATCAATAAAGTCATGCGCAAACACATTCAAGAAACCGGCAAAGAGCCTGATTTAGAAGTGGTGGCTGAAGAAGTGGGGCTTTCGTTAGATAAAGTGAAGAATGTGATTAAGGTTACTAAAGAGCCTATCAGTTTGGAAACCCCAGTCGGCAATGATGATGACGGCAAATTTGGGGATTTCGTGGAAGATAAAAATATCGTTAGCTCCATTGATCATATCATGCGAGAAGATTTGAAAGCACAAATTGAAAGCGTTTTGGATCAGTTGAATGAGCGAGAAAAAGCGGTGATCCGCATGCGTTTTGGGCTTTTAGACGATGAAAGCGATCGAACTTTAGAAGAAATCGGCAAGGAATTGAATGTTACTAGAGAAAGGGTGCGCCAGATTGAAAGCTCTGCGATCAAAAAATTGAGAAGCCCGCAATACGGGCGCATTTTAAGAAACTATTTGCGCATTTGACATTAAGGTTCTCTAAAGCATGCGTTATTTTCTTGTAGTTTTCTTGTTTTTGTTTGTGGGTTGCATGAAAAAGGATTTCACGCTCAAAGATTTATCCTTGCCCCAAGAGGCTTCAAGCTATCTTGCAAGCTCTCAAAATGGCAGTCATAATAACCAAAGCATTGACCCCCAAGCGTTAAGAGAAAATCTAAAAGAGAGCTATCTCAAAGCGTGGTATTCCCCATGGCTAGATGCGAAAGTCAAAAGCAATAAAAAAGAAGTGTTTTGGATCCTTAAGGAGATGAATAAATCCACCGGTTATGGCGAAGATCTAAAGCCCAACGCAAAAGCTTTCAATGATGAGCTTATTAAAAGCATGGATATTGAGCATTACCCGAGCGCTAAGATTAAGGCTGTTGTGGTGCGAGATAGCGATGTAAGGGCTGTGCCTACTAACAAGCCTTATTATCTTTCTCAAAAAGGCTATCCTTTTGATAGGTATCAAAATTCGCTGATTTTTCAAGGCACGCCGGTTCTAGTCACGCATTTTAATCTAGATAAAACTTACGCCCACATTCAAAGCAGTTTTGTTTATGGCTGGATTAAAGTTAGCGATTTAGCCTACATGCGCGATAAAGACATAGAACTTTTAACCAAGCTTAAAAATTATGTCATGCCTATAAAAGATAAAATCCCCCTTTATACAGACTATGGGGATTTTTATACCAATGCTAGGGTGGGTGAATTGTTCGCTCTCATCCCCCAAAGTCAAAAAACATCTCAAAACCCCCAAAAAAAGGAATTGAAAGCCTATGGCTTTTTGAGAGACGCTAAGGGTTATGCAGCTTTACAAAGCGTGATCTTAGATGAAAAGGATTTTTTTGTTTTCCCTAAGGCTTTTAACAGCGAGAACATGGCGTATTTTATAGACACCATGCTAGGGCAAAAATACGGCTGGGGTGGGCTATTAGGCAACAGAGATTGCTCGGCTTTCACTAGAGATAGTTTTGCTAATTTTGGTATTTTGCTCCCCAGAAATTCCTACGCGCAAAGCCGTTATGCGAACAATTATGTGGATTTAAGCTCCATGAAAACCAAAGAAAAAGAAGATTACATCCTTAAAAACGCCACGCCTTTTGGAACACTCATCTATTTAAAAGGGCATATCATGCTCTATTTGGGCGAACGCAACCATCAAGCGATAGTCGCTCACAGCATTTGGTCGGTGCAAACCCAAAAGCATTTTAAAACCTTGAGCCATAAAATAGGAGGCGTGGTGATCACTTCATTATGGTTAGCCGAAGAACATAATGGGGCGTTTTCTAAAAAGAAATTATTGATTGATAGGGTGCTTGGAATGAGCGATTTGAAAGATTTCATGCTTAAAACTTCAAGCCCTTTGAATGCGAATTGATTTTCTTATACTATGATTACGATTTATCAATTTAAAACATTTGGAGAAAGACAATGAGTATGGAATTTGATGCCGTTATTATTGGAGGTGGGGTTTCAGGGTGCGCGACCTTTTATACTTTAAGCGAATACAGCTCTTTAAAACGCGTGGCTATCGTGGAAAAATGCTCTAAATTAGCTCAAATCAGCTCCAGCGCTAAGGCTAATTCACAAACTATTCATGATGGCTCTATTGAAACGAATTACACTCCTGAAAAAGCTAAAAAAGTGCGTTTGAGCGCTTATAAAACCAGACAATACGCGCTCAATAAAGGCTTGCAAAATGAAGTGATTTTTGAAACCCAAAAAATGGCTATAGGCGTGGGCGATGAAGAATGCGAGTTCATGAAAAAACGCTACGAATCCTTTAAAGAAATCTTTGTGGGACTAGAAGAATTTGACAAACAAAAGATTAAAGAATTAGAGCCTAATGTGATTTTAGGGGCCAATGGCATAGACAGGCATGAAAACATTGTCGGGCATGGTTATCAAAAAGATTGGAGCACCATGAATTTTGCGAAGTTGAGCGAAAACTTCGTTGAAGAAGCTTTAAAATTAAGGCCTAACAACCAGGTGTTTTTGAATTTCAAAGTGAAAAAGATTGAAAAACGCAACGACACTTATGCGCTCATTTCAGAAGACGCTGAGGAAGTGTATGCTAAATTCGTGCTAGTCAATGCCGGCTCTTACGCTTTGCCTTTGGCTCAGAGCATGGGCTATGGCCTGGATTTAGGGTGCTTGCCTGTGGCGGGTAGCTTTTATTTTGTGCCGGATCTATTAAGGGGTAAGGTTTATACCGTTCAAAACCCTAAACTCCCTTTTGCAGCCGTGCATGGCGACCCTGATGCGGTCATTAAAGGAAAAACACGAATCGGGCCTACCGCTTTAACGATGCCTAAATTAGAGCGCAACAAATGCTGGCTTAAGGGCATTAGCTTGGAATTGTTGAAAATGGATTTGAATAAAGATGTGTTTAAGATAGCGTTTGATTTGATGAGCGATAAAGAAATCCGTAATTACGTGTTTAAAAACATGGTTTTTGAATTGCCCATTATCGGTAAAAGGAAATTTTTAAAAGACGCTCAAAAAATCATCCCCTCTCTTTGCCTAGAAGATTTAGAATACGCTCATGGTTTTGGCGAAGTGCGTCCGCAAGTTTTAGACAGAACCAAGCAAAAGCTAGAATTAGGCGAAAAAAAGATTTGCACCCATAAAGGCATCACTTTTAACATGACTCCCTCTCCAGGCGCGACGAGTTGCTTGCAAAATGCCCTTGTGGATTCCCAAGAAATCGCTGCGTATTTGGGCGAGAGCTTTGAATTAGAACGCTTTTATAAAGATTTATCCCCAGAAGAATTGGAAAATTAAAAACGCATGCAAAACGAACAAGAAGCCCGAGAAATCGCTAAAAAAGCCGTTCAAATCGTGTTTTTTTTAGGGATTGTGGTGGTGCTTTTGATGATGATAAACCTTTACATGCTCATCAATCAAATCAACGCAAGCGCTAAAATGAGCCAACAAATCAAAAAGATAGAAGAAAGGCTTAACCAAGAGCAAAAATAAAAAAGGCTTTTTGGTATTTTTAGGATCAAAATAGTAAAGAGCTTATTTTTAATCAAGCGGTAATTTTTTAAGCGGTCTTCTTGGGTTAGGGGGTCTTTAGTTGGGGGTTGTAGCGGAGGGTTATTGTAAAATACCCCCCTATCCCCTTAAGGAAATGAGTTTGACCATAAAATCAAAAGCAGTCAAACAAATTTTTTAAAAACCTTATTTTTAAACTTTAAACTTTCCTTAAATTCAGCAATATTTAAGCTTATTTCCTTATAATGGTTGCTTTAATTTTATCAAAGGATTCTTATGACAAAGACTGCTAAAGTCAATGACATCGTTCGTGATTGGGTCGTTTTAGACGCTAAAGACAAAGTTTTTGGCCGCCTGATCACTGAAATCGCTGTGCTTTTAAGAGGCAAACACCGCCCTTTTTACACCCCTAATGTGGATTGTGGGGATTTTGTGGTGGTTATCAACGCCAATAAGGTTAAATTTTCAGGCATGAAATTAGAGGATAAAGAGTATTTTACCCATTCAGGCTATTTTGGCAGCACCAAGAGCAAGACTCTCCAAGAAATGCTAGAAAAAGCCCCTGAAAAGCTCTACCACTTAGCCGTTAGGGGCATGCTCCCTAAAACGAAATTAGGGAAAGCGATGATTAAAAAACTCAAAGTTTATCGTGATGATAAGCACCCTCACACCGCACAAACTAGCAAAAAGGACGCTAAATGAGAAAAATCTATGCTACCGGTAAAAGAAAAACCGCTATCGCTAAAGTGTGGCTCACTCCGGGTAAAGGCGAATTGAGTATCAATGAGCAGAGTCTGAATCAATGGTTAGGCGGGCATGAAGCCATTAAAATGAAGGTCATGCAACCCCTACTTTTAACCAAACAAGAGCAATCTGTGGATATTAAAGCGGTGGTTTTTGGTGGGGGCTACTCAGCGCAAGCGGAAGCCTTAAGGCATGGCATTTCTAAGGCTTTGAACGCTTATGATATTGCTTTTAGAGCCATTTTAAAACCTAAGGGCTTGCTCACTAGGGATTCAAGGGTGGTTGAACGCAAAAAATATGGTAAAAGAAAGGCCAGAAGAAGCCCGCAATTCTCTAAAAGGTAATTTTTATTTCTTTTTCTCTCCTTTGGGGGAGTTTTGGGGGGCTTTGGGGGGCTTTGACTCTCTTTTATTCTACTTTTTGTCCTCTCTTGTTTTATTAAAATTTCAAAATTCAAAATTAATGTATAATAATCATTCTCTATCAATTCGTTTTAAAAGGGCAAAGGGAATGAAATCTACAAGAATTGGTTCTAAAATCGTCATGATGGTGTGTGCGGTCGTTATTATCATTAGCGCTGTTATGGGTGCTATTATCAACTACAAGGTTGAAAGCGTGTTGCAACACCAGGCCACGGAATTACTGCAAAAAGAAGCCCGACTGACTAGTTTTAAGATTCAAAACATCATGAAGCGCATTTTTATTGGCGCTAACACCCTTGAAAAATTCTTAAGCGATGAAAATAGCGCTATCAACGACACCCTAAAAAGGCGCATGCTCTCTGAGTTTTTGTTGGCAAACCCCCATGTGTTATTGATTAGCGCGATTTATACGAATAATAATGAACGAGTTATCACTGCCATGAACATCAATTCAAAAATCGCTTACCCTAATACCACGCTTAATGAAAACATGATCAATCAAATCCATTCGCTCAAAAGTATAACCCATTCAGATCCCTATTATAAAGAGGTTAATGGCGATAAAATCTATGGCATGGATATTACCCTCCCCCTAACGGGTAAAAATCAAAATGTGATAGGCGCACTGAATCTCTTTTTAAACATTGACGCTTTTTATACCGATGTGGTAGGCAAGAAAAAGAGCAACACCTTTTTAATGGGGAAAGACGGCAGGCTTTTAATCAACCCTAATCGTGAGATCCAAGATAAGATCTTAAGCGCTATCAATCCGGACAAACGAGTCGCTAAAGCTGTGGCGTATTACAATCAAAACGAAGCGGGCACTTTGAGCTACCATTCATTGAGCGGGAATACAGAAACCTTTTTAGCCATACAGCCCTTTGATTTTTTTGAAGGAAAAGAAAATAATGGCAATCATTGGCGTTGGGCGATTGGGAAATACATTAACAAATCTCTAGTCTTTCAAGAAGCGACAAACACCAAATACATTATCATCACCACTTTGATTGTGGGCGTGCTGGTGTTAGCCCTTTTAGTCTTTATCATCATTTCTAGCCTCATAACCAAACGCATCAGTAGGGTCAATAACACCCTAAATGATTTTTTCAACTTGCTCAATAACCCCAAAAATAACCATGCCATAAGCCTAACGCCCCCAAGCGCTTATGATGAAATCGGGCAAATGCAAGCTTCCATCAATGAAAACATTCTTAAAACCCAAGAAAACATTCAAGCCGATAGTAAAGCCATTCAAAACAGCATTGAAGTGGCTAATTTTGTGGAAAGTGGGGATTTCACGCAAGAAATCGCATGCGTGCCTAAAAACAAAGATTTGCAAGCTTTAAGAAACACGATTAATAGCATTATCCAGTATTTCCGCAACCAAATTGGCGCCAATATTGAAGCCCTAAATAACGCCCTAGAGCATTATAAAAACCTGGATTTCACCCACCATATCCAAGATCCTAAAGCCAACATGGAAAAAGCACTCAACACTTTAGGGCAAGAAATTTCTAGCATGCTTAAAGCTTCTTTAGGGTTTGCGAACGCGCTCAATCATGAATCCAAAGACTTAAAAACTTGCGTGGATAACTTAACCAAAACCGCCCACAAACAAGAAAGAAGCTTGAAAAACACCACTCAATCCTTAGAAGAAATCACTAATATTATTACAACGATTGATTCTAAAAGCCAAGAGATGATCTCTCAAGGCGAAGACATTAAAAGCGTGGTGGATATGATTAGAGACATCGCTGATCAAACCAATCTATTAGCCCTAAACGCTGCTATTGAAGCCGCAAGGGCCGGCGAGCATGGCAGAGGCTTTGCGGTGGTGGCTGATGAAGTGAGGAAGCTCGCTGAAAGGACGCAAAAATCCCTCAGCGAAATTGAAGCCAATATCAATATTTTAGTTCAAAGCATCGCCGATAACGCTGAGTCTATCAAAATGCAAAACAAGGGCGTAGAAAACATCCACAACTCCATTAACGCTTTGCAACAAGATGTGCAGGATAATTTGACTATCGCTAACCATTCTTTACAAGTCAGCGCAAAAATTGATGGGATCTCCCAAGACATTTTAGAAGATGTGAGCAAGAAGAAATTTTGATTTCTGCTTTTAATTTTGAGCGTCTAAAATGTGGAACCGCCCCCTTTTTCTAAAGCAAGGGGTTTTTTTAACTAAAGCACCCTAACGAACGCTAATGCGAAAGACTCTTTAAAGTCTGCATGGGCATTTCTTACCCTAAAAAGACTAGAGGTATTTTGTTAGCTTGAATATAGCCTAATGGCTATGCACTTACATCTTGCACCCTAAAGGACGGAGTTTTTTGCGCTAGTTTGATGATAAAAAGCTTTGGTTGGATTTTAAAAAGCGTTCTTAAAGGGAGTTAGTTGGGGGTTAAAGGGGTATTTATCGCCAAAGTATCCCCCTTAAAAGAATTATAAATAAAAATATTAAGTTTTGGCTATCACTCTTTGATATTGGGGGGTTAATCTCAATTCCCCATATCGCCACCCATATCCCCCATGTCCCCCATATCGCCACCCATGTCGTCGTTCATGTCCCCCATATCGCCCATGTCATCGTTGCTATTACCCATGTCGTCGTTCATGTCGTTCGCATTGTTCAAATCATCACCCATGTCGTTGCTATTACCCATGTCGTCATTAGCGTTACCCGTATCATCGTTGCCGTTGTTCATGTTGCTCATATCATCGGTGTTACCGGTGTCAGTGTTGCCGGTATCGGTGTTGTTCATATCGCCGGTATTGTTGCCACTAGCATCTTTATCATCAGTGGGGGTGTCGTTTGCGTTGCCGGTGTCAGTGGTGTTAGTGTGATCATCGTTGTGATCATCGTTAGTGGTGCTGTTAGGGTTTATGAGCGCGTTACCCCCTTGATCTTTACTGTCATTCGCATGGGTGTTGTCCATGTTGTTGGTAGGCGTTTGTTGCGCAGGTTGTTGTATAGGGTTATTGATCGCATCATTCAAATCGTCTCTATCATCGCCATCAATTTTCAAACTCCCGTCTAAATAGTTCCCTACCACATCGCTGCTATGGCTTAATTGTTGCACGCTGTCTAAGGCTTTATCCACTTGGGCTTGCTGCTCGCTTGAAAGCCCTTTTTGATCTTTTAAGTCATTGTCTAGTTGGTTGAGATTGTTGTCTAATTTGTCCCTCACTTCCATAGCTTTATCAACAACCGAATCGATCTTACTAGGACTCGCCCCGTCTTGCTTCATTTCTTTGATTTGCCCCACTAAATGGTTAAGCTCTTTAGCCTGAGAAGTGATCGCATCCACGCTTTTAGTGGGCATGGCTTTAGTGTGGAAGAGCGAATTGTCTTTGAGCATGTGGCTGTTGTCTAAATTGACTAAGGCGCTATTCAAGCGGTTGGTTTGAATATCCTTGCTGAATTTAGGATCACGATAAAAGCTCATGAGATTTGCTTGTTGTAAGGATTTATCGTCTTTATCGTCTCTGTCATCATCAGTAGGCGTATCAAGCTGGTTAATGGAAGCGTCATGGTCTAAAATCTCTTCTTGATCGAGTGCATACATGTAATTTTCTAACATCAAGTAATCTTGAACTTGCATCATGAAAAACATGTTAGGGTAGAACCCATACATGCCATCATAAAAGTCATAAAAATCATACATGCCCATGCCATACATTCCATACATACCCATTCCATACATTCCATACATGCCATAATAAGGGCTATAGTAAGAGTTGTAATAGTTGTTGCTCCTGTAATAAGGGCTTTGAGCCTTTTCATTCTCTTGTTGTTTTTTAAGATACGCCCCCACCACGCTCAAATCAGCGAGCATTTTTTGAGCCGTTTTTTGATCTTTTAAAGAAATGCCTAAGGGGATATAAATACCGGTGCGGTAACTATAAAAAGAATCCCTAGCGATGATTTTAAGGCAGTATTTCAAATTCTTTTGCAATTTTAGGGCTTGCCTCAAACGCACATGCGCTCTAAAATTCCCCAAGATGCCAGAGTTAAAACGCATTTTTTCCACTAACGCGCTGAATTTTTTCGCATCGCCATTAGCCGCATTGATATAGTTTAAAGCAGTAGCTCCCCACTCTTCAGTGCTGCTTTTATAACCCCCAAAATTCACTATTTTTGGCGTTAATTCCCCTTTTAATTGCGAATCTTTTAAATCAAACAACGCCCTATTCACGCTGATAGCGTTCAAACTGAGTGTCATTATAAAAAGTATTTTTATAGCTTTCATTGATAACCTTAAAAAATATCTCTTGCGAGCATTATAGACTATTTTTAGAAATCAAAATGACTTTTGAAAACAAGCCAAAGTAAAAAATCAAATCCCAAAACAAAAGGTTCTGTTTTAAACGCTTCTTTAGTTTTAAAAAATTTTCTTAAACAAAAACCTAACCCCCCCAACACAACAAAACAAACACCGCAAAAAAAAAAGAAACCAACAGAGAGAAAACCCTCTGTTGAAAAGAAGAAAAAGGCTTAGAAGTTGATCATGTAGTTAAAATAGATAGAGAAATTCCTTTTATAGAACACATCTACTGATCCATCTACGCCCCTTTCTTTATAGAATTGGTTGGTGAATAAAGGCAATTTAAGGCCCACTTCAATCCCGCTGTGTTTAGAAAAATTGCTCCTAAAACCAAATTCAACAGGCATTTGGAAATAGCTCGTGTTCATGCTCGCTGAACAGCCTGCGGTGTTGTTGCAAATGTGCATTTGAGATTTTAAGTAGCTCTCTCCTTGAACGATAAACGAATCCCCTCCTAACCCAAAGCCTAAGAACAACCCTGCTGTGTTATAGCCCTCTTTACTTTCATAGAAGTTATAGAGCGCATCAAAGCCCACGCCATAAGTGAAGTTATTCACTTGAGACGCGCCCTCCATGATTCCAAGCTGGCTCCCCACAAAGCTTAAATTCGCATGGTTATAGCTGTAATATCCATAAGATCTAAAGCCAAAGCGTTTGGTTTTGCCAAAGAACCACTTATACCCTGCCATCGCATCTACCCCATACATTTGCCCGTAATTATTGGTGTTAATCACGCTTGGCGTGTAGGTTGCTTGGGCTTGAGCGACAGCGGTTTGAATGTTTTTATGCACGCTCATGAAAGCGTCTTTTTGAGCCATTAGATTGGTTTTTAGCGCGTTTAAGAAATTGATGGCATCTGTCGTTGTCGTTGCGCTATTACTAGCAGTTGCAAGCACAACGGCTTGCGTTTTTTGCGTATCAGCTGTAACAAGATCAGCCAAAGCCATATCCACTTGATTGATAGCTTTATCTAACGCGCCCACAACCGCATTAGAGCCGTTTGTCAATTGCCCAATCGTCGCGCTAGAAGAATCCAAATAGCCTTTTAAAGTGTTTTGAGCGCTTTCTAATGCGCTAAACGCGCTGCTTAGCCCTTGAGCGTTAGGAATCACACTGCCTAAACTAGGATTACCGCTTAAAAGAGTGCTGATCGTTGCGGTTTGTTTAGACATGGTTTCTACCCCACTTAAAGTGGTGTTCATTGCGCTCACGCTCACGCTCTTAAAATTATTAACCATAGTGGTATCTTTAACTAGCTGGCTTGCCACAGCACTCCCACTAGCGCTTGGTGTGCCACTTGTTTCATCTTTTTTAGCTGGTGGGGTTGTTGAACTTGGTGTGCCACTTGAAGCGGTGTGTTTTGGTTCCTCTTTAGTTGGTGGGGTTGGTGGTGTCTGATCTTTTAGTGCTGTTTTTAAAGCATCTTGATCGTTAGTGAGTTGATTTTCAGCCTTTTGTAAATTTGATTCAGCGGTTTGCTCTGCTTTTTGATCGTTTGTGAAAGTGGTTTCATTAAAATCTGTAGCCTTAGCGTCGTTTTCAACTTGAGTTACAGCGTTTTTTAAAGTTTTTTCATCGTTTTGAACGGCTGTGTTATCGGTTTCTACTTTTTTAGCCGCATCAGCTACAGTAGTGTCAGAGCTGTTTGTATAAGTTTCATCAGTTGTGGCGGTTTGGCTGTCATTAGCAGCGGTGTTCTCCAGTGTTGTCGCTTCTTGGCTGTCGCTTGAAGCGGTGTTTTGGGCTTGAGTTTGGGCTTGTTGTTGCGTTGGTGAATCGCTTGTTAATTTACTATCCTTATCCTTTTCAGCATAATTACCAAAAACATGCGATGGTTTTTGCAATGCTGCGTAAGTTTCTAAATCGCTAGCATTCATGCTCCCTAAAAGCACGCTACTCGTTGCCAAAGAGACAAATCCTAATTTTTTGAATGACTTTTTCATGACTTCCCCCTTATTTTTTCATCCAGCTTGTGCTTGGATTGACTTTAGTGTCCGGTTTGGAAGTGCTTTGCGTTTGAGAGGTTGGGGCTGTTTGATTGTTGCCAAACATTGAAGTGTCTATCGGGGTGTTATTGTTAGCGCCTGGGGTGCGGGTGGTGTTTTGGTTTTCTAAATTAGAATATTGAAACCCCCCTCCTAAAAACGCGCCGCTTTTTTCTGCCATAGACACACTAAAGGCTAATGCCATACCTAAAAAAACTTTTTTCATTTAAAACTCCTTAATGTGAGAAATCCTTAAGGATTTCTTTTTTTATTGCATTCATGCTATGGCGCAAAAATATAGGGGGTCATCAAAATTTTAGAGTTGTCTTCATACATTCGCTTCTACAGAATACAATTCGCTTTTACAAATATTAAGCTTTGGGGTTATATCACAAAAAAGTGAATTTTTGTTAAGAATGGGGTAAATAAATCGTTTTATTTTTTAAAAGTTAATTTATATATATATATATAGAATTTAAAATTATATTTATAGCTAGATTTTATGGAAGCTTTTACTCTGTTTTGGTGGGGCGAAAATTTAGAGCTTTTAGGGTTTTTGGTCGTAATGGGTGGCTATCTTAAAAAATGCTGTTTTATCGCTTTTGTTTTATCGTTTTAGTAATGGTCTTATTCAAACTGGCTTTGAGCATGAGCGATTAAAGGGTTGATCACTTCATCTAAATTCCCTGAAAGCATGATTTCTTCTAAACTATACAGAGTTAAATTGATTCTATGTTCGCTCAAGCGGTTTTGCGGGTAATTATAAGTGCGGATCCTTTCACTCCTATCCCCACTGCCCACTTGTTCCTTTCGGTCTTTAGCGTTAGCGAGCTGTTGCTCTTCAATTTGTTTTTCGTAAAGGCGCGCTTTTAAGATTTTTAGGGCTTTATCCTTGTTTTTATGCTGGGATTTTTCATCTTGCATGCTCACGCTGATATTGGTGGGGAGATGCGTGATGCGAACGGCGGAGTCTGTAGTGTTGACGCATTGCCCCCCATGCCCGCCAGCGCGAAACACTTCAATCTTTAAATCGCTAGGGTTGATAGAAACTTCCACATCATCCACTTCAGGCATGATCGCTACTGTGATAGCGGAAGTGTGGATTCGCCCTTGAGATTCTGTTTCAGGGACTCTTTGGACTCGATGCGTGCCTGCTTCAAATTTGAGCCTTGAATACACGCCCTTGCCCTTAATCAAAGCGATGATTTCTTTATAGCCCCCTACGCTGTTTTCGCTAGAGCTCACTATCTCTACTTTCCATTTTTTCAAATCCGCATAACGGCAATACGCCTTAAACAAATCCCCTACAAAAATACCCGCTTCATCGCCCCCTGTGCCGGCCCTTAACTCTAAATAGATGTTTTTATCATCGTTAGGGTCTTTGGGGATAAGGAGTTGCTTAATGGCAGTTTCTAGCTCGCTTTTTTTAATTTCTAAAATTTTTAACTCTTCTTTGGCCAGTTCGCTCAATTCCTTGTCTTCTAAAAGCTCCTTATTCTCTTTGATATTTTCTAAAACGCTCAAATACTCTTTACTCGCTATGGAGATTTCTTCAATGGAGCTTTGCTCTTTGCTCAATTCGGTGAGTTTTTTAATATCGCTAATCACTTCAGCGCTAGAAAGCAACGCTGTGAGTTCGTCGTATCGTTTGAGAATGGAAGAAAGCTTTTCAGCTAGAATAGACATGCCAAACTACCTATAAAAAGATGTGAATGAAAAATACAACAATCTAAAAAATGCTAAAACTTAAAAAGAAGCCCAATAATAAAAACCCATTACTGAGCTTAAAGAAGTTAAAACGCCCTAAAACTAAGCGAGAGCGATTTTTTTCACTGAAGCGTTAAGCCTTGAGACTTTCCTAGAAGCGGTGTTTTTCTTTAAAATCCCTTTGCTGACAAATTTATGCAACTCTTTGTTAGCGATTTTCAAACGCTCTTGAGCTTTTGTTACATCATTGACAGCGACCGCTTCACGCACGGCCTTAATGATATTTTTAATTTTAGTTTTATAGAACCTGTTGCGTTCGGTTCTTTTAATGGTCTGTCTGATTCGCTTTTCTGCGGACTTATGATTTGCCATAGCCTTGTTTTAATCCCTTTGTAATGTAAAATTTGGCATAATTCTACCTAAAAATTGATTAAAAATAGTTTAAAAGGTATTTTATAACGATGAAAATTTTTGGGACTGATGGCGTGAGGGGTAAAGCAGGGGTGAAACTCACCCCCATGTTTGTGATGCGTTTAGGCATTGCTGCCGGATTGTATTTTAAAAAACATTCTCAAACGAATAAAATTCTAATCGGTAAAGACACCAGAAAAAGCGGCTATATGGTAGAAAACGCTTTAGTGAGCGCTCTCACTTCCATAGGCTATAATGTGATCCAAATAGGGCCTATGCCTACCCCTGCGATTGCGTTTTTAACCGAAGATATGCGCTGTGATGCGGGTATTATGATAAGCGCGAGCCACAACCCTTTTGAAGACAATGGCATTAAGTTTTTCAATTCTTATGGTTATAAACTTAAAGAAGAAGAAGAAAAGGCGATTGAAGAAATCTTTCATGATGAAGAATTACTGCATTCTAGCTATAAAGTGGGCGAAAGCGTCGGTAGCGCTAAAAGGATAGACGATGTCATAGGGCGCTATATCGTGCATTTAAAACACTCTTTCCCCAAACATTTGAATTTACAGAATTTAAGGATCGTGCTAGATACCGCTAATGGCGCGGCTTATAAGGTGGCTCCGGTCGTTTTTAGCGAGCTTGGGGCTGATGTGTTAGTGATTAATGATGAGCCTAACGGGTGTAACATTAATGAGCAATGCGGGGCTTTACACCCTAACCAATTGAGCCAGGAAGTGAAAAAATACCGCGCGGATCTGGGCTTTGCTTTTGATGGCGATGCCGATAGGCTAGTGGTGGTGGATAATTTAGGGAATATCGTGCATGGGGATAAGCTTTTAGGGGTGTTAGGGGTTTATCAAAAATCTAAAAACGCCCTTTCTTCTCAAGCAATTGTCGCTACAAACATGAGCAATCTAGCCCTTAAAGAATACTTGAAATCCCAAGATTTAGAATTGAAGCATTGCGCGATTGGGGATAAGTTTGTGAGCGAATGCATGCAATTGAATAAAGCCAATTTTGGAGGCGAGCAAAGCGGGCATATCATTTTTAGCGATTACGCTAAAACCGGCGATGGCTTGGTGTGTGCTTTGCAAGTGAGCGCGTTAGTGTTAGAAAGCAAGCTTGTAAGCTCTGTTGCGTTAAACCCCTTTGAATTATACCCCCAAAGCCTAGCGAATTTGAACATCCAAAAAAAACTCCCTTTAGAAAGCCTGAAAGGTTATAGCGCTCTTTTAAAAGAGTTAGACCAACTAGAGATCCGCCATTTGATCCGTTATAGCGGCACTGAAAACAAATTACGAATCCTTTTAGAAGCCAAAGATGAAAAATTGCTCGAATTGAAAATGCAAGAATTAAAAGAGTTTTTTGAAGGGCATTTGTGCTAAACACCACCCCACAAAGCCTGTTGGTTTTTATAGGGGTTTTTTTTCTTATCTTTGGCGTGGATCAAGCGATTAAATACGCTATTTTAGAGGGGTTTCGCTATGAAAGTTTGGTTATAGATATTGTTTTAGTATTCAATAAAGGCGTGGCGTTTTCCTTGCTCAGTTTTTTAGAGGGGGGTTTAAAATACTTGCAAATCCTTTTGATTTTAGGGCTTTTTATTTTTTTAATGCGCCAAAAGGAGCTTTTTAAAAGCCATGCGATAGAGTTTGGCATGGTGTTTGGCGCTGGGGTTTCTAATGTTTTGGATCGGTTTGTGCATGGGGGCGTGGTGGATTATGTGTATTATCATTATGGGTTTGATTTTGCCATTTTTAACTTCGCTGATGTCATGATAGATGTGGGCGTGGGCGTTTTATTGTTAAGACAATTCTTTTTTAAGCAAAAACAAAACAAAATTAAGGCATAATTTCCTTTTTTAAATAAAGGTCGCGTAGCTCAGTTGGTAGAGCACTACCTTGACATGGTAGTGGCCGCTGGTTCAAGTCCAGTCGTGGCCACCATTATTACTCCAATTTTAATTCTCATTTTTTTGCGGGTTTTTGATTTTTATAAATTCTAAAGGGGTATTAAACGCGCTCCCAATAACGCTTTTATAGCGTTTCAAAACTGTAACACTAATTCATTTTAAATAATAATTAGTTAATGAACGCTTTTGTTAATCTTAGTAAATCAAAACATTGCTACAATTACTCCAACCTTGATTGCGTTATGTCTTCAAGGAAAAACACTTTAAGAATAGGAGAATGAGATGAAACTCACCCCAAAAGAGTTAGATAAGTTGATGCTCCACTACGCTGGAGAATTAGCTAGGAAACGCAAAGAAAAAGGCATTAAACTTAACTATGTAGAAGCAGTAGCTTTGATTAGTGCCCATATTATGGAAGAAGCGAGAGCTGGTAAAAAAAGTGCGGCTGAATTGATGCAAGAAGGGCGCACTCTTTTAAAACCGGATGATGTGATGGATGGTGTGGCGAGCATGATCCATGAAGTGGGTATTGAAGCGATGTTCCCTGATGGGACCAAACTCGTAACCGTGCATACCCCTATTGAGGCTAATGGTAAATTAGTGCCTGGTGAGTTATTCTTAAAAAATGAAGACATCACTATCAACGAAGGCAAAAAAGCCGTTAGCGTGAAAGTTAAAAATGTTGGCGACAGACCGGTTCAAATCGGCTCACACTTCCATTTCTTTGAAGTGAATAGATGCTTAGACTTTGACAGAGAAAAAACTTTCGGTAAACGCTTAGACATTGCGAGCGGGACAGCGGTAAGATTTGAACCTGGCGAAGAAAAATCCGTGGAATTGATTGACATTGGCGGTAACAGAAGAATCTTTGGATTTAACGCATTGGTTGATAGGCAAGCAGACAACGAAAGCAAAAAAATTGCTTTACACAGAGCTAAAGAGCGTGGTTTTCATGGTGCTAAAAGCGATGACCACTATGTAAAAACAATTAAGGAGTAAGAAATGAAAAAGATTAGCAGAAAAGAATATGTTTCTATGTATGGCCCTACTACAGGCGATAAAGTGAGATTGGGCGATACAGATTTGATCGCTGAAGTAGAACATGACTACACCATTTATGGCGAAGAGCTTAAATTCGGTGGCGGTAAAACCCTAAGAGAAGGCATGAGCCAATCCAACAACCCCAGCAAAGAAGAACTGGATTTAATCATCACTAACGCTTTAATCGTGGATTACACCGGTATTTATAAAGCGGATATTGGTATTAAAGACGGCAAAATCGCTGGCATTGGTAAAGGCGGTAACAAAGACATGCAAGATGGCGTTAAAAACAATCTTAGCGTGGGTCCTGCTACTGAAGCGCTAGCCGGTGAAGGCTTAATCGTAACGGCTGGTGGTATTGACACACACATCCACTTCATTTCACCCCAACAAATCCCTACAGCTTTTGCAAGCGGTGTAACAACCATGATTGGTGGCGGAACCGGTCCTGCTGATGGCACTAACGCAACCACTATCACTCCAGGTAGAAGAAATTTGAAATGGATGCTCAGAGCGGCTGAAGAATATTCTATGAACTTAGGTTTCTTGGCTAAAGGTAACGCTTCTAACGATGCGAGCTTAGCTGATCAAATTGAAGCCGGTGCGATTGGCTTTAAAATCCACGAAGACTGGGGAACCACTCCTTCTGCAATCAATCATGCGTTAGATGTTGCGGACAAATACGATGTGCAAGTCGCTATCCACACAGACACTTTGAATGAAGCTGGTTGTGTAGAAGACACTATGGCAGCTATCGCCGGACGCACTATGCACACTTTCCACACTGAAGGCGCTGGCGGCGGACACGCTCCTGATATTATTAAAGTGGCCGGTGAACATAACATCCTACCCGCTTCCACTAACCCCACTATCCCTTTCACCGTGAATACAGAAGCCGAACACATGGACATGCTCATGGTGTGCCACCACTTGGATAAAAGCATTAAAGAAGATGTCCAGTTCGCTGATTCAAGGATTCGCCCTCAAACCATTGCGGCTGAAGACACTTTGCATGACATGGGGATTTTCTCCATCACCAGTTCTGACTCTCAAGCGATGGGCCGTGTGGGTGAAGTTATCACTAGAACTTGGCAAACAGCTGACAAAAACAAAAAAGAATTTGGCCGCTTGAAAGAAGAAAAAGGCGATAACGACAACTTCAGGATCAAACGCTACTTGTCTAAATACACCATTAACCCAGCGATCGCTCATGGGATTAGCGAGTATGTCGGTTCAGTAGAAGTGGGCAAAGTGGCTGACTTGGTATTGTGGAGTCCAGCGTTCTTTGGCGTGAAACCCAACATGATCATCAAAGGCGGATTCATTGCGTTAAGTCAAATGGGCGATGCGAACGCTTCTATCCCTACCCCACAACCGGTTTATTACAGAGAAATGTTCGCCCACCATGGTAAAGCTAAATACGATGCAAACATCACTTTTGTGTCTCAAGCGGCTTATGACAAAGGCATTAAAGAAGAATTAGGGCTTGAAAGACAAGTGTTGCCGGTAAAAAATTGCAGAAACATCACCAAAAAAGACATGCAATTCAACGACACTACCGCTCACATTGAAGTCAATCCTGAAACTTACCATGTGTTCGTGGATGGCAAAGAAGTAACTTCTAAACCAGCCAATAAAGTGAGCTTGGCGCAACTCTTTAGCATTTTCTAGGATTTTTGGGAGCAACGCTCCTTAATCCTTATTTTTAAGCTCTCTGACTTTTATTATTTATTAAAAGTTAGGGGCTTATTTTTTTGTTTTATTTTTTGTCAATTTACTATTTTTCTTTATGATTAGCTCAAGCAACAAAAGTTATTCGTAAGGTGCGTTTGTTGTAAAAATTTTTGTTTGGAAGGAAAAGGCAATGCTAGGACTTGTATTGTTATATGTTGGGATTGTTTTAATCAGCAACGGGATTTGCGGATTAACCAAAGTCGATCCTAAAAGCACTGCGGTGATGAACTTTTTTGTGGGCGGACTTTCCATTGTTTGTAATGTGGTGGTCATCACTTATTCTGCGCTCCACCCTACAGCCCCTGTAGAAGGTGCAGAAGATATTGTTCAAGTATCGCACCATTTGACTAGTTTCTATGGGCCAGCTACTGGGTTATTGTTTGGTTTTACCTACTTGTATGCGGCTATCAACCACACTTTTGGTTTAGATTGGAGGCCGTATTCTTGGTATAGCTTGTTCGTAGCGATCAACACTGTTCCTGCTGCGATTTTATCCCACTATAGCGATATGCTTGATGACCACAAAGTGTTAGGCATCACTGAAGGCGATTGGTGGGCGATCATATGGTTGGCTTGGGGTGTTTTGTGGCTTACCGCTTTCATTGAAAACATCTTGAAAATCCCTTTAGGGAAATTCACTCCATGGCTTGCTATCATTGAGGGTATTTTAACCGCTTGGATCCCTGCTTGGTTACTCTTTATCCAACACTGGGTGTGAGATGATCATAGAGCGTTTAGTTGGCAATCTAAGGGATTTAAACCCCTTGGATTTCAATGTGGATTATGTGGATTTAGAATGGTTTGAAACGAGGAAAAAGATCGCTCGTTTTAAAACCAGGCAAGGCAAAGACATAGCCATACGCCTTAAAGACGCTCCCAAGTTGGGTCTCTCTCAAGGGGATATTTTATTTAAAGAAGAGAAGGAAATTATCGCCGTTAATATCTTGGATTCTGAAGTCATTCACATCCAAGCCAAGAGCGTGGCCGAAGTAGCGAAAATATGCTACGAAATAGGAAATCGCCATGCGACTTTATACTATGGTGAGTCTCAATTTGAATTTAAAACACCATTTGAAAAGCCCACGCTAGCGTTATTAGAAAAGCTAGGGGTTCAAAATCGTGTTTTAAGTTCAAAACTGGATTCCAAAGAACGCTTGACCGTGAGCATGCCCCATAGTGAGCCTAATTTTAAGGTCTCACTAGCGAGCGATTTTAAAGTGGTCGTAAAATAGAAAAGAAATAGAAAAATAACAGAATGGATAAAGGAAAGAGCGTGAAAAGCACTAAAAAAAGCGTGGGTACGCCCCCAAAAACCCCAAAGACAGACAGCAATACTCATGTGGATAACGAATTTCTGATCTTGCAAGTCAATGATGCGGTGTTCCCTATTGGCTCTTACACGCATTCTTTTGGGCTAGAAACTTACATCCAGCAAAAAAAGGTTACCAATAAAGAAAGCGCTTTAGAGTATTTAAAAGCCAATCTTTCTAGCCAGTTCCTTTATACGGAAATGCTGAGCTTGAAACTCACCTATGAAAGCACCCTCCAACAGGATTTAAAAAAAATCTTAGGGGTTGAAGAAGTTATTAGGCTATCCACAAGCCCCATGGAATTACGATTAGCCAATCAAAAGCTAGGCAATCGTTTCATTAAAACCTTACAAGCCATGAACGAATTAGACATGGGCGCATTTTTTAACGCTTACGCTCAACAAACCAAAGATCCCACCCACGCCACTAGCTATGGCGTTTTTGCGGCGAGTTTGGGTATTGAACTGAAAAAGGCTTTAAGGCATTATCTTTATGCGCAAACTTCTAACATGGTAATTAACTGCGTTAAAAGCGTCCCCTTATCCCAAAATGATGGGCAAAAAATCTTATTGAGCTTGCAAAACCCTTTTAACCGGCTCATAGAAAAAACCCTAGAACTAGACGAAAGCCACCTGTGCGCGGCAAGCGTTCAAAACGACATTAAGGCGATGCAACATGAGAGTTTATACTCGCGCCTTTATATGTCTTGAATTTTAATCTCAAATTGAAAGGAATTTTATGGTAAAAATTGGAGTTTGTGGTCCTGTAGGAAGCGGTAAAACCGCCTTGATTGAAGCTTTAACGCGCCACATGTCAAAGGATTACGACATGGCGGTTATCACTAATGATATTTACACTAAAGAAGACGCAGAGTTTATGTGTAAAAATTCGGTGATGCCACGAGAGAGGATTATTGGCGTAGAAACGGGGGGCTGTCCGCACACCGCCATTAGAGAAGACGCTTCCATGAATTTAGAAGCGGTAGAAGAAATGCATGGCCGTTTCCCTAATTTGGAATTGCTTTTGATTGAAAGCGGAGGCGACAACCTTTCAGCGACTTTCAACCCAGAGCTAGCAGATTTTACGATTTTTGTGATTGATGTGGCTGAGGGCGATAAAATCCCTAGGAAAGGCGGGCCAGGAATCACGCGCTCAGACTTGCTTGTCATCAATAAAATTGACTTAGCCCCCTATGTGGGAGCGGACTTGAAAGTCATGGAAAGGGATTCTAAAAAAATGCGCGGCGAAAAGCCCTTTATTTTTACGAATATCCGCGCTAAAGAAGGCCTAGATGATGTGATCGCATGGATTAAGCGCAACGCTTTATTGGAAGATTGATGAACACTTACGCTCAAGAATCCAAGCTCAGGTTAAAAACCAAAATAGGGGCTGATGGGCGGTGCGTGATTGAAGACAATTTTTTCACGCCCCCCTTTAAGCTCATGGCGCCCTTTTACCCTAAAGACGATTTAGCTGAAATCATGCTTTTAGCGGTAAGCCCTGGCTTAATGAAAGGCGATGCGCAAGACATGCAATTACACATCGGTCAAAATTGCAAGTTAAGGATCACTTCGCAATCCTTTGAGAAAATCCATAACACTGAAGACGGGTTTGCCAGCAGAGACATGCATATCGTTGTGGGGGAAAACGCCTTTTTAGACTTCGCGCCTTTCCCGTTAATCCCCTTTGAAAACGCGCATTTTAAAGGCAATACCACGATTTCTCTACACTCTAGCTCCCAATTGCTTTATAGTGAAATCATTGTCGCCGGGCGAGTGGCTCGTAATGAGTTGTTCCAATTCAACCGCTTGCACACCAAAATCTCTATCTTACAAGATGAGAAACCTATCTATTATGATAATACGATTTTAGATCCCAAAACCACCAACATGAGTAACATGTGCATGTTTGATGGCTATACGCATTATTTGAATCTGGTGCTTGTCAATTGCCCCATAGAGCTGTCTGGTGCGCGAGCATTGGTTGAAGAGAGCGAAGGAGTGGATGGAGCCGTGAGCGAGATTGCTAGTTCTCATTTATGCCTAAAAGCTTTAGCGAAAGGCTCAGAACCCTTGTTGCATTTAAGGGAAAAAATCGCTCGCTTCATCACGCAAACGATTACGCCAAAGGTTTAAAAGCGCTTCAAAAAGATTAAATTCCTTTAGTCTTTTTAACCCCCCTTTTTTTAACTCTCTTTTTTTAGCTCTCTTTTTTTAGCTCCCCCCTTTTTTGTCCCTATAAGCTGAAAGGCCTGAATTCAGTGTGGCTGTCTTTGGAAAGCTCTATGAAGAGCGCGTTGAATTCGCTTGGTAAAGGTAAACCGCTTTTGAGAGCGTTTAAGTTTTCCCTATTGCACTTAAAGGCTAGGCATTGCTTGAAGTGGTGGTTTAACAACTCTTTTAACTTGTCAAGATGGTAATTAGCTTTAATTTGCCTGTAGTCATGCGCAAAAATGACGCAATACTGCTCGTTGTCGGTGGCTTTTTCTAAAAACGATTTTAATTTTTCCACCGCTACTTTGTCGTGCCATTCTTTCGCTTCGTTGAGATTGTCTATCACAAGCACGCTGTTAGGATTCATAGCGGTGTCTAAAACGCTTAAAATATTTTCTACAGGCGTGATGCCGTATTCTTTTGGCGCGTCAAAAAACCTTATCAAGCGTTTTTCTTTATTACAGAAGATCAATTCTTTGTTCGCGCTTTTGATGTTTTGGAATAAGAGTTTCATTAAAGCGATGCGAGCATCTAAATCTTGGCTCACCACCAACAAATGCGATTCGTTGTTTTCAAACTCCACTATCAAGTCCTTTTGCTCATAATCCACTTCTTTGCCCAGATGCAAACGCATTTCATTAGCCTTAAGGGTGTTGGGTATTTTTAAGGCCGTTTCGCCATTATAGATTTTACGCTCTATGGGCGCGAGATTTCTTTGATTAAATTCTTCATGGATTTTTTTGATAAACGCTGTGAAATCATCAGGGGCTTTAGGGATACTCATCTTGGTGTGGAATTTTTGATGCCCTCCGTTGTTGTTGAAAATGGCTTCTGGTTTTTGAATCTCACAAGCCGCATCATTGTCTAAAATTTTAGCACTGTCGTCTGCATCCATAGGCAAAGCGATGCGGTTGGCGATTTGAGCCTTAATGCTACTATCAATTTCACCGCCGCGCATGGTCTGAGTGGCTAAAACTAGATGCACCCCATAGCTACGGCCCTTTTTAAGCAGAGTGTTTAAATACCGCTCCACGCTCCCTTTGGATTTATCGCTAAAAAGCACCTGAAATTCATCAATCACGACAATCAATCTGGGCATTTTTTCATGCTTTCGGTAATCGCTTAAATCTTTCACCTTAAACTGCTTGAACAGCTCGGATCTTTTTGTCATTTCATCACAAAGCCATTTCAAGAAAGTGATACCATAAGGGACCGAACTCGCCACGCTCACCAACCTCGCATGCTCTAAAATCGGATCTGTGTATGCGTTAAATTCCACCCCCTCTTTATAGTCTAACAAAAAGAGTTGGACTTCATCGGGATCGTAGTAGAAAGCTAGATTTTGAATCAACACATGCAAGAAATTGGATTTCCCGCTCCCGCTGTGGTCGCAAATGAGCGTGTGGTTTTGTTCTTTACCGATTTTAAAACACACTTCCGTATGGTTAATATCCCACCCCACCGGCACGCTCACTTCATACTGAGAGCTTTTAGTCCAAAATTCTTTGTCTCTTTGTAAGTCTTTCAACTCCCTTTTAACTTCTTTTTTTTGCCTATAATACGCTTTGATTTTATCAGCGAAGTCTTGCATGTGCTGGGATTTAATCCCTTGATCGTTGATGATTTCTACATTAAGATATTTTAAGCGCTCAAAACTTGTCGTATCTTTAAAAAACTCCGCATGTTTTTTCAGAACTTCTGCGGATTGATTGTTTTTTTCGCTCTCTAGATTGACAAAGCTCAAAACCCCATTTTTAGAGCCAAAACGCATGATCTTTTCCAAATAATAAAGCGCGTTTTGACTCAAAGCATCTACCCCGCTTAAAAAAGCGCTTTTAAAGGCAAGGGATCTGTGGCGTCTTCATTATAGTGCACAAAATCTCTAAAACCGGCTAATTTTTCTTGCAAATTAACCTTTAAATATTCATACAAATGCTTTAGGGCTTCTTCTATTTCCTTGCTTTCGGTTAAAATCCTTCGTTGGTAAATAAAGTCATTGTCTTTATCTAAAAGCCTTCTGGCTAGATTGAAAATACCCCCCAAGCTCAACGCATCAACCAAAATCACTTCCAGTTGCACTAAAGGCGCGCTAGAGAGTAAGCGCATGAGCATTTCTCTCAAAAACTGCCCGTCTTTTTCATGTTCTATATACAAGCTTTTAGGAGGGAAAGGATAAACTTTAGGCAATAAAAATTCCATGTTAGCGCCATTTTTGCCCCTAACATGCAACAAACCACAACTTAAAAATTTAGGGTAAGTGGTCGTTTCATTGAATTGTGGCGCGTCTGTGAATTGCGCTTGAACTTGCCTGATACTCTTTTGATATTCTTCTATTTTTAAAGTGGATGGCTTGAGAAAACTCTCTGGCTCTTTTTTAGCAACAACCTTATCTAAGGCGTCGTCTAGTTCTTTTAATAAATTACCCGCATCAATCATGTTTATCCTTAAGATATTCATCATAGCGCCTCCTAGCTTCTCTTTCATGCTCTTTGGCTTCACGCATAAGCTTATCGATTTCGCTTGGTGAATGGAAATTCATATCAATTTGCTTCTCCAAATACTTGGCTTCTTCAATTTGCTCGTTGATTTTTCTTCTTTGGTATTGAGTGTCTTGCTCTAAATTTTCTAAGTCATGCACGATTTTTAGCATCTCCTCTAGCACCTCATCCTTGAGTTTCTGCCCCAAATCATCTTGCATGGCGTTTTCTGTGAAATCATCGCAAATCTTTCTTAATTTATTGGTGCAACCCTCCAAAAAAACTTTATGAGAAAACATTTTAACCCCTTGATTCCAGTTTTTTTAAAAACATATTAAGATTTAATAGCGCTTTTTTTGAGCCATCATCAGTGTCTAAAAACAGCACCACATCAGTGCTCGTATTCAAAAGATAATACCCCCCATACCCGTCATTAGCGAAGATAATTTCTTCAGGCTCTAACCATTCTTTTAAGCTCTGCATGAAATCAATAAATAAGCCCTTGCCCTCTAAATTGAAGTTCAAAACATGCTTGAATGTGTAGGATTCATTGCCCACCATGAAAGAACGCCATTGGCTAAAGCCATAATTTGATCGCTTGATAAAGTCCTTAAACGCATCGCTCAAGCCTATTTTCAATCTCTCTTCTAACCCGTTCAACGCATTCTCATTGAGCGGCTCTACAAATTCCCAATTCAGTTCTGTGTTTGTAGGAATTTCTCCCATAGTTTGTATCCTTTCGTGTGTTTCACGCCTAATAATAACTCTTCTCTCACCAACACCACATTCCCTAAAACATTCGCGTCAAAATGCCATAAATAGCCCCTAGGAATGAATCCTTTTGCGATCTGTTCCAACTCTGCCGCATCAAAGCCCAGATCCTCATTCTTAAGTGCAGCTTCTAAAGCCTTTAGGGCATGATGAGCGCATGCGGTTTTACTCCAATCTTCTAAAGGCACAATGACGCTAAAAACGCTATCAAACTCCGCTAAACGCAAATCATTGAATCTGACCTCATCAGGGTAAGGGTTTTGCTCATCTACAATAAAGCCCTCTTTTTCTTTTTCTAAAAACTCGCCATAACCCAACGCTTGGCACTTATAGTTTTCATACTGCTCTAAAATGGGCGCTATTTTTTGGCTCAAATTTTCTGTAGCGCGCTCTAACTCTGTTTCTAAATTATCAAAAGCTTCATTGATAGCGTTTGAATCGTTGAGAGATTCTTTGATTTTTTCTGCAAAATCTTCTAAAGCTTTCTTACAATTTTTAACGCAACGCTTTTTGGCTAGAGTCAAGCTCTCATCATAAGAAGGCACGCCTAAAACGCTTGGCATCAAATCCTCTAAACTCTTTTCAAATTCTTGTTCTCTAAAAGCTATCATGCGATCTAATTCCTCGTTAGACAAAGCGTTATGATGGATCTTATCTTTCAAATCAGCGTATAAAGAAGCGAAATTTTCTCTCAAATCTTTCAAGCGCTCATCAAAAACGCTTTTTTTAGGGCTATAAGAGAAAGTAGGCCGTTCAAAATCGTATTCCATTAAAACGCCTGGGGTTTGGAAGGTTGTATTCATTATCTATCGCATCGCTCGCTTGTTTCAAACGCTTGATAAATTCCTGGTGTTTATCAACATAAAAGTGCAACATCTTTTTAACGCTCTCCCAAGCCCCCTCCACAAGCTCCACGCTCGCTTTGGCTTGAGTGGAGTAGATTTCAAGCATTCGTTCTAACAGCTCCACATTCCTTTTGCGTTTTTCTGTGTCTTCTTTCATACGCCTTAAAACTATTTCAGCGGCTGCAATGGCTACCGCAGCAGCTATTCTAGCAGGAGGCCAAATCCACGAGACGACAGAAGCACCTTGCAAGACTCTTAAAGCAACTTTAGCGTCATCTTCATTGCTTTTGGCTTTTCTTAATTCTTCTATGGCTTTTTGCAATTGCATTTCAATTTTTCTGCGTTCTACCAGGATTCCTCGCGCATAACTATCAAGGTCTTTGATAAATGGACTGCATTTTTCTTCTTGCAAGGATCTTTTAAATTCCCTGCATTTTTCAACAACCTTTTTGACTTCTTCTGTGTCCGTTTTCCATTCAGCCATAAACCACCCCTAATAATCTTGCTCTAAAACCCTAATCCTCTCTTTAAGCCATGCGATTTGCTCTTGCACGGCTTCATCAAATTCATTGAAAGTGCTTTTCAAATTATCCAGCACCTCGCTAAATTTATTCCTCCTAGCGTCTTGCCATGATTCTAAATTATGGAAATGGCCATTCAAGCTATTCACTTCCTCGTTTAGCAACTCTTTAAAGCGTTCTAAATGCCCTACAAATCCTCTGACCTCTTCGGTATCCATATTTGCACTCTGCTCATCGGTTGTCCTTTCTTTTAAAAATTTTCTTCATTAGAATCAGGCTTTTTATCGCCGCTGATTCTAATGCTCCCACCCCCATAGCTAGGGGGTGTTGTGGGGCGAACCTCTAGCGTTTCGCCTCTTTCTCTTTTGTATTTTTCTTGCTGGCTTTGGTGGTATGTTTTCATGCTGTCTATCACGATTGTTTTGTGGGTGCTCCCTAAATCAGCGTTGGTGAGCAATTTTTGAGCGCCATTACCCAAGCTGTTAGAACGCTTGTCTTCTATCTTAAGAGACAAATTCAAGCCCTTAAAATTCTCCAAAGCCTCCACTAACGCTACCACAAGCTTCCTGTCCCAAATGGAATTTTTCAAATCTTTACACAAGGAAAAAACCTCGCTTGGAAACTGGTAGTCATACAAAAACAAAAGGTCTAAATTCTCTAAAAATTCCAGATTGCAACGCTCTTTAAAACTTCTCAAAAAGCCCTCTTTTAACGGCGCAAAGCCTTCCGTGATAGGGATTATCCCCTTGTCTTTGGCGCATTTAAACACCATAATGCTTTTTTCAATCACGACAAACGCGTAAGCGTTCTTAGTCATCATAGTTTTTCTGCCTCGCTTTCATAGATCAATTGGCCGTCTTTAAACAGCCCCACTTTAATGCTTTGGGAATCCACGCAGCACACCTTCACATCCACTTCTTCATGCTCTTCTAGCGCTACGGAAATCATTTGCGTGTCTTTAATGTTTAGAGTGTTGGTGTTGGCTAGGGCTTTGTCGCTGTAGCGTATCTCTAGCTCATCAAAGCCTCCCCATTCCTCTTTAGTTTGGAAAATCTGGTATTCATTAGGCTTTAAAGAATCCCTATGGATTTTAGCGTGGAATTTCCCCTCTATCTCAATGCCTAAATCGTATTTAAACACAGGATTGGAGCTTATAGAGGGCATTTCAATCCCTTTAGCCTTGTCCCTGCTTTCTAAAAGCCCAAAAGCCACCCCGGTTTTACAAGTGAGCTTCAAATAAGCGGGCGTGTTAGAAACATCTTCTCCTGTAAGCTCTAAAATCTGTTTGTCTGAGGCTTCTGTGCCTAGCGGCTCGTAAATGATGAATGCAAAATCATCTTTAGAGGTCTTTTGCTGGTAATCTTTAAGCTGCTTTTCTTTGGCGTTTTCAAACGCTTGTTTGACTAACACTGAACGGCTCGCATTCCCGCCTAAGAAAATATGAAACGCCCGACACTCATCATCAATGTTTTCAGCCATCACTTTAGAAAATCCGGCAAAGAAGTTGGCAACGCTTTCGTTGATCTTGTCTTTTAGGAGGTTTAAAAGCTCTTTGCAATCAACTTTAAGAACGCAGTCTGCTTCTACCCCATTCCTATCAAACAGCTGGGCTTTAAAATCCTTTTCAAAATCCTTTATCTCAAACTCTTCATTTTCTTCTATCGCTTCTATAATATCAGCGTCTAGATTTTCTAAAAAAGGGCGTAATTTAGAAGCGATCGTTTGCAAATTCAAGCGCGCTTCCCTAGAATTTTGCATAAACGATCCAAAGCGTTGCGTATCGATCCTGTCATAGTTGGGCTTAGCGATGACAATGTCTTTTGCTTTCAGCTCTTGGAAATTTTTGGCATACACTTCAAAAGCCAGCAATTCCAATAAGTTTTCACCGCCTAAATATTTATCCCCTCCGCTGCTAAAATGCGTCATTTTGTAAAGGAATTTAGGGCTGGCGCTTTTTTCCCATTTGCCAAAGTTAAAATCCGTCGTCCCGCCCCCAAAATCAAACACCCCGTAATAAACGGGCTTGTCTAATTTTGCTGTTTTATCAAACCCGTAGCTTTTTAAAGCGCTAAGGGCATACGCGCAAGGCTCGCTCGCTTTTAATTCCACTTTGAACCTTTTAGCCGTTTTTTCATCGTCAAAAACATGCCTAGGTAAGGATTTTTTCAAGCCTCTTTCAAAACTCTCTCTGATTTTTTCAGCCTGATGCTTTTCATACTTGATGGGGTAGGATAAAAAGTATTTCAAAAACACGCCATTTTCCATGTTGTTGATGCAGCGGCCGATGCAGTAAGCATAAATTTCTATGGGGTTAAAATCCGTGCAATTAGTGAAACTTTCTAAAGAAAAATCCTCTATGAGATCCCTAAAATTCTGTTTTTCATCCGCTCCAGCCCATTGCTTCAATTTAGAAAAAAACCGATACAAATGATTCCCTTCAATGCCTGTAGTGTTCTTTTGGGCTTCATGCGCCACTTCTATATCGTTCTTTTCTGTGAAAGGGCGGTGATCTAGCGCGTTGTATTCTGTAATAAATTTTTCTTTATGTCTAAACTCCATGATCGTAGGGTTTTCAAACTTGGTTGGGCTTGTGTCATCTACTAGCCCGCCAATAGAGAGCAAGCGGTATTCTCCGTTCTTATCCATATAGCTTGCGGTCGTGCTTTTAGTCCCAAAGTCAATAGCGACAACGCCCTTGTTTAAGTCTTTCAAGCTTGAGCGCACATAGAAGTTCATTTCTTTTTTGTCGCCGTCTATAGGCAAATTATCAAACCTAAAGGTTACGCTTTCTTTAGGCGCGCTAGGCACCTCTAAATCCCAATGCCCTCCATCTAAATCAAGCAATTGGCTTTGGCTATAGCTCTTAAGGCCTACCGCTATATTATCCACATTGAGCATCAACTCTTTAAATTTTTCAAAATCCACATCCACATCGCTAACAGAAACGATCTCTAAGGTTTTTTCTATTTTTTCATTAGTGATCTTTTTATCTTGCGCTAAATCCTCTATGAATTTTTGATTTTCATCAGAAAGATACCTTAAAGAAGTCTCATTATTGACGATCGCAAAAAGCACCCGCAACGCTTTTTTAAACTTGGTCTGATCTTCTTTTGACACTTCTTCTTTGAAATTGACTCCACTTTTTTCATTGAATGCGGCTTTATTGTTTAAAGACAGCTCGCACAGCTTCTCTACTAAGGGGTGGCCAAGAGGCAGTCTTAAACTTTGTAGGGGTTTTACCATGATATTTCCTTTATTGTGGTTTTTGTGGTTGCAATGTGAAGAGTTGCTCTTTCAAGCCATCAACCTTCTCTTTGAGGGCGATATTCTCTTCTTCTAATTTTTGGTTTTGGCGTTTTAAATCCTGGTTTGCACTCGCTAAACGCCTGTTGTGTAAGTCCAGATCGCTTTTTTCTTGGTGCGATGCTTTAAGCTCATATCTTTCTATGGCTAGCGCTTTGATTTTTTCAGCTAATTCGGTGTTTTCTGCTGTTAGCTTTTGATTTTTTTCAGTCAGCTCGGCTTTTTCATTTTTTAGAATGGTGTTTTCATGAGTCAGCCCGGCTTTTTCATTTTTTAAAACTTGCTGAGATTGTTCTAACTCATGCATTTGCTTTTGTGATGCATTAAGCTGATCGTTTAGATAATCTCTTTCTGCGGTTAGCTTTCTACTTCTTGTAATTAACCTTTCTCTATCTTTTAACAATTCAGTTTTTTCATCTGACATTACCAGCCTCCTCTTTGAGTTTTATATTCTCTTCTTCTAATTTTCGGTTTTGGCGTTTTAAATCCTGGTTTGCACTCGCTAAACGCCTGTTGTGTAAGTCCAGATCGCTTTTGGCTTCCATACCTTCTAAGCTCTTCAAGCGCGCGATTTCTCGCTCCAGCTCGGTTTTTTCTTTGGCTGTTTTTTCTTTAGCTTGCGCTAATTGAGCGTTAGAGTTTTCTAAAGCTTGCCGTAATTGGTTGTTAGTGTTTTCCAAACTTTTTTGAGCGCTTTCTAACTTTTTGAGCTTGTCGGTTAGGTGTTGGTTTTCTTTTTCTAAATTAGCGCATGATTTTTCTAAAAACCCCCGCTCTTCTTGCAATCGCGCTCGCTCTTGTTTGAGGCTGCCCTGCTCTTTATTGAGTGCGATAACTTGGTGGTTGAGCTTGTCATTTTCGGTTTTCAATTCGGCGGTTTTTTCAGTCAGCGTGGCGTTTTTATGGGTTAGCTCGGTGTTTTCTTTAGTGAGCTTTTCTTTATCTTGCCATAATTGATCGTTAGAGTTTTCTAACCCGCTGATTTTTACAGATAAATTTTCGTTTTTTCTTAACCATTCGGTGTTTTCGTCGATTAGAACGGCTTTTTCTATTAACAACTTGGCATTTTCATTTTCTAACTCACCGATGCGGGCTTCTAATTCTTCTCTGATTGGAGAGAAGCCAAACCATTTTTCAATGAGCCTTCCCATTTATGATCCCATATCCACGATAGTGTAACATGCTATTTTTTTGTCGTATGTGTAGCCTCTTAAGACCACTCTTTGCATCTTTTGAGAAGTGTTTTGCTCTGGGTATAGCTTTTTGCATGAATGGTCATAAGCGCTTGGCTCTTTCAAACGCTCAAATTTACTATCCTTGATGTATTCAAAAAGCAAATCAAACAATTCAGCTAATTTCTCGCCCTTATCGCTCCTCTTATCGCTTAATTCTTGGCTCGCTCTGTTATAAAGGCTTTCTAAATAGTATTTGCTATCGCTAAGAACAGATGCGATCAAATCCATTGCGCTGTGAGTGGTTGCTACAAAACTAAAATTCAAGCGATCTTTGACTTCCAAAAAGACTTCATAGAGTTTTTCTAATTTTTTGTATGAAGCGTATTTTTGCTCTAGCTCGTTTAGTTTTTGACTCGTTTGTTCGGCTTGGTTTTTTGCTGTTGATAACTCTGTAGTTAGGTTTTCTTTTTCTTTAGTTAGATTTTTACTTTCTCTTTCTAGCCTTTCTTTTTCTGTGGATAACCCGGTGATCTTATTCGTTAGCTCTGTTTTTTCTGCTGTCAGTTTTTGATGTTTTTCAGTCAGATCGGCTTTTTCTGCTGTCAGTTTTTGATTTTCTTTTGATAACTCTTCGTTTCCATTTTTTAAAGCTTGATAAGATTGTTCTAACTCTTTCACTTGTTTTTGTGATGCGTTAAGCTGATCGTTTAGGTTTTCTTTTTCTTTAGTTAGATTTTTACTTTCTCTTTCTAGCCTTTCTTTTTCTGTGGATAACCCGGTGATCTTATTCGTTAGCTCTGTTTTTTCATTTTGTAAAACTTGCTGAGATTGTTCTAACGCTTTCACTTGCTTTTGTGATGCGATAAGCTGATTGTTTAGATTGTTTTTTTCTGTGGTTAGATTTTGATTTTTTTCAATCAGTTCTGCTTTATCTTTAGCTAAATTGTCTTTTTCTGTTTTCAGATCTGTTTTTTCTTTAGTTAGATTTTCTTTATCTGCGGTCAGTGCTTTAATTTTTTCAGCTAGCTCGGTGTTTTCTTTAGCTAGATTATCTTTTTCGTTAGTTAGCCTTTGATTTGTTTCAATCAGTGTTTTATTTTGGTCAGCTAGCTTATCTTTTTCTCTAGTTAGATCTGTTTTATCTCTATTTAGTGCGGTGTTTTCTTCTTGGACTTTTTTAAGCTCTTCCTCTTTTTCTTGAGCGTCTTTTGGGTTTTCTTGGGTGTCGTTAGAGGATTTTCCAAGCGAAAAGAAAGAGCCTATAAGATGAGAGATTTTTCTAAGGGGTTCAAAGTCTTCTAATTTAAGATCTTCTAATTTTTTAATGCGATCTTTGAGATCTGTAATAGATTTTAAAAGCTCTTCATTATTGGGGGGGTGGAAGCAGTGGGATTTGAAATATTTGGTTTTTCTATTTTCTCATTATTCGTATTTTCTACAATATGAGCACCACTCATAAGAATATCTCCTTTTTCATACTTATATCAGTGTTAAAAAGATTGTTATTGTAATTTGAGAAAACTTAAAATGAGCTTTATTTCCTCCCCCTTTTGCCCCCTCTAAACAAACCCCTTAGATGCCCATTTGGTGCTGATCAGAAGAGTAGGGGTCAAAAAAGCCCTTAGGCATGTATTGCGCTTCTTTTTTGGTAGAAGCGTCTTTTGAAGAATGGTCTTTAGGGAGACAAGCGAAACGCTGAGTATCAAAGCTAGAACAACCGCTCAATAACAACGCACCGAGTGTGCCAATCATAATACCATTTTTAATTGTTTTCATTTTATATCCTTTGTTTTGTAAAATTTTTTATAAATCCGTTTAATTTAAAATCGTTTCGTTCAATGGTTTTAAATTACACGATGCGAATATTATAATTTATTATTAAACGAAAAGTAAATGAAGCTAAAAACAATACAAATTATCACTCAAATTCTTATCATTGTGTAAAAATGCGTGATAAACTCAAAAAGGTTGGAATGAGAATTAATTACCACTAGAACAAAATTTAAAATTAAAAAACATTACCAATAAATGAGACTTAAAGCCACCAGCTTAAAACATGCTACAATCAAGCCAAATTCTTAAATAAAAGGTAAGCTCATGCAAAAAATCATTGACGATTCATTAGAATTAGCTAAAAAACTGCAAGATAGTATCAGTAGTCATTTGAGCGATCAAGAAAAAGCGTTCCACTCTAAAATGCAAAAGCTTTTAAACAACCCTGAAAACAAAGTCATGCTCATAGAGCTTATGGATCGGAGTTTTAGATGCCTAGACAATAAAGCCCGCTTTGAAATGATTGAGCATGTTTTAGACAAATACAAAAGCCGTGAGATTTTTTCTTCGTTTGAAAAATGGCTTTTAATGGGGTTTTTAAGCTTTGGGAAAATGCTCCCTGATATGAGCGTGCCTTTCTTTGTCAATAAAATCAGAAGCGACACAAAAGCGATGGTTTTAGAGCAAGAAGAGAGCCAATTGAAGGAGCGGATTTTAAAAAGAAAAAATGAAAAAATCATTTTGAATGTGAATTTTATCGGCGAGGAAGTTTTAGGCGAAGAAGAAGCTAATGCGCGTTTTGAAAAATACTCTCAAGCCTTAAAATCCAACTACATCCAATACATTTCCATTAAAATCACGACGATTTTTTCTCAAATCAATATCCTTGATTTTGAATACTCTAAAAAAGAGATTGTCAAACGCTTAGACGCTCTTTATGCTTTAGCTTTAGAAGAAGAAAAAAAGCAAGGCATGCCTAAATTCATCAACTTGGATATGGAGGAATTTAGGGATTTAGAGCTTACGGTGGAATCGTTTATGGAATCTATCGCCAAATTTGATTTGAACGCCGGTATTGTGTTGCAAGCTTATATCCCTGATTCTTATGAGTATTTGAAAAAACTGCACGCTTTTTCTAAAGAAAGGGTTTTAAAAGGGGTAAAGCCCATTAAAATCCGCTTTGTTAAGGGAGCGAACATGGAAAGCGAAGAGACTATCGCTTCTATGAAAGATTGGGCGTTACCCACATTTTCTAGTAAGCAAGACACCGATTCTAATTACAATAAAATGCTGGATTTTGTTTTAGAGGGCGACAATTATAAATACATTCATATTGGTGCAGCGAGCCATAACATTTTTGAAATCGCTTATGTTTATACGCGCATCCATGCCCTTAATGACCCTATTGTGTTGGAGCATTTTAGTTTTGAAATGCTAGAGGGCATGAGCTTGCAAGCGAGCCAGGAATTAAAAGAGATGCACAAACTCATTCTTTATGCACCGGTGTGTGATGAAGCGCATTTTAACAATGCGATCGCTTACTTGGTGAGGAGGCTAGATGAAAACACCTCAAGCGATAATTTCATGAAAGCTTTCTTCAACCTCAAAGTAGGCACGAGCGAATGGAAAGACCAAGAACAACGCTTTTTAAACAGCCTTAAAGGAATCGCCACTTTAGACAATACCACCCACAGGACCCAAGATAGAAACGCCAAACAAACCGGGCATACCACCTACCCCAACCACTCCTTTAAAAACGAAAGCGATACCGATTTTATTTTAAAAGCCAACCGAGAGTGGGCTAAAAAAGTACGCGAGAAAATGCATAACGCTCCTATTTTAGAGCTTTACCCAGAAATGGATGGGAGGTTTGAAGATCCTAATTTAACCCCTTTAGAAGTCTTTGATAAAATCCATCATAAAAAAATCGCCAGCGTGCATTTAGCGGATAAGGAAGCGATTTTAAAAGCCCTAGAAGTGGCTAAAAGCGATAAGAGTCATTTCAGCCAAAAAAGCTTTACAGAAATCCATGCCTTATTGAGTCAAACCGCCCAGCTTTTTAGAGAAAGGAGAGGCGAATTAATAGGGATTTCGGCTTTAGAAGTGGGTAAGACTTTCGCTGAAACGGACGCTGAAGTGAGCGAAGCCATTGACTTTTTAGAGTTTTACCCTTATAGCTTAAGGGTGTTGCAAGAGCAAAACACAAAAACCCAATTCACCCCTAAAGGCGTGGGCGTGGTCATTGCCCCATGGAATTTCCCTGTGGGCATTTCTGTAGGCACTATCGCCGCCCCCCTAGCCGCTGGCAATCGGGTGATTTACAAGCCCTCAAGTTTGTCTAGCGTAACGGGTTATAAGCTTTGTGAGTGCTTTTGGGATGCGGGCGTGCCTAGAGATGCGCTCATTTACTTGCCCTCTAAAGGGAGTGATATTAGCGAGCATCTTTTAAAAGATGAAAGCATTAGGTTTGCCATTTTAACAGGGGGCGAAGACACCGCTTATAAAATGCTAGAGGCTAACCCCACTTTAGCCTTGAGCGCTGAAACGGGCGGTAAAAACGCCACCATTGTGAGCAAAATGGCAGACAGAGACCAAGCGATTAAAAATGTTATCCATTCAGCTTTTAGCAATTCGGGGCAAAAATGCTCTGCCACTTCGCTTTTAGTGTTAGAAAAAGAAGTCTATGAAGATGAGAACTTCAAAAAGACTTTGATAGATGCGACCCTAAGCCTTAGCGTGGGCGATCCTTTTGATTTCAAAAACAAAATCGGCACTCTAGCGGACAAGCCTAATGAAAAAGTCATCAAAGCCATAGATGAATTGAAAAGCTATGAAAATTACGAAATCCCGGCAAGCTTTGTGAATGATAACCCCTATTTGATGAAACCAAGCATCAAATACGGCACTAAAAAAGGCGATTTCACGCACCAAACTGAGCTTTTTACGCCCATTTTATCCGTGATGAAAGCGCAAGATTTAGACGAAGCGATAGAAATAGTCAATTCTACCGGTTACGGGCTGACTAGCGCGTTAGAGTCTTTAGACGAAAGGGAGTGGGAATATTATTTAGATCGCATTGAAGCCGGTAATATCTATATCAACAAACCCACCACAGGAGCGATCGTTTTGCGCCAGCCTTTTGGGGGGATTAAAAAATCCGCTGTGGGGTTTGGGAGGAAAGTGGGCATTTTTAACTATATCACGCAATTTGTGAATATCCATCAAGATGAAGAAGATGAACACGCCCTAAAAAATCCCTTAAGCGAAGCCTTAGAAAACTTAACTCAAAAAGGCTATGACGAACACACGCATGAGTTGAAACGCGCGATTTTTATGGCAAAGAGCTACGCCTATCATTATAAACATGAATTCAGCCAAACTAAAGACTATGTCAAAATCAGAGGCGAAGACAACCTCTTTTCCTACACTAAGGTTAAAAGCGTGGGCTATCGCATCACCGAAAAGGACACTTTAAGCGATATGTTAGGCGTGGCTCTAGCGTGTTTAATTTCTCAAATCCCTTTAACGCTCAGCATAGAAAACGAGCGAACGAACAAGGATTTAACCTTTTTTTTAGAATGCTTAAAAGCGCTCCGAGCAAACGCCCCTATTATTTATGAAAGCTTGCAAGCTTTTAGCGAAAAATTGCATGCTTTCAATCGTATCCGCTATTTAAAAAGCGGTTTGGATTTATTGCACAAGCAAGCGAGCGCTTTAGGGATGGTTTTAGCCACGGCCAAACCATGCTTGAACGGGCGTTTTGAATTGCTGTATTACCACTTAGAGCGATCGGTTAGCATTTCTTACCATCGTTATGGGAATTTAGGCTCAAGGGTTTTAAGGCAACCCACTTGCCACAAATCATGCTGTGCTGAAAAATAAATATTGTATTAAATAAGGAGATCAAAATGGGACATGTTGTTTTAAGCACCCCTATTGTTACGATGTTTGTCGCTTATTCGCTGTTAATGCTCTATATTGGTTTTTATTTTTACAAGCAAAATGAAACGACTGAAGATTATTTCTTAGGCGATCGCTCTATGGGCCCTGTGATTAGTGCTTTGAGCGCGGGGGCGAGCGATATGAGCGGGTGGCTTTTAATGGGATTACCGGGAGCTTTATATATGGGGGGGCTTATCAATTCACACATCGCCATAGGATTGAGTTTGGGAGCGCTCATTAACTGGGTTTTTGTGGCCAAACGCTTACGCATTTATACGAGCGTGATCGCTAATTCCATTACCATTTCAGATTATTTTGAAACGCGCTTTAGCGATGATAAACACATCTTGCGCTTGATTTCAGCTTTTGTGATTTTGATCTTTTTTATTTTTTACATTTCTTCAGGGCTTGTGAGTGGGGCCAAACTCTTTGAAGCGACCTTTGGCATCCAATACAACTACGCTTTAAGCATTGGCACGCTGATCATTGTCTCTTACACCTTTTTAGGAGGGTATAAGGCGGTGTGCTGGACGGATTTGATTCAAGGGCTTTTGATGATGAGCGCTTTAATCGTGGTGCCGATCGTTATGATAATCCATCTTGGCGGGATTGGAGAGGGGATTAAAATCATTAGAGAAATCAAGCCTGAAAACCTTTCTTTCTTGCAAGGCTCTAGCGTAGTCGCCATTATTTCAAGCCTTGCTTGGGGCTTGGGCTATTTTGGGCAACCTCATATTTTAGTGCGCTTCATGTCTATCCGCTCCATTAAAGATGTGCCTAAAGCGACCACTATTGGGATTTCTTGGATGGTTATTTCTTTGATTGGGGCATGCGTTATGGGGCTTTTAGGCGTTGCGTATGTGCATAAATTTGATTTGAGCTTAGAAGACCCTGAAAAGATTTTCATTGTGATGAGTCAATTGCTCTTTAACCCTTGGATCACAGGCATTTTATTGAGCGCGATTTTAGCGGCGGTGATGAGCACAGCCAGTTCGCAACTGCTTGTAAGCTCTTCTACCATTGCTGAAGATTTCTATGCGACAATTTTTAACAAAAACGCCCCGCAAAAACTAGTGATGGTTATTTCTAGGCTTTCGGTTTTAGGGGTGGCTTGCATCGCTTTTTTCATTTCAACGGATAAAAACGCTAGCATCCTTAGCATCGTGAGTTACGCATGGGCTGGCTTTGGCGCGAGTTTTGGCTCTGTGATTTTGTTCTCGCTTTTTTGGTCAAGAATGACGCGCGTTGGCGCGATTGCTGGCATGCTCTCTGGGGCTAGCACGGTGATTTTATACGATAAATTTGGCAAAAGCTTTTTGGATATTTATGAAATCGTCCCGGGCTTTATTGCAGCGAGCATAGCTATTGTTGTGTTTAGTTTGTTTTCTAGCGTGCGGGCAGGCACTAAAGAGGCTTTTGAAACCATGCTTAAAGAAATTGAGAGCTTGAGGCATTAAGACGCTTCAAATGAGCTTGGTTTAATCCCTAAAACCCCTATGCCCTTTAATCAAACCTTAACCTATATTTCTTTATTTTCTGGGGCTAGGGCAAAATTTGAGTGGCGATACTCTATGATGAGATAATCAATTCTAAAACCTTTAAACCAAAACTAATGAGCGCTATTTTATAATCCTTTTAAAAAATGAAAGGTTATTGTTGCTTGTTTCTCACTTTTTAAATGACAATATTGACCCTTTTAATTTGGGAGTGTTGTTGAGCCGTTTCCAAATTAAAAATGATCGTATTTATTTGATAAAATAGCGAAATTTAACAACTTATTTTTCAATCAAAAACACTTCTTATCCTAAAATTGTTTTTAGAAATTTAAGCAATATTTTTGTTACAATCCATGCAGTGAAACTATTTTCAAAAAGGTTAAATTGGTGAATTATTGGACAAAGCTAAGCATAGAATACGCTAATCAACGCTCCTATTTGGATGACTTGTTTCAAGTATATCCTACAATTCCAGAAGGTTTGAGAGAGATTGATTCAAAAATTTGGTCTAATGTTGAATATCATTTTAAACGAAAAGACAATTTAGCCTTAATAACTGAATTGCTTAATTTAGATTTATTCCCTATTAAAGATAGTTATATGGCTTATTTAAAACGGGATAAAAGTGCCTTAGAACGCAATCCAAGAACAATCAATCGTATTTGTGGGAGATTGTATGAAATGGGGCTTAATAAAAATTTTTGAAAAATGCAGTGAACCAAAGGAAACAAACCGCCAAATCGGTCCTATGTTTAAAGATTGGATCAATAATAAATCTTTAGGTGTTGAGCCTGTAGATTTAAATGATTTTATAGCGAATGAAAACGATGCCATTTTAAGAGCAAGCGATAATATCATGGCAGAATTTGCCAAATCTCATTTAAATTATCACCATCATAAAGAGCTAGACTTTGTGGCAAGGTTTAACAAAAAGTATATTATTGGCGAAGCCAAATTTTTAACTGATTTTGGAGGACACCAAAACGCTCAATTCAACGACGCTATTAACACAATTGAAACGCCCAACATCAAAGCAATTAAAGTAGCTATTTTAGATGGCGTATTATATATTGAAAGCAATAATAAAATGCGTAAATTGCTAGATACTACTTCTAGAAACTATCATATTATGAGTGCGTTAGTGTTACGAGAATTTTTATATCAAATTTAAATGAGAGAAATGCAAAACTTATTAATACAAGCAGAAAATACAATCGCTCTACTTTTTTTATTGAATGATAAAAACCTAAAAGGAAGAATAGATTTAATATATATTGACCCTCCATTTGCTACAAACAATCATTTTACTATCACAAATGGTAGAGCAACCACAATCAGTAATTCCAAGAATGGTGATATTGCTTATAGCGACAAAGTAGTGGGTATGGATTTTATAGAATTTTTAAAGCAACGCTTGGTATTGCTTAAAGAATTACTTTCAGAACAAGGCTCTATCTATGTGCATACAGATTATAAGATAGGACATTATGTTAAGGTAATGTTAGATGAAATATTTGGCATACAAAACTTTAGAAATGAAATCACACGCATAAAGTGCAATCCTAAAAATTTTAAAAGAATGGGCTATGGCAACATAAAAGATATGATTTTATTTTACTCTAAAGGAAAAAATCCCATTTTTAACGAACCTAAGATCCCTTATACGCCACAAGATTTAGAAAAACGATTCCCTAAAATTGACAAAGATAAAAGGCGTTACACTACCGTTCCAATACATGCTCCAGGAGAAGTGGAAAATGGCGAATGTTCCAAAGCATTTAAAGGTATGCTGCCTCCAAAAGGGCGGCATTGGCGCACTGATATTGCCACACTTGAGCGTTGGGACAAAGAAGGTTTGATTGAATACTCTAACAATAATAACCCTAGAAAAAAATTTATGCCTTAGAGCAAGTTGGCAAAAGAGTCCAAGACATCTGGGAATTTAAAGACCCACAATATCCAAGCTACCCTACAGAAAAAAACGCTCAATTATTAGATTTAATCATTAAAACCTCTTCTAATAAAGATAGTATTGTTTTAGATTGCTTTTGTGGTTCTGGAACAACCTTAAAATCTGCGTTTTTATTGCAACGAAAATTTATAGGCATTGATAATTCCGATTTAGCTATCCAAGCTTGCAAAAACAAGCTTGAAACAATAACAAAAGACTTGTTTGTTTCTCAAAATTTTTATGATTTCCTTGTTTTTTAAAATTGTATTGGGTCAGGATAACTCCAATAAAGCTTGATACAAGTTTTCTTTATACCTAAATTTGTGTTCTTTTAAATGGAGTCAAAAAACTCACATGTTAATTGATATGATTTATTCTTTTGCAAACCTATTTTTAAATGCTAAAGCCCTACGATGTGTTTAAAAATTTAAATGACACTCCCAAGAAATCCAATTATGCGCTTATTCAATATCGTAAGTCTTTTAACTTAAAACTCTTTGATGAGAGCTTAGATTGAGATTCTTTTAAATCATGCTCTGTTAGCAGTATGATAAAACCTTTAAACAAAAACTAATGAGCGTTATTTTATAATCCTTTTAAAAAATGAAAGGTTGTTGTTGCTTGTTTCTCGCTTTTTAAATGACAATATTGACCCCTTTAATTTAGGGGTGTTGTTGAGCCGTTTTCAAATTAAAAATGGTTGTATTTATGGGGTGTGCTCTTATAGGGCTTCAAAATTTATCCCTGACTATGAAGAAAGCAAAGCACAGGTTTTAAACGCTCTCAATACTTTAAGCGTGCATCCAATTTGGCGATTCAATCAAGAAAGCATTACAAAAATCAAAGGAACTTTTGTTTTTATTTTAGAAAACGACTTGCATTTAGACGAAAACTCTTTTTATAAGAAACTTTTAAACTCGCTCATAGACAACGACTTTTTTAACCGTTCTAATTTAATGAATTTAATGACCCCCAATCAAAAACGCTTTTTGAGCGGCTTTTTTGAAAGCAGGGGCAGCATTGATACGCAACGGAATTTTTTAACTTTAGATTACTTCTTTCATAGCCCTTTAGAGTTTAAAAAATTCCATTATTTAATCGATTTTTTCAATATCCCTAGCGAAGCGCTGAATTTCAACTTTAGGGAATTACAACCTGAACACGCACAAGGCATTCACCAACGCAACGCTCAATTCAGGATTTATTTGGATTGGTATTTATACCATATCGGTCTGTTTAACCCCTATAAAGCGCGAATCGCTCATCATGTTTTTAAAACTACCCTTATTTATGATGGTATTTATCATAAATTAAGCTACCCGCCAACAACAAAGTATCATGGTAATGGCTTTACAGAACGCGCTCATTTTTATTTGAAGAATGTTTATCAACAAGATTTAGATGATAAAAGCATTGAAAAATTAAGGGAGCAGTTAGGATTCATTCAAAAGAGCGAGGAATTTAAACGAGATAGCAAAATCATCAATTTTTACCGTATTTCAACGCCTAATGTTTGCAACGCATGCTGCGGTGATTACGACATTAAAGAAAGAAGTTTCATTTCTTTACCTTTATACAAAATCACTCAAAAATCTGATTCCTACTACACTGAAACACACCATGCGGTTTCTTTAGGCAAAAACCAAGAATTAGATGTTTTAGAAAACCTCACTAAACTTTGCCCTACTTGTCATAGGGCTTTAAAAAAGGGAGCTAGCGCAGAAGGGTTTCAAAAACGCTTGATTGGAAAGATTTTAAAACGCAATAAAGACAATTTAGAGTTTGCGCAATTGCGTTTTGAAACCGATGATCTTCCAACGCTTATTGATAGAGTTTATGAAAGCTTGAAATGAATTATAAAATTTTAGATTTATTTTGTGGGGCTGGGGGTTTTAGCGCTGGGTTAGAGCGTTTAAAGGAGTTTGACGCTTTAATAGGGCTAGACTGCGATAAACAAGCCCTAATTACTTTTGAAAACAACCATAAAAACGCTATAGGTGTTTGTGGGGACATCACTCAAGCTGAAATTAAAGAAAAAGTCATCAAACTGGCTAAAAAATTAAAAATCAACATGATCATTGGCGGGCTTCCCTGTCAAGGCTTTTCTAATAAAGGGAAAAATTTAGGGCTAAAAGACCCTAGGAATTTTTTATTCTTAGGATATATAGAAATCGTCAAAGCCATAAAGCCAGAAATTTTTATCATTGAAAACGTGAAAAACTTAATCTCTTGCGCTAAAGGCTATTTTTTAGAAGAAATCAAAGAAAGGTTGAACGCTTTAGGGTATCAATTGAGCTATCAAATCCTAAACGCTAAAGATTATGGCGTACCTCAAAACAGAGAGAGGGCTTTTATTGTGGGGGCTAGTCGTTTTAGTTTTGATTTCAATCTTTTAGAGCCTTCTCAAAGCGTGAGCGTTCAAGAGGCCATAAGCGATTTAGCTTATCTTCATTCTAATGAGGGGGCGTTTGAGAGCGACTATTTAAACCCTATCCAATCCAATTATCAAGCTTTAATGCGAAAAGATAGCCCTAAATTATACAACCACCAAGCCACCAACCACTCGCAAGCCGCTTTAGAGAAATTAAAGCTCATCAATAAAGAGCAAGGCAAAGAATGCTTGCCCAAAAACTTGCATGGCAAACAGCAATTCAAAAGCACATGGGGGCGCTTAAATTGGAATAAAATCAGCCCCACCATAGACACACGCTTTGACACGCCAAGCAATGGCACCAACTCCCACCCTGAATTGCACCGCTCTATCACGCCCAGAGAAGCCGCCAGGATACAAAGTTTTAGCGATAATTATATTTTTTATGGCAATAAAACGAGCGTTTGCAAGCAAATCGGTAACGCTGTGCCTTCTCTTCTAGCCCTAGCCTTAGGCAAAGCGATCTTAAAAAGCTTAAGAAAATGATACAAATTTATCATGCGGACGCTTTTGAAATCATCAAAGATTTTTACCAGCAAAATTTAAAAGTGGATGCGATCATCACAGACCCTCCTTACAACATTTCGGTTAAAAACAATTTTTCCACCCTAAAGAGCGCTAAAAGGCAAGGCATAGATTTTGGGGAATGGGATAAAAATTTCAAGCTTTTAGAATGGATCGCGCGCTACGCCCCATTAGTCAATCCAAACGGCTGCATGGTGATTTTTTGCTCTTACAGGTTTATAAGCTATATCGCTGATTTTTTAGAAGACAACGGCTTTGTAGTCAAAGACTTTATCCAATGGGTTAAAACTAATCCCATGCCAAGAAACATCCACCGGCGCTATGTCCAAGACACGGAATTTGCCCTGTGGGCGGTTAAAAAGAAAGCCAAATGGGTGTTTAACAAACCCAAAAATGAAAAATATTTACGGCCCTTGATCTTAAAAAGCCCTGTGGTGAGCGGTCTTGAAAGAGTCAAACACCCCACGCAAAAAAGCCTAGCCTTAATGGAAAAAATCATTTCCATCCACACAAACCCCAATGACATCGTGCTAGATCCTTTCATGGGGAGCGGCACCACCGGCTTAGCGTGCAAGAATTTAAAGCGAAACTTTATCGGTATAGAATCAGAAAAAGAATATTTTCAAACCGCACAAAAGCGTTTGAATTTGTTTTAAAAACGCAATGAGATTGTGTTATAGTTATTTAAAAGGATATTTTTAATGAAAAGAATGTTAGCGGAGTTTGAAAAAATCCAAGCGATTTTAATGGCGTTCCCCCATGAGTTTGGCGACTGGGCGTATTGTATCAAAGAAGCTAGGGAGAGCTTTTTAAATATCATTCAAACCATAGCCAAACACGCTAAAGTGCTAGTGTGCGTCCACACTAACGACACTATCGGTTATGAAACGCTTAAAAACTTACCCGGTGTAGAGATCGCAAAGGTCGACACTAACGACACATGGGCTAGGGATTTTGGAGCGATTAGTATTGAAAATCATGGCGTTTTAGAGTGCTTAGATTTTGGTTTTAATGGCTGGGGGTTAAAATACCCGTCCAATTTAGACAATTTAGTGAATTTCAAGCTCAAACATTTAGGGTTTTTAAAACACCCTTTAAAAACGATGCCCTATGTTTTAGAGGGCGGGAGCATAGAAAGCGATGGGGCCGGGAGCATTTTAACCAACACCCAATGCCTGCTAGAAAAAAATCGTAACCCCCATTTGAATCAAAATGAAATAGAAAACATGCTTAAAAAGGAATTAGGGGCTAAACAAGTGCTGTGGTATTCTTATGGCTATCTCAAAGGCGATGATACCGATAGCCATACCGACACGCTCGCTCGTTTTTTAGATAAAGATACTATTGTTTATAGCGCATGCGAGGATGAAAACGATGAACATTACACAGCCTTAAAAAAAATGCAAGAAGAATTAAAAACCTTTAAAAAACTAGACGGCACGCCTTATAAACTCATCCCCCTAGAAATCCCCAAAGCCATTTTTGATACAAACCAACAACGCTTGCCGGCAACTTATGTGAATTTTTTATTATGCAATAGCGCTTTAATCGTCCCCACCTACAACGACCCTAAAGACGCGCTCATTTTAGAAACCTTAAGACAACACACGCCCCTAGAAGTGATAGGAATTGATTGTAATACTTTAATCAAACAGCATGGGAGTTTGCATTGTGTAACGATGCAGCTTTATTGAATCAAATCACACTTTTTGGCGTGGTTCAAGGCGTGGGCATGCGCCCTTTTATTTATACCCTGGCTCAAAAATTAGAGCTTGTAGGCTTTGTGCGTAACACCCAAGCGGCTTTAGAAATCATCTTGCCCGCTCATAAAACAGAATCTTTTTTAAACGCCCTAAAAAAGGGATTACCCCCTTTAGCGTTGGTGGAAAAAATCACTATTAGCCCTTATGATAAGGCGCTTCATTTCAATGATTTTAGGATTTTAGAAAGCAAGAACCACCCTTTAAATCTGCTCAGTCAAATCCCTAAAGATTTAGGCGTGTGCAAGGATTGCTTGCGCGAGATTAGAGATAAAAACTCCCCTTATTTTTATTACGCTTTCAATTCTTGTGCGAAATGCGGGGCGAGATACAGCCTTTTAAACGCCATGCCCTATGACAGAGAAAATTCCGCCCTAAAACCTTTCAAGCTCTGCGGATTTTGCGCATCCGTTTATAAAGACGCTCATAACAAACGCTTCCACATTCAAGGCATCAGCTGCAAAAAGTGCGGTATCGCACTCACTTATAAGCGATTCAAAAATGATGACGCTCTTTTAGAATGCGCTAAAGACATTCAAAAGGGTAAAATCATCGCTCTTAAAGGTTTGGGAGGCTTTGCTCTCTTGTGCGATGCGAGGAATTTTCAAACCATAGAAAGATTACGGCTTTTAAAAAAACGCCCCCTAAAGCCTTTCGCGCTCATGTTTAAAGACTTAAATGCGGCCAAACAGCATGCGTTTTTGAACGCGTTAGAATGCGAAAGCTTGAGTTCGATAAGTGCCCCCATTCTTTTGGCGCGTAAAAAACCTGACACCCAATTAGCCCCCAATATCGCTAAAAACTCCCCTTTTTATGGCGTTATCTTGCCCTATACCCCTTTGCATGCTTTATTATTGGATTTATTGGACTTCCCTATTGTATTCACGAGCGCGAATTTCAACTCCCTCCCTTTAGCGAGCGATGAAAAAGAGATCGATTCGCTTCATTTTATTTTTGATTTTAAGCTCACGCACAATCGCGCTATCATCCACAGGATCGATGATAGTATCGCGCAACGCGTGGATAATGCCATTCGCCCCATGCGTTTGGCTAGGGGGTTTGCCCCCCTTTACCTCACTTTGCCCAAACGCTCTAACCATCCGCCAAAAAAGATTTTAGCACTTGGAGCGGAGCAAAAAGGGCATTTTAGCTTATTAGATAGCGAAACTTCCGTTGTCTTGCTCTCGCCTTTTTGTGGGGATTTGAGCGTTTTAGAAAATGAAAAACACTTTAAAGAAACCTTGAATTTTTTCTTAAAAACCTATGATTTCAAGCCCACGCTCTTAGCTTGCGATAAGCATCAAAACTACACCACTACTCAAATGGCTTTTGAATTTAATACGCCTTTATTGCAAGTCCAGCACCACCATGCCCACTTTTTAGCGAGCGTCTTAGACGCATTATTACAAGATCCGCATTTAAACCACCCCTTTATAGGTATTGTCTGGGATGGGAGTGGGGCTTATGACAATAAGATTTATGGGGCGGAATGTTTTGTGGGGGATTTTGAACGCATTGAAGAAGTGGCTAGGTTTGAAGAATTTTGGCTTTTAGGGGGGCAAAAAGCGATCAAAGAGCCTAAACGCCTGGTTTTAGAAATCGCTTTAAAACACCAACTCAACAAGCTTTTAAAACGCGTTCAAAAGCATTTTAAAGAAGACGAATTAGAAATTTTTAAACAAATGCATGACAAAAAAATTCAAAGCGTCGCTACCAATTCCATAGGGCGTTTGTTTGATATAGTAGCGTTTAGTTTGGATTTAGTGGGAACGATTAGTTTTGAAGCCGAGAGCGGGCAGGTTTTAGAAAATCTAGCCTTACAAAGCGATGAGATCGCATTTTATCCTTTTGAAATCAAAAACAGCGTGGTGGGTTTGAAAGAATTTTATCAAGCGTTTGAAAAGGATTTGGGCGTTTTAGAACCTGAGCGCATCGCTAAGAAATTTTTTAACAGCTTAGTAGAAATCATTACCGCTTTGATTGCGCCTTTTAAAGAGCATGCGGTGGTGTGCAGTGGGGGCGTGTTTTGCAACCAATTGTTGTGCGAACAATTAGCCAAGCGATTCAAAAAACTTCAAAGGGAGTATTTTTTCCACAAGCATTTCCCCCCCAATGACAGCAGTATCCCTGTCGGTCAAGCCTTAATGGCGTATTTCAACCCTACAATCATCAAAAAAGGATAAAAATGGATAGCGTAACTCTGGCATGTGGGAACGGAGGGAAAGAAACAAACGCTTTAATTGAGCGGGTTTTTATGCCCTATTTAAAAGAATTCATTATTGCGTTTGATGAAGACGCCCCTAAATTTGAAGCTAGTGGGGAATATTGCGTAAGCACGGATAGTTTTGTCATCACGCCCTTAATTTTTAATGGAGGCGATATAGGCAAGCTTTGCGTTTGCGGGAGCGCGAATGATGTGAGCGTGCAAGGGGGCGAACCTTTGTATTTGAATATGGGTTTTATTTTAGAAGAAGGCTTAGAAATCCCTCTTTTAAAGCAAATTTTACAATCCATACAAAAAGAATTGTTTAAAGCCAACCTAAAACTCCTCTCCCTAGACACTAAAGTCGTGCCAAAGGGGAGCGTGGATAAGCTTTTTATCAACACAACTTGTATTGGCAAAATCATCAAGCCAGGGATTTCTTCGCGCCATTTACAACAAGACCAAGCCATTATCCTAAGCGACACGATCGCCAATCATGGGGCAAGCTTGTTTGCGATGCGTAATGAAATCAAGCTTAAAACGAATCTAGAAAGCGATTGCCAACTGCTCTATCCCTTATTAAAACCCCTATTTTTAAGCGATCTCAAAATTGATGCTTTAAGAGATGCGACTAGGGGCGGGTTAGCGAGCGTGCTGAACGAATGGGCGAACAGCTCTAGAGTGAAAATCGTCATAGAAGAAGAAAAAATCCCCTTAAAAGAAGAAACTAAAGGGATTTGTGAGATTTTAGGGCTAGAACCCTACACGCTAGCCAATGAGGGGGTGTTTGTTTTAGCGCTCAATCAAAAAGACGCCCCTAAAGCCTTAGAAATTTTAAAAAGTAATGAGAAAGCCAAAAACGCTTGTGTGATTGGCGGAGTGTTTGAAAACCCTTATCCTAGCGTGGTTTTAAAGAACGCATGGGGTTTTGAAAGGCTTTTAGAGGTGCCAGAGGGCGAATTATTGCCTAGGATTTGTTGACACGACGTCATTTTTAATCGTTTTAAGCCTGCCCTAAAAATGGTTTAGAGTCCGCTTAAGCTAAGTCTAAGTCTACTATACTCAAGGCATTTGAGAGAAAACTTGCAATAAGAGGGTGTTAGTGGCGGGTTATAAAAAAGCGGGCTTGATATTAGCGGTCATTTTTGGGTTTGCTGTGTTTTTTGTGGAGTGTAGTGGTAGTGAAAAACCACCAATAGACATAGAAGTAACTTTCAGTAGGTACGGTCACGGTCTTTATTGGATAGACATCATTTCAAATGTTGATGATATCACTATATTGAGCGCAAAAATCAATCGTGGGGATTGTGGTGGAATCAGTAGGATTGAGAGAAAACTAGGATTTGGCAATAGTTATGAGTTTCGCATTCTTCCATCGTTTTGTCAGCATATCAAAGAAATTAGCGTTAAGACCGATAAAGAGACTTGATTTTACATTTGCTAGAAAATGATGTCATGATTTCTACAAAATAAAAACAAACTAACAATCTAAAGCAGACAATACAATTTAGAAATTATTGTCATAGCCCTTTGGGAGTTTATTTTTTATGCAAAGCAAGCGGTGGTTAATCTCATAGAAAAAGCCCCCACTTTCCCCCACTCCCTAGCTCTTTATGAAAAATTAAAGCGTTAACACGCCTTATTTTTTGAAAGCGCTTGAGATTGAGAGCGAAGCGACCAAACCCTTTTAATGGCTCAAGCTTTTTGAAGCGAATTTGTGATCGCAATATCGTAAAATCGCCAGCCTAACGCCTAATGGCGGAGCGTTTTTATAGCTCTATAAGATCCTTGATTTTATTTCAAACCTCTAAAAGCTTCAAATAATATTCATAAGCTTCTTTGATGCCCTGCTCTAAAGGGATTTCTAATTCCCATTTTAAAGCCTTTTGTTTGGAAATATCCATAAGTTTTTGCTGCATGCCCACTGGTTTAGACAAGTCTTTAACAAACACGCCCTTATAGTCTAAAACCTGAGCGACCATTTCATAATACTCTTCAATGCTGTAATCCACGCCAGAGCCGACATTCATCACGCTAGGCATTTGAGCGATACTCTCATAAGCGAGAGCGATGAACCTCGCTAAATCTTTAGCGTTTAGGTATTCTCTTCTGGCCGTGCCATCGCCCCACATCGCAAAATTTTTTTCATTTTTTAATTTAGCGGTGTGCATCCTAGCAATAAGCCCTGGTATCATGTGCGCTATTTTTTCTTCAAACTTGTCAAACTCGCCATAAAGGTTGCAAGGCACTAAGGTTTTATAAAAAACGCCCTTTTCAGTGCTCACGTATTCGCAATACTTCATCACAGAAAGTTTGGCTAAAGCGTAGCCCTCATTCGTTGGCTCTAAAGAGCCGTTCAATAAATCGCTCTCTTTTAAAGGGTTAGGGGCGAATTTAGGATAAGCGCAAGAGCTCGCCAGATTAATGGCTTTTTTGATGCCCAAATCCAAAGCGCTAGAAAAAAGATACAAGCCCATGAGTAAATTCTCAACCATGTAAGTTGAAAGATCGTTCATGTTAGCGACAATGCCCCCCACTCTCCCGGCGCAATGGATAATGCCTGTAGGTTTGTATTCTTTCAAATAGGCTTGAACGTTGTCCTTATCTAACAAATACAATTCGCTCTTTTTAGGGGTGAGTAAAGTAACATCAGGCTTATTTTTTTTAAAATACAACGCCGTGTTCTGCCCCACCATGCCATAGGCGCCGGTGATTAAAATAATCTCATTCATAAAAATTCCTTAAAATATAGCCCCCATCTTGCAAGTAAAGGTTTTTCTGGCATTCTTTTAAATCGTATTCTAACATGTCCTTAATTAACTCTTTTAAATCGTATTCCCTAACCCAGCCTAGCTCTTTCTCAGCCTTAGTGGGATCGCCTAAGAGCAAATCCACTTCAGTAGGCCTAAAATAGCGCTCATCTATGCGTACCACGATTTTGCCTGTTTTTAAATGGCTTAAGTTTAAGTTTAAAGCGTTCGCTCTTTTTTCATCAACGCTTTTAATCAAACCGATTTCTTTAATCCCTGTATTTTGAAATTCTAAATTGATACCGATAAATTCAAAGCTCATTTTCACAAAATCGCGCACGCTTGTGGTCTTTCCTGTAGCGATCACATAATCTTGTGGAATGGGTGCTTGGAGCATTAAATGCATCATTTTCACATAATCTTTAGCATGCCCCCAGTCCCTTTTAGCGTCTAAATTCCCTAAATACAAGCAATCCGTTAAGTTATACGCTATCGCGCTAGCGGCTCGTGTGATTTTACGGGTTACAAAAGTTTCGCCCCTTACCCTACTCTCATGGTTAAAAAGAATGCCATTAACCGCAAACAAATTATAAGCCTCTCTGTAATTTTTGGTGATGTAAAAGGCATACATTTTAGCGACCGCATAGGGGCTTCGTGGGTTAAAGGGGGTGTTTTCATTTTGTGGGGTTTCTAAGACTTCGCCATACAATTCGCTCGTGCTGGCTTGATAGAATCGTGTTTTCTTTTCTAAGCCTAAAATCCGCATGGCCTCTAAAATCCTTAGCGTGCCAATACCATCAGCGTTAGCGGTGTATTCGGGGGTTTCAAAAGAGACTTTCACATGGCTTTGAGCGGCTAAATTATAAATCTCTGTAGGCTTAGTGGTAGCGATTAAATGGATGAGATTAGAGCTATCGGTCATATCCCCATAGTGTAAGAAAAAACGCCTCTTGTGTTCGCTGTGCAAATCTTCATACAGATGATCGATCCTAGAAGTGTTGATGCTAGAAGAGCGCCTTTTTAACCCATGCACTTCATAGCCCAAATTCAGCAAGTATTCAGCCAGATAGCTCCCATCTTGCCCGGTAACCCCAGTGATCAAAGCGATTTTTTCTTTCATTATTGTTCCTTTATTAAATTTTATTTATTAAATTTTTTCACTAGGCGTTTTGATTTTGTCTGTTAAAATCGTCATCAATCCTTACAATATCGTCTTCGCCGACATACTCGCCCACTTGAACTTCTATGATGATTAAAGGGATTTTGCCGTAATTAGCCAAGCGGTGTAGGGTGTTTTTAGGGATATAAGTGGACTCATTAGCTTGCAATTCAAACGATTGGTGATCCAATTCCACGCTTGCCATCCCGCTAATCACCACCCAGTGTTCGCTCCTGTGGAAATGCTTTTGTAAAGAAAGCCTAGCGTTTGGTTTGACTTCTAAAATCTTAACCTTGTAACAACCGCTCTCATGCAAGACTTCATAGCTCCCCCAAGGGCGATACACTTTAGTGTGCGTTTGCAACAATTCTTGGTTATTTATTTCTATCTCGCTCACTAAAGCTTTTAAATCCTTAGCCTTGTCTTTATGGGCGATTAAAAGAGCGTCTTTAGTGTCAATAACCGCTAAATTCTCAACGCCTAAAAGAGCGCTCACTTTATGAGAAAACACTAAATTATTCTCGCTCTCTTTGGCAAAAACAGGCGTTTGATTCAGGCTGACATTTTCTTTAGGCTCGTTAGCCGCTTCTTCAAAAAGGGCGTTAAAATTCCCTAAATCGCTCCATTTGGCGTTCAATTCTACCATTTTGATTTTGTGGCTTTGCTGCATTAAAGCAATATCCACGCTCACATCTTCTAAATCTTGCATGCTCTTTTCACTCAAACGCGCGATCTTTTGTTCAAAAAAATACGCGTTTTCTAAAGATTCAAACGCTCTTTCGCACCCCTTTAAAATAGTAGGGGCATGCTTTTTTAATTCGTCTAAAAAAACGCCCGCTTGGAAAACAAACATGCCGCTATTGAAATAAAACTCTCCGCTTTTTTGAAACTCTATCGCTTTTTCTAGGCTTGGCTTTTCAATGAAACGCTTGACATCTAGAGCGTTAGGGCTTTCAATATACCCAAACTCCGTGTTGGGCTTGTCAATACTCACTCCAAAAGTGACTAAAAAGCCTTCTTGGGCTAAATTAATCGCTTTTTTTATCGCATTTTCATACGCTTGAAGGTCTTTAATCAAATGATCGCTTGGCGTAACGATGAGTAAATCTTCTTTATCACTCATTAAAGCACTCAAACTAATGGCGTTAGCGGTGTTTTTACTCAAGCTCTCTAATAAAAAACCCACGCTTTTGTTTTTGATTTCGTTTTTTATTTCTTCTAGGGCTAAAAAATAATGCTTTTCATTGCACACAATGAGCGTTTCATCTACTAAGGAAGCGTTTCTTTTAAAACTCAATTCAAACAAGCTTTTATGGTTAAAAAGCTTTAAAAATTGCTTAGGGTATAGGCTACGGCTTAAAGGCCATAAGCGTTTGCCACTCCCCCCACTCAGTAAGATATTTTTAATTTTCATGGGTTTTCCTGTCAGGCTCTCTTTTGTTTTTTAGGGTTATTATAGCGTTTTTAATTGGGCATTTTTGAGTCACTTCAAAAACTCAGCGATGACTTCATTCTCTCTGGGTATAGGGAAGAAGATGTCAGTATTGGGCGAAATAAATACCCTGCTTCCCTCTCTAATCACCACAATGGGGGCGATTTTGCTCTTGTCTCTTAAAATTTGATTGACCACTTGATTGATCCCCATACCGCTTTGCCTCATCAATTGCATTAAAAGATAATCCCCAAAGAAATTAGTCGCTTCTTCTTTATTGCCTCTGTTGTTTAAAGCCGAAGTGATCCCAATCAATAGGCCGTTAGTGAGCGTAGAAAGCAGTAACGGCACGCCATAGCGTTGGAAATTCCTTTCAATCAATTCCCCCACTAATCCGTTATAGCCTTTAATATCCGCCCCCTTAGCGTTAGTGAGCATGATATTAATCCCATGGGGAGTGATGATGCGACTCCATACAATATCCAAGCGGTATTCGCCCATTTTGTTATTGTTGCTGTAATAGCCTATGACTTTAGAGCCTTTGGGGATTAAGACGGCTTTGCCCATGTGAGCGAAAATATCGCTCTCCACTTGCGCGATGACTTTACCAGCGATCTGGCTAGAAATGGGCGTGATCAAAAAGGCGGGTATCATTTTGTCAGCCGTAATGGTGCGTAGAAGCTTGTTTTCATTAGTGGCGATGTCTTTTTCTTTAAGGTTAGTAAAACCATCAATGCCTTTAGGGTTATCCATGGGGAAAATCAGGTTTTCTTCGTAATTTTTAGGGCTTTGTTTGAAAGGGGTGATGCGAGAGGCTAGTAAATCTAATTGCTTTAGAGAAAAATCTTTTTTAGAGGGGGTTATATTTGTTTTTGGATCCATGGGAGGGCTCTTAAAAGTTTCTTCTTTGGAATAATTCATTTCTTTGGAGTTTAGGGCTTTTAAAGCGGCTTTGAGCTGTTCTTGTAAGGCTTTGATGGTAGCGTCTTTGGAGCTTTCTGTGTTGGTTGGCTGTGGGTTTTGAGTGAAGGTGTAATCCTGTAAGGGGTATTTCACCTCATCGTCATTTAAAAGGCTAGGCTGGTTATTTAAGGGGGCTTTTGGCTTTTGATGATAGACTAAAGAAATGGTTGTAATCGTTGCAAAACCCCCCACAAAAACAAGTGCCCCCTTAAGCCACTTATTCATCTCTAGCCTTTTTTATAAAACGGATACACAAATAGTCCTTACCCAGCCTTAAAGTCCATTTAGTAGAAACGTCTTCAGCGATAATGTAATCGCCCACAATCCTTGTATTCACCGGGTTATCATAGCCATCAACGACCTTATAAATCACCGGAAATTTAGAGAGTGCTAATTTTTTGTCAAATTTGAAATAAGTGAATTGCTTGTCGTTAAAAATTTCTTTAGGCATCAAAGAGAGTTTGGATTTTTTAGAACAAATCCCCAAACAATACCATTTCCTTTGAGAGCTTTTTAGAGCCTTATAGCCTTTTTGAATGTCTTTTTTAACGATTTTCATCGCATTAGTGTTATCGCCAATAGTTATAGTCTCTTCTTCTTTTTCTTTAGTTTCTTCTTTTTCTGCTTTTAAGGGTTCTTCTTTTAAGGGTTTGTTGTTTGTGGGAGCGTTTTCAAGGGTATTTTCTTTATTTTCTTTATTTTCTTTTTGGGGCTTCAAAAAAGCGTTAGAATAATAATTTTTATCTTCTATGAAAACCTGCAAATTAGGGTGTTTGGAGCTGGTGAAAGTGGTAGAAAACACATAGAAAGAAAAAATCTTGCCCTCACTATCTATCACGCTGATATTAGAATCCACGCCAATTTGTAGGGGTTTGATGAGTAAAATACGATCGTTGCTTTCTAAGATTTTCGCGTCAAAGCCCACCTTATCCCCTAAAACAAAATCGCTAATGGGTTTTGAAAAAAACAATAAAGTCGCCATCGCATAACGCAAGCGGATTTTATAGGTTTGCCCTTGAAAGTAATCAATGTTCAAAGTGTTGGACATTTTGGAGCGGTTTTTGTCAAAAAAGCTCCCTTGAATGGCGTTTAAATCCTGCATGGGGTGGTTTAAATGCGCTGGGGCTGTTTCGTTCGCTTCTTCTAAAAAATCATCGGCTTTTAAAGCGCTAAAAGCCAACAAAAAGCCCATGAGGGCATATAAAACCTTACGCATCAATCATTCCTATTAGTCGGCGCGATTTCAGTGATGCTGTAGCGGGTGATTTTAAAGCCGGTAGGGTTTTTAGGCATGGAAGCGTAATCAAAATCCGGGGTGTCAAACAAATAGCTTAATACGATTTTATAACGCTTTTCATACACGAGCTTGTTTTCGTTCGTTAGTTTAGCCGCAATGGACACGCTCGCAATGGGGTTATTGTCTTGCTGATAGATCGCAATATTGACAATATGGACTTCTCTTTCTAAATGGCTTTGCGCATAAATGCTGTTTTGCGTTTTAATCAAATCTTCAAAGCGTTGCCACACTTTAGAACTGCTTTGCAAGCGCACCAATTCATAGCGCGATTTATCGTCAATGCGGTTAATGCTCTCTCGGTTTAACACATACGCCCCAATGAGCGAACGAGCCAACGCTTCATTACTGGAAATGCTTTTATCCGCTCTTTGGATAATGGCGTAATGCTTGTCCTGGTTTAAAAAATCCACGAAATGGTGTTCGGTTTTTTGTAAGGGTAGAATGCTGATTAAAACAATCGCTAAAATAAGAGCGATAAAACTCATCAAGCCTAAGAGCTTGTAAGCGATTTTCAAGCGGTTCCTCTCCAGCCGAAACACGCTTTGCATGTCCAAATCACTTACCGAAAAACCAGAAAGCTTTTTTTCTAAATGCTTTTCTTGGTGGCTTAAAAGCTCTTCTAAATAGATCAATTGCTCGCTGTTGAAAGGTTTTTCTCTCATGCGAGATTTAACCTGTTTTCATACAAGGTGCAAGGGCTTTTTTTCATCTCATGCACCTTGCTCGTGCAACCAAATAACAAAAGTCCCATGATAACAAAAAAAATTCTCATTAAATTCCCATTTATTTAAATTTCATTTTTTGTATTTATTGTATCCTTTTTAACCTTTTTTTGCTTGAAATTTGGAATTTTTACATCTAATTGAGTGGTTTCTACCTTAAATGTGGGGGAATGCGTTTCTTTTTCTTTAGAGACGCTTTGGCTCACAGAAGAAGAAACGCTAGATGGAGAGGGTGGGGTAGTAATGTATTGTAAGGAATTGAGAGCGTTTTGGCTGAGGTTAGCGCTCAAATTGGTGGCGAGTTTGTAAGTTTCTTTAAGGCTGTTTTGCACCCTAAACAAAGCGTTGATGAAAAAAGGCACGCCTATGATAAAAACGCAACACAAAAATAACGCTACCACCAATAAAAGGCTTAAGTCTTGTTTTTCTTGCATGCTAGCGTCTATTAACGCCTTAGTAACCGACACATTCAAAAACCCCACCAACAACAAAAAAGGCTTGTAAAACCCAAGAGCGAAGCATTTTTTTAGGCATATAAACACAACGCTCCTCCAGGTTTTGAAAAACCCAAACGCTAAAAACAGTGCCCCTAAAGAACACCACACATGCACTTCCAAATACACTAAAATGATGATCGCAAACAGAACGCTCAAAAAAAGCGCTTGCAAAATGCTTAAAAAAAGCCACACAGACATTTCATTATGGCTCAAATCGCTGATAAAGCTAAGGGCATAAAAACCATGATTAAAGATAAAATCTAAAGAAAGCGCATGGTTAGAAAAGTTACTCAAGCTTTGAGAAAGGCTTTGCGTGATCATGTTAGGCGCAATGAAAATAGCGTTTTGAAACAATTCATAAAAATGCGAAGGGTTTTTCAAAGCGTAGTTAAACAGCGCAAAAAACCCCACAAATAATAACGCCTCTAAAAGCGCGCTAGCGCTGAAAAAATTCTGCTCTTTCAAACTCCTATAAGCAAAGAGCATGAACGCTAAAGCGACCACGCTATTAAACACCAATTGCGCATGCAAGGTGTAGAGGAAAAATTCAGCGAAACGCCCTAAAATCGCCGTGAGAGGCGTGATAAACCAAGAAAGAATGATTTCATAAGCGTCATTTTTCATCAATTTCAACGGACTTTAATGTAAAATTCAAAGCCTTTACGCCAGACTAATAATTCAATTTTAGGCGCGCTTAACGCTTCTCTTAAAGCTTTTGGGTTGAACGCCACATTTTTACGATTCACCCATAAAATCCTATCCCCAAGCTTTAAAAAATCCAAGCCTTTGGGCAAATGATTGCCTATTTTAGTGATGATAAAACGCTCGTCTAAAGCGATGCCATAGCGCTCTAAAAAAGTGTCTTTGAGTAAAAACCCCCCATAACGCTTATTGACTTTGAGCGTTACTTCTTTGATTTGATGGTTTCGTTTGATTTTCACTTTTATAAGGCTTTGATATGAAAGATTGCTCACCACCCATTCAAACTCCGCTAACGAGTGGATCTTGTAGCCATTAATCGCTAGGATTTCATCGTTTTTTAAAAAAGGGTTTTTAGGGAAAAAGGGATCAAATTGCGCTACCACTAAACGCTTATGATGTTCTTCTAAACGCACCCCAATATCCCCATAATAAGGCTCTTGTTGGTTTAAAAAGCGCTTGATGAATTTCGTTTCTATAAAGCCGTTCCCCCCTACCCCTAGCCCTAACATTTGGTAGCAAATATTGCTGATAACGCCATTTTTTTGAGTCTTTTGCGAAATTTGAGCGTAGCGATCATAGCCTTTTTGCCCCACCAATAATCGCGCTTCTAGGGCTTCTTTATCCCCTATACTAGCCATAGGCCTTATAAGGGCGTCTTTGTCCAAATCCCTTAACGTATAAACATACTCGCTTGGCGCACTTTGCAACAAATACAATCCAATAAAAGGATCGGATTTGATGACTTTGGCATGTTTAGGGTAGGTTTTAGAATAATATAAATACACGCCCTTAGGCAATTCTTTTAAAGCCACGCCCCCTTTTTGAAGGCTCGCTTTTTGAAAAAACGCTTGACAATGCTTGAAATCATAAGCCCCTAAGCCATTCACAAAAAACCATAGAACGATAAGGGCTTTGTGAAACATCACAACTTGGTAAAATTCCCCAACATTTTAAAAGCTAAGTTTTTTCGGTTTTCTTCCACATTTTTATACCCGTCATTCAAAGCGCTCATCAAATAGATTTGCATCGCTTCTTTATCTTCTAACAGGCTGTCATCAATTTGCAAATCCACTAACTCCCCAACCCCATTAAAACTCACGCTCACCATTCCTCCACCGCTTTTGGAAGTGTGGATCGTGTCTTTATTCTTTTCTTCTAATTGAGAAAATTCTTTTTTCACGCCGTCTAATAACCCACTCAATTGGCTAAAATCCATCTCTAACCCTTTTTTAAAATTTCATTTTTTTCATTGACTAACACAATGTATGGCTTGTGTGCATTCATTTCATCTTCATTCATGCTCGCATAAGCTAAAATGATCACCACATCGCCTATGGCCACTTTTCTGGCTGCTGCACCATTGACGCAGATTTCGCCTCTTTTTTTCCCTAAAATCACATAGGTGCTGAAGCGTTCGCCGTTATTGATATTGACGATTTCTACTTTCATGCCCTCTCTGATCTTAGCCAGCTTGGCCAAACCCTCATCTATAGTGATCGAGCCTACATAATTGAGATTAGCGTCTGTGATAGTAGCCCTATGGATTTTACTATAAAGCATTTCAAAAGTCATTTTCTTTCACCTTTTGTGTGCACTTGATTTCTTTTAAAACCAATTGGTTTTTTTCTAGCAAGCAAGCGATCTTACAAGGTTTTTTAAGCGATTGCAAGAGCAGTATATCGCTTAATTTAGTTTTGATTTCATGGTGGATGATTTTTTTAATTTCTCTCGCTCCTAAAGTCGTTTGGTAGCTTTTTTGCGCAATAAATTTCACAACTTCTTTATGGAATTTTAAGGCTATATCTTGCTCTAACGCTAGGGCTTTTAATTGGTCCAATTCCACAGAGACAATGCGTTCAAAATCCTCCAAACTGAGCGCGTTAAACGGCACGATCGCATCAATCCTAGATCGTAATTCAGGGGTCAAAAGCTCTTTAACGGCTCTATCATACTTGGTGTTTTTAGCGCTAAAAAACCCTAGCGTATCCTTATCCTTACTCCCCACATTTGAAGTCATAATCAAAATCACATGCTTAAAACTCGCCTGATTGCCTAAATTATCGCTCAAAGTAGCGTTATCCATCACTTGCAACAACAAATCATACACATTAGAATGAGCCTTTTCTATCTCATCTAAAAGCAGCAAACAATGCGGGTGCTTTTTAATCGCATTCACCAATAACCCCCCTTGCTCAAACCCCACATAACCGCTAGGACTTCCGATGAGCTTTGCCACGCTATGGGCTTCTTTGTATTCGCTCATGTCAAAGCGTTCAAAATGCAAATTCAAATTCAAGGCCAATTCTTTAGCCAACTCTGTTTTCCCCACCCCACTAGGCCCCACGAATAAAAAGCTCCCCACAGGCTTATTTTTAGAAGAAAGCCCGCAATACTGGATTTTAATCGCATTGCTGACAAGACTGATCGCGTCTGCTTGGGCAAAAATCTTATTTTTAAGCGATTTTTCTAAATTCCTTAAAAGGGCTTTTTTATCGCTGCTCAAACGCATTTTAGGGATTTTAAGCTTTATAGCGAGCGTTTCTTTCACGTCATCAACGCCGATTTTTTTGCCCTTTTTAGGGTTGATTTTTTTCCTCGATCCCACCTCATCTAATAATTCAATCGCTTTATCCGGTAAGAATTTATCATGCATGTAATCACTCGTCAAATCCACGCATGCCTTAAACACGCTCTCATCATAACGCACCTGGTGGTGTTCTTCATAAAGGGGAGCGATCTTTTTTAAAATCAAGTAACACGCTTCTTTAGAAGGCTCTTCAACTTTTATTACTGAAAAGCGCCTATTAAAAGCTTTGTCTTTTTCAAACACGCTGCGGTATTCTTCAAAAGTGGTCGCTCCCAAACATTTCAAGCTCCCATCCGTTAGAACCGGTTTTAATATATTCGCCGCATCCAAGCTCCCAGCGTTACTGCTCCCTGCGCCTAAAAGGGTGTGGATTTCATCAATGAATAAAATGATGCGGCCGTTTTGTTGGATCTCTTTAAGCGTTTTTTTCAAGCGTTTTTCAAAATCCCCTCTGTATTTTGCCCCAGCCACCATTAAGGCTAAATCCAAAGAATAGACTTCATATTCTTGCAAAAACTCCGGCACTTCTTTTTGAGCGATTTTTAAAGCCAAAGCTTCAGCGATAGAGGTTTTCCCTACGCCCGCTTCGCCAATTAAAAGCGGGTTATTCTTTTTCCTGCGCCCTAAAATTTCTATCACTCTTAAAATCTCTTCTTCTCTGCCAATGACTGGATCTAAAGCGTTCTCTTGGGCTAAAGCGCTCAAATTTTTAGCGTATTTTTTTAAGGAAGTGTTCTTGGGTGCTTCTTCATCATTATTAGTGTCATTAGGAATACCATGGTTATCCAAATCCAACAAAGTAGGATTAGAATACAAACGAGCGATGCCAAAACTATCCATGAGTTTTGAAGCGTAACAATCGGGGTGATCCAGCATTAAAATAAGCAATTCTTCCACGCCCACGCTCTCAAAAGCACTCGCATACATTCTTTTAAGCATTCTTAATAGCACAAAACTCCTGTCAGGCATTTTGGCGGGATCATTCTTTAAAGGCACATATTGCAACAAGTAGTCTTTAAGGATTTGCCTCATTCTATCATAATCATCTCTTTCTAAAGCGCCAATAATCTTTGCCCCGCTCTCATGCTCTAAGATGACTAATAGCACATGCTCTGTGGTGCAAAGGGCATGGTTGAGATCTAGGGCTAAATTTAAAGCTTGGGTTAGAACTTCATTGAGATCTTGATTGAATTTAGCCATTATTTTATCTCTTCTACCAATAATTTTAAAGGGAATTCTAACGCTTTGGCTTTGTCCCTAACCCATGCTGCCCTATGCCTGGCAATATCATAAGGATAGACGCCACAAACCCCACAGCCATCACGATGGATGCTTGATATGAGATCTTTGGCCTCTTCTAAAGACTTGTCAAAAAAATCCCTCAAAGCAGAGATGACAAATTCCGTTGTCGTAATGGGGTCATCAACCATGATCACTTGCGCCATGGTGGGGGTGGGTATGTTATACATTTTCATGCCGCTTATTCATGCTACTTGGCGATCACAACAGGGATACTGGATTGTTCAACCAAGCTATTTTGGTGTGAAATGAACAAACGATACAACAAATTGGATTCGCTCGCCCCGATCAACAACAAATCATAATCCTTTGCCATTTCTAAAACCACATCAATCAAATCACCGCTTTTTAGAACGCTCTCGCACTCTATATTTTCTTTTTTGAAAGCGTCTTCAAATTGCTTTAACAAAGCCTTAGCTTTTTCTTCTTCTAAGGCTTCTGTCTGGCCATAATCCATCATCCCGCTTTCGCTATAAATAAACACTTCCATGCTCACATGCAATAGAGTGAAACGGACCTCTTTAAGCGAATGGGCTAATTTGACAGCGAATTTAATAGCGTTATAACATTCTTGCGTGTCGCTAATCCCAAATAAAATATTCATAAGAACCAACCTTAAATGGAGTTTTGATATTATACCAAATAAACCCTAATGACCCGCTGAAAGCTCAAAGATAAAGCGCTACAATCTCGCTTAAAAAAGGGTATAAAAATGAGATCGAAAAAAAATGACATAAAAATAAGATCGAGCTATGACTTTTTAGAACCTACTGATGAGATACCAGAATGTGTTCCTGTGCCAAAGGAGCTTGGTAAAAAATTCAAAGCAGAAGTAGAAGCTGCAAGATTGGCTAGACAAAATAGGCCCAAATTCAGAGTAACAGACAACTTATTTTCTGGTGGTGGTGGGGGAGTTAGTGGCTATATTAGAAGTTGTATTGAAGGGAAATATAGTCGTGGTAGGATTCCTAACACAGCCCGCATTACTATACTATATGGACGAGATAGAAAGGTGGGAGAAAGAAGCTTTAGAGCAAGGACTGGGGAATAGCTATAAACCAAAAAGGAAAAAGTGAGTAAGACATTGATTGCTAACACCATAGACACCGATGCAGGGTATTGCTTTATCTCAGATTTAGCGACACAACTTGATAGTATCAGCCCTAGACTATCTAAAAGCATCGTAACCGCCATAGAGCAAGCAGAGAGCATTAGACTAACTTATGCGTTAATAGACAGGGTTACCTATAACTCACTCCACAATATCTTAAGTTTCATTTTTGATATTGATAACCCTTTAAGCGACGAAGCGTTAAACGAATTGGTGGTTGAAGTCCCACGAGAAGCGTTAAAGAATGTGAAGTTACCACAAATCAAAAATGTATTGACCGCTCAAATCTTTGATAGCGCTTATCAGTTTAGGGGTAATGACTATAAATTTAAAGGTTAAACCATGCTTTTTATCAGCGCGACTAACACCAATGCCGGAAAAACCACATGCGCTAGGCTCTTAGCCCAATATTGCAACGCTTGTGGCGTTAAAACGATCTTGTTAAAACCCATTGAAACGGGCGTTAATGATGCAACCAACCACTTTAGCGATGCGCATCTATTCTTACAGGATAACCGCCTTTTGGATCGCTCTTTAACCTTAAAAGACATTTCATTCTATCGTTATCATAAAGCCTCAGCCCCCCTTATCGCCCAACAAGAAGAAGATCCAAACGCCCCCATTGACACGGACAATTTAACCCAACGCCTTCACAATTTCACCAAAACTTACGATTTAGTCATCGTTGAAGGGGCTGGGGGGCTATGCGTGCCTATCACTTTAGAAGAAAACATGCTGGATTTGGCCCTAAAATTAAAAGCCAAAATACTTTTGATCAGCCATGATAATTTGGGCTTGATTAATGATTGTTTGCTGAATGACTTTTTATTGAAATCCCATAAAATAGATTATCAAATCGCTATCAATTTAAAAGGAAACAACACCGCTTTTCACAGCATCAGTTTGCCCTATATTGAGCTTTTTAATAAACGCTCCAATAACCCCATTGTGATTTTCCAACAAAGCCTAAAAGAATTAATGAGCTTTGCTCTTAAATAAAGCGCAAACAGAACGCGCGCTGATAAAAAAGCCCCCTAACAGCAAGGCGTATAAAATCCAGCTAAAAATGGGTTTTGACATCTCAGCGTTCTCTTTTAAGGGCTTTAAAAAAATCACATTAGGGAACATGTTAAACAAATTGATCCGCCAGCCATAGTATTGCACTTCCACTTGCTGGTTGACTAAACTTTGAGCGAGAGCTGAAATATCAGCCGAATTAAACTTAAAATAAAAAGGGAAGCCAAAGCGCGTGTCTTCGTTACGATAGACGGTTACGCTTTTTTGATCCTTAGGGTCGTAGGTTTGCACAAAATAGACATCTCTGGCAAGGGTTTTTACTTCCTTATTATTGGGCGTGTTTTCATTTTCATTCATTCTTTTGACTTCCACCCCACTAATGACAGCCACGCTATAATGGGGCATGCAATAGCTCACTAAAAGCATGAGTGCTAAAAAGATCGCTGTTAAAATGAATAAAACCACATTACGCACAAATTTTATCAACTTCATTCCTTATGATAGTATTAGCCTTTTTTTCGCATTCAAACACCAGAGCCTAAAAAACGCTCTTTCACATGTTTTCAATCATCACGCTAGCGAATTCAGAGCATTTCACTTCTTTAGCCCCATCCATTAAACGAGCGAAATCATAAGTAACTTTCTTGCTCTTAATCGCTTTTTCCATCGCAGAGACGATCAAATCAGCCGCTTCCACCCAACCCATATGCCTTAACATCATTTCCGCGCTCAAGATAATAGACCCCGGATTGACTTTATCCAGCCCGGCGTATTTAGGAGCGGTGCCATGAGTGGCTTCAAACATGCCCACTGTGTCATTGAGATTAGCCCCAGGAGCGATACCAATACCCCCCACCATCGCCGCTAACGCATCAGAGATATAATCCCCGTTCAAATTCATGGTCGCAATGACGCTGTATTCGCTAGGGCGCAATAAGATTTGTTGCAAGAACGCGTCAGCGATCATGTCTTTAATGATAATTTCTTTACCGGTTTTAGGGTTTTTCAAAGAACACCATGGGCCCTTATCAATGACTTGAGCGTTAAATTCTTTTTGAGCGAGCGCATAGCCCCATTTCATGAACGCCCCTTCGGTGTATTTCATGATATTGCCTTTATGCACAAAAGTTACGCTTGGCTTGTCGTTATCAATCGCGTATTCAATCGCTTTTCTCACCAACCTCTCTGCGCCTTCTTTGCTAATGGGTTTTACCCCTATGCCGCTGCTTTCAGGGAAGCGGATTTTTTTAACCTTTAGTTCATTTTGTAAAAAATGGATGAGTTTTTTCGCTTCCGCACTGCCTTCTTGCCACTCAATGCCCGCATAAATGTCTTCAGAATTTTCTCTAAAAATCACCATATCCACTTTTTGTGGTTCTTTCACCGGACTTGGGCTACCATACCACCTAACCGGTCTCAAGCACACATACAAATCCATTTTTTGGCGTAACGCTACATTCAACGATCTAAACCCCTCACCAATAGGCGTGGTCAAAGGCCCTTTAATAGAAACTTTATAGTGGTTAATCGCTTCAATAGTGTCCGGTAAGAGCCATTGCTCTTCGGGGCTTAATTCCTTATGATCTTTAAATTGTTGATAGCATTTTTCGCCCACAAACACTTCATACCATGCGATTTTTTTTTCGCCCTTATAAGCCTTTTGAACCGCGCTATCCACCACTTTAATCATCGCAGGGGTAATATCCGATCCAATGCCATCGCCCTCAATGAAAGGGATAATGGGGTGGTTTGGCACATGCAATTTATTGTCTTTAATCGTAATTTCTTCGCCCTCTTTAGGCTTTTGTAAAATTTTAGGGTTGTAAGCCATCTCTTGTCCTTGTTTATAAAATTTGAGTAACTATACTAGCGCAAAAATACTTATAACCCCTAAAAATCTTTTTTAAATGCGTGTTTAAAAGTAGCGGTTGGAAATAACTTGAAAAAACGAAATGTTTTTAAAAAGAAATCATTTAATTTTTTGGCTTATAATTAGGAGTTGAATATTATCAAAACTTAAGGAAATCACAATGTCTGTTACTTTAATCAATAATGAAAATAATGAACGCTATGAATTTGAAACGATTGAATGCACTCGTGGGCCTAAAGCGGTGGATTTTTCCAAGCTCTTTGAAACGACCGGGTTTTTTTCCTACGATCCAGGGTATTCTTCTACCGCTGGGTGTCAATCTAAAATCAGCTATATCAATGGCAAAAAAGGCGAATTGTATTACAGAGGGCACAGAATAGAAGATTTAGTCGCCAAATACAAATATGTAGATGTGTGCAGGCTATTACTCACAGGGGAATTACCCAAAAATCAAGATGAAAGCTTGGAATTTGAACTGGAATTGCGCCACAGAAGCTTTGTGCATGAGAGCTTACTCAACATGTTTTCAGCTTTCCCTAGCAACGCCCACCCTATGGCGAAACTCTCTAGCGGTGTGTCTATTTTATCCACCCTTTATTCCACGCACCAAAACATGCACACTGAAGAAGATTACCAGACTATGGCTAGAAGGATTGTCGCTAAAATCCCCACGCTTGCGGCTATTTGCTATCGTAATGAAGTGGGAGCACCCATCATTTATCCGGACATCGCGCGTTCTTATGTGGAAAATATCCTTTTCATGCTGAGAGGGTATCCTTATAGCCGCTTGAAACACACCACTCAAGGCGAGATGGAAATTACGCCCCTAGAAGTGGAAGCTTTTGATAAAATCCTAACTTTGCACGCTGATCATGGGCAAAACGCCTCTTCTACCACAGTAAGGAATGTCGCTAGCACCGGCGTGCATCCTTATGCCGCCATTAGCGCAGGCATTAGCGCTTTGTGGGGGCATTTGCATGGCGGGGCGAATGAAAAAGTGCTTATCCAATTAGAAGAAATCGGCGATGTGAAAAATGTGGATAAATACATTGCGCGAGTGAAAGACAAAAACGACAGCTTCAAACTCATGGGCTTTGGGCATAGGGTGTATAAAAGCTACGATCCGCGTGCTAAAATCTTAAAAGGTCTAAAAGACGAACTGCATAAAAAAGGCGTTAAAATGGACGAGAGATTGAGCGAAATCGCTGCCAAAGTGGAAGAAATCGCGCTAAAAGATGAATATTTCATTGAAAGGAATCTCTACCCTAATGTGGATTTTTACTCCGGCACGATTTTAAGGGCTTTAAAAATCCCGGTGCGTTTTTTCACGCCGGTGTTTGTCATTGGCAGAACCGTGGGCTGGTGCGCTCAGCTTTTAGAGCATGTCAAAAGCCCGCAAGCTAGGATCACACGCCCAAGACAAGTCTATGTAGGGGATTAGGCTTTGTCCTAATTTTGCCCTAAGAAAGCGTTGATGATAGTTTTAAGAAACGCTCAAAGCCTTTTTAAAAGAGTAAGGATCTCACACCAAGCAAGCGGTAATTTTTAAATAACCGCATGCAAACGCCCCAAAACTCAAAAATAACCCCACTTTTTAAAGCAAACCCCTAAGCTTTTTGGGCTTAGGGAACGCTCTTAGAAATTAGCGTTTCATTGAAACCACCACTTTTTTTAAAGAAACCCTAGAAACCCTTGAGTTTTTGAGGGAAATGATCGCAAAACCTTTTTATCTCCTTAAGAAAATCCTTTTTGCAACAAAATTTACAACAAATCTAAAGAAAAAATCCTTTTTACAACAAATCTCAAGCAACCAAATCTCATTTTTTAGAAAAAATCCTTTTGACAACAAACCAAACAACCAAAGTTAAAAAAACCCCTTTTTTTATAGCTACCCCCATTCAAACAACCTCATTTCTTTTAAAATGACCTTTATTGGTTTAATATTTGTTTAGAAACTCCACAAAAACCTTTTTTTTTTTTTTTTTTGAAAGGGCAAAAATGCCTAATTAATATCAAAATTCCATTAATTTATACTATATTAACGAAAGCTTGCGGTATGTTCTTACTTAAAGACACACTTCCGCAAGATCTGACGGATAAAATCAATCTTATTTTAAAAAGAAAAGGAGAAAACATGAAGAAAAAATTTCTGTCATTAACCTTAGGTTCGCTTTTAGTTTCCGCTTTAAGCGCTGAAGACAACGGCTTTTTTGTGAGTGCCGGCTATCAAATCGGCGAATCCGCTCAAATGGTGAAAAACACTAAGGGCATTCAAGAACTCTCAGACAGCTATGAAAGACTGAACAATCTTTTAACGAATTATAGCGTCCTAAACACTCTCATCAGGCAGTCCGCCGACCCCAACGCTATCAATAACGCAAGGGGCAATTTGAACGCAAGCGCGAAGAATTTAATCAATGATAAAAAGAATTCCCCGGCGTATCAAGCGGTGCTTTTAGCCTTGAATGCGGCAGCGGGGTTGTGGCAAGTCATGAGCTATTCGATCAGCGTTTGCGGCCCTGGCTCTAACAAAAATAAAAATGGAGGCGTTCAAACCTTTGAAAATGTGCCATCAAATGGGGGGACTACCATTACTTGCGATTCGTTTTATGAGCCAGGAAAGTGGAGCGGTATATCCACTGAAAACTACGCGAAAATCAATAGGGCTTATCAAATCATCCAAAAGGCTTTCGGGAGCAGTGGGCAAGATATTCCAGCCTTAAGCGACACCAAAGAACTTAATTTTGAAATAAAAGGGAAGAAAAATGATACTGTCGAACCAGGAGAAAGATGGAAATTTCCATGGACTAACGAGCAATTTGTTTCAATCAAGTGGGTGAATGGAGAGTATAAAGAAACTAAAGAAGATATCAAAATCTCCAACAACGCTCAAGAGCTTTTAAAGCAGGCTAGCACGATTTTAACCACTCTTAATGAAGCATGCCCATGGTTGAGTAATGGCGGTAAAAATTATTGGCAAGGTATAAACGGCGATGGGACAGCGTGCGGGAATTTTAAAAATGAAATCAGCGCGATTCAAGACATGATCACAAACGCTGCAATAGCCGTAGAGCAATCCAAGATCGTTGCTGCAAACGCGCAAAACCAGCACAACCTAGACACCGGGAAGACATTCAACCCCTATAAAGACGCCAACTTCGCCCAAAGCATGTTCGCTAACGCTAAAGCGCAAGCGGAGATTTTAAACCGCGCTCAGGCAGTGGTGAAAGACTTTGAAAGAATCCCTGCAGAGTTCGTAAAAGACTCTTTAGGGGTGTGCCATGAAGTGCAAAATGGCCATCTCCGTGGCACGCCATCCGGCACAGTGACCGGTAACACTTGGGGGGCAGGCTGCGCGTATGTGGGAGAAACCGTAACGAATTTAAAAGACAGCATCGCTCATTTTGGCGACCAAGCCGAGCAAATCCATAACGCGCGCAACCTCGCCTACACTTTAGCGAATTTCAGCGGCCAATACAAAAAGCTAGGCGAACACTATGACAGCATCACAGCAGCCATTTCTAGCTTGCCTGATGCGCAATCTTTACAAAATGTGGTGAGCAAAAAGACTAACCCTAATAGCCCGCAAGGCATACAGGATAACTACTATATTGACTCCAACATCCATTCTCAAGTGCAATCTAGGAGTCAAGAATTAGGCAGTAACCCTTTCAGACGCGCCGGTTTAATCGCCGCTTCTACCACCAACAACGGCGCGATGAACGGGATTGGCTTTCAAGTGGGCTATAAGCAATTCTTTGGGGAAAAGAAATGGTGGGGCTTAAGATACTACGGCTTTGTGGATTACAACCACACCTATAACAAATCCCAATTTTTCAACGCCTCTTCTGATGTTTGGACTTATGGCGTGGGGAGCGATTTGTTAGTGAATTTCATCAACGATAAAGCCACTAAAAACAATAAGATTTCTTTTGGCGCGTTTGGCGGTATCCAACTAGCCGGGACTTCATGGCTTAATTCTCAGTATGTGAATTTAGCGAATGTGAACAACTACTATAAAGCTAAAATCAACACGGCGAATTTCCAATTCTTATTCAATCTGGGCTTAAGGACCAATCTCGCCAGAAATAAGAGAAGAGGCGCTGATCATAGCGCGCAACATGGCATGGAATTAGGCGTGAAGATCCCCACGATCAACACGAATTACTATTCTTTGCTCGGCACTACCTTGCAATACAGAAGGCTTTATAGCGTGTATCTCAACTATGTGTTTGCTTACTAAAGCATTTAACCCCTTTTTAAACCCTCTTTTTGGGGGGTTTAATCTTTTTTTTAAACTGACTTCCCACTCCCTTTTTAATCTTTTCATAAAGTTTTTATTTTTCTAAACTTTTTTAATTTTTTCCACCAAATAAAATTTTTTAACTTCAAGCGTTAATCACAAAAAATACTCAAAGGCGTTTTTTACAATCTAAATAAAAATCAGCGTTATTCAAGCGATTATTTTTATAACCCAATGCAAACGCCCCAAAGTCAAGGACAAACCCACCCACAAGGAAACCCCTAAGCTTTTAAACTCAGGGGAACTTTGGCTAATACATTACTTTTCTATAGAAAAGACCACTTTAAACCCCTTAAAAGAGATTTTAATGTATAATACAAAGGTTTTTATCATGCTTTCTTTTCATGATAAACCCTTTTAAAAACAGATTTGCCCCATATCCTAACTATGGGGCATGATAAAATCCTACAACAAACGCGCTTTAAAGCCCTTAATGCAACCACCCTAACAAAAGCGCTTTCCACTTTAAAATAAACCATAAAATCTCCATACCTACGATATAATCCTAAGATTGATTGATTTTAAGGGGCGTGTTTGACATCATTATTCCATTTAAAGTTTTTAAAGCCCCTGAGTTGTCTGCAAGCCGGTTTGCTCTATAGCCTTATTTTTGGCGTTTTATACCATTTCCCTTTGTTCGCTTATGTCTATAAAGAAAGCAACCAGGTTAGTTTTATAGCCATGATGGTTGTGGTGCTTTTTTGCGTTAATGGCGCTCTTTTTTTGGCGTTAGGCCTGATCTCTGCTTCTTTGATGCGCTTAAGCGCGATAGTTTTTAGTTGGCTCAATTCCATCGCTTTCTATTTCATTAGCGCTTATAAGGTGTTTTTAAATAAGAGCATGATGGGCAATGTTTTAAACACCAACACGCATGAGCTTTTAGGCTTTTTGAGCGTCAAATTATTCGTTTTTATCGTTGTTTTTGGGGTGCTGCCTGGCTATATCATTTATAAAATCCCCCTCAAAAATTCTTCTAAAAAAGCGCCCTTTTTAGCGATCTTGGCGTTAGTGTTTATTTTTATCGCTAGCGCTTTAGCTAACGCTAAAAATTGGCTGTGGTTTGACAAGCATGCGAAATTCATAGGGGGCTTAATTTTGCCCTTCGCTTATAGCGTGAACGCTTTTAGAGCGAGCGCTCTTAAATTTTTCGCCCCCACTATCAAGCCGCTCCCTCTCTTTTCGCCCAACCATTCTAATACCTTTGTGGTGCTAGTCATTGGCGAAAGTGCTAGGAAACACAATTACGCTCTTTATGGCTATGATAAACCCACCACCCCAAGATTGAGCAAGCGCTTAGAAAATCATGAACTTACCCTTTTTAACGCTACTTCTTGCGCCACTTACACGACAGCGAGTTTGGAATGCATTTTAGATTCTTCTTTTAAAAACAACGCTTATGAAAATTTGCCCACTTACTTGACTAAAGCCGGTATCAAAGTCTTTTGGTATAGCGCGAATGACGGCGAAAAGAACGTTAAGGTTACGAGCTATCGTAAAAACTACGAATTGATTCAAAAATGCCCCAATTGTGAAGCGATCGCTCCTTATGATGAATCCTTGCTCTATAATTTGCCTGACCTTTTAAAAGAACACTCTAATGAAAATGTCTTACTCATCTTACACCTTGCCGGCTCGCATGGCCCCAACTATGACAATAAAGTGCCTTTAAATTTTAGGGTGTTTAAGCCCTATTGTTCAAGCGCCGATCTGTCTTCTTGCTCCAAAGAAAGCTTGATTAACGCCTATGACAACACCATTTTTTACAACGACTATCTGCTAGACAAAATCATTAGCATGCTTGAAAAAGCCAAGCAGCCCGCCTTAATGATCTATTTAAGCGATCATGGCGAAAGTTTGGGCGAAGGAGCGTATTATTTGCATGGCATTCCTAAAAGCATCGCCCCTAAAGAGCAATACGAGATCCCCTTTATCGTTTATGCCAACGATCTTTTTAAAGAGGAGCATTCCATCATTCAAACCCAAACCCCCATTAATCAAAACACGATTTTCCATAGCGTTTTAGGGGTGTTTGAAGATCTTAAAAACCCTAGCGTTGTTTATCGCCCTTCTTTGGATCTGCTCAAACACAAAAAAGAGTAAAATAACACGCATGAAAAAATTCCTATTCAAGCAAAAATTTTTGGAAAGCCTGCCTAAAAGCTTTTCTAAAATTCTGTTAGCGTTCAGTTTGGGCTTGATTTTATTGGGTGTTTTTGCACCTTTCCCTAAAGTCCCTAAACAGCATAGCGTACCTTTGGTGTTTCATTTCACCGAGCATTACGCACGCTTTATCCCTACGATCTTATCTGTGGTTATCCCTTTAATCCAAAGAGATGCCATAGGGCTTTTTCAAGTCGCTAACACCTCTATCGCTACAACCATTCTCACGCACACCACTAAAAGAGCCTTAAACCATGTAACGATCAATGATCGGCGTTTGGGCGAGCGCCCTTATGGGGGTAATTTCAACATGCCAAGCGGGCATTCGTCCATGGTGGGTTTGGCGGTGGTGTTTTTAATGCGCCGTTATTCTTTTAAAAAATACTTGTGGCTCTTGCCTTTAATCCCTTTAACCATGCTCGCTCGCATCTATTTAGACATGCACACCATTGGCGCAGTGTTGGCTGGGCTTGGTATTGGAATGTTGTGCGTGAGCCTTTTTACAAGCCCCAAAAAGCTTTAATCAAAAGCCTTAATTCCTGTTTTTATAATCTTCATAAGAAAAGTTTTTAAGGATTTTGAAACCTTGTTGGTCTATTTTAGCTAAGCTCGGGAGCGGGACGCCGTTAAACGAGTTGTTTTTAACAATCGTATAATGGAGCATGTCTTGAAACACGATTTTATCGCCCCTTTTTAAAGGCGTATCAAAGCTAAAACTCCCCATAAAATCCCCCGCTAAACAAGTAGGGCCGCCTAAAAAATAAGAAAACGCCCCTTGATTTTCGCCCTTTTCAACTTCAATAATTTCTTCATCGTTTTCTACGGAAATTTTAAGGATACTAGGGCGATAAGGCATTTCTAAGCAATCGGGCATGTGAGCGCTAAAAGAAGCGTCTAAGATCGCAATTTCTTGATCGTTTTGAACGATGTCTATCACGCTTGCGATTAAAAACCCGCATTGCCACCCTATGGCTTCCCCAGGCTCTAAGATCACTTCTATATCATGATAACGCTTTTTAAAATCCTTAATCGTTTGGATGAGCAAATTCACATCATAATCGCTCCTGGTGATATGATGCCCCCCACCAAAATTCACCCACGCCATGTTTTCTAAATAAGGCTTGAAATGCCTTTCCACATGCTCTAAAGTCCGGCACAAAGCGTCGGCGTTTTGCTCGCAATGCGCATGGAAATGCAACCCGCTCACCCCCTCTAAGCCATGCTCTTTCACCCCCTTTTCAAATCCGCTAGGCGTAATCCCTAACCGGCTTGTTTTAGAGCATGGGTTATAAATCGCTGGGGTTACTTCGCTATAAAGGGGGTTAATCCTCAAACCCATTTTAATGGGGCTTAAGCCCAAGTTTTCTAATTGCTTGTTTTTGTCTAAAATCCTGTCTTTATAGGTAGCGTATTGGTAAAAAGAGTTAAAAATAATGCTTGTCGCTAGGGGTAAAATCGCGCTCATTTCAGCCTCTTTAAAAGCCGGGCTATAAACGCAAATTTCCTTATGGCTCTCTCGCCCCCCAAATTCTTCAAAAGCGAGCTTAGCCTCATAAAGACCGCTCGCGCAACACCCGTTCAATTTTTGCCTCAAAATCCCAAACTCACGCCAAAACGCATACCCTTTTAAAGCGAGCAAAACCTTTGCCCCACTTTGCTGGCGCACGATTTCTAAAATCTTGGCGTTTTTTTCTAAGCGTTCGCTCTCTAGCACATAGCAAGGGGTGGGGATAGCGCTGTATTTTTTCATGCTAATTCCAAAAATTGCTTAACCACCCGCTGGATGTCTTTGGGGTTAGACTTAGAGATGAAATCATCGGCCTTCAAACTCCTGGCCATGTCTTCATTAGAGCTGCCGCTCATAGAAGAATTGACCACGATAGGGATTTTTGAAGTCAAAGGATCGTTTTTAACCTGTTTGATCACTTCAAAACCGCTCGCTTCTGGCATTTCTAAATCGGTAATAATCAGCCCAATATTGCTCACATCGGTTGTTGGGCTGAATAAATGCTCTAATAGGGTTTTACCATTGATAAAATCTATATGCTTAACACCCAGCTTGTCTAAAATCATTTGCATGGTTTTTAAAACGCTTGGGGAGTCATCAGCGAGCAAAACGCATTGGTTAGAATGGATTTTAGAAAGCGTTTCTAAATCGTTGTGTTTTTCATCTTCAATCCAAGGGAACACATCTATAAGCATTTTTTCAATATCTACCACTTGCACCAAACGCCCGTCAAAATAGCGCGTGCGGCTCACGAGTTTGTTATTCCCTGCAGATCCCCCTAACCCGGCGCTTTGCTCCATTTCAGTCCATTTCTTGCTCAAAATCCTATCCGCTTCATAGATCCTAACCCCTATGGTCCAGCGAGAAAACTCACAAATCATAACAATATCGTCTTCGCCTTTTTCTTTTTCTATCCTGTAAGGGCGTAAATCCTTGTTCTTGTTCTGACTGTCATAATAAAACCATTTTTTCATATCAATCAAGGGAATGGTGAGCTCTCTTATAATGATTAGCCCCTCAACGAGCGAATTGTTTTCGTGGCTGATGATAGTGAGATTGCCATGGTATTTCACCACTTCACGGATCTTAAAGACATTGACCGCATACAAATCCTTGTTTTTACCCAGCCTGAAACACAACAATTGCAACTCGTTATTTTTATGTAAACTCGTAACTTGATCAATGCCCGCTAAACTATCAGCCATGACTTCCCCTTAATTTAGGTTTTCGTATCGTTTTATAATTATATCGTGTTTGTGTTTAATGCCAACGACACTTAAAAACTATCTTTGGGGGTTTTTAAATCATTTTAAATGACTCAAAACAAACCCGTTTTTAAAACTGCGCACATATAAAATATTATGGCGGTTAGAGCAAAAGACTTGTGGGGCCGCTACAAACCCTGAAAGCAATTCCCTAGCGTCAATGACTTTAGGGGTTTCAAACGATCTTTTACAAGGCTTTAAGGAAAACGAAAAAGCGTCAATGGAATCAGCTTGAACTTCATAATGTTCAAAGGCTTTGTTTTTGATGCGCATGACATAGATTTTATGGGCAAAAATGCTCGTGTTTCTCGTGTCTGCAAAGGTGCTCGCATCTGAATACAATGAAGTGACTAACCCCCCAACAAACCCCAAATAATAATTCGCAACCGCTTGCATGCCCACCTTAAAAGTAGCCGATAAAATAGCTCTGGTGATAATATAAGGCAATTGCTTCCTGAATTCGCTCGCAACGACTGCATCTATTGAGGCTAAAGTGTCAAAGGGCGTTACTTTTTCTCCATCTTTTAGAGTGAAATTTTGATAAAACGCTTCCCCTTTTTCTAGCTTGGGCAAGGCTAAACTCACGTTATAAACCGAATCGATCATAAAAATAGGCACATCAATTTTAATTTCGCTTTTTTGCGGCTCTTTGCCATCTTCAATGATGATCCAAGTGAAATGGCTCCTGTTAGGGTTTTTAAAAAAAACCAAGTCTTTAGCCACGAAAGGGCTTTGACTGATCCCATAGGCTTCATTAAGATAGCCTAGCCCCTTATTTTTATCCCCATCTAAAGCGTAAAACAACCCTGAAAGATACGAAACCGCCGGATTAATTAAGCCCTGATAAGCCTCGTATTTGTCTAAATTGGAGTAGGTGTTGTTTAAAATTTCGCTCACTTCCACTCTAGAGCGCTCTATATTGATATTGTGCTTTTTGCTAGAATCTATATCTTTAATGGCTTTTTGCACTTCCTCATAATAAAATTCTTTAGCCCTGCGCTGGCGTTCGTTCGCGCGGTTGAATTGCACCCTAGCTTTCGCGCTATCGTTTAAAAGCATGTAGTCTATCGCTTTGTAATAATTGATTAAAACGCCCTCATAAATATTCCCCCCATAAGCGCGCACGTTATCATTAATCATGGTAGCGCCCACATAACCAGCCCCCTTTGTGAAAGCGCTTTGCAGCTTATCAAAGCGTTGCTCGGCTTGATCTAATACCCCTAAAGAATCCTTGTAATCTCTAGCGTATAAAGCACTCAAGCCGTTTTGCAAGTCCCATAAAAGAGCGTTCTTTTTTTTCTTGGTGAATTGTTTGGAATATTCATAAGCCTGTTTAGGGCCTTCTTCATAATAGAGTGTGTTAAAATGCTCTAAATCCATACGATAGCCTATGCAACCTGTTAATGATATTCCTAAAATTACCGACATCAACAGAACGAATATTTTCAATCTAACCCTTTTAATTTTTGCTTGACTAATTTGAGCGTATCATAACATTTTTAATGAAAACATAAGCTTTTTATGGCTAAAATGATCCCTAAGCTCTTATTTAGACCTATGCAATAGGATTTTAGGGTAACGCTTCAGGGTAGGAATACAGCAGAGTCCCCTAATTTCTTGTGTGCCTTAGCCATCTGAATAGGAGTGTTTCACACGATATTGAAACTGACTTTTAAAACTAACTCTTCAAAAGTTTCTCACGCCACTCTGTAGGGTAGTCTTTTTGTAACGCTTTCACTTTATTCACATGGCTAGAATCCGAATTAAAGATTTTCAAATAACGCCCCAAGCTTTCCAAACTCACATCAATCATGTTGGAACTCCCGTTACCCAGATTTTTGACTAAAACCTGCCTAGCATACAAAGGGGTGTTTTCTAAAAAAGAAATTTCAGTTTCGCTCAAAGGCACATTGAAATTGTGTTTCAACTCCCTAGCGTTTTTTTGCGGATACAAAATGAGAGTCCCCATGTTGCTTAAAAAACTATGGGCGTTTTTAACCCCGCTTAATTGGTAAATATCTTGCAAAGCCAATACCACCACGCCATTAGCTTTTCTGGCTTGCGTGATTAAAGCGTTAATTTTAGTGTTCAATAAATCGTTTTCCACATAGGATTTAAACTCGTCTAAAAAAACCAAAAAACCGCTGTCGTTTTTCCTGGACTCTTCTAAAATTTTATAAAACAAATAATAGGCTAAAAGCCCTAAGTCTTTAGGGTTTTGGGTGATAGCGTCTAAGTTGATTACATTTAAAAAAGCACTGGAGTTGAATGCGTCATTCAAAGCGTTAAAAAGGGGGTTATTCAAATACGGCTCTAAGCTCAAGCTTAGTTGGTTAGATGAAGTTCTTTTAAGCGTTTCTTTAAAATCTAGCAAACTAAAAGTTTTAGGGTATAAGGTCTCATAAAGGCTATTAATCGCGCCAGAAACCGCATTCATGTCTTCTAAGGCTTCTTTATCCCTTGAAGGGGCGAGATCAAACATGCTCAAAAAAAAGGATTGCAAAAATTCTAAATTCTGCAAATTAGGCTCTAAACAAAAGGGGTTAATGCTAAAAGATTGGCCGTCATGGTAATGCCCTTTAAAAAATTCGGTGAAAGAATAAAGCCCTTGCATCCTGTCAAAAGCTAAAAGGCGCATGTTTTGGTATTTCAAAGCGCTCATCATTAAATAGCTAATCAGCGTGCTTTTACCGCTTCCGGTTGCCCCTATAACTAAAGTATGCCCATTCACTCTGGCGATTTCTTTAGCGTTATTGTGGCTCACTTCTTGGTTGTGGAAATTGAATAAAAAAGGGGAATAATCCAAATTTTTAAACACGCTCAAAGGGCTATTCCCCCATGAATTAGCCTTAAAGCCTAAATTTTGCCTTTCAAACACCATCAAACACGCCAGGGCTTTAGAGGTTAAAAAACGCAAGCGGTGGTTTAAATGGATGCGTTCAGGGAAAAAGGAAAAATACCCCCCTTTCAAGCCAAAAGTTTCTATAACGCCCACTAAGTTTTCTTTAAATAAAAGCCCTAAAATTAAGCTCGTTTGAGCGTCTAAATCCTCTAAACTGGGGGCTTTGATAAGAACGTTTAGGGCGAATTTTTGCATGGATAGGCGTTTGGTTTTAACTAATTCTTGGTATTCTAAAAGCTCGTTTTTAACGAGATTGGACATGCTAAACTTGGCTCTCTCTTTTAAAAAACTCAGTGTTTTATGTGCGCTCATAGGCTCTATGGAAAAGATAATATCTAAAGGCGTTTCTTGGTATAAAAGCGCTCCCACCGCTATAGAAGTGATGCGTTCGCTCTCATAAGCCTTAATGCCAATCAAGCGGTTATAGGTTTTTTGGTTAAAACTCTCTTGAATGAAGTAATCTTTTTCAAAAGTGATAGAACTAGCGATATAGCTATCGCTCAAATACCCTCCTACTAGGGGTTTTAAGGGGAGATCAAACCCGTTAATGTATTCTGCGTAAAAATTCAAAACCTCTTTAGAGCTTAAGAGTTTGGGGGCATAGTTTTTGAGCTGGATTTCTAGGCTTTTTAAAGTTTCTTGCAAAAAATGCGCTTTATAAGAGAGAATATCCTTAAAATTTTCTCTATTAGCGTGCATGAAAGATTTTTTCTTATGCTCTAAAACGCCATGCAAAGAGTGAGTGCTTTCTAAAACTAAAAAATACCGATTTTCATACACTTCTTTATTTTCAAACTGATTCAAAATCGCTTGCAAGTATTGAGAGTCAGATTGAATGCTTTGTTTATAATCAATTTTACGCCTTTTAACCACCAGGCGCGCCACGACTTTTTCTAAAGAATCCAACGCCATCTGACGCTCGGTGAAAAGATCTTGCAATTGCTCTGTGCTTAAATGGGTGTAGCTCACCCCCTCTAAACGGAGGATTCCCACTAAGTTTTCGTTTTTAGTGAGCAAAAAATGCTCATCATACAAGCCTAAAATGTTGTTTTCTTCACTCATTGAATAACTTTTAGGCAAAGCCCCTAAAAAATAATTTGAAACTTTTTGCTTGATAGCGTTTAAAAGCTTCTCTAACATCCTACGCTCTATAACATTTGGTTTTAGTCTTTATTTTGCTTTTAGCGATAATAATATCTGCAATGTCTTCATCAAAAAATTCCAGCGCGCTAAAGAGCGCTAAAAACCCTAAATACAATAAAAAAGCGCTCAATAAATCAATCCAAGGGAGCAAGATAAAAGGCGCAAAAACAGAAATCAAATAAGATTTGGCGTTCAGCCATAAAAACTTTTCTTTAACCGAAATTTCACGCAAATTCTTCACGCTCGCTGATAGGATAATCATTAAAAAATTCCCATAAACCAATTCGCCAAACTCGGGGCTTTAAAGAATAAAAAGATCCCAAACACCACGCCAAGGATCGTGAATAAAATCTCTTTCCACCGGTCCAAATTCCTCCACACATAAATGGCGATCCCTATGAAAATCACCATTAAAATCCCCTTAGCGATGGGGCTTTTGAGCTGGGCTTCTAGGGCGTTAAAAAACCCCTCTAATCCTTCAGCGAACAAACTTGAAACGCACATGCCTACTAAAAAAATGATTTTTAAAAAATGAGCGGACATCAAAACCCCTTTGTTTAATTTTAATTAACTTTATAACGCTTTATTATCTCAAAAAAACCATAAAAATCCTCTAAAAGGGGGTCAAAAGGGGTGCATTTGATCTTTGAAAGGGTAAAAAAGCAAAGCTGAAGAGGTAAAAGCCTTACTATTCTACGATTTGATAGACATAAGAAAGATTAGTGTGTTCTTTGGTTTGTAGGGTGTCTTCTTCTAAGAGGCTTTGAATCTTTTCAAAACTATATTGTAAATGGTTGTAAGCAACAATCACCACCTCATCGCCTTTTTGTAAAAAATGCTCTTGCGCAAAAGGCATATAAGGGGTAGCCCCAATCGCAAAAATCATTTTGGTAGGGAAATTATGGCGCTCTAAAAAAGGCCTTAAAGCCTCTAAAGAATCGCCATCTTGTTGGTGGTTTAGTTGGTCTTTGATCCAGTCTAAGAGTTTTTGATAAAAAAATTCGTATTTGAGCAATTTGCTGTTTTCCCCATAAATGTGCCAAACATGATTGTATTTCAAAAAAGACGCGATAGAGAAATTGTTACACACCCCCCCATAAACAAACCTATCAATAGGCAATTTCTGCCCTATACCTTTAGAAGCCGGTGAAAAATTCTTTTTTTGGGAGAGCTTTGTGGCTTCTAAATTACGCACAGAAGCGTCATTAAACGCCATGAAAAAATTAGGTACAAGCTTGGTTACCAAATGTTTTTCATCATACTTAACATCGCATTCTAAAGCGATTTCTGGCTCTGCTTGCACCCTTAAATTTGGATCATTTGGCAAAATAATCTTATGGTTATCAATGCAACAACGCCCCAAATAGCAATTCTCATACGGGATATAAAAAGGGAACAACCCCTTAGGGGCGTCCTTTTCTTCGCTTTTCATGTTAATAAAACTATGACTCTCTCCTGCTTGCTCCAAATGCCCTGCAAAATTCCCCACCACACCAAAACCTAAAAACTCTTGCATGCAAACCTCCTAGCAAATAGCTTAATGATTAGAGCTTTTTCCATTATAGCATAAAAGAAAACCCCTAAAATTCTCAAAAAAACTCCCTTTCAAGCGAACAAATACTCCCTAGCGCTCTCTTTATCCAAAGGGTAAAGCTCGCGTTTTTCATTCCCTATTTGAATGAGATAAGCTTGATTTTTTAAAGTCTTAGCATAGCCTAAAGCGATACGACCGGCCAATTCTTTATCTTCTTGACTCGCATTCTTATCCACCAAACTCAAAGGGCCTTTACAGCCTAGTAATTCAATCTTATCCATTAAGGGGTGTTGAATATCCAACTTATGGTTTTCTTCTTCATTCCTTGCCACCACCAAGCGAGCGTTATGGGGTAAAACAAAATAGCGCCCGATTTTGACAATCACGCTGTCTTCAAACACCATTTCTCTGTATTCTTTCAAATTCTTAATCTTATTACTCACTTGAATATCCGTAAGCAAGCACCCCCCACCTGGTTTTTCATAATATTTCAAGCCGTAATCTTTGATCATTTGCAATTGCCTAGTGCGCCCCCTGCCACTCACATCTAAAAGCTTTTCTCTATCAACAAAACCCTTTTTTTCCATGAAAGTAGGCTCTAAAAGTTTAGCGCTCATGGGCCTTAAGAGCAATTCGTCTAAAAATTGCGGCTTTTTATCGCTTGCTTGCGTTCGGTCTAAAATAGGATCAAAACGAGCCTCTTCGCCCACCTCTCTGACTAATTTCCTCACCTGATTGAGCGCTTCTTTCCTTTGGGATTTAGGGCGTTGCCCTAGCACTTCCCCGCTCAAAACAAAATCCGCATTCAATTCAAGCATTTTATAAAAAGCGTTCCTAAACATATTGGCATGGCAGTCAATGCAAGGGTTGAAATATTTCCCATAGCCGTATTTGGGCTTGAACAACACATCGTTAAAAAACTGCTCTCTAATATCGCACACCAAGAGCTTAGCCCCGATTTGCGCGGTGGCGTTTTCAAAATACTCTCTTTTATCTTTATTCCCCCCAAACCCTATATTGAAGTGTAAGGCGGTTACCTCAATGCCTTGATCAATGAGCAATTTCATGGACAACAAACTATCCAACCCCCCACTAAATAAGGCTAAAGCTTTTATTTTTTTCATATGGCGACTAATTCTCCTTGTTTTAATTTCATAATGGCTTGGCGAGCCTTTTTCAAACAGATCATTTTTTCGCTAAACGGGAGCGAGCTTTTAGGGATTTCCTTGAGTTGCCGCTCAAAATAGCACAAAATCAACAAACGCAATTCCTTTTCAAACCCTCCTTTTTTTAGGGGTAAATCCGCATCTAATAATAACGCAACTAATTTAGGGTCGTCTAATTTTTCTTGACACAAAGCGTCAAATTCTTGTTTTTTATGCAAGAATACCCCACTATGGATATAACCCACCGCTAAATCCAACAAACTTCTGTCTTCTAAAAGATAGCGGATCACTAATTTTTCTAAAAATTCCAAACTGAGCACATTAGAAACATGCACAAACTTTTGAGGGCGATTGGGTTTTTCTGTTTTGGGGTAAAAAGGCTGAAAAGAGACTCGCTCTCTAATCCCTAAAACATGCAAAGGCGCTTGCAAAAGGGTAGCGATTAAGGGCTTGTATTCGCTTTGTAAAAGCAAGGAAAAGTTTTTCAAAAACCCTAACATTTCTTTAAGAGCCTTATCTTTTTCTAAAGGATCGTCTAAAAGATAGGAACCCGCCATGTGCCTTAAAACAAATTCAATAAAAGCCATGGGGCGCGATAGCCAATTTTTTAAGGTTTCAATCTGGTTATTAGCGATCATATCCGCAGGGTCTAGGTTGTTTTCAAACAAAACCACCCCCCCTTTCCTTTGCTCTTTAGCCAACATCAAGCTCGCTTTATAAGCCGCATTCCGCCCTGCTTTATCCCCATCATAGCTTAAAAGGATTTCTGGCTCTCCTTTTTTAAGCAAAGGCAAATGCGATGGCGTTAAAGCTGTCCCAAGCGTGGCTATGGCGTTTTTAAAACCCGCCTGGTGCAATAAAATCACATCCAAATACCCCTCTGTTACAATGACTTGTTTTTGTTTATAGATGTGTTCTTTAGCCAAATGATAGCCATAGAGCAAACTGGATTTATCAAAAAGCTTATTTTGGGGCGAATTGATATACTTGGCCGCTTTTTCTTTTAAGGTGCGCCCTCCAAAACCCACCACTTGAGCGCTAGGGCTATAAATAGGGAACATGATGCGATCCAAAAAGCGCAAATAGGTTTTCTGATCGTTATCGCTCTTGCCTAGCACGCCCAATTCAATCAATTTGCCCCTATTCAAGCCTTTATTTTCAATGCCGTAATCAATTCTATTCGTGCATAAGCCTAATTTAAACGCTTTGATACTCTCCATGCTAAGCCCTCTTTTTTGCAAATAATTCAAAAAAAACGGGGCGTTAAAAAGCTCTTCTTGATACAACGAACTCACCATTTCTAAAAGGTGGTAATCTTCTTTATGATCGTAATAAGCGCCTTTGTCATACTCTAAAGTTATATTGAATCGGTGGGCTAATTTCTCAAGCGCTTCCACAAACGAAAGCTTTTCAAACGCCATCACAAATTTAATGCTATCCCCGCTCGCCCCACACCCAAAGCAATGGTAAAACCCTTTAACTTGATTGACGCTAAAACTCGCGCTCCTTTCTTCATGAAACGGGCAACAAGCCATGTAGCTAGAACCTGACTTCCTCAAATCCACATAAGAGCTGATGACTTCTACAATATCTATCGTTTGCAAAAGGCGATCAATGGAACTTTTAAGAATCATTTTTCTTGCTTTCTTTAATGAGTTTTTTTGGTTTGACTTTCTCAAAAGGGATTATACTCAATAAATAAAATCTTTGTTGATAACGCCCCCTTTTTCTAATCCTTATATTTTTGAACTAATAAAACTTGATACAAATAGACTAATAAATCCTTATACTTATAATCTTATCTTTGTTTTTATGGCTTGACTTATCCCTAAAAATGCGCTATAGTTATGTCGCTTAATAACAATAAGCGCTAAATTTCTATTTTATTTATCAAAACTTAGGAGAACTGAAATGAAGTTTCAACCATTAGGAGAAAGGGTCTTAGTAGAAAGACTTGAAGAAGAGAACAAAACCAGTTCAGGCATCATCATCCCTGATAACGCTAAAGAAAAGCCTTTAATGGGCGTAATCAAAGCCGTTAGCCATAAAATCAGTGAGGGTTGCAAATGCGTTAAAGAAGGCGATGTGATCGCTTTTGGCAAATACAAAGGCGCAGAAATCGTTTTAGACGGCACTGAATACATGGTTCTAGAACTAGAAGACATTCTAGGTATCGTGAGCTCAGGATCTTGCTGTCATGCCAATAGCCATGATCATAAAGATCACAAGCATGCCGAAGCTTGCTGTCATGATCACAAAAAACACTAAAAACATTATTATTAAGGATACAAAATGGCAAAAGAAATTAAATTTTCAGATAGCGCAAGAAACCTTCTATTTGAAGGCGTGAGACAACTTCATGACGCTGTTAAAGTTACCATGGGGCCAAGAGGTAGGAATGTGTTGATCCAAAAAAGCTATGGCGCTCCAAGCATCACCAAAGATGGCGTGAGCGTGGCTAAAGAGATTGAATTAAGTTGCCCGGTGGCTAACATGGGCGCTCAACTCGTTAAAGAAGTAGCGAGCAAAACCGCTGATGCTGCCGGCGATGGCACGACCACAGCGACCGTGCTGGCTTATAGCATTTTTAAAGAAGGGTTGAGGAATATCACGGCTGGGGCTAACCCTATTGAAGTGAAACGAGGCATGGATAAAGCCGCTGAAGCGATCATTAATGAGCTTAAAAAAGCTAGCAAAAAAGTGGGCGGTAAAGAAGAAATCACCCAAGTAGCGACCATTTCTGCCAACTCGGATCACAATATTGGGAAACTCATCGCTGACGCTATGGAAAAAGTGGGTAAAGACGGCGTGATCACCGTTGAAGAAGCTAAGGGCATTGAAGACGAATTAGATGTCGTAGAGGGCATGCAATTTGATAGAGGCTATCTCTCCCCTTATTTTGTAACGAACGCTGAGAAAATGACCGCTCAATTGGATAACGCTTACATCCTTTTAACGGATAAAAAAATCTCTAGCATGAAAGACATCCTCCCGCTATTGGAAAAAACCATGAAAGAGGGCAAACCGCTTTTAATCATCGCTGAAGACATTGAGGGCGAAGCTTTAACGACTCTAGTGGTGAATAAATTAAGAGGCGTGTTGAATATCGCAGCGGTTAAAGCTCCAGGCTTTGGGGACAGAAGAAAAGAAATGCTAAAAGACATCGCTATTTTAACCGGCGGTCAAGTCATTAGCGAAGAATTAGGCTTGAGTCTAGAAAACGCTGAAGTGGAGTTTTTAGGCAAAGCCGGAAGGATTGTGATTGACAAAGACAACACCACGATCGTAGATGGCAAAGGCCATAGCGATGATGTTAAAGACAGAGTCGCGCAAATCAAAACCCAAATTGCAAGCACGACAAGCGATTATGACAAAGAAAAATTGCAAGAAAGGTTGGCTAAACTCTCTGGCGGTGTGGCTGTGATTAAAGTGGGCGCTGCGAGTGAAGTGGAAATGAAAGAGAAAAAAGACCGGGTGGATGATGCGTTAAGCGCGACTAAAGCGGCGGTTGAAGAAGGCATTGTGATTGGCGGCGGTGCGGCTCTTATTCGCGCGGCTCAAAAAGTGCATTTGAATTTACACGATGATGAAAAAGTGGGCTATGAAATCATTATGCGCGCCATTAAAGCCCCACTAGCTCAAATCGCTATCAATGCCGGTTATGATGGCGGTGTGGTCGTGAATGAAGTGCAAAAACACGAAGGGCATTTTGGTTTTAACGCTAGCAATGGCAAGTATGTGGATATGTTTAAAGAAGGCATTATTGACCCCTTAAAAGTAGAAAGGATCGCTTTACAAAATGCGGTTTCGGTTTCAAGCCTGCTTTTAACCACAGAAGCCACCGTGCATGAAATCAAAGAAGAAAAAGCGGCCCCAGCAATGCCTGATATGGGTGGCATGGGCGGAATGGGAGGCATGGGTGGCATGATGTAAGCCCCTTTGCTTTTTAGTATAATCTGCTTTTAAAATCCCCCCTTTTTTTCTAAAACTCTCTCTTTTTGGGGGGTGCTTTTGGTTTGATAAAACCGCTCGTCTTGACAATAAAACACGCAACTTTTCAAATCCATTCAGTATTTTTAATAACAAATAAAATTTTTAACTTGAATGTTCTTTCATTGTTTCAAAAAATTGAGTTAATTTGTTTTAGTGTTTTAAATTTTATTTTAAAACTTATTTTCATTATCCTTATCTGCGATGATTTTTAGCTATTCTAACAGCCCTTGATACCCCAAAATTCAAGCGTTCTTAAAGTGAATTTGAAAAAATCATGAAGGGCTTTTCTCAAAGTGTAATAATGAGAAAAATAGAAATACAAACCAACAAAGACGCTTGGACTTTCCAGCTTTGATAGACAAACACAAACAACACCCCAACAGACAGAGGAATAACGCAACTCTTATCCGCTATGTTTTTAGTTAGCCTTTTTCTTTATCTTAGGTCTGTGTTTAGTGGGCTTTTATTTGCTATAAAATCATAAGGCTCTGTTCTCATTAGGCATTAATTATTAGAGCCTAAAAACGCTAAAAGCATTTTTTAAAACCTTAAAAACTAATACTAACCAACAACAAAAACGCATGGAATCTATTGTGATTCTTATGGCATTAAACGCAACCAAGTTTTAAGCGTAATATTTGTTACCCATGCCGTTTTGAGAGCGTGTCGTTTCTATGAAAACCGCAATATTTTTCAGTTATTCTTGACAAGCGTTAAAAAAAATTGTATCATTATCTTTTTGTGAGACCCGTTAGCTCAGCTGGTAGAGCAATTCCCTTTTAAGGAATGGGCCGTTGGTTCAAATCCAACACGGGTCACCATTTGAGCGTAGTGGCTCCTTCATCTAGTGGTTAGGATACCACCCTTTCACGGTGGTTACAGGGGTTCAAATCCCCTAGGAGTCACCACTCTTTTAATATAGATTTAGTTGGATTTTATCTCAATGTTGTGGTCGCTTAGCTCAGTTGGTAGAGCGCTACCCTTACAAGGTAGATGTCATAAGTTCGAGTCTTATAGCGACCACCATTTTTGACTTAGCTTCAAGCATGCGTTTTTAGGCTATGGGGTTTTGATAGGGAGCGGTAGTTCAGCTGGTTAGAATATCTGCCTGTCACGCAGGGGGTCGCGGGTTCGAGTCCCGTCCGCTCCGCCACCAAACGCTTTTAAAATCATTTCCTACGCTTTTTCATATAATAGTTAATCGTTAAAAATGACCCTTTCATCTAGTGGCCAAGGATACCACCCTTTCACGGTGGAAACGGAAGTTCAAATCTTTCAAGGGTCGCCACAAAAATTCCAAACTACACCCACAAATTATCTAAAAGCCTGGTTTTACCCACACGAGCCGCCACTAAAACTAGCGTGTTAGCCGGCTCTATGGTTTTTAAAGGCTCTAGCTTGTGGTTACAACATTCCAAATAATCCACTTCTAAATTCTTTAAAATTTCAAGCCCTAGTTTTTTCAGTTTTTCGCACGCTTTTTCGCCCTTGTCTATGGCTTGCTGGATATTTTCTAAAGCTTTTGGAATGGCTAGGGCTTGTTTTCTTTCTGTGGTATTCAAATACACATTCCTAGAGCTTAAAGCCAAATGATCGCTATCGCGCACGATCTCGCATGGTGCTATTTCAATGTCCAAAAGCAAATCTTTAACTAAATGCTGGATGATTAAAAGCTGTTGGGCGTCCTTTTTACCAAAATACGCTCTAGTGGGATTGATAAGATGGAACAATTTTAACACGACCTGAACCACCCCATCAAAATGCCCCTTACGCACCGCTCCCTCCAAAGAGTGGGATAAAAATGTAGGGGCGTAGAGTTTTAGGTGTTGCTCTGCTTCATAGGGATACATTTCGTCAATTTTAGGCACAAACACCGCATTAACGCCCAATCTTTCACATAAAGCCAAATCCTTTTCTAAAGGACGCGGGTAAGCGCTAAAATCTTCATTAGCCCCAAATTGCGTGGGATTGACAAAAACGCTTACAATCGTGTGGGGATTTTCTTTCAAACTCCTTTCTATCAAGCTTTGATGCCCTTTGTGTAAAGCCCCCATAGTCGGCACAAACCCCACGCTTTCTTTCAAACTTTTACGATATTCTCTTAAAGCAGCAATCGTTTCTAACACGCGCATTCAACAATCCTTCAAAAGCTCTAAAACCACTTCTCTAGGCTCTTTAGCTTGATAAATGGGGCGGCCCACCACGATAAAATCGCTCAAATTTTGTTTAGCTTCTTTAGCGTTCGCCACTCGTTCTTGATCTTCTTTATCGTTTTTATCCAGCCTTATGCCAGGGGTTAAAGTCAAAAAATCCTTACCTAAAGCCTCTTTAATCGCTAAGCTTTCAAACACCGAACACACCACCCCATCAATCCCGCTCTCTTTGCCCATAGCGCTCAATTTAATCGCTTGAGTTTTTAAAGGGGCGTTATACACCATCAAAAATTCCTCTTCGCTAAAGCTGGTTAAAGCGCTCACGCCCATGATCAAGGGGCGTTTTTTAAGAGCGTTTAAGCGTTGCATTAAAATGGTTAGCGCGCTTTTAGCGCTGCTTAAATGCACGGTGAGCATGTCAATGTCTAATTTTGCGCATTCTAGTGCGGCATTTGCCATAGTATAAGGAATATCATAGAGCTTCAAATCCAAAAAGATCTTAAAATTTTCATCAATCTTTCTGATTTCATCTAAAAAAACAGCCCCGTCTCTTATAAAAGATCTAAGCCCCACCTTAGCCCATAAATCTAAGCCTTTTAATTCTTGTAATAAAGAAAGGTTGTCCTCTTTTTTTTCTAAATCCAATGCGACACATAATTGCATGAAAGCCCTTTAAAGTGTAAAATAACGCCATTATAACAAAAAGAAATGGAAGAATTTTAGCTATGATAAGCGTTTTAAAATGAAAACCAAGTTTAAGAAAATGAGATTTAAGGGTTAAAGAGTGAAAGCGTTTTTAGGAGCGTTAGAGTTTCAAGAGAATGAATATGAAGAGCTTAAAGAGCTTTATGAGAGTTTAAAGACTAAGCAAAAGCCCCACACTTTGTTCATTTCTTGCGTGGATTCACGAGTCGTGCCTAATCTAATCACTGGCACCAAGCCGGGCGAATTGTATGTGATCCGCAACATGGGCAATGTGATCCCCCCTAAAACAAGCTATAAAGAATCCCTTTCTACCATTGCGAGCATTGAATACGCTATTGCGCATGTGGGTATTCAAAATATTATTATTTGCGGGCATAGTAATTGTGGGGCTTGTGGGAGCATTCATTTAATCCATGATGAAACCACCAAAGCTAAAACCCCTTACATTGCAAACTGGATACAATTTTTAGAGCCTATTAAAGAAGAATTAAAAAACCACCCACAATTCAGCAACCATTTCGCCAAGCGTTCATGGCTTACAGAGCGTTTGAACGTGCGCTTGCAACTCAACAACCTCTTAAGCTATGATTTTATCCAAGAAAGAGTGATGGATAACGAATTAAAAATTTTTGGTTGGCACTATATCATAGAAACAGGCAGGATTTATAATTATAATTTTGAAAGCCATTTTTTTGAGCCGATTGAAGAAACCATTAAACAAAGGATAAGTCATGAAAACTTCTAACACAAAAACCCCTAAATCCGTTTTAATCGCTGGGCCATGCGTCATTGAGAGCTTAGAAAATTTAAGAAGTATCGCCATTAAATTGCAACCCCTAGCCAACAACGAGCGGTTGGATTTTTATTTTAAAGCGAGTTTTGATAAGGCTAACCGCACGAGTTTAGAGAGTTACAGAGGGCCTGGTTTAGAAAAAGGCTTAGAAATGTTGCAAACCATCAAAGATGAATTTGGTTATAAAATCTTAACCGATGTGCATGAGAGCTATCAAGCAAGCGTGGCAGCCAAAGTAGCGGATATTTTACAAATTCCGGCGTTTTTGTGCCGCCAAACGGATCTGATTGTAGAAGTGAGCCAAACTAACGCTATTGTCAATATCAAAAAAGGGCAATTCATGAACCCAAAAGACATGCAATATTCTGTCTTAAAAGCCCTTAAAACAAGGGATAAAAGCATTCAAAGCCCCACTTATGAAACGGCGTTAAAAAATGGCGTGTGGTTGTGTGAAAGGGGGAGCAGCTTTGGGTATGGGAATTTAGTGGTGGATATGCGCTCTTTAAAAATCATGCGAGAGTTTGCCCCTGTGATTTTTGACGCTACCCATAGCGTGCAAATGCCAGGGGGCGCGAACGGGAAAAGTTCAGGAGACAGCTCTTTTGCCCCTATTTTAGCGAGAGCGGCGGCTGCGGTGGGGATTGATGGGTTGTTCGCTGAAACGCATGTTGATCCTAAAAACGCCCTAAGCGATGGGGCGAACATGCTCAAACCTGACGAGCTAGAACACTTAGTAACCGACATGTTAAAAATTCAAAATTTATTTTAAAGGAATTTCATGCGAATCATAGAAGGGAAATTGCAATTACAAGGGAATGAAAAAATCGCTATTTTAACATCGCGCTTCAATCATATCATCACAGACAGATTAAAAGAAGGGGCGATGGATTGCTTTAAAAGGCATGGAGGCGATGAGGATCTTTTAGATCTCGTGCTGGTGCCTGGGGCTTATGAATTGCCTTTGATTTTAGACAAATTGTTAGAGAGCGAAAAATACGATGGCGTGTGCGTTTTAGGAGCCATTATTAGAGGGGGAACTCCGCATTTTGACTATGTGAGCGCGGAAGCGACTAAGGGTATTGCCAGCGCGATGCTAAAATACAGCATGCCGGTAAGCTTTGGCGTGCTTACCACAGACAATATTGAACAAGCGATTGAAAGAGCGGGCAGTAAAGCCGGCAATAAGGGCTTTGAGGCGATGAGCACCCTCATTGAATTGTTGAGCTTGTGCCAAACTCTCAAGGGTTAAAATGGCGACACGAACTCAAGCCAGGGGGGCTGTGGTTGAATTGTTGTATGCGTTTGAGAGCGGTAATGAAGAAATTAAAAAAATCGCTTCCAGCATGTTAGAAGAAAAAAAGATCAAAAACAACCAGTTGGCTTTTGCCTTAAGCCTTTTTAATGGCGTGTTAGAAAAAATCAATGAGATTGACGCCCTCATTGAACCGCATTTAAAAGATTGGGATTTCAAGCGATTAGGGAGCATGGAAAAGGCGATTTTACGCTTAGGAGCGTATGAAATTGGCTTCACGCCCACACAAAACCCCATCATCATCAATGAATGCATAGAGCTTGGCAAACTCTATGCTGAGCCTAACACCCCTAAATTTTTAAACGCTATCTTGGATTCTTTGAGCAAAAAGCTCGCTCAAAAACCCTTGAATTAAGGGCGTTTTATGCCTAAATTAAAAAATGATGCACTAATCACTAATCACTAATCACTAATCACTAATCACTAAGAGAGGGGTTTGGTAGGATTTGAGTGAGCGGTAGAAGTAAAATTAAAGGAGCAAGTTGTGATTTATACATTAGCTGTATTTTTTCCATGGGTAGCTTTTTTCTTGAGAGATAGGATTTTTTCGGCTGTATTCAGCTTTATTCTTTGGATCATTTTTGGTTATAATATTTTTGCTTTTGTTTTTTCAGGAGGTGGAGTTTTCGGTATTTCTTTGATTTTAGAGTCATTTTTTTTGTGGGTAATACTGACTGTTTGGTGCTGTTTAGTCATGCATGGGGATCAAAGACGAAAGGAAATGGAACAACTTATTAATGCTATTGAAACAAACTCCGGTAAATCTTTGCACCAAGAAACACACCAAGCAAATAAAACCAATGGAACTCTAGCTAATGTTTTTATCATTGGTCTAGGTGTTTTAGCTGTTTTTTATGACATGAAAGGGAAACACCATTCAAGCAATAACCCAAAAAGCGGTGTTGAAAAACTTAAAAACCCTAGCCACAAGAATTAAAGAATGGCAACAACCGCTCCAAATCGCTTAACCCCTAATAACCCTGAATAAAAGGGCAAAAAGTAAAGGTTAGAAAAAATGGGGATAAAAATCCCCCTTTAATGTTTAAAAGAATTGATGCCTTAAAGCAATCTTAAGAGCGTTGGGTTTTTGAGCTTAAGCCTTTTTAGAATATTAAGTGTAGTTTTAGACAAATGATATTAAAATCAGTAATCACTTTAGAAAAACAGCGATGGAGCGTGAAAAGTCGTTTGTTTTTAATAAGTGATAAAACAATATAAAGGAATAATATGGCATACAAATATGATAGAGATTTGGAATTTTTAAAGCAATTGGAATCTAGTGATTTATTGGATTTGTTCGAGGTGCTTGTTTTTGGTAAAGACGGCGAAAAAAGACACAATGAAAAACTCACAAGCTCCCTAGAATACAAAAGGCATGGCGATGATTACGCTAAATACGCAGAAAGAATCGCTGAAGAGTTGCAATACTATGGGAGCAATAGTTTTGCGAGTTTCATTAAAGGCGAAGGAGTCTTATACAAAGAGATTCTATGCGATGTGTGCGATAAATTAAAGGTCAATTACAACAAGAAAACTGAAACGACTTTAATTGAACAAAACATGCTTTCTAAAATCTTAGAAAGAAGTTTAGAGGAAATGGATGATGAAGAAGTGAAAGAAATGTGCGATGAATTGTCCATAAAAAACACTGACAATTTAAACAGACAAGCCTTAAGTGCGGCGACTTTAACGCTGTTTAAAATGGGAGGCTTTAAATCTTATCAATTAGCGGTCATTGTTGCGAATGCTGTCGCAAAAACCATTCTAGGGCGTGGTTTATCGCTTGCGGGCAATCAAGTGCTTACAAGAACTCTGAGCTTTTTAACAGGTCCTGTTGGCTGGATCATTACAGGCGTATGGACAGCGATTGATATTGCAGGGCCGGCTTATAGGGTAACCATACCGGCATGCATTGTGGTCGCCACTTTACGCCTAAAAACACAGCAAGCCAGTGAAGATAAGAAGTCGTTGCAAATAGAATCCATTTAAGCTTTTTTTTAGGGAAAAGGGTATAGAATGGAGACCTAGATGCGAAAACGCATCTAGTTTTTATTTTAATTTAAGGGAGACAAGATGAGTAACAGTTGCAGTAATCAAAACCACAATCAAAAAGGTGATGCTAAAAATCAAAACAACGAAAGTTGTCAAAAAAATAGCCAAAACCAGGCTAATCAATGCAACGCTAACCACGAACATAAAAACGATAAAAAGTAAGGGTTAGAGAGTTAAAGGAGGGGGTTTCTTGTGCCAAAAATCAAAATAGCGTTTCATTAAATTATACCTAAAGAAAAATCAATAGTTTCCTACTTTCAAATCAAATTTATCGTATCCAAAATGATAAGCGTATCAAAACATTTTAACTATTATCATCATTCTCTGATTGCAAAATCAATAAAACCCATTAGCATTTGTAGCGCAATATTCATGCGCAGTTAGCGGGTGTGTTTAAGCCTTTTAGGCGTTAAACATGATTTTAAAAAATGATGCACTAATCACTAATCACTAAAAGAGGGGGTTGGTGGGATTTGAAGCGAGCGGTAGGAATAAAATTAAAGGGATTGCATGGCATACAGGCGTGATGAAGACTTGGCATTTTTAAATCACTTAAGCTCTAATGATTTGAAAGATTTGTTTGATGTGATTGTTTATGACAAAGATGGCGAAAAAAGATTTACTGAAGGATTAACGCTTTCAGAAGAATACAAAAGACATGGCAATGATTACGCTAAATACGCAGAAAGAATCGCTGAAGAATTGCAGCATTATGGGGATAATAGCTTTGCGAGTGCGTTGAGAGATACAGGGTTTTATACAGAGAAATTTTGTGTGAAGTGTGAAATAAATTAAAAGTCAATTACAACAAAAAATCTGACACAACTTTGATTGAAGAAAACATGCTTTCTAGCATTTTACAAAAAAGTTTGGAAAAAATGAGCGATGAGGAGATTAGAGAGCTTTGCGATGAATTAGGAGTGAAAAACACCAATAAATTAGGCAAGCAAGCCCTAAGCACAGCTGCTTTAACGCTGTTTAGAATGGGGGCTTCAAATCCTATCAATTAGCTTTAATTGTTGCAAACGCCGTGATAAAGGCGATTTTTCAAAGAGAGTTGTCTCTAGGGGCAAATGCCGCTCTTACAAGAGGGCTAAGCATTTTAACAGGCCCTGTTGGCTGGATCATTACAGGCGTATGGACAGCGATTGATATTGCAGGGCCGGCTTATAGGATAACCGTGCCTGCATGCATTGTGGTCGCCACTTTACGCAAAAAATTGAAAGCATAACAAGCAGAACGAGAAGCGGATGAAACCAATAAAACATGGTATCTGGTTATTGTTTTTTGTATTCTCATTGGTCTAGCTGTTTTGGCTGTTTTTTACATGAAAGGAAAACACCAATCAAGCAATGACCCAAAAAGCGGTGTTGAAAAACTTAAAAACCCTAGCCACAAGAATTAAAGAATAACGACACCGCTCCAATTAGCGTTTGAGGGAATTGACGGTTTGGAGCATGGCGTCAGCGGTTTGAATACTTTTAGAATTGGCTTCATAGGCCCTTTGAGCGGTGATTAGATCCGTCATTTCTTCTACCAATCTCACATTACTAAGCTCCAAAAAGCCTTGCCTTAATTTGCCTAAGCCTTGAGAATCCGGATTGCCCACAATCGCATCGCCGCTAGCGTTGGTGATGGAAAACAAATTATCCCCCATAGAATGAAGCCCCGCTGGGTTGACAAAATTAGCCAAAGTGATTTGCCCGATCACATTAGAAGTCGTTTGCAAGCCTTGAGTCACGCTCACCGTGCCATCCACACCGATGTTTACTTGCGTGGTGTCTTCAGGCAAAGTGATTTGAGGGATGAGGAGATAGCCCTCGCTTGTTACAAGATTGCCCTGCTCGTCTAGCTTGAAATTCCCGCTTCTTGTATAAGCGGTAGTGCCATCAGGTAGCTGGACTTGAAAAAAGCCTTTACCCGTAATGGCGACATCTAAATTGTTTTCCGTTTCTTTAGGGCTGCCTTGCGAAAACATTTTAGTGATCGCGCTAGGGCGCACGCCTAAGCCCACTTCCATGCCATCTGGCGATAAAGTCGTGTTGCTTGTGTTGGTGCCGGCGTATTGCATCGCTTGGTAAAACAAATCGTTAAAATCCGCACGAGATTTTTTAAACCCGGTGGTATTGACATTAGCGATATTGTTTGAAGTGGTGTCAATATGCGTTTGTTGGGCAAGCATCCCTGAAGTGGCGCTATAGAGAGAGCGGAGCATTTTTTCCCTTTAAACTAAAACTTAATAACCTGGGATTATAACAAAAATAAGATTAAATTTGACTAAACTTGAAACGCTTTTTTAATAAAAAGGTTTAAAAAAGATTTAAACCTAGTCTCATGCAGAAATCTTATAAACGCCTTTAGCGTTTGAAATGAATGCGTTAGCATTTTTAAATGCTATAAAAACCTTGTTAATAGAATTAACTCTGCTCTTCTCAGTGTCTTGTAATTATGCTTTTTACAAGTAAATACACCAAAATTCAGCTTAAGCTTAAAATAAGGAATTTATAAAAATTCTATTTTATGCTTAATATCTTAATTTTAATGGGACTAGACTAAATAATATATTTTACATGATACAATTCAAAACATGTGCTCCTTAATAGATGTTTGAAACCATTAACCACCAACCTAATGGTTTGAAGAATAATGCATGCTAAGAAACACACTAAAATCCAAACAAGAAAAGAGTAAGCACGAAGCTAATCATGACAGGTTAATGGTGCTCGTAACACCACTACACTAAATACAGATCCTTAAGAGTCACCAACTCTCAAGGATCTTGTAAACCCCTTTTTTCTGTGACAAAACTATAATACAATAATCATTAAATTTAGCTTAAATGATAGCGGTTTTTTATAAAATTGTAGATTTAATCCGTATTTAATCTAATAATCTGCCCATAATAAAACAATTCTCGTCAAGCGTTTCAAGGCTTTTTGCTTACTCGTTAATTCAGTTTTAATGCGCTTTTATTCAAATTTAATCTCTCAAATACAGATAAAAGATTGATAAATTTTAGGGCGTTTTATCATGCGCTTTCTTTTTGTATCCATTCACTCAAAACTTTTTAACAGTGTTCTTGGCGAAATGTTAGCCTTTTCTAAAGAGACAAAGCACTTTTTTTGATAAGCCTCTAGGCTTGATCGCCCTATCATGGCGGCATTGTCGCTGCAAAATTCTAAAGGGGCTAAAACAAGCTTGCAATCAAACTCAACGCACAAATTTTCAAACGCCTTTCTTAAAGCCAAATTTTGGCTCGCTCCCCCCACAATGCCAAAAATTTTAGGGCGTTTGATTTTAAAATAGCGTTTAGTCTGCTGGATTAAATGCTCAATAGCCGCGCTTTGAAAATGATAGCCAATCTTTTGTTTTACCTCATCGTTCAAATTAGGGGCGTTTTTTTCAACCTCCAAACGCACCGCATTTTTTAAACCTGAAAAGCTAAAAGCCAGATTCGGGCTGTTTTTTAAAGGGATAGAAAACATTAAAGGCTCGTTTGGGTGCGCATAATCAAGGGCTAATTTTTCCACTATGGGGCCTCCTGGATAGCCTAAATCAAGCATTTTAGAAACCTTATCAAAACTCTCCCCAAAGCTATCGTCTAAACTTGCGGCAACGATTTTAATGTCTTCATAATCTCTAGCCTCTAAAATCAAAGAATGCCCCCCAGAGACTAAGAGCACGCTTAAAGGCATGCAGGTTTGTTTTTCATTGATAAAGAGCGAATACACATGCCCTCTCAAATGATCTTCTAAAATCAAGGGCAAATTCAAAGACAAACTCAAGGCTTTTGCCATCATCAAACCTTCTATTAAAGTAACGCTCAAACCTGGCTGATTGGTGATAGCGATGGCTTTAATTTTGGAAAAATCCTTATTCAAGCTTATTTTAATGCGTTCTAATAAAAGCGGCAAATTCTCAGCATGCAAGCGCGATGCAAGCTCAGGCACAACGCCCCCATAAGAGCTGTGGTGCTTTTCTTGAGAGATTTTAAAATGAGCGATAAGCTTGGCGTCCTTTATTCTTGTAAGGGCTAAAGAGCTGTCATCGCAAGAACTTTCAATACTTAAAATCATGTCTTTATCTTTGGGTGGTGTTTTTGATTGAATTATACTTTGTTGGCTTGTATTTTAAAATCTTTAAGCCAAGTATTTGATCGCATTCAAATAGCTTTTGTTGTTCGCTTTGTTTTGATAAGCAATGTCAAACGCCGTGCCGTGGTCAGTGGAAGCGCGCAAAATAGGAGCGTTCAAGCTCACATTAATGCTTTCATCAAAATAGAGCGCTTTTAAAGGGGCTAGCCCCACATCATGGCTCATGCTCACATAAAAAGGGGTTATCTTGCGTTTATTGGGGGCAAAAGCGCTATCAGCGGGCAGTGGCCCCAAAAAGCATTCAAAACCCAGCGTTTGGTTGCTCTTTTGAATGGCTTTTAAAATCTTTTCATCTTCTTTTCCAAACAAGCCCTCTTCGCCCGCATGGGGGTTAAAACCACACACTTGAACGATTTGAGCTTGAGTGCTTTTTTGAAACGCTAATAAAAACTTAACTAACGCTTCTACTTGAATGAGTTGAGAAACCGCCCCTAAAGGCACATGGTCGCTAAATAGCCCTACAAAGAGTTTTGAACACCCAAGCATCATGATGATTTGATGATCTTTATAGCGTTGCTTTAAAAAATCGGTATGCCCCACAAAAGGGATTTGAGCTTGTTGCCATGCGAGTTTGTTGATAGGCAAAGTGCAAACGCCATCCACTTCTTTACTATCCGCCAACTCGCAAGCCTTTTTAAAACTCTCAAAACTATACGCTCCGCTTTGAGCGCTGACCTTGCCTATCGTGCTAGAGTTCAATAAGGGTAAGGGGGAATGGATAGCGAGTGTGTTAAGCGTTTTAGTTTCATAAGCGTTATTTAGCAATTGATTGGCCCGCTCTAAAAGTTCGCCATCAATGAGATACAACGGCTCACAAATTGCACTCACTTCCTTATGGCTTTTTAAAATCAATTCTAAGCCTACGCCTTGAATATCCCCGCAACTGATCGCAATTTTCTTTTTAGCCATTTTATCGCTTGATGAGTTGCGCCATTTCTAAAATCGCTTTTTCTAAGCCCACTAAAACCGCTTTTGAAATCACGCTATGACCGATATTAAGCTCTCTTAAAGAGGGGATTTTTAACAATTCTTTCACATTAGTATAATTCAACCCATGCCCAGCGCACACCACAATACCCATAAAAAACGCTTCTTTACTCATTCTCCTTAATTGCAAAAAAGCGTTGTGCAATTCTTCTTTCAATTCTTTGGGGCTTTTGTCTTTGAGCGCGCTAATGGCATGGATTTGATTGTTAGCGTTAGAATATAAAGCGTTGTGCAAATTCGCATACACCCCAGTGTGGAACTCCACTTGCTTGACTTGATGCTCCCTTGCAAAATGCAGAGAGTCTTTTAAAGGATCAACAAACAAAGACACTTCAATGCCTTTATTATGATACGCTCTAATAACCTCTCCTAAACCCTTTAATGAACAATCCAACCCCCCCTCTGTCGTAACCTCATTTCTGTTTTCAGGCACGATCGTAACTTTACTGGGCTTATTTTTCAAAGAGCATAAAAAATCAGTGATTTGAGCGTTGATAGAGCATTCAATATTAATAGGCAAAGGGCTTATTTCAAGCAACCTCAAAACATCTTCATTTTGAATGTGTCGTTTGTCTTCTCTTAAATGGATGGTGATTAAATCCACTTTATGGGTGTTTTTAGCGATGAATAGGGCTTCTAAAATCTCAGGCTCATAAGTCTTTCTTATCTCTCTTAAAGTAACAATGTGATCAATATTCAATCCAAAACGCATGACTATCCTTTATTTTATAATAATGATTTTTGGAATTGTAACATAAAACCCATCTCTTATGCCTATAAGATTTTATCATCAAGCTATCTTTTGCTATAATACCCAAAACAGAATGCCAATTAAATCCAATAAAAAGTGTTGTGGGTGCTATATTTTTTAACCAGTTTATTTATTTGCTCTTTGATTGTTTTGTGGTCTAAAAAATCCATGCTCTTTGTGGATAACGCTAATAAAATACAAGGCTTTCATCACGCAAGAACCCCACGAGCCGGGGGGCTTGGGATCTTTCTTTCTTTTGTGTTAGCTTATCTTTTTGAGCCTTTTGAAGCGCCTTTTAAGGGGTTTTTTGTTTTTTTGGGTTTGTTGTTAGTGTTTTTAAGCGGTTTTTTAGAAGACATTAACCTTTCATTAAGCCCCAAAATACGCCTTATTTTACAAGCCGTAGGGGTTGTTTGCATCATCTCATCAACGCCTTTGGTGGTGAGCGATTTTTCGCCCCTTTTTAGCTTATCTTACCCTATAGCTTTTTTATTCGCTGTTTTTATGCTAGTGGGCATCAGTAACGCTATTAATATCATTGACGGGTTTAACGGGCTTGCGTCTGGGATTTGTGCGATTACGCTTTTAGTCATCCATTATATAGATCCTAGCAGTTTGTCTTGTTTACTCGCTTACATGGTGCTTGGGTTTATGGTGTTGAATTTCCCTTTAGGAAAGATTTTTTTAGGCGATGGGGGGGCGTATTTTTTGGGCTTGGTGTGTGGGATTTCCCTTTTGCATTTGAGTTTAGAGCAAAAAATCAGCGTCTTTTTTGGGCTCAATTTAATGCTTTATCCAGTCATAGAAGTGCTTTTTAGTATCCTTAGGCGCAAAATAAATCGCCAGAAAGCCACCATGCCAGATAATTTGCATTTGCACACCCTTTTATTTAAATTCTTGCAACAACGCTCTTTCAATTACCCTAACCCTTTATGCGCGTTTGTCCTTATTCTGTGCAACCTGCCTTTTATTTTAATCAGCGTCTTATTCCGCTTAAATTCTTACGCGCTCATTGTCATTAGCTTGGTCTTTATCGCATGCTATTTAATAGGCTATGCTTATTTGAATAGGCAAGTTTGCACTTTAGAAAAGCGAGCGTTTCAATGAAAAAGCTCAAAGGTCTTTTTTTGATCCTGCTCTTATGGGTGTATCCTTTAAGGAGTGAGCCGATCAATGAGGGGGCATACATTTTAGAAGAGATTGGCGATGTGCTTAGGTTTTTGCCTATTTTTGTAGGCACGGTCAGTTTGGCGATGCGCGATTATAGAGGGTTAGGGGAATTAGCGGTCGGCACATTGGTTACTCAAGGCGTGATTTATGGCCTTAAAGGAGCTTTTAGCAACGCCCATAAAGATGGGGCTAGAGTGGAATTTGCCAAACGCCCGTGCTGTAATTCCTGGAGAGGCATGCCAAGCGGGCATGCTGGGGGGGCGTTTAGCGCGGCTGGGTTTGTGTATTACCGCTATGGGTGGAAGCCGGCTCTTCCTGTGATCGCTCTTGCAATTCTCACTGACGCTAGCAGAGTGGTGGCAAGACAACACACGATCTTGCAAGTTACGATCGGCAGCCTTATCGCATGGGGGTTTGCTTATTTATTCACTTCACGCTACAAACCTAAGCAATGGATGCTCTATCCTGAAATTTCTAGCGATTTTAAGGGCAGTAGCCGCTATGGGGTGAGCTTTTCTTATCGATGGTAAAGGGATAAAGTGCTAAAAAAATTATTGTTCATTTCGCTCTTTTTAGGGTTTTTAAAAGCAGAGGGCGAACATTATGAAATCATCGTTGAGCTTTCAAAGGCTTTTTTGAAAGCCCAAGAAGTTTTGACTGCGATCCATCAAGCTTATAAAACCTGCATAGAAACCGGGCATGATCGCACCCAAATACGCCTTCAAAGCGCTTTTTTAGAGAACTTGTCTCAAACAGAACAGCAATTTGATGACTATTTTGAAAAGGATTTTAAAAACATAGAAGTTTTAAAAACCTTGCTTAAAGACATCCAATCGTTAGAAAAAGCTTCCAACAAGCTTGCATGCGTTGCCCCAAAAAACGCTAAAAATTTTGAAATTTTAGAGGGAATGATAACGCAAATCATAGACTTAGAAAAACAGATGGATAAATTTATCAATGGTGCAAAATAAAGCCCATTTTCGCATGAGAACTTAATTGAATATTGATTGTAAAAAGCTCTAATTCAGTTTGAATGATAACCTTTTTAAAGCGTTTTTAGAGAGTTGAGTTTCGCCATGAGCAAAGATTAAAAATCCCCTTTAAAAAAGAGCATTAAAGTTGGCTTTGAATATTCGTATTTGATGAAAACCAAATCCCTAATACTTATGCTTTCTTAGGCGTTTCACCACATAATCCCCCGCGCTTTGAATGATTTGCACTAAAACAATAATCACAACCACCGCATAAAAAAGCACATCACCCCTATAGCTTTGATAGCCAATCCTAATGGCTAAATCCCCCAAGCCCCCAGCCCCTAACGCTCCCGCCATAGCCGAATAGCCTATTAAAGAAATTAAGGTGATGGTGATATTATTCACTAAAGAAGGCAGGCTCTCTAAAAGCATCATTTTAATGACCTCTAAGTGAGACGCTCCCAAACTTAAAGTGGTTTCAATCTTGCCATGCTCTACTTCCATTAGAGAATTTTCAAAAAGCTTTGCGACAAAAGGAATGGCTGAAATGGCTAACGGGATAATGCTCGCGCTAGATCCAATGCTTGTGCCAATCAAAAAGCGCGATAAAGGCAGGAGCAAAATAATCAAAATGATAAAAGGGAAAGAGCGAGTCATGTTGATAGAAGTGTCTAAAATCTTATGCAAAAGGGGTTTGTTTAACAAATGCCCTTTTTTACTCACTAACAATAAAACCCCCAAAGGCAAGCCAAAAACAACCGCCAAAAAGCTCGCCACAAACACCATATAAAGCGTTTCTAGCGTGGCTTGAATGAGCATTTGAGAAATCATTTTAATCCTTTAATTTTTCCACTTGTAAGCCTAAAGCGTTTAAATACTCTAAAGCCCTTTGAATCTCTGCAACATTGCCTAAAAACCGCACCACTAAATACCCTATATCTTTAGTCGTAAGCTCTTCAATGTTGCCTGAAATGATACTCACGTCTATTTTAAAACGCCTGATCAAATTAGAAATGATCGGCTCGTCTAAATGCTCCCCTAAAAACACGATGCGATAAATGTCTTGCGATTTTTGATCCCCATGCTCGTTTCTGATGCCAAGCAATTCCTTAGTAACGGCATGTTTAGGGTTAGCAAAAATTTCTTCTACTGAGCCTCTTTCCACGATTTCGCCGCTGCTGATCACACACATTTGATTGCACAATTCTTTAACCACTTCAATTTCATGCGTGATGAAAACGATGCTCAAATCAAGCTTTTTTTGAATGCCGCTTAAAAGCGTTAAAATAGAATGCGTGGTTTTAGAATCCAAAGCAGATGTGGCTTCATCGCAAAGCAACAAATCAGGGCAATTCGCCAAACTCCTAGCGATCGACACTCGTTGCTTTTGCCCACCGCTTAGCTGTTTAGGGTAAAAATGCATTTTATCTTCTAACCCCACTAATTCCAATAATTCATGCACCCTGGATTTAATCTTATTTTTTTCCCATCGGGCGATTTCTAGAGCGAAAGCGATGTTTTCAAACACGTTTTTAGCGCTCAATAAATTGAAATGCTGGAAAATCATGCCTATTTTTTGGCGCGCTTTTTGCAATTCTTTAGGCTTTAAGTTTAACAGATTGACCCCATTGACTAAAACTTCGCCAGAACTGGGGCGCTCTAAACAATTGATTAGGCGAATGAGCGTGGATTTCCCCGCCCCTGAATAGCCTATCACGCCTAAAATATCGCCTTTTTTCAATTCCAAATTCACGCCTTTTAGAGCATGAAACCCGTTTTCATAAATCTTTTCAATGTTTTTTAATTCTACTACCATCGTTTTAACTTTATACCCCGATCACTTGGACATTTGCGCGTTATTTTCCACGCTGTTGAGCCATAAAAACACCTGCACCACGCTTTCATACAATTCTTCAGGTATCGCGCAGTCTAATTCCACCTTTAAAAGTGAATCCACTAGCATGGGGTTAGAAAAGAGCGCTATATCGTATTCTTTTGCTTTTTGAATGATCCTTTTAGCCACTTCACCCACCCCGCTTGCGATCATTTTTGGGGCATGATCTTGCCCCATGTTATAGGCTAGAGCGGCGGCTTTTATGGTTTTATTCATCTAATACCCTAAAGTCAAGGCATCGGTGTCATTCCAAGAGAAATTTTTTTCAAACCCTTTTGTTTTTTTCAAAATAGACGCAACGCTGCGGACTAACATATCCGTTTCAATATTCACGCGCCGTTTGAGTGGGTAAGTTTTAAAAAGGGTGTTTTCTAAAGTGTAAGGGATAATCGTTAGCCAAAACCCCTTTTCTTCTACCTTGCTTAAAGTCAAACTCACCCCATCAACTGCAATGGAGCCTTGCTCAACGCACAACAAAAGCGTTTCTTTAGAAGCGCTGATAAAAAAATCCACTTGATTAGCGTTGTGAATGATTTTTTCAATGACCCCAATAGCGTCAATATGCCCTTGCACAAAATGCCCATCCAAACTCGCATCGGCTTTTAAGGCTGGCTCAATATGGACTAAATCCTTGTAATTTTCTAACGCTACGCTGTTTTGGGTTTTCTGGCTCAATTCCACGCTAAAATGCGTTTTTGAACTTTCTATGGCGGTCAAACACGCCCCATTAACCGCAATGCTGTCGCCAAGCTTGGGATTGAGATCGCTCTCTATACTTAAAATATTGTTGTGGAAACTCTTCACTTTAGCTATTTTGTGGATTAACCCGCTGAACATAATTGATTGTTATTCTCCTTATGTTAGAATGCTTAAATATTGTAACATATTAAATAAAACCATAGGATAAGCATGTTTATTGATACGCATTGCCATTTGGATCACAAGGACTATGAAAACGATTTAGAAGAAGTGTTAAAAGAAAGCCTAGAAAAAGGCGTTACACAATGCGTGATTCCGGGTGCGGACATGAAGGATTTGAATAGAGCGGTAGCAATTAGCGAAAAATTTGAAGGCGTGTTTTTTGCCATAGGCGCTCACCCTTATGATGTGGAAAGCTTTGATGAAAGCCTGTTTGAAAAATTTGTCAGTCATCAAAAATGCGTGGCGATAGGCGAATGCGGACTGGATTACTACCGCTTGCCTGAATTGAATGAAAGAGAAAATTATAAAAGCAAGCAAAAAGAAGTTTTCACCAAACAGATTGAGTTTTCTATCCAGCACAACAAGCCCTTGATTATCCATATTAGAGAGGCGAGTTTTGATAGTTTGAATCTTTTAAAAAACTATCCTGAATCTTTTGGGGTGTTGCATTGCTTTAACGCTGATAGCATGCTTTTAGAACTGAGCGATCGTTTTTATTATGGGATAGGGGGGGTTAGCACTTTTAAAAACGCTAAAAGACTGGTAGAGATCCTCCCTAAAATCCCTAAAAACAGGCTTCTTTTAGAAACGGATTCGCCTTATTTGACCCCACACCCTTTTAGAGGCACCAGGAATAGCCCTACTTATATCCCTTTAATCGCTCAAAAAATTGCCGAAATCATCAACATAGAGACTGAAGAACTCGCTTCTTTAAGCACGCATAACGCTCAAACGCTCTTTAGTTTCCCCTAAAATTAGGGCTTGTTAGAAAGCGTTATTCAAGTTTAGCTATAATCAAGGCTATTTTAAAAGCTGGATAGCTGTAGTTATTAGGATGTGATGCCAAAAAGAATGAAGTGTTTTAGTCAAAAATGGTTGGTTTTTTTTGTTACCCTTTTATTGGCTTCTTTAGGCCATGCGAAAATGGCTTTTGAGTCTAATATTGACACCAAAACGCTAGAGGCCTTTGGGGTTAATGCGAGCTTTTTATCCCAAATGCCCAACGCTTTAAAAAAAATGAATGAAGAAGAAGAATGGAAAAGACTTGTCAAAAGATTTGATGTGAATTACCAATTCATCCCTATCATCAAAAACATGCTCATAGAAGCGAGCGTGCCGCAAGAATTTTTGTTTTTAGCCATGGCCGAGTCTAAATTTTCATCAAGGGCTTATAGCAGGAAAAAAGCGGTAGGGATTTGGCAGTTCATGCCAAGCACGGCCAAAGAGTTAGGGCTTAAGGTCAATCATTACATTGATGAAAGAAGAGATCCCATTAAAAGCACTCAAGCGGCGATCACTTATTTGAAACGGCTCTACAAGCAAACCGGAGAGTGGTATTTGGTCGCTATGGCGTATAATTACGGCTTACGCAAGGTTCAAAACGCTATTAAAGCCGCCGGCACTTCGGATATTAAGATTTTGCTGGATGAAGATAAGAAATACCTCCCTAAAGAGACACGAGAGTATATCCGCTCCATTCTAAGCCTGGCGTTGAAATTCAACAGCCTAGACAACCTCAAAGATAAAGAATATCTGCTCAATCGTGGGGCGAGGGTGAGTTTGGTGGGCGTTCCGTTTAAAAGGCACACTTCTTTAATCCAAGTGGCCAAAAATTTGAATTTGAGTTTAGAAACCTTAAAATCCTACAACCACCAATTCCGCTATAACATTCTGCCCTCTAAAGACCCCACCTACACCATTTATATCCCTTATGAAAAACTCGCCCTTTTCAAACAACGCCAGCTCAAACAAAATAAAAATATTCAAGCTAGCCCTAAAAGCCCTTTTATCACCCATGTGGTCTTGCCTAAAGAAACCCTATCTTCTATCGCTAAACACTATCAAGTCAGTATTTCTAGTATCCAATTAGCCAATGATCTCAAAGATTCTAATATTTTTATCCACCAGCGCTTAATCATCCCCACCAACAAAAAATTACTCGCTACAAGGGAATTTTAATGGGTTTGGCGTTAAAAAAAGTTTGTTTTTTAGGCGTTATTTTTTTGATTAGCGCTTGCGCGGTTAAAAAAGAGGGAATAAAGAATTTGTCTTATAAGCATGAAAGCTTGCGCGCTTATGAAAACGCTAAAGACTATGACCCGACAACCAAAAAAGCCACCTATAAACGCAATTTTTTTGAACGCCATTTCAAACACCACTCCGATTCGCAAGATAGCAATACAAAACAACCCCTAGATAACGGCATGCGCGATTCTAGCGCGATCCAAAGGGCCACCATGCGCCCTTACCAAGTGGGAGGCAAGTGGTATTACCCCACTAAAGTGGATTTAGGCGAAAAATTTGATGGCGTTGCGAGCTGGTATGGCCCTAACTTCCATGCCAAAAAAACCAGTAATGGGGAAATTTATAACATGTATGCCCACACCGCCGCGCACAAGACTTTACCCATGAACACCGTGGTGAAAGTCATCAATGTTGATAATAACTTAAGCACCATTGTGCGCATTAATGATAGAGGGCCTTTTGTGAGCGATCGCATCATTGATTTGTCTAATGCAGCCGCTAGGGATATTGACATGGTTAAAAAAGGCACAGCCAGCGTGCGTCTCATTGTTTTGGGTTTTGGTGGGGTTATCTCCAAGCAATACGAACAATCCTTTAACGCTAACTCTTCAAAGATCTTACACAAGGAATTTAAAATCGGCGAGAGCGAAAAAAGCGTGAGCGGAGGGAAATTTTCTTTGCAAATGGGGGCTTTTAGAAACCAAATAGGCGCTCAAACTTTAGCGGATAAATTGCAAGCAGAGAATAAAAATTACAGCGTCAAGGTTGCTTTTAAAGACGATTTGTATAAAGTTTTAGTTCAAGGGTTTCAAAGCGAAGAAGAGGCCAGAGATTTTATGAAAAAAAATAACCAGAATGCGGTTTTAACGAGAGAATGATTAAATTATTGCTTTTAGATGTGGATGGCACGCTCACGGACGGGTCGTTGTATTTTGATGAAAATTTTCACGAATTCAAGGCTTTCAATGTCAAAGACGGGCTTGGCATGACGCTATGGCAAAAATTAGGCAAAAAAATCGCTATCATTACAGGAAGAACTTCAATCATGGTGAAAAAACGCATGGAGAGTTTGGGCGTTCAGTTTGTTTTTATGGGCGTTGAAAATAAAAGCGTGGTTGTGGAGCGGCTCAAAAAAGACTTGCAGTTAAACGCGCAAGAAATCGCATGCGTGGGCGATGATTATAACGATTTAGGCATGTTTAAGGCATGCGCTTGGAGTTTCGCTCCTTTTGATGCGCACCCCTTGCTTAAAAGCAAGGCCTATAAAGTGTTGCAAAATTCAGGGGGCAAGGGGGCTGTTAGGGAAGCGATTGATTATCTTTTAGAATTAGAAGGCTTGCAAGATGAAGCGCTCAAGCTTTACCTCTAATAGCGTTTTAAACTTTTTTGTGGTTTTATCTTTCATCACTGTGGGGCTAGTTTTTTTCTTTTTGCGTTCCCAACCCACTAGCGTGGTCTCTAAAGAAAATATCCCTAAAATTGAACTAGAAAATTTTAAAGCGTTTCAAATCAACGATAAAATCCTTGATCTGTCCATAGAGGGCAAAAAAGCTTTACAATACGATGATCACGAGATCTTTTTTGATTCCAAAATCAAGCGCTATGATGAAGATACCATTGAAAGCGTTGAGTCCCCTAAAGCCAAGCGGCAGCAGGATTTGTATTTCTTCCCTAATGGGGTTACTTATAAAAGAAGCGATGATTCCAGTTTTTGGAGTGAAACAGGGATCTACAACCATAAGGAGCAAAATTTTAAAGGCAAGGGCCGTTTCATCCTCACTTCAAAGGATAGCAAGATTGAAGGGCTTGATATTTCCTATTCGCATGCTTTAGCCGTTATTGAAGCTCAAAGCATTCAAGCGCATTTATTCTTAGATGAAATCAAACAAAGCCAGAAAGAAAAGAAAAAATTCCCCACTTTTAAAGGAGGTTTTTAATGCGTTGGTGGTGTTTTTTGGTGTGTTGTTTTGGTATTTTAAGCGTGATGGACGCTCAAAAAACAGACAATAAAGGTTTGAAAAAAGAAAGAGAGCTTTTAGAGATTACCGGCAACCAATTTGTAGCGAACGACAAAACCAAAACCGCCGTTATTCAAGGCAATGTGCAGATCAAGAAAGGTAAAGACCGGTTGTTTGCGGATAAGGTGAGCGTGTTTTTAAACGATAAACGAAAGCCAGAGCGCTATGAAGCCACAGGGAACACGCATTTTAACATCTTTACAGAGGATAATCGTGAAATCAGCGGGAGCGCTGACAAGCTCATTTATAACGCGCTGAATGGGGAATACAAATTATTGCAAAATGCGGTGGTTAGAGAAGTGGGGAAATCCAATGTCATCACCGGCGATGAAATCATTTTAAACAAAGCTAAGGGTTACGCTGATGTGCTGGGGAGCGCGAAACGGCCCGCTAAGTTTGTGTTTGATATGGAAGACATTAATGAAGAAAATCGTAAGGCCAAATTGAAGAAGAAAGGCGCTAAGGAAAAACCATGATCGCCATTAAAGACGCTCATTTTCTCACTTCTTCTAGCCAGCTTTTTCAATGCCCCGCAAGCCTGACTTCTGAAATGGTGATTTTAGGGCGCAGCAATGTAGGCAAAAGCACCTTTATCAATACTTTGTTGGGGAAAAATCTCGCCAAAAGCTCAGCGACGCCGGGAAAAACCCGTTTAGCGAATTTTTTTTCCACCACTTGGGAAGATAAAGAAAACGCCTTAACGACCACTTTTAATGTGATTGATTTGCCCGGGTTTGGTTACGCTAAAGTTTCTAAAAGCTTGAAAAAAGAATGGGAGGGGTTTTTATGGGAATTGTTGAGCGTTAGGACTTCAATCAAGCTTTTTATCCATTTAGTGGATGCACGCCATTTGGATTTAGAAATTGATAAAAACGCTAAAGAAAACATTCAAGCCCTTTTAAGGCCTGATCAAGCCTACCTTTCTCTTTTTACGAAATTTGACAAGTTGAATAAAAACGAGCAACACCGCCTTTTTTTAAACGCTCCTAAACCTTTTTTAATCAATACCACCCATTTTAACGCTCTTTCTTCAAAATACCCAACCCTTGAAATAGTGCGCCAAACCCTTTTAGAATACTTGCTCACTAACCCTTTATAAGCCGCAAAACCATGCTCTCTTTAAAACAAGATTCTTTTTTTTTCCTATGTCTAGGGATTTTTGGTTTTTATTTTTATAGCCTTTTAAGAGACTTAATGCCTTTTTTACCCCCTATGATTGGGTTTTTATTCTTGTTTTATGCCAAAAAATACGACCATTTTCTGCCAAACCTAAGCGTATTTGGTTGTTTGCTTTGGTTTGAGAGCATGCATTTAAAGACTTTAGGCGTTTTGGCTTTATTGTTTTTAATCTACCACCAAATCGTCTATAAAAACTCTTTAAAGCTTTTTAATGACGGCTTTTTATTCAAAACTTTGCATGTTTTTTTGGTTTATTACCTCTATTTATCGCGTTTTTTTTCGGTGTCTTTGGATTTGAAGATACTCGGTTTTCTCGCTCTTTTTGCACTCATAGAGAGCGCTTTGTGGGGTTTGTATGAAAAATCTTCGCTATAAGCTTTTACTCTTTGTTTTTATAGGGTTTTGGGGGTTATTGGTTTTAAATTTATTTATTCTAAGCGTTAAAAATCAAGAATACTATGAAAAACTGGCCGAACGCAACATGACCAAAAAGGAATTTTTAGTCCCTACAAGGGGCAACATTACAGACAGAAATGATGAATTTTTAGCCACTAATGAATTGGTGTTTGACGTGTTTTTGCCCAGCAGATTGAAACAAAAAGAGCTTTTAGAAAAAATTGAGGTGATCCAAAAGTTTTTCCCTAATTTTCCCAAAGAAACGCTTTTAAACAATTACCAAAAAGAAAATTCGCTCTATAACCATAACCTCATTAAAGTGGTGGGCTTCATTCCCTATGCCACCATGCAATCCCTTTATGCCAAACTCATTCAAACTCAAGGCATTTTTGTGCTGCCTTTAGACAAGCGCTACTACCCTAATAACGCTTTAGCTTCGCATGTTTTAGGCTATGTGGGGGTGGCAAGCTTGCAAGATCTAAAAGACGATGAAGAGAATCAATACAGCCAGATTGTGGGCAAAACCGGCATTGAAAAAGAATACAACAAGCTTTTACAAGGCAAGGTGGGCTATAAAATCATGCGTGTCAATGCGCTCAATCAAGAATTAGCCACTTTAGAAGTCGTGCCGCCAAGCGCCAATAACCACTTGCAATTGAGTTTAGACAAACGCTTGCAAAAAGAAGCGGACAAGCTCTTTGAAAATAAGAGAGGGGCTATTTTAGTGATGGATGCAGAAAATGGGGAATTGCTCGTTGCAGGAAGCTACCCTGAATACAATTTGAACGATTTTGTAGGCGGGATCAGTCAAGACAAATGGCAAAAACTTCAAGATGATATTTATAACCCCTTATTAAACCGCTTCGCTAACGCCTTGTATCCGCCGGGATCTGTGGTTAAAATGGGCGTGGGCTTGAGCTTTTTAGAAAACCTTCATATCACAGAAAACACCACTATCCCCACCCCCCCTTTTATTGAAGTGGGTAAGCGCAAATTTAGGGATTGGAAAAAAACAGGGCATGGCAATTCCAATTTGTATAAAGCGATTAGGGAGTCTGTGGATGTGTATTTTTATAAGTTTGGGCTTGAAATCTCTATAGAAAAACTCTCTAAAACCTTAAGGGAAGTGGGCTTTGGGGAAAAAACGGGCGTTGATTTGCCGAATGAATTTGTGGGGATTGTGCCGGATAATTTGTGGAAACTCAAACGCTTCAATCAAGATTGGCGCATTGGGGACACGCTCATTACGGCTATTGGGCAAGGCTCTTTTTTAGCCACGCCCTTGCAGGTTCTAGCCTACACGGGACTCATTGCGACAGGCAAACTGGCAACGCCTCATTTTGCTATCAACAACAAACAGCCGCTCAAAGACCCCCTGAATAGTTTTCAAAAAAAGAAGCTCCAAGCTTTGAGAGTAGGCATGTATGAAGTGTGCAACCATAAAGACGGCACCGCTTATCATTCCACAAGGGGTTCTAAGGTTACCTTAGCGTGTAAAACCGGCACCGCGCAAGTCGTGGAAATCGCTCAAAACATTGTCAATCGCATGAAAGAAAAGGATATGGAATATTTCCATCGATCCCATGCGTGGATCACGGCGTTTTTGCCGTATGAAAAACCCAAATACGCTATCACTATTTTAGTAGAACATGGGGAAGGGGGGTCAAAACTAGGGGGCTTGTTAGTGAAAATGAGTAATAAACTCTATGAACTCGGCTATCTTTAATAAAATTCTAAATCTTTTCAAAAACGCAACCTTCTAAACGCTAAAAACCATTAGCCAACTTGTTTCCAAACTTGTTTCAGCGCTCTACAACTCAGTCTAACGGGTGGTTTAAAACTGGCCTTTATTAAAATTTTAGGCATTGGCTGCACTCCACAGATGAAATTGACAATATGAGACTGATTGAGTTCTGCAAAATGATTGATCAAGTTGTGAAACACAACCCTAATGGCACTTATGTGAAGAGGTTTCGTTGCGTTTTCTTCGCAAGTGCGATACAACGAATAATCGTTGTTTGCGAATTGAATGAAAAGCGACACCTTGTTTAAAGGTGTCAGTGAAAATATTATCATGTTAGTGCTAGTGTTAATAATTTCACGCCATGAATGATACCCAAAATACCTCATTGAGTGCAAGCGTTTCATTCCACTAGTGAAAAATAATGTTAAGTATAATTTAAGTATAGTTCCTAGCGGAACTAAAGCATTCATCCCAAACACTAAAGATATTTAGGATTTCTGCTTGGGTGGTTTAAAGGGATAAGGGGGGGGTTATTTTGCTCCATTTCCCCCTTTAAGAAATAACGCTTTTAAGAAATTGCCACTTGATTAGCGCAAGCTCTTTTCGTTTTATTTTAAAAATACTTTTAGCGTTTTTAATACTCAATGAGAAAAGAGCTTTTGATTAGCACCTAAAAGCACCCCCCATTCATCTTAAAGATGAATTTTATCCAAATGGCTTAAAAAGCCGGGATAATCGCCCCTTTATAGGTATCCAAAATAAATTTCCTAGTCTTTTCACTTTGTAAGGCTTCAATCAGCACTTTTATGGCTTCATCTTGCGCATTATCCTCACGAGCGGCTATTAGATTGGCATAAGGCGAGTCCTTGTCTTCTGAAAATAAAGCTCCGGTGAGTTTTGCTTGCAAGGCATAATTCCCTGTTACAATAGCCCCATCCACATCCCCTAAAACTTTAGGCAATAAGGCAGCTTCTAAAGGCTTGATTTTGATGTTGTAAGGATTTTTGACAATATCAAACTCCGTAGCGTATAGATTGCTTGGGTCTTTGAGAGCGATAAGGCCTTGTTTATGGAGTAAAATCAACGCCCTGCCTTGATTGGCCGGGTCATTTGGCACAGCAATCACTGAGCCTTTTTTAAGGTTTTTAATGTCTGTGATTTTTTGAGAATAAAATCTTAAAGGCTCCACATGGATATTGGCCAAACCAACAAGGTGCATTTTTCTGTCTAAATTAAACCGATCCAAATAAGGGCGGTGCTGGAAGTAATTCGCATCTAAAGAGCCGTCATTGAGCGCTAAATTAGGCAACACATAATCGGTAAAAGACACGATCACTAATTTGATCCCTTTCTCTTTCAAATCGTCCACGACTGATTGCAAGATTTGCGCATGCGGCACAGGGCTAGCGCCCACTTTAAGCTCACGAGTGATTTTGTGGTCTTCTTTTTTTTCTTTGTGGTGTTTGGCGTCTAAGAGGTTAAAAAAACCTAAAACAATAGCGGTTACGCAAATAATACGCTTGAATATGTTCATAAAAAACCCTTTATTAAAAAAAATTAATCCAAAAATTATAAAAAGATAAAACGATACGAAAATTTTAAAAACTAGCAAAGAATAAAAAGAAAAGGATTCAACCAAGAAAAACAAAGTTTCTCTTGATCAAACAGCGAATTAAACCATCAAAGGTTAATGGAATTTTCTTTAAGATATTCTGCAACGCCTTTATGGGTAGCTTTCATCCCTTTATCGCCTTTTCTCCAGCCTGCTGGACATACTTCACCATGTTCTTCAAAGTGTAAGAGAGCGTCTACCATGCGAAGCATTTCATCTGCATTCCTACCTAATGGCAAGTCATTGATCACTGCATGTCTTACTTTCATGTTTTTGTCAATCAAAAAAGCTCCTCTCAAAGCGATCGCTTCTTCAAACAGCACATCATAGTCTCTAGAAATGCTCTTAGTAATATCAGCCACCATAGGGAAAGACACTTGACCAATACCGCCTTTTTCTACAGGGGTGTTTTTCCATGCAAAATGCACTTGTTCGCTGTCAATAGACACGCCAATCACATTAAAGCCTTTTTCTTGGAAGTCTTTCACTCTTTTGTCAAACGCAATGATTTCTGTAGGGCATACAAAAGTAAAATCTTTTGGCCAAAAGAAAAGAATCGCACCGCTCTTACCTAAATTCTTAGAAAGCTCAAAGTGTTCATCAACCTCATTGTTTCCTAAAACGGCAGGCGCTTTAAAATCGGGGGCAAGTTTTGTAACTAACATATACAACTCCTTAAGTGTTTTAAAATTTTGTTGGATCAAAATTAAACCTAAAATAGATTCAATTTATTATGCTTTCCACTCAATCAGCGGAAACATAGTGGAGTATAATCTTAAAAAGTTAATGAAAAAATATTTTCTTTAATATTTTAGGATTTTGTGAAAAAAAGTTTCATTTTTACTGCTTGTATTTCCTTAATAGTGTTATAATCGCTTCATAAATCATACGAAAGGAATTGTCATGCTAATCGCTCGCTTTAAAAAAGCTTTAATTTCTTATTCTTTAGGCGTGCTTATTGTTTCATCGTTATTAGGCGTGGCTAACGCTTCTAATCAAGAGGTCAAAGTCAAGGATTATTTTGGGGAGCAAACCATAAAGCTTCCTGTTTCTAAAATAATCTACTTGGGTAGCTTTGCAGAAGTGCCTGCCATGTTCAATACTTGGGATAGGGTTGTAGGCATTTCGGATTACGCTTTTAAATCTGATATTGTTAAAGCCACTCTCAAAGATCCTAAACGCATTAAACCCATGAGCAGCGATCATGTGGCGGCGTTGAATGTGGAGTTTTTAAAAAAGCTTAGCCCTGATCTTGTGGTAACCTTTGTGGGTAACCCTAAAGCCGTAGAGCATGCGAAAAAATTTGGTATATCATTCCTTTCTTTCCAAGAAAAAACCATTGCAGAAGTCATGGAAGATATTGACGCTCAAGCTAAAGCCTTAGAAGTTGACGCTTCTAAAAAACTGGCTAAAATGCAAGAAACTTTGGACTTTATTGCTGAGCGTTTGAAGGGCGTTAAAAAGAAAAAGGGCGTGGAGCTTTTCCATAAAGCCAATAAAATCAGCGGCCATCAAGCCCTTGATTCAGATATTTTAGAAAAAGGGGGTATAGACAATTTTGGCTTGAAATACGTCAAATTTGGGCGTGCTGACATTAGCGTGGAAAAAATCGTTAAAGAAAACCCTGAAATCATTTTCATTTGGTGGATAAGCCCGCTTAGCCCTGAAGATGTGTTAAACAACCCTAAATTTGCTACTATTAAGGCCATTAAAAACAAGCAAGTTTATAAACTCCCCACAATGGATATTGGCGGGCCTAGAGCTCCGCTCATTAGTTTGTATATCGCTTTAAAAGCCCACCCTGAAGCGTTTAAGGGTGTGGATATTAATGCGATAGTCAAAGATTATTATAAAGTGGTTTTTGATTTGAATGACGCAGAAGTTGAACCCTTTTTATGGCATTAATTTTTAAAAAAAGGGCGATATTTTTTAGCCCTTCGTGTATCGCATTAGGATTAGAACAAGCCTTGTAATTAAAATTCTTCTCCATATTTTATCTTATCTTTATCTTTTAAGATTTTATGAAAAATAGTTTCATTTTTACTATTGTTATTTTCTTAATGGTGTTATAATCGCTTTATAAATCATACAAAAAGGATCGTTATGTTAGTCACTCGCTTTAAAAAAGCTTTCATTTCTTATTCTTTAGGTGCGCTTGTCGCTTCATTATTATTGAATGTGTGCAACGCTTCAGCACAAGAAGTCAAAGTCAAGGATTATTTTGGGGATCAAACGATAAAGCTTCCTATCTCCAAAATAGCCTATATAGGGAGTTATGTAGAAGTGCCTGCCATGCTTAACGTTTGGAATAGGGTTGTAGGCGTTTCGGATTACGCTTTTAAAGACGACATTGTTAAAGCCACTCTCAAAGGCGAAGATCTTAAACGAGTCAAACACATGAGTACTGATCATACAGCCGCATTGAATGTGGAGCTTTTAAAAAAGCTTAGCCCTGATCTTGTAGTAACCTTTGTGGGCAACCCTAAAGCGGTAGAGCATGCGAAAAAATTTGGGATATCATTTCTTTCTTTCCAAGAGACAACGATTGCAGAGGCCATGCAAGCGATGCAAGCTCAAGCCACGGTCTTAGAAGTTGACGCTTCTAAAAAATTCGCCAAAATGCAAGAAACTTTGGACTTTATTGCTGAGCGTTTGAAGGGCGTTAAAAAGAAAAAGGGCGTGGAACTTTTCCATAAAGCCAACAAGATTAGCGGCCATCAGGCAATTAGCTCGGATATTTTAGAAAAAGGGGGCATAGACAATTTTGGCTTGAAATACGTCAAATTTGGGCGTGCAGATATTAATATAGAAAAAATCGTTAAAGAAAACCCTGAAATCATTTTCATTTGGTGGGTAAGCCCACTCACGCCTGAAGACGTGTTAAACAACCCTAAGTTTTCCACTATCAAAGCTATCAAAAACAAACAAGTCTATAAACTCCCCACAATGGATATTGGCGGGCCTAGAGCTCCGCTCATTAGTTTGTATATCGCTTTAAAAGCCCACCCTGAAGCCTTTAAGGGCGTGGATATTAATGCGATGATCAAAGATTACTATAAGGTTGTTTTTGATTTGAATGACGCAGAAATTGAACCCTTTTTATGGCATTAATTTTTTAAAAGGGCTAGTATTTTTTAGCCCTTGGTGTATCGCGCTAGGCTTAGAACAAGCCCTATAGCGATACAATTCGCTAAAAGCGAACTCCCTCCATAGCTCAAAAACGGCACCGCTAGGCCTTTAACCGGAAGAATTCCTCCCACCCCAAAAGCGTTGATCACCAAAGAAAAACTGATGAGCAGCACCACGCCCACGCAAAATAGCGAATATTTTGGCTCTTTCAAGCGGTTAGCGATCCTAAAAATCAAAACAATCAAAACAGAAAACAAAATAAAACAAACGCATAGCCCTAAAAACCCCCATTCTTCGGCGATCCCAGCTAAGACCATGTCCGTATGCACTTCGCTCAAAAACCCAAGCTTGATTTGCCCAAGCCCAAGCCCTTGCCCCAACAGCCCCCCATTATGCATGGCATTGCCTGCATGAAAGACTTGATAGGATTCGGGCAAGTCGCTTATTCTAAGAGCGTTCGATAATTTATCTGGCAAGAGCGTAAAAAGCGAGTTTTGCAAATTAGACCACCACAATTTCAGGCGTAAAATCCTATGCTCGCTTGTAACAATCGCTAAAACGCTGATCGCAAACGCCCCTGAAATAATCAAGCCAAACAAATGCGCACTCCCCCCAGAAAAAACCAATAACACCGCTAAAACCGCCCCCAAAAGAACAATCTGCCCCAAATCGTTTTGCAAAACCCCTACCCCAATCGCTAAGGCTACAAACACCACTGAATAAGGCACAAAAGTGATGAGTTCTTCTTTGACATTAGCCTTTTCTTTTGCCACAAAGGTGCGGGACAAACTCCACGCAAGGAAAAAGGTGAAACCAATCTTTAAAAACTCCAAAGGCGCTAGAGAGAAAAACCCCAAACGAATCCAACGCTTCGCCCCCCCTGCGCTGCTAGAAAGGCTTTCTGGCAAAAAAAACATGCCAATAATGAGCAATGGTGGGATAAAAAGAAGAAAAAACCCCAAACGACTAAACCACTTGCTAGGATCAACCCTAGACAACCCCCACATGATAACAATCCCCATGATCGCGCTTAAAAGCTGTCGTATGAAAAAATGGAATTCCCCATAATGATACAGCACCACTGTGGTGTAAGTTGAGAGCGAATAGCTCATCAATACCCCCAAAAAAATCAATAGCGAAGCGCAAAAAAACAGGTTTCTGTCTGTAGTCATTAGGATTTCCTTATTTTGGTTTTTTGAATAGGCGTTATCTTAAGGTATTTTAGGGGTATTTTACACTATAATGGCTCTGAATTGGCTTATCGCTCAAGCTTAAGCATGCTTTGAAATTGATCGCATTCTTTGATGAGAAACAGGCTGATTTTGGAATGTTTTTTGCATGCTTTAATTTTGCAAGGGTTTAAAAAAGGGGTTTTGATGGATTTTTCTAAAGCGTTTGGATTGGTTTATAAAGCGCTAGATTATAGGGCTTTAAGGCAAGATATGATCGCTTCTAACATCGCTAATGTGGATACCCCCTTTTACAGGCCAAAGGATTTGGATTTTGAAAGCGTTTTAGCGGAGAAAAAAGCAGAAATTTTTGAAAACCAGTCTAGTAAAGTTTTGCCTTTAGCCCACACTAACCCTAGGCATTTAGACTTTGAAAATAGCGCTAAAAATGGGGCGAGCCTTTTTTTTAGGGACGGGCATTTGGCTAAAAATGATGGCAACAGCGTGGATTTAGATATAGAAACGAGTGAAATGGGCAAGAACTCCACCATGTATTTAGCCTTGAGTTCAGCCTTAAAAAAGTATCGAGGCGTGATCAATTACGCCATTGATTCCAGCAAGAATTTATAGTTAAGGGGAAGCATGTTTTTATCTTCTTTTGATATTAGCGGTTATGGTTTGTCCGCCCAACGCTTAAGGGCTAATTTGATTTCTTCTAATATCGCTAACGCTAACACCACGCGCACGAGCGAAGGAGGCCCTTATAGGAGGCAAGAAGCGGTGTTTAGGGCTTTTGATTTCAATGAGATTTTGAATCAAAAAATCGCTCAAAACAATCAAATTACCCCCTATGAAGACCCCTTAGATGAAGGCGATGATAACCCCTTAATCCCCATTACAAGCGTGGTGGTGGATAAGATTGTGCGCGATGATAGCGAGCCGTTGATGAAATACGATCCCAGCCACCCTGATGCTAACGCTCAAGGCTATGTGGCTTACCCTAATGTGAATGCGGTGGTTGAAATGGCGGACTTAGTGGAAGCGACTAGAGCCTATCAGGCCAATGTTGCAGCCTTTCAAAGCGCTAAAAACATGGCGCAAAACGCGATTGGCATGTTACAAACATGAATGATTTTCAACAATTTATGGTAGTATAAGGAAATTTAGGTAGTATTAGCCAAAGATCAGTAGAATACAGAAATGAATAAAATATTTAATAGAGTTAAATTTTTAAAAAAGAGCTTAAGGAGGTTCTATGCAAGCCATACACAATGATAAAAGCTTATTGAGTCCTTTCTCTGAGCTTAACACGGACAATAGGACTAAAAGAGAAGAATCAGGTAGCACCTTTAAAGAACAAAAGGGTGGGGAGTTTTCTAAACTCTTGAAACAATCCATCAATGAGCTTAACAACACTCAAGAGCAATCCGATAAAGCCTTAGCCGACATGGCGACAGGGCAAATCAAAGACTTACACCAAGCGGCTATCGCCATAGGGAAGGCTGAAACGAGCATGAAACTCATGCTTGAAGTGCGCAACAAAGCGATTAGCGCTTATAAAGAGCTTTTAAGAACGCAGATCTAGTTTCTTAAGTGGCTTCTCTTTAAATGATCGCTTGGTCCTTTTTAAAGAGAGGGTTTGTTGTTGCTACACCCCCTTTTAACAGATTTTACCATCAAAAATTCATGCTCTCATGCGTTGTGAAAATCCAACGCTACGCCATTTCTAAGTAAGCGTTCATGGATAATAAAAACATTGATCCCAACTTCAACCCAGAGCGATTTTTAGAAACCCAAAAATACAAGGGCTCTGTTACAGCATTAATCTTTTTATTGCTTTTTATCGTTTTTTTAATGGTGGCTTTTAAAAAAGCTTTTTTTTTCCAAGCCAACATGCCCAATCTGGTGATGAGCAAACAAGACACTGCGGCTAGGGGGACTATCTATAGTCAAGACAACTATAGCTTGGCCGCTTCGCAAACCCTTTTCAAACTGGGCTTTGACACGAGGTTTTTAAATCCAGATAAAGAAGATTTTTTCATTGATTTCCTTTCTATTTATAGCAATATCCCTAAAAACTCCCTAAAAGACGCCATCAATACGAAAGGCTATATTATTCTAGCCTATGATCTCACGCCCAATATGGCCGCTAATATTAGAGACTTGAATAAGAAATTTTTAACCTTTGGGGTTTTTCAAAATTTCAAAGACGCGCACGATAAAGTGTGGCAAAAACAAGGGCTAAACATTGAAGTGAGCGGCGTTTCTAGGCATTACCCTTATCAAAATAGCCTAGAGCCAATCATTGGCTATGTGCAAAAACAAGAAGAAGACAAACTCACTTTAACTACCGGTAAAAAAGGCGTTGAAAAATCTCAAGATCACTTGCTTAAAGCCCAACAAAATGGCGTAAGAACAGGCAAAAGAGACGTGAGTTTTAACTTTATTCAAAACCACTCTTACACAGAGGTTGAGCGCCTTGATGGCTATGAGGTGTATTTGAGCATTCCTTTAAAACTCCAAAGAGAAATTGAAACCCTATTAGATAAAACTAAAGACAAACTCAGGGCTAAAGAAATCCTAGTGGGTATCATTAACCCTAAAAGTGGGGAAATCTTATCGCTAGCTTCAAGCAAGCGCTTCAATCCTAACGCCATTAAAACCAGCGATTATGAAAGCTTGAATTTGAGCGTCGCCGAAAAGGTTTTTGAGCCAGGCAGCACGATTAAACCCATTGTTTATTCCTTGCTGTTGGATAAGAATTTGATCAACCCTAAAGAACGCATTGATTTAAACCATGGCTATTACCAATTAGGAAAATACACCATTAAAGACGACTTTATCCCCAGTAAAAAAGCCGTTGTTGAAGACATTTTGATCCAATCTAGCAATGTGGGCATGATAAAAATCAGTAAAAATCTCAACCCAGAGGATTTCTATAACGGGCTTTTAGGCTATGGGTTTTCTCAAAAAACGGGCATTGACTTATCCTTAGAGACCACAGGAAAGATCCCTCCTTTGTCCGCTTTCAAGCGTGAAGTGTTAAAGGGGAGCGTCTCTTATGGCTATGGGTTGAACGCGACTTTTTTGCAACTTTTAAGGGCTTATGCGGTGTTTTCTAATGAAGGCAAATTGACCACCCCTTATTTAGTGCAGCGAGAAACCGCCCCTAATGGCGATATTTACATCCCTAGCCCCAAACCCACTTTTCAAGTCATTAGCCCCAAAAGTGCCAGGAAAATGAAAGAAACCTTAATCAAAGTGGTGCGTTATGGCACCGGCAAAAACGCTCAATTTGAAGGGCTATACATAGGGGGCAAAACCGGCACGGCTAGGGTTGCTAAAAACGGGAGTTATAGCGCAGAGTCCTACAACAGCTCTTTTTTTGGGTTCGCTGAAGATGAAAGGCAGGTTTTTACTATCGGCGTGGTTATCTTAGGCTCGCACGGCAAGGAAGAATATTACGCTAGCAAGATTGCAGCCCCCATTTTTAAAGAAATCACCGAAATTTTAGTGCGTTACAATTACCTATCGCCCTCTATTGCGATTCAAAACGCATTGGAGAAAAACCGCTTTAAGATAAAATAAAAGGCTCTTTTTAACCCAAACCCCAAAAAGGAGTCTTAAGTTGCCGGCTCTGCGATTTGGAGCCAAACTTAGAGAACAGATTAGAAAAAATCTGTTTGAATTAGGTTGATCCCAATTTTAATATTTACCCATACCATAACAAGCAAAGCTTGATTGCTTTTTTAAACTCAAAGATCAAACAATGATAATACCGCTCATTTATTCATGGGATAAACCTTGTTATCGCATGGCTTCCTTGTGCGTTTATCGTTATAACTCTCATTAAATAAATCCCTCGTTTTTTCATAATCTTTGGTTATTATTCCTGCTAATGGCAATACGGTGTGCAATAAATCATCGCTCATGAAAGGCTTGTGTAAAGCTTCTTCAAAGCTTTTTACCATTTGGGGGTGTTTTTGTTTGAATGTATCGCTCATATAAATTAAAAATGGGATTTCTACGCTGGCATTTGAGCATTCATGGGTATTAAAAGTGCTTGATTCAAACATGTCATCGCCATGATCGCTTAGATAAATAACGAGACTATCCTTATCTTTAAACAATTCAATCAAAGAATGCAAAACATAATCATTATAATAAACGCTGTTAATATAATCGGTTACAACTTGCTTATCAGCATTGTTTTTAACCCGCAAAGACTTGTTTTTTGAAAAGTAAGAAGTGTTGTTGAGATTGAAGCGGGAAAATTCTTTAGGAAAGCGATTCTTGTATTCAAAATGATTGCCAATCAAATGAAAAACAACAAAATTTTTACGCTTTTTACTCTCTCTCGTTATCATAATAGCGCTTGAAAAGAGCGGCTAAGTTTTCATCATAAGGCTTATCATTTTCTATATAAGTATCAAAATGCTTAGCTACTTGATAATAGCTATTGCCCCACATGAGTCCATAGCCTTGAGAAGTTATCCAAACGCTTTTATAATCGGTCAGTTTAAGGATATGGGCTAAATTTTTATATTGATACCATGCTTTTTGGTTGAGATTATCCCTATTGGCGTAAGTTAAAAGCATTGTGAAACTTTTATCCGTATAAAAAGCCGGGCTGATCACATTGTCAAACGCTAAAAGCGAACCTTTTTCTTTTAGAGCGCTTAAATAAGGGGTTGTAGGGGCTTGATAGCCATAAACACCCATAAAATTTCTATTCAAACTCTCGCCAAAAACCAACACCACATTTTCAATATTTCCTGTATTTTTGACTAAGTAATCTTTAGGATAAGAAGCTTTTTCTAAAGCTTGATTGGAGTTGTTGCTCTCTCTCAAACTGCTGATATTCCTACCAAAATAATACGCTCCTTTAGCCAAAGCAATATATTCCATCGTCCCATCAGCGTTCAACAACGCTTCATCTTCTTTATATTTTTTGATGGTTTTTATAGCGTGTGGCGCCTCTACAATCAAAAATAAAACGCTTAAAATACTAGCCATTTTTAAAGGAATTGGTTTATTAGGAACGAGACTGAATAGTTTTAGAGAACCTATGGCCATTAAAATAAGTCCTATCACAAAATACCAGTGCGGATAAACATAAGCATGGAGGAATTCTAAACTCTCTTTGTAATGCGTGGTGAATAAAATATTACCCAGCTCATTAGACAAAGGCAAATGAAAATAATACGAACCAAAAATATCTATACAGCTAAACACAATCCCTAAAACTAATATAAAACTTTTTAGGCTTTCTGTTATGAGCTTGTTCTTAATAAAACTAATCGCATAATAAATAATAAAAAGCCATATAAAACTATACAAAAATGCTTTGAAAATAAAGCCGGCACTCACTGAAGAGAGAAAGCATGCTGAAAGTGCATTAAAAAGAATGAACACAAAAAACTTAGAATCTAAAATCATCAAACCACTCCATTAAAGCATTAAGCAACTTGAGCAAGTTTTCTCATATCAATTTCAATCAAACTTGATATAAGTTTTTTCTTTGTTATCATGCCGTCATGCTTAGAAAATACAATTCCAATCATTCCCCCTAATTTAAAAGCCTAAATCAAAGGAAATTCTAAACCCCACCATAAATCAAAATCATAAAACCATGCCCCCCCTTTTTTTAATTCAATGCACTTCGCTCCAAACTTTTCTTTTCCACGCGTAAGCCAAGAACGATAGCACCGCAAAGAAAATCATGATTTTGATCCCTAAAGTATTCCTTTCATGCTTTTTCCTATCGCCCGCTTTTTCCAAATAAGAAATGACTTGTTTTTGAGCCTGTTCATTCAATCCCACTCTAGGCATGGCCGTGCCAGGCAAAAGCTTTTGCGGATCGTTGATGAAAATATTCAAGCCATGTTCGCCCTTAGCTCTAATCATCATGGACAAATCAGGTGCATGAGAGCCTAAATAATTGGCTAAATCTTTAGGATCGCTAAAGGCCTTGTCTTTAGCATAATCCAGGCTATGACACCTTTGACAGCTTTGCGCAAACACTTCCTTATCGCTCAAATTTTTAGGCAAAATAGAAGTGAGATACGCCACAATATCGCTCAAATCTTTATCGCTAAATTGAGAAAACGCCGGCATAGGATAGGGTCTTTCATCGTTGAACTTATGGCTCAATTTCGCCGTTTTCACGGGGTCTTTGATGAAGTGGGCTAAGAAATTCGCGTTCAAAACCCCCGCCACATGGCTTAAATCCGGTGGCACGACCCCAAAAGAGTTGCTCGCGCTAAGGCTGTCCATAGGGGCTGGAATGTTTTGGGATTTAATGCCATGGCAAGCGGTGCAATTTTCGGCTACAAGCTGTTTGCCTTTATTGGCATCGCCATTTTTTAAATCCATCGGCTCTAAATCCTTGAAAGCAAAATCTGCCGGAGCGACTTTAGGGTGCATCACCGAATGCGCATAAGGCTCAACCCCATAATAAATCACGCCTACCACCACAATAAGGATGATTAGAATCTTAAATTCTTTCATCTAACACCCCCTTGTTTCTTGCTCTCAGCGATAGTGATAATGGGCAACACCACAAAGAAAAGGGCTAAAAAAGTGATTGAACCCACTAAGCCAATGTATTTACCAATCCCAAGCGGAGGCAATTTACCATAGATCGTTAAAACAATCATATCAATGATTACAAGCCAAAACCACACCATAAAAGCTGGCCGTTTGTGTGCGGGAGCGACGACTGGGCTTCTGTCTAAAAAGGGCAGTAAGAAGAAAATCACTTGCGCCACGCCAAAGGCCATTAGCCCTAAATCAGCGCTAAAGAAAAAGCCTCTTAAGACTTCATAGCTCCATAAGAAATACCATTCAGGGTAAATGTGAGGCGGCGTTTTAAGGCTGTTAGCCCTTTCAAAGTTGATAGGATCCATCGCAAAATCATAGTGGTAACACACCAAGTAAAAGAAAAAGACCATGAATGCGCAAACCACAAAAATATCTTTAGACAAGAACACCGGCCAAAAAGGAATGACTTTAGATTCTTTTTTCTTGCCTTCAATGAATTTCTTTTCTTCTAGTTCAAAGTCAATCTCTTCGCCTTCTTGGTTATTGACATGCGGGATGCGTAAAGAATAAAAATGCACCCCAACAAGTAGGATAATCGCAATAGGCAGTAAAAACACATGGAGCATGAAAAAGCGCGTTAAAGTGGAATCCGCCACAACATAATTGCCCCTAATCCACTCCACCACATCAGCCCCAATAAAAGGAATGCCTCCAAATAAATTAGTGATAACCGCTGCGGCCCAATAGCTCATCTGCCCCCAAGGCAACATATACCCGCTAAAGGCTTCGGCGCTAAAGACCACAAACAAAATCATCCCGCTAATCCAAATCATCTCACGGCCCTTTTTGTAAGAGCCATAATAGATACCGACAAACATGTGGATATAAATGATGACAAAAATCATGCTCGCTGCCGTGGCATGCATGTGGCGCCAAAGCCAGCCATAAGCCACTTCTTGCATGATGGTGAAATTCACGCTATCAAACGCCATTTTCGCATCAGGCTTGTAATACATGAGCAAGAAAATCCCTGAAACTACAAGCACGCCAAAAAGGGTCAATAAAATCACCCCCATAGCCCATAAGAAATTGATGTTTTTAGGGATCCAATATTCTGTCATTAGCACTTTAACAAGCTTGTTAGTGCCAAGACGCATGTCCAGCCATTCGCCTAAATTCTTCGCTTTTTTTATCTCTGCCATTGGACTCTCCTTACGCTTTAGCCATCATTTTCTTGTATTCAGCCCCAGCTTCACCAAAAGTGATTTTAGTGCCTTCAATTTTAAAAGGCGGAATATCAAAAGGGCGTGGAGGGGGGGTGCCGGCAATATTCACGCCATCAGCAGTGAAACGCCCCCCATGGCATGGGCATAAAAAGCCTTTTTCTTCATCTTGATAAGTGGGGATACACCCTAAATGCGTGCAAATTTGAATGGCTGTGGTAAAAACGCTCTCGCCAATTTTAAAATCGCGCTTTTCATTAAAGCCCTCTTTTTTAGAACGCTTGAGGATATAGACCGGTTTCCCACGCCATTCCACCGTGGAAAACTGCCCTTCTTGCATGTTCGCCACATCTATGGTTGTAAAACCGGCTGAAACAACGCTTGGGAGCGGATCCCAAGTCTTTTTCATCGCTACCAGACTCGCTATCGCCCCTATAGCTGTAACGCTAGCAAGGCTCATTCCTAAAAAATCACGCCTTTGAATATCTGCCATGATTAAAAAACTCCTTAATGAATAATTACCTTTTAACGACTAAAGGCATAGCAAATCCCTATTTTACAACAAACTCTCTTAATAATTTTTTTAAAATAACAAAATTGAGGCTAAAATCAAACGCTTTTAACGCCGTTTTAAAGAAATTTGAGCGCGCAAATGTTTCAAAAGGGTTTCTAAAATATCGTTATCGTCTTTGCTTGGGGCTTTCAGGCTTTCTTTTTTTTCATCGTTATAAGTAATAGTGATGTTCTGATTGAAATTAGAAAGTTTAAGGATGCCAAGCTGGTTGGCTAAGATTTTAAGCGTAATGATTTGCAAAAATTGAGCGCTCAAATCGTCCATTTTACCAAACCTGTCTTCTATTTCTTCATGGATTTGCCCAACCTCATCTACATCCTCACACAAACTCAAACGGCGATACAAATCCAACCTCAAACTATCGCTTGCAATGAGTTCAGGGTTTAAAAAAGCGCTCACGCCAAGTTGGATTTCTACGCTTTTTTCAAGCCTTTTCTTCCCCCCACTCAATTCATAAATTGCGTCTTCAAGCATGCGCGTATAGAGCGCATAACCAATGTTTTTAATATGCCCGCTCTGATCTTGCCCGAGCAAATTCCCGCCCCCTCTGATTTCTAAATCATGATAAGCGATACTCTCCCCACTACCCAAATACGAATTTTTTTCTAAAGCGAGCAAGCGTTTTAAAGCCTGTTCATTCAAACTTTTTTGATCTTCTATGAGGAAATAACAAAAGCCTTCTTTTTTGCCTCTCCCCACACGCCCTCTCAATTGGTGCAAATCAGCCAGCCCGAAATTTTGCACGTTATCTATAATAATCGTGTTAGCGTTAGGCAAATGAATCCCTGATTCCACAATAGAAGTGCATAATAAAACCTGATAGTTCCCCTTAGCAAACTCTAGCATGACTTCTTCGCTCTCGTTAGCGTTAATCTGGGAATGCAAAATAGCGATTTTAAGCTTAGGGATCAACTCTTCTAGCTTGGTTTTGACTTTTGAAATGCTAGCGATGTGGTTATGGATGTAAAAAATTTGCCCGTTACGGCGTAATTCCCTATGAATAATCTCTTTTAAGAGTTCGTCATTTTTTTCTTTCAAAAAAGTGCGGCTGGGCTTTCTGTCTGTGGGTGGGGTTTTTAAAGAGCTAATGCCTTTGATTTGAGAGAGCGCCATGTTTAGAGTGCGCGGGATAGGCGTGGCGGACATGCTTAAAAAATGCACGCTTTTACTCAATTCTTTTAAAGCTTCTTTTTGTTTCACGCCAAATTTATGCTCTTCATCTACGACCATTAAGCCCAAGTTTTTAAATTTCGCGCCTAAAATCGCATGCGTGCCTATTAACGCATCAACTTGCCCTAATTCCACCGCCTTTAAAAGCTTGCTTTTTTCGCTGGTTTTAATATACCTGTCCAAACGAGCCACTTTAACGCCAAATTTTTCAAAACGCGTCCTTAAAGTCTCAAAATGCTGGTGCGCTAATAAAGTGGTAGGCACGACTAACGCGCTTTGAAAGCCGTTCAAAAACGCGCAAAAAATCGCATGCATCGCCACTTCTGTTTTCCCAAAACCCACATCCCCACTCAATAACCTATCCATCACTCTGTGAGAGCTTAAATCCTTTGAGATTTCAGCGATGGCTTTTTCTTGATCGCTGGTGTATTCAAACCCCGCATGCGATTTAAAGACTTCCAACTCCGCTAAATGCACATCCATCTTTTTACCCAGGATCAAATTGCGTTCAGCCGCTAATTCAATGATCTTGCCTGCAATCTCTAAAAGCTTAGTCCTGACTTTAGCTTTTAATTTGAGAAAGCTCCCTTTCCCTAGCCGGTCTTTAACCAGCACGCTATCGCTTTGCGCCACATAGCGAGCGATGAGATGCAAGTTTTCTACCGGTAACAGCAGTTTGTCTTCGCCCAAATAAGCGATTTCTAAAAAATCTCTCTTGCTCCCTAAAACGCTGTGCTGGACTAATTGAGAAAACACGCCCACCCCATAATCATCATGCACCACCCACTCGCCCGCATTCAACTCGTTCAAAGCGAGCTTGGATTTTTGGCGTTTTTTCTTCCTTTTAAAAGAATTGAGCGAAATAAAAATCTCATCAGGGGTTTTAAAATTTAACACAAAGGGGGCGATGACGCATTGAATATGGCTTGCATCAATCGCGCCTAAGGCATTGTCTAAAATCGTTTTATTGGGGGCTAGGAGCGTGATTTTACGATTTGAATGCAAAGCGATAAAGCCTTCTAGGGCATGCGCATGGATTTCTAAATCTTCATAGCCTTGCGCGTTTTCTAAAACCTTTAAAAATTTGAAACGCTTTAAATCCAATTCGTTTAAACTCGCTAATTCTTGAATTTCTTCTAAAGCTCTAGGGCTTATGATGCTTTTATAAACGCTCAGCAAGTCTTGCGCTTTTTCGTCTAAAAACCACAAACCAAAACTGGTTAAATCTTTAGAAAAGCTATTTAGGGGGCTTTGCTCTACTTTTGCTTTTAGATCCTTATAAGATGGTTCGTCCAAACTAAAAAGCGTGGGAGGGATTTCAATTTCTAACAAATCTTCTTTGAGGCTCATTTGCGTGGTGGGGTCAAATTCCTTAATACTCTCGCACTCCGTGTCAAAAAAACTCAAGCGATACGCCTTAGAATTAGGTATATAAATATCCACAATATCCCCCCTAAAGCTCGCTTCGCCCTCCACTTCCACCAAGTCTAAAATTTCATAACCATAATAAAAGAGCTTGTCTTTCAAATCCTTAAGGTCATATTTTTCTAAAAGAGTGATTTTAAAGCTTTTTAAAAGTTCTTTTTTGGGTAAAGGGTGCAATAAAGCGCTAATAGGGGCAATGATGATAACTTCTTGCTTGTTTTCTAAGGCCTGATAAAACTCCCTCAAACCCCCTAAAAGCTGTAAAAATTCTTCAAAAAACGAACGCAAATCGTCGTTTTTTTTAGCCCTAAACTCCGGGAAAAGAATGGCTTTAATATTTGGCTTAAAATAGTTTATGACTTCTTTAGCGAGCTTGGCTTCTTTAAAATCCTTACAAGCGAGTATTTGATAATCAAAGCCTTTGTTTAAGGCTCTATAAAGACTAGATTGGATCATTCCCTATTTATTTTCAATTTTCTTTTCTTGCTCATTGATTAACAACGCCCCCCCTTGAATATTCTTAGGGCGAGTTTCCCCAATCAAAATCCCCTTCCTTTCCACCACAAGCTCCTGGCTAGAGATCTTACCATCAAGGCACCCTAAAGGCATGATTTCTACCACTTCCGCTTCCACCGTGCCAGCAAACTTGCCATTGACCACTAATTTATTAGCAAAAATCTCACCCACCACTGAGCCGGTTTGCCCGATCACCACCGTGCTTTTAGAATGCACCACCCCTTCTAATTCGCCATCTACATGCAAATGGTAATCTAAATGAAGCTCCCCCTTTATTTTTGTGCCTTGAGCGATGATAGTCGCTGGTCCTGTTTTTGCATTAGCTGATTTATTATTGTTATCAAAGATTGCCATCTGATGCTCCTTTCTTTATTGAAAACTTCTTCAAAATTTTTCATGTTCCATTTGGTGAAACTCATGGGGTTTATGGGTTGATCTAAAAACCGCACTTCATAATGCAAATGCGGCCCTGTGCTCATTCCTGTGTTACCACTATACCCAATCAACTGACCTTTTTTGACAAATTCGCCCGTTTTCACGACGATTTTATTCAAATGGGCGTAGTAGGTTTTAAAGCCAAAAGGGTGGAAAACTTTAATCAAATTCCCATAACCCCCATTCCACCCCTTGCTCGCTAACCCCACTACCCCGCTCGCGCTCGCATACACAGGGGTGTTAATAGCGGTGCTTAAATCAAGCCCGGTATGGTTGTGCAACACATGCAAAATAGGGTGGATTCTTTTATTAAAGGCGGCTGAAACGCGCCGATAGGATTCTAGCGGGTAGTCATTGGGGATAAGGCGCATGATAAAGCTTTTTTGAAGCCCGGTAATCCCAGCGACATCCAAGCGGCTGGAAAAATTACCCTCTTCTTTTTCTTCTTCAGGCCTATTCACTCCCACCACTTCTTCTAAATCGTTGATGCGCTCCCCTGAAAGCTGCAAATCGTCTAAAAACTCATCCATTTGCAAGGAAAGCTTTTCATTAGTCTCTCTTTTTTTCTCAAATTCTTTAGTGATTAAAGCATGCTGCTTTTCAATATTTCTAATTTCTTTATTTAAAACCAGTAACGAAATGCCTAAAAACAATAAAGATCCCACAACGCTCAAAAGCGCATACAAACCAATTTGACGGAATAAGATATGAACATTAATGTAACGGCTCCCTTTAGAGTCCGTAACCATCACAATCAAACGCCTGTCTAAAAACACCAAAATCCTTACTGGCTTATGAGCGCGTCTTTATCCACATGCTCTTGGAGCTGGACAATGTCTTCTAAAACCCAAAACAAATTCTTCCATTCAATAAATTTATTTTCTTCTAAAGCGCTTTGAAAATGATCCAAATCCCATGCCAGAAATTTTTGCGCGTCTAAAATTTTACCCAAAAAGCGCACTTCATAATGCAATTTTTCGCCACCGCTATTACCGCTCTTCCCACTATAGCCAATCAACTGCCCTTTTTGGATAAAGCTTTTAGGTTGCACATTGACATGATCTAAGTGCGTGTAAATGGAGCTAAAACCAAACGCATGTTCAATGCGCACCAAGTTCCCATACCCCACATTAGAATTGGTCTTCACAAAATCCACAATCCCATCAGCACTCGCATAAACAGGCGTGTTTAATGGCGCGATAAAATCAATCCCGGATTCAACGCCCTTAATTTTTTTAATGGGGTGGTTTCTTTCTTTGGTGGGTTTGATCGCGCTATAAGTTTTTAGGGGCATGCCATTAGGAATGAGCATGAGCGCTAAATGTTTTTGAGCCAAATTCAAATTTGCTAAATCCACTTCATCATAAAGATGCACGCCCCCATTAGCCCCTCTTTTGACTTCAATCAAGGATTCTATTGTGCGAATCTTTTGCCCCACAATAAAAAGCTCTTCTCGCTTGTTTTTAATCTCTTTTGTCAAAGTGTAATTTTTTTGATACAAATCCCTAAAATCCCTTAAAACCGCATTCCTCTCGCTTGTCATCGTATCCATTTTAGCGATTAAAAATTTTAAAAACCCTACGCCAAGCCCCACGATCAATAAAAAAATGACAACAGAAATGATGAGATTGCGTTTTAAATTTTTAGAAAATTTGAGCTGTTTAGAGCCTGATTCATCAATGATGGTGATCACAAGCTGGTTTTGCGGCATCAATCCCTCTTCTTTTGATAGCGTTCATAAAAAGCGTTGGCTACTAGAAATGAGCCATACACCAAATAATTTTCATTTTCTTTCAGTTCTTCAAACAAAGCGTGTTCTAACCCTAAAGTTTCTAAAATCCCTTTAAGTTTTTCTAATTGGATAATTCTTTCATTATGCAATTCTAAAATCAAAACCTTTTTAACCACAGGCTTTAAAATTTCTAGCACCAAAAAAGCGTCTTTATCTTGATAGCAATTATAAATCAAAATGATTGGAGTATTAAAAACGCGTTTGATTTCTTCTTTTAAGGCTTTGGCGCTATGGGGGTTATGCCCCACATCTATTAAAATGTTAGGGCTTAAAAGCTCGCAACGTCCGATTAAATCCAAAGGCTTTAGATGTTGTAAAACTTCTTGTTTATTGCATGGCAATAGCGTTTCAAACGCTTTTAGAGCCACTTCTAAATTCATCGCTAAAAAATGGGCTAAATGGTAGCGTTCAATATAGGCTTTCACTTCTTGTGAAATCTCGTTTTTAACCACAATCAATTGAGCCTGTTTTTCTTTGGCGATTTTTTGAGCGATATTTAAAACCAGTTCTTGTTGGGGAGCGATGATACTAAGAGAGCCCATCGCTTTTAATTTAGTAGTCGCAATGCTTTCTAAACTATCCCCTAAAAATTCCTTATGATCGTAATCAATGGGGGTGAAAACGCTTAGGGTTTTTTCTAATGCGTTCGTGCTGTCAAACTCCCCCCCAAGCCCTGCTTCTAAAACCAAATAATCGCAATCTTTAGCGAGCATGACAGCTAGTAAGGTAGCGTATTCAAAATACGAGCAAGCGCTGCTGAAAGCGTGCGGTTGCAATTGCTGGTGGGCGTTTTCTAAAACGCTTTCTTTAACAATAGAATCATTCAAAAAAAAGCGCTCCCTAAATTCAAAAACATGAGGGGAGGTGAAATGCAACACCTTAAAATTTTGATCGGCTAATAAAAGGGTTAAAAACCGCCCTGTGCTGCCCTTGCCATTAGTCCCTACCACATGAATGACTTTCGCTTGAATCTCAAAAAAAGCGTTTTTAAAATCTTTATAAATTTGAATGAAACGGCTAGGGTCAAACTTATGGTATTCTTTAGGCTTTGTTTCTAAAAACGCCTTCAATCTAGGGCTATTTTTCATTATTGAATTTCCCTTCATAAGCGATTTGCGCGACGAATTTAGTCAAAGTTTGCTCCACAGCCTGATTGATAGCGTAATAGCGGTTCTGGTAGGTGTTAAGGGGGTCTTGCAAATTCACAGCGTAGTTGTAATACCCGCTATTTTGAAAAGTCTTTTGTGTGCCTCTTTTATTATCATAGGTGTAATTCACAGACACGGTTGCACGATAGAAAGTCGTAAAGCCTTCTTTATTTTGCGTGATGCTCGTATCGGTTACATTCGTGATTTCTATGATAATAATGGAATCCGCATCTTTTTCACTCGCTAAGCGGCTTTGGAAGCGTTGCACCACCAAACGATTCATCAAGTCTTTAAACTCTACAGAGTTTTCAGGGTTAGGCAAATTCACAATGAGCTTCACATACACGCTATCACCTAAAGCGTTTTGAGCGTAAGCGGCGATGGGCTTATACCCACAACCCTTGAACCAAAACAATAAAATCAAAAAAAGTAAAGCCCTCATGCGATAACAAAATTAACAAGCTTATTAGGCACATAAATTTCTTTTTTAACGCTCGCATTCTCTAAATATTTCTCTAATTCTTTTTTAGCCAAAACAATAATTTCTTCTTTGCTGGCGTTAATATTGACTTTCAATTCCGCACGCCTTTTGCCATTAATGGTAAGCCCTAAAGTCATAAAGTCTTCCATCAAAGCGTTTTCATCGATCGCTATAGGCTTAAAATTCTCTCTTTTAAAAAGCCTTTCACTCAACTCCCATGCGGTGTGTGGGATAATAGGCTCTAAAATTTGCAACAACACAAAATAACCCTCGCATAAAATTTGCTCATTATTTTGCGCACTCAAAGCGTTTAAAGCCTCCATACAACTTGCGATCAAAGTGTTAAACGCGTAAGCGCTTTCAGCCTTATTGAAAATTTCATGCGATTTTTTTAACGCTTCATAGACTTTTTTACGAGCTAGTTTTTGTGCTTCATTCAGGCCCACTCCTTTAAATTCAGGCTTAGAAGTGGTAGGGGTAATGGCGTTCGCTTTATCGTATAAGCGCTTGATAAACCGGTGCGCACCCTCTAAAGCGCTGTCATTCCATTCCAATTCTTTAGCCGGTGGGGCAGCAAAAAGGATAAAAAGCCTTGCAGCATCAGCCCCGTATTTTTTAAGTATCTCTTTAGGGCTAACGACATTACCTTTAGATTTGCTCATCTTAGCGCCATTTTTTAAGACCATGCCTTGAGTGATAAGCTGTTTGAAAGGCTCATCTAAATGAAGATAGCCCAAATCCCTTAAAGCCTTAGTGAAAAAGCGCGCGTATAACAAGTGCAAAATCGCATGTTCAATGCCGCCAATATAAGTGTCCACCGGCATGAAATACTTCAAGTAATTTTGATCAAACGCTTGATTTTCACGCTGATTTTTGGGGGTGGTGTAGCGCAAGAAATACCAACTAGACTGAATGAAAGTATCCATGGTGTCTGTTTCTCTTAAAGCGTCTTTGTGGCATTTGGGGCATTGAGCGAATTTCCAGCTCGCATGCTTTTCTAACGGATTGCCTTCCCCATCAATCACAATGTCTTCAGGTAAAGTTACCGGCAGTTGGGTTTCAGGCACAATCCCGCAATTCTTGCAATGAATCATAGGAATGGGCGCTCCCCAATACCTTTGACGGCTCACTCCCCAATCTTGCAAGCGGTAGTTGATGACCCTTTTACCGAGGTTTTCTTTTTCAAAATAAGCGATGATTTGCTCTCTGGCCACTGAGCTAGAAAGATCGCTCCACTCCCCGCTATTTTTTAAAACCTCTTCTTTGGTGTGGGGCAAATTTTGAGAACTTTGAGTGATCACTTTAATAGGGATATGATACAGATTAGCGAATTCAAAATCCCTTTCATCGCAAGCTGGCACGCCCATTAACGCCCCAGAGCCATAATTAGCTAGGGCGAAATTAGCCACCCAAACAGGGATTTTTTGCTTCGTTAAAGGGTGGATAGCATAAATTCCTAAAAACACCCCTTTTTTCTCCAAAGATCTTTCTCTTTGAGTCGTGTTCAAAATCGCTTTAATCATCTTTGAATCTTCTTGGCTCACTCGCTTAATGGCATGCTCTACTAAAGGGTGTTCTGGGGCGATTGCAATGTAAGTTACGCCATAAATGGTGTCCGCTCTTGTGGTAAAAACTTCAATTTCTTGAATGTTATTGCAAGCTTTCAAGCACTCATCAGCGATTTTAAAGCCAAACTGCAACCCGCTAGATTTCCCTATCCAGTTTTTTTGCATGGTTAGGACTTGAGAAGGCCAATGGTTTTCTAAAATCTCTAAGTCTTTTAGCAATTCTTCAGCGTAGTTTGTGATCTTCAAATAATATTGATAGAGTTCTTTTTGAATGACTTCCGTATCGCAACGCCAACACCTCCCATCAATGACTTGCTCATTAGCTAAAACGGTTTTGTCGTTAGGGCACCAATTGAGCATGGCTTTCTTGCGATAAATTAGCCCCTTTTCCCACAAATCAATGAAAAATTGCTGTTCAAATTTCGTGTAATCCGGATCTGAAGTGGCAAATTCCCTGTTTTTAGAAAAAGAAAACCCTAAAGCTTCAAACTCTTTTTGCATGGCTTCAATGTTTTCATAAGTCCAGGTTTTAGGGTGGATACCATGCTTAATGGCCGCATTTTCTGCAGGCATCCCAAAAGAATCAAACCCCATAGGGTGTAACACATTGTAATGGTGCAAACGATAATAACGCGCCAACGCATCGCCAATGGTGTAGTTGCGCACATGCCCCATGTGGATTTCCCCACTAGGATAAGGCAGCATGCTCAAAATGTATTTTTTAGGGAGACTAAAATCGTCTTTAGGCTCAAAACTCTTATTTTTCCACCAAAATTCTTGCCATTTTTTTTCTATATTGATAAAATCCATCAACTACCCCTTAATCCGTTTCGCTCGTTACAACGCTTTCAACCAACAAAAAGATGAGGCTGAAAGCGTTACTGATCAACGCCCCAATCATGAGCATGTAAGCTGTAACCAAATTGTTTAAAATCTGTAAAAACACAAACGCCGGTATGAGATGCAACACGGTGGCTAAAGAGCTGGCTAACAGCTCTGAAGCGAAACGCTTGATCACCCCAATTTTAAGTGTAACAGAAATAAGGTTTAAAGCTAACGCTACAAACAACACCACCGTATTAGGCTCATACAAAAACCCTGCAATGGTGGTTAAAGAAATAAGGCTGAATAGCACATGAATGACTCGACCCCAATCCATAGAAACTCCTTAAACTTGACCGCCCTCATACAAACGGCGCATTTTTTCTTTCTCTTGAGCTTTTTTGATTTTTCTAGCCTCATTCTCATAATATTTACCCATATCAAAGCCTAACAATAACGCTACTTTAGGGGCAATGAAAATAGAGCTATAAGTCCCTACAATCGTGCCTATTAGCATGGGCAATGAAAAGCCAATAATAATCTTACTCCCAAACACACACAAAATCAACACCACAAAAAACACGGTTAAAGAAGTTAAAAGCGTGCGCGTGAGCGTGCTGGAAATGGCTTCATCAATGGCTTGAATGGCATTTTTGGTTTTTTGAGAGAGCATCTCTTCTCTGATCCTGTCAAAAATAATGATCGTATCATTAATGGAATACCCGATCAATGTGAGCAAGGCCGCAATCACTTCCAAATTCATATCAATCTTAAAAACAATCACCGAGCTTGCCACTAAAATCACATCATGCACAAGCGCAATAACACTCGCTAAAGCGAAACGCCATTCATAGCGGAAACTCACATAAACCATGATCGCCATTAGCGCTAAAATCAGCGACAAAATGCCCTTTTCTTTCAATTCGCTCCCCACTCTAGGGCCCACGGTGTCAAATTTACGGATTTCAAAATCGCCACTGGGTTTTAGAATGTTAGCCACGATAGCGTTCAAATCTTCATTTTCGGCCGTTTCTACAAAAGGGAATTTGATTAAAATCTCTTCTTTAGAGCCAAATTCGCTCACTTGCACGCCTTTAAAGCGAGCTTCTTTTTCAAACAGATTGCGCACTTCTTTAATGGGGGCGTTTTGAGTGTAACGCGCTTGCACCAAACTCCCCCCGGCAAAATCAATCCCTAAAGAAAACCCTTTGAAAAACAAAAGCCCCAACGCCAGAAGCACCAAGATCGCTGAAACAACCACCCCATAATTGGAATAGCGCATGAAGCTTAAGATTCTAGTTTGTTTGAATAATTCCATAAAACCTCCTAAGCTCTTTTATTCACGCCAAACCAAAAGTAAAGGCTTTTTGTTTGAGTGAGTTTAGGTAAAAGGGCTTGATAAATCCCTTGCGTGCCTATAATAGCGGTGATGATAGAGGCTAAAATCCCAATGCCTGTGGTGAGAGCAAAGCCTTTAATCGCTCCTGTGCCATAAGCGTATAACAACACCGAAGCGATCAAGGAAGTGATATTGGAATCAAAAATCGCTCTACTCGCATTGATATAGCCCAAATGGATCGCTTTAGCGATGCCCTCATTCTCTCTTAAAACTTCTCTAATGCGCTCATTGATAATGATATTAGCATCCACGGCAATCCCCACGGTTAAAACAATCCCTGCCATTCCCGGTAAAGTCAGCGTCGCTCCAAAAATCGCCATGACCGCCACAATCAAAAAAAGATTGACCACTAACGCCATGCAAGCGATCACTCCCGCCATAGAGTAATAAAGCACCATAAAGCCCATCACCAAAATAAAACCCCCAATGAGGGCGATAATGGAGGTTTTAATGCTGTCTTTCCCTAAACTCGGGCCTATAATCCTTTTTTCTAAAACCTGAATGGGCGCGCTCATCGCCCCACTCCTTAAAGCGATCGCTAAATCGCTCGCTTGAGCCACGCTAAAATTCCCGCTAATTTGCCCGCTCCCTCCGCCAATACGCTCTCTGATCACCGGGGCTGAATAAACCTTATTGTCTAAAACGATCGCCATGCGTTTGCCCACATTCGCACCTGAGAAATCCCCAAAAATCTTAGCCCCTTGCGCATCCAGCGTGAAGCTCACCACCGGCTGGTTGTTTTGATCATACACCACTTTCGCATCTGTAAGCATTTCGCCATCTAAAATAGGGATCGCTTTGAGCAAGATTTTACCCCCCATTTCCACATCAGACAACAACACACTGCCTAATTTTTGAGCCTCTAAATCCGTCATTTTCATCGCATCTTTATTGTGCTCTTCATCCACTGCCATCATCTGCAAATGAGCGGATCTTGAAATCAAATCTTTAGCGCGCCGCTCTTCTTCTAAAGTCTTAATGCCAGGCAATTGCACCGAAATTTCTTCTTTACCTTGCTGGATAACTACAGGCTCTGCCAAACCAAATTGATCCAAGCGGTTACGAATGATCCCTATCACTTGCAAAATCGTGTTTTTACGCAATTCTTCTTGCTCTAAAGGGGTGAGCTTCACGCTATAAAACTCCGCTTCTTTTTTGATTTCAAACTGGCTATGGCCTTGCAACTCCACTAAAAGCGCGTCTAATTTTTGCACTTCATCTTCATCTAAAAGCTCAAAACTGATCCCTTCTAGGCTGGATTTGATGTCTTTAAGCAAGATATTTTGCTTTTTAGCGTTGTATTCTAAAGCGGATGCCAAGCTTAAATACTTGTTTTTTAAAGCTTCATCGGTTTGCACCCCTAAAAGCATGTTCAACCCCCCCCTTAAATCCAAACCTAAAGTGATTTTAGGGCCTTTAGTTTCTAGCAAAGAAGGCACAGAAAACCCTACCCCTAAAAGAAGCGCAAAGATAAAAACGATTAAACGAGGGTTAAAAAGTTTCATTAGTTGCTGTTTGGCGTTGTTTCTTCGTCTAGTTTGAACGCTATATAGTTTTTAGAAAGTTTAGCGGTGGTGTCATCATTGAGCTTCACGCTAAAAAAATTCGCTTCCGCTTTAAGCACCTCAACAATCAGCCCTCCTTGAGTAACGATTTTATCGCCCTTAGTCAAGCCCTCTATCATTTCTTTGTGCTTTTTTTGTTGCTGGCGTTGCGGGCGAACAATCAAAAAATAAAAAATAAGAAACAACACCACAAAGGGTAAAAGCGTTGTTAGAATGTCTCTAATTTGTCCCATTTAATTTCCTTAAAAGATGTTCTAATCTCAAATTATAGCATTTTTAGCTATTTCTTTAAAGCCGCTCTTTTATCTAGCGCGAATAAATACAAAGCCCCTATGATCCCAGAAATCAAAGATCCGAGTAAAATCGCAATTTTTGCCACTTCCATAGCGTCCTTATGCTCGCTCGTGAAAGCCAGATTAGAAATAAACATAGACATGGTAAAGCCAATCCCTGCTAAAAGCCCAGCCCCTAAAATATGCCACCAGCTGATGCCTTTAGGGCGCGCGGTGATTTTAAGCTTTTCGCTTATAAAAGTGATTAAGAAAATCCCTAAAGGCTTGCCCAAACAAAGCCCTAAAATGACCCCTAAAAGCACCTTATCCACTTCTAAATTGATGCTAGAATCAACGCTCACCCCAGCGTTTGCAAACGCGAATAAGGGCATGATGAAATACCCGCTAATGGGGGCTAAAAAATGCTCCAATCTTTCTAAGGGGCTTTGTAAAGCGCTCGCTTTTTCTTCAATAGAATGCAAGATTTCTTGCTGCTCTTTGGTCAAAAGCGCTCCTGAACTCGTCTCTGCGTATCGTTTGCCTAATTCCAAAAGCTCTACATTTTTAGAATCTTTAGGGATTTTTACCGGTATCATAAAAGCTAGAACCACTGCAGCGATTGTCGCATGGATACCGCTTTGATGCACGCAAAACCAAAGCAACACCCCTAAAAGCAAGTAAGGGACAAGCGAGCGGGTATTCAAGCGGTTCAATAGCGCTAAGATAAGAACCACCCCTAAAGCCCCTAAAAGCCATGCGAATTTTAAATTCGTGGTATAAAAGAGCGCGATCACGATAATAGCCCCCAAGTCATCGGCCACCGCTAGAGTGATTAAAAAAACCTTTAAAGCGGTTGGCACCCTCTTGCCTAAAAGCATGATCACGCCTAAAGCGAACGCAATATCCGTCGCCATAGGGATCCCAAAACCATGTTGAGAAGGCGTGTCAGCGTTAAGGAAAAAATAAATCAACCCTGGAGCTATCATGCCCCCAAGAGCCGCAATCACAGGAAAAGAAGCCTTTTTAAAACTGGATAACTCCCCAAACAACAATTCTCGCTTGATCTCTAAGCCTATCATTAAAAAAAATAACGCCATTAAAACATCATCAATCCAATTATGCAAACTAAAGCCGATAAAAAAATCCCCTATTTGAAACCCAAAAGGGGTGTGCCATAGCGCAAAATAACTTTCTTTTAAAAACGAATTAGCCACCACCATCGCTGAAACAGCGTTTAAAAAGAGGAAAATCCCTCCAAAAGACTCGCTTTTAATGAAGTTTTTAAGCGTCAAACTGAGCGCGTTTTCTGTTTTTTTGAGATTCATAGACAACCTTAAAATTTTTATTTTCAAACCCATAATTTTTCAAGCAGTCTTTTATGAGCGTAAATAATGCCCGCTTGTATCTTAAAATGGGGGGCTTGAGTTCGCAAAAACTCGGCGTAATGAGACACTTGAGCCTTATGGCTTTGCTGGTAATTTTGAGAGCTTTTATAATCTAAAACATACAAATTTTGCCCCCTATCCCACAACAAAACATCAATCCTAGACACAACCCCTTGGAATAAAAAAGCCACTTCACCCCTTAAGGCATGATTTTTAAAAAGAGCTTGTATCTCTGCATCGTTTTCAAAAAGCTCTAAACTTTCTTCTAACGCTTGGTAATCCAAACCATAAAAACCATGATGGTAGTTTAAATATTCTAAAACGCTTTTTTTAGGAATGTTATAAGCGTATTGGTATTCTAACCCCTTGTGCAAAGCGATACCAAAATTGATCGCTTCCTGGTCGTTATTCTTTTCATAATCGCTATCTGGCTCTTCTTCTATCTCTTGGACTTGCTCGCCATAGGCATGGGGCTTGATGAGAGCGCTTGTAATTAAAGGCTCTTTTTGAGGAGAAACAACCGGCATAATTTCTCCCTCTTCTAAAGGCGCAAGATCCAATTGTTCGCGCATTGTTTTGTTTTTGCTTTCTTTTTTACTTTCTTTTTTGCTTTCTTTTTTGTCTTTGGCCACGACAATTAGCCCTAACTCAGCCCTAGTGAATGCGACATAATACACATTAATTTCTTCATGATCTTTGGCCGCTTCTTCTTTGTCTAAAGCCCTAGCGTAATCTTTATCCACGACCTCACGATTTTTCATTCTGTAATAAAGGCACGTAAGCTCTGCGCCGTTATATTCTTCAAGGAGTTGATTGGAGTGATTGGATTTAGGATTGCCCAAGCGTTCGCACACGATCACATAAGGGAATTGCATGCCTTTAGATTTATGAATGGTCATGATCTGCGCGCCTTTTGCATTGAAAGAAGCGATCGATTTAGCCTCTAATTTTTCTAAAAAATCATTGGTGTCTTCGCACCCAATAGCCAACTCCAAACAGCTTTGCGCGCACTCTCCATAAAGCTCAAACAATTCCATCACCTTCCACACAAAGCCTGCCACGCTCTCTTTTTTGGGGTTAAAACCAGGCAAAGCGATCACATCATCATGCAAGTATCCAGCGAGTTTTAAAACGCTGTGCTTATAAAAGGGCTTGTAAGGTTCTTCGGCTAGAGCGTATTCTAAAGCGTTCTTAATGATTTTAGACTCTACAAATTGAGACAATCTCGCGCTAGATTCCGTGCTTGGGTGGATTGCACTCAAACGCTCTTGCAAATGGCGTTTGATCTCTAAAGCGTCCTTATTGGTGGCGCATAAAATGGTAATGTCTTTAGGATCAATATGGTGTTCTAAAAGGTTTTGAGCTTCTTGTAGGACTTGATTTAATAACAATTCCTTTTCATTAGCCACTAAAGAGACTTTAACATAGCCCTCTGTGGCATGTTTATTGTTGGAAGTTTTAGGGTATTTTTGCTCCAAGTAAGCGGTGGGGAAATTTTGATAAGCTTTTTTAAAGATGGTGTTCACATAATTAATGATTAAAGGCGCACTGCGGTGGTTGAATTCCAAATTATCGTGGTAAAAATCCTTAGAAACGCTTTCAAACAAGGAGCTAAAACTCCCCCTAAAGGCATAAATGCTCTGCTTGACATCGCCCACAAAAAACACGCTCCTGTGCCATTTTGCTTGCCCTATCCCGGCTTTAATCTCATCAATAAAAGGGGCTAAAATCTTATAATCGTTCAAGCTCGTGTCTTGAAATTCATCAATCAATATGTGCGCGATCTTGCTGTCCAATCTGAAATAAAAAAACTCTGCCGGCATTTCTTCATAACCATTCAATAAGACATGGACTTTATCTTTAATCGCATCAAAATCTAGGGCTTGGATTTTAGAAGTGGCGTTATCATAAAGCTGGATGAATTTAGGGAATTTTTTAAATATTGCGGTTTCTTTGGCTTCATAATAGCGTTTTAAATCGTTTTCAATCTCTTCGCATTCGCTCTCTAAAGTAGGGATTTCATTTTTGAGTTTTTTAAAATAGAGATATTCGCTCTTTTTTTCAAGCCAGGTTAAAGAGCTGTTTAAAAATCCCCTAAAACTATCGCATTTAATGGCTTTTTTAGCCTCATTTGACGCTGTTTCTATGTTTTGGATTTGGTGGTTTAAATCCCTTAATTTTTTTAAAAAACCCTCTTCATCAAATGCAGGCTCTTTTTTATTAGGATCAAATAAATAGAGCTTGTTTTTTAAAAAACGCAACCGCTCTAAAATAGAATCGCTTGTGTAATTATCATAACTTAAGCATTGAGCGATAAAAGCGCTCAATTCTTCAAGCTGTTCGTTGTTTAAAGCGCTCAAAAAACCCTCATTAAGCTGTTGCTGGTGCGCTTCTGCGTCTTCATTGACTTCAAAATTCGCGCTCAACCCCACAAACCAACAAAATTTCCTTAAAATGCTTTGAAAAAACGCATCAATGGTGCTGATTCTCACTTCAGCGTTTAAAAAGCGTTGGTAGATTTTTGGAGCGCTGTTTCGCACTAAATCAGGTTTTAAATGGTATTTTTCTTCTAATTCTTTCAGGATATTTTGGGATTTTTCTTTTTCATTTTCAAGGTTTTCTTTTTGCAAGATTTTTAAATAGTCTAAAATACGCTCTTTCATTTCGGCGGTGGCTTTTTTAGTGAAAGTGAGCGTTAAAATCTCGCTAGGATTAGCCCCCTTAAACAATAGGGCCAAAAACCGCACGCTCAAAGCGAAAGTCTTCCCACTCCCTGCTGAAGCCTTTAAAGCCATGCATTGTCTTTTTGTATCCATTGAGATCTATCCTAAAATTCTAATTTTGTCTTTATTATAACCTAAAAGCCTTTTTTACTTAAGCTAAAAAACCTTAATCTTTTGCTATAATCATAGGGTTTTGTCATTTTTCTATCATTTTAATAGGAACAAGGCAAAGACAGCGTCAAATTCACACATGCTAATCCTTGTATTTAGGTGTTCTTAAGAATTTAAGAATCAAATGAGCATGGAGGAAGAGAACCAAAATAACTTTAAGGAGAATATTCTCATGGTAACCATGAAAGATTTATTAGAATGCGGTGTGCATTTTGGACACCAAACAAGGCGTTGGAACCCTAAAACCAAAAAATTCATTTTTGGCGTTAGGAAAAATATCCATATTATTGATTTGCAAAAAACCTTGCGCTATTTTAGATACACTTATAATATCGTGCGCGATGCGAGCGCTCAAGGCAAGAGCATCATGTTTGTAGGCACTAAAAAACAAGCCAATGAGACTTTGAAAGAATTTGCTGAAAGCATTCAAGTCCCTTATGTCAATTACCGCTGGCTTGGTGGCATGCTGACTAATTTTAGCACCATTAGAAAATCGGTGAGAAAATTAGAAATCATTGAAGAAATGGAAAATAGCGGTCAAATTGATCTATTGACTAAAAAAGAAAAACTCATGATTTTGAGGAAAAAAGAAAAGCTGGATAAATATCTTGGTGGGGTGCGCCACATGAAAAAAATCCCCGATATGATTTTTGTGATTGATGTGGCTAAAGAAAAAATCGCTGTCGCTGAAGCAAGGAAACTCCATATCCCTATCGTGGCTCCCTTAGACACTAACTGCGACCCTGATTTGGTGGATTACCCCATTCCTGGAAATGACGATGCGATCCGCTCTATTAGGCTATTTTGTAAAGAAATGAGCGAAGCGATTTTAGAAGGGCGAGAACTCATGCAAGAAGAAATCGTCCATGCGGATGAAAATAGCGAAGAGATAGAGTTTGTGAGCAATGAAGAAAAAGAAGAAATGCTCGCTGAAATCCAAAAAGAAATCACTCAAGGAGCCGAATAATGTCAGGAATTAGCGCTCAACTAGTCAAAAAATTAAGGGACTTAACCGATGCGGGCATGATGGATTGCAAAAAGGCTCTTGTGGAAGTGGCTGGGGATTTGCAAAAGGCCATTGATTTCTTGCGCGAAAAAGGCTTGAGTAAAGCCGCTAAAAAAGCCGATAGGATCGCTGCTGAGGGCGTAGTCGCTTTAGAAGTCGCGCCTGATTTTAAAAGCGCAATGATGGTAGAAATCAATAGCGAAACGGATTTTGTGGCTAAAAATGAGGGCTTTAAGGAATTGGTTAAAAAAACTTTAGAAACGATCAAAGCCCACAACATTCATACCTCAGAAGAGTTGCTTAAAAGCCCATTAGACAACAAGCCTTTTGAAGAATATTTGCATTCTCAAATCGCTGTGATTGGTGAAAACATTTTAGTGAGAAAAATCGCTCATTTAAAAGCCCCTAGCTCTCATATTGTCAATGGTTATGCACATTCTAACGCCAGAGTGGGCGTGTTAATCGGTATAAAATACGATAATGAGAAAAACGCTCCAAAAGTGGTTGAACTAGCCCGAAACATCGCTATGCATGCCGCAGCGATGAAGCCTCAAGTGCTAGATTGCAAAGACTTTAGCCTTGATTTTGTCAAAAAAGAAACCTTAGCCTTGATCGCTGAAATTGAAAAAGACAATGAAGAGGCTAAACGCTTGGGCAAACCTTTGAAAAACATCCCCACTTTTGGGAGTCGCATTGAATTGAGCGATGAAGTTTTAGCCCATCAAAAAAAGGCTTTTGAAAACGAACTAAAAGAACAGGGTAAGCCTGAAAAAATCTGGGATAAAATCGTTCCTGGAAAGATGGAAAGATTCATCGCTGATAACACCCTTATTGATCAACGCCTGACTCTTTTAGGGCAATTCTATGTCATGGACGATAAAAAAACTATCGCTCAAGTGGTTGCTGATTGTTCCAAAGAATGGAATGATGATTTAAAAATCACTGAGTATGCGCGTTTTGAATTGGGCGAAGGCATTGAGAAAAAGGCAGAGAATTTCGCTGAAGAAGTGGCTTTGCAAATGAAGTGAGATTTTAGCAAACAACCTTTAAGGTTGTTTCTTCTAACTTTTCAACTTTCTTTATTTAGTCTCGTTTTTAAGACTAATCATCAATTTCTTCACATTAAAAATAAACTCGTGTTTTACGAGAAATAGATAAATGGGCAATAAATCAGTGGTTGAAATAATCATTAAGAAAAACTTGATAAAAACTTTCCTTACTATCTAAATTCACATTCCTTTAAACTTATGATGAGATTTATAATCCGCAAGCAAAATCGTGCGATTTTGGGGTGGGTGTAAAAAGCGTCTAAATTCTTTTGCAAGAGAGCATTACTAGCCATTTTCATCCCATTTTAATTGAAATCAAACCCACCCGCTTCGCCTAAACTCATGCTCTCATAAGCCGCATCCACATAGCTGTTGCGGATCTTGCAATTCAAAACCTTCTCGCATTTCAAGCAACTCGTTACCTGCTTTTCTTCTTGGCATGCTTGTAATTTCAAAAGAGCGTCATTGAAACGCTCTTCATATTCTAATTTTTTAGCGCTATTTTGCATCATTCTCCCTTTAAATATTTTTCTAAAATCTGAGCTTCATGCTGGCTGGCTAAATAGCATTCGCTTTTTTCATGGTAGCTTTCTACGCTTTGATCTAGCAAACGCTTTTTAACCCCCTTATCAAAATAAAACGCTTCCCCTTTAGCTTTTTCAATGATCAAGGCTAAAGGAAAGACTTCAAAAAGCTTGCGTAATTTCTTTTGCGGATAGGAAAACATTCCGCCCTTTTTGATTAACACATGATGGACATCAGCCACCATAGATCCTGAGTATCGTAAGCGGTAATTTTCTGCAAAAAACCCTTCTAAAGCCTTTTTCAAGCCCAAAGAAAAATCCTTTTGATTGCCCCCACTAGCGACGATTTTACCCTTATTTTCTAAAACGATGGTTTCTATAAAATGAAACTTGTTCTGATAAAAAGCGTAACGATAAACTTCTTCTAAAGCCACCACTAATTCTATTTTATGCCCAAAAACCACATAAAGGCTTGCAACTAAATTTTGCGCCTTATAATCCTTTTCATAAACCCCTATAATCGTGCCTACTAAGAAATTCGCCTCCATGACTGAACTCCCATCTAAGGGGTCATAAGCGATCAAGTAAGAGCCGTTTTCTTTAGTAACAGGTTTTTCTTTTTCTTCGCTAAAAACGCTTTTGATGTTTTCTAAACTCAAAAAATTTTCTTCTAAAAACTTATCTAGGGCTAAATCCGCTTTAATAGGCGTATCCCCGCTGCTGTTTTCTAACTTCGTGTAACTCCCAGCGTCCGGCTTTTCTAAAATCTCTTGGGCTTTTTTAACCCCTTTTTCTAAAAGACTGATGATTTCTATAACGATGTTTGCATGCTTGCCTTTAAAATGTTTGTAATCCATAAAAACCCTTTTATGATTTGATTAAAGATGCTAATATTTTACTTGAAAACATTGAAAATAGGGAAGTATTTTGAAAGTAGCTCCGAGCCTTTTGAGCGCTGATTTTATGCATTTAGCCAAAGAGATAGAGAGCGTGAGTAACGCTGATTTTTTACATGTGGATGTGATGGATGGGCATTATGTGCCTAATTTAACCATGGGGCCTGTGGTTTTAGAGAATGTTACTCAAATGAGCCAAGTGCCTTTAGATGTGCATTTAATGGTAGAAAATGCGGGCTTTTTTGTAGAATTATTCGCTCCTTTAAACCCGCAAATCATCAGCATTCATGCAGAAAATGAAAAACACCCCCATAGGGTGTTGCAACTCATTAAAAGTTTAGGCATCACGCCAGGAATTGTTCTAAACCCCCACACGCATGAAGAGAGCGTTAAATACTTGCTAGAAAGCGTGGGGCTAGTGCTTTTAATGAGCGTGAATCCGGGCTTTGGCGGGCAGAAGTTTTTAGATCTGGTGCTAGAAAAGTGTTTGAAAGTTAAAGAATTGATCAAACGCTACAACCCTAGCTGTCTTTTAGAAGTGGATGGGGGCGTGAATGATAAAAATATCTTTGAACTCCAACAAGTGGGCGTGGATGTGGTGGTTTCAGGGAGTTATATTTTTAAATCCAAAGATCGTAAGCTGGCTATTGAAGGCTTACAGAATGCTAGACAGTCTCTTGCATAAAGACATTCAAGCCCTAATCGCTCGCTTAAAGCACCAGGATTTAAGCTTAAGCATGCTAGAAAAATCGCTCTCTCGCCTTATTTATGATGAAGTCAATTTGGAGTATTTAAAAGCATGCGGGCTTAATTTCATAGAAACGAGCGAAAATTTAATCACGCTCAAAAACCTTAAAACCCCCCTTAAAGATGAGGTTTTTTCCTTTATTGATTTAGAGACCACCGGCTCTTGCCCCCTAAAACATGAGATTTTAGAAATCGGGGCCGTGCAAGTGAGGGGGGGGGAAATTATTAATCGTTTTGAAACCCTTGTGAAAGTCAAAAGCGTGCCTGATTATATTTCTGATCTTACAGGCATCACTTATGAAGACACCCTAAACGCCCCAAGCGTGCATGAAGCTTTGCAAGAATTGCGGCTTTTTTTAGGCAATAGCGTGTTTGTAGCCCATAACGCTAATTTTGATTACAATTTTTTAGGGCGTTATTTTGTAGAGAAATTGCATTGCCCCTTATTGAATTTAAAGCTTTGCACTTTGGATTTATCCAAACGCGCTATTTTGTCCATGCGTTATTCTTTGAGCTTTTTAAAAGAGCTTTTAGGGTTTGGCATAGAAGTCAGCCACAGAGCCTATGCGGACGCTTTAGCGAGCTATAAGCTCTTTGAAATATGCCTATTAAACTTGCCCAGCTACATCAAAACGACGATGGATTTGATTGATTTTTCCAAATGCGCTAACACTCTCATCAAAAGACCCCCAAGATCCAGATACCAGGAGATCCCATCGCCATTTTCTCTTTTTGAGAGGACAAAGGGCTTGTTCAATATCATAAAAGCAACCAGTTAAACGAAAGCTGTTTAATGGGGCTTGGTTAGGGCTAGGATTTTATTGTTTTTGTTCTTTGAGAATATCGCATGCTTCTTTTAATCCTAGCTTGCAACTCTTTTCAAGGTTTTCTGTCGTTTGCTTTTCATCCTTTGCTACGCCTTTACCCTCATTATAAAACTCTGCTAGAGCGTAACACCCTTTAGCATCGTTCAATTCACAAGCTTTGGCAGAATATTCAAAAGCTTTTTTAAGATCCTTTGCTACGCCTTCACCATCACGATAAAACTCTCCTACAAGCGTGCATGTTAGAGCTTCGTTTAATTCGCAAGCTTTAGAGTAATATCCAAAAGCTTTTTTAAGATCTTGCGTTACGATTTCACCAAAAAAATAATCCCCTCCTAATTTAGAACACCCTTCACCATTATTTAACTTGCAAGCTTTAGAGTAATATTTGAAAGCTTTTTTAAAATTTTGTGTTACGCCTTCACCATTATGATAAATATCCCCTAAAATCGCACAGCCATCACCATAGTTTAACTCGCAAGCTTTAGAATAATATTCTAGATCTTTTTTATCTTTTTTCAAACCCTTTATCATATCGTTATAAAAAGTTGCTGAAAGCATACACCCTTCAACATTATTTAACTTACAAGCTTTAGAGTAATATTCTAAAGCATTTTTAAGATCGTTTGCATTAAAATAAAACTCTGCTAAGTCCTTGCATTTTTCAGCATCGTTTGATTTGCAAGCTTTAGCAGTAGCGGTGTGTTCAAGAGCTTTTTCAATGCTTTCTCTTGCGTTTTCGCTCGCTATGGCTTTAGAATAAGCCTCTCTTAAGATTGCGCAACCATCAGCATCGTGTAATTCGCAAGCTTTTTCAAAGTATTCCTTAGCCCTAGTGAAATTTTTATCCGTGTAAATAGTGATACCTGAAAATATAAGCTCTTTAGAGTCTTGCTCTGCCATTAACCCCCCTAAACACAACGCCCCCAAACCTAAAACCCTAAAAACCGCTTTTTTGACACCCCTTAACATGACGCATTCCCTTTTATTAAAAATATAAGATTCTATTGTGATTGATATTGATAGCTAAAATCTTTTAATGTTTAAAAAACGGGGACTTGATTATTTTATTTTAAACTCATGAAAGGATAGGGGTTATTTGCGACACCCTACCCCACAATATCCAGCAAATGTTCTTCATGCCACAATTCAATTTCTTCTTCTTCCAAGCCAAACGCCTTAGCCCTTTGGCTGTTTGGATAGCGGTTTTTAGAGCCTTCTTTAGGATCTTTATCGCTAATGGCTTGCATGTTTTCTAACGCTCTTGTTTCTTGGGCTAATTCAAGCTTACTTTGAAAGCTTTGCGCTAAATCCAGCATATCACTTCTTGCACCCTGTTGGATAGCCGAATTTAAAGGAGCGTTTTGGTTGATATAAGTTACATTGCCTAAAGCTGAAACACCCATGCTAACCTCCTTAGAATGTTTAAGTGTCCTTTAGACTAATAGTTCGGTATTTTGAGTAAATGACATGAGCTCCTTTGATGATTTTGACAAATTTTCGCTGCGTGTAGTCAATTTCGTAACTATTAAACACATCTTTTTGCATTTTAATCAACATTTTGGCTAATTCCATGATGACCTCATCTTTGGGCGCGTTCTTTTGGCAGAAAACGATCAAATGCGATCCGGGAATATTTCTTACATGCATCCACAAATCATTCGCTCTTGCGTCTTGTAAAAGCTTGATATTTTCTTTTTGGTTTTTCCCTAAGCCGATTTTAAAATCCTTATAATACAGCACTTCATACCCGCTCATCGGGCGTTTGATTTTAGAATTTTTAAAGGGCATAAACATTTCTAAAACGCTTTCTTCTTGCGCTCCTTTAACATAGTTGATTTGATTTTCTTTAAAAGCGATTTTTTCTTTTAGATTCTCTTCTTCTAAATACAAGAATTGCGATTTTTGTTTCTTTTTTTTGCTGAGAGTGAATTTTTTATTGATAAAAGCGTTTAAGGGCATGCTCTTATCAATTTCAATCGCACACTCCTTATCTTCAAAATCCTTTAAAACCACGCGGCTTTCATGCTTATGGATTAAATGCTGGTAAGTGAGTAATAAAGAGGCTTGAGTTTGCAATTCTTTCGCTTCCAATTGTAAATTTTTAGGATCTTCTAATTTTTCTAATTTTTCTTTCAAGCGTTCTTTTTGGGCGTTTAAGCGTTTGATGATTTGATTTTTTTTGTGTTCCAATTCTTTGTGCTGATAGGATAAAAAATCTTTTTCTAAAATTTCTAACAATCCCTTAAAATCCAAATCCTCCTCTTGATGCTCGTAAATATTAGGAGGCAATGCCCCTAAAATATCGTTTTTAGCGACCCTGTCATTAAAACGAAAGGCCTCTATCACGCATTTTTCTTGATCTAAAATCATGAGGTTGGTTTTTTTAGGGATCATTTCTAAACGCAAAATAAAATTTTCACTCTTATAAGCTAAATCTTTAGCGCCCTTGATTTCCAAAATCCGATCGTTATCAATGATGTTTGCTTGTAAAATTTTGGCGTTTTTAGTGAATTTATTCAAACAAAAATCTAACGCTAAAGTGTTTTTCAAAACGCTTTCTGGGGGTTTTTTGGACAAACCGATATAAGGCGCGTTCAAATCCACAACAAAGGCGTGTTTTTCTTTAGAAAAAGCCTCTAATAAAAAGCTAGACGCGCTCAAGCGTTTGAGGTTAAAATGCGTTTGGGTGTTTAAAAATTCGCTGAATTTCTTTAAAAGAAAAAATTTCATTCTTGCGCCTTTAATTTTTCTTTAGCGAAAGAAATCGCGCTCTCAATGTTTTCGCTCCCCCCTATCATGCGCGCGATTTCTAAAACCCTTTCTTCGTTATTAAGGGTTTTTGCAAGGCTTTTGTGGTTTTCTTTGAAAACTAAAATATGGTTTTTAGCGAGCGCTGGGATATGGACTTGGTGCGAAATGGCAAAGATTTGCGAATGGCTGCTTAAGGTTTCAAGGGCTTTAGAGACCGCCAAACTCTCTTCACCGCTCAAATTGGAATCCATTTCATCTAACACCAACACGCCTTTAAAATCCTTTAAAAACTCCATTTCTAAAAGCATGAACGCCAACCTCAAACGGCTGTATTCTCCAGAGCTTAAAGTTTCTAATTGGGAATTTTGTAAATGTAAAACGAGTTTTTGAGCGCCTTTTTCGCTCATGGGGGCTTCTTCTAAGATCAAACTAGGGCTTTTTAAGAGCAAATCTTTAGCCTTATCGCTTAAAAGAGCGTTAAAACCGGCTAAATGCTCTTTTCTAAAGCCGCTTATTTCTTCGCACAATTTCAAGCATTCGGTTTTCAATCGCTCTATTTCTTTGTGGTAAGTTTCACAATGAAGGTCAATCTCTTCTAAATTATGAAGCTCATTTTTAACATGCGCTAAGCGTTCTTTAGCATGCGCAATGCTCCCGTAATCCTTAATGATCCCGCTCAGCATGCCAAGCCTTTCTAACACCTTTTCAATATCCAAATTCTCGCACTCTTCTAATTTAGCCTGCTCTTTTTCCAATAGAGTGCTCGCTTCTAATAAAGCGCTTTTTAAAAATTCAGCGCTATGGCCCACGCTCTCTAAAGCATGCGTGATTTTATGGGTATTTTCTAGCACGTCTAACGCCAAAGCGATTTTATCGTTCAATTTTTCCTTACTAGAGAGCAATTTTTTTTGCTCTAAAAGGCGTTCGTATTCGTCTTCTTTTAAATCCAGCCTCTCTAATTTCATTTTTTCAAAATTCAAACGCTCTTCTAAATCCTTTTGGAAACGCTTTTTATCCTCTAACGATCGCCTTTCTTTTTCTAGCTTTTCTAAATGGGTGAATTTTTCTTCAAGCGCGCCTAAAAGGGGGCTAAACGCCTGGTTTTCGTTTTGAATATAGCCATCTAGTAAGGAGAGCATTAAAGTATCATTGAGTTCATTCTGGCTGAATCTGTCGTTAGATAGGCGTTTGATCAAACCTTTTAATAACGCTTTGAGCATGTTTTTAGACAGGCTCGTTTGGTTTAAAAAATAGCGCGTTTTTTCTTTTTTAATCACGCTGATGACTAAAGGTTCGTGGTTATCTTCTCTAAAAATGCCGTATTCTTCCGTGTCTAAAAAAGGCGCGATCAATTCCACTTCAATGTTTGAAGCGTTGCTTTCTTTAAGCCCAAACGCCCCTAAAAGGCTCGCAATAAGAACGCTTTTTCCCACCCCACTAGCCCCACTAATCGCGCTCAAGCCGTCTTTAAACTCCAGATCCAATTTTTCAAAAACAGCGTTTTGACGCACTTTTAAGCGTGTGATTTGAGCGTTATTGAAATCTCGCATGTTTTTTACCCTTTTTTTATCTCTTTTTGCTAGGGCTTTCCCCCCATAATAGCTTCTCTTTAAGCACCTTAAAATAATCCCTTGAATTTTTTTGTAAGAGCTTGGTGGTGGTGGGACTTTTTTGAATGTATAGGGGTTGGTTGGCTTCTAAATCATAGGTGGCTTGCCCGTCAATAACCACAAGAGCGTCCTCATGAGCGCAAAAATTCAAACAAAATTCCGCTCCTAACACTAAAGGGCGTTGCGTTAAAGAAAAATCGCACAAGGGCGTTAAAATATAGCTTTGGCTTAAGGCATGCACAATGGGCCCATGAGCGCTCAAATTATAAGCGGTCGAGCCTAGGGGCGTGGCAATGATAAGCCCATCGCCTTTATAGGTGTTAAAGGGCGTATGGCCCGCGCATGCTTTGATGTCTAAAACCCCTAAAGCTTTTTTTTTAGCGATCACGATTTCATTGATCGCATAAAAAGAGGTGTTTCCAATACGGCCCTCTAAAGCCAAATGCTCTTCTAATTTGATCCTGTTGTGCTTGAGATCTTGTAAGAAATCTTTCAACCCGTTCAATTCAACCGCGCTCAAAAACCCTAAATTCCCAATTCTCACCCCAAAACATGGCTTGTTGTAAGAATGCGTCATTCTTAACGCTCCTAAAATCGTGCCATCGCCCCCTAAACACAAAAACGCGTAAGCTTTTTCTATCAATCGTTCGTCTTTTGCCCCATCAAGGCTATCAATCATAAAGCTTCCAAACCCCTCATCTTCTAAAAGCTTTAAAACCCATTCTTTAGCCTGCTCTAGCTCTTCAAAAAGAGGGTTTTGATAATGGGTGGGCCGCACAAACACGCCGATAGTTTGATGTGAATCTTTCATGCGTATATTGTAGCTTAAAGCTTGAAACAAAATTTTAAAAAAGGGGTTTTAATTGCTTTTTTATCATCTTATGTGAAATTCATGAAAAGTTTTTATTTTTATTAATGTTTCATTATTTAATCGTTTTTAATTGTTTTTTGGGTATTCTTTTTAAGAATGTAAACATTATGTTAAGGAATCACACATGAAAAAATTTTTTTCTCAATCTTTATTAGCTTTGATTGTTTCTATGAACGCGCTATTAGCCATGGATGGCAATGGCGTTTTTATAGGGGCGGGTTATTTGCAAGGGCAAGCCCAAATGCATGCGGATATTAATTCTCAAAAACAAGCCACTAACGCTACGATCAAGGGCTTTGATGCGCTTTTAGGGTATCAATTTTTCTTTGAAAAACACTTTGGCTTGCGCCTTTATGGGTTTTTTGACTACGCTCATGCTAATTCTATTAGGCTTAAAAACCCTAACTATAACAGCGAAGTGGCGCAATTGGCGGGTCAAATTCTTGGGAAACAAGAAATCAATCGTTTAACGAGCCTTGCTGATCCCAAAACCTTTGAACCCAACATGCTCACTTATGGGGGGGCTATGGATTTAATGGTTAATGTCATCAATAACGGCATCATGAGTTTGGGGGCTTTTGGTGGGGTGCAATTGGCCGGCAATTCATGGCTTATGGCGACGCCGAGCTTTGAGGGCATTTTAGTGGAGCAAGCCCTTGTGAGCAAAAAAGCCACTTCTTTCCAATTTTTATTCAATGTGGGGGCTCGTTTAAGGATCTTAAAACATTCTAGCATTGAAGCGGGCGTGAAATTCCCCATGCTGAAGAAAAACCCCTACATCACTGCAAAAAATTTGGATATAGGGTTTAGGCGCGTGTATTCGTGGTATGTGAATTATGTGTTCACTTTCTAGGGGCGCGTCCCTAGAGCTTAAGCACGCTCTCAATGATTTGAATTAACTTTTCTTTTCTTTTTTCTAAGCTTTTGGGCGTCCATTCTGTGTATTGTGCAACATCTATGGTCATCTTATAACAAGTCATCACCCTAAAAGTTTTTTCCCTACCTCGCTTGTCCTTACCTATCTTGACAGCGTGTCCCATATAGATTTCTTTTTTCTCTTTGAAATCCAAATTTGAAGCTTGGCTTAAAGCTTGGCTTAAAGCTTTGGTGTTTTTCTTGCCCCCTAAAAGCGTGAGGTTGGCTAAAGAATGCGTGTATAACCCTCTTTCTTCTTCGCTAAAGTCTTTAACCCATTGGCTTGAAGGATCGGGGTTTTCGGGCAAAATGCATTCAACATGCAAATCGTCATCCATTTTAATATAAGTGGGGTTGGCGTTATCGCTCATGAAGTAATTGACTAAAATGAGAATGGGCTTGACCCATGAATTTTTTTTAGCCGTTTTACCATTGATAAAGTAGAATTTCGTGTATAAATGGTCATCTTCTAGGTTTTCTTTAAAGTGTTGTGTTACATTATTATTATCTAAATATTTTTTCACAATAGAAGCGATATTTTCAATGCTTTTCTTTTCTTTCAAGGCATTAATAATGTTGCAACAAGTTTGGCTGCGTGTGGATCTTGTCTGCCCTGCAACCCAATCTTGGTAGCAAAACTTGACTAATAACTCCTTTAAAGCCTCTAGGTCTTGATCGCTATAGTGGTGCAACAAACTAGCGCACAAAACAACGCGCCAATAATCAGCGGCCACATAAGAGAGCAAGTAGGCGTGGCGGTCTTGCATTCCTAACACCTCACCATAAGCGTTGTAAAAATCTTCTACGCCCTTAAGGTATTCTAAGGGGGTTTTGTTAAGCTTGTTAAACCAAGTAACGAGCCTTTTTTCCGTCTTTTCTTTAGAAGTTACCGGATTGAGATAGGTTAAATACCAACTGAATAAGGTTTCTATCTTTAAATCATTGTCTGAACATTTTTGGCTTAAATCATTCCAACGAGACACAAATTCTTCTTGTTCATGTTCTTTAGCGTGTTTTAACAATTCCCCCTTAAAAATATCCGTCGCATTCAAAGCCAAACCCCTAGCGTTTAAAACACTAAAAATCCTTAACGCCATACTTACATTGGGGCAAGTGGTTTTGATAAATACGACCTTAAAATATAACCACTTAATGAAATCGTTAATGTCTTTAATCTCTTTCTCTTTAAGATAGTTTTTTAAACAGATCGCATTCTTTAGGTAATTGTTCTTGTTGTTGCTTACAGGAACATCATTGAAAGAAGTTAAGGCGTATTGAAAATCTTTTTTAGAATTAAACCCTACGGCACTAAAATTCAACCGATCTTTTTTCCCATACTTAGTGATCAAGCTTTCTTGCAAATAGTCTTTGCTCTTTTCGGTTAAACGCTCAGAATAGAGAGCGGCTAAAACTTTTGCCAGCAGAATGAAAGTGCTTAAGCGTTGCTGGCCATCTACAATATCATAGGTTTCAGCGTTAGTTTCGGAATCTGTGTTAATTACGATTAAAACTAATGATCCGCAAAAATAACCGCTTTCTTTATAATATTCATAGCTAGAAAACAAATCGTCTAAAAGCTTTTCGCAGTTTTCTTCTGTCCATTGATAAGGGCGTTGGTAGATCGGGATTTGATAGTAGAGTTCGTCTTTTAAAATATCCCTTAGGTTAAGATCGTTGCTTTCAATTTTTGCCATAAAAACCCCTTGTATGGTTTAAGGTAGATTATAACATTAAAAAGTGTTTTTTTTTTTTTTGAAATATTTCTACGCATTAAAACGCATGGTTTTTGTTGGAAAAAAGAACCCCTAATTTAGGGGTTTTTGGGGTTTATTTCTTAAAATTTTCCATGGATTTTTTCATATCAATCACATAGCGGAAATTCCCTTGCCCGTTTAAGAGTTTGTCCCAAGTCGCATCAATTTCTTGACCGGTAACTAGCTCAATCTCAGGGTAAATGCCATGCTTGATGGAAAAATCCATCATTTCTTGGGTTTCTTTCACGCCCCCAATCCAAGAGCCATAAACCTTATGATTGCCTGAAAACAGCACCAAATCGCCAAAATCCAAATTCCTTTGCGGATCTTTTGGGGGGATACCCACAACCGCCACTTCACCGCCATATTTTAATAATTTCGTGTAAGCGAGCAAGTCATATTGCGTGGGAATGCTAGAAATGATTAGATCAAATTTTTCTTTGCATTCTTCCACGCTTGTATAAAAGTTAGTCGCGCCTAGTTTTTGAGCCATTTGTTTTTTCTTGTCGTTCCTTGCGAACACGCTCACTTGCGCTCCCATAGCCACGGCGTATTTTAAAGCCATGTGCCCCAACCCGCCAAAGCCAGCGATACCCACTTTAGAGCCTTTAGTAACTTTAGAAAATTTCAAAGGCGAATACACGGTAATGCCCGCGCAAAGCAAGGGAGCCGCTTTGTCTAATGGGGCTTCTTTAGGGATAGAAATCACAAAGTTTTCGCTCACCACAATATTGTTAGAATACCCGCCATAAGTAGGCTCATTATTGTGGAAAGAATCTTCCCAGCTGTAAGTGTAAATGGTTTTGTTGTTTTCGCACCATTGTTCTTGGTGTTCATGCTTACAAGTATGACACTCACCGCAAGAATTTACCATGCAACCCACTCCAGCGTGATCGCCTACTTTAAACTTCGTTACCTTAGAGCCAACCGCGCTCACCACCCCAGCAATCTCATGCCCAGGCACCATAGGATAAATTCCAGGCAACCAATCGCTATGAGCGAAGTGGATATCCGTATGACAAATTCCTGAAAAATGGGTGTCAATGACAACATCGTATTCGCCCATGGCATGGCGGCTATGCTCCCATTCGTGGAACTTCCCGTCTTTGTTGTCTATCGCAAAACCTTTAAAAGGCACTCGTTGGCTGTTACAATTACAAGTATTGCTCATAAAAACTCCTTAAAACATCAAAATAACATTCAGTCTTATTTGTAGTTTTAACAACAAGGAAAAAAGGGATTTTTGTGTGTTTCTGTAACCGTCAAACAGGTTCAAAAGAAGAGTGTTTGTGTGTTTCTGTAACCGTCAAAAATTTAACAAAAACTATTTAAAGGCTAAATGTGGAAAGATTTTAAGGGATTTATGCTTAAAGCTTTCTTAAGCTAAAGAAAAACCTTTACCCTAAAGCGGCCTTTAAAACCCTTGCTAAAGCTTATTTTTAAAGCTCCTTTAAAATCTCTAAAGGCGATTTGAACGCCAGATTGAACGCTTTAGCGATGCCTTCTTGGGTGATATAGCCGTTATAAGCGCTCAAGCCTCCAAGGGTGTTTGTCACGATTTTAGTGTTGGCTGTTAAAAAACCCTTCAAGCCATGCTCTAAATAATACAACAAATACGGCACGCTCGCATGGCTATAAGCCGTAGAGCTCGTTTTAGCGACAATCCCTGGCATGTTCGGCACGCCATAATGCAACAAATCCTCTTCCACATACACCGGGTTAGAATGGCTTGTCTGGCGTATGGTCTCTATGCACCCCCCTAAATCGCAAGCCACATCAATGACTACCCCTTGTTTTTGCATGTGTTTTAAATGCTTTCTTAAGATCACTTTAGGGGTTTGGCTCGCTGTAACCAGCACCGCTCCCACTAGCCCCACCGCCCCATTTAAGGCTTGAATGATATTGGCTTCATTCACGCTCAAAACTTCTAAATCATACAAATGATAATAGGGGTGGTTTTGTAATTTAGCGTAGTCTAATTCTAAAATCGTTACTTTAGCCCCCATTTGGCTTAAGACTTTCGCGCTCTCCATGCCAACCACACCGCCTCCAACCACAACGATTTTAGCCCTTTGCGCACCCGATAAACCCCCTAGCATGACCCCCTTACCCATAAACCCCTTAACATGCTCTAAAGCCAATAAATAATGCTGGACTAAATGCGCGGCCAACCTCCCAGCCACCACGCTCATAGGCGCTAAAATAGGGTAGTCGTTTTTAGGCCCGGCAATGGTTTCAGTGCAAATAGAAGTGATTTTTTTATCTATAAACATTTCGCACAAGCTTTTTTGATACGCTAAATCCAAATAACTAAACAGAGTCGCTTTTTCTTTTAACAAAGGGTATTCATGCTCTAAAGGCTCTTTGCATTTGACCACCAAATCCTGTCCCCACGCTGTTTTAGAATCCACGATTTTAGCCCCCACGCTTTCATACGCTTCGTTACTATAACCGCTATTAGCGCCCGCGTTATTTTCCACCAAAACCCCCACGCCTTTTTGAGCAATTAGCGCCACATCATCAGGCACCAAAGCCACTCGTGATTCCAAATCCATGCTTTCTTTGACTAGCCCAATAGTCATGTTAATCCTTTAAATAGTAGTGTCAGTTATGATTATATTCGCTCAATAAGACTATTTGAGTGTTTTTCTGTCAAAAACTTGAATGGTTTTACTCTTTTACACAATGAAATTGTTCTATTTATTATCCATTTGCTTATTAATAATTGATTGTTGATTTTAGTTTAGAATAAAAAATATGAGTGGGGATTTAAAGGACTTATAAAATGATTTTAGTAGGATTAGAAGCGGAGTTAGGAGCGTCAAAAAGAGGCACCGATAAAGGGGTTAGGCGTTTGAGAGAGGCTTTGAGCGCCACGCATGGCGATTTAATTAAAGGCATGCAAACGATCACTCAAGAGCGGTGCGTGCTTTATAAGGAGTTTAGATACGCTAAGAATTTTGAAGATTACTACCTTTTTTGTAAAGAAAATTTAATCCCTTGCATGAAAGAAGTGTTTGAGAAAAAGGAATTTCCTTTGATTTTAAGCTCAGAGCATGCGAACATGTTTGGGATTTTCCAAGCCTTTAGGAGCGTTCATAAAGACAAAAAAATAGGGATTTTGTATTTAGACGCGCATGCGGATATTCACACGGCTTATGACAGCGATTCAAAGCACATTCACGGCATGCCTTTAGGCATGGTTTTAAATCGTGTCCATAGCGGGTTTAATCGCATGAGTGAGAGCGAAGAAAAGGCATGGCAAAAGCTTTGCTCTTTGGGGTTGGAAAAGGGAGGGTTAGAAATTGATCCTAAATGTTTGGTGTATTTTGGGGTAAGAAGCACAGAACAGAGCGAAAGAGATGTGATTAAGGAATTAGAAATCCCTTTATTTAGCGTGGGCGCGATAAGAGAAAACATGCATGAAGTGGTTCAAAAAACCAAAGAATTATTAAAAGCGGTGGATATTATTTACCTCAGCCTGGATTTAGACATTATGGATGGCAAGCTTTTCACTTCTACCGGCGTGCGTGAAAATAACGGGCTGAGTTTTGATGAATTAAAGCAATTACTGGGCTTGCTTTTAGAAAATTTTAAAGACCGATTAGGAGCCATTGAAGTAACCGAATACAACCCCACGGTGAGCGTCAAACACACCGATAAAGAAGAAAAGCAGGTTTTAGAAATCTTGGATCTCATCATCAATCGCTGTAAATTTAAAGATAAGGAGCGATCTTTTGCAATGAGTAGCTGATCGCTTTTCAAACCAAACGATAAAAAATTTGAAAAATGAGATCTAAAGACAGGAGGCACCAAGAAAAAATCAGCACAAAAATCCTTTTGACAAAGGATTTTAAGACTAAAATGGTATATACACAAACACAAAAAAGTAATCATTTAGGGCGTTAGCACTTTTGAGATCATTTAAAGCTTAGGCCCAGATTATCGGTTTATGGATTTTATTCTACAAGGGGCAGTATTTTGAAAAGTTAAACCACTCAAATATTTGATACAAAAAATGTCTTCTGTGTTTTAGGGTGTGAGAGGCTCATCGTGTGTCAAAAATGGGTATTTTCTACTAAAACTGAGTGAAATCAAAAAAAAAAAAAGATCTTCATGGGATTAATAAAAATTTAAGAATTTTATCATAAAATCCTGCATGTTATTAAGTTTTTTTAGTTTTTATTACCTACGACTGCTATTGGCGTTGGTGTGATTTTACTTAAAAAATTTAAACAACTTTTAAATCTCTCAAAACGCAAGGAGTTTGTGTTGCATAAAAAAGTTCTGTTGGCTTTAACTGCCAGCTTGATTTGTCAAGAGTCTTTGTTCGCTAAGGATAAAGACTACACTTTGGGCAAGGTTTCTACTGCCGGTAAAAAGGATAGATCTGACTATTCTGGGCAGGTCAATTTGGGTTATAGCGGGATTACCGCGCCTAAGAGTTGGCAAGATGAAGAAGTGAAAAAATACACAGGAAGCCGCACGGTGATCTCTAACAAAGCGCTCACCCAACAAGCTAACCAAAGCATTGAAGAAGCTTTACAGAATGTCCCCGGTCTGCAAATTAGGAATGCCACAGGTGTGGGGGCTATGCCTACTATCCAAATCCGTGGCTTTGGAGCTGGGGGTTCAGGGCATAGCGATGCGACGCTCATGTTAGTTAATGGTATTCCTGTTTATATGGCCCCCTACGCCCACATTGAGCTAGACATTTTCCCTGTTACCTTCCAAGCCATTGATCGCATTGATGTGATTAAGGGTGGAGGCAGCGTGCAATATGGGCCTAACACTTATGGGGGTATTGTCAATATCATCACTAAGCCTATCCCTACTCAATGGGAAAACCAAGCGGCTGAAAGGATCACTTATTGGGCTAAGGCTAGAAACGCCGGGTTTGCCGCTCCCCCTGATAAAACCGGCGATCCTTCTTTCATCAAGTCTTTAGGCAATAATCTCCTCTATAACACCTATGTGAGGAGCGGAGGGATGATCAATAAGCATGTGGGTATCCAAGCGCAAGCTAACTGGGTTAGAGGCCAAGGCTTTAGGGACAATAGCCCCTCTAATATTTCAAACTATTGGCTGGATGGGGTCTATGACATCAATGAAAACAACGGGATTAAAGCCTATTACCAATACTACGATTTTGCTATCGCTCAACCGGGATCACTCAGCGAGCAAGATTACAAAATAAACCGCTTCGCTAATTTGCGCCCCTTAAACCAAAAAGGCGGGCGCTCACAACGCTTTGGGGCTGTGTATGAAAACCGCTTTGGGGATTTAGACAGAGTGGGCGGGACTTTCAGCTTCACCTACTACGGGCAGTTGATGACTAGGGACTTTCAAGTGAGCTCTAGTTATAATAGCGCTAACATGGTTACTTGTTTTAGCGAAGCGGCATGCAGGGCGGCAGGACTTCCGGCAGGGTATAACTTGGCTGTGCCTTATTATGCGACTAACTACAATGGCTGGGCAGAAGTAGAAAACCCTGTGCGCTCCATCAATAACGCTTTTGAGCCTAAAGTGAATCTGATCGTCAATACCGGGAAAGTCAAACAAACCTTTATCATGGGCTTGCGTTTCATGACCACCACCTTTTTACAACGCCAATACTTAAACACCAATGAATGCGCCACCAAAACGAGCGGTGAGGGGGCAGGATTCTTGTGTGAGGGCGCTAATGTGATGAGCGGTTGGCAACCCCACATCAAGCATGGCGTTTATAGAAACTGGAACAACTGGCACAACAATTACACAGCAGTTTATTTGAGCGATCGCATTGAAGCTTGGGATGGGCGCTTTTTCATCGTGCCTGGTTTGCGCTACGCTTTTGTGCAATACAACAACGAAAATGCGGCTAACTGGATGCAAATCCCTGAGAAGGATTTAAGAAAAATCAAGCACATGAACAATTGGATGCCCTCAACCAACATTGGCTTTATCCCTGTGCAAGGCGATCACAATGTGCTTACCTACTTCAACTACCAACGCTCTTTCGTCCCGCCTCAATTAGACGTTTTGAGCTATGGAGGAGCGGAGTATTTTACCCAACACTTTGACACGGTGGAAGCAGGAGCGCGCTACACCTATAAGGATAAATTCAGCTTCAATGCGGACTACTTCAGGATTTGGGCGCGCGATTTTGCCACCGGGCAGTATTCAATCTATACAAGCGGTCCCATGAAAGGTAATGTGCGCCCCATTAATGGCTATTCTCAAGGCGTGGAGCTAGAATTGTATTACAGACCCATTAGAGGGTTGCAATTCCATGCCGCTTTCAACTACATTGACACTCGTGTAACTAGCCATGGCCCTTTAACAGACTTGAATGGGGATGTGCTAAAAGGGACTAGCTATAACAAGCATTTCCCTTTTGTAAGCCCTTTCCAGTTCATTTTTGACGCTCGCTACAATTGGCATAAAACCACCATTGGTATTTCTAGCTATTTTTATAGCCGCGCTTATAGCGGGATTAGCAACAGTGCAGCAGGAGGCTATTACGGGATGCAATATTATAGTGGGGGGAACAACTATGAAAGCGTTCTTAATAGCGGTTATCAATGCGAAGCTTGGTGTATGACCCAGCATGAAGGGCTTTTGCCTTGGTATTGGGTGTGGAATATCCAAGTGAGCCAAATTTTTTGGGAAAACGGACGACACAGAGTTACAGGAAGCTTGCAAATCAACAACATCTTCAACATGAAGTATTATTTTACCGGGATTGGTTCTAGCCCTGCAGGCTTGCAACCTGGACCTGGAAGGTCAGTTACAGCGTATTTAAACTACACTTTCTAAGGCTTAAAAAAGGAGGGGGATTATTCGCTATAGTGAGCCACTGGCCGCTTAGCGGTTTCATTGAGATGATGGAGTCTTTATTTAAGAATATTCCAAATAAGTCTCTTTGAGGCTGGCCTTAGCCCTTTGCCAATCAGGCAAATACAAACTCAGCAAATCCCTAAAATATTCGTTATGGTGGCGCGCTTTTAAATGCAATAATTCATGCACAACCACGTATTCAATGCCCTCACTAGGCGCTTTAGCCAATTCCAAATTAAAAAGTAAGGCGCGTTTAGTTATATTGCAACTCCCCCATATCCGTTTCATTTTTTGGATTTTAAAGCCTTGTATACTTTCGTTTAAAACTTTTTCGTATTGGTTGATGTAAGTTTGTATTTTTTCTCTTAAAACTTGTCGGTAATAGTTTTCTAGCGCTTTTAAGCGGTTTTCTAAACTTGTCTTTTGATGGACATGCAAGATCAAATGCGTGGGGCTTTGGAGGACGAAATGATTTTTTTGAGTGTGTTCAATCTTTAACAAATAGCGTTTCCCGAAAAGATAATGGCTTTCTCTTTCTAGCATCTCTCTTTGGCTTTGTCTGTTTTGGTTTAAAAAATTTTGTTGCTGTTCTTTTATCCAAGGGAGTCTTTTAATCAAAGAAAGCCTAAGGCTCTCATCATTTAGAGCTAGAGGGCAAGACACATGCACAGAGCCATCGGGTGGGCAAACGCTAATGTGTAAATGCTTAATATCCTTTTTTTCTATAGCGATGTTGGTATTATTTAAAGTCAAACAATAAGCGTTCATTAATGATACTCCTCTATGTGTTTGGCTAAATTAAAAACATTTTCTAACAAAACCTCATCGTTTATGATTTTTCTTAAAGCGATTTTAAGGTTTTTTTCTTTTTGATTATGCCCCACCCAACCATCTTTTTTATTACCCCTTATGCATGCGTCTATTTCTAGGGCTAAGGCTTCATTTTCATCTAAATTATCATAGAGGGTTTTTAAAGCCTTAGTGTTGATCTTTTTAGGGTAATTTCTATCTTCTTTATCAATAACTTTTTTGGCTAAGTCATGGATTTGTTGCAAGTATTCTAAATAGGTTAATTTCTTTTCTCTAAACTGGAGAATCAAATCGTTTAAAAGCGAAGATAATTTTTCGTAATACTTAGGATCGCTCGCTTCTTTTTCTATAATGCGTTTTTTAGTGTTGTTAGCGATGCTTTCTGCCATAGAGCTTTCATTTTTGAATACTTGAGATAACGCCTTATTAAAATCATTAATATCCATTTGGGCTAAAACTTCGCACAGCCCTCGATCTTCTATTTGGAATAACACCTCGCTGTCCGTGGTTTTAATGTAAGCGTCTAAAATCCTGCGCATGTCTTCGCTATAGCTTTTTAAATCCACGCTATCCCCACTACTCAAGCCAACCACCTTTTGCAAATGCCTGTAAAATTCCGCTTCTTGTTTGATTTGTTGCGTTTCTTCTTTAGAATAAATGGGCTTTTCTAAGTTGTTCAATTCCACAAACATTCTTAAAAACGCGCCAACAAGCTGGTAAAACAACCGCCTTTTTTGAGCGTTTTTTTCTAAATCGCTCCCACAAAAATAAGCGATATAATCCTCTTCATCTTTTGGCTCTTTCACGCCTTCACAAAGCGATTTTAACTGATCTCTAGTTTCTTCTAATTTTTTCTTAATCTTTTGGGATTTGTCAGAGATAAGCCCTTGAATGTCTTCTTTTTCATAGTTTTGAAACGCTTCATTAGTGTAATCGCTGTGCGCTTCTTGCAGGCTATCAAACAAATCCTTATAGTCTATGATACAGCCAAAATCCTTATCTTCGCTATCCAGTCTATTCACCCTGCACACCGCTTGAAAAAGCTCATGATCTTTCATTGTCTTATCCATGTATAAATAAGTGAGGCTTGGCGCATCAAAACCGGTCAATAGCTTCTCCACCACGATCAACAACTTCATTCTAGAAGGATCATCAATAAAACGCTCTTTAACTTTTTCTTCAAACTCTTTAATTTTATTAAGGGCTTTTTTCTCGTCTTTTTCATTAAAAAAGTTTTGCAGCATTTTACAATGAGTGCGGTATTTGTAACTCTCTTTGCTCTCATCGCTCCCGCAATCTTTAAGATCAGCGATATTGGGTTCATAGCTTGTGATCACCGCCACCTTATCCTTTAATTCTGTTTCTAAAAAGAGTTCAAAATACCGGTATGCGTCAGGGATGATTTCAGCCACCAGCATGGCATTCCCTTTTCCACTCCTTAATCGTGGGAGTTTTGCCATATCCAATACAATATCTTGCACAATACGAGCCAATCTGTCTTTAGTGGAAAAAACTTTTTGCAAATTAACCCATTTCTTTTTAAGCTCTGTTTTAGCCGTCTCATTCAAGCCTTGGGTTTTCAATTCAAAATATTCGTCTAGCTTTTCAGGGCTACTGACATATTGATCCACGCTTCTGGCTTCATAGTTTAAATCTAGCACCACCCTATCGCTAACGGCTTCATTAAATTTATAGCAATGGATATAATTCCCAAACACTTCCTGGCTTGTCTTTTTATCTTGTTTCAATAAAGGCGTGCCGCTAAAGGCGATAAAAATCGCATTAGGGAGCAGGCTTTTCATGGCTTTATGCAATTTACCGCCTTGGGTTCTGTGGCATTCATCCACTAAAACAACCCATTCCTTTAAAACAGGTTGTTTTTTTAAAACTTCTAAGTCGTTGTCATCAAATTTATGCACAAGCGCTCCAACCAAAAATTCCTTATTTTCAAACAGCACGCTCAATAAATCCTTCTTGCTGTCTGCACGATAAAGATCCTCGCCTATCCCACTAAACACGCCTTGAATTTGAGCGTCTAATTCCCTCCTGTCCGTAACGATTAAAATCCTTGCTTGTTGGATATTTTTTCTTAGCCATCTAGTAAGCCACACCATAGTCAAGCTCTTACCGCTGCCTTGCGTGTGCCAGATAATCCCCCCTTCTTTTCTTTTGATAAATTCTTGCGTTTTTTTAACTGCAAAATACTGGTGGAACCTGGCGCATTTCTTTTGCCCCTTATCAAAAATCAAAAAATCATGGATAAATTCTAAAAACCTTTCTTTTTTTAGAAAGCATTCAATCGTCTCAAACAAATTTTTTTGAACGCCTTCTTCTTTCCAAGAAAGGTAGTATTTTTCCTTAGTCTCTATGACGCCATATCTTAGCCCTTGACTTTCATTGCCCGCCATAACCAATTGGATCGTTTTGAAAAAATCTCTAATAAATTCTTTCTTTTGGTTGTCTAAATTTTGCCTGATACCGCTTTCCACGCTCACGCTGGATTTTTTCAATTCCAGCACCCCTAAAGCGATCCCGTTAACATAAAGCACTATGTCCGGCCGTTTCGTGTTTGGCCCTTTAACGCTCACTTCTTCAGCCACGCTAAATTCATTCTTAGAAACGTCTTTCCAATCAATGAGCCAACTTGTTTGAGTGTTTTCATTCTGGCTTATTTTAGTTTTCACGCCATAAATCAAAAGATCGTAAAATTCTTGATTCGCCTCGTATAAATCGTTTTGTAAAGCGTTATGGATTTTCTGCTCAATTTGATGCCACCTTTCATCACTGATTTTTTGATTTTTAACTAGCCATGCTTTCAAGCTTTCTTTATTAATGTTTTCATTATCGCTCTTTGTTAAATCCCCTAAATACGCATAGCCCATGCTTTTAAAAGTTTCTATGACTTGTTTTTGAACTTCTTTTTCTGTTTTCATCATAAACCCCTTAAGAACGCTTTTTATCGCTTTATATTATAATCCTAAAAACAAAATAGGGCGGTTAAAATGGCGATCAAAAAAAGCGAATTGTATAGCTCTTTATGGGCTGGAGCGGATAGCTTAAGGGGCGGAATGGATGCGAGCGAGTATAAAAACTACGTTTTGAACCTGCTTTTTTTAAAATACATCAGCGATAAAGCCAGAAGTAATAACTTTAGCGAAATAGAAGTGCCACAAGGGTGCTTTTATGAAGACATTCTCGCTTTAGAGGGCGATAAAGAAATAGGCGACAAGCTCAATAAAATCATCGCCAAAATCGCAGAGCGAAACGATTTAAAAGGCGTGATTGACAGCGTGGATTTTAACGATAACACTAAGCTAGGCGAGGGTAAAGCGATGATCGACACCCTTTCTAATTTGGTTAAAATCTTTGCGGATTTAAGTTTGGACGCGCATGGGGCTTTAGACGATGATTTATTGGGCGATGCTTACGAATATTTAATGCGCCATTTCGCCAGCGAATCCGGTAAATCCAAAGGGCAGTTTTACACCCCTAGCGAAGTTTCGCTTTTATTATCCCTTTTGCTTGGCATTGATGAAAACACCAGACAGGATAAAAGCATCTATGATCCCACTTGCGGGAGCGGTTCGTTATTATTAAAAGCTTCTAGTTTGGCCGGCGAAAAAGGCTTAACTATCTATGGTCAAGAAAAAGACATTTCCACAACAGCCCTTTGTAAAATGAATATGATCTTACACAATAGCGCCACTGCTGATATTGCTAAAGGGGGTTCTAGCACCCTTTCTAACCCTCTTCATCTTGATGAAAAAACCGGCATGCTCAAAACCTTTGATTATTGTCTAGCTAACCCTCCCTTTAGCTTGAAAAACTGGACTGATGGGCTAAGCATAGACCCTAAAAGCAAGCAAGTCATTAACGATCGTTTCAATCGTTTTGAAGACGGCACGCCCCCTGAAAAAAATGGCGATTTTGCTTTTTTGCTCCATATCATCAAATCCTTAAAAAACACAGGCAAAGGGGCAGTGATTTTACCCCATGGGGTGCTATTTAGGGGGAACGCTGAGAGCGCAAATTAGAAAAAATCTTTTACTAAAAGGCTATATTAAAGGCGTGATAGGCCTAGCCCCTAACCTTTTTTATGGCACTTCCATTCCTGCATGCGTGATTATTTTAGACAAAGAAAACGCGCATGCTAGAAAAGGCGTTTTTATGATCGATGCGAGCAAGGATTTTAAAAAAGACGGCAATAAAAACCGCTTGAGGGATCAAGATGTCCAAAAAATGATAGACACTTTTAACGCCTTAAAAGAAATCCCTTATTATTCCAAAATGGTGAGCCTAGAAGAAATCAGCGCTAACGACTATAACTTGAATATCCCGCGCTACATTGCCGCCAAGCAAGAATCAGAAAAAGACTTGTTCGCTTTAATCAACAGCCACAAGGCCAGTTATTTGCCCAAAAACGAAATTGAAGCCTACGCCCCTTATTTTCAAGTGTTTAAAGAGCTTAAAAACACGCTGTTTAAAAAGAGCGATAAAGAGAGTTATTACGCTTTAAAAACAGAATGCGAAAACATTAAAGATTACATCACTCAAAGTTTAGAATACCAAACCTTCCACGCTTCTGTTTTAGACGCTTTTGACCGATTGGAACTATTGGCAACTTTTAATGATTTAAAGCCAGGTTTTAACCCAAAAACCCTCATAGAAAGCGTTTGTTTAAAGGTTTTAAAAGAATTTGAAAAAGTGGAAATTTTAGACAAATACGGCGCATACCAGCTCTTTAAAGATTACTATAACGAAGTCTTGCAAGACGATTGGTTCCTTCTTTCATTCAATAATTTCGAAAGCACTAAAGAATTAAGGAAATTAAACCCCCTAAAAGACAAAAACAAAAAAGCCAATTATTTGGAGGAGCCGGATTTTGTCATTCAAAAAACCTACTACAAAAGCGATCTAATCCCTAAACATTTGATCAAACAACGCTTTTTTGAAAAAGAAACAAAAGAATTAGAAGAATTAGAAAACGCCCTCAATGAAAAAGAGGCCCATTTTGAAGAATTTATAGAAGAGCATTCTAATGAAGAGGGGCTTTTTGATGGATTGAAAATCAATGAAAGCGTTTTGAAAAAAGAGCTAAAAAACGCCACCGACCCAGAAGATGAGAAAATCCTAAAAACCGCTTTAGAATTGCTAGAAGCCAAAAACAAGGCTCTAAAAAGCAAAAACAAAGCTTATGAGAAGCTGGAATTAAAAGCGTTCCACCAATACGAAAAGCTTGAAATCAATGAAATTAAAGATCTCATCATCAAAGACAAATGGCTTAACAGCTTGAAAAACGCCCTAGAAAACAAGATTCAAAAACGCATCAACGCTTTGACTAGCGCTCTTAATGAAATCATTGCAAACTACTCTAACAGCTTGTTAGAATTAGATAAAGAAGTCAAAGAAAGCGAATCAAAAGTTTTAGAGCATTTGAAAGATTTAGGATTATTGGGATAAACGCATGGACGCATTGACAACGCCCTCAAATTGGCAAAGAGTGAGGCTTGGGGATATTGGCAAACCATGCATGTGTAAAAGAGTTATGAAACACCAAACAACACGATATGGTGAAATTCCATTTTATAAAATAGGCACATTTGGCAACACCGCCGATGCCTTTATTTCAAAAAAGCTATTTTTAGAATACAAAACAAAATATTCTTTTCCAAAAAAAGGCGATATTTTAATCTCTGCTTCCGGAACTATTGGTAGGGCAGTCATTTATGACGGAAAACCCGCTTATTTTCAAGACTCAAATATTGTTTGGATTGACAACGATGAAACATTAGTAAAAAATGATTTTTTATTTTATGCTTATTCTCATGTGAAATGGAATACAGAGCATACAACTATCTTAAGACTTTATAACGATAATTTTAGAAACACTTTAATCCCCCTACCCCCCCTAAACGAACAAATCGCTATCGCTAACATTTTAAGCGGTTTGGATCGTTATCTTTGCTCTTTAGATTCTCTCATTCTTAAAAAAGAAAGCGTTAAAAAAGCTTTAAGCTTTGAACTATTGAGCCAAAGAAAACGCTTGAAAGGCTTCAATCAAAATTGGCAAAGAGTGAGGCTTGGGGATATTGCCGAGATTAAAAGGGGGGTTCGCATAACAAAAAATGAATTAGATGTATTTGGAAAATACCCTGTGGTTTCAGGTGGAGTTGGGTTTTTGGGTTACACAAATAACTTCAATAGATATGAAAATGCAATTACTATCGCTCAATATGGAACGGCTGGTTATGTTAATTTTCAAAAAAATAAATTTTGGGCTAATGATGTTTGTTTTTGTGTATATCCTAATAAAGATGTTATAAAAAATATTTTCTTGTATTATTTTTTGAAAGTTAATCAAAATTATTTATATGAAATTTCAAATAGAAATGCTACACCTTATAGCATTTCAAAAGATAAAATTTTAGATTTTGAAATCCTTTTACCCCCTCTAGACGAACAGAGCGCTATCGCTAACATTTTAAGCGGTGTGGATAATGAAATCGTAAGCCTTAAAAACAAAAAACGCCAATTTGAAAACATCAAAAAAGCTCTAAACCACGATTTAATGAGCGCTAAAATCAGGGTTTTAAACAAATAAAGATTGTATTAAGAGAGGTTCTTTGTGCAATCCATGCAAAGCGTAATAGATTGTGAGAGCACCCAAGTTGTTAAAATTGTTGTAAAATTCGTTTTTATTGATTGTCATTCTTTTTGCTCGCTCGTGTAGGCTCTTAAAAAAGATTTTAGTTTTTGTTAATTTTAGTTTTTAGTGGGTGTGTTAAAGGTGAGTGTGTGAAACAAAGAGCATTGAATAACGTTTTAGTTTATTTGGCGAAAACAAAAAGCCATGAACTTTTAGAGGGTTATTTTAAGGGGTGCGAAAACGCCACGCTAAACAAAATAATGACACTACAAAACTGAATGAATAAGCATAAAGCAAGATTAAGACCTTGCTTATAGCCCCGTATTGCCCTGCCCTTCTTTATTGGCATAATCTTTCAATTCTTTATAAAGCAAAGATTGCAAGCGCGTGATAGCAAAATTCTTATTCTTTTCATCCACTTCAAGGCTTCTATTCAATACGGGCGTGCCTTGACAATCGCTCGCGCTAACAACCACTCTAATGCGTGTGGTACCATTAGCGCTGTCTGTGAAAACTTCATTTTTGATTTGATAGAGTTTTTCTTCATCGCTAGGGGTTAGCACTCTAGCATAAGCGCTTATGAGAGCGTTTTTAATCTCTGTATCGCTGTTGTTATCAAAAGTGATTTGCACTTTAGGTTTGAAAGCGTTTTGGTAATAGATTTTTTCATAATTTTCTAACGAACTCACCGGGACAGAATACGCTTTTAAAATCCTTTCTATAGGCATCGCTTTAGCCAATAAATCCCCCATGCTCTTGGATTGCTGTAAAAAAACCCCTTTACAAACCTTAGGCATTAAGGTGGAAAACTGCCCATAAAGAGCGTTATACTTATCCCTTAAACCCTGCAAAAACAAGTTTTGATTAATCCTTACTCTGGTGTAGTAGATCCCTTTTTGCGCTTCTTGATTGACAATTTCTACATTATTCAATTCCAAGTCATCGGTTTTTAAGTTAATCGTTTGCGAATCGCTGGATTTTAACTTATTATCCACACGACTTTTTTGAATGTGGATTTGGGAATTAACCACCACGCTAATAGACGCCACTAAATCCGCTAACGCCTTTTGTTTAGAAGCCTCTTTAGAAGTGGCTGAACCACTCCCATAAAGATAGCCTTTTTGGGTGTTTGTTTTGTTATAGGCCTTGCTATACCACTTAGGCTCTGCGCTTAAATTGGCACCCACAAAAGCCATAAGGCATGCAAGAATAATCTTTTTCATTATTAATCCTTACTCATTCATTAAAGCGATGTGTTTCTTAGTGATTTTTAGAAGCACATAAACTTTATCCGTATCAATAAAAGTGGCCTTTAGCTCACTAGCCTTAATCTCTATTTTATCCCCCTTGAAAGCTTCCATCACTTTCTCTAAGGCGTTTTGTCTGGCTGAGGACAAGCTATAATCCATATCTGAAAGCAATATATCGCTCATCCCACACACTAAAATTTTTTCGTCTTTGGTTTGGGTCTTTTCAATCTGCACTTCTTTTGAGCAATCCCTAGCCCATTTAGGCAAGGACTTCCCCCACGCCACTCCCAACACCAAAACAAGCACGATAGCAAGGCGTTTCATTCAAACCCTACTTTTTAACCATGCCTAACTCTTCGCGCACTTTATCCACAATCTGCTTATCCAAGCCCACTAAAACAAAAACCCTATCTTTACCGACATAGCGGGCAAGCATTTTAGAAGCGATCAATTCCTTATCCACCAATTGAGAAATTTTTTCGGTATCAGTGCCGCTTATGGACCTTTTACCAGAAGCGTCTACCGTTCTGGTTTTTTCATTTTCCAAATCTTTTTGTAAAGTGGATTTTAGATTCGCCGCTAAATTAGCCCTAGCTTTCGCTGTAGCCTGATTCGTAGAATAATCCACATCATTATTAGTGATCAAATCCTCAGCCCTTCCTAAAAAGACCCCTGAATATTTTTCATACTTCGCCACTTTTTCCAAATCCCCTACAACCCAATCAGGAGCGCCTTTAGTCGCTTCTTTGTAAGCCTTATTGCTTTTACTGATACCTGATTTTGGGGCATGGCTACAACCTACGATCACCATCGCTGCTATCACACTCATTCCTAAAATTTTTTTAACTTGATTTTTCATCGCTCATCCTTTCAAATATAAATTTAAAACATACGCTTATTGCTAGCATTTTTCACAATAGGCTTAACATCGCTCCATACCTCTTCACCCGTTTTCCTATTGGTAAGGCTTAGGGTGAAGTCGTAGTCTAAGCGCTGCCTAGAACTACTAATAGAGGCTGCGATACTGGATACTTTACCACTTAAAGATAAATCAGCGGCTTTTAAAGTGCCTTTTTCTACAGTGGTGTCTTGATTATACTCTTCGCTTTCTCTTTCTTTTTCGCGCTGTTTCACCATTCGGCTGTCCGCTGCAATGCCACTGCCTCCACTCGCCCTTGTGATATTGAACCTCCCATTAGATCGCAACCGCAACTGCCGTGCGATTTCAGTCGTGAGAAGATTCATGTCCAAATTGGGTTGCGTGGTGTCGTTAATCACATCTGAAACTTCAATCAAATGCTTGCCTTTGAGTTGCTCAAAATTAGGGTCGCTAAACATGGAATCTAACATCGCATTAGCGGTTAGCAACAAATCCGTGCTATTAATGCTTGCAGTCGTATTTTTAGTGGCATCATTCACATTTTGATAAGTTGCCATTTCGCTTGAGCAACCCACCCACAACAAAGCACTCAAAATCATCGAGCTTATAATTTTTAATTTTGTTTTCAATACCATAATGATAGAAACTCCCTATTCAAAATTTAAAACAGATACATCTGTTTCTAATTTTAAACTTCTAATCTAAACACACAGTGTTTTTGCGGATTTTAGCATTTTATGTGTCTTTTTTTTCACATTTTACAAGTTCTAGCCCTACAAATTTCACACTGCGAGCAGTAATACCACACATTCGCTCATTTTTAGCTTAATTAAAGAAACTTTTTTAACAAACATGCTTATTAAAAAACGATAAAAAACGATTTTTAAGATAAAAGATAATGTAAAAGTTCTTTGAAGTTAGCCCCCCTAAAAAAAGGGACTATGAAAAGGGACTATAAAAAAAGACTAAATAAAAAAAGGGTTAAAAGATTTTTAAGCTCTTATTTTTGCAACAAGGCTCTTTAACGCCCTTTATAATACCCCTTACAATAACGCTTTTATAGCGTCTTCAATCGGCTTTTGAGATCCGGGCTCTACAAGCCTTTCACCCACTTCTTTAGCGTTTTTGTAAAAAATCAAAGTAGGGATTCTGCGGATGCCTAAGCTCTCTTTGAGATCTTGGCTTTCATCAAAAGAAACCTTAAAAAATTCCACCTTGCCTTTGTAAGTTTTGGCTAAATTGTCCATAATCGGCTCAATTTTTCTGCAATCCGGACACCAGCTCGCCCCCACATTCACCACCACCGCTTGATGAGCGATTTTCTCTGCGTAATTCTTCCCGTTAATCACTTCTAACATGATAATCCTTAATTTTTATTTCCCCCAACCGCCGAAGTATAGCACAACTCGTAAGCTAATCCCCTTTAATATTAGCCGCATTAGCCATAAACGCATGCAATTCGTTGTATTCGTGGCGGTTTAGAAAACGCATTTTCCCTACCGGCAAGGCATTCAAATTCACAAAACCATAACGAACGCGCCTTAAATCCAACACTCCAGCGTTAAAAAACGCAAAAAAACGCCTTAGTTCTCTGTTTTTCCCCTCATTGATAATAACTCTCAGTTTAGAGTATTTGGCATGGTTTTTGATGATTTCATAACCAATAAAGGGGGCAAATTCCATGCTTTTAATCGGAGTTTTTTGGTGCGCTCCCTTAGTAGCGTTTTTTAATTTCAAGCCCTCTTGCATGGCGTTTTCTATCTCTCTTGTAACAAAGCCTTGAATTTTAACAAGATATTCTTTTTCTAAATTCGCATGCATCAAAGCGCTCACCACCGCCTTACTATCGCTCAATAATAGCACCCCCTCGCTCGCAAAATCCAAACGCCCCACCGGCGCGAAATGGGCGTATTTTTTTTCCAAGCTTTCATAAATCACGCGCCGCTTTAAGGGATCGTTTTTACTCACTAATTCGCCCTTTGGCTTGTGATAAACCAGCACGCTGAATTTTTTGTTTTTTAAGGGCTTGATGAGTCGTTTATCCAAAAACACCCTATCGTTTTCTTTAACCACGCTAGCGAGTTTGGCATGCTCATGATTGATTTTCACCCGCCCTTCTAGAACCAATTTTTCAGCCTCTCTTCTAGAGTGCTTGGTGTAATGGGCTAAAAACTGGTTGATCCTCAAGCTAAATCCCTCCACTCTAACCCTTTAAAATCGTCCTTAATCTTTTCATTTACCATTAGATCGCTTTGGATTTTGAATTGCTTGCCCTTATCTTTGATGATCAAATACAAGGGGCGTTTGCCCTGGTGTTTTAAAGCGCTCTCTTTGATTTGTCTTAAAAACTCTTTTTTCACATCGTTTTCTAACACGATCGCTAAAGAGCAAGAACTAGAAGCGAGCATTTCCATGGGGGGGATTTCGCGCACGTCTTCTTTTTGCTTATCAGGGTCTTTATAACGGGCTTTAGGGATTTTAACCTCTCTAGCGCTTTCTAGATCCAAGATTTCAAAAAGCCTTAATCGCGCCACTTCTTCTTGCTCTTCAATCTTGCATTTAAACACTAAAGGCTTGTTAATGTCCATCTCTTCTAAAGCGTTCAATTGCTTTTCAAAAAGCATGAGTTCAAACTTGCCGTATCGATCCAAAATGTCCGCTGTGCCATAAGGTTTACCGCTTCGTTTGCCAATTTTCTTTTTAACCTCCATGATTTTACCTAGCAAATAAGCCTGCGAGCCAATCTCCAACTCTTCAATATCAATGCTTTTGACCAAGTTTTTAAAGCCCTTAATCTCTTCTTTAAACTCGTCTAAAGGGTTGCCTGAAACATGGATTCCTAAAGTCTCATACTCGCATTCTAAAAGCGTTTTAGCGTCATGTTCGCCCAAATCAACCATGTCCAAAACAACCTGCTCTTTAATCCCGCCTTCCATGGCTCCAAAAAGGGAGTTGCCCCCTTGCATCATTTCATTAGCCTTGTCTTTAGTGCGCCCGGCATCGCAGATCAAATCCAAGTTAGCGAGCATGGTTTTTCGGGTGTAGCCTAAATTGTCCAAGCTCCCTGATTTCACTAATGGCTCTAAAGATTTTTTAGTGAGTTTGGAAAAATCCACCCGTGAAATAAAATCTTCCAAACTCTTATAATCCCCTTTAGCCCTTTCTTCAATGATGTTTTTAATCGGCTCACCCCCAACCCCTTTAACCGCCCCTAAACCAAACACGATTTTCTTTTCTAACTCGCCTTTTTGATTTTTAAACTCCGCCACGCTGAAATCTTGCATAGAGGAATTGATGTGCGGAGGCATCACTTCAATTTCTAAAGCCCTAACCTCATCAATATAGCGCGCCACGGATTCAATCTTATTGGATTCGCTAGTGAGCATCGCTGCCATGAACTCATGCTTGTAATAAGTCTTTAAATACGCCGTTTGGAAAGTGATCATCGCATAAGCCGCTGAATGCGATTTGTTGAAGCCATAACCGGCAAATTTAACGATCAAATCCCACAAATTAGCCGCTTTTTGGCCATCATGCCCTAAATTTTTAGCGCCTTCTACAAACTTAGCCTTATTGTCCGCCATGATTTGAGCGTCTTTTTTCCCCATAGCGCGGCGGATGAGATCCGCTTCACCCAAACTAAAACCGCCGATAGTTTGCACGATTTGCATCACCTGCTCTTGATAGACGATCGTGCCGTAAGTGGGCTTTAAAATCGGCTCTAATTCTTTAAACGCATAAGCGATAGGCTCAACGCCATGCTTTCTGTTTACAAAATCATCTACCATGCCTGATTCCATAGGCCCCGGTCTGCCTAGCGCGATAATGGCGATAATGTCTTCAAAGCTTGAAGGCCTTAAGCGCTTGTTAAGCCCTTGAAACATCCCGGATTCAATCTGGAAGATCCCCACCGTATCCCCGCTTTGGATCGTTTTATACACTTTTGGATCGTCCATATCCAACGATAAAAAATCCACATCAATGTTATGCTGCGTTTTAATGATTTTAAGCGCATCATCAATCACGGTCAAGGTTTTAAGCCCCAAGAAGTCAAACTTGATCAAATCCACCGGCTCTAAATACTTCATGGAATATTGCGTAACGATACCGCCGGTTTTTTCAGAGGCAAACAAAGGGGTTTTGTGCCACAACTCTTTTTGGCTATCCACCACTAAGGCTGCGGCATGCACGCCTGCGTTGCGATTCAAATTCTCTAAATTGAGCGAATATTCCCACACCTGTTTGGCTACTTCATTGCTCTCCACTAATTCTTTGATTTTAGGCTCTAATTCCCACGCCCCCTCTATGAACTCGCCATTTTTTTCATAGCCCTTAAGCGTGATGCCTAAGCGGTTGGGTATGAGTTTGGCAAAATCGTCCGCTTCTTTATAAGGCATGTCCAAAACCCTTGCGACATCTCTAATCACGCCTTTAGCCAACATCTTATTAAAGGTGATGACTTGAGCTACATTGTATTTGCCGTATTTTTCAATCATGTATTCTATGATTTCCTTACGCCGGCGCTGGCAAAAATCCGTATCAATATCAGGCATGCTGACTCGTTCAGGGTTCAAAAACCTCTCAAAGAGCAAATCGTATTTCAAAGGGTCAATATCCGTGATTTTTAAGGCAAAAGCCACCAAACTCCCGGCCGCACTCCCCCTACCAGGCCCTACAGGAATGCCCATTTCTTTAGCGTAACGGATAAAATCCCACACGATCAGCATATACCCTGGGAATTTCATGTTCGTGATGACTTCAATTTCTTTTTCTAGGCGCTCTTTGTATTGATCATGCTTTTCTTTTGGCACTAATATTAAACGCTCTTTCAAGCCCTCTCTAGCCTTATAAGCGAAATAAGAAGCGTCATCTTCAAAATCCAGCCCCTCATTTTGAGCGTAAGCTTTGGTGAATTTAAAGCTTGGGGGGGTTGGGGGGTTCTTTTTATCATCTTTTAAATCAATCTCTAAAACGCATTTATCCGCAATTTCTTGGGTGTTTTCTAAAGCTTCTGGAATATCCGCAAACAGCTTCGCCATTTCTTCAGGGGATTTAATGTAAAACTCATGCACGGAGTGTTTCAAGCGCCCCTTATCGTTTAGGGTTTTACCCATCGCTACGCACATCGCTACTTCTTGAGCCTTAGCGTCATTGGGCATGGTGTAGTGGGTGTCGTTTGTGGCAATGATTTTTAACCCTGTTTCTAAAGACATTTTAATGACTTGCTCATCAATGAATCGCTGATCTAAAATGCCATGACGCATGATTTCTAAATAAAAATCGTCTTCAAAAATCTCTTGGTATTCGCAAGCGATTTTTTTAGCTTCATCATAGCCCTTAGCCCCATACCTACGGTTTCTCTCATTATTAGTATTCAAATGGTAATTGACTTCCCCTTGCAAGCATGCGCTAGAAGCGATAATCCCTTTAGAATGCTCCCTTAAAAGTTTTTTATTGATGCGCGGGAAATAATAAAACCCCTCTAAATACGCCATAGAGCTTAAGAACATCAAATTTTCATAGCCCTCTTGGTTTTTAGCGAACAGGCACAAATGGAAACGTTGTTTGGTTTCTTTACTAGCGAGATTGTCATCATTATGGATATACGCTTCCATGCCGATGATAGGCTTAATGCCTTCTTTTTTCATGCTCGTATAAAAATCAATCGCTCCAAACATGTTCCCATGATCGGTTACGCTCACGCTTTTCATGCCCAATTCTTTAATGCGTTTGGCTAAAATCTTAATCTTATTGGCCCCATCTAAAAGCGAATATTCTGTGTGCAAGTGCAAATGCGTGAAAGCTTTATTCTCTTTCATTGTCTAACCCCTATTTGGATTTAACGCCATTATACTAATAGCTCTTTAAAAAACTCTTTATTAGATCATTTAGTGGTGAATTATTTTAAAATGGTGGTTATAATAAGAAAGTTTCTCTTATTTTTAATGCTATTTTAGGAGTTCATCATGAAAAAATCCATTTTATTGAGCACCTGCTTGGCTTTTTCTTGCGCTCATGCCTTGAACGATTTAGAATTGATCAAAAAAGCGAGGGAAAGCCAATTAGAACCCATGCCTATGGGCAAAGCGCTCAAAGAATACCAAATCAAAAAAACCAGAGATGTGGGTATTGGCGCTAAAAACAGCGAAATCATGACCCCTGCTCAAGTGGAATTAGGCAAAATGCTCTATTTTGACCCTAGGATTTCCACTTCCTATCTTGTCTCTTGCAACACATGCCATAATCTGGGCTTAGGCGGGGTGGATCTAGTCCCAAGCGCGGTAGGTTCTCAATGGAAGAAAAACCCCCACCTTTTAAGCTCCCCAACGGTGTATAACTCTGTGTTTAACGATGTGCAATTTTGGGATGGTAGGGTTACGCATTTAAACGAACAGGCGCAAGGGCCGATCCAGTCTTCTTTTGAAATGGGGGCTGACCCCAAAGTGGTGGTAGAAAAAATCAATTCCATGCCAGGCTATGTCAAACTCTTTAGAAAAGCTTATGGCTCTAAAGTCAAAATTGATTTTAAATTGATCGCTGATAGTATCGCTATGTTTGAAGCCACGCTAGTTACCCCAAGCCGTTATGATGATTTTTTAAGGGGTAATCCTAAAGCGCTCAGCAAAGCCGAAAAAGAAGGGCTGGATTTATTCATTTCTAAAGGCTGTGTGGCTTGCCATAATGGGATCAATCTTGGCGGATCGATGCAGCCTTTTGGGGTGGTCAAACCTTATAAATTCGCTAATGTGGGCGATTTCAAAGGCGATAAAAACGGGCTTGTGAAAGTGCCTACTTTAAGGAATATCACCGAAACGATGCCTTATTTCCATAACGGGCAATTTTGGGATGTCAAGGATGCAATTAAAGAAATGGGTTCTATCCAGTTAGGCATTGAAATCAGCGATGCAGAAGCGAAAAAAATTGAAACCTTCTTTGAAGCCTTAAAGGGTAAAAAACCTAAAATACTCTATCCAGAACTCCCCATAATGACAGACAAAACCCCTAAACCCTCTTTTTGATTTTAAAAAGTCCTTTTTAAGGGGGCTTTGACGCTAAATCTAAAAAGCTTGCGAAAAGCGGACGGTAATCTCTTAAAAAACGCTTAAAAATTTCTTTTTAATCTCTCTCTATTTTAGTGATTTTAGATTGTTTTGAAATCAACAACCCACTCAAGGCGTTTTCAAATAAATTTTCATTTTTTGGTTGTCTAAAATAAGCGTGTCCTTACCTTTAGTTACCATAAAATTACCCTTAAAGTTCTCCATGAACGCCAATTCAAACGCCATCAAATGCTCATCTTTACACACTTTCCTTGAAATCCCGCTGTCTTCAATTTCAATGTGCCTATCGCCCTGCCATACATAGCTGGCAAAATACCGGTTGCAATAGCCTTTCCCATAAATACGATTTTCTTTTTGATCAAACACAAACTCTCCCATAGAGCTTTTAGGCTTGGGCTTCTTTTTAAAAAGCTCATACCAGTGTTTTCTTTTTTCTTTTTGCTCTTGCTCTTTGGCTTCAATTACTGCTTTATCTTCAGGCAAAGCGGTATTTAGAGAGAAATCTTGCTCTTCTTCATGCTCTCTAAAAGCGCTATCAGCGAGCATGGTTTCAATGTCATAGACTTGATGGTTCATTTCCACTTTTTGGATATGCCAATCGTTACTAGAAAGTTTTTTATCAAACATTTTTAAAAAAAAACACCCCGAAAAGACACAAGCCGCTAAAACGCTTGCTCCAGCCAATCGTAAATTCAAACAATTCCTCCTGATGTTTTATTTTTTTAACGGGCTTACGCTTTGCGCTTCAATGGCTTTTTTAATCAAAGAAATCGCTTCTTGCATCGCTTGCGTGCTGACATGTTGGAGGGATTGTATCGCGCTTTCTTGAAAATCTTGATTGCCATCTTTACTCGTTTTGGTCGTTTTATTTTCCAAGCTAGAAATATTTTCATGCTTAATGATCACTCCAGAATGCGAATCGCCTTTCACGCTAATGTCATAGCCTAGCGCGAATTCCGCCCTATAGGTAGAATTTTCTTTTTCTAAAAGAGAAAACGATAAAATCGTAAAACGCACCGCATAGGTTGGTACGCCCGCACCATAAGGGGGTAAAGCCACGCCTAAGCATGCTTTTTGCGCTTCTTGCATGAACATGGTTTTTAACATGTTGCGAGGCAAGTCTATCCATTTTTGGTGCTTCCCATGCGTGATCTGCCCGTCTTTGGCTTTAAACACGATCTCTTTAGTGTTGAATAAATCCGCGCTCAAAATACTAATGAGTCTCACTTCAGTCAAAGGTTTAGGGCATTGCGTGATTTCAAAAGAACCCGCATTCAAATCATAAGTTCTGATCTCTGGCAGCATTTGTTTTAAATTGATGCTCAAGCAACCCTGAAGCAACAACGCTAATGCTGATGAGAGTGAAAAGATTTTTATCGCCGTAGCTCTCATGATTATTTCCTTTCTCCAAAAATCGTTTTATAGGGGTTAGCGTCAAATTTATCTATCAAAGCAGAGCCTTTTTCCACAAAATTATCAATGTTTCTCAAGCTCAACTGCGCTTGCATGATTAAGGGAGTGAACATCGCTTTAAAGTCGTATTGCCCTTGTTTTAGGCGCTTATCCACATCTAAAGCCACATTATTGACATTAGAAACGAGGTTGTTAGCGTTGCTGATTAGTGAATCAAATTGAGTCTTTCTTGAATCCAAGTTAGCAATGAGATCATCCACTGAAGCGAGAATGTGCTTGAATTTTTCCACATTTTCATCATCTAAAATCTTATTCACATTTTTAATCGCTTTCATCACTTCTTGCATCACTTGATTAGCATCCACGCTCAAGCGATCCATAAGCCCTTCTTTAAAGATTAAAATGCGCTCCCCTTTATCGTTGCTGCCATAAAATTCTTCATTGTGGCTTTGCTCTAAGGCTAAAAATTTTAACCCCATAAGCCCCCTAGAAGAAACCGCCACTTTGGAGTCTTTACGGATCTTAACGCTGGATTTAATCATCAAATCCAAACGGACCACCCCCACTTTATCCTTTGCAAAGCCCACCTTGATGACATTACCCACTTGAATCCCTTTGTAATTAACGGGCGAGTTGGTCGCAATGCCTCCCAAGTCTTTATCCGTATAGACCACGTATTCATAATACTTCCCGTCATCTAATCCCAAATGGCCTAGCCATAAAATAAAGCCTACCATGCACACTAAGCATAAAAAGAAGAGCCCGCCGATTAAAGTGTAATTCACATGCCTTTCCAAAATTTCTCTCCTCGTGTTGAATTGAATAAATTGCCTTCATCTAGCCCTTGAGTTTGAGCTTTTTTAATAAAATCTTTTAAATCCCCATTAAATTCTAATAGCCCGTCTTTGAGCATGATGAATCGATCCACGCAATCATGCACGGAGTCTAAATCATGCGTAATCATCACCACCGTAAGCTGTAAGCTCTCTTTGAGCGTCATGATCAGTTCATCAAATTTGCCCGCGCTATAAGGATCTAGCCCGCTTGTTGGCTCATCTAAAAACAAAATCTCCGGATTAGTCGCCATAGCCCTTGCGATACCCACGCGCTTTTTCATCCCCCCACTCAATTCATAGGGGTAAAGGTGGTAAGCCCTAGGGGGCAAACCCACTTTTTCAATCCACATTTTAGAAATTTCTTCAACAATTTTTTTAGAATAAGCGCCGTATTGCTCTAGCATCACACCCACATTTTCTAAAACCGTTAAAGAGCTATAGAGCGCGCCAAACTGGAAGCAAATCCCGCAGCGGTTAAAAATCTTTTGCTGCTCTCTTTCTTTGAGTTTCCATATATCTTCCCCAAAAAGCAACACTTCCCCTTTTGTGGGGCGATTGAGCAAGATCATGCACCTTAAAAGCGTGCTTTTACCGCTCCCTGAACCCCCTAAAATCGCCATCACTTCGCCCTTATGCACGCTAAAACTCACGCCCCTATGGATAATGGTGCTCCCAAAAGCACTATGGAGATCCTTCACTTCAATTAAGACTTGATTGTTAGTAGCGTTCATTATATGTTCAACTTAGAAAAGATGATAGAAAAAATAGCGTCTAAGAAAATGATCCAAAACAAAGCGTTCACGACGCTAATAGTGGTCAAGCGCCCAATGCTCTCAGTATCCCCCTTGACTTCAAACCCGCGCATGCACCCTACCATCGCAATCGCAAACCCCCAAAAAGGGGCTTTGACAATCCCTACCAAAAAATGATTCCAACCCACTGTGTCATGGAATCTGTCAATATAGCTTGGAAAGCCTAAATCCAATTGGTATTTAATCGCAAACATGCCCCCAAGAATGGCGAACGCATCAGCAATAAACACCAATAAAGGCAACACAATCACTAAGGCTAACACCCTAGGCAACACTAAAAATTCAAAAGGGTTAAAGCCCATGGTTTTCATCGCGTCTAATTCTTCAGTGATCTTCATCACCCCAATTTGCGCGGTAAAACTGCTCGCGCTCCTCCCAGCCACCACGAGGGTTAAAATAAAAGGGCCGATCTCTCTTAAAGCGAGTTTAGCCGTCATTTCAACCGACATTAAAGGCGCGCCCATGTCTTGTAATTGTAAAGCCCCTTGTAAAGCAACGGCAAACCCCACGATAAACACCGTTAAAATACTCACCGGCAAAACCTTAAACCCGGATTCATTGATATGATAGAGCAAAGGAGTGATACAAAAGCGTTTGGGGTTGAAAACGCTTTTAATGAAGTAGAATAAAATCATGCCGCAAAAATTGAATGCGTTTAAAAAAGTGTTGTAAGTCTCTACGATACTCTTACCCAATTTAGTGATCATGAGTTCGTATTTTTTGCCCGCTTTTTTAGACTCTAAATCCTCTTCGTTTTCAAGCCAGTCTTTAACCACTTTCAAAGCGCATGCGTTACTCTCGCTCATGTTGCACAATTCAATGTTTAAAGAACGCTCCTTAACTAAATCAAATAAAAACATGCCAAAAACAAAATCCACTTTTTGGCACTCTGAAAAATCCATTTTCAAAGGCCCTTGATGATCTAATAAATTTTTTTTCAACTCATCTAAACGAAACACGCTCGTTTTAAAATCCCAATCCCCTCTTAAAATCAGCACAGAGTTCGCCCCATCTTTACGCATCTCTAAAAATTTCTGTTTCTCTGTCTTCATTAAAATATATTCTCTCTTAGATTAGGTAAAATCTATTAACAAAATCTTGTTTGTTAAAACGACCATTTTAACACAATGATAAAACAAAAGATTAAACAATACTCTGTTTAATAAAGGATTGATTATTTTTAAAATGTTTAAAAAAATCATTTTTTTTGGCGTTTTCTTAATGGGGGGATTTGTTGTTTCACCCCTTGAGGCCATGCCTATTTTGCATAATAAAACCCCTAAAAAAAATTACCAAGAAGCCCATGAAAAGCTCTATAGAAGCATCATTAACCGCCAAAAGCTCACACGCAAAAAAAGCGGGTGGTATTTTTTAGGAGGGTTTGGCGCTGTAGAGGCCATTAAGGACTATCAAGGCAAGGAAATGAAAGATTGGATCGCCACGCTCAATTTAAAAACCGGCGTGCAAAGTTTTTTTAAAAAATACATCGGGATCAGGGGGGTTTTTGCATGGGATCTTGGGTCAGGAAAAGTGAATTACCAAAGCCATAAAGATCCTACCAACTCTTTTTTTACCATGCTTGCGGTGGGTTTGGATGTGATTATGGAATTTCCTTTAGGGAGTTATAAGCATTATTTGGGGGCATTTGGGGGAGCTAGGGGGGCTTTAGTCGTTTATACAGACAAACAAAATTTCAAGTTTTTTAAACATTCGGTGGTTTCAGGGGGTTTAGCGATTAATGGGGGGGTTATGCTCACGCTTTTTTTAAGACACCGCATTGAATTAGGGTTTAAAATCTTACCCACCGCCAGATTGCTTTCTAGCTCCAGACGCTTTGAAACTTCGCCCTTATTTTATGCGGCATACAGCTATAAATTTTAACACTGATTTGAAAATGCTTTTTATTGCCAACGCTCTATGAAAAAGAGCTAAAAAGTTTTAAAAACTCTTAAAAAACCTTTTTGATTAATCTTTAAGAAACTTCAAAAATCCAATCTTTGGGGGCTTCTTGTTCGCCTTGCTGAATAGATAAAAGCAAATCATAGAGCTGTTTAGTAACATGGCCCGGTGCTTCAAAAAAATAAGACTTGTTGTTGTGCGTGATTTCTTTAATGGGCGTAATGATTGCGGCTGTCCCGCACGCTCCGGCTTCTTTAAACGCATCTAATTTATCAATCAAAATTTCTTTTTCTTCCACTTTCAACCCCAAATATTCTTGAGCCAAAACCATCAAGCTTTTTCTGGTGATGCTTGGCAGAATGCTTGGCGAATGCGGGGTGATAAAGGCGTTATCATGCGTGATGCCAAAAAAATTCGCCGCCCCCACTTCTTCAATTTTAGTGTGCGTAATAGGATCTAAATAAATGCAATCATCATAGCCTTGCTCTGTGGCCATTTTGTGGGCTAACAGGCTTGCAGCGTAATTCCCCCCCACTTTCACCCCACCGGTGCCTTTAGGCGCAGCCCTATCAAAAATCGTAGTGATAAACCTAGCCCCCCCTTTTTCTATGCCCCCTTTAAAATACGCCCCCACCGGTGCACAAAACACGATAAAAAGGTATTCACTGGCCGGCTTTACCCCCAAATTATCCCCCACGCCTATGACAAAAGGGCGCAAATACAAACTCGCCCCGCTTTTGTAAGGAGCGAGCCATTTTTGATTCGCTTTGACTACTTCAGCGCATGCCCTTAAAAACAGCTCTTCGCTCACTTTGGGCATGAGCAGTCTTTCGCATGAAGTTTGCAAGCGTTTGGCGTTTTCTAAAGGGCGAAAGAGTAAAGCTTTCCCCTTTTGAGAGCGGTAAGCCTTCAAGCCTTCAAAACAAGCCTGCCCATAGTGTAGAACCGGCGAGCCTTCGCTGAGTTGTAACACATTTTCGCTAACCAATTCGCCTTGCGACCAAGAGCCGTTTTTATAAGTAGCGATGAAGCGAAAATCCGTTTTAATGTAGCTAAAGCCTAAATTTTTCCAATCTAAATTTTCTAAATTTGCCATTTTCACACCTTTAAATGGATAGTTTCAGGCGTGATTGTATCTAAAAAGGGGTTAAAAATCCCTCAAGTAACTGATCTGAAACGCATAAACTCTACGCACATCAGCCTGTAAGGTGTATCCCTTTTCATTGGTAAGAGAGAAAAGCTGGTGCGTGATCGTAGGCACTTTAATCCCTAATTCCAGGCTATTGTGTTTAGCGATATGGGTGCGGACCCCAAACTTCCATAAAAACTGGAAATTAGCCGGGCTGTAACTGGAATTGCTGTGGTGTTTTGCATAATGAGCGATCTCTTTACTGATGCTCGTTGCCCAACTATCCCCGGCTAATTGGATCCCCACGACAAAACCAAAAACCATGTTTTCTTTATTCACAAAATTCCACAGCGTATCTAACCCCACGCCATAAGTGAACAAATTGACATAATATTGCCCTTGATAGGAATCCCTTTCGGTTAAAGTCGTCCCTCCAAAACTAAAGCTGTTGTAAATAAACCCGCTCTCGCCCACCGCAATACCCTTTTTCATCACGCCAAAGCGATCATGCGTGTAATCAAAAAACCCGTAATAACGCATGCCAAACCATTTTTTCTTACCAAAAAATTGCTTATAGCCCACTTCAAAACCCGCTCCTGCGTAAGGAGGGAACTTCATCAAAGGCTTTTGCAAGCCGTTTTCATTCACCATTTTAGTCTGATTTTGTATCATGCTCACCTGGTAATTGACTCCCACAAAAGCCGCGCTCTCTTCAGCGCTCGCTAAAACACTCAAAGCCCCTAATAATATAATTCTTTTCAACATTCAGTCTTTTCCCTTTATTTTTTGATAACCACTTTATATCATGTTAGCTTAACATGGCTAAGTATTACTTATAAAGAAATAATAATATATTTTTTCTTAAACTCAATTAAAAAACTAACCTTTTAGTTCATTCCAACGATTCGCCACAAACGCGCTCGTTTCTAACGGCACCCTCAAAGGATAAACCTCATCATTAAGAATGCGTTGGATTTCTTGCTGCAACTCTAGGGCGTTTTTTTCTTCAATCTCAAAAATCAATTCGTCATGCACTTGCAAAAGCAGCCTCACTGAAGAATCATTTTTGAAACGCTCGCTCACTTTGAGCATGCCTAATTTCAATAAATCGCTGGCACTCCCTTGAAAAATCGCATTCACGCCCTCTCGCAAATAATTGCCCTTAACATAGTCATTCACGCCATTAAAATCAAACACCCGATAACGCCCAAGCAAAGTGAAAGCTTTAGAAGTTTTTAAAATCTCTTCTTTCATGCGGTTTAAATAATCTTTGATGCTAGGGAATCGTTTGAAATACGCTTCTATGTAGCTTTTAGCCTCACTTAAAGGGATGTTTAAAGTTTCGCTCAATTTCTTACTCCCCATGCCATACACCAGCCCAAAATTAATGCTTTTAGCGATGGATCGTTTTTCTTTAGCTAAATCTCCACCAAACAACGCTTTAGAAGTTTCTAAATGGATGTCTCGCCCCTTTAAAAACGCCTCCATTAAATCCTTATCCTGGCTAAAATGGGCTAATAGGCGCAATTCAATCTGCGAATAATCCACCCCCAATAAACAATATTCTTTAGAGCTAGCGATAAAGCCCTTACGAATGAGTAAGCCCTTAGGCGATCGCACCGGGATATTTTGCAAATTAGGCGAATGCGAGCTTAAACGCCCGGTAGCTGTGCCGGTTTGGATGAAAGTGGTATGGATTTTATCGTCTTTGTCTTTTAGGCGCAATAGGGGGGTGGTGTAAGTGTTAAAAAGCTTATTCAATTCTCTGTATTCTAAAATCAAAGGGATACTTGGGTGCTTGTCTAGGATTTTTAACAAATTTTTTTCATCGGTAGAATGGCTTTTATTTTTAGGAAGCCCTAATTTTTCATACAAGACTTCGCCGAGTTGTTTAGGCGAATTGAGATTAAAATCCACGCCGATTAGATCCAAAATCTGGCGCTCTAAAACTTTTAATTCATCTTTAAACTCCTGTTCTAGGCGCTTGAAATAAGGCGCATCAATCTTAAAGCCTTGAAATTCCATGCCCATTAAAACTTTCACAAACGGCGTTTCAACTTCTCTGGCCAAAGAAAGCAAGTTTTCTTCCAATCCCCCTTTTTCAAAATACTCGCACAAACGCTTTAAAGCGTTTAATTCCAAATTCAATTGTTCTAATTTTTCCGCCTTGCTTGTTGTTTTAAAATCTTTGATTTTTTCATGCGGAACTAATTCTTCTTTTAAATATTCCTTTAAAACTTCATCAAACCCCACTTTTTCCGGATTCTTTAAAAACGCTAAAATTTGAGTGTCTTGGATGCGGATATTTTCCAAAGACACCTGGTATTTGGCTTTTAAAAAGCTTAATAAAGGTTTTAAATCATGCCCAATGATACACGCATGCTGTAAGATTTGAGAAAAAGCGTTTTGTAAAAACTCTAAAGAAAAGGGCGAAAATAACGCCTCTTCTAAAGGTAAAAAATAGCCTTGATCTTGTAATAAAAACGCTAGGGCTAGAATTTCTTTTTCTTTATCCAACACCAAGCACATAAAAATTCTTGCATTAGGGTTTTTTAATTTTTCTAAAAATGCGCTCAAAGGCGCGGTATTTTCTAAAACGATCATGCTTGATTTTGTAGGGGCGCTGTCCAATACGGAGGCGTTTTCTAATATAGGAGCGTTTTCTAAAATCAAAGGCGAATTTTCTAAATCCCTTAAAGTGGAAATGAAACCATATTCTTTCAATTCGTCTTTAATTTTCAATAAGGGGTTTTCGCTAGGAAAAGCGCAACTTAAAAAATCAAATTCTTTAATGCATTCCCTCTCTAAAGTGGCTAATTCTTTGCTTAAAAACGCGCTCTCTTTGTCTTGTATAAGGGCTTGATACATTTTAGGGCTGAGTAAATTTTTCGCCAAGTCTAAATTTTCATAGATGTTTTCCAAGCTCCCTAATCGCTGTAACAATTCCTTAGCGTTCTTGCTCCCAATGCCTTTAATCCCCTTGTAATTATCGCTGCTATCCCCTACAATGCCTTGATAATCCGTGAATTGACTCGGTAAAATCCCGTATTTTTCCACGCAATCCTTCGCCAAAAACTCCGTTTTGCCATCAAAAAGCGCGATCTTATCGCTCAAAAGCTGGTTAAAATCCTTGTCTTTAGAATAAATGCGCGTTTTATAAGGGCTTAGCGTGGCTAGGCTTGCGATCACGTCATCGGCTTCAAACCCGCTCACTTCCATGCAAACAAAACCCATTTTTTGCAACCATTCTAAAGCGATAGGGATTTGTAAAAGCATCTCTTTAGGGGCGTCTTTACGATTTTGTTTGTATTCGCCTAATTTTTCAGATCTTTTGGTTTTAGTCTGGCTTTCTAGAGCGAACACGATAAAAGGCATGTTTTTTTTATCCTTATAAAATTTTTTAACCATGCCCACAAGTCCCGTTAAAAGCCCCGTAGGAAAGCCTTTATCGTTCGTTAAAGGCTTAGTTTTAGCGCTCATGTAATAGCTTCTAAACAAATACGCAAAAGTATCAATTAACGCTAAAGTCCCTTCTTTAATGACTGGCTGCTCCATGATTTAACCCTCTTCCATCAAGCGAATTTTAAATTTATTGTAACACAAGCTTGACCTCATCTATTTCAAAATAACGAGTCTTTTTGAACGGGCGTTTCTTGGCTGATAACTTCTTTTGTGGCTTGGATTTTAGCGCCGCAGTATTGAGCCACGCCTTGAATGGTTTGTTTCATTAGGGCGTTGATTAGGGTGCGCATGAAATCAAAATCTACATCCTCAAGGGTTTGAGTTTTAGCGGTGGGTTTTAGGGGTAATTGGATTTTTTGCTCCCTAAAAGTTTTATCAATATCCCTAACTAATACACTCAATAAAGGGCGTTTTAAGGCGTTTAAAAGCGTTGTGAAATAGTGGGCTGTGCGCGAATTAATTTTATTTTTGATTTCAGCTTTTGGCGTGATTTTTCGCATGAATTGTCCCGCATACCATGATTTTTTACGATAGAAAAAATCCATTTGTAAAAGCCCTAAACTCCAAGTAAATGGTGGGTTTAAATTTTCTGCATTGACAAATCCTGTGGCTTGCAAAACGCCTTGATTTTGCGAAGTCCTTGTAATATAATCGTAATCTTCTCCTTGCGTTAAAGCGTCTTTATTAAAGCTTAAGGTTTTTCAATCTCAAACAAATCCCCTAGTTTGAAGTGTTGCCATGTTAAGCCGCATGGGGTATTACCCCCCCCGAATTGTTGCCATTGAAAACATTGAGGGCGTTTTCTTCTTCGCTAGAAAGGGTGGTGTTTTCTAGCCCTGTAGCTTTTAAATAAGCATGAAGTTCGGCGAGCCGACACTGCTCAAGTTCGGCTATGAATTTTTCCATGAAAATAAAATCAATATCTTTAAGGGTTTGAGCGTTAGCGGTGGGTTTTAGGGGTAGTTGGATTTTTGCAATTTTTGCCAAGCTCCAATGTCTAGCGTAACCCTTATCAATGATTTTTTTACCCCACATAGTGTTAATGAATAGTAAAATCCTTATACTAAAATTTTTTATAGGCTTTAAAACTTTTACATTATCTGCGATACAAAAATCATTTTTAGCAATATTAAATGTTCTTGTGTGGTCTCCAAATACTACCATGCATTGATTATTCTTTAATTTATAACTAGGCTCACAATTCACATAACCAACAATGCCATTATTCTTACTATCTGATGTAAATAATGGTATTTTTCCATTTTCAACGCAATCTTTTTTGCTTAATAATTTTGTTGTTTTTTGTAGCTCGTATATGGTTTCGTATGAAAACTCGCCCCACTTAATAGCGTTGAGTTGGCTACTAAGGGGGCCTATCACTTTGGGGGCGTTTGGTTTTTTAAAATCAAACCCACTTCATAAGAAAGGTAATCGGCTATCGTTCTTTTAAAATCCTCTAATTCAGGTTTGGTCTCAGTGGGTTTATTTTGGTTCCAATCGCTCCCGTTTTTGGGGTCTATGGTGTTTTCATAGTAGTCATCTTCGCTTAAAAATTTCAAACATGATTGGCCAATATGGACTAAGTCCACGAATTCGTTGTAGCGCTCTTTGGCGTTATGCGTGTCTTTTAAATTGTGGCTGGCTTTGGCTTTTTTGCGATTCGCTCTAGCGTAGCCGTCGTTACTGAAATCAATAAATTTCACCCTTTGCTTAGCGTCATGCTTTTCATTGACTCTAAAAACATAGATATGGGTTTGAACGCTGCTTTTACCGATGAATAAATCTGAAGGCATTTTAATGCTCGCTAAAAGCGTGTGTTTTTCCAAAATCCTTACATTGTATTCTTTGGCTTGGCCACTGCCGGCGCTTGATTGGATGATCACGCTCGCATAACCGCTTTGCATTTTTGCTAAAGCCTGCTCCACAAACACCATGCCATTACCGCTAGCGGAATAAGGCGGGTTTAAAACAAAAGCGTTAGCTTTAAACTCTTCGTTATTGACTTTGCCATCAAAATCGCTCAAGCTGTTTTGGTTTAAGATTTGACTGCTCCCATCGCCCATTAAAATCATGTTTAACACCGCTAGGATGTGGATATCCGGTAAGATTTCTATGCCTAAAAGTTGCTTGGCTTTAATATGGGCGATTTTTTGCTCTAATTCCTCTGGACTAGTGATACACTTTTTAGCGTCTTCTATCATTAAATTCATGCTTGCGACTAATAGCCCAGCGCTTCCGGTAGCAAAATCCCACACGAAACTATCCTTATTGACTTTGGAGAGTCTGGCTAAAAGCGTGGCGGCATAAGGGGGTGTGAGCACCACATCGTTTAATTTGTCTTGCGTGAAACCCAGCCAGCGATACATTTCATTGAACAATTTACCGGTAAAATCCGTGCTAAGACCGATCTTATAATAAATGCCCAAACTATCCACGATTTCACTAAAACAGCGCTTCAAACGGCTTTCGCCATCAATGGCTTTGTTGTTGTTTTCGTTTCTCAATAAAGGCTCTAATAAAGAAATAATGCTTTGCCTTTTTTCTTGGGGCAAATGCTTATTCTCTAAAAAGGATTGGATTTTTCTGAGCATGATGTCGCCATCTCTTTGATGGACCTCATCGCTGGATTTTAAATCTTCTTTTTTTAGGGGGGTTACCAAATTAGGGATGCCTAAATTAGCGATAATGCTCGCAATCACTAAATATACCCGATTGTGTTCGCTTAAAAAATTCTTTTCTTTGTCATAAATATTGTTATTGAGACGAGTCAAGCAGTCTTCTATTTCTTGGTTTTTCTTTTCTCTAATGCACTCTAAATCTTTATCGCTTAAAGAAAGGGTGTCTACTCGTTTAATAAAGTCGTTAAAATGCTTACGGCTTAAAAAAGATAGATCGCTATAACCTTGCTCACCTTTTGAAACATCTATCCCCATGCCCAAATTGCTTTTATTCACATAATAAACAGCGATTTGAGAGCATATACCGCCCTTATCGTCTTTATAGCCTGTGATGCCTATGGCGATGCATTCAGTGTAGCTCGTGTGGTGTAAAATCGCATTAGCGTAATGTAAAGCCCCATTTAGGGCGTATTCTCTAATGTTTTTATAATAAGGCTCATGGTTTTTAAAGTTTTCTACCAGTTTGTTTTTGTCTAATTTAATGAGCTTGTCTTTTAGCCCTTTGTATTCTATTAAAATAGGGACTCTTCTGTTGGGGTCTTGTGTGTTTAATAAAAGTTTCACATCAGGGCGGTTACCCCCTAAACCCCCATTTTTAGAAGCGTAATTTTTTAAAGCTTCATCAATTTCTGTATTCAGGCTTTCTTGCTCTAGTTTGTAGTTTAGGTTATAACTTCTTAACTCGTTGTTGAACTTATCAGCGATTTGAGGCTCAATGGATTGAACTTTATTCATGGGTATCCTTTTTAAAAACAAAATTATAACTCATTCGTCCGCGCTGCAAAGCGCGATCGCAAAGTGCGCTTTAATGTTTAAAGCCTTAAGGTATTTCAGGGCTTCTTTTAGAGTGGTGCCGGTGGTGATAATGTCATCTAATAAAAAATAATCTAAATTCTCATCGCCTTTGAAAGTGAAATTTCGTGGGTTGTTAGTGCGAAATTCCAGGCTTTTCCCGGCATACGAAATAGTATTTGTGGCTCTTAAAGTCCCATAAGTGGGCTTTAAATTGTCTTGACAAAAGCCTTTTAAAAGCACGGCTGAATGCGAGTAAAAGGATTTGATTTTATCATCAATGGCGATGCCATAAAGGGGGGTATTCAAGCCTTGTTCTTGTAGGATTTTCACAAATTCCGCGCCGGCTTTTTGAGAAAGCAAGGGCAAAATGCGAGAGCCAATCAGCGCGTATTTGCTTTTAATGAGCTCTTCTATTTCGCTATAAGCGTAAAAACTATACACGCTCACGCCCTCTAAAACCCTTACCTTTAAGCTTAAGGGCAGATCGTTTAGGCAATTTGGGCAAAGAGGCTTAAAAGAAAGCTTCAAACAAGTTAAACAACGCATTGTATAAAGGCGGTGATTTGTTCGTGTAAGTTTTTAACGCTTTCTTTAGCGTTTAGTTCCAAAACTTCGCACCCGAATTTTTCTTTTAGCGCATAAGCATGAGCTTTGAGCTTTTGCTGGATTGTGAGTAATTTTTCTGTGCCTTGGTTTTCTATTTGGTCTAAACTTTTAAGGCTTAAGCGCTCTTTTAAGCCCTCTTCATCTATCACTAAAAGAACGATTTTTGCAGGCAAGATGCTTTGAGTGGCAAGCAAGTTTAATTCCAAGTTTGAAAACTCGCTATAAGCCATGCCAGAAATCAAACTCCTGTCGCTAATGATGAGCTTTTTTTCTTTCAATGCCGGTTTGATCACGCTTTCTGTATGCTCAGCCCTATCGCTTAAAAATAAAAACGCTCTAGCTAATTCGCTGACATTTTCATTTAAAGCGATACGCCTTAAAGTTTCGCCTATTTTTGTCCCCCCTGGCTCTTTAGTAAAAAGGGCGTTTCTAAACCTGTCTTTTAATAATCCTACTTGAGTGCTTTTGCCCGCGCCATCAACGCCTTCTAACACCACATACATTTTAAGCCTTTGAAATCAAAGGATAAATTTCTTTAGGCACTAAATGGCTCGCATCGCCCTTATGCGCGATAATGGATCGCACGATAGAAGAGCTGATAAACGCATTTTGTAAAGTGGGCATGAAATACAAGGTCTCTAATTCGTGGTTTAAGGATTTGTTCGCATAGCCCATTTGCAATTCGTATTCAAAATCGCTCACCACCCTTAAGCCCCTAACTAGCACTTTACAATGGTATTCTTTAGCCAAATTAGCTAACAGCCCTTCAAACGCAACGCATTCTACATTTTTAAAACTTTTAGTGGCCAGTTGCATCATTTTTAAGCGCTCATCTAAACTAAACATGGGGTTTTTAGCGCTTGAGTGTGCCACAGCGACAATGAGCTTTTCAAACAATTCGCTAGAGCGGTGGATAATGTCTATATGCCCGTTAGTGACCGGATCAAAAGTGCCCGGGTAAATGCCGATTTTTTGCATCAGTTCATTCCCCATCGTGGGTATAAGTCATTGTCTATCCCTAAGCTGTCAAACCACTTCCCCACTAAAAAATCTTGCATCGCTTCTAAAGTCTTGCTCTGGGTGTAATAAGTCATCATCGGCGGCGCGATGATCGCATTAGAATGGGCGAGTTTGAGCAAATTTTCCAACATGATAGCGCTTAAAGGCATTTCTCTAGGGGCAATGAGTAAGGGGCGCTTTTCTTTAAGCATCACAGACGCGCTCCTAGAAATCAAATCCCCCCCAAAGCCATGCGCGATTTTAGCCACCATGTCCATACTCGCCGGAATGATCGCCATTTTATGGATACCATAACTCCCTGAAGCGATGCTCGCATGAATATCTTGCTCGTTAAAAAAAGTCGCGCTAGGCCGTAAGTCTTTCATGGCGTTTTTAAGGTTGATATTCGATTCTTCTAACGCCACGACATGCGCGTTTTTAGACGCCACGACAAACACTTCAATTTCTTTGGGTAATTTTTCTAAAAACCGCAAGGCTAGGGGTATCCCGCTCGCCCCGCTGATGCCTAAAACTAATTTCATGAATATCCTTTATAAGATTTGCGCTTTAGAGCTGCTCAACACTTTTGCTTTTAAGATTTTATTGCTTTCTAAATTTTTCGCTTGAATGATTTGATTAAGTGCGCCATTTTCTAGGGCTTTTAGGCTTATTTCTATGCTGATTTGCCCCTCTTCATACACCCCGGTGATAATGTCGTTTTTACGCACGATGATTAAGGCTTGGGTTTTATCTGCGCTTAAAAGCGTGTCAGGGGGGATAAAATGTTTCGCGCTCACTCTATCAATCGCGCCCTCTAATAAGGGGTTAGAAAACGCGCCAAACAAAACGCGCTCTTTTTTGGTGTTGTTAGCGGTAATGTTCTCGTCTTTTTTAATCGCGCTTATGCTTTTAAAAGCCTGCATGCTGCCTATCACGCTATAACGCACCGGTAGGCGTAAATTAGGCTCATTTTCCAATTTTAAAAACACGACCCCATCTTTTTTAAGCTTGTTAGAAGCGCTCAATTCATAGCTTAAAATGGAAGCATGAGAAAAGCGCTCTGGGATTTCTAAATTGATTGTTTCAATTTCTAATTTTAAGTCTTTGTATTCTTTGAGATAAGTTTCTTTAATCCCTGTTTTAAGCGTATTTAAATCTAGGGCGAAGAGCATGTTTAAACTTATCAAAAAAAGGGTTAAAATTTTCAAAACTCGTTATCCACTTTTTCTACAAATTTTTCTGAGATTTTATCATAGACATTCCCTCCGCAATTGATTTTCAAGCACAAACCGCTCAAGCCCTTTTCCACGCCTAAAACCCTACCGGTGCCAAAAATCTTATGTTTGATCAAATCCCCCACTTTAATGGGCGTATTTTTTTGGTGATTTTGTTTAGGGGGTTTTTCTTGTTTGAGCAACTTGGCTTCTTCTAAAAACATAGAGGGCGAGCAAGAAATTTTTCTCCCAAAATACGAACGCTCTTTGACATAAGAAAGTTGTAATTCTTCTTTAGCCCTAGTGATCGCTACATAAGCCAAACGCCTTTCTTCTTCCAAATCGCTTTCTTGATTGAACCCCCTATGCGGGAAAAACCCTTCTTCTAATCCGATCACAAACACATGCTTAAACTCTAACCCCTTACTCATATGCACGCTCATGCAGCTCACTTTTTGCGCGTTTTCTGTGTTATGGACATCTAACACGCTTTCATTCAAAAAATCCAATAAAGAATGCGTGGGGTTAGTTTTAAAATGCTCTTTCACTAAACTCAAAAGCTCTTTAACAAAGCCCTCTCTTTCTTCGTAATTGTCTTCTTTTTCATAGCTTTTTAAAAGGTTAGTCTCTTCTAAAAACTGAGCGCAAAACTTCTCTACTGAAATTTCAAAAGCCTCCCTCAAACGCCCTATCATAGCGGTGAATTTCTTTAAAGCGTATTCGTTTTTAGGGTTTAGTTTGTCTTTAAACGCCCCAATTTTTAGCGCTTCTTCTAAATTCAAATCCTCTTCATCTAAAAGAGAAAAAATCCATTCTTGAGTGATCTTGCCAAGGCCTCTTGGGGGCTTGTTTAAAACGCGCTTAATAAAAAAGCGATCGTCTTTTTTCGCCACTGCATGCATGAACGCCAAAGCGTCTTTAACCTCAGCTCTTTCATAGAAACTCACCGCCCCAATGAGCCTATAAGGGATATTCAAAGCGTTCAAGCTCTCTTCAATGCTGCGGCTAAGCCCGTTTAAACGATACAAAATAGCGATATTTTCTAAATTTTCGCCTTTCTTTAAAAGGGCTTTGATTTGATAAGCCACATCCAAGCTCTCTTCTTTTTGCGTCAAATATTCTTTACAAACCACGCTTTTATGCGAGCCTTTGAAACTTTGAAGCGTTTTAATGTGGCGGTGTTGGTTATGGCTAATAAGGGAGTTAGCGCACGCTAAGATTTCAGCGCTAGAGCGATAATTGGTCTCTAATTTCACTATTTTAGCCCCCTTAAAATGCTTGGAAAAATTTAAAATATTAGAAATATCCGCCCCCCTAAACCCATAAATGCTCTGATCGTCATCGCCCACCACGCACAAATTATGGTGCGCGCAACTCAATTGTTTTAAAAATTCTAGTTGCAGGGCGTTCGTGTCTTGGTATTCATCTACCATAATGTAATGGTAGCGCTCGCTAACCTCTTTAGCGAGTTTTTCATTATCTTGTAAAATCTTAAGGCTTAAACAAAGCAAATCGTCAAAATCCACTAAATTGTCTTTTTTGAGTGCGTTTTGATAAAGCTCATACGCTTTATAACATTCGCTATCTTGCATGCTCAAATCCATCATGCCGTTTTTGATTTGAGAAATATTGGCTCTAAAGTTTGAAATTTTGAGCTGTTTACACAGCGTTTTGACTTCATCGCTATCTAGCACCGAAAAATCGCACGCTCTTTTTAAAAGATTCATGTGTTGCCTTAAAAACAGCAAACCAAAACGATGGAAAGTGCAAAGCAAGGGGGGGATAAGGGCTTGGTTTTTTAATAATTTCAAAGCCCTTTCTTGCATTTCTTTACTCGCTTTATTGGTGAAAGTGAGCGTTAAAGTGTTTTCGCTAGGCACGCCACAAGCGCCAATCAAATACGCCAAACGGCTCGTTAAAGTCTTGGTCTTGCCGCTCCCAGCTCCCGCTAAAATCAACAAAGGCCCTTGAATGTGGCTTGCAGCGATTTTTTGCGCTCCGTTCAAATTGTCTAAAATGCTTTTTTCAAAACCCATTATTCTAAAAACTCGCCCTTTTCTTCTTGGTTTAAACGCTCTTTTAAAAGGTTGGTATCAATTTCAAAATCAAAATAAGGCGAAGAAAAATCAGAGGTTTTAATGGCTAAAAAATGGTTTAATGCGGATTTTAAATCCCCTTTTCTTTGATACAACAACCCTAAAGCGTAACGGATATTTTCATTATTCGGATCGTCTAATTTCCCAAGCTCTAGCCATAAAGCGGCGTTATTGTAATTATTCTGCGCGATATAAGTCAAACCCGCTAGGATTTTTAAGCGCACCTCATTATCCTTAAGCCCATCAATTAAGTTTTGATACAACGCGCTTGCTTTTTCATACTGGCCTTGAAACAAACTCACTAACGCTAAATTTTCTAACCAATCGTTAGGGGCTTCTTTCTCTTCTAAACTGGCGATTTTTTGCTCCAATAATCTTTCTTGATGATCCAAATCATTGACCATAAACCCCATGTAAGCGTAGAAATGACGCCCTAAAATAGGCCCTTGCATGGTTTGATCCCAACTGATTTTATGCGAATCTAAAAGGGTGTAAATGCTTAAAGTGTGCCGGATACTCGCATCATAATACGAGACGATTTCATAAAAGATATTAGAGATGAGATCTTTAGGGAGCATTTTTTTTAAATGCCCAAAAGATTGCACCATCAATTTTTTATCCTTGCTCTCTTTAGCGAACACCGCTTCTAGTGCGTAATAAAAAGGGAGCTTTTTAGGGGCGTTTTTAAGCCAGTCCATATCCCAATTCGTGCGGTAATTCAAATAAGCGATGAGCGAAGAGAGTAAGGCTTTTTGCGTGGGGCTAGAAAAATCCTGACTATAAAAATTCTCGGTGATTTCTCTTAAAAACTCCGTGGTGTCTTCGTGGGTGAAATGCGAGGCTAAAATCGCAAAAACCGCGCTCAAATAATCCGCAGAGTTTAAATGAAAAGCCCTTAAAAAATGGAAATAAGCTTTGTGGTAATTTTCCAATTGCGCATAAATCAAGCCCGTATTATAATGGAGGAGCGCGTTATTGGGGCTATTTTTTAAAGACAAATCAAAAAAAGAAAGGGCTTTTTTTAACTGCTTGTTTTCTAACGCTTTCAACCCTTTGAGCGCGTTTTTATCCGCTATCGCCATCAAACGCCCCCTTTTAAAAGCAAGGCTTGCCCCCTCTAAATCCTTTTGCGCTTCAGAGTCTAAAAGAAACAGCCCCTCTTCAATCACGCCTAAAGTTTCTTTAGAGTCTAAAACCTTAAAAGGAGCGTAATAAAACAGCAAGCGGTAAATAAAATCCCTCTTGCCTTCAAAATATTGCGTGTTCCAAAAACGCTCTTTGGCTCTTTCTTTGTCTAAAAAAATAGGGTTTATAGTGGGCTTGATGGGGTAAAAAGAGTTGGCTAATAGCGTGTCTTCTTTGGTGTGGCTGGCTAATTTTAAGGCTTCGCTCGCTTTAAGGGTGTCGCCTTTTTTCAAACTCACCAATTCCAAAGCCATCAAAGCGTTTAAATCTTTAGGGTAGTTGTGCAAATAATGCTGCAAATGCTCCAAAGCCTGCTTGTAATGGCCCAAACGGGCCTGCAAAAGCCCTAAAGCGAGCTCATCTTGGGCGTTTGCGCTTTTTTGTAATTGCTTGTAAGCGTTGGTTTCATCTTTAAACATCAAAAACAATTTAGACGCTAAGCGCGCGTTAGGCTTTAAAAAGGCGTTGGAATTAGGGTGCATTAAAGGCGAAAGGGCTTCAAAATACTCTCCAGCGTAATAGGATTTGAGCGCGTAAGCGTAGGAATAAAAAGACTTTTTGTAATCTTTATACAGAGTGTCTCTTACAATTTTTAGATAGTGATCATACAAATCCTCATCTTGCAAATGATAAGCGCTCACTAACGCATCAATCGCGCTCACGCTCGCATTTTCTTTAGAAGCGATACTGGAATCAAACAAATCCAACGCCCCGTTAAAATCCTTTTCTTTAAATTTAATCACCCCTAAATTATGGCTCGCAATCCCTTGCGAAAAAGAAGCGGCTTTGTCAAACAGGTGTAAGGCTTCATCTTTTTGCCCTTGCTCATACAAAAGGCTCGCTTTTTTCATGATCGCATCCACTTGATTTTCATCGTTTCGTTTGAGGGAATCTTTGCCGATTAGATCGGGTAAGTCTAAATTCTCTATTTGCCCCTCGGCTTGCGCGTTGTTAGCGTTGTTGGTGTTATTAGGCGTTTCGTTATTGGTGGTGGCGGTATTAGTTTGTAAAGAAGTTTGTTTATTTTCTTTTTTATGCCCTAGTAACAAGCTCAAAATTACAATGAGCGCGATGAGTGAAAGCAATATTCCAAGCGCGATATAAAGCTTTTTTTTATTGTGTAAAATCTGTTTAAAAAACTCTTTAGAGCTTTTGATTTTATTAATCGTCTGCTCCAAAGCCTGCTTCAAAGAGGGGATTTTAGAATGAATGCCCTTTAAGGGGGTTTCTTTTTCGTTTTTGTTTTCGCCCCCTTTTTCTTCTAATGAATTTTGTTCTTCATTCAGCACAAACTAGCCTTAAAGGTATTTTTCTAACGCCTTAGGAATATGAATGCTCCCATCCGCTTGCTGGTGGTTTTCCATTAAAGCGACCATCGTCCTGCCTACCGCTAAAGAAGAGCCGTTTAAGGTGTGCGCTAATTGGTTTTTTTGATTTTCTTTGAAGCGGATTTTGGCGCGCCTGGCTTGAAAATCCCTCGTGTTAGACACCGAGCTGATTTCTCTGTAGCAATTTTGCCCAGGCAGCCACACTTCAATATCTATCGTGTTGCTCGCGCTAAAGCCTAAATCCCCACTGCACAATTGCACGAACCGGTGCGGTAATTCCAAAGCCTTTAAAATCTCGCTCGCGCTCTCTAGCATATATTCTTGCATCGCATCGCTTTCTTTAGGGTGCGTGATAGCCACTAGCTCTACTTTATCAAATTGGTGCTGTCTTATCATTCCTCTTGTGTCCTTGCCCGCGCTCCCTGCTTCGCTCCTGAAACAAGGCGTGTGCGCGGTCATTTTAATGGGGAGGTTTTCAACACTAATAATGGTGTCGTTGTATAGATTGGTGAGCGTTACCTCAGCGGTGGGGATCAAATACAAATTTTCATTTTCTATTTTAAAAACATCTTCTTTGAATTTGGGTAATTGCCCGGTCCCAAAAAGCATTTTTTCATTCACTAACGCCGGCGTGTAGATGATTTCAAAACCATTTTTTTCATTAAAATCCAACATTAAATAAATGAGCGCGCGATAAATTTTCGCTCCAAAACCTCTGATGACCGAAAAACGGCTTTTAGCGAGTTTCACGCCGCTTTCAAAATCAATCCAACCATTTTTTTGAGCGAGTTCAAAATGTTCTTTGGGTTTGAAAGTAAAAACCCTGGGGGTTAAGATTTTTTTAATTTCTATATTGTCTTCTTCATTCGCACCTAAAGGGGTTTTTTCATCCACTAGATTGGGGATTATGGAAAGCTTTAAATCCATTTCTTGTTCTGCTTCGCTCACGCTTTTGGAAAGCTCATTCAGTTTGATTTTATTGTTTTCTAGCTCTTTTTTGAGATCGCTTGTATCCACTTTTTGAGCCATTTTAATACCAAATTCTTTAGAAACCTTGTTTTGAAAGGCTTGCAAGCCTTCTAATTCAATGAGCTGCTTTTTATAATGCGTGATGACTTCGTGCAAACGCTCTAATTCATCATCCATCGCATGGTTACGCTTTTTTAAAGAAAGAGCCACCTTGTCAAAATCTTGCAATAAAAGTTTTCTATCAATCATTCAACCCTCTTTAATCGTTCTAAAATGCCACAATTTAGCCCATTTGTCTATATCGTTTTTATCTATTTGAGCGCTCAAAGCCCCCATTTTACCCTCTAAAGAATCTTCAATAGCGCCATTAGGCAAGGCCACAAAACTATCCCCATAAAATTTCCACAAAAATTCGTTTTTTTGATCTTCTTCTACAATGATCTGGCGATACGCTCCGATCCTATTAGCCCTAACCACCACGCAAGAAGCGCAAAAAGCGCGCATCTGGCACAAAAGCCGCCACCTTTCATTGGATTCAAAAGTGGCCACGCTGCTTAAAAGCACCACATCCACGCCCTGATTTTTAGCCTGAACCCATATTTCATCAAAATGCGCTTCAAAGCCAAACAAAGGGGCGATTTTTAAGCCGTCTCTTTCAAAGACGAGCAATTCTTTAAAAACGCTTTTTTCATTGTCAAAAAAGCTTTCTTCATCCCAGTGAGGATAGGGGATTAAGCGTTGTTGCGTGTAATACTGAATATTTTCTTTAGAAATGAGGGCGATTTTTTTATAGATTTTAGAATGTTCTTCTAAAAGCACCGGGGCTGAAATGATCAAATCCAATTCTTCGCATTTTTGAGAGAGGAAGTCAATCGCTCGTTTGGATTGATCGCTGATTGCATTCGCATCCAATCCCATGTTATGGTGGAAAAAGGGGTTGATCACGTATTCAGGCAACACCACTACGCTTTGCTCGGGTATGGAGTTGCATAAAGATTGCATGAGATTTTCTTTAAAAGACTCTAGCTGTAAGGCAAACACTTGCATGCTTTAAGCCTTTTTGTCTGGCGTTTGGAGTTTTTCATACTCTAAATAAGCGTTTTCTAAGAGCTTTTGCGCCAAAAACAATTCTTGCATGGCTGTTTTATACAAATCCATCCCGTCTTTTAAGGATAAATTAGGATCATTCAAGCGATCTATGGCTTGCTCTAGGGAATGAACATGCTCTTCAAAACTTTTTTTAGGGGCGTTTTTAGCGCTTTTAGTGTTTTTTTGGGGGGCTTTTTCGGTTTCAAACAAGTCGTCTTGCATGGGGCATTCCTTTAGCTTTTTTTCACAAGCATGGTCGTTGAAATTTGAGCGATAGAATCTTCAGTCCTTAAAATCTCAAACCCTGCGTTTTTTAATTCATGTTTCAAGCCCTCTAAACTCAAAAACCCTTCAATGGATTGCGGCAAATAAGAATAAGCGCCATAATTTTTACTGATAGCTCCTCCCACTAAAGGCAAAACCTTATTCGTGTAAAACCCTGAAATTTTATCCAACCATGTGGGGTTGTCTTTTTTTAAAAATTCTAAAATCACTAAAACGCCCCTAGGTTTTAACACCCTAAAAAACTCTTTTAAAGCTTCTTGTCTTTCCACGATATTACGCAAGCCATACGCAATAGAGAGGATATCCACGCTGTTATTTTCAACGCCTTTTAAATCTTTGGCTTGAGCTTGGATGAAAGAAGCTTTGTTTTCAAGCTCTTCACATTTTTTAATGGCTAATTCAAGCATGTTATTAGAGGGGTCAATCCCCAAACATTCCTTAAACTCTATGCCGCAATGGAGAGCGCTTTTTTGCCAAGCTATGAGCATATCCCCCGTCCCGCATGCCACATCCACAAGCCTTAACGCTTTCTTGTTTTCCAAAAACAAAAACGCATGCTCGCAAGCCCTTTGGCGCCATTTAATATCTAAGCCAAAACTCATCAAGCGGTTGGCTTGATCGTAAGAGCTGGCTATATCATCAAACATGTTGATGATTTTTTCTTGCTTGAGGTGCTTTTCTTTCTTCATGGCTTGTCTTTAAAAAGGCTTGACAACCACTAAGATCACAATGAGAATCATTAAAATCGTGGGTATTTCATTAAACACACGATAAAACCTTGCGTTTCTTCTTGTAGGGTCTTTTTCCAGCTCGCGCATGCATTTTTTGCAATAAAAATGATAGGCTAAAAGTAAGATCACTAAAGCCAACTTAGCATGCAACCAACCCCCACTTTTAAAGAGTGTAGGCTCTATCAACAACATTAAAATCCCTGTAATCAGCGTGAAACCCATAGCCGGCGAAGCGATAAAGGAATAAAGCTTTTTTTCTTGGATTTTAACCACGCCTACAAACTCTTTTTTATGCGCGTTTTCTGCATGATAGACAAAAAGGCGCGGCAAATAAAATAACGCTGCCATCCACGAAATGACCGCTATCACATGGAAAGCCTTAACCCATAAAAAATACCCGCTCAAAAATTCCATACTACTCTCCCTAATTTATCTTATTTTGTTGTAAAAACGCTTGCAAATTTTCTCTTTCGCCGCTGATTTCCACTTCCACGCTTTGGTTTGAAAAATTCTTTTTGTTTAATTGTAAGCTAAATTTCTTAATTTCACGCTGAAGAGCGTCTAATTCTTTGTAAGAATAATGAGCGCTTAAAGTTTCCAACTCCACAAAATCCTTCAAAGCGTTTTCTCTTTGAGCGTTTTCTACGCATAATAACGCACTAGTGGCATAAGCTTTCATCAAGCCCCCCACCCCTAAAAGCGTGCCTCCAAAATAACGCACGCTCACTAATCCTATATTGATCAAACTCTCTCGCCTTAAAACGCTAAGCACAGGCATTCCTGAACTCCCTTTAGGCTCGCCATCATCGCTAAAACCCTCCGTGATTTTACCCTCTAAAGAATAGCGGAACGCCGTTACAAAATGCGCGGCTTTAAAATGCTCTTTTTTCAATTGCAAAAGGGTTTTTTCAAAATCGCTAAAAGGCATAAGATACCCTAAAAAGCGAGACGCTTTAGTTTGGTGCTTGGAAGTGATGAGGTGTTTAAGCGTTTTCACAAGCTTTCTTTAAAGAGCTGAGTTTGAACACGCACCCTATAAAACTCACGATAAAAATCGCAATAAGTGCGTAAAAATGGATGGAAACATCTATAAATTCCGCATGCATTTGATTCAATCGCCCGAGCAAACTGATCCCATGATAAGCTGGCACTATTTGAACGAAAGCCTGTAAATAAGAGGGCAAGGATTCAAAAGGCCACACAAAACCCATCATAAAAATCAAGGGCAAAGAAGAGATTAAAACGATTTGAGTGGTGTGGGCTTCATTTTTGATCCATGCCCCTAAAAACGACCCCAAACTCAAGGCCGCAAGCATGAAAATCAAGCTGTTCAAAAACACCATTAAAGCGCTCCCATGCCGTTCGATCCCATAAAAAGAAAACAGCGCCCCAAAATACCATAAAATAAAAACGCTAAACGCCCCCATGAACACCAAGAGTCTTGCGCACAGCCTTAAAGCGATTTGTTTTTTGTCTAAAAGGGCCAATTCCAAACGCCTGGAGCTAGTAAACATGCTGCTTGCAATGAGCATCACCTGGTGCAAAATGAAAATAAACACGCTAGAGAGCGCGTAATTCAAATACCCCTCACTAGGGTTATACAAAGCGATAGGCCTGATTTTAATCCCGTCTGTCCCTAATTCAGCTTCTTCTATTTGAGCGTTGCGTTTGAACCTTATTTCATCGTTTAAGGCGTTGATGCTCCCCACCACCGCATTCGCTAAGGCGCCATAAATCAAAAAGTAATTGGCGTTCGCATAAAAATCTATCGTTACAGGCACTTGTTTATAAATATTGGCTTCAAAATGCGAAGGGATATGTAAGATCCCATAAATTTTTTCTTCTTTTAAAAGCTTTTTAGCTTCTAACATAGAGGGGCTAAAAAAAGCGATTTCTAACTCGTTGGAGCTTTGTGCCATGAAGGCTAATTGCCTGGAAAGAAAGGAATTGTCTTCATCTACAAGGGCGATTTTTTGCTGCGTTACGATGTCTTTCAAATAAGGCAAAGGATAAAGCAAGCCATAGATTAAAGGAGCGCCTATAAGGATTAACAAAACGCCCTTATGAGAAACAATAGCCCTTAATTCCATTAAAAGGATTTTAAAAAAATTCATGCGCTAGCCTTGTCTTTTTTAAAAGAAAAATAAAAAATCAAAAGCCCTAAAGCTAAAAAGATTAAGAAAAACACAAGCGGCATTAAAGAATTTAAAGACTCGGTAAAATCCGTCTTATAGTAAGCCTCTTGTAAAAAGAACTTCATAAAATGGCTAATGGGCAAGCAATGACTCCAAAAATCCCCAAAAATTTCCATGTTGTTTTGCGGGTAAGTCACCCCAGCAAACGCAAAGCTTGGAGCGGTATAGACCCCAATCGCGCCCGCAGTTTCAATAACGCTTTTTGAAATGCCATAAACTAGCACCACAAACCCGCTCATAACGAGCGCCATTAAAACTACCGCCAAAAAGACCAACAACAAATGCGCATAATGCCCCTGCATGCCAATGAAATTAAAATAAAACGCCATGCCCATCCCCCAAAAGCTAAACACGCACACATTCGCTACAATACTGATCAAAAGCTCGCGCATGTTAGAGGTTTTTTGAATGAAATTGAGCATGCCAATCGCAATGAAAATAAGCCACATGCAAGGCAGCATCACGCTTAAAAGGTATTGCGTGTAATTGTTTTCTTCATTGTATAGGGCATGCAATTGCAAAACAATAGGTATTGCTTGGGCTTTAGCCAAAATCAAATTGGAATCTCGCACTAAAGCTTTGGTGGCTAAGGTTTTAGCGTCTAAAGTCAAAGCGGTTTGTAAAAAGGCGTTTTTGAGCGTTTTCCCCACTAAAACATACTCCGCATTATAATAAAAGGGCAAATCCACCTTTCGCCCCATTTTAATTTTTTTCTCTAAATCTCTAGGCAAAACTAACGCCCCATACGCTTCAGAGGAATTTAAAAAGCGTTTGGCTTCTAAAAGGCTAGCCACTTGGTGTTTGATTTGAAGCGCGCTCGTTGCGCCTAATTCAAACGCTACCTGATGGCTTGTCGTGGTCTTATCCAAATCCACCACCACGATAGGGAGCTGTCTTGGGATTTCTTGTTTAAAGATTTGCGTGCCTAAAACCCCTAAACAAAAAGGCAATATAAAACACACGACAAACAAGAACTTGTCTTGTAAAACCCATGCGCTTATCAATTTGAACAAAACAATCCTTTTTAAGGTTTAATGGTAACTAACACGCTCATCCCTACCCTAAAATTTTCCAACTTTTCTAAGGGTATGGCCTCCACTTCATAGCTTTTCATGTCGTAAGTGTTGGAATTGTTCGTCGCTTTCCATGTTGCAAAATCGCCCATAACGCTCAAATATTTAACCCTAAATTTCGCGCTTTTTTTCAACGCTGGGATATAACCCTCAAATTCCTTACCCACCTTAAACTCGTTCAAATACTTTTCAGGCACGCTGATTTTTAACCAACTATCCTTTAAATCTATCATGAGCACCACAGGAAAGCCCTTAGGGCTAAGCTCACCGCTGCTTAAAAGCACATTACTCACTTCCCCATCAATAGGGGCTGTCGCTTTGACATCTTTTAAATAAGACTCCACTTCATTCACTTGCCCTAAAGCCGCGCTCTCTTTAGCCTTAGCGGCAATCTTGCTTTCAGAGCTCGCCCCCCCTAAAGCCATTTTATACTTTTGGTAAGCCGCGCTCTCGTTGTATTTGGTGCTTTCGTAAGCCGCATAGGCTTCATCGCGCTTTTGCAAGCTCGCCACGCCGTTATCATACAAATCTTGAACGCGCTTATAAGTCTCTTTGGCTAAAGTGGCTTGAGATTTTGCCGCTTGCCAAATGTCTCTTGCAGAATTGATCGTTTCGTCTCTTGAGCCTCTTTTGACTTCATCGCTAAGCGCTTTAGCGGCTTTATGCCCGGCTTCAGCTTGAGCGAGCTTGGCTTCTAATTCAGGGCTAGAAATGCTAAAAACCAAATCGCCCTTTTTAATGCGATCGCCTTTTTTAACAAACACCTTTTCAATGCGGCCAGGGACTTTGGAACTCACGCTGTATTCTCTGGCTTCCAAAAACCCTTGCAGCACTTCAGCCTTAGGGCGATAAGCTAAATAAAAAAGCACGATTAGCCCTAATAATAAAGCCCCACCCCCTGTAAGAATCGCTTTATTTTTATCCAACATGCTGTTTGACATGATTTTTTCCTTTAATAAACAAATTCATAAAATAAATCAATATGATCGCTTAACGCCATTAAATTCGCTAATGAAACAATGTATTTATAAGCCACGCTTTTTTGCTCCACGATGATAGAAGAAAGCGTGTTCCTTGCATCAATGACTTGAGCGTTCGTGCTTAAGCCTTGTAAAAAAGCCTGCTCTTGGAGTTTTAAGTTTTCCTTAGCTAATTCCACGCTAGAAAGCAAGCTTTTGTATTCTTTCAAATAAGAAAGCGTCTCTTTATAAGTCTTATTCACTAACAATTCCATGTTTTTTTTAGCCTGGATTTGCTCGCTACTGGCTTGCAACTCGGCTAATTTGCTCGCTTGGTATTTTTGGATACGCCCTGTGGGAGAAAGAATAGGCATGCGCCCGGCTACGCCCACAAACCAATTAGGGATCATGTCTTCAAACACCGAATTGTTTTGTTTCATGAGATAAGAGCCAAAAAAATGCACTTGGGGCAAGAATTTAGCGATCTGTAGTTTCGTGTTTTCTTTAGAAATTTGAACCTGATTTTCTAAAGTCTTTAAAGCCGGGTAGGAATTGAGCGTGGAAGCAACAAAAAAGCTCAGATCGGGCAGATTTTTCTCGGTGTGGATCTCTAATTTGCTTGAAGGCGCTAGATCGTCCTTGCTAGATAAAATGGAATTGAACGAGAGCTGCGAAACTTCTAACACGTCTTTAGCCTTAACGCTAGCGATATGGGCCTTATCATAAGCCACTTGAGCGCCTAAGGTTTCTACCCTAGCGATTTGCCCTACTTTTTGCATTTTCAAAGCGTTTTGGAAATGCTTATAATGGCCTTTTTCTACCTCTTCTAAAGTTTCAGCCACTTCTGCGTTTAACACCATGCCATAATACACGCTCACAAGCTCTTGAAAAGTGGAAAGCTTTTTCAAGCGATACACTTCATTAGCGTCTTTTTGCATCAAATCCGCAATGCGCACCATCGTGAATCTTGCCCCACCCATATACAGGGGATAAATAATGCTCAAAGCCCCAATCACCACATTTTGCTTAGAAAACAATAAGGGGGCTTCTAAAGTGCTGCTCAAAGCCCCAAAACCTTGCATCACCCCTTGCATGCCCGCTTGGATTTGAGGGGTTAGGACTTGAGGGGGGATATTTTGCTGGATGTTTTGCAAGCCTTGATGGATCTGGTTGGTGGCTTTTTGCACGCCCGCTTGTTTTTGGCTGGCAAAATCCATTTTAATAGGGTTAGAAAGATACACATAAAAAGCGCTCAAATCAATTTGAGGCAAAAAAGAAAGCTTAGCCGCTAATTTCATTTTACTCGCTCTTTTAATGGCGTATTCTTGCGCATGCAAGCCTTCATGATTAGACAATACCCTAGCCCATGCGTTTTTTAAAGAGAGTTTTTGAGCGTTAGAATGGTTCAAGGGTGCGCTGTCTTCAGCCAAATTCAAAGAAGAAGGCTCGGTTTGAGAAACTCCATCAACAGCATTTAAAAAGTTATTGAATAATAAGCCCAATACAAAGAGGGTTGTTTTTTTCATGCTTCATTTTCTCCATGATCTTGTTTAACCGCTTTCAAGCGTTTTATCCTGGCCCCATCCACGCTTAAGACTTCAAAAGAATACCCATGCGAAACGATTGTATCTCCCTCCATAGGCATGCGCTCTAACAAGCTGAAAACATAGCCCCCAAGCGTTACCTGCTCGCATTCTTTGTCAAATTCAATGTGAAGCACTTCTTCTACGCTCTCTAAATCCAGCATGCCCTCTAATTCAAACACGCCCTCTTCAAGCTTGTTCACGCCCTCTTGTTTCAAATCGTATTCGTCGCTAATCTCACCCATGATCTCTTCAATAATATCTTCCATAGTGAGCAACCCAGCCGTGCCGCCGTATTCATCAATCACCAAAGCGGTATGGATTTGCTCTTTTTTCATTTTGATAAGGATTTGAGAAATAGACGCGCTTTCAGGGACGATGATCATTTTCCTAACGATTTGCTTGAAATCATGCATTTTAGGGGTGAAAATAGAGCGAGAGAGCAAGTCTCTGATATGCACCATGCCGATAATGTTGTCTTTAGAGCCTTTACAATAAGGGTAGCGCGTGAAATGGCTTTTTAAAACAATGTCTATATTTTCTTCATAGCTGTTTTCTTCGTCCAAACACACCATGTCTTTTCGTGGGGTCATGATTTCTTTAGCGCTCGTGTCAGAAAAATCCACCGCGTTTTTAATGATTTCGCCCTCCACTGAATCAATAATGCCCTCTCTCAAACTCTCGCCCACAATGATTTTTAACTCTTCTTCAGAATGCGTGCCGTCATGCTCTTTAGGATTGATGCCCACTTTTTTTAAAAAGAAATGAGCGATCACATCAAACAGGCGCACCACCGGGTAAAACACGACCCAAAACACATGCAAAGGGCGCGCGGCAAAAAGAGCGGCTTTTTCAGATTTAGCGATCGCTAAAGATTTAGGCACGATCTCGCCCAACACGACATGCAAAAAAGTGATGCTTAAAAACGCTATAACCACGCTCATTGAATGGATAAAAATAGGATTTTCTCTCATATCCATAGACTCAAACAGTGCGGCTAACAATTTTGCGATAGCGGGTTCACCCACCCAGCCTAAAGCTAATGAAGAAAGGGTGATGCCTAACTGCGTGGCGCTCAAATAAGTGTCTAGTCTTTGACTCATCTTTAAAGCGAGTTTAGCGTTGGAATTACCGATTTTAACCAGCTCTTCTAAGCGGGTTTTACGCACTTTCACAAGGGCAAACTCTGAAAGCACAAAAAAAGCGTTTAACAGCACCAATAAAAAAGCAACCATCAACATCAAAATTGATTCAGACGGATCCAAATAAGCTCCTTGATTCCTCCCCATGATTTAAACCTAAAACCTAACGATAAATATAAAATATATAAAATCTTAGAATTTTAACATAAAAGATTAAGCCTAACTTTAAAAATCAAGCCTTCAAAAACCCTAGAAATACTTTTCTATAAAACCAAGAGCCACAAAAAGAAGCGTGCCTAAAAGCGCAGAAACCGGCACGGTTACCAACCAAGCGGTAACAATCTTTTTTAAAATGGAGCGTTTGATCACTTCTTCTTTATACACTTTTTTAAGCGACTTTTTTTCTTTCTTTTTCAATTCCAAAGCGATGGCGGTGTTCTTGCTTTTTTTCAAGCTCTCTAACATGAGCGATTTTTCTTTCAAATTGGCTTTATCAAAGCGTTCTAAAAAGCCCTCAATTTCTTCTAAATCTTCCCCAAAGTGCGCCGCTACAATGTTGTCTCTGATTCTGGCAAAACGCCTTCTGGATTGCTCCCTTAAACGCTCCCTTAAAAAGCCCACCCCAAACACCGCACCCACCACAATATGCGTAGAGCTTACCGGTAAGCCTAATTGAGAGGCTAAAAGCACGGTAATGACCGCAGAAAGCGCGATGCAAAAAGCTTGCATCTTGTCTAATTCTGTGATTTCAGACCCCACCGTTTTAATGAGCTTTGGCCCATACAAACTCAAGCCTAAAGCGATCCCAGCTGCCCCCACTACCATAATCCACAACGGCACAGAGCTTAAAGTATTCCCCATAGGGCTATTTGCATCTTCTAAAGTTTGACTGATCGCCGCTAAGGGGCCTATAGCGTTAGCCACATCATTAGCCCCATGCGCAAAGCTTAAAAGCGCGGCGGCAAAAATCAAAGGGACATTGAAAAGCTCATTAACGCTTTCATGGCTATTTTCTAATTGCGGGGCTTTTTTTAACACAAATCTTTTAAAAAGGATAAAAATTAAAAGCGCAAGGATACAACCGCAAGCCAATTGGATTTCAAAACCCACCGCATAAAGGCGTTTTAAAACCTTAACGATCAAATACCAACTGAATGTTAAGCTCATCAACGCTACCAAATAAGGCACGACCTTTAAAGCCGCGCTCTTTTTATCTTCTTTATAAGCGATAGTCTTTTTAATGAGCATTAAAAAAAACATAGCTATCAAAGCCCCCATTAAAGGCGAGATTACCCAACTAGCCACGATGCCTGATAAAAAATGCCAATTGATAGCAGACATTCCAGCTGCTGCCATTCCAGCCCCCATAATCCCCCCTACTACAGAGTGTGAAGTGGAAACGGGAGCGCCAATTAAAGTCGCTACATGCAACCACAACGCCCCACTGAGTAAGCTAGCCAACATGACATTAATGAAAATGTGCGCATCATTAATAAATTCAGGCGAAACGATACGGCCCTTAATCGTAGAAACCACTTCCCCCCCGGCAATGATCGCTCCAAGCATTTCGCAAATCGCAGCAATCAAAATCGCCCCGCCCATGCTAATGGCTTTAGAGCCTACGGCAGGGCCGACATTATTAGACACATCGTTCGCGCCAATATTCATCGCCATATACCCCCCAATCACGGCCGCAAAAATAAGCAACAATCCCTTAGAATTAGCCTGCCCAAAAATGAGAGCGAGCAAAGCGGCACCGATGAGAAACAAAAGAGCGAGAGCGATCTTTAAAGTGTCTTTTTGGAGTTTTTTGGAAGCTTTTTCAAACTCTTTGATGTTTTTAATTTCCATATCGTCATCAAAACCTTATTCTAATAGTGGCTCTATTCTATCCAATTAGCCCTTGAGCCACTCTTAAAAAGCGTTGTTTGATAAAAATGGCTCATTATATGGTATCTTAAAGTAAAATTTCAAAGAGGGTTTTAAAAAATGATAGAATTTAGCGATGAAGATTTACAAAAACCGGTGCGTATTGTGATAGAAAAGATCCGCCCTTACTTGCTCAAAGATGGCGGTAATATTGAAGTGCTAGGGGTGAAAAGCATGAAAATTTATGTGGCTTTAGAGGGAGCGTGCAAGACTTGCTCTAGCAGTAAGATCACTTTAAAAAATGTCATTGAAAGACAGCTTAAAATGGACATTCACCCCAATTTAGAAGTGGTGTGCTTAGAAAACGCTAAGGAGTTTGATAAACTTTAAGGATTATAGGCATGCAAAAGTTTGATTATGAATTTAAAAAGCGAGCGTTGATTAAAGATGGCTTTTTAGCGTTCAAGCAAGCCCATTACGCTGAAGCGTTACGCCTTTTTTCTGAAGTTTTGTTTTTGGATAAAGACAACCAAAAAGCCAAAGTGGGGGCGTTATTAAGCGACATCGCTAAAGATTTCCCTAAAGAAGCTCATAGCTTTTATGAATTGTATCAAAGCTTGATCGCTATGCAAAAACGGAGTTTAAAAAACCAGGCTGAAGAGCAAATCATCAATTTGATCGCTTCTTTTGATGAGGGATTGAACCAAATGACTGAAAAGATTGATGCGCAAATTTCTCAAAAAGGCGAGGAGTTGAACGGCATTTTGTATGCGGATTTCAAACGCTTGAGCTTGGAGCGCGGTTTTAAGGAAGCGTTTGAAGATTTGATGTTCAGCTCTAGGGTGATTTTTGACAATAAAGAGGATTTTTATGAATTTTTGAAAGAATTGAACCATTATGGCTATTATGAATTAGCGATAAATTACATTGAAAACATGCATGAAGATTCTTTTATTTACGATAAATTTTTGCGTTCTCTTTTAGAAGACGCTCTCAAATCCAATAAGGCTTAAAGAATGAAGCTTAAAAAAACCCTGACTTATCGCAACCACACCTATTCTTTTTTAAGCGATAACACGAATGAAGTTTTAGAAAACCCTGAAGAAATTCTTTTTGTCAAAACGCCTTTAAATGAAAAATACTCTCCTTTAATTGCAGAAAAAAACCTGGCTATTTTAGATTCTAACGAGCTTAAAGACTACTTTGATTTTAAAATGAAAATTGTAGGGATTACTGGCACTAATGGTAAAACGACCACAGCGAGCTTGATGTATTCTTTGCTCTTAGATTTGAATAAAAAGACCGCTCTTTTAGGCACAAGAGGGTTTTTTATCAACGACACACAAATCAAAGAAAAGGGCTTGACCACGCCCACTCTTTTAGAGCTTTATAGCGATTTAGAAGAAGCGATTCGTTTGGGGTGTGAATACTTTATTATGGAAGTGAGCTCCCATGCGATTGTCCAAAAGCGCATCGCCGGGCTTGATTTTGCCCTTAAAATTCTCACTAATATCACAAGCGATCATTTAGATTTCCATCAAAATATAGAAAATTACAGAGATATTAAAAACAGCTTTTTTAAAGATGATGGCTTGAAAGTCATCAACAGAGATGAAACAAACGCCCTTTTTAACCCCATTAACGCGCACACTTACGCGCTGGATAAAAAAGCGCATTTAAACGTTCAAGCCTTTTCGCTCAACCCCTCCATTAGCGCGTCTTTATGCTACCAACAAAATTTAAGAGATCCCAATCTTAAAGAAATCGCCCTCATCCATTCCCCCCTTTTAGGGCGTTACAACCTTTATAATATCTTAGCGGGCGTTTTAGGGGTCAAATTACTCACTCAATTACCGCTAGAAGCGATCGCGCCGTTATTAGAAAACTTTTATGGGGTGAAAGGGCGTTTGGAAATTGTGCATTCTAAACCTTTAGTGGTTGTGGATTTTGCCCACACAACAGACGGCATGCAACAAGTTTTTGAAAGCTTTAAAAACCAAAAAATCACCGCTCTTTTTGGAGCAGGGGGCGATAGGGATAAAACCAAGCGCCCTAAAATGGGAGCGATAGCGAGTTGTTACGCGCATCAAATCATCTTAACTTCAGACAACCCTAGAAGCGAAAACGAAGAAGACATTATCAAGGACATTTTAAAAGGCATCAGCGATTCTTCTAAAGTCATTGTAGAAAAAGACCGAAAAAAAGCCATTTTAAACGCTTTAGAAAATTTAAAAGACGATGAGGTGTTATTGATTTTAGGCAAGGGCGATGAAAACTTTCAAATCTTTAAAGACAAAACGATTTTTTTTAGCGACCAGGAAGTCGTTAAAAATTATTATCTCAATTTAAAACAAGGATGAAACATGCAAGAATTCAGTTTGTGGTGCGATTTTATAGAAAGGGATTTTTTAGAAAACGATTTTTTAAAGCTCATCAATAAGGGGGCTATTTGCGGGGCGACGAGTAACCCTAGTTTGTTTTGCGAAGCGATCACAAAAAGCGCGTTTTATCAAGATGAAATCGCTAAACTCAAAGGCCAAAAAGCTAAAGAAATTTATGAAACTCTGGCGCTAAAGGATATTTTACAAGTCTCTAGCGCGTTAATGCCTTTATATGAAAAAGACCCTAACAACGGCTACATTAGCCTAGAAATTGACCCTTTTTTAGAAGATGATGCCATTAAAAGCATTGATGAAGCCAAGCGGTTATTCAAAACATTAAACCGCCCCAATGTGATGATTAAAGTCCCAGCGAGTGAGAGCGGTCTTGAAGTCATTAGCGCTTTGGCTAAAGACTCCATTCCTGTTAATGTAACTTTAGTTTTTTCGCCTAAAATTGCCGGTGAAATCGCTCAAATCTTAGCCAAAGAAGCGCAAAAAAGAGCGGTTATTAGCGTGTTTGTCTCACGATTTGACAAAGAAATAGACCCTTTAGTGGCTCAAAACTTGCAAGCTCAAAGCGGGATTATCAACGCTACCGAGTGTTATCACACAATCAGTCAGCATGCTAATACGCTAATAAGCACCCTTTTTGCATCCACCGGCGTTAAATCTCATTCTTTAGCTAAAGATTATTACATTAAAGCGCTGTGTTTTAAAAACTCTATCAACACAGCCCCATTAGAGGCTTTAAACGCTTATTTGCTTGACCCAAACACCGAGTATCAAACCCCTTTAAAAATTACAGAAATTGAAGCGTTCAAAAAAGAATTAAAAGCGCACAACATTGATTTAGAAAACACCGCTCAAAAACTCCTTAAAGAAGGCTTGATAGCGTTCAAACAATCCTTTGAAAAGCTTTTAAGCAGTTTTTGATTTTTAAGGGTTTTTTGGATAGAATAAGCCCTTATTTTATTTTAAAGGATTGACATGTTAGAAGGCGTTATTAGAGAGAGTATTACTAAAGCTAACGCTAAAGCTTTAAAAAAAGATGGCTATCTAATCGCAAACGTTTACGGGAAGGGTATTGAAAACGTGAATTGCGCGTTCAAATTAAACCCTTTCATTAAATACCTTAAGGAAAAAAAGCATTTGATTTTTCCGGTGAAATTAGGGGATAAGACTTTTGAAGTCGTGGTTCAAGAATACCAAAAAAACCCTGTTACTAACGAGCTTATCCATGTGGATTTACTCGCTGTTACTAAAGGCGTGAAGTCTAAGTTTAAAGTCCCTGTCAAACACCAAGGCACTCCGGTGGGCTTGAAAAATAAAGGGATTTTGATGCTCTCTAAAAAGCGTATCAGCGTGGAATGCGCTCCAGAGCATTTGCCCGATCACTATTTAGTGGATGTGGCCCCTTTAGACGTGAATGAGTCTATTTTGGTGCGCGATTTAGAAAAACACGAAAATGTGAAGATCTTAGATCATGATTCTATCGCTGTGATCGGTGTGATTAAAGCGAAGTGATTTCAGGCTATGACGCTTTTAGTAGGTTTAGGCAACCCTACTTTGCGTTACGCTCACACCAGACACAACGCTGGTTTTGATATTTTAGATTCGCTCGTTAGCGAGCTGGATCTTTCTTTCACTTTTTCTCCCAAACACAACGCTTGTTTATGCGTTTATAAGGATTTTATCTTACTCAAGCCCCAAACTTACATGAATTTAAGCGGCGAGAGCGTTTTGAGCGCTAAAAATTTTTACAAAATTAAAGAGCTTTTAATTGTCCATGACGACTTGGATTTACCTTTAGGCGTTGTGAGGTTTAAAAAGGGTGGGGGGAATGGAGGGCATAACGGCCTAAAATCCATTGATTTATTGTGTTCAAATTCTTATTACCGCTTGAGAGTGGGGATTTCTAAAGGGATTGGCGTGATTGAGCATGTGCTTTCAAAATTCCACAAAAACGAAGAGCCTTTAAAAAACACTGTGTTTGAACATGCCAAAAACGCCCTAAAATTTTTTATAGAAAGCCATGATTTTAACGCCATGCAAAATCGTTTCACGCTTAAAAAACCTTTAATCATAGAAAGTTAGGGGTTTAAAGTGCGTTTGTTTAGATTTGTGGGGTGGTATTATTTCAAATACTTTTTAATCGTGCTTTTAGCTTTGGAATTGTTTTTTGTAGGCATTGACAGCCTGAAATACGCCGATAAAATGCCCGATTCTGCGAACATGATCATTTTATTTTTCACCTATGATATTTTATTTGCGCTCAATTACACCTTGCCCATTTCCTTGCTTTTGGCGATGGTTTTATTTTACATCACCTTCATTAAATCCAACCAATACACCGCCCTGCTCTCCATTGGCTTTTCCAAATGCCAGATTTTAAGCCCTATTTTTTTGATTAGCTTGTTTTTCACGGCTGTTTATGTGGGGTTGAACGCCACTCCTTTTGTGTATATGGAAGAAAAAACGCAAAATTTAATCTATAAAGACAATTCTTTAAGCGTATCAGAGCATTTGTTAGTGAAATACAACGATGATTACGTGTATTTTGACAAGATTAATCCCTTATTGCAAAAAGCCCAAAACATCAAGGTTTTTCGCCTAAAAGATAAGACTTTAGAATCTTACGCTGAAGCTAAAGAAGCTTTTTTTGAAGACAAATATTGGATTTTGCATGACACTACTATCTATGAGATGCCCTTAAGTTTTGAACTGGGCGCGAACGCTTTAAACACCACGCGTTTAGAAACCTTTAAAACGCTCAAAAATTTCCGCCCTAAAGTTTTAGACACCATTTATCAAAACAAGCCTGCGGTTTCTATCACAGACGCTCTTTTTTCCTTGCATGCTCTAATGCGCCAAAACGCCGACACGAAAAAAGTGCGCTCGTTTTTGTATGTGTTTGCGATTTTGCCCTTTTTTGTGCCGTTTTTAAGCGTTTTAATCGCTTATTTTTCACCCAGTCTCGCCCGCTATGAAAACCTGGCTCTTTTAGGGCTAAAGTTTATCATTATCACGCTCGTTGTGTGGGGGCTATTCTTTGCTTTAGGGAAATTCAGCATTTCAGGGATACTCATTCCTGAAATAGGCGTGCTATCGCCCTTTTTCGTATTCTTAGCTCTCAGTCTTTGGTATTTTAGAAAGCTCAATAAGAGATTATAAGATTTATAAACTTATAGTCAAGATAACTCAAGCTCTCATTAGGGGGCTAAATTAAAAAACTTGCCATGCAACATTAACTTAAGACTTGTAAAATAGCCTAAAAAATTATTAAGGTTTTTGGTGAGTTCTGTTCAAATCCTATCTAATCTCAATTATCCTATTAGCAAAGTGATTAACGAAGGGCTAAGAAATTCTTTAGGCACTCATATTGCAGTTGCTTTTTTAAAATACAGTGGGGTTGAAGTTATTCAAGATGCCTTGATTAATTCTTTAGAAAAGGGGGCAGAATTTGAGATTATTGTAGGACTTGATTTTAAAACAACTGACTCAAAATCCATACGATTTTTGCTAGACTTAAATAAAACTTATAAAAAATTAAAATTTTACTGCTACGGCGACAAAGAAAATAACAAAACAGATATTGTATTCCACCCTAAAATTTATATGTTTGACAATGGAAAAGAAAAAACTTCCATTATAGGTAGCACTAATTTAACCAAAGGAGGGTTGGAGAATAATTTTGAAGTCAATACCATTTTTACAGAAAAGAAACCATTATATTACTCACAACTAAACGCTATCTACAATTCTATAAAATATGCAGATAGTCTGTTCACTCCTAATGAAGAGTATTTAGAAAGCTATGATGAAGTTTTTAGCGCCATTATTAAAAATGAACAAAAAGTCTCAAAAGATAAAAGCATTCAAGAAAAGATTAAAAAGATTGAAAAACAAGAAAAATTGCTTCCTGGAACTATCCCCTCTATCAAGGCAATGATAGTAGAATTTATTTTCGCTTGTGAGAAAAAAGGCGTTAAAGAAGTAGCATTACAAGATATTTATCAGGCATTAGAAGAGAGAATAAAAAAAGAAGAGTGGGGATACAAATACAAAAGCGATACTTTTAAAAATAGCATTAGGGGCGAACTCAACCACCATCAAAAAGATAGCCATTCAAAACAAGGTTTAGGACTCTTTGAGAGATTACAAAAAGGCTTTTATGCTCTAACACCAAAAGGGCGTTCGTATAAAGGACGCTAAAGGTATTTATTTCAGACAATCCAGCCTAGTCTAATTTAAACTCTTTGCAAAGCTATCTATCAATCAAAATAAAGAATTGAAAGAAAAATTTGACTCCAATGAATATGTCTTTAGCGATGAAGAATTAGAACGCATTATAGAAATATCCCCACAAAATCATAAAGAAATGGGCTTTGAACATGGATGGGAAAGTCGGTTTGACACTTGGTATAAGCTTATGTGTGAGTTTGGTTTTTGCTACTATGCAAAATATGAGAAATACTCATCAGCGATAGCGCTAAGATGCTTATTCTTGCTTATTACGATAAAGAAAACGATGCTTTTAAAGAAAGCGTTGATGAAAGCGTAGTTGGGGCTATATTTTTAAACGCTCTGTCTAAATATGAAGTAGGAAACCCTTACAAAAAGAATTTAAACCATAACAACCCTTTCAAACTATTGCTCTCGCTTTTAAAACGACTCAAAAATGCCCATCTAACCCCCCTATCTGTCAAAGAAATCCCTATTTTACTTTGTTGGAAAGACGATAACGCTAATGGGCTTTATGACTACATTATTCGTTTAAGACAAGAAATCGTTACTATCAATAAAACAGAATTCAGCTACTCAGATGAATTTATCTATGAAAAATGCCTAAAACTTTTAGAAAGTGTTAATAAAACACGATTTAAAATGAGCCAAATCACTAACGAAGCTATTGATGAATACATTAGAAAAATGCGTATTACAGGACTCATTTCATTGCGTGGTAATGGTAGGTTTATTGATATTAATACTAATGAAAATAATAAAATAGATTACATTTTACGAACTCATAAGGCTTTTAAAGGGGATTATTTAAACGACACTCAAGCTAACAAACTCGCCTTTTTTAACTACATGTCAATCGTGGATAACTTTCTTGTTAGTGTTACTCCAATCAGCGCTGGTGAGAGAGTTAAATCAAGCAAATTGAATGAACTAGCAACCACTTATACTAAAGATTTTATCAAGCAAGAATTACTCATTACTTATAACAAGCAAGAATCAAAAGATAGTTTTTTAAGACTCATTGACAAACCTTTACGCTTAGAATTTTTAAGCGCTATTTTCTTGAAACAACATTTTGAAAATTTAAGCGTGATACCCAATTATAAAAGCGATGATGAAGGCTTGCCCGTATACACAGCAAGCGGTAACAAACCTGATATTGTAGCTATGGACACAAAAGCCCAAAGTTATATAGAAGTGAGCTTGATTAGAGATAGAAGTCAAAGCGAAATGATACCTATTGCCAGACATTTAAAAGAATTGATTAAAAATAGCACTGATATTAGAGAAAAATTTAGTGTTTTTGTAGCTCCAAATATCCATGATGATGCCAAAGAATATGCAGAATTTGCCCATTTCAAAGACAATATTAACATACGCTGTTATGCTGTTAATGATTTTATCAAAAAAGTAGAAAACAGCACAGAGTTATTGCAACTCAATGACCATTTGAAAGCTTAAGCATCAAGCTTTCATCTCTAAGCCTTATCTAAGCCTTGCCTAAAAACCCTACCAAACTTAAAAAGTATAAACATAGCGCAAATACATAGAATACTGACGGCGTAAGGTCTGGGTCAAGCTGAAATTAGTTTCTGCTCCGGTGATAGTGGTCGGATTCCCATTCTCTAGCGGGCCTTGTTTTTTCGCTCTTATAGTAGTAGAGCCTTTAAAAAAGTGATTAGGGAGCGTGGGGATTTTGATACCAAACTCAATGCCATGGTGTTCAAAAATATTAGTTCTAACGCCCACATTCACTAAAAATTGGAAAATCGTGTGATTCACCTTAGCGTTTAATTTTCCTGTGGTATAGACGCTATTAGGGTTAATCCCCACACTACAACTCGCCGGCGTCGTGTCCCCACAAGTGATTGTGCCATCAGCGTTAGTCATGTAAGCGTCAGCGTCGGTATTGACGCCATAAACATACCCGTCCTTAAAATACCCCACACGATTGTTAGTCCAAGTGTTACCCGCAAAATTCACGCCCACAAAAAACCCGGCCGTGGCTTTAGGCTTATCTATAATGTTAAAAAGCATGTCTGTGCCAAAACCATAAGTATACATGTCCGCTTTTTGATCGCTCAAATAAAAGGGCGATATGGCGTTAGCGGCCCTAGAGTTAGAGAAATTGGTATGCCCATAATCAAAAAAGCCATAATAACGCAGCCCAAACCACCTTTTTTTACCCATAAAATGCTTATACCCTGTCATCACGCCTAGCCCATACATCGGCTGGTTACGGCCAGGAATGTCCTTATTGGTGCTAAGCATGGTGCGAGAAGTCCAATTGACCACGCAATTAGCTTTAGTATAGCCTGGCGTTCCTGGCGTCCCTGAAGCTGGCTGACAGCCACCGGTCTGCCCATCAGGGACTTTACCATCATCATTGGCTGAAACATCGCCAAAAGGCACTTGAAACAACTCGCCGTTTTTATAAGCGTTTGTCTTTTGATCAGCCCTACCCACTTCCAAGCTAATCCCCACAAACGCGCCATTCTTTTCATGGGCATTTAAGGGGTTTGTCAGCCATAACGAACTCAAAAGAGCGCCTAAAATTACCGAGCCTTTTTTAGAAATATCTAAAGATCGAGCTATCAAAACAGACTCCTTACGATTAAAATTTTTACAAACCATTTTGCAATCTTGCATTCTATTTTTCTTCTTTGTCATAAAATTGAGCATCACTCTCTAGGGTCTCCGCTTAAGTGTTACTTTTTTAATTATTTTATTATAGCTAATTGCAATCTTAAAAGTCAAACAAAAACCACCCCTAAAATTCCCATAATAGTAGGATACTTGACAATAAAACCCTTTTATAGTAGATTAAAAACTCTTTAATTTTCCCATGAATAAAGGATTTTAAATGGATGCGATTTATCCTTATGTGCTGGTTGTTCATTTATTGTGCGCCATTATTTTTATTGGCTACTTGTTTTTTGATGGGGTGATTTTCCCTAATGTGAAGAAAATGTTTGGCGAAGAGTTTGCCAATAAAGCGAATACAGGAATCACTCAAAGAGCGATCAAAATCATGCCCTTATGCGTTTTAGGGCTTGTTTTAACAGGGGGCATGATGCTTAGTCAATACATGGGGGGCGATAAAGGTTGGTGTGAAACCCCTTTTCAAAAAATACTCATGCTTAAAGTGATCTTAGCGTTAAGCATTTTTCTTTTGGTGCTTTTTTCTTTATCGTGTAAGTTTTTGGGTAAGAAAAACCCTATTGGTAAATATATCCACCCTATCGCTCTAACTTTTGGCTTTTTAATCGCCATTTTAGCCAAAACGATGTGGTTTGTTTAAGAGCGTTTCAACCTCAAAGAATTTAAGACCACTAAGAGAGAGCTACCACTCATGCTCAAACTCGCTATTAAAGGGTTGATGTATCCTAGCATAGCGACCGGGATTAAAATAGCGTTATAAATCAAGCTCAAAACAATGTTTTGCAACACCACTTGATAGACTTTTTGAGCGTTATGAAACGCTTTTTCTAACAAACTCAAATCCTCTTCTAAAAGCAAAATATCGCATGCGCTTTTACTCAAAGCGCTTTTTTCAAATCCTAAAGAAACGCTCGCTTGTTTTAAGGCTAGCGCGTCATTATTGCCATCGCCTACCATCGCGCACACGCCCTTATAAGAGCTGATGATTTGCGCCTTATCTTCAGGGGTCAAATGAGCATGATACTTAGAAATCCCTAATTTTTTCGCGCACTCTTTAACCGAGCTTTCATTATCCCCGCTTAAAATTTCTAATTCTAAGCCTTGATTTTGTAAGGCCTGAATGACTTCTTTAGCGTTAGCTTTCAAACGCTCTTCTAAAATGAATAACGCGCATAAGGTCTTGTTTTTCGCAAAGCCTACCATGATATTAGCGCTCTCTTTAGTCTTTATATTAACCCCCATAGCGTTTAAAAATTTCAAACTCCCCACTAACAGGGTTTCGTTTTGATAGCTCGCTTTTAAGCCATGAGCGAAAAACTCTATCTTTTCTAAATTAACTTCATCGCTATCTAGAGTTTTAAGAATCGCATTATGGGCTAAATGCTCCCTAGTTTTTAAAAGGCTCTTCAAAAGCCTTTCGTCAAATTCTTCGTAAATGATTTTTTCTTTTAAAAGGACTTCTTTTTGCGTGAGCGTGCCGGTTTTGTCTATAAAGATTTTTTTCACTTTAGCCAGAGTTTCTAAAAATAACGCTTCCTTAAACACGATCAAAGGGTCTTTAAACACCCCTATCACTAACGCAATGGGCGTAGCTAAAGCGAACGCGCAAGGGCAGCTGATGACTAACACGCTAATACACACCATTAAGGCTTTTTCAAAATTACCCCCCAAACCAAATTGCCATAATAAAAAGCTCACAAAGGCTAAAAACAACACCGCTTTAGAAAAAATATCCGCAATTTGATTCGCGCTGCTCTCAATTAAGGGCTTTTCTAAAAAACTCTTTTTTAAAGTTTCTAACAAACTAGAAAGGCGTGAGTTTTGAAAATTAGCGCTCACTTGATAGCTAAAAGGCACGCCCACGTTCACATAACCCCCTAAAATTGGATCATTAACCCCCAATTCCAAAGGCTTAAATTCCCCGCTAATCAAAGACGCATCCACGCTCGCGTTACTTAAAAGCACGCCATCTAGCGCGATTTTAGCCCCGCTTGGCACCCAAACAACAGAGCCTATCGCCACATCTTTAGGGTGTTTTTCTATCTGCTTGTCCTTTTCTACAATAATCACGCTATGGATTTCATGCGATTCTAGGGCCAAACATTTTTCATTCGCAAACAATCTGGCCTTTAATTCCAAAAACTTAGAGCCAAAAACAAGCGTTAAAATCGTGCTGCTCGCTTCAAAATAAGTCTCTTGGGACACCAACATGGCATAAAGAGAATAAACAAACGCCGATAACGCCCCAAAAGACACGCTCAAATCCATGCCCAAAACGCCATTTTTTAGCCCATAAAACGCCCCCTTAATAAAAAAACGCCCCACCACCACTAGCACCAACAAGCTTAAAAAGAGCGATACGAGATCCAAATTCCTTTGCATGAGTTTATCCATGCCACTACCATAACCCGCACCACCATAACTCGTGCTACCATAGCTTGCGTATTTGGCAATGGCGATAAACATCAAATTCATGGTGGCAAAAAACCCCACGCTTAAAGTGAGCAAGTAGGAGCGTTGCTCTTTTTGGACTTTTAGAGCGTAGTTTTTTGCGTTATAAATTTTAGCCCCATAGCCCAAACTCTCAATCTTTTGAATAATCTCTTTAGGGTTTAAGGACTTCTCAAACACGATTTGCAAGTGGTGGGTGGTGAAATTCACGCTCACTTTTTTAACCCCACTTAAACGCTCTAAAACCTTTTGATTGAGCCACAAGCAAGCGTTGCAATGCGTTTTTTCTAGCAAAAGATTGAGAATAAATTCGCCCTTATTGTTTTCTTCAAGGGCTTGTTCTAATTCTAAAATATTCATTGAATCTTGGGGCGTTACAGGGGCTAAAGTGGAATCGTTTAATTTGTCATAAAAGCTCTCTAAATTCAAATCCAATAATAACGCATACACCCTAGCGCACCCCGTGCAGCAAAAATACAATTCCTTATGATGGATCACCTCTTTAAAAAGCTCACTTTCTTTAAACTCCAACTGGCAATGCGAACATTTCATTTTTTAATCCTTAATTTAAGGGCGCTAATTGAGAAGCGCTTTGATAGAATAAGTGTTACAAATTTGATAGATGCTTAAAACTTCTTTGGTGTTGTCGCTTTGGTTTTTGGAATGGTGCGTGATTAAAGGGGGCAGAACTTTTAGAGCGCTTTTGGAATTGTTCCTGGCCGCTCCAAGCATCAAATGGGCGTTTTTGTCTTTAAAACTTTGGACAAACCTTAAAGCTTCTAGCGTGAGTTTAACGCTTTTTAAACCCTCTACCACCAAGCAAAGCGACAAGGCTTCATAGCAAAAAATAAAATACCCTTTAGGTTTCAGGCATTTTTTCACTTTAGCCGCTAAAGAAGCGAAGTCTAATTCGCTCTGATGCCTCGCATGCCCTTTAATTTGAGATTTAATAGATCCTAAAGCATAAAAAGGAGGGTTGCACACAATCGCATCATACAAAATCGGGGGGTTAAAATCTAAAAAATCGCCCTCAAACACTTGAGCGTTAGGGAATTTAAGGGCGTTTTTTTGGGAACAAAACGCCATTTTGCTATCCTTTTCCACTAAATGAACGCTCGCTAGCGGATTGTCTCTAGCGCAGAGCAAGCCTAGAACCCCACACCCTGAGCCTATGTCTAAAATCGCGCCGCCATTTTTGATAAAAGGGCGTGAAAAATCGTATAAAAAAAGCGAATCGCTATTGTAAGAATAAGCGTTTAAGGGCTGGTATAATCTTAAGAGTTTTCTATCCATAAAAGGGCTTCATTTTCTAAGGTTTGCGCATGCAACAACCGCCCCTTAAAAGGGGTTTTTAAAGCGAGCGTATTAAACGCTTCGCTAATCATAGACGCATGCGAATGCAAAAGCAATACATCAATTTTATCCCTCAAGCTCTCAAACAATCCCCACCCCCCTTCAATGAAATTAAACCCTTTCTCTAGGGGTAAATCTTTAGGGTTGTTGAAAGTATTAACCAAACGATTAGGCGCAGAAAAAACTTTTGAATGGGGATTAATTGAGCGCTTGGATAAAATAGCGATATTGGGGTTTTTATTGTGATAAAAGCTATCGCAAAAGCGAGCATCTAATAAGGGGTTATCCGTTCTTATGGTTTTCCCAGAAGTGATGAGAGTGTCGCATACCGCTCGCTGGTTGTGCGTGAAAATAACGCTTTTTTGCCCGGTGATCTTGCCATGGTAATAATCCCCATTCATCCTTAAAGCGAGTTTGAACAAATTGAAACGCCCCTTTTGTTCCATTGCCCTAAAAGGCAAGAGCAAGTCCTTAGCCTTGTTTTCTAAATTGCGGCAAATCATTGTTTCAATATGAGCCTTTTTTAGCCTTGCTAAACCCCCTTTTTTGGCTTCGTTTTCTTCTGCGGCAATGATCACTCTTTTAGGCTTTAAAACTTCTAACAATCCGCTGCATGCCGGGGTTTTGCCATAAGAATTGCATGGCTCTAGGGTGATTAAAAAAACGCAGTCTTTAAAAGCGTTATCGTGATGCGTTTTTAAAAAACCGCTTAAAATTTTAGGGTCTTCTAACTTTTCTAAATCGTTTTTTAAATGGGGGCGTAAAATCTTTAGCGCTGATTTGGCGGCTAAGACTTCTGCATGGGGGGTTTTGGCTTTTTTGTGGGTTTCTAAACTTAAGATCTCATGGTTTTTATCTAACACCATGCAAGCCACGCTCGGGTTTTCTAAGGCTAGGGTTTGATGCTCCCACGCTTTATCCAAGCAAATTTCTAATAAACTCTCATAAAGTCTCATGACGGGAAAAAAGGTAAGAGCAAAAAGCCTTTAATCGCTAAAGCGTTAATAATATCAACAAAAAACGCTCCCACTAAAGGCACGACGATAAACGCTACATGCGATGGCCCATAGTGGTTGGTGATGGTTTGCATATTCACCATAGCCGTTGGGGTCGCTCCAAGCCCAAAACCGCAATGCCCCGCGCACAACACCGCCGCATCATAATCCTTCCCGCATACCCTAAAGGTTACAAGCACCACATAAAGGATCATAACCGCCACTTGAACGCTCAAAATAACCGCTAACGGCACAGCGAGTTTTAACAATTCCAATAAATTCACGCTCATTAAAGCGTAGGCTAAAAACAGGCTCAAACTCACATTCCCTATGACTGAAACCTCTCTGTCAAACACGCTATGGATCTTAAAAAACGACAAAGCGTTTCTTAAAATAACCCCCACAAACAAGCACCACACAAAAGTCGGCAAGGTGAAGCTTTTAGGCATCAAGCGCGATAAAAAAGTCCCCACTAATAAAGCGATCGCAATCAAAGCTAAAGTTTCTACAAAACTGGATGCGGTGATTAGGCGCTGCTCTTTAGGGGTTTCAAAGCCTTTAGACACCACGCCCTCTAAAGTGTCTTTTTCTTTAGTGTCTTTAGGTTCTAGTTTGTATTTAGAAATCAAATATTTAGCGACAGGCCCTCCAATAATCCCCCCGCTCACCAAGCCAAAAGTCGCGCACGCCATGCCCACTTCCAAGCTAGAGCTAAAATTATAAGGTGGTTGGGTGAAAAAATTAGCCCATGCCGCGCTAGTGCCATGCCCACCCACTAAAGCGATAGATCCTCCTAAAAGCCCCATTAAAGGATTGACCCCTAAAAGGCTGGCGATAGAAATCCCCACTGCATTTTGGCACACCACAAACCCCGCCACAGCCAGCAAAAAAACCGCAAGCATTTTCCCGCCTTTTTGTAAAGATTTGAAATCCGCGCTCAAACCAATGGTGATGAAGAAAGTCAGCATTAAAGGGTCTTTTAAAGAAGAATCAAACTGCAAGCCAAAATTGTAAAACTGACGCGCTAACATGATAAAAAAAGCGACTAAAACCCCGCCCACAACAGGCTCTGGAATATCATAATCGCGCAAAAACTTGACTTTAGAAATCACATAACGCCCCAAAAGTAGCACTAAAACCATGCACACCAAAGTGGCATAAATATCCAACTTAATTTCTTGCAAGCCTGCATCCTTATTAATCAAATTTATCTTATTATAATATAATACCCCCCCTAAAAGAACGAGATTAGTTAGAAAGTAGGTGTTCCTTGCATACAGTATTACAAATTGGAGCTGGTGGCGTAGGCAGTGTAGTAGCGCACAAAATGGGCATGAACAGGGATGTGTTTAAAAATATCATTTTAGCGAGCAGGAGCTTAGACAAATGCTATGCGATTAAAGAAAGCATGCTCAAAAAGGGTTTGGGGGAAATTAGCGTTGAGCAAGTGGATGCCGATGATACGCAAGCCTTAGTCGCTTTAATCCAAAAACACAAGCCTAAAGTCGTTGTTAATGTGGCTTTACCCTATCAAGATTTAACGATCATGCAAGCATGTTTAGAAACTAAAACGCATTACATTGATACCGCCAATTACGAACACCCGGATTTAGCGAAGTTTGAATACAAAGAGCAATGGGCGTTTGATAGGGCCTATAGAGAAGCAAAGATTTTAGGGATTTTAGGGGCTGGGTTTGATCCGGGCGTTACTAACGCTTATGTCGCTCACGCTCAAAAACACCATTTTGACACTATCCACACTTTAGATATTTTAGACTGCAACGCTGGGGATCACAAACGCCCTTTTGCTACGAATTTTAACCCTGAAATCAATTTGAGAGAAGTCAGCTCTAAAGGGCGTTATTATGAAAACGGCAAATGGATTGAAACAAAGCCTTTAGAAATCAAGCAGGTGTGGGCTTACCCGCAGATTGGCGAAATGGATTCGTATCTTTTATACCATGAAGAATTGGAATCGTTAGTCAAAAACATTAAAGGCTTGAGGAGGGCGAGGTTTTTTATGACTTTCTCTCAAAATTATTTAACCCACATGAAATGCTTAGAAAATGTCGGTATGCTAGGCATTAAAGAAATAGAGCATCAAGGCGTAAAAATCGTGCCGATACAATTTTTAAAAACCTTGCTTCCTGATCCAGCGACTCTAGCTAAAGACACCACCGGCAAAACCAACATCGGGTGCTATATGACCGGCATTAAAAACAACCAAGACAAAACGCTCTACATTTACAACGTGTGCGATCATAAAAAATGCTATGAAGAAGTGGGTTCGCAAGCCATAAGCTACACCACCGGCGTGCCGGCGATGTGCGCGGCTAAAATGATTTGTAATGACACTTGGAGCGCGGATCATTTTAGGGCTGGGGTGTTTAACATAGAAGAATTAAACACCGATCCCTTTATGGAAGAATTGATCAAACAAGGCTTGCCTTATGAAGTGATTGAGCGCTAGTTTTAGGCTTCAATCTTCACTAGGCGCGATAAACACCGATTCTCTCTCTACCATAATATTCTTATCGTCTGCACTATAAGCTTGTATTGTAATAGGGATTAAAGCGTCTTTAGCGCTCTTGTATTCTGTGGCGTTACTTTTTAGGGGTTTTCTTAAAATCACTACCGCTTTGATCTTTTGCCCAGCTTTAATGGCGATAGGGTTTAAAGGCTTTTTGATGTGGATGTCTTTTTGCCCTAAGATTTTGAAATAAAACTCATGGTCTTTATTGTCCGTGTTGTGGAATAAAAACACGTAATCGTTATCCACATACCCACTAGAACGCAATTCATACAGATCGCTGTTGCGGTTAATGTCTAAGAGCATGCGTTCTTTTTTAAACGAAGTGATGGCTAAAAGAGCTATCACAACAGCGATAACCCCCATGTAAGCGATCGTTTTTAAACGCACTAGGCGCACTTTTTGGCGTGTGTTAATGGCGTTAGTTGAAGACCATTGGATGAGTGAAGGGCGGTTGAACTTAGCCATGGTAATCGTGCATGCATCCACGCATTCTAAGCAATTGATGCATTCTAATTGCAAACCCTTCCTGATGTCAATATGCGTGGGGCAAACCTGCACGCAATGCAAACAATTCACGCATTCGTTTTCCGCGCTGCGTTTTTTGGGGGGTAAGGGAAAAAGATGGCCTTGCTTGTCATAAAGCGCTCCGCCGCGCTTTTCATCATAAATGGGGTTTAAGGTGTCATTGTCATACAACACCGATTGCACCCTAGCGTAAGGGCATAAATAAATGCAAAAACGCTCCGCAACCACCACTATATCAAAAAGCACCACTAAGGTGCTAAAAAGCCAAAAACCCATAGCAATAGGGTGATCGCTAGGGTTTTTAAGATACGAAAAAAAATCTTCAGGGGCAATGAAATAAAAGAAAAACAACATCATTAGCCCCGCCACAACAGGAGCGAACAACAAAACGCTCAATGCTTTACGGATCTTATAGCTTGGGGTGTTTTTAGGGCTTTCTTGCTTGTTGCTGATCTTTTTATGGAGTTTGAAAATCTTGGTTTCAATCACATCTCTATAAAGCACTCTTAAAAAGGTTTGCGGGCAAGCCCAACCGCACCACACACGCCCAAGGCTAGTGGTGATGAAAAAAATCCCTATAAAAAGCAAAATAACCATAAAAGGCATGACTTGCAATTCTTCAGCGCTAAAGATCTTGCCTAAAAAATGCAGTTGCTTATGCTCAAAGGAGATCAAAAACAAATGCGCCCCATCAATGCGAATAAATGGCGTGATTAATAACGCTAAAGAAATCAATAAAAACCCTATATAACGCTTCAAGCGAAACGATTTTAAAAAATGGCTAGAAGTTTCAAGCATTCTCAATATCCTAAAATTTTTAAGCCACTATACCCTAACAACTTAACGCTTTCACTTAAAAAGCAACATGTTATAATGATCGCTATTTTATTTGAAAGGGTATTTATGGAAAGCGTTTTAAATTTCCTAACCAATATCAATGTGATTTTCACCCTTTTGGGCTATTTGATTGGGGGGATTCCTTTTGGCTATGCGTTAATGAAAATCTTTTACGGCATGGATATTACTAAAATCGGATCGGGGGGTATTGGCGCGACAAATGTCTTGCGCGCTTTACAAAGTAAGGGCGTGAGTAACGCTAAACAAATGGCTTTATTAGTCTTAATCTTGGATCTATTCAAAGGCATGTTCGCGGTTTTTTTAAGCAAATTGTTTGGGTTGGATTATAGTTTGCAATGGATGGTCGCTATCGCTAGCATTTTAGGGCATTGTTATTCGCCTTTTTTGAATTTCAATGGAGGCAAGGGCGTTTCTACGATCATGGGCTCTGTGGTGTTGCTCATTCCTATTGAAAGCCTCATCGGTTTAACGGTGTGGTTTTTTGTGGGTAAGGTGCTTAAAATCTCTTCACTCGCTAGCATTCTAGGGGTAGGCACAGCGACTGTTCTTATCTTTTTTGTGCCTTATATGCATATCCCAGATAGCGTCAATATCCTTAAAGAAGTCGGCACGCAAACACCGATGGTATTAATCTTTATTTTTACCCTTATCAAGCATGCGGGCAATATTTTTAATTTATTAGCCGGTAAGGAAAAGAAAGTCTTATGAAAACTAAACAAGGCGTTCATGTCCATAACTTCGTGTTTGAAACGATTTTAGGGATTTTAGAATTTGAACGCTTAAAACCCCAAAAAATAAGCGTGGATTTGGATCTTTTCTACACGGAATTACCCAATAAGGCTTATTTAGACTACATGGAAATCCAAGAGCTTATTCAAAAGATGATGCAAGAAAAACAATATCTTCTCATTGAAGACGCCCTAAAAGATCTAAGCCATGTTTTAAAAACGCACTATAGTGAAATCTCTGAGCTTTATTTGAAAATCAGCAAGTTAGAAATTTCTCCCAATTCTCAAGTGGGAGCGAGCGTGAAAATTTACTATGAAACCGATCTTTAGCCTCTTTTTCCTCCTTATGGTTTTAAAAGCGCACCCCATAAACCCTTTACTAGAGCCGCTATATTTCCCCAGTTACGCGCAATTTTTAAATTTAGAACCTCATTTTGTCATTAAAAAAAAGCGCGCTTATAGACCTTTTCAATGGGGGAATACCATTATCATCAAACGCCATGATTTAGAAGAACGCCAGAGCAACCAACCAAGCGATATTTTCCGCCAAAACGCTGAAATCAATGTGTCTTCTCAAACTTTTTTAAGAGGGATCAGTAGCGCTTCTTCACGAATAGTGATCGATTCAACCGCTCAATAAAATGCTAAAACTTTTTTTAATCACATTTTTCTTGGTATTTTCTTAATCCTAAAACAAATTTAAGGTATTATTAAATAGAATAATGTAATAATAACCTTAGGTTCAAAACTTGACTGAATTTTTAGAAAAAAGTAAATAAAAAGGCTAAAAGAAATGCTTAGAAATCAATTTCGTATCGTGTTTGTCTCTTGTATTGTCGCTAGCAGTTTGCAAGCTCAAGAAAATACCCACACTTTGGGTAAGGTAACCACTAAGGGTGAAAGGACTTTTGAATACAACAATAAAATGTATATTGACAGAAAAGAGCTCCAACAACGCCAAAGCAACCAAATCCGTGATATTTTTAGGACTAGAGCGGATGTGAATGTGGCCAGTGGGGGCTTGATGGCGCAAAAAATCTATGTTAGGGGGATTGAGAGCCGTCTTTTAAGGGTAACAATAGATGGTGTCGCCCAAAATGGTAATATTTTCCACCATGACGCTAACACCGTAATCGATCCTAATATGATTAAAGAAGTGGAAGTGATTAAGGGAGCGGCGAACGCTTCAGCAGGCCCTGGTGCGGTGGCGGGTAAATTGTCTTTCACCACGATTGACGCTAACGATTTTTTAAGGAAGAATCAAACTTATGGGGCTAAAGCGGAAGCGGCCTTTTACACCAACTTTGGGTATCGCATGAACGCTACTGCAGCCTATCGGGGGAAGAATTGGGATATTCTAGCCTATTACAACCATCAAAATATTTTTTACTACAGAGATGGGAACAACGCTTTTAGGAATCTCTTCCACCCTAATTATGATTTACAAGATCCAAGCAATAGCGAAATGAGCGTAGGAACTCCCAGTGAAACCAATAGCGTTTTGGCTAAAATTAATGGCTATATCAACGAAACCGATAGCATTAGCGTGAGCTACAATCTCACACGAGACAATTCTACAAGGCTTTTACGCCCTAACACCACTTCAGCTCTCTCTAAAGCTAACGACCCAGGAAGCCAGCCAGCCCCCTTTGTGATTGACTTTGGGAAAGAATTAGCCCATACCATCAACTTCAACCACAATTTGAGCCTGAAATACAAGCATGAAGGCGGCCCTAATTTTAACCAACCGCGCGTTGAATCCACCGCCTTTTTAGGGGTAAGGGGGGGGAATTATAACCCTGTGGTGAATCCTTTCGCTTACAATTCTAACGAGCCAGCCAACCCGGATTACATCCCTGAAGTGAAAGAGTGGTGTAACAACCCGGATAATATCAGCCAATGCACGCAAGGGGCTATCAGGCCTTCTAATGGAGGCTATCAAATAGGCTATGGTGCGCCTAATTCTATTAACTGGCAGGGATCTAACGATTCTAGTGGGGGGGGGCAAGCAGGGTATGGGCAGCTTAGCGCTACCATGCTTTCTGCAAGCGCGAACGTTTATCATGGGCTTGTCCCTAAAAATCCTGATTATGACATGACCCCCCCTAACGCTCAAAACCCTAGTGCAAACGATTGGACTTTAGGGAATGCGGACGCTGAGGGGACTTTAGCCAGAAGGATTTTCTTAATCAACTCAGGCGTTAATTTTAAAGTAACCCACCCCATTAGCGAAGATTACGGGAATGTGTTTGAATACGGCATGATTTATCAAAACCTGAGCGTTTTCTCTGGATTGGATAAAGGCAAAAACGGCTATTATAAAAACAACATTGACCCTAACGACCCTAACGGGCCGGGCTTGCCTTACCGCCATTACTACACCGATCAAAGCTCTCAATACCCTCAAAATCTCAACACCCCTAACCCGCTCTATCGTAACATGCCCCAAAATTCGCATGCGATCGGGAATATCATCGGAGGGTTTATGCAAGCGAACTACAATATTTTAAGCAATGTGATCGTGGGCGCGGGAACTCGTTATGATATTTACACCTTGCTGGATAAAAACGGCCGCACGCATGTAACTTCTGGCTTTTCGCCTTCTGCGACCGTGCTTTATAACCCCATTGAAAGCATTGGCTTGAAAGTGAGTTATGCGTATGTAACTAAGGGGGCTTTGCCTGGCGATGGCGTTTTAATGCGTGATCCCACGGTGATTTATCAAAGGAATTTGCGCCCTGCGATCGGTCAAAATGTGGAATTTAATGTGGATTACAACAGCAAGTATTTCAATGTGCGTGGGGCAGCTTTCTATCAAGTCATCAATAACTTCATCAACAGCTACGGGCAAGACACTTCTAAAAATGGTGGGGGTAACGCGACCGCAAAAAACATGTCAGGGAATTTACCCGAAACCATTAATATCTATGGTTATGAAGTTTCAGGGAATGTGCAATATAAAAATTTCGTAGGGACTTTCTCAGTGGCTCGCTCTTGGCCAACGGCTAGGGGGCATTTATTAGCGGACACTTACGCTTTAGCCGCCACGACTGGGAATGTGTTTATCTTAAAAGCCGATTATAATGTTCGCAGGTGGGGGCTTACTTTAACTTGGCTCTCGCGCTTTGTAACCAACATGTTCTATGAAGGCTATTCTATTTACTACCCTCAATACGGCTTGATCAAAATCCATAAACCCGGGTATGGCGTGCATAATATTTTTATCAACTGGACTCCGCCTTCTAAAAGATGGCAGGGTTTAAGGATTTCAGCCGTGTTTAACAATATCTTAAACAAGCAATATGTGGATCAAACTTCTGTGTTTCAAGCGAGCGCGGACGCTCCAGCGAGCGATATGATCCCTAAAGGTAAGCGCATGGCGCTCCCGGCTCCTGGATTTAACGCGCGTTTTGAGGTATCCTATCAATTCTAAAATGAAAGAAATCTTAGGATTTCTTTTTGAATTTTGAACATGGAAACAAGCATGAAAAAGCCTTATAGAAACCGCCAAACTCTATGGAAAAAGTTCCGCTCGCTCAATAAACTCATTAAAATGCTCTTAAAGATTTTAAAAAAGTAGTTTTATCAAAAATTTAGCGGGTTTAGTTTAAAATAACGCTTATTTTAACTCTCAAAAAAGGAATCAAACGCTTTCATCATGGCTAACATCGCAACTAAAGAAACGCCCGAAATAACCTCGGATCTTTTGAAAAGCCCTTATCAAAAAATCATCAATGCGAGTGCGAGCGTTTTTGATGAAAATCATGGGCGATCGTTTTTTAGCCCGCAATTTTATGAAAAAATTGAACCTTATTTAAAAGAAGTTTTAACCCAACCCATTGATTTAGAATGCGATCTCAACACCGCTAAAAAAAAGAACCGCTTAACCCCTTTAAAACAGCTTTTTAAGGCGTGTTTTGGCACTGAAGAAATTTTAATTGTCAATAACAACACCAGCGCGATTTTCCTCATCGCTAACGCTTTAGCGCAAGAAAAAGAAATCGTTGTTTCTTATGGTGAATTAGTGGGGGGGGATTTTAACCTTAAAGATATTTTATTGAATAGTGGGGCTAGGTTGCATTTAGTGGGGAATACCAGTCGCACTTATTTAAGGGATTACCGCTTAGCCTTGAATGAAAACAGCAAAATGCTCTTTAAAACCCACAACCCCACTTTCAAAAAAGACACACCTTTTAAAGATTTGCAAACTCTGGCTAAAGAGCATGGTTTGATTGATTATTACAATTTAGGGGATGTGGATTTATTAAATAAAACGGCTTTAGAAGAGATTTTAGCCCTAAAACCATCGCTTTTAAGCTTTAGCGCGGATAAATGCTTTAACAGCACACAAGCCGGTATTATTATAGGGCAAAAAGAATGGGTTGAAACCTTAAAAAACCACCCCCTTTATAGAGCCTTAAGGGTGGATAAAATCACGCTCACCTTGCTTTTTCACAGCCTAAACGCATGGGTCAATCACCAAGAAGAAACCACCATTCATGCGCTACTAAACCAAACCAAAGACGCCTTATTACAAAAAGCCCTCAAACTCTACGCCCTTTTAAAGCCTTTAGAATTGAATGTGAGCATCGCCTCTAGCTTTTCTAAAATAGGGAATTTGTTTGGTAGGGAATTAGAATCCTTTTGCGTGAAAATCCAGCCCAAAAACACCCGCGCTTTAAATTGTGAGAAACTTTATTTAAAGCTTTTTCAAAAAGGCGTTATTACAAGAATTTCATGCGAATTTGTGTGTTTTGAAGTCTTTAGCCTGAATGAAAAAGATTTTGAAAAAATCGCCCTGGTTTTAGCAGAAATCCTTAACAAGGCTTAAAAATTCGCTATAATAAAATTTCTTTTAAACGCGCCGCTCCCCCACAATAGAGAATGACAGAAAACGATAGAACATCAATTTAAAGGAACTTAAGAATGGAAAAAATCAGCGACCTTATAGAATGCATTGCGTATGAAAAAAATTTGCCTAAAGAGATGATTTCAAAAGTGATTCAAGGCTGTTTGTTAAAAATGGCGCAAAATGAATTAGACCCCCTAGCGCGCTACTTGGTGGTTGAAGAAAACAAGCAGCTCCAGCTTATCCAGTTGGTGGAAGTTTTAAAAGATGATGATGAAAGATTGATTAACGATCCGTCTAAATACATCAGCCTGTCTAAAGCCAAAGAAATGGATCCAAGCGTTAAGATTAAAGACGAATTGTCTTACAGCTTGAGTTTGGAGAGCATGAAACAAGGAGCGATCAACCGCCTTTTTAAAGATTTGCAATACCAGTTGGAAAAAGCGTTAGAAGACAGCCACTTTGAAGCGTTTCAAAAGCGTCTTAACAGCGTTTTAATGGGGCAAGTGATTTTAGTGGATCACAACCAAAACACTTTTATTGAGATTGAGCAGCAATTTCAGGGCGTTCTTTCCATGCGCCATCGCATCAAGGGCGAGAGTTTTAAAATAGGCGATAGCATTAAAGCGGTTTTAACGCAAGTCAAACGCACGAAAAAAGGCTTACTATTAGAGCTGAGCCGCACCACCCCTAAAATGCTTGAAGCGTTGTTGGAATTAGAAGTCCCTGAAATTAAAGATAAAGAAATTGAAATCATCCATTGCGCGCGAATCCCAGGCAACAGAGCGAAAGTGAGCTTTTTTTCCCATAACGCTAGGATTGATCCCATAGGCGCGGCTGTGGGGGTTAGGGGCGTGCGCATTAATGCGATCAGTAACGAATTGAATAAAGAAAACATTGATTGCATAGAGTATTCTAATGTGCCTGAAATTTATATCACTTTAGCGCTCGCTCCAGCCAAAATTTTAAGCGTTGAGGTTAAAAAAATCCCCATAGAAGAATTGAATGCTGAAGAAAAAGAATCCATTCAAGAGCGTTTTATCGTCAATAACCATTTGCAAAAGGCTAAAGTGCGTTTGTTAGACATTGAAAAATCTAAGGCTATCGGTAAAGGTGGGGTGAATGTGTGTTTAGCGTCCATGCTTACAGGCTATCACATAGAGTTTGAAACCATTCCTAGCGTCAAAGAAAACGCAGAAAATGAAAACGAAAAAGAAACGCAAAAAGTAGGGGTAGAAGCTTTAGAGTCTTTGTTTAAGAATTAAAATGATTTCTGTGAAACTTATTGAGTCCTTAATCAAAAGGACTTTAAGCTAAGAGCGGTATTAAATAAGCACGTGATTGAATTTCTTAAGGCTAAATTTGAAAGAAATAATTCAGGTTTTTCAATGAATGAGTATTGAGATTTTCAAAATTGCAAAAAACACTCAATTAAAAAAAATTTGCATCAAATTTTATTGGAATGACGCAAAAAATGGGTTGGATTGAATTTAAAGATATTTAGAAACTAATCTCTGTATTATATGCAATTCTCCACAAAAACCAATCACAAATAGAATTGTAACTATTAGATTAAACCAAAACATGGGTTTTTTGCAAAAATTTTCTTGTTTATCTTTTTTCTCTTTTGATAAGGATATTTTTGATAAAAAAGAAAAAAGCAGATACAAAATATTCCCAAAAAATAAAGCTATAAAAGCCATAACAAAAACCAAGCGATAGGCGTTCGCTTTATCAATATTTGATAAAACAGAAGTGGAAAACGCTAATCCCCCAACAAATGTTAAAACAATAGAGGCAAAAATACCTAAAATGGTTATGTATTGTGTTTGTTGCTTATTCAATTCTTCGCTTAATTTTTTATAGTTTTTATTTAGATCATCTTCTAGCTTATTAGAAACATCTTTAACTCTACTCATTTTCTCATCAAAATCTTGCAGTCTGATACACTCTAAATTCATGTGATCATAAAGCTTTTCTAATTTTGGTTTAATGCTTTCAACTTCTTTATCATCTTGAATCTCTTTGAGTGTCCTTATATTTTGTGCGAGCGTCATAAAGGCTTGCTCTCTATCCCTTGTGGAATTTAAAATAATAGCTGTAATTTTTGAGTATTTATGCCTGTATTCTCCTTGATAGATTTCTTTGAGATCTTTGATGATTTGATCTGTTTGGCTAGACAAATCCCCCTTTTCGCACAGCAATACAATCATTTCTTCTAGCTTTTTATCTTTATCTTCTTCTTTAGTTTCCATTTGTTTGCTTTGCTTCTTGTTTGATCAAATCTTTGCTAATGATTTCTTTTCTATCTTCTTTGAAGCTTTTATGCCAAGCGCCATCTTCTTTATGACTTTCTTTCACTAAATCCCAATAGGATTTTTCGTTGCATTTTTTCACGGAGTGGTTGATGGTTTCAAGTTCATCTTTTCTAAGATTTTGTGAGAGCGTTTCTTCTTTGGGTTTGTCAATAGAATTGGCACCATAATTACGGTATTCATAATACACTTCCCTTGCAACAGGCCCATATCTCCAAGCTTCAAAATCATCAGAAACTAGGTGTTTGTCAAACTTTTTGATATAATCAAGCTCTGTGAAATACAAAGTTTTTTGCAATTCTAAGTTACTCAATTCTTTGTTTGAATGCTTAAGAATATATTGTGCTAGTTCCAAAGCATTAACCATTAATATCTCCTAGTTAGTTTTTGCTAATTCTAACTAAATATTGCGTAGCTTTGGCAAACCATTTTCTTTTTCAATGATTTTAATCTCTTTATTTGTAAGATTATGGGGAGTTTGAATATATAAAATAAAGATATTTGTCAAGAAAAAAGTAAGAATAACTTAAACTCTAAAAACAAGCTTTAAATTAAAAATTTGCGGTATTGAACAAATATTTAATAGAATTTCAAAAATTTGGAAGAAAAGTTTTTTAATACAACTTTAGGTTAGTTTTATAGCTGTTATAGAAATCGTTTTTGTAAGATTAGGATAAAATCACGCTCACCCCCTAATTTTTATTCCACTAGAGATTAGGGGGTAAATCACCTTCAAAGGATTACTATGTCCAAAAAACATGGTAAAAAGCCTTTGGTTGTATTATACTTAAAAATACCTTTTTTTAAGTATAGGGTTAAAATCGTTGTTAAAAAAACCCATTAAAACCAAAGGTTTCCCCTATTTAAGGGGTTTCCTTTAAGGTGAATCGTTTTTTATTGCTTGTGAAGTTTTTCAATGCGATTTTAAATTAATGATTTATAGCTGTTATAGAAATCGTTTTTGTAAGATTAGGATAAAATAACGCTCGCCCCCTAATTTTTATTCCACTAGAGATTAGGGGGTAAAGTTTGTCTAGGAGACTTCTATGAGAAAAAATCATAGTAAAGGGAAACATTATACCTTAAAATCAGTTTTTTAGGGTTTTGTTTGGAATTAAAAATCAAACGATAGTTTTTCAAGAGTCCCCCTTTTTTAAAGGGGGTGTTTCTTAGACAAAAAACAAGTGCTTTTTATTTGTTCTGTTGCCAATGTATAGATTTAAAAATAATTTTATGGTATTTTTTTATAGCCCTTAAAACATCCGGTTTGACAATATAATCACTTTCTGTCGGTTCAAAAAAATCCCTCAAACTAAATGACCTATCAAATCATCAAGTTCTTTCGTTCTAGGAATTTTATTTTGTTTTTTAGAATAACATTCATAAAGTTCTTTTTTATCTTATTAGGGAATTTTTGAATGTTATAGACAATTTCACTATCTCTTTGATTTTGTTTGTATTTTTTAGCCCCATACCAAAGAACTGCTTTATCAAAAATAAGAAAAATGGCGTAAAAGAAAAAGAAAATAAAGAAAAAAGAAAGAGAAAAAGAAAGGATTTTGTTTTGGGTGTATTGGAAAATAGACTCAAAAATAAAGTGAAAAACCCCTTTTAGATTAAAAATAGAAACAAGAAACGAAACAACAAAAGCAAATGAGAAAGAAATTCTCGATCTCATTTCATGCAATATCTTTTCAAATAACTTTTCCATTCACTGCCCGTTTTCAATGGTTTTGATTTCTTCATGGGTGAGGTTGTAGAGCTGATAGACTAAAGCGTCAATTTCTTTTTCTAATCCTTGAGTGTTGGCTTTGGGGTCTTTTTCTTTTGCTTGTAAGATCCGCTCTGCATAATCGGTGATTTTATCGGCTAATTCTTGGTTTTTAGGAGTGATTTTAGGAATGGGGAGCCGTTCTATAAAAGCCTTTTTATAGCGATAGCCACTCTCACCTAGTCCACCGCCTGCGTAGAAAGTTTTGAAAGCAAAAGTAATCAATTTAGAATGTAACATTCCTAAAAGATAATGCAAATGCTCTCCTGTGAGAATGAAGCTCGTGGCTTCTGCATAAAAATCCCCTAATTCGCATTCTCCATTATCCAAATAAAATCGTGGCTCTTGCACGATCTCGCCATACACAATTTTCTCTTTTTCAAAATCCTCTAAATACGCGCAATTCCTTAAGTGGTAAGGGGTGTCTCCTTGATCGGATCGTGTTGCAATAGCATCATAATAAGAGTCTAAATGCGCTTTGATTGCGGGGTATTTTTCTATATCAATGGGTGGGATTTTAGATTTGAGGGCAGAAGTGTAGCCGTTATGGGTGTTAATCAGCCACTCCCCCGCCCACTCATAACGATACCTTTTAATGTCTTTCCCTCTTAAAATGGGCTTGATAAGCTCTTTTGTTCTTTCTCTTTCGCTCATTCCCTTTTCATCTTTTTGCGTATCATCGCAGTTTTTTAAGATTGCGTCTCTTTTTTCAGTGGGAATGATAAAGGCTTCGTTACAGCCGGTTTTTATCCCGTAATTGATTTGAATACCCCAGTCTTTAAGCGGGGTGCCGCTTTGTTCTATTTTGTCCCTTAAGTCTAAAAGCGTGGTGTCGGCAAAAATAAAGCTTTCTGTTGAAAGCGCGTTTTGTTTTATGGAGAGGGATGGGGTGTTTTTCAAATTTTCCTTATCGTTTTCGGTGGGTTCGTAATAATTAAAAACGCTCTCTTTAAGGGGCGTTTGCTTGATGAAACTGATAATACTTGTATCCACTGTAGCGCTCTCAAAGACTTTTTTTAAGGCGTTTAATTCCATGTAGCTAGCAATGGTGGTTTTTTTGAGCAGCCATTCTCTCAATTTGGCGCCGTATTTGGCGCGCGCGTATTTGTTGGAAGTGATGAAAGAATTAAACCCCTTTTCTTTTAAAAGGTTTAAAGCCAAGGCAAAAAAGTAGGTGTAAATGTCAGCGGTGCTGTTGTAGAAATCGTGGTATTGCTTTTGTAATAAAGGCTTTAAGTCTTTGATGTGTTCTTGGCGGATATAAGGCGGGTTGCCTATGATGCAATCAAAGCCTAAAAAATTCCCCTCATCGTCTAAAACTTCAGGGAATTCAAAGCGCCATTCAAGAGAATTAGCGTAGCGTTCGTTTTCATCTTGTAAATCTTTATAAGATGTTAGGACATAGCGGTTAAAATGTTCTAGTCCCACTACTTTATCCGTTTTGTCTAGTTTGGGGTAGGGTGTATAATCATGAAAAAGACCTTCATGCGCCATTTTCTTTTCTAATGCTAGGGCTTCCAATTCTAAGCCGTTATCGTTTGCCTCCTCTAAGATACTCTTGCCATAGAGTTCTAAATGCTCTTTTAAAAATTTTTTAAATTTTAATTCTTTTTGAGGGGGTTCTAAAGTGAGTTTAAAAGCTTCTTTAATTTTCTCTATCCTATCATTGAGAGCCTTTTTAAAATCTTTGTTAGGGTTTTGTGCTAATTCTTGATAAAGGCGTTCTTTAGCGTATTTTCTAACAGCGTTAGAGTCTTTTATGGGGCGCGTTAGGGTTTCTAAGATTTTAGGATCTTTGTAGATTTTAACGAGTTCTTTATATTCAGCGATGTAGTATTCTAGGTTTTTATTTTTTTCGGTTTTTAATAAGGCTTTATCTTTGAGGGCAAACCTGGAAATGAGCGAATTACCGCACTTGATGTTAATGTCAATGTTGGGGAGGGTTTCAAGATTGTTAGTGTTCTTACCCTCTTCAAAAATATAATAGCTGTATTTTAAAAGCTCTATCCATAGCCTGAGCTTGGTGATTTCGCAAGAATTGGGGTTAATATCCACGCCAAAAAGGCAGTTTTCAATGATGTCTTTTTTAAGCTCAAAAAGTTCTTTTTGGATGTGGTGGTGGGGGTCGTTTTCGCTATGCGGTGTGGTGTATTTAAAGACTTCACCTCTTGGCGTTTGTGGCGTTGGTGGCGTGTGAATGATGATCTCATCGTTTTCTAATTTAAGATCATAGCGATACAAGGAAGCAATAAGCCCCAGCTCGTAAGCAATTAACACTATTTCATTGAGCGCTGAAACTAGAAAATGCCCGCTCCCCACCGCCGGATCGCAAATGCGTAAGGTTAAAAGCGTGTTTAGGTATTCTTTGCGTTTACTCTCTTTATAGCTGTAGTTATTTTTAAAAAAATTTCTTAATTCTGTTAAATTTTCACACTCTATGTTATAGGTTTGATTGAATTTATCCAACACAATCGGCGTGATACTCTCTTTGCACATGCAGCTTGTGATGAAGCTTGGGGTATAAAAGCTCCCCTCTTTATAGCCGTTGAGCTTTTCAAAAACAAGCCCCAAAACGCTAGGGTTAATCAAACGGCTTTCGCTCTTATTTTGATTATCTTTAATGTCTTTAGGGGTGGTGGTGAAATCATAAACGCGCAAAAATTCAAAAAGGTATTCCAGCAAGGGCAAATCTTTTAGTTTTTGGTATTCTTCGTGTTTTTTGAGAACGGATTTAGGATAAATCTCTAAAGGCTCGTTATTGAGTAATTTGATTTCATGCCCCTTTAATTCCAAAGGCGTTTGATCAAACAAACTGGAATTCAAATAAGGGATTTTTCCTGAAATCTTGTTTTCTTTAATGGCTTGGGAACGCTCGCTGTTTTTCTTGGCTAGGACTTCAAAAAAGAGGGTGTTTAGGGCGTTGAAATCTTTAAAAATTTCTGTGGTTAAGAAAGGTTTTTCAAAATGCTTGAAAGAAATTAAAAGGCTTTCTAAAAGCCGTAAAAACAAGATGCGGTTATTCCAAGCGATGAGTAACGCCATGATTTCTTCATCGTCTAAATTTTTGTATTTCTCTTTTAGGGCATAACTTAGGGAGTTTTTGGTGCGGCTGGGCTTGATTAAAATTTTCCCCTTTTCATTTTGCTCTTCTAACCCTAAAATATAGAGCAACTCTTCATAAAAATCTTTATTAAGCGTGTTAGCGTCAGAATATTTTGGAATTTTGAGCAAAAAATTAGGGCTTAGGGCTTGATAGATTAGGGCTAAATTTTCTTTTTTGAGGGGGATATGGTGGTATTTCAAAGAATGATCAAGTTCATTAAGGCGCTTTTGGCAAACATCATAAAACGCTTTTGTGTGTGGATCGTTACCCTTTTTATCATGACAATTTTCAAAGGCTTTTTTAATTTCTTTATCTTTATTAAAAAACTCAAATTCGTTCGCATCAATAATATAAAGCTCTTTAATAGTGGCTAAGATAAGATGCTTAAGGTTGTTATTACCCTCTTTTCTTTCTGTGAGATAATACAAAAGGCTTTCATGAAAGGCTTTAACATTCAAATCGCCCTTTTTAATAAATTCGTTGGGGTTTTTAAGGGCTTTAAATTCAATGATCACTTCCACTTTGTTATTTTCATTAAGAATAGCGCTGTCTATTTTTTTGGTGGGCTTAACCTTGTATTTAAAAACACCTTTCAATAAATCATTAAAAGCGTCGTTGTGGTGATTTTCATTTTCTTGTGGGTTGGTTTCTAAAAAGGCGTTAAAAGCGGTTTCAAAAGCTTTCAGTTGCTCTTGATTTGGGTAGTTTGTGTTGGGTAAATCTAATTTTTTATAATCCATGTTAATTCCTTATACCGCTTAAAAACGCATGCTTTAAAAGTTTATCGTTGTTTATAAAAGCGTTTTTTAATGCCACGCTTTTATAAGTGTAATGCTTTTCAATGCTTTAAAATTGGATAAAAACGATTATAACAAAAGCACCATGAATTTTAAATAAAACGCTTTTCTTTGAAATTGTTCCATGTGAAACATTAGGGTAATTGATCTATTGATAAGCCTTATTTAATTTTTTGACTTCCTCAAAACATGTATATAAATGATCAAGGGATATGTCCAAAATGGGTTCGAACATGAAAGAGTTAATGTGAATATTTTCAGGAGTAATCATTAAAACCTTTTGTATAATCCTTTTTTCATCATCAGATAGTTCTTTTTTGGTGGCATCATATAACTCCCTTGTTTGATTTTTCTCCGATTTGAATTCTTGATTTAGTTTATTTAACATCCATTCTTCAGATTTTAATCTGATCACTATTGAAAAAATAATCTTATTTTGTAATTCAATATGATTATAATTTTTATCGTTATAAATTTTTTCTGCAATATTATAAATTGTTTCAAAATATAATTTTGAGTTATCTTCTTCAATTTTTTTCTTTTTTCGCCCTATGCCAAAGACGCTGTCAAAAATCTTTGAAATATCTTGAATTTGAATATCTTTTGTATCTTTTTTCATGTGCAAGCAACTTGTAAGTTTTATATAATTGTTGTTTTTGTCTGCTTGAAAGCTTGTATATTCAATTAAATTTCTCACAAAAGGTATCAGTGCAAAAAAGTCTTTATCTTTTTCTGAGTCTCTAATGCATTTAATAACACTCTTCAAATACCCACCTTTTTCAAAAATTATTTCTCTAACATCATTTTTGCGGATCATTTTAATCTGTTTTCTAGGAATATCCAAACGGCTTGCTAGGGTGCGGTAAAAATCAAAATTATGCGTCATCACGAGCAATTTAAATTGTCTGCATTCTTGCAAATCCTTAAGATACTCAATAATTGCATATTTATTTCTATAATCAAAAGAGTCTGAAATATCATCAAAAACTAAAAGTTGGACTTTGTCGCTTCCTTTTCTAGCCTCAATTTCAAACAAGATTTGTAAGATATATAACGCTCTCTTTTCTCCTCCGCTTAAATGTTTTTGCAAATCTTCTTTTTGAACATTCATAATATCCTGATTGTCATCAGAAAACATAAATCTAAATTGCGCGGTGTCTTTATTCAATAAAATATCTTTTTGATTTTGAAGCTCCACTTTAAAGGGAACAAAAATCTTTGATTAAAAATTTCAATGACAGATTCCCATTCTTTATGGTCTTTGTTAGCTTGTTTTATCATTTCTTCTATTTTAGGCTTTTTCTCTCTATAAAGATTAACCAAACTCTTAACATTTTGAATAACTTGTTTAAGATAGCTAAACAACACCTTTTTTCTAAAAAAATCATAATCTAAAAGTTCTATTAATAATGTATTATCCTTACTGATAGCATCTTTAAAGGCTTTAAGTTCCTTGTTGGCATTTATAACTCTTTCAATGTTAGTAAAGCTCTCTTTAAGCTTCTCATTATTTAAAATTCTATTTTTTTCATTTTCAAAAATATCTGACAATTTTTGATAATTCGTAATTTCCTCTCCAGCAATCATCAAACTATGGTTAGCTTTAAAAAATCTGTCATTTTCTAAAGCTTTTTTAAGATCATTAGCATGGTTTGTTCCAAAATCTCCAACCTCTGTATGTTTAAAAACCTTAGATAGAGACAATAATTCTTTATATTTGTTGAAATATTGCTCAATCAAATCACGATTCTTATTGACAAAATCTTTCACTTTTTTTGATCTATCAAATATATCACGATATTCAAAAAAATAGTGTTTTTCGCTGCTTTCTATTTCCGTCAAATGATTATCTAAAATTTCATAAAAACTTTTATTTTCATCAATGGTTTTTATTTCTTCTTCATAATCAAAACCGCTTGCAATATCTCTAAGACTTTTTAAAAGAGCCTTCTTTTCTTTTTCTAATTCTGAAAGAATATTATCATATCGTTGTTTGAGATCTGATTTTGCCATAAAAGTTGTAACGCTGTCTTCAGAGCTAAATTCTTCATCATAAGAATGAAAAACAGCAACATTTTCTTTTGATATTTTCTCACCATTAAACTCAATCTCTATTTTACTCCTACGATTAGGATAAAAATTATCTTTTGGCATTTCGTTATTTATCAAATCGGTCAGGCTTTTTGCAAATGAAGTTTTAAAAACCCCATTTTGAGCATATAAAAGATAGCTGTTTGATCGTGAAAAATCTAAAAATTTTTCTTGTATCTTGCCTATCCCATAACAATTCTCTATATTGATAATTTTTAACTCCATTGACTACTCCTTAGTAAATTTAATCAAACCTTATCGTATTCATTTCAATAAGACCTTTTTAAAGATTAAGTTTAAATTGATTCAAATTGAAATTGTTCCATGTGAAACATTAGAGTAATTGATCTTATTAGCTCTAATCTTTACGATTTAAAACTTCATTGATCAACGCGCTTAATTGATCATTACTCAACTTGGTTTTGTATTCAATATTCACGCCTTGCTTTTTTAAAGCTTCAAAAAATTTCTTAGCGGTTGAGATTTTCCGCTCTTCTTCAGGGCGTAATTCGCTTTTTTTATCAACCCCCTTAGTTTCTACCACTAACAACACTTTTTTATCGTTATTTTCAACCACATACCCAAAATCAGGGCTATAAGTTTGATTCAACCCTATTGGGATTTTAACCCTAGGGAGCTTGCCAAAAACAATGATTTTAGTGTCGTTAGATTCTTCAATCGTGTCTTTTTCAATCTCGCTATCCACTTGCATGAAATTTTCATACAGGCATTTTTCTTGGGCGCTTGAATTTTTAATTTCATATTTGTTCGCCCCCAAACTCCCGTCTAAAAACTCTCTAATCTCTCCCTTTTCATCATAAAACGCATCGTTTTTTCTGTTTTTAATCGTCGTTTCGCGCATTTGATAGGAAATTTTATCTTTAATATTTTGATAAATGATTTCCAAAAACAGATCTTCTAAGCGCTTTAAACTCTCTTGTTCGTTTTTCTTGATTTCATTAAACTTGTTTTCATCAATATTTTCCAACACTTTAGCCACGCTTTTAAAACTCAATTTCACCTTATTAGACAAGGCGCTGATAAATTCATGCAGACTCCACACGCATGCGCTTTCTCGATCAACAGTCTTTGTAGTAGCGTTATTTCCCATCGTTTCTACTTTTTTATGCGTCGTAACCAAAACGCTTTTTGAACTGACCTTAAAAGAAGAATTAATATTTTTGACAATCTCATCAATCAAGCTCTCGCTATCAATGGCATAAGCGATCCGGGCTTGATGATTCAAACCCGCCCATAAGTTTTCAAATTTTTTAAAATTTTCTTTATTGATTTTGATTTTTTCAGTTTTTCGCTCGTTTTTGTTCCTAACTCTAAAATGGCCCACTAAACGATCTTTTAAAAAATCTTTTAATTTTTCAAAATCCAAGTATTTTTCATTTTTTAATTTTTCTAGTTCCGGCTCTTTTTTTAAAAATTCGTTTTGATTGAGGGTGAGTTTAAAATTTTCATCATCTGTTTTTTCTCCAAAACCCAAACCCTCTAACTTTTCAAATAAATCCCCATAAAACCCTTTTTTTATCACCCCTTTTTCTTCCAACTCTTCCCCACTAAATACTTGTTTGATCAAGCTGTGTTCGCTTATCTCTTGCTGGATCGCTCCCACAAAATCCCCCTCCACTTGTGGCACGATCACCACTAATTCATTGACAAAATCAAAATCAGCATGCTCTTTAGTGATGCGCTCACCCTTATCATTCACAGCGAGCCTTAGCCCCCTACCGATTTGTTGCAATTTAGTGATATTAGAAGAGCTAGGGGCTAATTTGCAAATCGTCATCACATTAGGGTTATCCCACCCCTCTTGCAACGCCCATTGCGAAAAAATAAACCTGAGATCGGAATCAAAACTCAGCAATTTTTCTTTTTCTTTTAAAATGAGTTCGATCGCTTTCGCTTCATCGCCCTCTTTCTTGCTTTTAGCGAAATACCCTCCATGCACTTTTTTAATGTCTTCTCTAGCGCGCTCTAAATACGCTCTGTAATTTTCATCTAAAGGCTTTTTTAAGACTTCTTCAAGCTCTTGCTGGTAAAGTTTTTCAAATAAAAGGGCTAATTTGGCCGGCTGTTCATTTTCGCTTAAATAACTATTCACCCCGCTAATAAACACCATGCACAAGGCTTTAACCCCTTTTTGATAAAGCTCTTCTTCTCTTTCAAAATGGCTTTTTATCGCTTCTTTCAGCATCACTTCTTGTTCACCCTCTAAAAGATGAGAAAAAGGCTCTTTTTGATCCAGCAACAAATTAAAGCCGTTAAGAAAAACCACTTCCTTTTTAGCGATGTTTTCTACAATATAATCTTCTAAAGCGCTGATATGAGTTAGCGCGCCTAGATTATCATGCTTTTTGACTTTGACGCTTTGAGTTTTATTTTCTAAATTCGTGTAGTTAATCGCCGCTTCATATTCGTTTTGTATTTTTTTAATCTCTTTAAGCTCTAAAAAATACTCATCGCTCTCCCCCACAGACGCCACGCTAATGCTTTTCACTAGCCCATTATCAAACGCTTTTTTGCTGTCTAGCGCATAAATCAAATTATTATAATCATCTTTAAAAGTCGCCCCAAACCTGAGCGTGATTAAAGCGTTTAATTGGTCCAAATATTTTTTTGTTTTATCGCCTAAAAATCGGTGCGGTTCGTCTAAGATCACGATAGGACGGATACTGGCTAAAGCTTGCATGTAACTTTTTGCGCCATTGAACAGATTCGTGTTTTCTAAGCATGATTGATTGATAGTGTTTTTCTCTTTATTAAAGGCAGAAAAAGTCATCACCAACACACAGCATTTGTGGTTACTCGCTAGAATGAATCTTTCTACATCTTCATAGCTTTCTAAATGCGTAGAATACTCGCTTTTAAAAAATTCTCTTGTGATTTCAACACTCTTTAAAACCCCTAATTTAATGGCGTTGCTTGGCACTAAAACGATAAATTTTGACAAATGGTAGTTTTTGTGCAAGGCATAAACGCATTCCAAAAAGCAAAAGGTCTTCCCGGTGCCTGTTTCCATTAAAATATCGCAGTTTAACGACTTCTCAATCCCCACGCTTCCCTGGGTTATTTTTTGTTTCGATCGTAAATTCTCAATATTTTCTAATAAAACATTTTTGAGCGCTTCTGTTTCAAAAACAGGGTTAGAAATCCTTTGAATATCCTTTTCTGGCTCTCTTAAATCAATCCCCTTAAACACCCCTAAAATCTGATTCAAGCATTTTTCTTGATAATCCAATCGTTTGAATTTGATTTTCATCTTTACCCCCTAATCTTTAAATCGCCGCTCTCTAACCCTAAATCAAACAAATTACTGCCCAATTCCAAACACAAATTATCGTTACTGATAGCGGGCATATACATGCTAATTTTTTCCACCCCTTTATCTTTCAAGTTTTCTAAAACCTCACTCATTTCTATATCCCCCACAATGAAAGCCGTATTTTCAGCCAGATACAAGGCGTTTTCAATCAAGCAAATTATAGGGGTGGTGAGCTCCAAACCCTCGCAGCCTAAAAGCTTGATTAAAATCGTTTGGGTTTCCCTTTTTTCAGGGTTAGAATAAGCGAACAAATCCTTTTGATGGGCTTGACTGAGATTTTTATCATTAGCATGCGTTTCATCATCAATGATTTCAAACGCTTGAAACCCCACATCTAAATTGGGGCAAGCTTCTTGGATTTTAGCCCCCGCTCTTTTAATCCTTTCTTCGGTGATGTTAAAAATGCTCGGGGAGATGGATTTTAGGGTGTTCAAACAAAAATCATGCGCGCTTTTGTCTTTCTTGGGATCAATTTTTTCATCTAATTGGACGAGAATGAAGCGCCTTTCTTTAAATGCGGCGTTCAAGCCATTAAATAACCCCCCCCCCCTCACTTAATTTTTGATAATCGCTCTTATTACTCTCTAACACCGCATGCGCGGTTGTCCCACTCCCGGCAAAAAAATCTAAGATGATGTCGCCTTTTTCGGTAGTTTGATCTATGAGAAAACTTATCAATTCAACAGGTTTAGAATAATCAAAAATATTCTTAACATTAAAAATTGATTGCAATTTTTTATTTGACATATCATTAGAATATTTATTATCTAAAAATTCTATACTTGAAATATTTTTAGTGCGGTTAAAATACTCTATTTTATAAGGCTTACTATCAGATATTTTAGCCTTTGTGTAAGTTTTTGTATAAATTCTATTGTTTTTAACTTCTACAAAACCATTAGCCAATCCAAAATCAAATTTTGCTTTGCTCCAACGCCAAACCCAATCAATCGTTCCAAAATTACCTTTTTGTCTTTCAGTATAAGTTTCCAATCCGCCAGCATAAAACTTTTCATTACCAATTACAATTTCATAATCCATTTTTTTATTATATTGAAGTGAATTGTAATCTAAATTTTGATTTAACTTATACCCGCCTCTTTCATTGTAAAATTCATCTTTAAAAGGGTAATCGTTTTCATTAATATCAATCTGTTTAAAATTGATACTATTCTTTTGATAACACAAAACATAATCATGATTTTTAGCGATTTGATTAGTGGATTTTCCTGCTTTCTTTGTTAATCTTGGCATTTCAGCCACAAAATTCCCCTCCCCAAAAATTTCATCGCATAAAAGTTTGAGTTGGGCGGCTTCGTTATCGTCAATGCTGATGAAAATCACGCCGTCTTGTTTGAGCAAATCTCTAGCGAGCAGCAATCTAGGATACATGAAACTAAGCCACCCGCTATGGCTTTTTGACCCAAAAAGATTCTTGATATAATCCAGCTTTTCTTTAGAATAATCCAATTGTTTTAAAACCTCTTCATTGGATTGTGAGAAATCATCGCCATAAATAAAATTCTCGTTTTTGGTGTTGTAAGGGGGGTCAATGTAGATCATTTTGATTTTTTCACTATAACTTTGTTTTAAGATTTTGAGAGCGTCTAAATTATCGCCCTTGATGAGAATGTGCTTGCTCGTGGATTCATTTAAAGGCTTTAAAATCTTATGATTTTTCTTAAAAGCTTCATTTAAAGCGATTTTCTTACCCACAAAATCCAACCCATAGCCCTCTTCTTTTATCTCGCTAAAATCCCCTAGTAACGCTTTTAATTTTTTTGTATCCAGCGTGAGTTGGTTGTCATTTTCTATACTCAAGCAACCGGGAAAATAACGATTGAAAACCTCTAAATTTTTTTCATTAACGCTTTTTTCTTCACTAATTTCTTTATTTTGCATGGCTATCCTTTATTTTAAATGATTTAAATTACCCAATTCCACCTTAATTTTCAATTTTCAAATGTTCCTTGTGAAACGCTAGCGGTTTTTAAAAAATCTTGTTTCACTTCAGCGATAATGTTTTCATCTTTGGCTAAGTCAATGTATTCAAAACTATTCCCGCTCTGCTCCCCCCCTTGGAGTAAATCCCCGCTTTTTCTGTATTCTAAATCCAATTCAGCGATTTTAAAGCCGTCCAATTCATCAGCAAACTTTTCCAATCGTTCGTTTTCTTCTTGGATCGTGCATAAAAAACAATAGCCTTTCAAGCCATTACGAGACACGCGCCCTCTTAACTGGTGCAAAGTCGCTAAGCCTAACCTTTCGGGTGCTAAAATCACCATCACGCTCAATCGTGGTAAAGAAATGCCCACCTCAATGAGCGTAGTCGCTAAAAGAATGCTCCCTAACTCTCTGAATTCTTCAATCACTTCTTCTTTATTTTTATCTTGCCCTGAAGTGGTATAAACCTTTTTAAAGCGTTTTTGCCAAAAACTCGCCCCCTCACTCAGCGATAAATATGGGATTTTTTCGCTCTCATTCACCAGCGGGTAAACGACAATGACTTGATGGTTTTTAGCGATTTCTTCGCTAATTTTTTCCATCACTATTTTAAAATCTCTTTTATGCAAGACCAGAGTTTCAATTTCTTTAGGGTAAGGGATTTCTCTGATCATGGTCGTTTTCACAAACGCGCTTTTGGCTAAAGCCAGAGTGCGAGGAATGGGGGTAGCGGAAAATTGCAAAGAATGGGGTTTATTACCCTTACTGCTCGCCATTTTTTCTAATTGGTAGCGCTGCTTGGTGCCAAATCTATGCTGTTCATCAGTGATTACTAGTGCGAATTCATCTAAATCGCGCTTATCAAACAACAACGCTTGCGTGCCGATAACCACATGCGTGATTGTTTCAAACAAATGATTGGATCGCTTCTTGCGGCTCCCGCCAAGCAATAATTCCACTTCAAAATAAGGGGGTAAAAATTTTAAGGCTTCATTATAAAGCTGTTTAGCGAGAATGGAAGTGGGCGCCATTAAAAGGGTTTTATTAGGGTAAGCTAATACCATGCTCGCTAAAATCACCATTGTTTTCCCGCACCCCACATCGCCTATAATCAAACGCTTGCACGCTATGGTGCTGGTGAGATCGTTTTGGATTTCTTTAATGGCGTTTTGTTGATCGCGCGTGAGTTTGAAGGGTAAAGAAGCGATGAAATTATCCAAGCGTTCGCTGTTATTGGGGCATGCGATTTTGGCGCCAAATTGCAATTTTTTGCGCTCTAAATTTTTCATATAAAAAAACATTTCAATGTATTTTAATGCATTTAAATGTTGTGAAGGGAAATTTTTATTCGTTTCAAAATCCTTGACAAAATGCGGCGTGGGGAAAAAGATTTCTAACAATAAATGCGCGATATTCTCTTTAACGCCTTCCTTTTTTAAATTTTCTAACGAAAGGAGTTTTTGCAAATTTTCTTGTATTTTTTTATGGTTTTTAACTTTTTTAAAAATTAAAGAAATCTTGCCAAATTCGGTAAGGATTTTAGGCGTGTTAATGATATAAGCTTGATTAAAAGAGCTTTGCTCTAATTTACCATAAATGAACAAACTCTCGCCGGTTTTAAACTGGTTGTAATGAAACGCGCTGTAATTGAAAAAAACAAGCTCTAAATTTTTGCAAAATCGTTTGGAATAGGCAAAAATCTTTAAAACTTTGGCGTAGTTTCTTTTCTCTAAAACACCCACTTCTAAAACGCCGCTCAAGCCTATTTCAAAACGCTCTAATAAATTCAAATCTTTATAGCCTTTGGGCGTATAAACAAGCAAGGCTTCTAAAAGCGATTTCACGTTCAACGTTTTTAATAAGCTATCTGTTTCTTGCAATTTGTTCTTACCCTAGCCAATCCTTAATCATTTTTATGATAAGATAATCAAATTATACATTGACTTAAGGAAATTTAATTGATGAAATCTAAAATCACCCATTTTATCGCTATCTCTTTTGTTTTAAGCCTGTTTAGCGCGTGTAAAGATGAAGTTAAAAAATCGTCTCAATCGCACCAAAACAACACTAAAACCACTAAAACGACGCAAAACAATCAAATCAATCAAGCCAATAACGATATAAAAAAAATTGAGCATGAAGAAGAAGATGAAAAAGCCACTAAAGAAGTGAATGACTTAATCAATAACGAAAATAAAATTGATGAAATCAATAATGAAGAAAACGCTGATCCTTCGCAAAAAAGAACGAACAACGTTTTGCAACGAGCCACTAACCACCAAGACAATCTCAACTCCCCACTCAACAGGAAGTATTAAAGTGTGAAATTTTTTTCAAAGGATTTATTCAAAAAAGTAACCCCTTTATTTTTAAGCGTTTATTTTTTAAACCCTACTATTATGCAAGCCAAAAGCCGTTTTTATGTGGCTTCTCAATATCAGGTAGGGAAAATGATCATGAAAAAATACAACGATCTCAAACGCACGATTGAAGGAGCGAGCTTTTCTTTAGGTTGGGAAATTAACCCCACTAATTACTGGTTTTATTCCCGCTACTATTTTTTTATGGACTATGGGAATGTCATACTCAATAAAAGAACGGGCGCTCAAGCGAACATGTTCACTTACGGCTTTGGGGGGGATTTGATCGTGGAATACAATAAAAACCCCTTGTATGTATTTTCTCTTTTTTACGGCATGCAAGTTGCTGAAAACACATGGACTCTTTCCAAACACAGCGCGAATTTCATCATTGACGATTGGCGCAGCATTCAAGGGTTTTCGCTCAAAACTTCAAATTTTAGGATGTTGGGTTTAGTGGGGTTTAAATTCCAAACCGTGCTATTCCACCATGACGCGAGTATTGAAGTGGGGATCAAATGGCCTTTTGCTTTTGAATACGACTCAGCCTTTGTAAGGCTTTTTTCTGTCTTCATTTCACACACTTTCTACCTTTAAACCAATTCCAACCCCACCGGGCAATGATCGCTCCCTAGAATATCTTTATAAATTAAAGCGTCTTTTAAGCGCGTTTTTAAAGGATTAGAGCATAAAAAATAATCAATGCGCCAACCAATGTCTTTATCCCTTGCTTGTTGCATGTAACTCCACCAGGTGTAAGCCTTTTCTTTATTGGGGTAAAAATAACGGAAAGTGTCAATGAAACCAGCGTTCAAAAGCTCGTTGAATTTTTCCCTTTCTTCATCGCTAAAGCCCGCATTTTTTCGGTTTGTTTTGGGGTTTTCTAAATCAATTTCATTGTGGGCCACGTTCAAATCCCCGCACACAATGACCGGTTTTTTCAATTCTAAAGCTTTTAAAAATTTCCTAAACTCCACTTCCCAGCTCATGCGATAACTAAGCCTGGATAGGGCTTGTTGGGAATTAGGGGTATAAACATTCACCAAATAAAACGACTCAAATTCGCAAGTTACTATGCGTCCTTCTTTGTCATGCTCTTCCATATTAATACCATAGCTCACGCTTAAAGGCTCTTTTTTAGTGAAAGTTACCACCCCAGAATAGCCCTTTTTAATCGCGCAATTCCAAAAATCAAAATACCCCTTAAATTCAAAGGTGTTTTGTTCTTGTTGCATTTTGGATTCTTGAATGCAAAAAACATCCGCATTTACGCTATTGAAAAAATCCATAAAGCCCTTAGTCATGCAAGCCCTTAACCCATTCACGTTCCATGAAATCAATTTCATTTTAATCCTTGTTTAATTTTGAGTAAATTCTATCTTTTTAGTCATTTTTTTAAAAATTAAGCTTTATTTTACCTTTTTTATGTAATAATTGTCTTTCGCTTGGCTTGATAGCTCAGTCGGTAGAGCAGAAGACTGAAAATCTTCGTGTCGGTGGTTCGATTCCGCCTCAAGCCACCATTTAAACTTCATTGAATAAATAATTCCCCTTTTTGACACACACAACACGAGAGTTTTCAATACTCAAAGGCGTGCTTTTGGCTCGTGGCTGCTCTTCTATTTCTAAAGCAACACACACCCCTTCTTTAAAGCGCACATGGTTTTTAACCCATTCTTTGTATTCACTGCTTTCTTTGATTATATCGTTTAAATAATGCCCCTCATACACTTCCACAAATTCCATGAATTTTTCATTCAAATTCAATTCATTGCGCGTTATTTCGCTTTTTCGTGTGGAAGAATAAGCCAATTCGCTGGTTTCATAAAAAGTCGGCTCTACTTGATCGTCTTGTTTGGGGCGCTCATAAATGGCTTTCACTAATTGCGTGGTGATTTCATACTCACTCTCCCACGCTTGTTTTAAAGGCTCTTCTATCAGATAGCATTGCCTAGTTGTGCCGTCTTTTCGCGCTCTGGCCCTTTTGCATTTTTCTGTGGTGCTTCTAGCTTGAAGAATCGTAAAATTGTTTTTAGCTTCAAAAGTTTGCGGCTTTTCTAAAGGCTCTGTTTTTTGGATAGAGATTTTAGTATAGGGAGTAACGATTTTACCGCTTTTATTTTCAGCCATGCTGTAATCGCAAGGGGTAATGTCTGTCGCAGTCTGTTTGTCTGCATCAACTCGTTTTAAAATGCTTGGGCGATAGGCTTGCAAGTTTTCATCATCATAAACCCACTTCCCGCATGCAAATTCCTTGACATTGGGATCTCTAATGGCTTGTTTTTCCCCATTATCCTTATTTTCGTTGCTTTCATTATTTTCATAAGTATCAGCATGAGAAGTGTTGTTATTGGGGAGCGTTTTTTCAGTGGGTGGCGTTACAAAGAGGTTGTTTTCTTGATCTTGTGAAGAATGTTTTAAAGGGGGATTAGCGTCGTTTGTTGGCGTTTTAACTTCGTTAGTGGGGCTTATTTTACTAGGAGTTACTAAAGGTTGTAAAAGGCTGTTTTTAGAGTTTTTAGAGCCTAGTTTGGATTCTGGATAAGAAAAGTTTTGAAGAGATTGTTGCGATGAGCTGGGTTTGTTTTGTGGTTTTTGCATGGGTGCGTTTAAAGAGGGTATTTGGTTGGGGCGTGGTTCTTTCAATTCTTTTGAAGAAAAAACGATTTGCGTGTTTTTAGGAATGATGGGGCGATTAGGGTTTAAGGTCGTTTCTAAAGAAAGTTTTTCATCAAGGGGTTGATAGACGATTGCAGTGGATATGTGGGTGATAGTGAGCGTGAGTTTTTTGTGTGGGGAGATATTATAAATGCCCAAAACTTGTTTGGGTTCTTTAGAATCAAGGACTTTAGCCTTAAAAGTGCCTTTATGCGGCGAAGTTTTGATCTCTTCTAAAAGCTCGATCACAAGGGCTTGAAGAGGGTTAGAGAAAGTCAGAAAGAAAGACAAACAAAGGGATTTTTTCATGCTTATTCCTTTTTTATTTTAGATTTTTGGACTATATCTTAAAAAAAGGTTTAGTAAAAGTTATAAATAAGTTATAGATAGGTAACACTTTAATTAATAATAATTTAGTAACAGTAGTAGGGGCGTGAATGGATGGAATGAAAAATTAAAAAGTTTTAGAGGCGCACGTTTTTAGGGGGGTTGTGGGATTTGAAAAAGAGTGAATGAAACGCTTTTTCATAAGCCTTTTTTCATTCACTTGAATTGAAAGCGGTTTTTTTGTCATTCAATTCGTTCAAGCGGTTTTTGATTTCTTCTCTAAGGCTTAAAATAAAGGGGCTTTTTTCTTCTTCAAGCATTTTTTTAACGCTAGAATACATTTTAGAAATGCTTGAATGATCCTTTAAATCCAAAAACTGAGCGAGCGAGAGCGTGGGGTTAGGGGTATAAAGCCTGGCGAAATACACGACTAATTTTCTCGCTAAAGCGACATTTTTTTGGCGCGAAGAAACTTTGATCTCACTGGATTTGAGATTTAAGCTTTGTGCGACAGCGAGCAAGATATTTTCTAGGCTTGAGCCTTCAGCATGATCTTTTTGCAAATCTTCTAAAACGGTTTTAGCGAGGTTCAAATCAATGGTAGCGTTCATCAAGTTCGCGTTCACGCTGATTTTAATGATCGCGCCTTCCATTTGGCGGATATTGTCGCTGATGTGTTGGGCGATGTATTCCATCACTTCTTCGGGTAAAGCGATTTTATTGAGCTGGCATTTTTGTTTGACAATGGAAAGTTTGGTTTCTAAATCAGGGGGCATGACTTTAGCGGTTATCCCCCATTCAAAGCGCGATTTTAAGCGATCTTCTAAGCCGGCGATGTTTTTAGGCGATCGGTCTGAAATCAATACGATTTGTTTGCTGTTGGCATGCAATTCGTTAAAGGTGTGGAAAAATTCTTCTTCTAGCTTGGGTTTTCCTTGCAAAAATTGAGCGTCATCTAACAAGAAAAAGTCGCAATGGCGGTATTTTTTTTTAAAAGAATCCATGGTTTTGTTGTCTAAATGCTTTAAAAAGTCTGTCAAAAAATCTTCTGAAGTGACTAACACGACTTTTTTATGTTTTTCTAGGGCATGGTTACCGATAGCGTTTAAAATGTGCGTTTTGCCTAACCCTGTGCCGCCATAAAAAAGCACCGGATTATAAGGGGGGGTATCGCTTTGGGCGACTTTTTTAGCGATTTCATAAACGGTGTTATTGCATGAGCCTACGACAAAATTTTCAAAAGTGTAAGAGTCTTTGACGCTCGTTTTTACCGCTTTGTAATTGATATTAGATTGGGCATTAACTTGGGTTTTAGGCGCTACTTCAATACGCACGTCCACGCTATGGGCTAAATGCATGCCGACTTTATTTTGGCTTAAAATTTCTTTAAGCAACGTGCCGTATTTAGCTGTAATTGTGGTGCATAAGACTTTGTTGGGGGCATAAAAAAAGGCAATATCGCTCTTGCTTGCGTTAGTGTTGTATTTGAGTTGGCTCAAGTAAATTTCATACTCTATGGGGCTAACTTTTTGTTTGGCTAGCGCCAAGATTTCTTTTTCAATATTGTTGTTGGTATCCATGGCGTTATTATAGCGTGAATAAGTGGTGAATGAAAAAGGAATAGCATGTGAATGAAAAAGGAATAGCATGTGAATGAAATGTGAATGAAGTCTTAAAATTAAGGTGTTTCTTTTAAGGGTTTGTCTATAATGCTTGCTCATCATAATCTAATGAATGCAAAAAAAAGGATTTTCATGCTGCTTTGCGCTGGAAGGAATGAAACTTTAAAAGGGGCGGTGCCTATTGGTGTGGGCTTGATAGGAAGCGCGATTAATTTAACGAGAATGTGTTTAAAAAGCCCTGATACAGAAAGCCTTATTTTTATAGGGAGTGCTGGGAGTTATAGCCCAGAAATTGAGCTTTTAAGCGTGTTTGAAAGCACTCAAGGCTATCAAATTGAAGAGAGTTTTAGCCATTTAAACAGCTACACGCCTTTGGATAATTCCATTCACATAGAAACTGAAAAGGAAGCTCTTTTTGAAAGGGTGGGCGTGAATAGCAGTAACTATATCCACACCAGCGAAATGTTTGCTAAAAAAATGGCTCAAAAGGGCGTTTTATTAGAAAACATGGAGTTTTTTAGCGTTTTAAGCGTGGCTAAGGCGTTTTCTTTAAAGGCTAAAGGGATTTTTTGCGTGAGTAACCATGTAGGACTTAACGCGCATAAAGAATTTAAAGAAAACCACGCCAAAGTCAAACAGATTTTAGAAAACATCATTGATAGTTTAATAATTTAATAGTTTAGCTATCATGGAGCATTCTAAATTAAAGGCGGTTGAATGTTTGAAAAAATACGCAAGATTTTAGCGGATATTGAAGATTCGCAAAATGAAATTGAAATGCTTTTAAAATTAGCGAATTTGAGTTTGGGGGATTTTATTGAGATTAAAAGAGGGAGCATGGACATGCCAAAGGGCGTGAATGAAGCGTTCTTTACGCAACTAAGCGAAGAAGTGGAGCGCCTAAAGGAGCTTATCAACGCTTTAAATAAAATCAAAAAAGGGTTATTGGTGTTTTAAATGTGTGGGATTGTAGGTTATATAGGGGATAGCGAAAAAAAATCCATTCTTTTAGAGGGTTTAAAGGAATTGGAATACAGAGGTTATGACAGCGCGGGTTTAGCCGTATTGAGCAATGATTGTTTGGAAGTGTTTAAAACTCAAGGGAAATTAGAAAACCTTAAATCAGAGCTTACAAATAAAGAGTTTTTAAATTTTGGCGTGAGTATCGCTCATACGAGATGGGCAACGCATGGGAAGCCAAGCAGTGCGAACGCCCACCCGCATTTTACAGAAAATTTAGCCTTAGTGCATAATGGCATCATTGAAAATTACGCGAGCTTGAAAAAAGAATTGGAAAATAAAGGGCATGCGTTTTTAAGCCAAACGGACACGGAAGTCATTGCGCATTTATTAGAAGAAACGCTTAAAAGCGAGAGCGATTTATTGAAAGCCTTTGAAAAAAGCATCAGCCTTTTAAAAGGGAGTTATGCGATTTTAATGCTCCATAAAAGGGCTAAAGAGAGCTTGTTTTACGCTAAATCTTCTTCGCCTTTAATCGTGGGTAAGGGCAAAGAGGGGGTGTTTTTTGCGTCCAGTTTGAGCGTGTTAGCCCCTAAAGTGGATCAATTTGTCATTTTAGAAGAAAACAGCGTGGGGCGGATTTCTTTAGAAAATTTTAAAGATTTAAAACACATTGAAAACATGAAAGATTACGCTTTTGAGGATAAGGATTATTCTCAAGGCAATTTTAGGAATTATTTAGAAAAAGAGATTTATGAGCAGCATAGCAGTTTGCTAGAGTGTTTAGAGGGGCGCTTGGAAGCCTTGAGTGTGTATTGCGAGATCGATCCTGAATTTTTAGAAAATGTGAGCGAAATCACGCTGTGTTCTTGCGGGAGCAGTTACCATGCGAGTTTGGCGAGCGTGTATTTGTTTGAAAGATTAGCCAAAATAAGAGCGAGGGCCATTTTAGCGAGCGAATACCGCTACGCTAATTTTAAAAGCAACCCTAACGAGCTTTTTATAGCGATTTCTCAAAGCGGGGAAACCGCTGACACTTTGGAGGCTTTAAAATTAGCCAAAGCCCAAGGGCTTAAAACCATTAGCTTGTGTAACGCCCCTTTTAGCATGATGAGCCGCATTAGCGATCACACGCTTTTGATTAGAGCGGGGGTAGAAAGGAGCGTGGCATCCACTAAGGCGTTTTCTTCGCAGGTGATGCTTTTATGGCTTTTGAGCGTGTATCTAGGCAAACAGCTAGGGACCATCTCTAAAGAAGAAGAAAGAATCCAAGCTAAAAACATGCTCAATAGCGTGAAGGCGATGAAAGTAGAGCCTAAATTGCATGAAAAAATCAAACGCCTATCCAAACGCTACTTGCATGGGCATGGCTTTTTTTATATCGGGCGCGATGTGTTTTACCCGCTCGCTTTAGAAGGGGCGTTGAAACTTAAAGAAATCAGCTACTTGCACGCTGAGGGGTATGCGAGCGCGGAAATGAAGCATGGGCCTATTGCGTTAGTGGATTCTAACCTTTTTACTATTGCTTTATTGTCTAAGCACTTGTTATTTGATAAAACCAAAAGCAATATTGAAGAGTTGAGCGCTAGGGATTCTACGATTTGCGTGTTAAGCTCTGAAATTTTAGAGATCGCTGATGATTTTATCCAATTAGAAGAGAGCGAAAGCTACATGGAGGAATTTTTCCGCATGAATTTAGCGATGCAGCTTTTAGCCTTAGAAATCGCTATGCGCCTAAATCACGATGTGGATCACCCAAGAAACTTAGCTAAAAGCGTTACCGTGGAATAAAAAGCGATATTAGGAGTCAAATAATGGAAGTGATTTGTAAGCACTACACCCCTTTAGACATTGCGAGCCAAGCGATCCGCACTTGCTGGCAGAGCTTTGAATACAGCGATGGCGGAGGCTGTAAAGATAAGGAACTCATCCACAGGGTGGGGAATATTTTCAGGCATTCTTCCACTTTAGAGCATCTTTATTACAATTTTGAAATCAAGGGTTTGAGCAGGGGGGCGTTGCAAGAATTGAGCCGGCATCGAATAGCGAGCTTGAGCGTGAAATCAAGCCGTTACACTTTAAGGGAATTGAAAGAAGTGGAGAGCTTTTTACCCCTTAATGAAACGAATTTAGAAAGAGCCAAAGAGTTTTTAGTGTTTGTGGATAATGAAAAAGTGAATGCAATGAGCGTTTTAGCTTTAGAAAATCTAAGGGTTTTATTGAGCGAGCATAACATTAAAAACGATTTAGCCAAATACGCCATGCCTGAAAGCTATAAAACGCATTTAGCCTATAGCATTAACGCTAGGAGCTTGCAAAATTTATTGACTTTAAGAAGCAGTAATAAAGCCTTAAAAGAAATGCAAGATTTAACCAAAGCCTTATTTGACGCTTTACCTAGCGAGCATCAGTATTTGTTTGAAGATTGTTTGAAGCATTAGTTTTAAACAATACCGTTTAATAATGCTCATCCTTTAAATGTTTTAAAAACGACTTGTGTTTGATTAGATGAGGTTTTAAGGGGGTTTGTTGTAGAATCTCATCACGCCCCATAGTTGCGATATGGGGCAGACCAACATTGTAAGGAGCATGCCATGCGATCAAAAAATGGCAAACGCTCTTGGAGATCATTATACTTTGAGTTTGCTTTTTTGGGGCTTAAAGTAGTCGTTTCTGTGAAACGCTGAGTTTTCTAAGAGCGTTCCCCTGAGTTTAAAAGCTTAGGGGTTTCCTTTATAAGCGGGTTTGTCCTTGACTTTTGGGGCGTTTTATAGGCTTCTAGCTGTTTTTATCTAAAATCTCTTTTCTCAAGTTTTTGGGGAGGTTTTTGACACATTCTTTTCTGTCGGCTTCAGTTTTGGCGTTTTTCAAACAATCTAGAGCCTGTTGTTCCAAAAGTTTCCTAGCTTCAGGCGTGAGCAGTTTCTCATATGGCTCTAAGAGATAGCTTGGCAAAAAACACATTCCATTAGACACTTTTGTGATCATTTTGGAAGCAAACGACAATGCCTAATCTTTACATTGCAGAAAAAGCTAGCATGGATCGTCTGATCGCTAGCGCGCTTTCAAATGATCACAACGCTCCTTGATTAGTGTTGAGACATTTAACGATTGGGTTTAAATTGTTCCCCCACTTAGCCAATTCAATAACTAGTTCTTTATTAGCGATCGCTTTTTGTTTTTTAGATTTTGTTGGAGTTTGTGAGTTTTGGCGTAAAAGAGAGTTTAAAACTAATTGAGAGAAGTTTAAATTTTTTTCTTGCATTTGGGTTTGGATAGTTTGCCATTGTTCTTGAGATAGCCTGAGACTTTTAATGATTTGTTTGTTTGTATCCACTTGTTCTCTCATTTGATTTTTAGGGGGTCAAGGGGGATTACCCCATTGCAAGAATAAGCGGTATTTATAGCCGCCGTTATTTGTGGTTACCCATTTTATTGTGGTTAAGTTTGGATATAATGGGGTTATTATGATTGATTGAGTTAAGGAGATAAGATGTTAAAAAATGTAGAAATGGGAGTTAATTTTTATAAAGAATTTGGCAAATTAGAAAAACAATTAGCCAAATATCAAAATAAGGTTTTAGAAATTAGAAAACAAATGAGAGAGATTAAAAAGCAATATTCTCAAACTAAGAAAGATGAGAATTTAGCTAGTAAATATATTCCTAATGATGAGCTAAAAAAAGATTTATTAGATATTGATAATCCTAATACGACTGAAGACTTTAAGCCTAAGAATGCTAGTGAAATTTGGCAATTCGCTCTTAATGCTTAGGAGCCAATAGAGAGTTAAAGCCAATTCTTAACCCCTAAAATACCCACCCATAGTTAAAAAATACTTTAAAATGACTGCCCCCTTCATTGAGGGTGATAGAATTGGTAGTTGCGCCATCGCTAGAAACGACCCTAGATTTCAATTGGACTAAAGGAACGCTGATGCCTATAGAATATTTGGAATGCTTGTAGCGGTAATTCAACCCACCGGTCACATTTAAATTACCGCTCCCTTTGTATTGGTTCAGCAAATAATAGCTATTGTATAAGCCCCTCAACCCCCCAAACACACCAAGAGAGGAAGTGAAAACCCTCTTAGTTAGATTGTTTTTAGGGTTCTTTTCGTTAGTGTAATTGGTGATGAAATCAAACAGCACATCCATTCCCACGCCATAGCTTAATTGTTGGATTTTTTCGTTATTGGCTTGAGCGTAGTTGTATTTGATGATGCCATAAGAAGATAACCCTAGATAATCATTAAAATATTTTTGATAGCCCATTTTAAGATTAACGCCTAATAGGGGGGCTCCAAAGGGCCGTGAGGTTTTTGAAGTGCGATAGGTTGTGGTGCTAGATTTAGAAGATGAAAGGCTTTGACTGATCGCGCTAAGCATGGTGGTCGCAAAGTCTTGCGTGTTCAAGCTGGCGTTTAAATAGTTGGTTTGGCTGCTCAAATTAGTAAAATCCACCGGTAGGGCGTTTTGATCAATGAGTTGTTGCCAAACAGCGCTGGTAACGCCTATAAGCCCGGCGGGGACTTGAGAGCAATCGGTATAGATGGAATTAGGATAGCTGCCCGCTGTATAGGGCTTATCTTTAAAACGAGAACACACATCATAGGTAGAGCCATCGGTGTCTCGCACTTCATGCCCGTTGTCAAACACTTGCACTTCTTTCCCATCCACTTGCTCTATCCTCCCGCCCTGACAGCGCTCTTCTGGCCCATTGTTTTCTTCGCACATGCGTACTCTTTGATAAGTCATGTTCCCGTTATGCGTATAGCCTAAAGTATGCCCGTATTCATGGATGATGTCTCTTAATTGCATGATGGCGACTTTATTTAAATCTTTGCCAAACAGTATTTCAGGGTCTAAGAAAGGAGACAATATCCCTAAAGCGCCAAAATTGGTGCCATCATCGCCTGGGCCATTCGGGCCGCCATATTGAGACCCTAACCCTAAATCCCCTCCTCTTGTGGGCAAGAGATTCACATAAAGATTATTCGTAACTCTATAGCTATAGATAACATCTTGCGGCGTCAATATCACTGAGCCTGTTTGCCCGTTTTCTATATTGTATTCATCTCCTTTATTTTTAGCGATCAACTTAGGATCAACAAGCCCATCGTTGTAAGGATTCACGCATGTAAGGTAATCAGAATAACATGGCGCTGAAAGGTTGTTGTCGCTAAATTGGAAAGGAGCGTTTAAGACGGCGTCTTCCCAAGATTTAGAATCAAACACCGCCATCATGTTCAGCATTAAATTGGTCAAATTTTTAGCGTCTTGAGAGGTGAAAGGCGGCACTTTAGCCACGCAATTTTCTTGGTTTTCGTATGGGGGGCATGGGGGTTTAGAGCCACTGCCGTTACCGCTAGAAAATTGGTTGTAATTGATATAAGTCATTTGAAGATTGGTTGTAACCCTACTGAGCTTATCAAACAGATTCTGCGTGCTGGCATCAGAAAATCGTGTGGTGGCAGTTTGGAGCTGTTGGAAGCCATCAGCGTTAAGTTGCGGATCGTTAAACAAGCTTGCGGGCAGAATGATTTGAGATTGTTTAGGGATAGTCTCTATCACGCCCAAACTGACTACATTGCCTTGATCGTCTGTATAACTCAGCTCAATATTGTTTAAATTATAAGGCAAGAAGTTTTGTATCATAATCAAACTGCTATCACCATAGCCCGCTTCTTCAGCGCTTTCTTGGTTATAAGCGGTTACATACACAGGGGTTAAAGAATAAAAGGTTAAGTTGGTGATATTATCCTCTGCAAACAACTCAGTCGCATTCTTTAAAATGGTGCTTTGGGAGATGTAGTATTTCCCATAGGTGCTTTGAGGGGTAATGGGCTTGGGTTTGGGTTTAGGTTTGGGTTTTTGTTGAGTGGTGGCTATGGTTTGTTCTTGGGTTTGTGTGCCTTGTAACAGCCCGGTTTCAAAGCCGGCTTCTATAAAAAAGCCGTCTTTTTGGTGTTTTTGAAAGGCCTCTACAGCGGTGAATGATCCGATTAGGGACAAACAAATCGTTTTGCTGGCGAGTTTTAACATGAAATCTCCTTATTGTCTTTTTTAACATTTTTACTCAAAAGTAGTTGATGGTGTGTATATATTTTAAACTAGCTCATTTTACCCCTTTTTGAAAAATGGCAGCATGGTTTTTTGCAAATGCGGGTATTAAACGGCGCTAATGGGTAAAAAAGTCTTAAAAAGTAGCGCTAAAAGGGGGTTTTAATCCATTCTTTAAGCGATTTCATTTGCCTAAGCAAAATTCGCTGAACATGCTGTCAAGCATTTGGCTGGTTTCATAAGGGCGGGTGAGCAAGTTCAAGTTTTCTATCGCGCTTAAAATATGATAAGAAAAAAGCTCTAAAGTTTCTAAATGGTTTTTAGCGTTTTGCAATTCAATAATGGCGTTTTCTAGGGCGGTTTTTTGGGCTAGGGAAGTGAGTAAGAGCTTGTTTTGGGTGTCTAATTTGGGGAAAAACTCGCTGATTTTTTGGCTCAAATCTTTCAAACAAGCCTTGGAATTTAGGGTGTTAGTTTCTAGGATAGAATAAGGGATTTTAAGATAAGATTTTAAAATTTCAAGCTCTAGTTTGGGGGCTAAATCGTTTTTATTCAAAACAACAATGCAAGGCTTTTTAGCGCGATTAAGGGTATCCATAAGGTTAAAGTCTTCTTTTTCTAGGGGTTTAGAAAGATCAAACACGCCTAAAATAAGGTCGCAATTTTCTAAACTTTTAAGGCTTTTTTCAATCCCTAAACGCTCTATTTTATCCGCGCTCTCTCTAATGCCAGCGGTGTCAATCAAGCGCACCTTATGCCCTTGTAGTTCAATGACTTCTTCTATGGTGTCTCTCGTTGTGCCTTTAATATCGCTCACCAAAGCCCTTTCTTCTAAAAGCATGGCGTTTAATAAAGAGCTTTTGCCGGCATTGGGTTTGCCAACAATGCTTAAGGCATGCCCTTTGTTTTTTTGTTTTTGCGTATTAGAAAAATCCAATAAGTCTTTAAAAGAGGCGATTTGTTTTTCTAAATTAAGAGACACTTCATCTAAAAAATCGCTAGGAATGTCTTCTTCGCTATAATCAATCAAAACTTCTGAGCTCGCCAAAAGCTTTAAAAGATCGTTCCTGGCCTCTTCAATAAAAATTTTTAACTCGCCCTTAATCTGCCTGGCTAGAGCGTTTAAAACGCTTTCATCTTCACAAAGGATGAGCTGAACGCTCGCTTCAATCTCGCTCAAATCCATTTTATGGTTTAAAAAGGCTTTTTTGCTAAATTCCCCCGCTTTAGCGAGCCTAGATCCTAAATTCAAGCAAGCTTGTAAGATATTTTGCGCTAAAAGGGGGCTTCCATGGCATTGGATTTCACACACGTCTTCACCGGTGAAACTATAAGGGGCTTTGAAATAAATGACTAACGCTTTGTCTAATAAAACGCCATTAGAAAAAATATCGCACACGTAAGCGTATCTGGGGGTGAAGTCTTGTTTTTGGGTGAGTTGTTTGAGGATGTTTAGGGCGTTATAGCCGCTGATTTTAATAATGCTAATCGCTCCCTTGCCTAAAGGGGTAGCGATAGCGGCGATGGTGTCATTCATTGTTAAAGTCGTTGATAACGATGTATTTTTCATCGTTTAAATTGGTTTTAATGGAAACGTATTTGTTGGGGAACGCTTTTCGTAATTTCTTTAAAGCGATATAGGTTAAAACGCCATCAGGGGCTTTCATCTGCCCCTTACCCACTTCATGCACGGTCATGATCACGCTTTGGAGTTGCGCTTCCATAACCTTTTCTTGGTTTTGCAAAAAGGTGGAGATTTCTAAGCGGATACTATAGCCATAAGCAGGGTGGATCCAATTAAAGAGCAAGTAAGAAAGGGCTTTGTAACGATAGCCTTTCTCGCCAATCAAAAGAGCGGAATCTTCGCCATCAATATTAATCAATAACACCCCCGGTTCATAAAGACTCACTTCCACTTTATTGATTTTATAGGGCAAATGGGAGAATAAGTCTTTCAATTCTTGCTTAATTTCATGGAGTTTGTCTCCATTATGAGATTCTTCTTTGAGGTTTTTTTTAGGGGGTTTAGGGGTGATTCTTTCTTCTTGCGGCGTTTCTGTTTCTAAGTTTTGTTTTTTTTCTTCTGTGCTTTGATGGATTTCTTTCGTGTCAATTTCTTTAACGCTCTCTTCTTTAACCTCCTTAACGCTTTCTTTAACGCCCACTAAAATAATGGCTTCTTTTTTACCGATGTTTAAAAAACCTTTAGAGGGCGTTTGAATGACTTCATATTGCAAATTAATAATGGGGCAATTCAAGGCGATAGAAGCCTGGATAAGGGCTTCTTCTAAGGTTTTGGCTTTGATTTCAATAGGATTTTGCATCAATGTTCCTTTTTGTTTTGTGCATGCATGCGTTTTTTATTCTCTAAGACTTTATTGATGATGAGTTGTTGCAACACCGAAAGGATGTTGTTCGTGGTCCAATACAAGACTAACCCTGCGGGGAAAGTGATTAAAAAGATTGTGAACAATAGGGGCAAGAATTTAAAAATCTTTGCTTGCATGGGATCGGTCATGGTGTTTGGCGTAACGCTTTGGTGCCAATACATAGACGCTCCCATAAGAAGCGGTAAAATAAAATACGGATCCATGATGGATAAATCATGAATCCATAAGATCCATTCTGAGCTTTTCAATTCCACAGCGTTATAAAGCACTCTATAAATGGCAAAAAACACCGGGATTTGTAAGATTAAGGGCAGACAACCCCCTAGCGGGTTAGCCCCATGTTTTTTGTAAAGCTGCATCATGTGGGCTTGCAATTTTTGGGGTTCGCCCTTGTATTTTTCTTGGAGTTCTTTCATTTTAGGGGCTAATTCCTTGAGCTTTTGCATGCTCACCATGCCCTTATAGCTTAAGGGGTAGAGGATAATGCGCACGATAATCGTTAAAAAAATGATAGCCCAACCCCAATTGCCCACGAATTGATACAAATAATCCAGTAAAACAAACACGCCTTTAGCAAAGAAAGTGATTAAGCCATACTCTATCACATCAGTGAGCATCGGCGAAATCGCTTTCAAAGAGCGGTAATCTTTGGGGCCAATATAACCATGCAGAGTTGCTTCGTTTTTAAGAGAAATGAACCCTAAGGGGTTTTTAGTGCCTATTTCTGAATCAATTAAGGTTTCAAAACCTTGAGGATCTTTAGTGAAAAGCAAGGTGGTGAAATACCTATCCACGCTGGATAAAAAGAGGGTATTGGAAAAGCGTTTGATTTCTTTAGCGTCTTTATCTTCAATTTTTTCAATTTTTTTGTCGTTATTTTCTAAAAGCACGCCTGAAAAGGTGTAGCTGTCCAAATCAGCCACCGGTCTGTAACCATTGGTGATCACATAATTAGGGATAATATTATTAGGCGATTTGAATGCGATTTTTAAATCATAATGCAAATCATCATAAAAAGTCAGGGTTTTAATGATACTAAGATCGCCCAAATCTTGGGTTAAAACAAGCTGTTCGTTAGGCCCAAGAGTGGTTTTTGAAGCGCTATAAGGGGTGTTGAACGCTTTGTTATTGAGCGTGGGGTCTAAAAAGCGCACCTCTAAAGGTTTTAAATTATCGCCTAAAAGGGGGAGCTCTTTTAGGGGGGGTTGCGCGTTTTCTTTGGAGCTAAAAAGATGGCTCACATGTTCTAAAAAGCCCTTTTGTTTGGGGGTTAGGTATTTTTTATCCTTGAGATAAACCTGTTTGATGCGCCCTAAAAAATCAATTTCAATTCTGGCATGCTCAAAAGAAATCGTGCTTAACAAATTTTCTTGGGGGATGGTTTGAGTAACGCTAAAATTTTGGGTGGTGGTGGGTGCGTTGGGGTTTAAAGTCGTGTTGTTATACATTGCTTCTTGCTTTGTGGTTTCGGTTGTTGTTTTGTTGGGTTTTTGGAAAAAATAGCTATAAAGAGTGATAAACAAGAAAGACAGAGCGATCGCTAAAATCAAGCGGAGATTATTATTGTTGTTTTTATCCATTGTGATTAAACCTTAATGATGTAATAAGTTGTGTGGCTTTTGGTGGGGATAAGCCAAAAAGTGATGGTTTTAAAATTATGATTAAAATCTTTATTAAATTGGAGCAAACTAGGGCGTTTCAAGCGAGTAATAGGGTAAGCAATGCCTCCAGAGCAAAAAGGGTTGCATGAGAGTATCCTTAAAATGATCTTACCTGTAGCGCTCAAAGGGTTTTCAAAAGAGAGTAACCACAGAGCGTAGTTGGAGCAAGTGGGGTAAAACCGACAACTTGAAAAGGTGAAAGCTGAAAAAAAGCGTTGGTAACCCTTGATTGATGCTATAAAAATCGCGCTTAAAAAAGGCGTTTTATGGTTTCGCATAGGTATGAGTTATTCCTTTTTTCAAGTCTTTTAAGGCTTTGTTCATATAGCCTTTAAGGGGAGTTAGCGTTTCTAAAAAATGTTTTTCTAAATCCCAAAAATCCAAATGATAGCAATCGCTTCTAGGCACAAACACCAAAGCAAGCCCTTGACAAAGAGCGGCATGCTTTGATGTAAGCGAACGCAAACGGCGTTTGATAAGGTTTCGTTTCACGGCGTTGCCGACTTTTTTGGACACGATCAAACCTAACAAATAAAGTGCTTCTTTGTCTTTAAGCCTACAAGAGAGCGGATCTTTAAAGCCCTCTCTTTCTTTTGGCAACTCTTTTGATAAATCCAAAACAAAGAGCGAAAAAAAAGGGTTGTGCTTTTTAAAACCTTTTTGATAAACCCTGTCAAACTCGCTCTTATTTTTTAAAGAGTCGTAGGGTTTAGACGGAAAGCTTTTTTCTGCCCTTAGCTCGTCTGGCATTAATCACCTTGCGCCCGTTTTTGGTTTTCATTCTCACAAGAAAGCCATGGGTTCGCTTTCTTGGTGTGTTGTGTGGTTGGTAAGTGCGTTTCATTTAAAACTCCCTTGATAAAAATTAAACATAAACACAGATTTTAGCTAAAGAATGCTAAAAATTGACTAAAACTAATTTTTTTGATTCTTTTTATCTTCAACAAGAATGTAAAGTTGCTTCAAATCATTCGTTTGCAACAAATCCACCACTTTGATAAAGTTATCCAAATTGCTTTTCTTATCGCCTTGCAAGACAATGGGGGTGTCTTTTGCCAAAGTGGAAACCTTATGTTTTAAATTTTCAAAGCTGATTTCTTTATCGTCAAAATAAAAAGAACCCTTATTAGAAATAGCGATCGTAACTTGTTTTTTGTCTAAAACATCTTTAGAATCAGTGCTGTCTTTATCCACTTGGGGAATGCTAATAGGGAGCTTTGAAGTTTGCACAAAAGACGCGGTTGTCAGCACGATCACCAGTAACACAAGCATGATGTCAATGAAAGGCACCACATTCATGGATTCTACTTTTTTCACCGCTCAATCCTTAGGCTTTGTTATAAATCTCATGAGATTGCGTGTCAACCGGGTGGTGGAAAATATCCCATTTAGTGACTAAAATCTCGCTTTTTCTCACGAGCATGTTATAAATCACAATCGCAGGGATCGCTACCAATAACCCCATACCAGTGGCTTTTAAAGCAAGGGCTAAATTAGTCATGATCGCTTTAGTGTCAATGCCAGAAGCAGAGCCTAAATCCATAAAAGTGAGCATGATCCCCATAACCGTTCCTAAAAGACCGATATAAGGAGCGTTTGAGCCAATCGTGGCCACTAGAGTCAAGCGTTTGTGTAGGGCTAGTTCTAATTTGCGCCTGTCTGTGTAGTCATCTACACGAAGAGTGGCAAAAAACCACAACCTTTCTATTGCGATCGCTATAACGATGACGGATAAAAAGATCAAAAACCCTATAATCCCATAATCTACCATTTCTTTCATTATTATCCTTTAAAGTGGTGTTTTAAATCGGTAAGAATTTCTTTATTGAGCGCTTTTTCTTTGAGACTTTGTCTTTTGTCGTGCAATCTTTTTCCTTTCACTAAAGCAATTTGGATTTTAGCCCTGTTTCTTTGGTTAAAATACAATTTCAATCCTACAATACTCAAGCGTTCTTTAGACGCTTCAAGTTGCCATTTCAATAATTGCTTTTTGTGTAAAAGCAACTTACGCTCTCGCCTTTCATTGGGCTTGTAATACGCATGGATTGTATCTAAATAGGATATATGAACACCAAATAAAAAAGCTTCTCCTTTGATTATTTTAACAAAATTATCTTTTAAATTCACCCTAGTTTGCCTCAAAGCCTTCACTTCAGAGCCTAAAAGCGCTAATCCTGCTTCTAAGGTTTCCAAAATTTCATAATCAAAATAGGCTTTTTTATTGCTGGCAATGAGTTTCATTCGCCCCCTTTTTGCGCAGGCTTTAGTCTAAAAAACGCACTCCCGCTCCCACTAAAAAACCACTCCTTGCCTAGTTCGCTTTCTATATCTCTTAAGGCTTGGTTAGTGAGTAAAGCCGGCTTTAAAAGATCGTTTAATTCGTTTCTGTCGCAAGTTTTTAAGCATTCCAAACTCGGTTTTTTAAGCCATTCTTTAGCTTGAGAAAAACAATTTTTGGGCTTATAAGCTTGATAAACGGCTTTGGTGCTGCAAAAAACATGAGTTGGAGCATAGATTTCTAGGCGATTTTCTAAAGGCTCTTCTTCAAAATTTTCAATGACTTCGCCATAAGAAGTAGCGTTAGCGCTTTTGTATTGCGAGATGAAAAAGTTGGTGTCTGCACCCACTAAAGATCCCATAGTATAAAGCTCTTCTAAACCCAAACGCCAGTCAAAAATCTGATTTAAATGATACAATAGCCCCCCAGCATCAGCGCTCCCGCCACCCAAACCGGCTTGAGTGGGGATGTTTTTTTCTACTTCAATCGCCAGGGTGTCTAGGGATTTGATGGCAGAATGAGAGGAATTTTTTGATTTTAAAAAATTTTTTAAAATTTGGAGGGCTTTAAAAAGCGAGTTTTCTTCTAAAGGGCAGTCAAAATCCCCTTTTAATGAGAAAGATAAGGCATTTTTGACGCTGATAATGTCTTTTAGCTGGCCTTTAACCAAACACATGCGAGAAATGAGCTTGTGGTAAGCCCCTTCTTTGTGAAGGATTTTTAAAAAAATATTGACTTTAGGATAAACTTCAAAAACATGCGTCAAGGCTTAATGACCTTTTTGATGTTCTCTAACAAGCTTTCATCTACGGACGCAGAAGCTTTTTGGTTTTCGCTCACAATGGCCTCTTTGAGTTCAGCACGCAAAATAAGGGTGCTTTCAGGCGCTTCAAACCCTAAACGCACGCTCCCTCTATCTATGGAAATGACTTTAATGTGGATGTTATCATCAATAACAATCCCTTCATTAACTTTGCGGCTGAGTATGAGCATCTTTAATTTCTTGTTCCTTTATAGAGAAGAGCTAAACGCAACGCTCTCTATTGTATCGCCTTGCTTGATTTTATCCAAAACGCTAAGGCTTTCTGCGTTGGTGATTTTACCAAACACGGTGTGTTCGCCATCTAAATGGGGCAAATCCACAAAACACAAGAAAAATTGACTCCCTCCTGTGTCTCTTCCAGCATGCGCCATAGAGATAGAGCCTCTTTTGTGCTTGTTGGGGTTATGAGCCACTTCGCATTTAATGCGATGCCCTGGCCCTCCTGTGCCTGTGCCATAAGGGCAACCTCCTTGAGCCACAAAGCCGGCAATCACACGATGGAAATTAAGCCCATCATAAAAACCCTCTTTAGCCAAAGTTACAAAGTTACTGACCGCTTGGGGCGCGTCTTTGTAAAAAAGCTCTAGAGTGATATGGCCTTTATTGGTTTTGATCGTGGCGTAAGCGGTTTTTGCAAGCTCTTCTTCTTTAATATCATAAGTTTTAATTGGTTTCATCATAAACCTTTGCGATAAGCTTTTGTCATTCAAATGCTCTATTATAGCAACAAATTAAAACAATTGGTATTTTAGCCGATAGTGTTGTAGGATGCTTTTGAAATTTAAGCGGTAAGTTGGATAATGGTGCGTTGGCATAAAAGATTGGCGGTTGGTTGTTGTATCTTTTTGTTGTCATGCGTGATGGGCGCTCATAATATTAAGCTTGTTAGAAGCGATCCACCCCTAGATCCAGAACTCCCTACATGGGTTTATTCTATTGCGTTATTGAAAGTGTATTTTAGCGATGGGACTTATAAAGAAGGCTATGCGACTTTGCTAGAAAACGGGCGTTATATCGCTTCTTCTGAAACGCTCTATTCTAATGGCTTGTATCCTAAAATGATTTTAGCCAAAATGCAAGATAGCAGCGCTAAAGAGCTGATTTGTATAGCCAGCTTGCGCCTTGAAGCGATAGATAGGGATCAAGGGCTTTCGCTCTTAAAAACCGCCGATTTTAGAGACGATTATTGCCATAAAAGAGAAGAGAGCTATTACCATGCGAGGATTTATGCCAAATACGCTCAAACTTTTCGTTCAAATCTTTATGCCAATCAAAAAACACCCAATTCCGATCTCTACTACCCGGCGTTAAATGAGGGGAATTCTTTTTCTATACAGACAACGGACATTTCTGTGGCTGAACTTTTAAAGTCTAAAAAGTTTCTTTCGCTTGATGCTTCTTTTAAAAAGGGGAGCGTGTTGTGGGGAGGGAGGCCTTATTTTAGCGAGGTAGGGGAGTTTATGGGAATGGCTAGCAGCACTTTAGAAAGCCAAGAAAGTTTGGTGATTATCCCTAAAGAAACGATCGTGCGATTTTTAAGCGCTCTAAAAAATCAAAATATTTTCCCAAACATTCCCTAAATTTAAGCAAACCTTAAGCTTTCTATGACTATACTTTCATTTCCTTGTTTCAGCAAGGGCTTTTAAAAAGCCGCTTTGCAATCTGCAAGGATAGCTGATTAAGCAAACGATCTTTGAAAACTAAGCAA